>CAWCQB010000039.1:0-375593 GCA_963797505.1 uncultured Actinomycetota bacterium | reverse complement strand
CGACTAGGGTCAAAACGGACATGACCTGAGTCAGTGGAGTGCGAATGGGTCTCGAACGACCGGCGATGCGGCCGCAGCTCGTGCGCGGGGGTCGCGCCGACGAGCCGACCGACGCGCGCGTCGCGGCCGTCCTCGAGGTGCTCGCCGGCAGTCCCGCGGTCGACGTGGCGAGGAGGTACGCCGTCGACGCCGCCCTGGTGCACCGCTGGGTGCGCGGGTTCGTCGAGGCGGGTACGGCGCAGGTCACCAACACGCCGACCGCCGAGACCGCCAGCCAGCGGGACCGGTTCCTCGCGGCGTTCGCGCACGAGCTGCGCACGCCGTTGGCGGTGGCCAGGGGATGGGTGTCGCTGCTCGACGAGGGCGACATCCCCGCGTCCATGCTGGAGGAGACGGTCGGTCGGCTCGACGACTCCATGGCCAAGCTGGCCGGGCGGATCCTCGACGTCGAGCTCCTGGCACAGGCATCCCTCGGTCGGCTCCGCCTCTCGCCGAGCACGCTGACCGTCGGCGAGCTGGCGCACGGGCTGCCCGGGCCTCGAGGGCGATCGAGGGCGAAGGTCCCGAGGTCGAGGTGCGGGTCGATCCGGACCTGTTCCGACGGGCGTTGCGCGACCTCTGGGAGGCCGGCTCGCTGCGCCCGACCCCACGCTCGCTGCGTCTCGAGGTGACCACGGTCGCGATGTGGGTCGAGCTGCGCATCGTCCGGGACGCCGACCCGATCGAGCCGGCCGTGCTTCAGGCCCTTTTTGAACCTTTTGACACAAATGATGATGATACCGGCGTTACGATCGGCCTCTATCTGGCTCGGGCACTCACCGTCGCGCACGGCGGCACGCTCGGGGTCGACCAGGACGAGCACGGCGCCGCCCTCTGGGTGCGGATTCCGCGGCGTCCTGCCGCACGAGGTCGGGCATCGGGTCCCGACGAGGAGGAATCATGACGTTCAAGCTCGCCTGTGGTGACGTGATGCCGGGCTGTGCCGCCCGCTTCGAGACCAACGACCGCGACCAGCTGCTCGGCCAGGTCGCCGCGCATGCCGCCGAGGCGCACGGCATCACCGACATCACCCCGGAGATCTTCCAGGCGGTCGAGAGCAAGATCGTGGTCGCTGCCTGACCGGGGCTACCGTCGAAGCTCCACGACACACGAGGAGCGATCAGATGGCTGTTGACCGAGGACTGCTCGCGATCCTGGAGGCCAAGCCCGGCAAGGGGGACGAGCTCGCGTCCTTCCTGAGACAGGGGCAGGCACTGGCCGCGCAGGAGGACGGCACCGTCACCTGGTACGCGTTCAAGCTCAGTGACACGACGTACGGCATCTTCGACACGTTCGCGAACGAGGAGGGCCGCCAGGCCCACCTGAACGGGCAGATCCCCGCAGCGCTCGGCGCGGTGGGACCTGACCTGCTCGCGAGCGACCCCGACATCAGGACGACCGACATCATCGCGGTGAAGTAGGGCTCAGCCCAGCGCCTTCAGGGCTGCGGCCAGGCGGTCGATGTCGTCCTCGTCGTTGTAGAAGTGGACGGTGACGCGCAGGTTGCCGTCGCGCAGTGAGCAGACGACGCCCTTCTCGGACAGCCGATCCAGCAGCGCGTCCGGATCGCGGCCGTCCAGCGGGATGCTCACGATCGTGCTCCGGTTCTGCTCGGGGAGGTCGACGGGTTGCCATCCGATCTCGACCAGGGTGGAGCGCAGGAGGCCGGTCAGCTCGAGGTTGCGCGCATAGATCGCGTCGGCGCCGAACTCGTCGAACACGCTGATCGCGACCTCGTTCCCGATCGCCGCGAGCCAGCTGATGGAGCTGTCGAACCGCGACGCGGTGGGGGAGAGGTCCATCGTCGGCCCGAAGAAGCTCTCCATCGGCGCCCGGCCCGCGCGCCAGCCGGCGTTGATGGGCGTGAACCGGCGCTGCGCCTCGGGAGACAGGTAGCAGTAGCCCATCCCGCGGCCCGGCGTTGAGCAGGAACTTGTGGTCGGAGGCAGCCAGCACGTCGACGTGCGGCAGGTAGTCGGCGACCGGGAGCGCACCGATCAGCTGGGAGGCGTCGACGAAGACGATCGCCCCGACGGCACGGGCGATCGCGCCGATGGCGACGATGTCGGAGCGATGCCCGGTCGCGCTCTGGACACCGCTGAACGCGACCACCCGGGTGGCCTCGTCGACCAGGTCCGCGACGTCGTCGGCCTCGAGGCCCCCGTTGCGGAAGGGCACCTGGCGCACGTCGTACCCCTTGTCGACGAGCTGGCGCCAGGGGAAGTTGTTGGAGCTGTACTCCCGCTCGCCGATGACGACGTTCTCGCCCGGCGCGGCCGGACCGAGCTGGGCGCCGACGAGACCCGCCACCGACGAGAGCGAGGGGATCAGGGCCACGTCCGCCGACTCGGCGCCGATCAGCCGGGCGACGGCGGCCCGGGCGGCGTTGGCGGCCCGTTCGCCCTCGGGGAAGTCGAACCCCTCCGTGCTCCAGCGGTCGATCGCGCGGTGGTAGGTCTCGGCGAGCGCGCTGCTGGCCAGGCCCACCGACGCCGTGTTCAGGTACGCCCGGTCGGTGGTGGCCGGGAAGAGCTGCCGGGCCTCGCGGAGGTCCACTGGGGTCACCGGTTCACCGTAGTGAGAACCGCAAGGAAATCGACCCGGGGCGAGGGCTCGACCGGACTAGTTGACCCCGTCTCGAAATATGGACCACCTGTCCGTTTTGGGTAGTCCACTCGCCTCGATTTCGTCCCCGAACGGGACAAGTCGCTGTCAAGAGAGTGCACACTCGAGAATCTCGCGTTGTACCTGGGGAGGGAGCGCCGAGTGCCCAAGAAGAGGGTTTTCCGTCGTGCTCGCACGTGGGTGGCGTCGGTGACAGCGCTGGTCACCGCACCGCTCCTGGTGGCCGGAGTCGGGGTGAGCTCCGCCCAGGCGGATGACCTCCCGTACCTCGCCTGGACGACGTACCTGCCGAGCTGGACCGACCAGTACGTCCCGAGCAGCGACAACGACTGCGTCGCCGGCCGACCCAGCTGCCTCAAGGCGACCCTGAAGAAGTTCGGCACGATCCTGAAGCAGAACGCGCAGAGCTGCACCCACGAGGCGGTGTTCGCGATGACCTACACGCGGATCACCCAGACCTACGGCTACGTGCGCGACATCCCGGGCTACTTCCAGGACGTGCCGTACATCAACCACATGGACGCGGTGTTCGCGAAGTACTACTTCGACGCCTACGACAACTACCAGTCGGGCAACCGCGCCGCCGTGCCCGCGGCGTGGCAGACCGCGTTCGACGCGGCCCGGGACCGGCGGATGACCGGCACCGGTGACCTGCTGCTCGGGATCAACGCGCACGTCAACCGCGACCTGCCGTTCGTGCTGGCCTCGATGGGCATCGTGCGTCCGGACGGACAGTCCGGGAAGCCGGACTTCGACAAGGCCGACCTCTTCCTCAACGACGCCTCCGACGCGCTGATGGCCGAGCTCTCCAAGCGCTTCGACCCCACCATCGACGACGTCAACGACCCGCTGGGACTCAGCTACGCGTCGGTGATGCAGCTGCTGACCACCTGGCGCGAGGTCGCCTGGCGCAACGCCGAGGCACTGGTCAACGCGCCGAATGCGGCTGCTCGGGCGCTCGTGGCGCAGGGCATCGAGAACGGCGCGAACGCGGCCGCGAACTCGATCCTGCTGTCGCAGGCCTACACGCCGCCGCTGACCACGACGACTGCGCGCGACGCCTACTGCGCCGTGCACAAGGGCGACGCGGCACCCATCGCCTACCCGTTCGGGACGCCCTCGCCGTACGGCGGCTGACCGACCGCAGACACACGTCTGCTCCCGTACCGCGCGGCTCCGACTCCGGGAGGGGCTCCGCGGCTAGCGTGATCACGATGCTGACGCGTGCTCTCCGGGTGGTCCCGATCGTGCTCCTCCTCGCGCTGAGCGGGGGCGCGGTCGCTGCCGACGCCACGTCCGTCGACGGTCATGCCAGGAAGGCGCGGTTCGAGTGCCACGGGATCGATCGCGACGCCGTGCGGGGCACGGATCCGACGTACACCCACAAGACGCTCGCCGACTTCCGCAACCACAAGCGCCTGTGCGGCGGGCTGTGGCTCCCCACCCCGCGTCGCTACCTGGTGCCGCAAGGTCTCGCCGTCACCGGCAGCACCGCCTGGGTCAGCGGCTTCCGCTACCGCCCGGGCTACGGCGAGCGGCCCTGCCAGCTGCGCCGCATCAATCTCGTCACGGGACAGCAGCTGGCCTTCCACGCCGCCATCTACGGACGGGTCGGCCAGCGCCCGCGCACCTACTGCCGGCACGGCGGCGGCATCCTCCAGCGCGGCGCCTACCTGTGGATCGTGGAGAAGAACAAGCTCTGGCAGGTCGACCCGTCGAGCAGGGGCAACGTCCTGAACGCGCGCCGGGTGTGGCGCATCAAGGCTCCGGCTCGCGGCTCGGCCATCGTGGCGACGAAGAAGCGCATCGGCCTGGTGCCCTTCGTGACGAAGGGTCGACCCTCCATCTACTGGTTCCGGTTCAAGCAGCTGCAGAAGCCGGGTGTCCTCGACCTCGGCGCGCAGGCCAAGGGGACCGCCCAGGTCGGCGCGGTGGCGCGCACCCGGGTGCCCACCCTCGTCCAGGGCGCGACGCTCGACGGTGCCGGGGGGCTCTACCTGGCGCGCTCGTCGCTCGCCTGCGGTGAGCTGATCACGCCCGGTGGTCGCCGGCTCGGGTTCGTGCCCGGCGCCGAGGGCATCCAGTTCGGGCCTGCCGGCAAGAGGTTGTACGTCGTCAGCGAGTCCGGCGCCCGCCCCTACGTGAAGTCCCGCAAGCCCCTGACCGCGGGGGTGAACCGGTTCGAGTGGCCGGGGCTCGGCCACGGCCGCAAGGCCGACTGCGGGTTCGCGGCTCCCTGACGCAGGCCCTGCTAGCGGGCCTGCTCCTTGGCCTCGTCGTCCGGCAGCTCGAACCAGATCTCGGCCCCGCCGCCGGGCACCGCCTCCGCGCCGACCAGGCCCCCGTGGGAGGCGATGATCCGCGAGACGGTGGCCAGCCCGATGCCGTGCCCCTCGACGTCGCTGGCGGCCCGGCTGAACAGGGAGAACACGTCCACCCGGCGCTCCTCCGGGATGCCCACCCCGTTGTCGCGGAACGAGATCCGCCAGGTCTCGGGCAGGTGTCGCGCCGAGATGTGCACGTGTGGCGGCACCCCGGGCCGCGCGAACTTCACCGAGTTGGTGAGCAGGTTCTGGAGCACGGAGTACATGTCGTCGGGGTCCGCGTGCACGACGGGCAGGTCGGCCGTCTCGACGGTGGCGCCGGACGTCTCGAGCAGGCCGGCCGAGCTGAGCACCAGCTGCTCGGCGAGCTGGGCCAGGTCGACCTCCGTGAAGGTGGGCTCTCTCACCGGCGGCGCCGTACTCCATGGACTGGTCGAGCATCCGCTCCATCCGCTCCGCAGCACGCATGGTGCGGGTCAGCAGGGCGTCGACCACGGGGTTGGGCTGGTCGTCGAGCTCGTCCTCGAGCATCTCCACGCAGGCCGTGATCGAGCTGAGCGGGACCCGCAGGTCGTGGCTGAGCTCGGCGGCGAGCTGGGAGACGACGGTCGCCGCGGTCTGGCCGGACTCCGGCGAGATCAGCGGAGTCCGGGTGTCACGGAGCAACCGCAGCTCGATCACCTGGGTGACGCTGGCGGCCAGCGTCTCGAGCGAACGGCGCTGCAGGGGCGTCAGGGTCCGCACGGAGGGGTCGATCACGCAGAGGCGACCCACCATCTCGCCGGTGGGGGCGTACAGCGGGGCCGAGGCGTAGAACCTCGCCTTCGCGATGGTGCCGTCCACCCAGCCGATGTCGGCGAAGCGCGGGTCGGTGCGGGCGTCCTCGATGACGAAGACGTCGGCGGTGCCCATGGTGTGCTGGCAGAAGGTGTCGGACGCCGGGGAGACGAACGGCTCGATCCCGTAGGTGATGGGCACGTGGTACTGGTCGCCGCGCGAGATGGTGATGCCCGCCGCCTGGGCAGCACAGATCTTGGCGACGAGCTCCACCACGTCGGCGAGGTCGTCGTCGTCAGGACGCGACAAGATGTCCAGGACGGCATCTCTGTCGCACCCGGAGTCCCCAGCTCCCGGTTGCAATTCGGTTCTCCCCCAAACCCGCAGCCACCCCGTGGCTGAGGAGTTGATCAACGGTAAGTCATACGGAGGTTTTCGTGAAGATCGCGATTCTTGTCGGTAGTACCCGTCCTGGACGGAAAGGTTCCGCGGTGGGGCAATGGGTGTACGACGCAGCGCGGCAACGTGACGACGCGGACTTCGAGCTCGTCGAGATCGACGACTACCACCTGCCGCTGCTCGACGAGCCGGTCGACGCGGGTGCCGCCCAGCGCGACTACGAGCGGGAGTCCACCCGGGTGTGGAGCCGAGTGATCGACGGCTTCGACGGGTTCGTGTGGGTCACGCCGGAGTACAACCACGGCGTACCGGCCGCGATGAAGAACGCCGTCGACCTGCTCTATCCCGAGTGGAACCAGAAGGTGGCCGGCTTCGTGGGCTACGGCTTCGACGGGGCCACGCGGGCCATCGAGCAGTGGCGCGGCATCCTGGCCGCCGTCGTGATGTACACCGTCCGTCCGCAGGTCGTGCTGCACAACTTCGGCGACTGGACCGACGGTGAGTTCACGCCGGGTGACCGCCGCGCGGGCGAGCTCAAGCGGGTGCTCGACCACGTCGTGAAGACCACCCGGGCGATCCGCACGCTGCGCGAGTAGGGGTCCGCAGGAGTCGATCCGTGTAATCTGGGAAAGTGGAACACGTTCTAGAAAATGGCGCGCCGGACGTCTTCTCGCCCGGTCGGATCGGTCCGCTCACGCTGCGCAACCGGATCATCAAGGCGGCGACGTACGAAGGTCTGAGCCACCGCTCCCGCGTCACCACCGACCTCGTCGACTTCCACCGCGCGTACGCCGCAGGCGGGGTCGGCATGACCACGGTCGCCTACTGCGCCGTCGCCCCGGACGGCCGCACCGCACCCGACCAGATCCAGTGGACCGACGAGGCGATGCCCGGCCTGCGCGTGCTCACCGACGCCGTCCACGCCGAGGGTGCCGCGATCTCGGCCCAGATCGGGCACGCAGGCCCGGTGGCCGACTCCCGGGGCAACAAGCGGCACGCCCTCTCGCCGAGCACCCGCTTCCCGAACATGTCCTTCGGGGTCTCGCGCAAGGCGAAGCCGGCCGACCTCGAGCGGATCACCGCTGCTCACGCAGCCGCCGCCGTGCGCGCGATCGAGGCCGGCTTCGATGCCGTCGAGGTGCACCTCGGGCACAGCTACCTGCCGAGCGCGTTCCTCAGCCCCAAGGTCAACCACCGCAAGGACGAGTTCGGCGGCTCGCTGGAGAACCGTGCCAGGTTCGCCCGCGGCATCCTGCGCGCGGTGCGCGACGCCGTCGGGGACCGGATCGCCATCCTCACCAAGCTGAACATGTCCGACGGTGTGCGCGGCGGCATCACCGTCGAGGAGGCGATCCGGACCGCGCAGTGGATCGAGCAGGACGGCACCGTCGACGCCTTCGAGATGACCGGCGGCAGCTCGTTGCTCAACCCGATGTACCTCTTCCGCGGTGGCGCTCCGGTCAAGGAGTTCGTCGAGGTGATGCCGCAGCCGATCAAGACGGTGATGCGCTTCGCGGGCAAGTCGTTCATCCGCGAGTACCCCTACCGCGACGCCTTCCTGCTCGACGACGCCCGCAAGGTCCGCGCCGAGATCGGGCTGCCGATGGTGCTGCTCGGCGGCATCACCGACCGGTCCTCGATGGACCTCGCGATGAGCGAGGGCTTCGAGTTCGTGGCCATGGGCCGCGCGCTGCTCCGCGAGCCCGACCTGGTCAACCGGATCGCCGCCGACGCCGCCACGCCCTCGCTCTGCATCCACTGCAACCTGTGCATGCCGACCAACTTCGTCGGCACGCACTGCCCGGTGGTCCACGAGGGCAGCTCGCGCTCGGCCACCTGGGGGACGCCCGCCGGCTACGCCTGACCGCGCCCTCGCGGCTCGCCGGCATGGACTTCGAGCTCGACCGCGGCATCGCCGTCGAGGCCACCGGCCCGGGGGAGTACGCCGCGACGCTCGACCGTGGCTGGGTGGTCGGCGGGGGGCTCAACGGCGGCTACCTGCTCGCCGTGATCGGCAACGCCATCAGGGCCGAGCTCACCGACTCCGGCCAGCCCGACCCGGTCAGCGTCAGCGCCTACTACCTGACCCCGACGACGCCCGGACCCGCGGTCGTCCGCGTCCGGCGGGTCCGCGAGGGCGGCCGGCGTTCGACGGTCGCGGCCAGCCTGGTGCAGCAGGAGGACGGCGCCGACGTCGAGCGGATCACCGTGCTCGCCGTCTACGGGTCGCTCGCCGGCATGTCCCAGGAGGTCGAGCGCGAGATCCCGCCGCCCGACCTGCCGCCCGTGGAGGACTGCGTCGAGGCACGGTTCGCTCCCGACGAGGTACGCCGGGTCGCCCCTCTGCTCGAGCGGTTCGGCACCCGCCTCGACCCGGCGTACGTCGGCTGGGCGGTCGGTGAGCCGAGCCGGAGCGGCATCATCCAGGGCTGGTTCAAGCTCGCCGACGACCGACCGCTGGACCCGATCGCGCTGCTCCTGGTCGTCGACGCCCTGCCGCCGGTGACCTTCGACCTCGGGCTCCCCGGCTGGGCTCCCACCATCGAGCTGACCGCCCACGTCCGCGCCGACCCCGCGCCCGGGTGGGCGATCGTGCGGCACGCGACGCGCAACATCTCCGGCGGCCAGTTCGAGGAGGACTGCGAGGTCTGGGACAGCACCGGCCGGCTGGTGGCCCAGTCGCGTCAGCTCGCGCTGCTACCACGCGTTCCCGGCAAATCGGGTCAAGCGGGCGATCAGGTCTAGACGGCCTGCACCCGTTTTGTGTTACTTGCGGGTTCTGGCTGGTCTCTGCGCGGCTGCTGGCTGACACTTTCCGGACGGGCGGGCCGGTTGGCACTTGCCGCCGGTTTGCATGGAGGGGGAGTCTCGGAATCATGAAGGCCAAGTTCGGCCTCGCAGTCCTGCTGCTCAGCGCGCTGTTCTGGGCGCCGGGCGGCCCGGCTGCGCAGCTCGCAGGATCGCGGCTCGAGCCGCTGCAGACCCCCCTGCTCCAGCCCGCCAGCGTGACGGTCCCACCGGAGGCGCCGGTCGTGGTGCCCAGCGCTGCCGCGCTCAACAGCCGTGGTTGGGCCGGTTCGGCTGCCATTGCCCCGACCCAGGACCTCACCGCCGACCTGCTCGCGGCGTACACCCTCGCGGTGGCCGTCTCGCCGACGCAGTGCCACCTGACCACTCCCGTGCTCGCCGCCATCGGGCAGGTCGAGTCGGGCAACCTGGCCGGCCACACGATCGACTCCGCCCACCGGGTCAGTCCGGAAATCCTCGGGCCCCGTCCTCGACGGCAAGAAGTACCGCGCCGTCAAGGACACCGACGCCGGCCACTGGGACCACAACACGATCTGGGACCGGGCGCTCGGCCCGATGCAGATCATCCCCGCGAGCTGGCGGGTGGTCGGCCTCGACATGGACGGCGACGGAGTCCGGGACCCGCAGAACGTCTACGACTCGGCGGGCGCGGCGATGGCCTACCTGTGCGCCGACGGTCGCGACCTGTCCACGGCCGCCGGGCTGAAGCAGGCGATCCTCTCCTACAACCAGTCCGACGCCTACCTGCGGGCAGTGCTCGCCTGGAAGTCGGTCTTCGACAACGCCGACCTCGAAGGCATCGGTGCGGTGCCGTTCGTGGCAGCGCTCGCGGTCCCGATGACCACGCCGCTGGCACCGGCCTCCACCCGTACGCCGGCCCCCGCGCCGACCACGACGACGGCCGCCGAGCCGGTGAGCCCCTCGGTGCCGGTGACCAAGCCGGGCACTCCGTCGGCGACCCCCACGACTCCGGCCTCGCCGGGGACGACGACCACGCCTCCCGCGAGCACGCCGTCCTCGCCGTCCACCTCCGCACCGGACCCGACCCCGGCCGACCCGACACCGGCCGATCCGCCGAAGGCCGATCCCACCCCGGCTGACCCGCCGGCCGACCCGACGCCCGCCGACCCGCCGGCCGACCCCACGCCTGCCGATCCCGACTCCGCTGCCCGAGTGCCCCGTCCCGACCGACACTCCGACCCAGACGCCGGCCGACCAGGCCGGGGCCACCCAGGACCAGCCGGTCGTCTCCCCGGAGACCTGCACGGCACCCGACGGCTACCAGTTCGACCCCGACACGGGCCTGCTCGTGCCGGTGCCGACGACCACCCCGACTCCCTGAGACGAGCGGCTCAGTCGAACTGGCTGCGACGCAAGGCGAAGACGTATCTCCGGCCGGGGTACTCCGAGAGCGACCAGAGCAGGTCGGTCGAGGGCCAGTAGGAGATGTCCTCGGGACCCACGGGCAGCGCGCGCGGGAAGCGTGCGGAAGCTGCCCGGCTCCCCGACGTGCAGGTTGCCGAGCCGGTAGCGCCCGCGGCTCGAGGTGACGTAGTAGGTGTCGCCCACCACCGCGGCGCCCTGCATGTGCCCGAGACCGCGTTCGTCGAGCAGCACCGGGCGTGAGGTGCCGTCCTCGTGCGCGGCCAGGTGGCGAGTCTCGGGGTCGAGCGGGTAGCGCACCAGGCGCTTGGTCATCTCGGCGCGGCCGTACTCGCCCGCCACCAGCTGTGGAGGCTGCGCGCCGCGGTCGAGGGAGAGGAAGGAGTAGCGCATCGCCTCCACGCCCTCGCTCGCGGCCGCGTCGTACGCGAAGCGGACGGGCAGCACGAACCGGTAGCCGAAGGTGTCCTCGGTCGAGTCGACGCGGATGATGTCGTCGACCAGGCAGCTGAACAGGCCGCGACGGGTGCCGGCCACGTGCAGGTAGGGCCCGCACCAGACCAGGCCGCCCGCGTGGACGAGCAGCGGCTTCAGCTCCAGGTCTCCGTCGCCGGACCGCTCGGGTACGACGAGCAGGACGTGGCGGTACTCCAGGGTGTCGATGTCGACGACGCTGACCCGGCTGCCGCGGTTCTCGCCGTTGACGGTCTTGGAGTACCAGCTCGTCATCAGCAGCCGCCGGCCGTCGATGTCCTCGGTGTCGCTCGCGTCGGCCGAGGTGGTGATGCCCTGGGGCCACCACCGCTCGGTGGCCTCGTCGCCGGCGTTCCAGCGGAACCCGTGGTCGACCGCCGTTCCCGGGACCCGTGCCTTCTCGGCCTTCCGGTTGAGGTGGGCCAGCAGCGCCCGCGATCCCGACCCTGCGCCCGAACCGTTCGACGGCCTCGTCGATGTCGGCCACGTTCTCGTCGGTCCGACGCAGGTGGATGCTCGACGACGGTTCCGGGCTCACCGCACCAACGTAGACGTCCCTCTACATTGGCCGCATGCGTGCGGTGGCCAGAGAGGTGGTGGGTGTCGCGATCCTCGAGGGGGATCGCGTGCTCGCTGCCCGTCGCGCCCACCCGCCCGCGCTGGCCGGTCTCTGGGAGCTGCCCGGCGGCAAGGTCGAGGCGGGGGAGTCGCTCGAGACCGCCGCTGTCCGGGAGATCGTCGAGGAGCTCGGTTGCACGGTCGAGGTCACGGGCGCCCTGGACGGCACCTCGCCGATCGGTGACGACCTCGCGCTGCGCGTCGTCCTGGCACGACTGGCCGATGGTGACCCGGTCCCGCACGAGCACGACGCCGTGCGCTGGCTGAGGGCCGACGAGCTCGACGAGGTCACCTGGGCCGCGGCCGACGTACCGTTCCTCGACCCGCTGCGCGACCTGATGGGCAGCCGATGATGCGCGGCGTCTTCTTCGACGAGGACCACGCCCGCGCGGTCGTCGCCCGGCTGCTCCGGGACGGCTTCGACGCCACCTGCGAGCGGGAGCCGTTCGCCGGGGAGGACGACGACGAGGACCACCCGTGGGTGGTGTCCAGCGACGCCCCGGTGGTGATGCTGGAGCTGCTCGTCGAGGAGTACGACGGCTGGCTGGAGCCCGAGGAGCCACCTGCGCCGACCACCCCGCTCGTGCTCCCGACCGCCCCGCGCCGGGTCAAACGAAACCTCTAGCGAGAGCTGTCGGCGGCGCACCCTAGGATCGCCGACATGGACAAGCACCTGCTCCTCGTGCACGCCCACCCGGACGACGAGAGCATCGGGCAGGGCGCCACGATGGCGCGCTACGTCGCCGAGGGAGTCGGCGTCACGCTGGTCACCTGCACCGGCGGCGAGATGGGCGAGATCCTCGTGCCCGAGATGGCGCACATGGCCGCCGACCAGGACGACACCCTCGCCGACCAGCGCAAGGTCGAGCTCGACAACGCGATGAAGGCTCTCGGTGTCACCGACCACCGCTACCTCGGCGGCTTCAAGAAGTACCGCGACTCCGGCATGCAGTGGCACGCCGAGGGATACGCGATCCCGGCCGACGACGTGCACGCCAACGCGTTCTGGAGCGCCGACCTCCTCGAGGCCGCGAGCCACCTCGTCGAGGTGATCCGCGAGGTGCGGCCCCAGGTGCTGGTCACCTACGACGACTTCGGTGGCTACGGGCACCCCGACCACATCCAGGCACACCGGGTGGCGACGTACGCCGCGTCGCTGGCCGCCGTGCCGTCCTTCCGCCGGGACCTCGGCGAGGCCCACGACATCGCCAAGATCTACTGGGGCGCGATGTCGGCCAGCCGGGTGCGGCAGGGGCTGCGCGACCTGCGCGACGCGGGCGACACCACCACCTTCGAGGGCATGGACCCCGACGGCGACCTGCCCAAGTTCATGGTCGACGACGAGGACCTCACCGCGCTCGTCGAGGCCGACGACTACGTCGGCGCCAAGATGGACGCGATGCGCGCCCACGCCACCCAGATCGCGGTCGACGGCCCGTTCTTCGCGCTGGCCAACAACAAGGGCAACGAGATCTGGGGCACCGAGTTCTTCCGGATCGCCAAGGGCACCCCGGCGCCCGACGAGCCAGGGGGGCTCGAGACAGACCTGTTCGCCGGACTCGCGTGACGCACGCCCGGCGTCAGGCCTGAACCAGGCTCCGACGCCGGACGGTCACCACGGAAACGAGAGTCATCCCGGCCGCGGTCAGGGCGTAACCGAGAGCCAGCGGCCACCGACCGGCGTCCAGCATCTGCACGATCAACCCGAGCAGGAGCAGCGCCGGAACCGCCAGAGGGAACCCGGAGCGCCACAGCCCGAACCCGAGCAGCACCGGACCCAGCGAGAACCCGAGCACCATGACGAGCATCCACACCACGGTCAGCGGCGCGGACTCGTAGGCATCGACGACCCGGATCATGGCCGCGCGCTCCGGCGCCTGCGCCATGGCCAGGCTCACCGGTCCCGAACCCATCAGCGAGATCAGCGCGACCAGGCCGGTCATCGACATCCCGAGCCCGATGCCGGCGAGCCGGCGTCGGGAGGGCCACAGCGGACGAGCGAGAGCGATCAGGGCAGGGACGTAGAGCACCATCGCGCACCAGCCGATGGCGCCCGAGACCTGATAGCGGCCAGGCGCGGCGGCGATCGAGGCGAGCTCGGAGGCGGTGTCGTGGGCGTTCGGGCTGGCCTGCGTCAGGCTCGCCACCAGCACGAGCACGGGCGCGGCCACGAGCGCGGCGAGGGCCGCGCTCGGGGCGGTGGCCGACGGCCGCTCCCGCTCCGCAGCGGTCGACGAGGTGGTTTCCGTGAGGTGGTGTGACATGGGCGCTCCCTGGTCGGATGGACGATGGCCATCAGGCTAGGAACGGCCAGGAGTCGCTGTCGTCGGCGCGGAGGCCGGTTCGTCGTACGCAGAAAAGCAGAGGTGCGGGCCTGTCGGGACTGCTGTGATGCGGACGCGGCGGGAGATGTTCTGTCGTAGGTTTCGTCCATGGACAGGCGGGCGCGAACCGACGTCGTCCTCGCGCTGCTGCTGACGATCTCCGGTCTTGTCGAAGCCGTGCTCGGCCTTACCAGCGCGCCGGCGCCGTGGTACGTCGTGGTCACGGTGCCGTTCGCGACCCTGCCCGTGGGCGTCCGTCGAACGCACACCGTCCCGGCCGTGCTGGTGTTCGACTGCGCTGTCCTGGTGCAGGCGCTGCTCGGCTCCGACCTCCCCGGTGGTTTCACGGAGATGATCGTCCTGCTGCTCGTGGTCTATGCGGTCGGCTCGCGTACGGCGGTCCCGACCACGGTGATCCTGCTCGGGACGAACCTCGCCGCTCTCGCCGGGGTGATTGCGCTCGGCGAGTCGCCTCACCCGGCCAACTTCGCCTACCTGGCGGTGGTGGTGTGCGCGGCGTGGGTCGCCGGCGTCGCGGTTCGCATGTCGGAGGAACGGGGTGCCCTCCTCGCCGAGCATCGGGCGATGACGGAGCGCACCCGCATCGCGGGAGAGCTGCACGACGTCGTCTCCCACAACGTCTCCGCCATCGTCGTGCAGGCCGCGGCCGAGCGTCGTGACCAGCCGGACGACAGCCAGGCAGCCCAGACCCTGACCGACATCGAGCAGCACGGCCGAGCCACGTTGACCGAGCTGCGCCGGTTGCTCGGCGTCCTTCGCATCGACGGCGCCGCGCCGCCCCGTGCCCCTCAGCCGGGCGTCACTGACATCGCCGAGCTCGTCGGGTCGACCGCCGCGGCCGGCATCCGCGTCGAGCTCCGGGTCGAGGGCCCACCGGCGCCGCTCGGCGAGGGGGTGTCCCTCGCGGCGTACAGGGTCGTCCAGGAGTCGCTCACCAACGTGCGCAAGCACTCGGCTGCCCCGTCGGCCACGGTCACGGTCCGGTGGCTCGCCTCGGCGATCGAGCTCGAAGTGCGCGACCCCGGTCCCGCGCGTCACACGCGGCACGTGCCGGGCGCGGGCTACGGCCTGCGCGGCATGCAGGAGCGGGTGGGTTCCTGCGGGGGTGCGACCGAGGCCGGTCCCGACGGTGCCGGGTTCCGTGTCCGCGCCCGGATTCCGATCACTGCTCCATCTGGGGAGGTCGGCTGACGTGGTGCGCGTGGTGGTCGCCGATGACCAGGACGTCGTCCGCGCGGGCCTGAGTCGCATCCTCGAGGGTGAGCCCGACCTCGAGGTGGTCGCCCAGTCTTTGGACGGCGACGCCGCCGTCCGTGACGTCCTGCGCACCTCCGCCGACGTGTGCCTGATGGACATCCGGATGCCGGGGCTCGACGGCCTTGCCGCGACTCGCCGACTCTTCGAGTCCGGCTCCGCGGTGAGGGTCGTCATCCTGACGACGTTCGACCTCGACGAGTACGTCTACGAGGCGCTCCGCATCGGGGCTTCCGGGTTCCTGCTCAAGGACGCGCCCGCGGACGACCTCGTCCGCGCAGTGCACATCGCCGCGCGCGGTGAGGCGACGTTGGCTCCCTCGACCACCCAGCGGCTGATCGCCGAGTTCGCGGGTCGCCACCAGCGTCGGCCGCTGCCGGGCGAGGCGCTCACGGCCCGTGAGAAAGAGGTGCTCGTCGCGATGGCACACGGTCTGAGCAACGCCGAGATCGGTGGCAGGCTGTACATCTCTGAGGGCACGGTGCGTACCCACGTCAACCGTCTGCTCGCGAAGCTCGGCGTCCGCGACCGCTTGCAGGCGGTGGTGCTGGCCTACGAGTGCGGTGTGGTCGAGCCCGGTCACACGTCGCACGGCTGAGCGCCGCAGTTGCAAGGGGTCGCCCACGCGACATCGCTGGACCTGGTCGCCACGACCGCCCACCAGTCGTACCGACCTTCCTGCCTGCCCTGACCGAAGGACTCGCCCGGTCCGGATTGCGGCATGCTCTTAGTCGTGGTTAAAATCTACTAATCTGATGAAGATAAGAGTGTTAAGTCGACCCGACCCTCAGGACCTGACCGTGAGCATTGACGCAGCCCAGCAGCAGACCACCTCCAAGGACGAGTTCACCAAGCTGGGCGAACCCTGGCTCGAGGCCGAGGAAGCCAGGAAGGCAGCCTGATGGGCGCCCCCCGCGTCGCCGTCGTCGTCGGCAACCCCAAGCCGCAGTCGCGCACGCTGGCTGCGGCGACGTACGTCGCGACCCAGCTGTCCGGCAGCGAGCCGGACCTGGTCGTCGACCTCGCCGACCTCGGCCCTGCACTCCTCGACTGGTCCGACCCGACCGTGGCCGGGCTGGTCGAGGAGGTGGGAGCCGCCGACCTGGTCGTGTTCGCCTCGCCGACGTACAAGGGCACCTACACCGGGCTGCTCAAGCTGTTCCTCGACCGGTTCGCCACCGACGGGCTCAGCGGCGTGGCCGTGCCGCTGATGCTCGGCGCCGGACCGGGTCATGCGCTCGCACCGGAGCTGACGCTGCGACCGGTGCTCACCGAGATCGGGGGGAGCGTGCCGGTGCGCGGGCTCTACGTCGTCGACTCCGCCTTCGACGACCCGGCGGCGTACGAGCCGTGGCTCGCCGCCGCGCGCCGGCACGTTCGGCTTCCGGAGGTGCGCAATGCCTAGATCACGGGCCGAGATCAAGGACCAGGTAGTCGTAGCGGTGGTGCACCTCGTAGCCGTGGCCCTCGTAAAGCTCCTGGGCGGCGACGTTCGAGACCACCACCTGGAGGTAGGTCGTCGTCGCGCCGCGCTCTGAGCCCCACTCCAGGAGCGAGCGGAGCACCGCGCTGCCCAGGCCCGTACGACGCACGTCCGCACGGGTCCACAGGGAGGAGACTCCGACCCAGTCGCCGTGGAACGCACCCCGGCCTCGGGCGAGCACGGTGCCGTCGTCGGCCCGCACCGTGGCCAGCGTGACCTCGCCGGCCTCGAGGACCCGCCTCGCCGAGTCCCCGTAGCGCGCGGCGCGTTCGTCACTGACCAGCCAGGCATCGTCGACTGCGCTGCGGTGCTCCACCTCGATCGCCGTGTCCCGACCGAGCCGGCGCAGCACCCGGGACACCCCGGCCAGCATCAGCAGGGTCGGGTCGTAGCTCGCCCAGCCGGCCTCGGCGAAGGCCGTCGCCGCGGCGGTGTCGAGGTGGACGTGGGCGCGAGGCTGGAGCCCACGCGTCCGGTACCAGCCGCTCGACCTGCTCGACCGCCTCCGGCAGCGGCAGCCCGGGATCGCCGAGCGCGAGCACCGAGTTGCCCCGCGAGGAGAACCCGCCCGAGGCGCGCAGCACCCACTCGCCCAGCGGCTCGCTCTCCACCGGCTGCCACCCCGGCAGGGCCAGCCGGTCGGCCTCGACCGGGATCGAGGTGGCGGTGTCGCGTGGGTCGGGGTGGCACCGGCTTGCCCGAGACGATGTCGGCGGTCTCGATCGTGACCAGGTCGCCCTGCTCCCGTCGTACGACCACGACGCCGTCGGCCCACGACTCGCAGACGCCCAGCACGTCGGTCATCGCGGGACCGCCGGTGGGACCGGTCTCGCCGCGCACGAGGCGTCGTACGACGACGCGCTGTCCGACCACGTGGGGGCCGAGGAGGGGAGGGTTCCCGTGTCGACCCTCGGGCACCTCGTCGCCGCTCACGGTGGGATACTAGGCTGGCCCTCAGTCCGCACCGGACCGAACCCGTAGGAGGATTCAGGTGACCTACGTCATCGCCCAGCCTTGCGTCGACCTGAAGGACCGTGCGTGCGTCGACGAGTGTCCTGTCGACTGCATCTACGAGGGCAAGCGGATGCTCTACATCCACCCCGACGAGTGCGTGGACTGCGGTGCCTGCGAACCGGTGTGCCCCGTCGAGGCCATCTACTACGAGGACGACACCCCGGCGGAGTGGAAGGACTACTACGACGCCAACGTGCACTTCTTCGACGACCTCGGCTCGCCCGGCGGCGCGGCCAAGATGGGTGAGATCGACAAGGACCACCCGCTGATCGAGGCACTCCCGCCGCAGCCGCAGGACTGACCCTTCCTGGTGGATCAGCGCGTCTCCACCCGGCTCCCGGACTTCCCCTGGGACCAGCTCACGCCGTACGCCGAGAAGGCGCGCGCGCACCCCGGGGGGATCGTCGACCTCTCGATCGGCACCCCGGTCGACCCGACCCCCGAGGTCGTGCAGCAGGCGCTGCGCGAGGCGACTGACTCGCCCGGCTACCCGGTCACCATCGGGCTGCCGGAGACGCGGCAGGCCTGCATCGACTGGCTGTCCCGCCGGTTCGGCGTCACCGGGCTCGGCCTCGACGGTGTCCTGCCGACGATCGGCTCCAAGGAGCTGATCGCCGGGCTGCCCACCCAGCTGGGTCTCGGCGCCGGGGACCTCATCGTCTACCCGACGCTGGCCTACCCGACCTACGAGGTCGGCGCCGCCCTGGTGGGTGCCGAGGCGATCGCCACCGACTCGCTGACCTCCGTCGGCCCGCGCAACCCGGCGCTGGTCTGGCTGAACTCGCCGTCCAACCCGACCGGCCGGGTGCTGCCGCCCGACCACCTGCGCAAGGTGGTCGACTGGTGCCGCGAGCGCGGCGCGCTGCTGGTCTCCGACGAGTGCTACCTCGAGTGCGCCTGGGAGGCCGAGCCGGTCTCGGTGCTGCACCCCGACATCAACGGCGGCTCGCTCGAGGGGATCCTCTCGGTGCACTCGCTGTCCAAGCGCTCCAACCTCGCCGGCTACCGGTGCGCGTTCGTCGCCGGTGACCCGGCCGTCGTCGGCGAGCTGCTCGCCGTACGCAAGAACCTCGGCCTGATGATGCCCGGGCCACAGCAGCGCGCGATGGTCGCGGCACTCGACGACGATGCCCACGTCGAGGAGCAGCACGCCCGCTACGCGGCCCGTCGTACGACGCTCCGGGCGACGCTCGAGTCGGCCGGCTTCCGGATCGACCACTCCGAGGCCTCGCTCTACCTCTGGGCCACCCGCGACGAACCCTGCTGGGACACCGTCGCCTGGCTCGCCGAGCGCGGTGTGCTCGTCGCCCCGGGCTCGTTCTACGGCCGCGCCGGCGACCGACACGTCCGCGTCGCCTTCACCGCCACCGACGAGCGCATCGCCGCCGCCGCGGAGCGCCTCCGCTAGCCCATCGAGACGCGGACCCGGGTGGCGCCCTCGCCGCCGCCGGACTTCCAGCCGTCCTCGGAGGCGCGGCCGACGTGCCACTGCTTGCCGGAGTAGGCGACCCGCTGGGGGTGGAGGCGTACGCCGTGGGCGAGCACGAACTGCGAGACCGACCAGCCGAGCCGGCGGCCCGCCTCGCTGTCGTCGACGGTGAGGGCGACGTCCTGGCGCGAGCCGGTGCGCTTGATGTCGAGGTTGCCGAAGGCGCGCTCGACCTGGCGGATCACCTTGTCGCCGCTGCCGCGGGCGCTGCTGTCGTGCACCACGCAGGTGAACAGGCCGCCCTGGCTGTAGCCGGTGAGCACCGACGCGAGGGAGCGGGCGTCGATCTCGTGGGCCCCGTAGGCGTCCGGGAAGGCGGAGCGCTGCACCTTCTGCGCCGCCTGGGTGATCGGCATCGTCTCGTAGTCGGCCACCTTGACGAGCGCGTCGTAGAAGGCGTTGGTGGCGTAGTAGGGGTCCTGCACCTGCTTCGCCGTACCCCATCCCATCGAGGGCCGCTGCTGGAAGAGGCCCAGCGAGTCGCGGTCGCCGTGGTCGAGGTTGCTGAGCTTGCTCTCCTGGATCGCGGTCGCCAGGGCGATCGACACGGCGCGCGCCGGCAACCCACGCCGGATGCCGATGGCCGCGATCAGCGTCGCGTTCTCCGCCTGCTCGGTGGAGAGGTCGACCTGGTGGCCGTTGAGGGTGACCGAGCAGCCCTCCGGGTCGGGCAGGGGTCCGGAGCCGCGCCAGAAGGCGAAGCCGACGCCCGCGACGACCACGAGGACGACGACGAAGACGAGGTAGCGGAATTTCATGGGGAAGGGGTGGGTCGTCAGTTGCTGTGCAACGCCGCGTTCAGGCTGACGCCGTCGCGGTTCCAGGGCTGCGCCTCGATCGTGCCGGTCACCGAGTTGCGGCGGAACAGCACGTTGTCGGCGCCGGAGAGGTCGCCGGCCTTGACCACCTTGGGCTTGGAGTCGATGTCCTTGATGGTGACCTTGGTCCCGGCCGTGACGTAGCAGCCCGGCCTCGACGACGCAGTCGTTGCCGAGCGAGATGCCGATGCCCGCGTTGGCGCCGAGCAGGCAGCGCTCGCCGATGGAGATGACCTCCTTGCCGCCGCCCGACAGGGTGCCCATGATCGAGGCGCCGCCGCCGATGTCGGAGCCGTCGCCGACGACGACGCCGGCGCTGATCCGGCCCTCGACCATCGAGGCGCCGAGCGTGCCGGCGTTGTAGTTCACGAAGCCCTCGTGCATCACCGTGGTGCCCTCGGCGAGGTGCGCGCCGAGGCGCACCCGGTCGGCGTCGGCGATGCGTACGCCGGTGGGCAGCACGTAGTCGGTCATCCGGGGGAACTTGTCGACGCCGAAGACCTGCACCGGACCGAGCGCGCGCAGCGCCAGCCGCACCTCCTCGAAGCCGGCCACGGCGCACGGGCCGTGGTTGGTCCACACGACGTTGGCGAGGACGCCGAAGATGCCGTCGACGTTCACCTCGTGGGGCCGGACCAGCCGGTGGCTGAGCAGGTGCAGCCGCAGGTAGGCGTCGCTCGCGTCGGCGGGCGGCGCGGAGAGGTCGATCGAGACGGTGACGGCGTCGGTGTGCACCCGGCGCTCGGGGTACTTCTGGGCCAGCGCGGCCAGCGCCTCGGGAGCCGGCTCGCCGGTGGCGTCGCCGAGCTGCGGAGCGGGGTACCAGGTGTCGAGGACGGTGCCGTCCTCCGCGACGGTGGCGAGGCCGTGTCCCCAGGCCCGCTGGTTTTGGGGCAGGGTTGAGTCAGGAGTCTGCTGGGACATGCCGTCAGGCTACCGGGGCGACACACGCGTTCCGGGCACGGGAGGAGTGGGGTGTGACGAGGTTCAAGGAGCTCTGCATCGACACGGCGGAGGACGGCGCGGCGCTGGGCCGCTTCTGGGCGGCGGCGACCGGCTGCGAGTACGCCGACGGCAACGTCGTCGGGGAGGTCGAGGGCATGGGCATCGCGATCTGCCCGGTGCCGGAGCAGAAGACCGTCAAGCACCGCGTGCACATCGACGTGCACACCGACTCCGTCGACACCGTGCTGGCGCTCGGCGCCACGGTGGCGCCCGGTTACGACAACCCGGACGACCCCTGGACCGTGCTGCTCGACCCCGAGGGCGGCGAGCTGTGCGCGTTCGTGCGCGACGACGTGCCGGCGTACCGCACCTACGAGCTGTGCGTCGATGCCGTCGACGGCGAGCAGCTGGCCCGCTGGTGGGCCGACGTCTTCGGCGTCGAGCCGCTCAACCAGGGCCGCAGCTACTGGTGGATCGAGGGAGTGCCCGGCATGCCCTTCGAGCTGATGGTCTTCGACACCGTCCCGGAGCCCAAGACGGTCAAGAACCGCATCCACTGGGACGTGTACGGCGACGTCGGCGAGCTGCTCGCCCACGGGGCCACGCACCTGTGGGACCAGCCGCGCTGGACGGTGCTCGCGGACCCCGAGGGCAACGAGTTCTGCGTCTTCCCCGAGCCGACTCGGGGGGATTCCCGAGTGCGGTCTGCCCACGGGACTGGCACCGTTGAGCCATGACGACGGTGGAGACAGGTGTCCTGGCGGCGGCGCGGGTGGTCGACCTGACCAAGGTCTACGGCACGGGCGATGCGGAGGTGCGGGCGCTCGACGGGGTCTCCCTCGACATCGCGGCGGGGGAGTTCACCGCGGTGATGGGCCCGTCGGGCTCGGGCAAGTCGACGCTGATGCACTGCTGCGCCGCGCTCGACGTACCCACCACCGGGCCAGGTGTTCATCGGCGACACCGAGATCGGCCAGCCTCTCGGACAAGAAGCTGACCCAGCCTGCGCCGCGAGCGGATCGGCTTCGTCTTCCAGTCCTTCAACCTGGTGCCCACGCTGACCGCCGGCGAGAACATCCTGCTGCCGCTCTCCATCGCCGGCCGCAAGCCCGAGCCCGGCCTGGTACGACGCCGTCATCGACACCGTCGACCTCGGTGACCGGCTCGACCACCGGCCCAACCAGCTCTCCGGCGGCCAGCAGCAGCGGGTCGCCGTGGCCCGGGCGCTGATCAGCCGACCGCGACATCGTGTTCGCCGACGAGCCCACCGGCAACCTCGACTCCAGGTCCGGCGCCGAGGTGCTGACCCTGCTGCGCTCGAGCGTCGACGACCACGGCCAGACCATCGTGATGGTGACCCACGACCCGGTGGCGGCGGCGTACACCGATCGGGTGGTCTTCCTGGCCGACGGCAGCATCGTCGACGAGCTGCGCCGCCCCGACCGGGAGCAGGTCCTGAACAAGATGCAGGAGCTCGCCGCCCGCGAGCCCGCCCCGCCCGGCGAGGGCGACTGACGTGTGGCGCGTGACCTGGCGCAACCTCTTCGCCCGCAAGCTGCGCCTGCTGCTCTCCGCCTTCGCGATCGTGCTCGGGCGTGGCGTTCGTCGCCGGCACGCTGATCTTCACCAACGCCATGGGCGGCGCCTTCGACAACATCATCGAGGGCAGCACGGCCGACGTGGAGGTGGCGTTCAAGGGCGCCAACGACTTCGACTCCGGCCAGGACAACCGCACCTTCCCGGCCAGCGTCGTCACCGAGCTCGAGGCGCTGCCCGAGGTCGGCGTCGGCCAACCCGCAGAACACGCTGCAGACCGTCTTCGTGATCGGCAAGGACGGCAAGGTCATCGGCGGCAACGGCCCGCCGGGCCTGGCCATCAACCCGACCGACGCCAAGTCGCTCACCGGCAAGCCGATCCTCACCCTCGCCAAGGGCGCGCTACCCGACCGGGCCCGGACCAGATCGCCCTCGACGTGGACACCGCCGACAAGGGCGGCTTCGACGATCGGCGACGAGGTCAAGCTGGCGACCCCGGGTCGACCCCCGTTGATGAAGGCCAAGCTCACCGGCCTGGTCGAGTTCGGGTCGGGTGGCCTCAACGGCGCGACCATGACCGTCTTCGACAGCCGCTTCATGCAGGAGCGCTTCTTCGACGGCCGCGACGTCTACGGCACGGTCTCGCTCAACGCGGCCCCGGGCGTCTCCCAGACCGAGCTCGCCAGGGCCGCGCAGACAGGTGCTGCCCGAAGGGCGTGGTCGCGCGGACGGGCGACGCCTACGTCAAGAAGAACAAGGCGAGCCTCGACAAGATCCTCGGCTTCCTGCAGACCTTCCTGCTGGTCTTCGCCGGCGATCGCCCTGTTCGTCGGGATCTTCCTGATCATCAACACCTTCTCGATCCTGGTCGCCCAGCGCAGCCGCGAGCTCGCGCTGCTGCGCGCGATGGGCGCCTCGCGCAGGCAGGTCAACCGCGTCGGTGCTCGCTCGAGGCGATCGTCGTGGGGCTGCGTCGGGGTCGACGGTCGGGCTGGGGCTCGGCTACCTGCTCGCGCTCGGCCTGCGCTGGCTGTTCGGGCAGTTCGGGCTCGACCTCAGCCGGGCGGACTTCCCGATGACCTGGCCCGCGGTGATCGTGGTCCTACGTCGTCGGCGTCGGTGTCACGGCCGTTCGCGGCCGCTCTTCCCGGCCCGGCGGGCCTCCCGGATCGCCGCCGATCGCGGCGCTGCGCGACGACGTGGCGCTGCCCGAGTCGTCGATGCGGCGGCGCGTGCTCGATCGGCACCGGTGCTGGTGCTGGTGGGCGCGGGCTCGATGGCCTCGGGCTGGCCGGCGACGGCAACGCGGGCCTGATCGGCCTCGGCGCCGGGATCCTGCTCGTCCTCATCGGCGTCTCCCTGATGAGCGCCTTCCTCGGGCAGCCGGTGCTGCTCCTGTTCGGGGCGGTCTTCCCCCGGCTGTTCGGCACGGTCGGCCGGCTGGCGACCCAGAACGCGCTGCGCAACCCGCGGCGTACGGGCGCCACGGCCAGTGCCCTGATGATCGGGCTGGCCCTGATGTCGATGATGTCGATCTTCGGCGCCTCGGCCTCGGCCAGCACCGACGCCGCCGTCGGCAAGGTGCTGACCTCGCAGTTCATCGTCTCCAACGTCGTCGGGCAGCCGTTCTCGACCGACGTCGCCGACGAGGTACGCCGCCTCGACGGCGTCTCCGGCGTGACCGAGCTGCGCAGCGCCTACCCCGAGCTCAAGGGCGGCGGCAGTGCCTGGACCCTCGGCGTCGACCCGCAGGCCTTCGGGATCGCCTTCGCCATCCCCACCGTCCCGGCTCCTTCGCCCCTCGCCCCCGACACGTCGCCCGTTCTCCATCCCCACGGTCGCGGGCTCCTTCGCTGCGCTGCGGCCCCGGGCACCGTCGCGATCGCGCGAGTCGGAGGCGAAGCGCAGGGGCTTCGCGCTCGGCGACACCGTCACGATGAAGTTCCAGGCCCGCGACCTCAAGCTCAAGGTGGTCGCGCTGTTCCCGAGCAACCCGGCCCTGCCGGGCGACTACGTCGTCACCCCCGACACCCTGGCGAAGGGCGGGCTGGCGCCGCTGGACGCGATGGTGATGGTGACCAAGGACCCCGGGGCCAGCACCAACACCGTGCGCGACGAGATCGACGGAGTCGTCAAGGACCTGCCCACCGTGACGGTGAAGGACCCCGAGGGGTTCGCGGCCGAGCAGAAGGAAGCAGATCAACCAGTTCCTCTACTTGATCTACGGCCTGCTCGGGCTCTCGGTGATCATCGCGATCCTGGGCGTGGTCAACACGCTCGGGCCTCTCGGTGATCGAGCGCACCCGGGAGGTCGGCCTGCTCCGGGCCGTCGGTGTCAGCCGCCGTCAGCTGCGCACCATGATCCGGCTGGAGGCGGTCGCCGTCGCTGCCCTCGGCGGCGTGCTCGGCACGGTGCTGGGGGTGCTGTTCGGCGTGCCTGTGGTCTCCGCGCTGAAGGACGACGGCCTGACCGACCTGTCCATCCCGTGGCTCCGGCTCGGTCGGCTTCCTGCTCCTGGCGGCCGCCGCGGGAGTGCTCGCAGCCGTCGTTCCCGGCACGGCGCGCGGCTCGTCTCGACGTGCTCAAAGCCATCGGAACCGAGTGACGAGTCTCGAAATCTTCGCAACTTAAGGCCCGATCGGGGGCTACGTTGGCTAGGTTTCTGCCTACGACCTGACGAAGGAGCTCACGGGTGGACGACCACTCACCGCGAGGTGGAGGCCGACGGGGCCGCAAGCACGTCCTCGTCCGGGAGTACGTCCGTTCCGTCATCGTCAACGCCGAACCCGGAACTCCGGCCCCTTCCGAGCGCGATCTCGCCGAGCAGTTCGGGGTCGCCCGGATGACCGTGCGGCACGCGATCGACGCCCTGGTCGCCCAGGGTCTGCTCGAGCGGGTGGCCGGTCGCGGCACGTTCGTGACCAAGCCGCTGATCGACATGCAGATGCGGCTCTCGGCGTACACCGAGGAGATGGAGCGGCGCGGCAAGCGTCCGGAGTCCAAGACCCTGCTCGCCCGGCGCGAGAGCGCCGGACCGGGCGTGGCGCGGGCCCTGGAGGTCGAGGAGGGCACCGCGATCGCGCACTGGCAGCGGCTGCGCCTCGCCGACGGCGTGCCGATGGCCATCCAGCACGTCTACCTCTCCCTCGAGCTGTTCCCGAACTTCCTCGACGAGGCGCTGCCGACCAGCCTCTACTTCTGGTTCGCGATGCGCGACCTGATGCCGACCTGGGGCGAGGACTCCGTGCTCGCCGGCATCGCCACCGAGGAGGAGGCCGAGCTGCTCGAGCTCGAGCCCGGCTCCCCGGTGCTGCACATCTCCCGGCGCGCCTTCTGCCGCGAGAACGTCGTCGAGGTCACCCGCAGCGTCTACCGCGCCGACCGCTACACCCTCTGGGTGCCGGTGCTGCGGCCCGAGCACCTGCGCTAGTACAGCCCACCCACCGGCGCGACCTCGATGCCGGCGTGCTCGCAGCACCAGGTGGGGTCGGGGCCGCCGAGGTCGGGGTGGACGTAGAGCGCGTGCGGCTCCAGGTGGTCGCACGCCCGGCACAGCGGCCAGCGGCCGTTGGTCTCCAGGAGGGCGTCCTGCACGTCCTGGGCGACCAGCCCGACCACGAAGTCGCGGCCCTCGGCCCACTGGTCCACCCACCAGCCGCGGTCGGCGAGGGCCTTCTCCAGGGCCGAGACCGTCGCGGGGTCGGCGCAGCCGGTGGTCTCGAGGTCGTGCAACACCAGGGCGCGTGCCCTCATCACCACGTCCTGGGATGTCACGATGACCATTGTGACCCCGCCCCCAACGATGGGCTCCGAGAGCGCCCACCTCGACGTCGTGGTGCTGCACGCCCGTGACGCCGAGGCGGCCACCACGGGCGGCGCGGACCGGCTGCTGCTGGGTGTCGAGCCGGAGGAGGGGTACCTCTCCCCGGACCCGGCCACGGTCTCGGCCGTCGTACGCGAGACCGACCTGCCGGTGTACGTCGTGCTGCGCGCTCCCGACCTCAACTTCCGGCGCCTCGTCGACCTCGGCGCCACCTTCCTCGAGCTCGGCGCCCGCGGCCTGGCCTTCGGCTTCCTCGACCGCGACCTGGAGATCGACCGCGAGTCGTGCACCGAGATGTGCACCGAGCTGGGTGGGGTGCCCTGGCTGTTCCACGGCTTCGACGAGGCCCTCGACCCCGAGCACGCCTGGCGCGACGTACGCGGGCTGCCCGGGCTCGAGTCGGTGATCTCGGCCGGCTCGACGCGCGGGCTGGCCCACGGCGCCGACGAGCTGATCGCGCGTACGACGAAGCGACCCGCGGGTGGCCGAGCTGGTGCTGGCCGGGGGAGGGCTGACGCCCGACCTGGTGCCGTGGCTGGTCCGGGCAGGCGTACGCCGGTTCGCGATCGGGTCCTCCGCCCGCAGCAGCGGCTCCTGGACCCGGGCCTCGGTGGACGTCGACCACGTGCGGTCCTGGCGGATGCTGCTCGACGACGCGCTGTCCCGGGCGCTGGGGATCCCCACCGACTGACCCCGAACTGGACAGCGACCGTCCGGGGAGGGATGCTGCACGGGCGTCGGTCCTGCTCACCACGCTCCCGAAAGGTGCCCACGTGCTTCGCCTGCCTGCGATCGCCTCTGCGGTACTCGTCGTCCTGGGGCTGGTCAGCGTCCCGGCGGCCACGCAGGCGCCCGCCGCGGCCGCCGTCGGGACCATCAGCTGGCACGCCTGCTCGGACCCCGAGCTCGACTACCTGGGCCTGGAGTGCGGCAGCCTGGCGGTGCCGCGCGACCACGACAACCCGACCGGACCCACGCATCCGGCTCGCCCTCACCCGGCGCGAGCACACCTCGTGCGACGTACAACGGCGCGTTGCTGGTCAACCCCGGTGGCCCCGGCGGCTCCGGCCTGTCGATGCCCTCGCTGAGCGACTACGTGCCGGGCGACGTGGGGTCGACGTACGACTGGATCGGCTTCGACCCGCGCGGCGTCGGCGCGAGCTCGCCGTCGCTGCACTGCTCGCGGCGCTTCTTCACCTGGAACCGGCCCAGCTACGTGCCGAAGTCGGCCGCGATCACCCGCTCCTGGCTGGCCCGCAGCCGCGCGTACGCCGCCGCGTGCGCCAACACCGCCGCCAAGCGCGCCCTGCTGCCGCACCTGACCACGCTGGACACCGTGCGCGACATGGACCTGATCCGGCAGGCGCTCGGGGTCGACAAGATCAGCTACTACGGCTTCTCCTACGGCACCTACCTCGGTGAGGTCTACGCGACCCGCTACCCCAGCCGGGTCGGTCGCTTCGTCCTCGACGGCGTGGTGAACCCGAGCCGCGTCTGGTACGCCGCCAACCTCGACCAGGACCGCGCCTTCGACCGGAACATGAACGTGTTCTGGCAGTACGTCGCCCGCCACCCCGGCGCCTTCCACCTCGGCAAGCGCTGGCGGGCCATCAAGGCGGGCTACTACAAGGAGCTGAAGCGCCTCGACCGCAAGCCCGCCGCCAACGGCCGCCTCGGCCCCGACGAGCTCGCCGACGCGATGCTGGACGCCGGCTACTACGTCTACAACTGGGTCGACCTCGGGCTGGCCTACTCGGCACTCGTGCGCAAGCACCGCGGCGGCACGCTCGCCGCGCTCTACCGCGACGCCAACATGGGCGACGACAACAGCTTCGCGATGTACAACGCGGTGCAGTGCTCCGACGCCCCCTGGCCCAACTGGGCCCGCACCCGCGCGTCGAGCTGGGCGGTGCACCGGCGCGCGCCGTTCCTGACCTGGGGCAACACCTGGTACAACGCGCCGTGCCTGGCCTGGAAGACGCCGGCGCACCGTCGCCTCGGCGTGACGCGGCAGCTCGGTCGAGCTCGAAGATCCTGCTGATCAGCGAGACCCGCGACGCGGCCACGCCGTACTCCGGCGCGCTGGCCGTGCGCCGCCTGTTCCCGACCGCCTCGCTGGTCGCCGGCGTCAACGGGACCACCCACGCGAGCTCGCTGTCCGGCGTGCCGTGCGTGGACAACACCGTCAGCAGCTACCTGCGCACCGGCCTGGTGCCGACCCGGCTCCCGGGCAACCGCGCCGACCGGCGCTGCCCGCGGCTGCTGCCGCCCTCGCCCAACGGCGTCTGGGGACGTACGACGACCCCCTCCGGCCAGGACCGGCTCTCACCGCTGCTGCGCCAGGCGCTGCTCAGCGCGCAGCGCCACCGCTGACGGGGCTCAGGCGACGTAGGTCCGCAGCCAGATCGTGGAGTCGCCCGACCGCAGGCCGTCGAGCACGCTCTCCGGCAGCTCGGCGTCCACGTCGGTGACCACGAGTCCCTGCTCGCCGCGGGTCGCGAGGTACTGCGCGGTGACGTTGGCCTGCTGGTCGGCGAACACCTGGTTCACCGAGGCGAGCACGCCCGGGATGTTGTGGTGCAGCAGCGCGACCCGGAACCCGCTCTCGAGGCGGGGGGCGGCGACCTCGGGCAGGTTCACCGACAGCGCCGTACTGCCACCGTGGGCGAACGACGAGAGCTTGCCGGAGACGAAGTAGCCGATCTCCTCCTGCGCCTCCTGCGTCGAGCCGCCGACGTGCGGCGTGAGGATCACGTTGGGCAGGCCGCGCAGCGCGGACTCGAACTCGTCGCCCTGCGCCTTCGGCTCGACCGGGAACACGTCGAGCGCGGCGCCGGCGATGTGGCCGGAGAGGATGTTCTCGCGCAGCGCGATGTCGTCGACGACCATGCCGCGCGAGGCGTTGATGAACATCGAGCGCGGCTTCATCTTCGCGAACTGCTCGGCGCCGAACAGGCCCGCGTTGCCGGGACGGCCGTCGACGTGCAGCGAGACCACGTCGGCCTTCTCGAGCAGCTCGTCGAGCGTGCCCACCCGGCGGGCGTTGCCGTGGGCGAGCCGGTCGGCGGTGTCGAAGAAGATCACCCGGAAGCCGAGCGCCTCCGCGAGGTTGGAGAGCTGGGTGCCGATGTTGCCGTAGCCGACGATGCCCAGCGTGCGGCCACGCACCTCGTGGCTGCCCTGCGCCGACTTGTCCCAGATGCCGTCGTGCATCCGCTGGGTCTTCTCCGGCAGCCGTCGCGCCAGCGCGATGATCTCGCCGATGACCAGCTCCACCACGCTGCGGGTGTTGGAGTACGGCGCGTTGAAGGCCGCGATGCCGCGCTGTGCCGCGGCTGCCAGGTCGATCTGGTTGGTGCCGATGCAGAACGCGCCGACGGCCAGCAGGTCGGGGGACTGGTCGAGGACGCGCTCGGTCACCTTGGTGTTCGAGCGGATGCCGACCATGGTCTTGCCCTGGAGGGCCTCGATCAGGTCGTCCTCACCCAGCGAGCTGGACAGGGTGTGTACGACGAAGCCGTTGCGCTCGAAGACCTCCGTCGCCGCGGGGTGGATGTTCTCGAGGAGAAGGACTTCGTGCTTGGTCACCGAGCAAGCCTACGAGGGGGTCCCGGTCACAGATCGGCCGCATCCACGATGCGATAGGCGTAGCCCTGCTCGGCGAGGAAGCGCTGCCGGTTCTGGGCGAAGTCGGCGTCGACGGTGTCGCGGCTGACGATCGCGTAGAACCGCGCGGGCTTCTGGGTGCCGTCGGGCCCCTTCTCCTTGGGCCGCAGCAGCCGGCCGAGGCGCTGCGCCTCCTCCTGGCGGGAGCCGAAGCTCCCCGAGACCTGGATCGCCACCGCCGCACCCGGGAGGTCGACGGAGAAGTTGGCGACCTTGGAGACCACGAGCAGGTCCAGCTCGCCGGTGCGGAACGCCTCGTAGAGCCGCTCGCGCTCCTTGACGGTGGTGTCGCCCTTGATGACGGGCGCGTCGAGGTGCTCGGCGAGCTCGTCGAGCTGGTCGAGGTACTGGCCGATCACCAGCGTCGGCTCGCCCGCGTGCTGCTTGACCAGCTGCTCGGCGACGAGCGTCTTGGCGTGGGTGCAGGCGGCGAGCCGGTAGCGCTCGTCGGGGTCGGCGGTCGCGTAGGCCAGCCGCTCGCCCTCGGGCAGGGTGACCCGCACCTCGACGCAGTCGGCGGGCGCGATCCAGCCCTGGCTCTCGATGTCCTTCCAGGGCGCGTCGTAGCGCTTCGGGCCGATCAGGCTGAACACGTCGCCCTCGCGGCCGTCCTCGCGCACCAGGGTGGCGGTCAGGCCGATCCGGCGGCGCGCCTGCAGGTCGGCGGTCATCCGGAAGATCGGGGCGGGCAGCAGGTGCACCTCGTCGTAGACGATCAGGCCCCAGTCGCGCGCGTCGAGCAGCTCGAGGTGGGGGTAGACGCCCTTCCGGCGCATGGTGAGCACCTGGTACGTCGCGATCGTGACGGGCCGGATCTCCTTCCGGGCGCCGCTGTACTCCCCGATCTCCTCCTCGGTCAGGCTGGTGCGTCGTACGAGCTCGGACTTCCACTGCCGTGCGCTCACGGTGTTGGTGACCAGGATCAGCGTCGTCGCCTGGGCGCGGGCCATCGCGGCCGCGCCGACCAGGGTCTTGCCCGCGCCACAGGGGAGTACGACGACCCCGGACCCGCCGTGCCAGAACGAGTCGGCCGCCTCCTGCTGGTAGGCGCGCAGGGTCCACTCGGTCTCGTCGAGCTTGATCGCGTGGGCCTCGCCGTCGACGTAGCCCGCGAAGTCCTCCGCCGGCCAGCCGAGCTTGAGCAACGCCTGCTTGAGGTTGCCGCGCTGGCTGGGGTGCACGGCGACCGCGCCGCCCTCGGCCTCGGGCTGGTCGTCGAGGCGCTCGCCGAGCATGCCGGCGACCTTCTTGCTGCGGGCCACCTCCTCGAACACGGCGCGGTCGTTGCTCGCGAGCACGAGCCCGTGGGTGGGGTGCTTGTCGAGCCGCAGCCGCCCGTAGCGCGCCATCGTCTCGGCCACGTCGACCAGCAGTGCGTGCGGCACGGCGTAGCGGCTGAAGGTGAGCAGCACGTTGACGACCTGCTCGGCGTCGTGGCCGGCGGCGCGCGCGTTCCACAGCCCGAGCGGGGTCAGCCGGTAGGTGTGGATGTGCTCGGGGCTGCGCTCGAGCTCGGCGAAGGGCGCGATCGCCTTGCGGCAGGCGTCGGCCTGCTCGTGGTCGACCTCGAGCAGGAGGGTCTTGTCCGACTGGACGATGAGGGGGCCGTCATTCATAACGGACCAACCCTACGGACCTGGTCGGTCGTACTGGGACGTCTGAAGGGTGAGGTCCTCCGGGCGAGCGCCGAGATGACGCAGGCTGGCGACGAGCAGCTCGCAGAGCGTGGGGGCCGCGGTGAGGGCGACGTACATGTCGAAGTTGGGGACGACGGTGTCGAACTCGCGCGTGGTCTCCTCGGGGCTGCGCCAGCCCAGCGAGAGCAGCCGATCGATCGAGCCCTGGCTCATCTCCCAGGTGCCGCCCAGCGACGTGGCCCCGACGCACTCGGCGGTGTAGAGGTCCTCGATGCGCAGCACCTGGACGTAGCGCGTGGCCGCCGGCTTGGCACGCCGGCCGAAGAGCCCGCGCTTCGGCAGCGGGTCGGCCGTGGGCTCGCCCAGGATCAGGAACTCGCCCTCCGCGAGCAGACCGAGAGCGAGCAGCAGCGCGGCCTGCACGTCCTCCCAGTCCCCGAACCCCATGGGCTCAGGCTACGGCTGCCGCCCGCTTTGGGAACTTTCATCCCAGCGCAGCGTCCAGGGCCGCCTCGACGTGGATCCGGGTGGTCGGGAACGAGGGGACGTCGAGGTCGTCCGGACCGATCAGCATCTCGATCTCGGTGCACCCGAGGATGACGCCCTCGGCTCCCTGCGCGACGAGCCGGTCGACGACCTCGACGTACGCCGCGCGCGACTCGTCGCGGACGACACCGAGGCAGAGCTCGTCGTAGATGACCCGGTGCACCATCGCCTGGTCCTCGGCGGACGGCACCAGCACCGTCAGGCCGTGGGACTCCAGCCGGTCGCGGTAGAAGTCCTGCGACATGGTGAACCCGGTCGCCAGCAGCCCGACGGTGGTGAGCCCGGCCTCGCGGACGGCGTCGGCCGTCGCGTCGCCGAGGTGCAGCAGCGGGATCGAGACGGCCTCCTGGACGGTGTCGGCCACCTTGTGCATGGTGTTGGTGCAGAGCACCAGCAGGTCCGCGCCGCCGGCCTCGAGCCGGCGCGCCTCGGCGGCCAGCAGCTCGCCGGCCTCGTCCCACCGGCCGTCGACCTGCATCTCCTCGATGGGGGCGAAGTCGACCGAGAGCATCAGCAGGCGGGCGGAGTGCAGCCCGCCGAGGCGCTCGCGGACGAGCTCGTTGGCCAGCCGGTAGTAGATGGCCGTGGACTCCCAGCTCATCCCGCCGAGCAGTCCGATCGTGCGCATCAGCGCCACGCTAGCCCGGTCGGCTGACGGCGGTGATCCGGTGGAGCGCGAACGAGCGTTGGGAGTCGCTGCGCTCGTCGTACGCCGGTGACGGTGCCGCCCTCCACGCGTTCGGGGGTGACCATCCGCTCGGCGACGGTGCCGTCGTTGCCGACGTAGCCGATGACCAGCTGCTCGCGGGCCTCGGCGGCCTGGCGCAGCATCGCGATCACGTCGGTGGGCGTGGACGCGCTGGCGCCGCGGGTCGGCCGGCCCGCGGTCGACCGGTCGCCGACCCGGATCGCGGAGACGACCGCCGCGGTGCGGGCGGCGGTGCGGGCACCCGCTCCGGCCGGCGTACGACGCGTGGACCGTGCCCGGAACACGTCGGGCCGGGCCACCCGCACGGTGCCGTCGACCGCCTCGACGACCGGCGCCAGGCCGAGCTCGCGGATGCGCGGGAGCAGGGTGCCGAGCGGTACGTCGGAGACCACCACGGTCGGCGCGATCCGGCGCAGCCGCAGCGACTCGGCGCCGGGCGCGTGCACGAGCTCGGTCAGCGCGGTCTCGTCGTCGCTGCGCAGGAACGACTCGGCGTGACCGGCACGCAGGGTCCCGAACCGGCGGGACACGTCGTCGACGAGGTAGCTGAGCGACTGTGGCACCGGCGTCCGCGAGGTCGAGGCGACGAAGTCGTGCACCTCGGCGGCGGACCACCCGGCGTCGAACGCCCGTCGCACCGAGGACGCGGCGAACCGGTAGACGGTGGCGCCGCCGCGCGACTCGACGTCCGCGACCAGCGACAGCTTGCGGGCCAGCTCCTGCTCCAGCGGTCCGGGGGCGATCGCGGTGAGGTCGGCCTGCAGCAGGATGTGGTCGACCGGCGCGGGCAGCAGCCGCTCCAGCGCGTCGGTGGGGTCCTCGCCGGTGACGAGCAGTCGTCCGAACGTCGACATCGCGTCCAGCCCGGCGATCCCGAGCAGGGCCGCCTCGGCCAGCAACGGCCCCACCTGGTCGAGCCGGGCCAGCGGGCGGCGCGGCCGGCGCCAGCGCAGCCGCTGGGTCAGGGACGCGACGCCGGTGCCGACCGCGAGCGCGCGGTCGGCCGGCAGGTCGGAGAGCTCGGCCAGCACGTCGTGGCGGAGCGCGACCAGCCAGCTGCGGGGGAGGTCGGGCGAGAGCGCGTTGACGGGCTTGTCGCCGATGCGGCCGCCGACGGCGGAGACGAGTCGGGGGCTGGCCAGCCAGGCCCGCGCGAGGGTGAGCCAGCGGTGGGCCGGCGACGCGACCAGCCAGGCGTCGTAGGCGTCGGTGGGGAGCCAGGCCGCGTCCACGTCGTCGGTCATGCCCTGGTCGAGGAGCCCGGCCGCAGCGGCGGTCTCGATGACCAGGGCGGCCACGTCCGGCTCGACGTGCAGCAGCGCGGCCGTCGTACGCAGCTCGCGTACGCCGAGACCGCCCGCCTTCAGCGCGGCCGGGGGATGGGTGCCCCATCGGTCGAGGAGCAGCTCGGTGCGTCGTACGAGCTCGAACGCGGCGCCGGCCGCGGCCCGGTCGACCAGCGCCTGCGCCCGTTCGGAGGTGGCCGGCTCGGGAGGCGTGTCCACCCGTCGACCTGCCGCTGCGTCCAGCTCGAGGCGCACCGACCAGGGCAGCCGCACGTGCCGCTCGTCCACGTGCACGAGCAGTCCGAGGGCGACCAGGTCGGCGGTCGGCCCCGCGGCTCCGCTCCAGCGGCCGTCGGCCCGCGTCTCGGCGAGGTGGTCGAGGATCGTGCGCGCCGGAGGCTCGAGGCGCTCCAGCAGGCCGGGGACCTCCTCGGCCGGTGGGCCGTCCGGCAGTCGGAGCACCTCGCGGACGACGAGGACCGGCCGGTCGGGCGAGCCCCAGACGAGCGCCAGCGTGCGCAACCGCCCGAGCGCCTGCTCGACCGCCTCGGCACCCACCCCGAGTGCGGCCGGGTCGGTGTCCTGCACGATCGCCTGGAGCACCGTGAGCTCGAGGGTGTCCAGGGCGTCGAGCGCACGCAGGACGGACGCCTTCACCACCACCCGGGCCGCGAGCTGCGAGGAGTCGTGGGGTGCGGGTGCGGCCAGGTCGGGGCGCGCGTCGAGCAGCGCGGACAGCTGCTGCTCCGACCAGCCGCGCAGCTGGTCGGCGAGCGTGCGTGGGGCCGACGTGGACATCCGGCCAATTCTACGCAGGCGCTGGTCTCAGATGTCGCGGCGCGAGTTTGACTCCGGCGTCGAGAACACACAGGGTCGTGAAGTTGTCCTGATCCACCATCTCGAGGAGGACCACCCCGCGTGGCCGTGTTGACACCGCAGGAACCCAGCCAGGACCTGGACCGCCGAGGACGTGATGGTCACCGAACCCTCGGTGATCCGGAGGGCGATCGGCGCAGCCTCGATCGGCAACCTCACCGAGTGGTACGACTTCGGCGTCTACGCCTACTTCGAGCCGACCATCAAGGAGGTCTTCTTCAGCGACCTCGGCGACACGGCCGGCACGATCGCCACGTTCGGGCTGTTCGCGGTCGCGTTCCTGGTGCGTCCCTTCGGCGGCATGTTCTTCGGGCCGCTCGCGGACCGCATCGGCCGCAACCGGGTGCTGGCCACCACGATGCTGATGATGGCCGCCGGCACGTTCGCGATCGGCCTCATCCCGAGCCCCGACAAGATCGGGCTGCTCGCCCCGCTCCTGCTGCTGGTCGCCCGGCTGGTGCAGGGCTTCTCGACCGGCGGCGAGTACGGCAACGCCATGACGTTCATCGCCGAGTACGCCCCGGACCGCAAGCGCGGCTTCCTCGGCAGCTGGCTGGAGTTCGGCACCTTCACCGGCTACATCCTCGGCGCGATCATCGTGACCGTCGCCGACGCGCAGCTCAGCGACGACCAGCTGCTGTCCTGGGGCTGGCGACTGCCGTTCTTCGTGGCGCTGCCGCTGGGCATCGTGGGGGTCTACCTGCGCACCCGGCTGGCGGACACCCCGGCCTTCACCGCGCTCGAGGCCGAGGCCCAGGAGCGCGAGAAGGAGAACCGCGCCGCCGGTGAGATGAAGAAGCTGTGGAAGCTCTGGCCGTTCCTGCTGGTCTGCATGGGACTCGTGCTGGCCTGGAACGTCACCAACTACATGCTCACCTCCTACATGCCGACCTACGTCACCGACACCATGCCGAAGATGCAGGGCGGGTCCTCGGTGTCGTCGACGACCTCGCAGTACCTCCAGATCGTGGTGATGGCGGTCGCGCTGGTGCTGATCCCGCTGCTGGGCCTGCTCTCGGACCGCGTCGGCCGCAAGCCGATCGCCTGGGTCGGGTCGGTCGGCCTGGTGGTGCTGGCGTTCCCGATGATCCTGCTGATCCGCCACCAGACCGGGTTCTCGATCTTCCTCGGGCTGCTGCTGATGGGCCTGATGCTGATCTGCTTCAGCGCGACGATGCCCTCGACGCTGCCGTCGCTGTTCCCGACCGACGTGCGCGGTGCCGGGCTGTCGGTGAGCTTCAACGTCAGCGTCTCGGCGTTCGCCGGCACCACCTCGGTCGTGGTGGGTGCCCTGGTGAGTGCGACGGGTGACCTCAACTGGCCGGCGTACTACCTGATCATCGCCGGCCTGATCGGCTGCGCCTCGGTCTGGGCGATCACGGAGCCGAACGGCCGACACATGTGGGGTTCCGCGCCGGCGGCGCAGTCCACCGAGGAGGCCGAGGAGCTCGTCGGCCGAGGCCGAGAAGCAGCCGGCCTGAGGTCTCAGAGCTGCTGGGCCAGCCCCACGACGTGGCCCTGCGGGTCGGCGATCAGCCCGAAGGAGACGCCGGGAACCGTCATCGGCTCCTGGACCACGCGGCCGCCGAGTCGGGCGGCCTCCTTCATCGAGGTCTCGATGTCCTCGACGCCGACGAAGAACGTGACCAGGTCCTCGTCGCCCTGGAGCGGGCTGATCGCGGTGTACAGGGCGTCCGGGACGCCGGTGTCGACGAAGGTGTAGCCCGGGAAGGCACCCTCGGTCGGGTAGGTCCAGCCGAACAGCTCGCCGAAGAAGCTGCGGGTGGCGTCCGGGTCGGCCGAACGGATCTCTGCGTGCACGATGGGGTGGCCCATGGTTCCTCCTTGGTCGTGGGTCCCCGGGTGGAGGCCCTCGATGAGATGACGTACGACGGCCCGCCGAATCGACAACCTCGGCTAGTAACCTCCGCCTGATGCCGACCGAGGACAGCGACGAGCCGCCCGCGCAGCCACTGCCCCGTGAGGGCGACGTCTGGTACGTCAGCTACGGCTCGAACATGTCGCGGGACGCGACTCTCGGCGTACCTGGAGGGTGGCGTCCCACCCGGTGGCAGCGCCGCGAACCCGGGTGCGCACGACCCCACGCCGCCGCGGCGCAGCGTTCCCGTCGACCTGCCCGGCGCGTTGTACTTCGCCGGTGACTCGCGCCAGTGGCACGGGGGCGTGGCCTTCTACGACCACGACGCCGAGGGTGGTCCCACCGCTGGGCGCGCCTACCTGATCACCGCGCACCAGTTCGCCGACATCGCGGCCCAGGAGATGTACCGCGTCCCCCAGCCGGGCGACCCCCTCGTCGAGGTGGTCGTCGACGGCATCGACGGCGGACGCCACCACGTCGGACCCGGGCACTACGAGACGCTGGTGGAGGTGGGCCGGCTCGAAGGGGTGCCGATGCTGACCTTCACCGCGCCGCACGGCCTCGACCACGTCGAGCACAACGAGCCGTCCCCGGCGTACCTCGCGATGCTCGCCGACGGCCTGCGCGAGTCGCGGCAGTGGAGCGACGAGGACATCGCGGCCTACTTCGACCGGGTGGTTCCGTCGAGCTAGCGCACGACGTACTCCTCGATGCGCAGCACCTCCCCGTCGAACGGCTTGCCGAAGTCGGTGACCCTGACGGTGACCGGGGCGTGACCGTGCAGCGCGAACAGGCTCAGCCGGTCGGGCGGGATGGACAGGGGCGGTCCATGTCCGATCACCACCACGAGGTGCGCCGCGCCACCGGTGTACCTGCCTCCGGCGAGCACCCACCGGAAACCCTTCGAACGCGGGACGTTCATCTCGAGTGCCGCCTGGGCGCCCGGGCCGTCGCGCCAGATCAGCCGTCGTCCGCCGATGCTCTGGAGCAGCAGGCCGGCGTGGTCGATCGAGTCCGGCGCGGCGCAGCCGTCCTCGACGTGCGGGGCGCACTTCACCTGTTGCCAGGTCCGCGTGCCGGGGGCATCGGGTGTGCGCGTGGGCGTCGGGCGCTGCGGCACGGTGGGCCCGCCGGGACCTTGCGCGGAGAGGACGTGGGGGAGGGTCAGGGTGGCAAGCACCGCCACCACCGAGGCTCCCACCGCGGCGAGCGCTCGCGTCGCGCCGTACCCGTCCACACCCCCAGTGTCACCCCCCGGTGTTCTCGACGGGTCGGTACTCCTCGATGACGAGCGTCTCCTTGGCGGCCGGTTCGCCCGCCTCGGTCACCCACACGTCGATGGGTCCGCGGGAGCGCGGCAGCCAGAGGAGGGCGAGGTGGTCCTCCACCCGGACCGGCTCCGCGTCACCGATCCGCGCCATCAGCCGCGAGCGCGGACCTGGGTGGATGGCGCCCACCAGCACGAGTCGTCCACGGGGTGGGCCGTGGAGGCGGACCTTCAGCTCCAGGCTGGTGGCCGTCCCCTCGAAGACGGGCTGGCGTGCCCCCGTGCCGGAGGAGTACTTCGCGGCGTACACCTGGATGATCCAGGGCACCGCACACGTCTGGTGCGTGCGTGACGGGCAGCGTACGGCGGTCCACTCGTGCCACGGAGGGATGTCGGTGGGACTCGAGGCCGCCGAGGGCTGGGCTGTGGCACCGGGGCTGGCGGTGGTGTCCCGATCGATCAGCCGCGGGAGCACGACGACGATGGCTGCCACAGCGACGACGCTGACCAGCACGAGCACGGAGTCGCGCCGGCGGTGCCGGGTGCGGGCGGGCGAGGGTGCTGCGGGCATCGGCCACGTCCGGGTCTCCTCGGCCTCGGCCCGGAGCTCGCGGGTGAGGTCATCGATCCTCATCGGGACACCTCCATCGTCTCCGCGCCCAGGGCCGGGTCGATCCCGAGCCGGCTGAGCGCCTTGCTGGTCTGGCTCTTCACCGTGCCGACGGAGACACCCATCAGCTCGGCCACCGCGGCCTCGGTGAGGTCCTCGTAGAAGCGCAGCACGATCACGGCCCGCTGGCGTCGAGGTAGGCGTGCGAGCGCGGACCGCAGGTCGAGGTTCCGTTCCGCATCGGGATGCTCGGTCGGCGTCTCCGGGAGCTCCTCGCTGGGCTCCTCGCTGTTCCACCGACGCCGCCACCAGCTCACGTAGGTGTTCACCATCGTGCGGCGGGCGTAGGCCTCGGGGCTGGAGGTGATGCGCGGCCAGGCGCTCCAGGTCTTGAGCAGGGTGACCTGCAGCAGGTCCTCGGCCAGCTGCCGCTCACGGGTGAGCAGGCCTGCGGTGGTCAGCAGCCGGCGTCCCGACGCCTCGACGAACGCTCGAACTCGTCGTGCATGCCGCCTCCCCTCGTCGGTGGTCCTCACCATGATCGACGCGCGGGACGCGGCCGGAAGGGTTGCCGCGGGCCGGAAACTTTTCTTCGCGGGCTGTCGTATCCGGCCGCACCCGTTCGTGGAGGGGGTGACAGCGGCTCACACGACACGAAAGGCTGACCGCCATGCGCAAGATCATCGTCACCGAGTTCATCTCCCTCGACGGCGTCGTCGAGGCCCCGGGCGGGGAGGAGGGCTACAAGCACACCGGCTGGACGTTCGACATCGAGCCGGACCCGCTGATGTACGCCTTCAAGGCCGAGGAGCTCAGCGAGGTCGAGGGGCTGCTGCTCGGTCGCCGCACCTACGAGGGCTTCGCCGCGGCCTGGCCCGAGCGGGACGGCGACTTCGCCGACAAGTTCAACTCGATGCCCAAGTACGTCGTGTCCTCCACGCTGAAGGACCCGGAGTGGAACAACACCACCGTCCTCGGCCTGGACGACGTGGCCGCGCTCCGCGACGGCGAGGGCGGCGCGATCCAGGTGGCCGGCAGCGCCTCGCTCGTCCAGGGCCTGCACCGGGCGGGCCTGGTCGACCAGTGGAACCTGATGGTCTTCCCGGTGATCCTGGGCAGCGGCAAGCGGCTGTTCCCGACCGACGCGGAGGACAAGCAGAAGCTCGAGCTCGCCGAGACCAGGAGCTACACCAACGGCGTCCAGCTGCAGGTCTTCCGCACCGCCCGGTGATCTGATCGCATCTAGAACGTGTTCTAGTTCGCTGGTAGCGTCCAGCCATGAGCCAGGAACCACGAGTCGTCGTCGTGACCGGAGCCGCCTCCGGCATCGGTCACGCCACCGCCGCCATGTTCGCCGAGATGGGGGAGACCGTCTTCGGCCTCGACATCAACCCGACCGTCCCCGACGGCGTGACCTACGTCGAGTGCAACGTCGGCGACCGCGCGTCCGTCGAGGCCGCGATCGCGGCGTGCTCGGGCGGGGGTCGCATCGACGTGCTCGCCAACGTCGCCGGGGTCGTGCAGTTCGGCCGGTTCGAGACGATCACCGACGCCGAGTGGGACCGGGTGCACGCCATCGACCTCAAGGGGCCGTTCATGGTGATGCAGGCGGCGATGCCGTTCATCCGGGCGGCCAAGGGCAACATCGTGAACGTCTCGTCGGTGGCCGGGCGGGTGCCGCAGCCGTACACGACGGCGTACTCCGCGGCCAAGGGCGGGCTCACCATGCTCACCCGCGCGCTCGCCCTGGAGCTCTCGCCCGACGGCATCCGGGTGAACGCGATCTGCCCCGGGACCGTCGACACCCCGATCGTCTCCGAGGTCTTCGAGAAGCTCACCGACGACCTCGACACCCGCGTCGCCGACCGGCTGATGATGATGCTGTCCGGCACGATCGCGCCGGCCGAGATCGCCGCGGCGATCCGCTACCTGTCCTCGCCGGAGGCGAAGTTCGTGACCGGCGCAGTGCTCCCTGTTGACGGAGGCATGGGCTGACTAGTGTGCGGACATGGAGTCCTACGCCAAGGGTGAGACCGATCCGCCACTGATCGAGGAGACCATCGGGGCCAACTTCGAGCGCACCGTCGCGTCGTACGGCGACAACGAGGCACTCGTCGAGTTCGCCAGCGGACGACGATGGACCTACGCCGAGCTCGACCGCGACGTGAACGCCCTCGCGCGCGGCCTGATGGGCGCCGGCATCGCGAAGGGCGACCGGGTCGGGGTCTGGTCACCCAACTGCGCCGAGTGGACGATCGCGCAGTACGCCAGCGCCAAGGTCGGCGCGATCCTGGTCAACGTCAACCCGTCGTACCGCACCCACGAGTTCTCCTACGCGGTCAACCAGTCGGGCCTGCGGATGCTGATCAGCGCCGAGTCGTTCAAGACCAGCGACTACCGCGGCGATGGTCGAGGAGACCGAGGACCGCAACCCCGACCTCGAGCGCGTCGTCTACATCGGCACGGCCGACTGGGAGGCGTTGCTGGCCGAGGGCGAGGGGCTGCCCAAGGAGGCCGTGGCGGAGCGGATGGCCACGCTCGAGCCCGGCGACCCGATCAACATCCAGTACACGAGCGGCACCACCGGCTACCCCAAGGGCGCCACCCTGAGCCACCGCAACATCCTGAACAACGGCTTCTTCGTCACCGAGACGATCAACTTCACCGACGAGGACCGGCTCTGCATCCCGGTGCCCTTCTACCACTGCTTCGGGATGGTGATGGGCAACCTCGGCTGTACGACGCACGGCGCCACGATGGTGATCCCGGCTCCCGGCTTCGACCCGGAGACTGACGCTGCGGGCGGTGGCGGAGGAGAAGTGCACGGCGCTGTACGGCGTACCGACGATGTTCATCGCGATGCAGAACCACCCGACCTTCGCCGACCACGACCTGTCCTCGCTGCGCACGGGCTGCATGGCCGGGTCGATCTGCCCGGTCGAGGTGATGAAGCACTGCGTCAACGACATGCACATGGCCGAGGTGTCGATCGCCTACGGCATGACCGAGACCTCGCCGGTCTCCACCCAGACCCGGGCCGACGACGACCTCGAGCGTCGTACGGCCACGATCGGCCGGGTGCACCCGCACGTCGAGATCAAGGTCGTCGACCCGCTCGGGCGAGACCGTCGAGCGCGGGCAACCGGGCGAGCTGTGCACCCGCGGCTACTCGGTGATGCTCGGCTACTGGGACGACCAGGAGAAGACCGACGAGGCGATCGACTCCGACGGCTGGATGCACACCGGCGACCTCGCCGAGATGCGCGAGGACGGCTACTGCAACATCGTCGGCCGCATCAAGGACATGGTGATCCGAGGCGGCGAGAACATCTACCCGCGCGAGATCGAGGAGTTCCTCTACACCCACCCCGACATCGAGGACGTGCAGGTGATCGGGGTCCCGGACGAGAAGTACGGCGAGGAGCTGGCCGCCTGGGTCAAGCTGCGCCCGGGTGCCGACGCGCTCGACGCCGAGAAGGTGCGCGACTTCGCGACCGGCAAGCTGGCCCACTACAAGATTCCGCGCTACGTCTTGCTCGTCGACGAGTTCCCGATGACCGTCACTGGCAAGATCCGCAAGGTGCAGATGCGCGAGGAGACCACCGAGAAGCTCGGTCTCGACCCCAACGACGGCGACACGAAGGAGCGGTGATGAGCGCGGAGATCGACGTCCTGGCCGACGAGTACTGGGCCTACTACCTCCAGACCAACCCCACGAGCGCCCACCTGCTGGGTGACTACGGCCGGGCCGGGGAGTTCGAGGAGGTGACGCGGGAGGCCGAGGACGGCGAGATCTCGACCCTGCGGGCGTTCGCGCAGCGGGCCGAGGGGCTCGACGAGACCGGGCTCGACGAGCAGCAGCGGATCACGCGTGCCGTGGTCGCCTCCGACGCGACTGCCCGGGCCGACATCGCCGAGGCGCGCCTCAAGGAGCTGGCGGCGGACCCGATCTTCGGCGAGCAGGTCTCGATGCCGATCCTGATGGGCATGCTCGCGCTCCCCGACGCGGACGTCGCGGACGCGCTGGTCGACAAGTTCCGCGGGCTGGGTCGCTACTACCGCGAGCTGGCCGAGCGGCAGCGCGAGGGCGTGGCCAACGGGAGGTTCCCCGCAGCGTTCGCCGTGCGCGACACCATCGCCCAGCTCGACGCCATCCTCTCCTCGCCGGTGGCCGACGATCCCGCTGCTGAACACGACTCCGCCGCCCGACGGGCATGGACGTCGACGGCTGGAAGGCCAGCCTGCGCGCGGTCATCGAGTCCGACGTGCACCCCGGCATGGCGGACGTACCGCGACGTCCTCCGCGACGAGGTGCTGCCCCAGGGCCGCAGCGACGAGCAGTGCGGCCTGAGCTGGCTGCCCGACGGCGAGGAGGCGTACGCCGCGACGCTGCGGCTCTACACGACGACCACGAAGACCGCCCAGGAGATCCACGACATCGGGCTCGCCCAGATCGCCAAGCTGGCCGACGAGTACCGCAGCCTCGGTCCCGAGGTGGTCGGCACCGACGACCTCGGCGAGATCTTCGAGGCGATGCGCTCCGACCCCAAGCTGCACTTCGAGAACGGCGAGCAGCTGGTCGAGGCCTCCGAGGTCGCGATGGAGCGCGCCTGGGCGGCGATGCCGGAGTGGTTCGAGGTGCTCCCGCAGGCGCCGTGCGCCGTGCAGTCGACGATGACCGGCGCGAAGGCGTTCTACTTCCCGCCGGCCAGCGACGGCAGCCGCGGTGGCACCTTCTTCGTCAACATCGCCGACCCGACCGTCGTGGGGCACCTTCGAGCTCGAGGCGATGGCCTTCCACGAGGGCATCCCGGGCCACCACCTGCAGATCGCGATCGCCGCCGAGCTCGAGGAGGTTCCGGAGTTCCGCAAGCACATCCACAACTCGGCGTACGCCGAGGGCTGGGGGCTCTACACCGAGCGGCTCTCCGACGAGATGGGGCTCTACACCTCCTCGGTCGACCGGATGGGGATGTTCTCCGCCGACTCGATGCGGGCCTGCCGGCTGGTCGTCGACACCGGGCTGCACGCGCTCGGGTGGAGCCGCGAGCAGGCGGTCGAGTACATGGTCGCGAACTCACCGCTCGCCGAGGGCGTCGTCCGCCCGGAGATCGACCGCTACATCGTCTCGCCGGGTCAGGCGACGTCGTACATGGTCGGGCGGCTGGAGATCCAGCGGATGCGCGCCGAGGCCGAGCAGCGCCAGGGCGACGCCTTCCAGGTGAAGCAGTTCCACAGCGCGGTGCTCGACTCCGGGTCGCTGCCGCTCGGCGTCCTCGACGACGTGGTCCGGGCCAGGCTCGCCTAGCCCCTGGGTCTAACCCAGGCGCCGCAGCAGCGCCCGGGCCGCGAACGAGCCCACGACGCCGCCGATCGCCTCGAACGGCATCCGCTCGTGGGCCTCGTTCTGGATGCGCCTGTGGATCTCGTCGACCCACCCCGGGAAGGGCGAGCGACCGAAGAAGAGGGTGCTCGGCTTGTCGGCGTCCGGCAGGCAGGCGCCGAGCATGCCCGCGACGACCGCCGCGCGGCGCTCGGGTCCGGCGGCGCGGGCGAGGGTCGCCATCGTGGCCAGCCCGAACAGGCCGTCCACGACCGCGACCTTGATGAAGACCGAGTAGTCGGGGTGTCCCCAGTGCGGCAGCGCGTCCATCACGGCGTGGGAGGCCACGCCGATCCCGAACGCGTACGCCGGTCGGCGGACGACCGCTCCGATCACCGCTCCCGCGACGACGTGGTTGGTGATCAGCACACTCGGAGCCTAGACGCGCCCGCCTAGTTTGCCCCGGAAGGCCGGGGGTACGTGGTCAGGCGTGACAGACACAGTCGAGACAGGCCGCATCACCACCGACATCCCCGCCCGGCTGGACCGGCTGCCGTGGGCGCGGTGGCACTGGCTGGTGGTGATCGGGCTCGGCACCGTGTGGATCCTCGACGGGCTCGAGGTGACGATCGTCGGCTCGATGAGCGACGCGCTGAAGCCCGCCAGCACCGGGCTCGGGATGAGCAGCTCCCAGATCGGCTTCGCCGGTGCGTCGTACGTCGCCGGCGCGTGCGTCGGCGCCCTGTTCTTCGGCCAGCTCACCGACCGGTTCGGCCGCAAGAAGCTGTTCCTGGTGACCCTCGGGCGTCTACACCGTGGCGACGGTGCTGACGGCGTTCTCGATGAACCCGACGTGGTACTTCGCCGCGCGCTTCCTCACCGGCACCGGCATCGGCGGGGAGTACGCCGCCATCAACTCCGCGATCGACGAGCTGATCCCGGCGCAGTTCCGCGGTCGCATCGACGTCGCGATCAACGGCTCGTTCTGGGTCGGCGCCGCGGCCGGTTCGCTGCTCACCATCCCGCTGCTCGACCCCAACATCGTCAACCCGGCATGGGGCTGGCGGATCGCCTTCGGTCTCGGCGCCGTCCTCGCCGTCGGCATCCTGATCGTGCGGCGCAACGTGCCGGAGAGCCCGCGCTGGCTGTTCATCCACGGCCGCGAGGACGAGGGCGAGCAGATCGTCCGCGACATCGAGCAGACGGTCAGCGAGGAGACCGGCTCGGAGCTCGACCCGGTCGACGAGACGATCACCATCCGGCAGCGGCGCTCCATCGGCATGGTGGAGATCGCCCGGACGGTGTTCTCGCTCTACCCGAAGCGCACCATCCTGTGCTTCTCGCTGTTCGTCGGCCAGGCGTTCCTCTACAACGCGTTCTTCTTCACCTACGGCGACACCCTGTCCACGTTCTTCGGCGTCAAGCAGACCGGCTGGTACCTCGCCGATCTTCGCCGCCAGCAACTTCGCCGGGGCGCTGCTGCTGGCGCCGCTGTTCGACCGGGTGGGTCGGGTGAAGATGATCAGCGGCACCTACGTCGTCTCCGGGGTGCTGCTCGCGGCCGCCGGGGTCGTGCTCGGCGACCTGGACGCCGTCTCGCTGACGGTGTTCGGCGCGGTCATCTTCTTCTTCGCCTCGGCCGGTGCGAGCGCGGCGTACCTGACCGCCAGCGAGGTCTTCCCGATGGAGACCCGGGCGCTGTGCATCGCGTTCTTCTACGCGATCGGGACCGCGGTCGGCGGCATCACCGGACCGCTGCTGTTCGGCAAGCTGATCGACAACGCCTCGGCCGACAAGGACATCACCGCGATCGCGATCGGCTACTTCATCGGGGCCGCCCTGATGGTGGCCGGAGGGCTGGTCGAGGCCGTGCTCGGCGTCAAGGCCGAGGGGGAGTCGCTGGAGAGCATCGCCACGCCCCTCACCGCGACGTGACGGTTGACACATCGGAACTAAACCGGTTTAGTCGGGCACATGGGACGGCCGACGATCAACGACGTGGCGAACGCCGCGGGCGTGTCCAAGGGCGCCGTCTCCTTCGCGCTCAACGGTCGTCCGGGCATCTCCCCGGACACCCGCCGCCGCATCCTCGAGACCGCCGAGCAGCTGGGCTGGGCGCCGAGCCCGCGGGCCCGGGCGCTGTCGGTGTCCAAGGCCCTCGCGGTCGGCCTGGTGATCGCCCGCCCGCCCGAGATCCTGCGCGCGGACGCGTTCTTCCCCTCGTTCATCGCCGGTCTCGAGGCCGCCCTGTCGCCGCGTGGCCACGCGCTGCTGCTCCAGGTCGCCGAGCAGGCCGACCACGCGGCCTACCGCCGGCTGGTGCAGGAGGGCCGCGTCGACGGCGTCTTCGTCACCGACCTCCAGGTCGACGACGAGCGACCCGCGCTGCTCGAGGAGCTCGGCCTCCCGGCCGTCCTGATCGGCCCCGACCTGGGCGAGCAGCCGCGTGCGCGCCAGTCCGCCCTCGGCGTGGACGACGCGCCGGGCATCCGTGCCGCCGTCGAGCACCTGATCGGCCTGGGCCACCGCGACATCGCGCACGTCTCCGGCCCGCTGGAGATGGTGCACGGCCGGTCCCGCCGCCGCGCCTGGAGCCAGACCCTCGCCGACGCCGGGCTGCCCGAGGGCACCTGCGTCGAGGCGGACTTCTCCGCCGAGTCGGGCGCCCGCGCGATGGGCGTCCTGCTCGACCAGGCGGTGCCGCCCACGGCCGTGGTCTTCGCCAACGACCTGATGGCGATGGCCGGCCTGTCGCTGGCCCTCGCTCGCGGCGTCTCGGTGCCGGGTGACCTGTCGGTCACCGGGTTCGACGACATCGAGATCTCCGCACACCTCCAGCCGTCCCTGACCTCGGTGCACACCGACGTCGTGGCCTGGGGACGTGCGGCCGCCACCCGGCTCCTCCAGCTCATCGACCTGGAGGAGCCAACGCCCGCCGATCTGCCGGACGCACGACTCGTCGTGCGCTCGTCGACCGGTCCGTCACCCCGCCGATAGGAGCACCATGAAACGCCATCTCGTCACCACCTCTCTCGCCGTCCTCGCACTCGGCCTCACCGCCGCCTGCGGCAGCGGCGGCGACTCGGGCAAGGCCGAGAGCTCGACCGGGCCGATCAAGGTCTGGCTCTCCAACAACCCCGAGGAGATCGCCTGGGGCAAGGCGATGGTGAAGGAGTGGAACGACGCGCACTCCGACCAGAAGGTGACGGCGCAGGAGATCCCGGCGGGCAAGACCTCCGAGGAGGTCATCGGGGCCGCGATCACCGCGGGCAACGCACCGTGCCTGGTGTTCAACACCAGCCCGGCCGCCGTACCCCAGTTCCAGAAGCAGGGCGGCCTCGTCGCCCTCGACGACTTCAAGGGCGCCAAGGACTACATCGAGCAGCGCTCGGGTGACGCGGCCGAGCAGTACCAGTCGCCGGACGGGAAGTACTACCAGATCCCGTGGAAGCAGAACCCGGTGATGATCTTCTACAACAAGGACATGTTCAAGAAGGCCGGTCTCGACGCCGACAACCCGCCGCTGAAGACCTACGACCAGTTCCTCGCCACCAGCAAGAAGCTCGTCGACAGCAAGGTCGCTCCCTCGGCGATCGCACCGGCGCCGTCGAGCGAGTTCTTCCAGTCCTGGTTCGACTTCTACCCGCTCTACGCCGCCGAGTCCGGTGGCAAGCAGACGATCGAGGACGGCAAGGCCACCTTCGACGACACAGGCCGGCAAGGACGTCTGGAACTTCTGGGCGCAGATGTACAAGGACGGCTACTCGCCGCAGGAGAAGTACGACGGTGACTCGTTCGCCGACAAGAAGGCGGCCATGGCCGTCGTCGGTCCGTGGGCGATCGCGGTCTACAAGGGCAAGGTCAACTGGGGCGCGGTGCCGGTGCCGACCAAGGACGGCATGGACCCCAGCCAGATCCACACCTTCACCGACGCCAAGAACATCGGCCTCTACTCCGCGTGCAAGAACCAGAAGACCGCGTGGGACGTGCTGAAGTTCGCGACCAGCAAGGACCAGGACGGCAAGCTGCTCGAGACGACCGGTCAGATGCCGATCCGCACGGACCTGCCCACGACGTACGCCGACTACTTCGCCAAGAACCCGGACTACAAGGACTTCGCCGACCAGGCCTCGCGCACCGTCGAGGTGCCCAACGTGCCCAACTCGGTGGAGATCTGGCAGGCGATCCGCGACAACTGGTCCTCGTCGGTGATCTTCGGCAAGACCTCGGTCGACGACGCCATCAAGGCCGCAGCGGACAAGGCCAACGACCTCGCCGGCCAGTCCTGACGACGTGAGACCTGTGCTCACGAAGGTCTTCGGCCGCCAGCCCCTGGGGGCGGTGTTCGCGGCGCCGTACGCGCTCTTCCTGGCGCTGGTGTTCGCCTACCCCCTGGGCCTGGCGGTCTGGATCAGCTTCCACGACTACTTCTTCGCGGCTCCGGGCGCGCAGGTGGACCGTCCGTTCGTCGGGCTGGAGAACTACCGGACGGTGCTCTCCGACCCCGACGTGCAGCGCGCGTTCGTCAACGTGGCGATCTTCCTGGTGATCAACGTGCCGCTGACCGTGGTGCTGTCACTCGCTGCTGGCGACCGGGCTCAACTCGATCACCCGGGCGCGCACCTTCCTGAGGGTCTCCTACTACGTGCCCTACGTGACGGCGAGCGTCGCCCTGGTGGCCGTGTGGCTGTTCCTGTTCAGCTCCGGAGGCCTGGTCAACCAGCTCCTCGGGCCGCTGGCGCCGTCGCCGTCGTGGCTGGTCAACAGCCACCTCGCGATGCCGGTGATCGCGCTGTTCGTCACCTGGAAGCAGATGGGCTTCTTCATCCTGCTCTACCTCGCGGCGCTGCAAGGCGTCTCGAAGGAGCTCTACGAGGCGGCCGTCGATCGACGGAGCCGGCCGGTTCCGCTCGTTCATGAACGTGACCGTGCCGGGCGTGCGAGCGGCGACCAGCCTCGTGGTCATCCTCGCCACGATCACCGGCGCCAACCTGTTCACCGAGCCCTACCTGCTCACCAACGGCGGCGGTCCGGACGGTGCCTCCGCGTCGCCGGTCTTCGTGATGTACCAGAAGGGCATCGAGCAGGGGAACCCCGACACCGCCTCGGCGATCGGCGTCGTGCTCGTCGCCATCGTGCTGGTGATCGCCCTCGTGCAACGACGATTCCTGGAGCGTGACCTGAAGTGAAGCACAACGCCGCATCTGGAGCACGGCCGCGCTGTTCATCGGCGCCCTGGTGTTCCTGTTCCCCTTCTACTACATGGTGGTCGGCTCCTTCCAGAAGAAGCCGGACACCAGCGTCGCCGGCGCCTTCCCGACCAACGGCCTGACCCTGGACAACTACGGCGACATCAACAGCCGGGTCGACCTGGTGCAGTCGCTGCTCAACTCGGTGATCTTCACCGGCGGCGTCCTGCTCGGGACGGTCGTGTTCGGCGTGCTCGCCGGCTATGCCCTGGCCCGGCTGCAGTTCCGCGGCCGCGGCGCGCTGTTCGCGGTGATGCTGCTCGTGCAGATCATCCCGTTCCAGCTGCTGATCATCCCGATCTACGTGATGATCGTGCGCACCTACGGGCTGGCCGACTCCTACATGGGCATGATCGCGCCGTTCGCGATCAACTCGACGGCCGTGTTCGTGTTCCGGCAGTTCTTCCTGCAGCTGCCCGAGGACCTGTTCGCCGCGGCCGCCCTCGACGGCGCCAGCGAGCTGCGGATCATGTGGTCGATCGCGCTGCCGCTCGTGCGGCCCGCCATCCTCACCGCCACGCTGCTGACCTTCATCGGGCCGTGGAACGAGTTCCTGTGGCCGTTCCTGGTCACCAAGGACCAGAGCCTGCAGCCGCTCGCGGTGACGCTGGCCAACTACATCAGCAACGATCGCGGGACGCGCCGACCAACCCCCAGGGCGCGATCCTCGCCGGGGCCGTGGTGCTCGCAGCACCCGCCGTCGCCCTCTTCGTGGTGTTCCAGAAGCGGTTCACCGGCGCCGAGCTCAGCAGCGGGGTGAAGGGATGACCATGCTCAAGACTCTCCTGGCCGGGATCCTCGCGGCGGCGGTGCTGACTCCGGTCGGCGGCGCGCGTGCGGCGGAGCCGGCGCCGCTGACCAACCTCGCCCACCTCGACTTCCTCGGGGACCAGGTCACGCCACCGCAGCAGGCCGGCCACACGACGTACCGGCTCGCGCAGGAACCGGCGGTCGGCACGCTGTGGACCTACGCCGACCGGCAGGACGACGGCTCCTTCAAGCGCGTCGGTGGCGGGACGTACGACGCGGCGCACGACACCTACGGCCAGGGCGCGTTCAACGCCGATGACATGGCCCGCGCTGCCGTCGTCTACCTGCGCCACTGGAAGCTGACCGGCGCGGCCTCGAGCCGGCGCGCGGCGTACGAGATGCTGCGCGGCCTGACCTACCTGCAGACCACGACCGGTGCCCACCGCGGCAACGTCGTGCTCTGGATGCAGCCCGACGGCACCCTGCACCCGAGCGCCGATCCCGTCGAGCAGCCCGACCCGTCGGACAGCGACGCGTCGTACTGGCTGGCCCGCACCGTCTGGGCCCTGGGGGAGGGGTACGCCGCCTTCGAGCGCACCGACCCCGCCTTTGCGCGGTTCCTGCGCGGTCGGCTCGACCTCGCCACCGGTGCGCTCGACCGTGAGGTGCTCGACACCTACGGGCAGCTACCTGAACATCGACGGCCAGCGGATGCCCGCGTGGCTGATCGCCAACGGCGCCGACGCCTCGGCCGAGGCCGTGCTCGGTCTCGCGGCCTACGTGCGTGCCGGCGGCGGCGGGACCGAGCGCAAGGCGCTCACCGAGCTCACCCGCGGCATCACCGAGATGTCCGACGGCAACGCCCGGCAGTGGCCGTTCGGTGCCGTCCAGCCGTGGAACCAGTCGCTGTCGCACTGGCACGCCTGGGCCTCGCAGATGCCGGCGGCGCTGGCCTCCTCCGCGGCCGCGACGGGTGACCGGGCGGCTCGCACGGCAGCCGCACGTGACTCCTTCACCTTCGACCCGTGGCTGCTCACCTCGGGCGGCCCCGACAACGGCCGGTTCCCGACCCGCGCCGACGGCACCCAGATCGCGTACGGCGTGGACTCCCGCGTCCAGTCACTCGTCGCCACCGGCGCGGACCAGATCGCCGGGATCACGGCCGCCTGGTTCTTCGGCGCGAACGCGTCCGGCCAGCCGGCGTACGACCCCACGACCGGCGTCACCATCGACGGGATCGCCGCCGACGGCACCGTGAACCACAACTCCGGCGCGGAGTCGACGATCCACGGACTGCTCACCATGCTCGCGCTGGACGCGCACCCGCAGGTGCGGCAGACCGCGATGACGGCGCACGTGCAGGACCAGGTCGGCACCACCTACCTCCAGGCCGAGGACGCCCAGCTCTCCGGCGGCGCCACGCGCCGTGAAGCCGGACTCGACCTGGACCGGCGAGGCGCAGTACGGCGGCACCGGCTACGCCTCGATGCCGGCGGGCAGCACCGCGACCTTCGACCTCGGGCAGCACCCGGCGTCGCTGGTCATCCCGGTGGTCGACCTGCAGCCGTCGTCGCGCGCGGTGACCTCGTTCGCCGCAGGCCAGTCGCTCGGCTCGGTGCGCTCCGGCGACATCGGCCCGCAGGGCGACTCGCCGACCCCGGGCGCGCTGCTGCCGGTGACTCTCGGGAAGCCGACTGCGGCGTCCGACCTCACCGCCACGACCACGGGCGGCACCGCACGGCTCGACGCCGTGATGGTGCAGCCGCTCGTGTCGCGGCTCGTCCTCGGTGGCGACGGTCACGGCACCGCGCTGCTCCGCAGTGCGGCCACCTCGACCTCGCGCACCACGGTCGACGTGCCCGGCAGCGGGACGGCCGACGTCTGGTCGTACGACGGCACCGGTCGCCTGCTCGACCACACCACCAGCACCGCCTCCGGCGTACCCGTGACCGTCGCTCCCGGCGGCGTCACCCTCGTCCGGCGCTGACCATCTCCCCACAGGAAAGGCTTTCCATGCCTCACGCAGAGTTCCCGCTCGGCCCGTTCACGCCGTACGCCGAGAACCCGATCCTCTCGCCCCAGGGCGACGGCTGGGAGTCCGGCAGCGTCTACAACCCGGCCGCGGTCGTCAAGGACGGCCAGGTGGTGCTGCTCTACCGCGCCCACGCCGACGACATCGTCAGCCACGTCGGGCTCGCCACCAGCGACGACGGCATCCACTTCGAGCGGCACCCCGAGCCGGTGCTGTCGCCGAGCGCGGACTACGAGCGCCACGGCTGCGAGGACCCGCGGGTCACCGAGATCGAGGGCACCTACTACCTCACCTACACGGCGTACGACGGCACGAACGCCCAGCTCTGCCTGGCCACCTCGACCGACCTGTTCACCTGGGAGAAGCACGGACCGCTGTTCCCGGACTTCAACACCTTCGAGCCGAACGCCGCGGACGTGCCGACGCCGTGGAGCAAGGCCGGCGCGATCCTCGACCGGAAGGTCAACGGCCGCTGGCTGATGTACTTCGGCGAGGGCTCCATCTACCACGCCTGGTCCGACGACCTGATCCACTGGGAGCCGTGCCCCCAGGACGAGCCGCTGATGCTGCCCACGCCGCCCGGCACGTTCGGTGAGTTCCTCGTCGAGGTCGGCCCGCAGCCGATCATCACGAACAACGGGCTCATCCTGCTGCTGCACAATGCTGCTGTGAAGTTCGACGACGGCACCGTGCGCTACACCTGTGGCCAGCTGCTCTTCGACCCCGCGCGGCCGACCGAGATCCTCGCGCAGATGAACTACCCCTGGCTCGAGCCGACCACCCACGAGGACCAGCACGGCCTGGTCTCCAACGTGACCTTCGTCGAGGGCCTGGTGGAGTTCGAGGGCACCTGGTTCGCCTACTACGGCCAGAGCGACTCGACGCTCGGCGTGGCGACGTACAAGGTCGGCGAGACGTACTGATGCTGGACCTCGCCGACGGAGGGGGACCGGCTGCTCGACTTCGGCCGGGCCTCGCGGCTTCCCTCGGGGGGCTTCGGCTGGCTCTCGTCCACCGGGCGTACGCCGAGCCCGACCGTCCCGTCGAGCTCTGGATCACCTGCCGGATGACGCACGTCTACGCGCTCGGCCACCTGCTCGGGCGGCCCGACTGCACGGCGCTGGTCGACCACGGGGTGGCCGCGCTGCGTGGCCGGTTCCGCGACGGGGTCAACGGTGGCTGGTGGGCGCAGGTCGGTCCCGACGGTCCCGTCACGACGGACAAGACGGCCTACGAGCACGCGTTCGTCGTACTCGCCGCCGCCAGTGCCACCGCCGCCGACCGCCCCGGCGCCCGCGAGCTGCTCGACGAGGCGCTGACCGTGCTGCTCGACCACTTCTGGGACGACGAGTACGGGATGGTCGTCGAGCAGTGGGACGAGGCGTGGACGACGCTCGATCCCTATCGCGGCGTGAACGCCAACATGCACACCGTCGAGGCGCTGCTCTCGGCCGCGGACGTGCTCGACGACTCCTCGCTCCGCGAGCGTGCGCTGCGGATCACCTCGCGCGTCATCCACGACCAGGCCGCGTCGAACCACTGGCGGATCCCCGAGCACTTCGACGCGACGTGGACCCCGCAGTTCGAGTACAACGCCGACCAGCCCGCGCACCCGTTCCGGCCCTACGGCGCCACCATCGGCCACTGGCTGGAGTGGGCCCGGCTGGTGCTGCACCTGCGTGCCGGGCTCGGCTCGGCGGCTCCCTCGTGGATGCTCCCGGACGCCATCTCCCTGTTCGACGCCTCGATCCGCGAGGGCTGGGCGGTCGACGGCACCGACGGGTTCGTCTACACCGTCGACTGGTCCGGCCGCCCCGTCGTACGCGAGCGGATGCACTGGGTCGTCGCCGAGGGCACCGCCACCGCTGCTGCCCTGCGCGACGTGACCGGTGAGTCGTCGTACGCCGACTGGTACGCCACCTGGTGGCAGCACATCGAGACCTGCTTCATCGACCGCGAGCACGGCTCCTGGCACCACGAGCTCGGCCCCGACCTGACTCCCAGCAGCTCGACCTGGGAGGGCAAGCCGGACACGTACCACGCCTACCAGGCCACGCTCATTCCCCGGCTCCCGCTGGCTCCGACCCTTGCTCGGGCGCTGGCTGACGGGATCGTGCCTCGATAGCGTCGAGGTCCCGCACGGCGTACCGCAGGTGCTCCCACTCCTCGTTGAGGATGACGTGCAGGCACTGCAGGGTCGTCTCGTCGTACTCCGGCGCCCACGCATTCGGTCGCGACTCGGCCAGCACCTCCGGCGTGACGGTGGCCAGGTAGTCGCGGACCATCGCCACCCGTCCGGCCCGGACCTCGAGCACGTCGTCGTACGCCGGGATCTCGCTCGTGAAGACCGACAGGTCGTAGCCGTCGGTCTCGTACTCGGCGTTCGGCTGGCCCAGGAAGTGGTACGGCTCCTCGATCCCCAGGATCGACCGGCCCAGCCACGTGTCCGTCGCCATCACCAGGTGACGCACTGTCTGCGAGAACGACCACTCGCCGTCCACCGAGACGTCCACCGTGCCCGCCGGCATCGCCGCGACCCGCTCGAGGACCGCCGCCCACGTGCTCTCGAGCGTCGCCCACGCCGCCCGCAGCCCGTCCGGATCACCCGCCCGCCTCTCCGCCCGCCCGGGAAACGTCGGTTGAGCTCGGCCTCGATCAGCGGCCCCACGTCGACCCCGTTGACCAGCAGGCTCTCGCCCTCCGACAGCCACGGCGCATCGATGTCCGCCCCGGAGATCTCGACCGCCCGCATCACCACCCCGGACAGGTCGGCCCTCACGAACCGAGCCCCACGCAGGTCCGCGTCCACGAACTCCGCTCCCTTGAGTGCGTCAGATCGGCTGAACGTAGTCCATCGGGTCTCATGCTGCGTCGACCAGCGGGACTGGCAGTCTTGATCTCGGGCGTGGTGTCGCTTCGCATCAGCACTCGGTCGTCTGGTGCGGTCGCTGCGGGGCTTCGGAGGTCCTGTGGTTGCGCTGTTGGTTTCGGAGCGGTGGGTCCGTCACGGTTGCTCGGTGGTTGAGGAGCGAGCCCTCGGCGAGCGTCTCGAAACCACGGGATCGAGTTGTGGCTCGGGCGTGCCGATGTGCCCCGGCTGGGGCTGGCCGGGGTGGCGGGGGCTTCAGGTTCTTCGGGGTGGGCGGCGGCTGACCGGGGGGACTTCGTACTGGTGGCCGGTCGGGCTGGTCCAGACGTAGGTGCCGTTGTCGAGTCGTTTGTAGTCCCAGGCGGTGAAGGTCTTCATCCGGTGATGGGTCCGGCACAACGGCGCCGAGTTGAGTGGGTTGCGTCTGACCGGGTGGTCCGCCGTCGGACGATGGGGATGTAGGCGGTGATGTGGTCGAGGTCGCAGCCCCGGGAGTCTCGTGCGGCAGCCGGGGAAGACGCAGTGGGCGTCGCGGAGCAGGCAGAGCTCGCGCATCGCGGCGGGTGGGTCGTGCTGGTCCACCGCGGTCGTGTCGGACGAGGTCGAGGACGGGTCGGACGATGACCTTGCCGCCGGCTGCGGCGTAGCGGGTGAGCCAGTCGTGCAGCAGGTCGGTGGTGGCGGCGCCGAGCTTCTCGATGCGTGACGGCACCGGGCTGGTCGGGGTCGAGGTGCACGTAGAGGTTCATCGCGCCCGGCACCAGCGGTGCGGTGCTGCGTCGCGGCCGGACATCAGGTCCAGGGCGTACTGCGGGTCGGCGAGGATCCCGACCGCCCGTGCCCGCCGGACGTCGAGCGGGTCGGTGTCCCCGAGCTGGCCGAGTTCGCCGGCGATGCGGCCGACGGTCTGGTCGAACAGCAGGGCGTCGGGGGTGTCCAGGGTCATCACCACGTCGGTGGTGGCGGGGTTGCCGCGGTGCCGCAGCCAGACGCCTCGTCGGGCGAGTTCGTGTTCCTCGTCGGCGATGGCGCGGTCGGGGTCGAAGTACAGCCGGGCTTCCTGGACCAGCCGGGCGGCGTCGACCAGGCCGATCTTCGACGGCGTCGCGCGATCAGCCGGTCCGCGAACGCGACCGCCTCGACCGAGAGGTCGTGGGTCTCGCGGGAGATCGCCCGGGCCCGCCACACCGGCACGGCTCCGCGTTCGACGAGGTCCAGCAGGCCGGGGAGTCGGTAGGTGAGCTCGAGGGCGTCGGCGAGCAGCTGCTTGCCGGCCTCCAGCGGGATGCCGAGGGCGGCGGCGAAGGAGGCGGGTGCGAACTCATCGACCAGCGGCGCACCGGCCCGGCCAGGGGTGCACCGGCGGTGAAGAGGCCGTGGTCGTCCTCCCAGCCGGCCGGGAACTCATCGCGGCAGGGGTGCAGCAGTGCCCAGTGGACGGCGAGCTGGAGCTGTCGACGGCTCGCATGCTGGTCGTTGTTGCGGGCGGTCTGGACACGGTCGATCACCTCGGTGGCGGTGAGGGTCGAGTGGTGTCCATGAAGAAACTCTAGGCGTCGGCACCGACAGTTTCGACAGTGTGATTCGAAGATGTGGATAACTTCTCGCGCGCGGTCTCAACTGGCGGTTGCAACGAGTCCTTGGTTGAGGACCTGTGCGGGAGTCTGCCAGTCCAGGGTCTTGCGGGGTCGGGTGTTGAGTCGTAGGCGACGTCGTCGCACTCGGCCTGGCCCAGGGCGCGGAGGTCGGCGCCTTTGGGCCAGTACTGGCGCAGGAGGCCGTTGGTGTTCTCGTTCGTGCCGCGCTGCCAGGGTGACTGCGGGTCGCAGAAGTAGATCTGGATGCCGGTCTCGGTCTTGAACTGGGCGTGTTGGGCCATCTCGCTGCCACGGTCCCAGGTGATCGACTTGCGCAGTGACAGCGGCAGCGTGCGATCATCTCGGCCAGGGTCATCCTGGCGATCTCGGCGGTGTGCCGACCTGGCAGCGGGGCCAGGAGCACGTAGCGCGAGGAACGCTCGACCAAGGTAATCACCGCACCCTTGCCGGTCCCGCCGAGCAGGAGGTCGCCTTCCCAGTGCCCGGGCACGGCCCGGTCGATGGCCTCGGCCGGGCGTGCGGAGATCCGGATCTCCTCGGTGATCCCCAAGGTGACACGCTTGGCGCCACCGGTCTGCTGCTTGCGCTTGGTCCGCCTGGTGCGCAGGTGCGCGGTCAACTCACGCTTCAGCTCGCCCTTGGTCTGGACGAACAACGACTGGTAGATCGTCTCGTGGCTCACTCGCATGTCCGGGTCGTCGGGAAACAGCCTTGGCAACGCTTCTGCGATCTGCTCAGGTGACCAGTCTGCCCGCAACAACTCCCAGACCTGCTCGCGCAGCGGGGCGTGATCGAGTCGGTGCGCCTTCGGCCGGCGACCCTTGACCTCGGCATACCGTTGCGCCCGCTCGGCGTCATAGACCCGCCGATACCCAGCCCCGCCACCCCGAGCCGTGCGCGCCCTCGGCGACCTCGACCCCGGAGCCGAGAAGCTCCGCGACAACTCGCGCGAGACCGTCGACTTGTGCTTGTCGATGATCGACTCGATCTGGTCCAGCGAGAGACCCATCCGATAACACCGCTCGATCGTCCGCCGCTGCTCCGCCGTCAACCTCGCTCCTGGCATGCGCCGCAACCTCCCACACGAAGTGGTTGCAACAACCGAATGAGTCCGCATCGGGTCGTTGTGTGGTCTCGACTATCCGCTCTCTTCGCTCGCTGCTCGACCACCTTTCACGTCCCGGCCGTCAGGCGCGAGCTGATGGTTTCGAGACGCTCGCCGGGGCTCGCTCCTCAACCACCGAACAAGCCGCGACGGACCCACGAACCAGAACCCAGCCTCCGCAACCACAGGATCTGAGCCGAGCGACCGGAAGCCGAACGAAGGCGTCGGGACGCCACCGCAACCCCACGCCTACGGCAACCACGACTCTCGTTAACTCTGACCAGCCGACCAGCCAGATCACGTGGTTTCGAGACGCTCGCTGGCGCTCGCTCCTCAACCACCGAGCGGCGTGGTGTGGTCTCGACTATCCGCTCGCTTCGCTCGCTGCTCGACCACCTTTCACCGTCCCGGACCCGCCAGACGCGAACCGAGCGCTCGCAGACGCTCGCTCTCAAGCCGAGCGACCGTGAAGCCTCGAACGAAGCGCGTCGGGACGCCACGCGCAACCACCACGCCTACGGCCGACCACGACTCCCCGATATCTCTGAGCCGAGCCGACCAGACCAGATCGACGTGGTTTCGAGACGCTCGCTGGCGCTCGCTCCTCACCACCGTACCCTGCTGGCCGACTGTCCGTCGCTGCGCTCGCTGCTCAACCACCAGTGTTCACGTGCCGGCTGTTCGCTCGCGCCACCGACGCTCGCTCGCGCTCGCTCCTCAACCACCGAAGACCCCCACGTACGCTGGCTCCCGTGAGTGGTCAGCTGGTGGTCGGGTTCGATCTCGACATGACCCTGATCGACACCGTGGTGGGGTTTGCGGCGACGCTGGATGCGCTGGGGGCCGAGCTGGGGGTGGAGTTCCCGACGGCGGAGATGACGGCCAACCTCGGGCCGCCGCTCGAGCTGATGATGCGAGCCGCACCTGCCGGCCGACCAGATCGACGCGGCGGCGGACCGGTTCCGCGAGATCTACCCCGACTTCGCGGTCACGCCGACGCCGGCGTTCCCGGGGGTGGCCGAGGCCCTGGCTGCCGTACGACGCCACCACGGGCGGATCGTGCTGGTCACCGGCAAGCACACGCCCAACGCACAGCTGCACGTCGACCACCTCGGCCTCGACGTCGACGTCGTCGAGGGACGGGTCTGGGGGACCGGCAAGGGCGACGTGCTGAAGCGCCACGAGGCCGACCTCTACGTCGGCGACCACGTGCACGACGTCGAGGGTGCGCGGGCGGCGGGGATCACGAGCGTCTCGGTGCTGACCGGCGGCAGCACCCGCGAGCAGCTCGAGGAGGCCGGCACCGACGTGGTGCTCGCCGACCTGAGCGAGTTCCCGGCGTGGCTCGACGGTCACCTGCTGGAGACGAGGCTGAGCCAGCTCGAGGAGCAGCTGAAGCAGCACCAGACGACTGATGGTCGCGTTCAGCGGGGGAGCCGACAGCGCGTTCCTGCTCGCGGCCGCGGTGCGGGCGCTCGGGGCCGACAACGTGGCGGCGGCGACGGCGTACTCCGACTCCCTGCCCGAGGCCGAGCGCGGCCCCGCCCAGGAGTTCGCCGAGTCGCTCGGCGTCGAGGTGCTCACGCCGCGGACGGCGGAGATGGAGCGCGAGGGCTACCGCGCCAACGACGGCGACCGGTGCGCGTTCTGCAAGGCCGAGCTGCTCGACGTGCTCGGGCCGCTGGCCGAGGAGCACGGGTACGACGCCGTCGCGACCGGGACCAACGCCGACGACGCGCGGGCCGGATTCCGTCCCGGGATCGTCGCGGCCGCGGACCGGGGCGCCGTCACGCCGCTCAAGGACGCCGGCCTCACCAAGGACCAGATCCGGACGGCGTCGCGGCAGTGGGGACTGCCCACGTGGGACAAGCCCGCGGCGGCGTGCCTGAGCTCGCGCGTCGCCTACGGCATCGAGATCACCCCGGCCCGCCTGGCCCGCGTCGAGCGCGCCGAGGCGGCGCTGCGCGCGGCCCTGACCGAGGCCGGTCACGAGGTCGCCAACCTGCGGGTCCGCGACCTCGGTGACCAGGCGCGCATCGAGGTCGACCGCGGCCTGATCGAGGCGGCCGAGGACGCCAAGGACGTCGTCCGCGAGGCCGGTTTCGACGACGTCGAGGTGGACCCGCTCGGCTTCCGTTCGGGGTCGATGAACGAGCTGCTCGACGACCCGGAGCACTACCGCTGAACTCGTTGGCGCGCGTTTCCGTCGCACCGCGTACGCTGTGCTCTCGCTGCCGATCGCCGCAGAATTCGACCGAGAGAAAGGCCAGGACGGTGCCAACCGGAAAGGTCAAGTGGTACGACGCCGAGAAGGGATTCGGTTTCCTCTCGCGTGAGGACGGGGACGACGTCTACGTGCGCTCGTCGTCGTTGCCCGACGGAGTCACCACGCTCAAGGCCGGCACGCGCGTCGAGTTCGGGATCCTCTCGGGTCGCAAGGGCGAGCAGGCCCACCAGGTGCAGGTGCTGGACGCCCCGCCGTCGGTCTCCCAGAACCGTCGCCAGGCCCAGCGGAAGAAGCCGGAGGACATGGTCGGCATCGTCGAGGACCTGATCCGGCTGCTGGAGGGCGTCGAGCAGGGCTACCGCGCCGGGCGTCACCCCGACGCCAAGACGGCGAAGCCCACCGCCAAGCTCCTGCGCGGATTGGCCGACGAGCTCGAGCTCTGAGCCGTACCCTCCCTGCATGCCTCGGGGAGAGCTCACCGACCGCGCGCGCACCGTCATCACGGTCTGCGCAGTGGCGGCGGTGCTGTACGCCGCGTACACCCTTCTTCTACCGCGACCTCACCTACGCGTTCGCGGCGTCGACAGCATCCCGGGCATCCTGCTCGTGCGAGCGATCATCGTCGGGGTGCCGAGCTTCCTCGCGCTCGCGGCGGTGGTGCTCTCGGGCCGGACCGTTCGTCGGGGTGTCCATCGCGTGGCAGCGCCGCGACCTGATGTGCCGAGCTGCTCAGCCTGGTCAGGGAGGCGTGCCGCTGGGTCGCGACGACTGGATGTCGCTCATCGGTACGGCGGTCGTGGGGGCGTGTGCGCTGCTGGCCGCCGATCTGCTGTCTGGCTGCCGGTCGACACCCCGCTGCTCGGTGCGTGGCCGGGCTGCTCGTCGGAGTGCTGTCCGCGCTGATCAGCTTCTACCAGCTGCTGCTGGCCAGGGTGTTCGACGACGTGGGCCTGTTCCTGGACGGGTACTGGGCGCGCCAGTTCGCGGTCGACGGGGCCATCCTCGTCGTGGTCGGCCTGATCGCCGGAGCGGTCGCCCAGCGCTGGGGCGGCGTACCTCAGGAGACGGCCGGCTTGGCCTGACCAGCCTGGCTCGGCCGGCGGACGAGCACGAAGACCGTCCAGAGCACCATGATCGCGGCGAGTACGCCGAGCCCGAGCTCGGGCACCACGGTGTCGCCGAGCTTGAGCGGCAGCGCGATCCCGATGAACCCGCCGATCACCCAGGACAGCTGGAGCAGCGTCTCGGAGCGGGCGAAGGCGGAGGTCCGGTGGCGCTCGGGCACGTCGCGCTGCACCAGGGCGTCCAGCGAGATCTTGCCCATCGCCTGGGCGACGCCTGCGGTCAGGCCGAGCGCGATGGCCGCGATCAGCCCGTAGAACACCGCCGCCACGACGGCGGCGGCCGCGTCGGCGAGCAGCGCGACCACGACGGTGACCGAGGGCGTGATCTTGCGCAGCACCGAGCCGAGTCCGATGCCGATCGTGTTGCCCAGGCCGGCGGCGCCGATGACCAGCCCCATCAGCAGGGTGGTGCGGTGCTCGAAGCCGGGCAGCGGGTACTGGCGGAGCAGGAAGGCCATGTACATGGTCAGGAAGCCGGACAGCAGCCGCAGCCCGGCGTTGCAGCGCAGCGCGAACACGACGCCGGGCGGCACCCGGAACTTCTTCTGGTCCTCGCGCAGGGTGACCGGCAGCTCGCCCTCGGTGGCGTCGGCCCTGGCCGGCAGCAGGATCGAGAGGATGGTCGCGCCGGCGAACACCACGAAGGCGTAGCGCAGCGACCACTGCGAGCCGAAGGTCGCCGCGAGCCCGGCCAGCGGCGCGGAGATCGCGGCACCGACCACGCCGGCGAGCGAGATCCGGCTGTTGGCCTTCACCAGGGAGAGTCCCGGCGGTTTCAGGCGGGGGACCGTGGCGGCTCGGGTGACGCCGTACGCCTTGGACGCCACCAGCACGCCGAGCGCGGTCGGGAACATCGCGATCGACTGGGTCGCCACCGCGTCGGCCATCAGCCAGCACAGGAACGCGCGCAGCGCCATCGTGGAGCCGATCGCCCAGCGCCGGCCGTGGCTGAAGCGGTCGAGGAACGGGCCCGAGCAGGGGCGCCACCACCGCGAACGGCAGCATGGTCAGCCCCAGGAAGAGCGCGACCTGGCCGCGGGCCGAACCGGGCGCGGCGAAGAAGAGGGTGCCGGCGAGCGAGATGGCCACGGCCGCGTCGCCGGCGGCGTTGAAGGCGTGCAGCTCGATCAGGCGGTAGAGGCCGGAGTCGCCGGCGCCCTCGGCGTGCGAGGCGCGGCGCGCCTGGCGGAAGGTGTACGACGCGCCGCGGCCGGTCGCGGAGGCGGCGCCCTTGATCCCGCGGCCGGTCGCACCGACGACGCCGCGGCCGCGGCCGGACTCCTGGGTCGTCTCCTCCTCCATGTCCACATCCTGCCAACACGGTGGGCCCGGGCAGACACAACCCATGCCGATGAGGGAGAATCCGGCACGTGATCTCCGCACCCGACTCCGTCGCCACCGAGGCGGTCGACGCTGCCCGCGCCGCCCTCGTCGCCGAGGTGGGTGCTGACGTCGTCGGAGACCACCTGTCCGCGCGGCCGGAGTCCGAGGGCGCGGCCACCCACAACTTCGCCTGCACGCAGGCCGGCTACCCCGGCTGGGTGTGGGCCGTGACGGTCGCGCACGCCGAGGGCCAGGACGGCGTCACGATCGACGAGATCGTGCTGCTGCCCGGCGACGAGGCCATCACCGCCCCCGAGTGGGTCCCGTGGCGCGACCGCATCCAGCCCGGTGACCTGTCACCCGGCGACCTGCTGCCCGCCGACGAGGACGACCCGCGGCTGGTCCCGACGTACCTCGTCGGCCAGCGTCCCGACGACGACGAGGAGCCGGTCGTCGACGAGGTGGGGCTCGGCCGTGCGCGGGTGCTCTCGCTCGAGGGTCGTGACCTCGCGGCGCAGCGCTGGTACGACGGCGACCAGGGTCCCGACGTCCCGCTCGCCCAGTCGGCACCCGGGAAGTGCGGCGGCTGCGGCTTCCTGGTGCGGCTCGAGGGGCCGCTGGCCACGATGTTCGGGGTGTGCGCCAACGAGTACGCCAACGACGACGGCCGCGTGGTCGCGCTCAACCACGGCTGCGGCGCCCACTCCGAGGCCCAGCTGCGCAAGAAGCAGCTCCCGCCGCCGATGCCCGACCACGTCTTCGACACGGTCAGTCGCGACGACCTCGAGGAGTTCTAACCGGGGCGCGGCCCGACCACGTCGTACGTCGCGGTCAGGAAGTCGCCGTTGCGTCCCAGCTCGACCAGCCTGAGGTCGTGCCGACGCGGGAACAGAGGTCGTCCGGCGCCGAGCGTCACCGGCGCGATGGCCACGATCAGCTGGTGCAGGTGACCGATGTCGGCGAACTGGCCGGCGAGGTCGCCACCGCCGACGACCCAGAGGTCGCGGTCGCCGGCCGACTCGGCCATGGCGGCGTAGTGGTCGCCGATCTCGCCGGAGACGAACCGGACGCCCTCGCCGAGCGGCTCGAGGTCGCGATGGGTGACCACCCAGCACGGGATGTCGTAGGGCCACGGGTCGCCGGAGCTCGCGAGGTGGTCGCGGAGCCAGAGGTAGGTGGTCGTGCCCATGACCATCGCCCCGATGCCGGTCATGAACTCGTCGTAGCCGGCGGGACCGCCGTCCTCGGTCTTCTGCTCGAAGAGCCAGTCCAGCGAGTCGTGCTCGTCGGCGAGGAAGCCGTCGAGCGTCATGGCGGTGAAGTAGAGCCCGCGCGTCGTACCCATGGAAGCAGTGTCGGCTCGACCACCGACAGGTCTGGCTCAGTCGGTGCCTTCCTGGCGGCGCTTGCGGCGGCGTCGGCAGTGGTCCCACCCGACGAGGCCGAGGCCGAAGCCGGCCACGCAGGTCCACAGCCACCACAGGTGGCCGTCGTCCTCGAGGCGCCCGTAGAACGGGAGGAGCAGGACGAAGGCGATCGCCCAGAAGGCGGTCCCGACCTGCATCGTGCGGATGCCGTCGAGGTCCAGCGGCTCGACCGGAGCGACCACGTAGGTGCGGTTGCCGATCTCGTGCACCATCGGCTGGTCGTCCTCGGGAAGCATGCGCCAAATCTAACCTGTGCGAATTGACGCGCCTGTAACCCCGGGCGCCTCGCGGTCTGGTTGGATTTCGCGCGTGGACAAGTTCTTCAAGATCACCGAGCGTGGTTCGACCGTCGGGCGTGAGGTCCGCGGTGGCGTCGTCACCTTCTTCACGATGGCCTACATCATCGTGCTCAACCCGCTGATCCTCGGGTTCGCCAAGGACGGCGACGGGAAGTTCCTCGGCGGCGGGTCGGCGCCCAACCTGGCGATGATCGCTGCCGGTACGGCGCTGGTGGCCGGCGTCATGACGATCCTGATGGGCGTGGTCGCCAACTTCCCGCTCGCGCTCGCGACCGGGCTGGGGCTGAACGCGTTCGTCGCGTTCTCGATCGCCGCGCAGATGACCTGGGCCGACGCCATGGGCCTGATCGTGCTCGAGGGCATCGTCATCCTGGTGCTGGTGCTCACCGGCTTCCGGGAGGCGGTCTTCCACGCCGTACCCGCGCAGCTGAAGGTCGCCATCTCCGTCGGCATCGGCCTGTTCATCGCGCTGATCGGCTTCGTCGACGCGGGCTTCGTACGCCGCATCCCCGATGCTGCCAACACCACGGTGCCCGTGCAGCTCGGCCCCAGCGGCAGCCTGCAGGGGTGGCCCGTCCTGGTGTTCTGCTTCGGCCTCGCGCTGGTGATCTCGCTGTGGGTGCTGCGCGTCAAGGGCGCCATCCTGATCTCGATCATCGCGACCACGGTCGTGGCGATCATCGTGGAGGCGATCGGCAACTTCGGCGCGGGCGGCGCGAAGAACCCGACCGGCTGGGGCCTGACCGTGCCGAAGTTCCCCGACAAGATCTTCGACACCCCCGACTTCGGCACGCTCGGCGAGTTCAACCTGTTCGGCTCGTTCGAGCAGGTCGGTGCCGTCGCCGCGATCCTGCTGATCTTCACGCTGATGCTGGCCGACTTCTTCGACACGATGGGCACGATGACCGCGATCGGCGCCGAGGCCGGCCTGCTCGACGCCGACGGAGCCCCGCCGAACACCCGCAGCATCCTGGTGGTCGACTCGCTCGCCGCCGTCGCCGGTGGCGCGGGCGGTGTCTCGTCGAACACCTCCTACATCGAGTCCGCGTCGGGCGTGGGGGAGGGCGCGCGCACCGGCCTGGCCTCCGTGGTGACCGGCGTGCTGTTCCTGTTCGCGATCTTCCTGTCCCCGCTGGTCGCGGTGATCCCGAGCGAGGCCGCCGTACCCGCCCTCGTCCTGGTCGGCTTCCTGATGATGCAGCAGGTCAAGGGCATCTCCTGGGACGACCTCGAGATCGCCATCCCGGCGTTCCTCACGATCGTGCTGATGCCGTTCACCTACTCGATCACCGTCGGCATCGGCGCCGGCTTCCTGACCTACGTGCTGATCAAGATCGTCAAGGGCAAGACCGGCGCCATCCACCCGCTCCTCTGGGTGATCAGCGTGCTGTTCATCGCCTACTTCGCGATCAACCCGCTGACCGACCTGCTCACGTAGGGGCCGCCGGTTTCCCCGGGCGCCCGGGGAAACTGCCGCCGGACGGGCAAAACATTGCCCACCCGCCTCCAGAATCGCCCGCCAGCCTCGCCGAATTGTCGGTTCGTCGCGCCCATTCGAAATACTTAGCACGGGTAATGAGTTATGCTAAGCAACTATGACCCCCACCATCCAGAGTGCCTCGCGCACCGACTCCGGGCTCGCCAGCGAGCTGCGGCTGTCGGTCATGCGCCTCTCGCGTCGGCTCCGGGGCGAACGCCAGCCTGACAACACCCTCAGCGTCGCTGCGCTGAGTGCGCTCGGTGTGCTCTTCCGCGAGGGCGAGTGCACGATCGGCACCCTCGCCGCCCACGAGCGGGTGCAGCCGCCGTCGATGACGCGCACGGTGAACTGCCTGGTCGACGAGGGGTACGCCACCCGCCGGCCCCACGCGAGGGACGGCCGCCAGGTGCTCGTCGACCTCACCGACAAGGGCCGGGAGATCCTCCTGGCCGACCGGCGTCGCCGCGACGCCTGGCTCGCCCAGCGACTGCGCGAGCTCACCCCCGACGAACGCGCCCTCCTCCGCGAGGTCGCCCCCCTTCTCCAAAGATTGGCCACCACTAGTTGAGCCCCACATTCCGCGCCCTGCAGAACCACAACTACCGCCTGTACGCCATGGGCGGTGTCGTGTCGAACACCGGCACCTGGATGCAGCGCGTGGCACAGGACTGGCTGGTCGTGTTGCTCGCCGTCAACGACGGGACTTCCCTGGGCATCACGACCGGTCTCCAGTTCCTGCCTGCCCTGCTGCTCTCGCCGTACGCCGGACTGGTGGCTGACCGGGTCCCGAAGCTCCGCCTGCTCCAGGTCACCCAGACGGTGATGGCGCTCACCGCGCTGCTGCTGGGCGTGCTCGCGATCACCGGCACCGTCGAGGTGTGGCACGTCTACGTGCTGGCCTTCGTCTTCGGCACCGGCTCCGCCTTCGACGCGCCCGCCCGGCAGAGCTTCGTCAGCGAGATGGTCGGTCCCGACGACCTCAGCAACGCGGTCGGCCTCAACTCCGCTTCCTTCAACGCCGCCCGGCTGGCCGGGCCGGCCGTCGCCGGTCTGCTGATCGGCGCGTTCGGTGGCGGGGTCAGGGCCACGGGCTTCGTGATCCTGGTCAACGCGGTCAGCTACATCGCCGTGCTCATCGCCCTGCGCTCGATGAAGGTCGCCGACCTCCAGGTCGTCGACCGCCAGCCGCGGCACAAGGGCCAGATCCGCGACGCGCTGCGCTACCTGCGGGGTCGTCCCGACCTGTTGCTGATCCTGAGCGTGGTGTTCTTCGCCGGCACGTTCGGGCTGAACTTCCAGATGACCTCCGCGCTGATGGCGACGCACGTCTTCCACAAGGGCGCCACCGAGTACGGCCTGCTCGGATCGATCATGGCGATCGGCTCGCTGACCGGGGCACTGCTGGCGGCCCGTCGTACCCACATCCGGCTGCGGCTCGTCGTCGGCGCCGCGCTCGTCTTCGGAGTCGTCGAGATCGCGGCCGGCCTGATGCCGACGTACCTCGCCTACGCAGCCATCGTGCCGTTGCTCGGCCTGACTGCGCTGACCATGATCACGGCCGCCAACACCACCATGCAGCTGGCCACGGCGCCGGGGCTGCGCGGACGCGTGATGGCGCTCTACCTGATGGTCTTCATGGGCGGCACGCCGCTCGGGTCGCCGTTCATCGGCTGGCTCGGTGAGCAGTTCGGCGCCCGCTGGACGCTGCTCGGCGGCGGCAGCCTGACGATCCTCGGAGTGCTCGGCGTCCGTGGCCGTCTTCACCCGTGGACCGGGCATGCTCAAGCGCCGAGTGGTCACCCGCGAGATCGCCATGGAGGAGCCCGTAGGCTCGGCTGCATGAACCCCCGGTACCGGCGACTCGTGATCCCGGTCGCCCTCGGTGGGTTGATCCTCATCGTCGTGATCGCCGCCCTGGTCAAGTAGGGGTCCGGCATGGCCGAACCACTTCTACGGGCACTGTCCCGACTGCGCAGCGAGATCCTCGACGACGAGCACCTCGTCCGTGCGCTCGCGTCGGGTCGCCGTCGCGGGCAGCCCGAGCCGCGGTGGCGGCGCATCGAGCTGAGGTACGTCGACCTCAAGGCCGGTCGCCACCTCCAGCTCACGGCGTACGACGACACCCAGGCGCACGTCTCCAACCACGCCGACCCGCGCGAGGTGCTCGACGACCTGCTCGACGAGCCGTTCGCCAACTGGCACGTCGAGACCACCACCCACACCCACCAGCTGCGGGTGACCAAGAAGGGCCAGGCGCTGCTGCACTCGGCCGAGCGGACCGAGCAGGTCTCCGCGCAGCGCAGCCACGACCAGACCAAGGAACGGCTGCTCCCCGAGGACCACCCCGCCCTGGTCGCGCTCGGCATCTCCGACCAGCAGGGACGGGTCAAGCCGTCGCGGCAGGGGAAGTACCGCCAGGTCGAGGAGTTCCTCCGCGCCCTCTCGGTCGCCATCGAGGACGCGCAGCGCACCGGCAAGCTGCGCACCCCGACCGAGGACGACCCGCTGCGCGTGGTCGACCTCGGCTGCGGCAACGCCTACCTCACCTTCGCCGCGCACGCCTGGCTGCACGAGCGGCTGCCGGTGCGGCTGATCGGCGTCGACGTGAAGGAGCAGTCGCGCCGCCACAACACCGAGGTCGCCGAGCGGCTCGGGGTCGCCGACGAGCTCAGCTTCGTCGCCGCGGGCATCCGCGAGGCGGTCCTGGAGGAGCGGCCCGACGTCGTACTCGCCCTGCACGCGTGCGACACGGCGACCGACGACGCGCTGCTGCGGGCGGTCGACTGGGAGGCGGACCTGGTCCTAGCAGCCCCGTGCTGTCATCACGATATTTCCGCACAATTACGCAGAGTTCCGACACCTGTGGGCTACACCAGTTTGACCCGAGACGGGATTTTGCGGGAGAGATTGGCCGACACGTTGACCGACGCCCTGCGCGCAGCCATCCTGCGTCTGGTTGGTTACCGCGTGGACGTCGTCGAGTTCGTCGACAGCGCGCACACGCCGCGCAACACCTTGTTGCGTGCGGTGCGCACCGGCTCTTCCCCCCGGGAGCAGGATCGCGCGGAGTACGACGAGCTGGTGTCGACCTGGCACCTGCACCCGCAGCTGGCGGAGCTGCTGGAAAGGGGGGATCCGCAGTGAAGTGGCGCCCACGACACGCCTGGGCCACCGTCAGCCTGCTCGCGGGCCTGTGCTTCATGCCTGTCGCGGCGGGTGCCGCGGTCACCCCTGGAGTCGTGCCGCTCCGTGATGCCCGGATCAACGAGGCGAGCGCCCTGGTCGACCTCGGCTCGATGTGGGTCACCAGCAACGACTCCGGTGACAGCGCCCGCCTGTTCGTGATCAGCCCGAGCAGCGGCCGGACCATCGGCCTCGTCCGCTTCCGGACCAAGGTGCTCGACGTCGAGGCGCTCGCGCCCGGCGGGGGCCAGCGCCGTCTGGGTGGGCGACATCGGCGACAACGACAACAAGCGCGCGCTCGATCAGCGTGTTCCGGGTGACGGTCGGCCCCGGCCTCATCGACGTGACGCCCCGCCGCTACACGCTCGTCTACCCCAAGGGGCAGCACCCCAACGCCGAGTCGATGTTCGTCGACCGCGAGCGCCGGCTGCACGTCATCACCAAGAACATCGGCGGTGGCGTGGTCTACCGCGCACCGGCCCGGCTGAGCAGCACCAAGCCCAACCGGTTGCAGGCGGTCGGCCGGGTGGCGGAGTACGCCACCGACGCCGCCCGCTCGCGCGACGGGCGACACCTGATCGTGCGTGGCCCCGAGTTCGCCGGGGTCTACACCTTGCCCGGGTTCCAGCGGGTGGGGGCCTTCCGGCTGCCGCTCCAGCCCCAGGGCGAGGGCATCTCGGTCGGACCGACGGGCAAGGTCCGCGTCGACAGCGAGGGCGTGCACAGCGCCGTACGCCTGGTCACCCTGCCGCCCGCCCTCCTCCGGGTCTTCGACCCGGCGCTCGCTCCGCCACCGCCCACCCCGACGCCGAGCCCGACGCCCAGCCCGTCGCCGACGCCGTCACCGACGCCGGCGAGCAGCGGCGGTTCGGACTCGTCGAGCGGCGGCATCGGAACCATCGACCCGCCCTGGCTGATGTGGACCATCCCGGCCGTGATCGGCGTCGGTGCGCTCGGCATCGGCCTCGGGCTCAGGAGGAGGGCCGAATGAGGCTGACCGCCGTACAGGGAGACATCACCGTCCAGGACGTCGACGCCGTCGTCAACGCGGCCAACCGCGCGATGCGTGGAGGCGGTGGCGTCGACGGTGCCATCCACCGGGCCGGCGGGCCCGGCCGTCCTCGAGGACTGCAAGCGTCGCTTCCCGCACGGGCTCGCCACCGGGCAGGCCGGCTGGACGACCGCCGGCGAGATGGCGGCGCAGTGGGTGATCCACGTGGTCGGCCCGAACTTCACGGCCGGGGAGCGCGACCGGTCGCTGCTCACCTCCTGCTACAGCAACGCGCTCGGCGTCGCCGACGAGCTCGGGGCTCGCACGATCGCGTTCCCGCTGATCTCGGCGGGCATCTACGGCTGGCCCAAGGACGACGCCGTGGCCGCCGCGGTCGAGACGCTGTCGTCCACCGCGACGCAGGTCGAGGAGGCGCGCATCGTGGCGTTCGACCGGGCGACGTACGAGATGGTCAGCGCCGCGCTCTAGCCGGTCGGCGGGTCCGCGCGCTCGTCGGCCTCGTGGCCGGGTGTGAGGTGCTCGACCTGCGGAGAGGCGCAGCGGGCTGAACCCTCCGGTGGTCGCTGCGTCGACGCACTCACCGGTGATGCACACGTGGTCCCCGCCCTCGTCCAGCAACGCCACGCGGGTGAGCACCATCCGGTGCGGGCACCGGTCGAGCAGGGGTACGCCGTCGACCGACTCGTGGAGCTCCATGCCCTCGAACTTGTCGACGTCGTCGCCGGTCAGGGTGCCGAAGTGCTCGGCCACCTCGAGGTCGTCCTCGGTGAGGAAGTGCACGGCGAGATGGGTGGAACGCAACGCCACCCGGTAGGTGTGGTTGGCCTTCGAGAGCCACACGCAGTAGCGCTCGGGGTCGATCGCCGACTGCGCGTGGAAGCCGACCAGGCAGCCGGCTCGCTCGCCGGCGACGGCGGTCGTGACGACCACCATCGGGCCGTCCAGGGACGCCATCAGTGAGTCGAACGCGTCAGACATCGCGGTCCACCTCGTAGCGCAGGAACAGGGTGTCGTCCTCGCCCAGCACGTGCCGCAGCGAGAAACCGGTGAGCGGCGAACCCGGCGGGAACACCGCGACGGGGAGCGGATCTCCGCCCATCATCGGCGAGACGGTCAGGCACAGCTCGTCCACGTGCCCGGCGACGACGAGCTCGCCGAGCAGGCTCGGCCCGCCCTCGCAGAGCACCATCTGCTGGCCACGCTCCGCCAGCTGTCGGAACAGGTCGTCCGGCTGCACGGACTCCCGGCCGGCCACAAGCACGTCCGCGACCTCGCGCGCCCGGGCCAGGCGCTCGGCGGGCGCGTCCGCGCAGGTGACCACGATCGTGCGGCTCTCCGGCGCGGCGTCGGTGAAGGCGCGCGACTGCCAGTCGAGGTCGAGCGACCTCGAGACGATCGCCAGTGGCGGGGCCGCTGTCAGCCCGCGGGCGACCCTGGTGGCGGCGCGGTCCTCGGTCAGGCGGATCGGGCCGTAGCCCTCCTCGCGCACCGTGCGCGCCCCGACGAGCACGACGTCGGCGAGGGTGCGCATGTCGGCGAACAAGGCCTTGTCCGGCGCGGTGGAGAGGGCTCCGACACGTCCGCCGACGGCGGCGGTCCCGTCCAGTCCGGCGACCATGTGGGCCGTCACCCAGCAGCGCCCCTCGGCCGGCGTACGGTCGACGGCGGCGTACGGCGCGAGCGCGTCCTCGACCTCGGTCCCGAGCTCGAGGAACCGCATCGGCCTAGGCCTGGAGCCGCTCGACGACGTAGTCGACGCACTCGGTGAGTGCCTGGACGTCGGACGGGTCGATCGCGGGGTACATCGCGATCCGCAGCTGGTTGCGGCCGAGCTTGCGGTAGGGCTCGGTGTCCACGACGCCGTTGGCCCGCAGTGTGGCGGCGACGGCGTCGGCGTCGATGGCGTCGTCGAAGTCGATGGTGCCGATCACCAGCGAGCGGTGCTCCGGGTTGGCGACGTACGGCGTGGTGTACGACGTGCGCTCGGCCCAGCCGTAGAGCGCCTCGGAGGAGGCCGTCGTGCGCTTGACCATCGCCTCGAGCCCGCCCTGGCCGTTCATCCAGTCCAGCTGCTCGGCCATCAGGAACAGCGTGGCCACCGACGGGGTGTTGTAGGTCTGGTTCTTGCGCGAGTTGTCGATGGCGGTCGGCAGGTCGAAGAACGCCGGGATCCAGCGGTCGCCGGCGCCGATCGACTCGGCGCGCTCCAGCGCCTTCGGGGACATCAGCGCGAGCCAGAGCCCGCCGTCGGAGGCGAACGACTTCTGCGGGGCGAAGTAGTAGGCGTCGGTCTGGCTGACGTCGACGGGCAGGCCGCCGGCACCGGAGGTCGCGTCGATCAGCACGAGCGAGTCGTCGTCGGTGACACGCTGCACCGGCGCCATCACCGCCGTCGAGGTCTCGTTGTGCGCCCACGCGTAGACGTCGATGCCGTCCTCGGCCTGCGGGGTGGGCAGCGAGCCGGGCTCGCTCTTGATCACGCTCGGGTCGGCCAGGAAGGGAGCCTCCGTCGCCGCCTTGGCGAACTTGGAGGAGAACTCACCGAAGCTCAGGTGCTGGCTCTTCTCGCGGATCAGGCCGAAGGTCGCGATGTCCCAGAAGGACGTGGCGCCGCCGTTGCCCAGCACGACCTCGTAGCCGTCGGGCAGGCTGAACAGCTCGCCGAGGCCCTCCCGCACGCGGCCGACCAGGTTGCGCACCGGCGCCTGGCGGTGGGAGGTGCCCATCAGGGAGGTGCCGGTGGCGGCGAGGGCGTCGAGGGCGCCGGCCGGGATCTTGGACGGTCCGGCTCCGAATCGTCCGTCGGCGGGCAGGAGGTCGTCGGGGATCACGATGTCGGTCACGGTGCCTATTGTGTCAGCCATGGTGGGGCTGTCCGGATGGCGGATCGAGCGACTCCCGATCACGCACCCCGACGCGGCGCTGCTCGTCGAGGAGGTGCAGGGGGAGTACGTCGCGCGCTACGGCGGTCGCGACGAGACGCCGATCGACCCGACGTACTTCGAGGAGCCGCAGCGGCGCCTTCTTCGTCGGCTACCTCGACGGCCGTCCGGTGGCCACGGGCGCCTGGCGGCGGCGCACGGACGTGCTGGTCGACGGCACCTCGCTGACGCGCCGAGGTCAAGCGGATGTACGTCGTCCCGAGCGGCCGCGGCCTCGGGCTGGCCCGCGCGATGCTGGCCCACCTCGAGGACACCGCTCGCGACGCGGGTGCCGAGGTGATGGTGCTCGAGACCGGGCTGCGCCAGCCCGAGGCGATCGCGCTCTACGAGTCGTCGGGCTACCTGCCGATCGCCGGGTTCGGCTTCTACAAGGACGCGCCGCTGTCACGGTGCCTGGCGCGCAGCCTGCTGCTGCCGGCTCAGGAGTCGAGGTCCTGAGGGCTCGGCGCCTGCCAGACCAGGGTGTGCTCCTGGTCGCTCTTCAGCCGCTCGACCGAGTTGTTGTGCCGGGGCTTGGCCCGACGGCCCCAGGAGTCGTCGCCCACCCAGGGCGGCAGCCCGAACGGCAGGTCGATCGCCGGGATCGCCTGGTAGTCGGACTCCTTGAACGTGGAGCCGTAGTTGGCACCGCCCTGGGTGCCGTCGGGGTCGGCGGTCACGGCGGCGCGCAGGTCCGGGATCGCCGTACGCCACTCCTCGAGCAGTGACGCGGTGTTGTGGCTCGACGGGTGCGGCACCTTGAAGGTCGGCACGTCCGGCTTGCCGTCCCACAGGTCGAGCGCGAGGTGGGCGTTGGTGCCGAACGCCACGATCGCCTCGAGCTCCTCACCGACGACCAGGTCGTAGAAGCGGTTGCGCCAGCGCAGCTGGTCGTCGTCGCGCAGCAACGGCTGGGCCTTGCTCACCTTGCCGGGGTGCACCGCCACCGGGAAGGCGTTGACCAGCACGTAGCTGCGGGTCAGCCCGACCTTCTCGAGGAAGCCCTGCACGCGCTGGCCCGCGTCGCCCACGAGGGTGCGTCCGACGACGCGCTCGGTGGGCCCGGGGTCCGAGGCGATGCCGAGGAAACGTGCCCTCCCGGTCAGCCGTCCCCGGTAGAACACGGGGCCCCAGTCGTACCAGAACAACGACCGGAACTCCGGCGCAATGTCGGGCAGATCGGCGAAGTGCTGCGCCAGTGCTGCCGGCGGGCCTTTGTCGAAGGCGACCATGGCGACCTCCCGGGAGGGTTCCGGCCCACCTTGCTCCTCGCACCGACGCTTGTCGAGGGTGGTCCGGTCCGGCCTGCCGACGGGACTTGTCGGGGCCGCGAGGTGCGAGTAGGACGGGGTGATCGGGAAGGGGCAGCCATGGCCAGCAAGGACGATCCGTTCACCCGGGCCTACCTCGCGGGGATGCCGGACACGCTCGAGGGCACCGGTGCCGACCGTCCCCGGCCGAGGACACTGCCGCGCGAGGCGATCGCGCTCGGCGGCCAGATCATCACCCCGGACGGCGTACGCAAGGGCTGGGTGCGGATCGAGGGCGGCACCATCGCCGCCATCACCACCCGCAAGCCCACCACCGCCACGGCGATCCAGACCGACGGCGTGATCCTGCCCGGGATGCTCGACCTGCACGGCCACCCGGAGTTCAACGTGTTCGCGCCGTGGGAGCCGCCGAAGAGCTACGTGAACCGCTACTCCTGGCGCGCCAGCAAGCCCTACCAGGACCTCGTGCGTACGCCGCAGAACGACCTGCTCAGCAAGCTGCCCAAGGGCGTCCAGCTCAGGTACGCCGAGATCCGGGCCCTCGTCGGCGGCGTGACCGCGATCCAGGGCGCCAGCATCGTGACCCAGAAGGGCTCGCACGAGTCGATGGTGCGCAACGTCGACGGGATGATCTTCGGCGAGCACCGGGCGCGTGCGGCCGTCGACCTGCCGACCAGCCTCACCGGACGAGGTGGCCCGGAGTTCCAGAAGGTGCTGGACGCGATCGCGGCGGGCGAGGTCGACGCGCACTACCTGCACCTCGCCGAGGGGATGCGCGACAACGAACGCTCGCAGAAGGAGTTCGGCCTGCTCGCCGACACCCTCAAGGGCCTGACCAAGGCCACCGTGATCATCCACGGCACCGCGCTCAGCCGCGACCAGCTCGGCCAGGCCGCCGACGCCGGCGCCCGGCTGGTGTGGTCGCCGCAGTCCAACCTGCGCCTCTACGGCGAGACGACGCGAGCGGGCGACGCCCTCGACGTCGGGCTGCCGATGGCGCTCGGCGCCGACTGGCTGCCGTCGGGGTCGATGAGCCTGCTGGGCGAGATGAAGGTCGCGCGCCAGCAGCTCGTCGAGCAGGACCACCCGGTCACCGCGAAGGACCTCGTCACGATGGTCACCTCCGGCGCGGCCGACGTCGCCGCGCTCGGCGGCAAGCTGGGCTCGCTCGAGGTCGGCCGGGTCGCCGACCTCGTGGTGATGGCCCGCCAGGACGACGACGCCTACGAGTCGGTGTGCGACTCGACACCGGCCGACGTCGAGCTGGTGATGATCGGCGGCGACGTGGCCTACGGCCGCACCGACTGGGTCACCCAGCTCGCCGCCGATGCCACCGACCCCGACCTCGAGCCGGTGGTCGCCTGGGGCCGGTCGATGCTGCTGGACACCAGCTTCGAGGTCGTCGCCGGGGGAGACCCGACGCCCAGGCTCTCCTCGATCCGGTCGTCCCTCACCAAGATCTACCCGCCGGTGGGGCCGATCTGGGCCTGAGCACCCTCTGCCCTGGCTCGTCCTCAACCACCGAAAGCACAAGGTGGTCGAGCAGCGAGCGGAGCGAGTGGATAGTCGAGACCACGCGCCGTACGCCGGGCGCGATCCGTGGCTCAGCGGGTTGTTCGGCTGACGGAGTGGTCTCGACTGCTCGCTCGCTGGCGCTCGCTGCTCGACCGACAACGCTGGGGTGCCCTTCTCGAAAAGACGGACATATCGGGCACGTTCTCCCTACCCTCGTCACATCGACGGAGGGGACCACCGATGCTGTGCGCCACGAGGCGGCTGTTCGTGCCGCTGCTCGCGACCGTTGCCTGCCTGCTGCTGACCGGCACGGCGCAGGCGGATCCGGCGCCGGTCGAGCCCTACGCGCAGCTACCAGCCGCAGACCGCGTGCGCGCCGAAGGCCAAGCCCGGGACGGTCGCGCTGGGCCACTGGCTGGTCAGGACGTACGGCGGTGGCTTCGGCCGGATCTCCGAGGCCTGCACAGGGAAAGTCGGTCTCCGAGCACAAGGAGGGTCGCGCCTTCGACTGGTCGCTGAACGCGCTGAAGTCGGGTGACCGCACCCGTGCCCAGCGCTTCCTGCGGGCAGCGTTCGCGACCGGTCCGTCCGGCGAGCCGGCCGAGCTGGCCCGGCGGATGGGGATCATGTACGTGATCTGGAACGACCACATCTATGCGTCGTACGACCAGTTCCGCGTGCGCGCCTACCGCAGCTCGAGCTGCAAGACGCTCGCGAAGTGCTCCAAGACGCTGCGGCACCGCGACCACCTGCACATCTCGCTGATCCGTGCGGGTGGGGCCGGCCGGACCAGCTGGTACGTCGGGCGGGTGCCCGCCGCTCGGGTGCGTTAGGCGACCGGCTCCTCGGAGGCGTCGGTGTCGCCCCACGCGTCGTTCCAGCCCTCGATGTCGCTGGCCGGTCGCTCGCCCGGGCCGACGTAGATGGCCGACGGGCGGATCAGTCGCCCGGTCGTCTTCTGCTCCAGGATGTGCGCCGACCAGCCGCCGGTGCGGGCACAGGTGAACATCGAGGTGAACATGTTCGCGGGGACCTCGGCGAAGTCGAGCACGATCGCGGCCCAGAACTCCACGTTGGTCTCGAGCACGCGGTCGGGACGACGCTCCTTGAGCTCGGCGAGCGCGGCCTTCTCGAGCTGCTCGGCCACCTCGTAGCGAGGGGCGTTCAGCTCCTTCGCCGTACGACGGAGGACGCGGGCGCGCGGGTCCTCGGCACGGTAGACGCGGTGCCCGAAGCCCATCAGCCGCTCGCCGTCGTCGAGCAGCTTCTTGACGTAGGCCTCGGCGTCGCCGGTCTTCTCGACGTCCTCGATCATGCCGAGCACGCGCGAGGGGGCGCCGCCGTGCAGCGGGCCGCTCATCGCGCCGATGGCGCCGGAGAACGCGGCGGCCACGTCGGCGCCGGTGGAGGTGATCACGCGGGCGGTGAAGGTGGAGGCGTTCATGCCGTGCTCGGCGGCGGAGCTCCAGTAGGCGTCGATCGCCTTGGTGTGGGCGGGGTCGGCCTCTCCGCGCCAGCGGATCAGGAACTTCTCGGCGAGAGTGGCGCCCTGGTCGACCTCCCTCTGCGGCACGATGTTCTTGCCGAGACCACGGGCCGACTGCGCGGCGTAGGACAGCACCATCACCGCGACGCGGGACAGGTCGAGGCGAGCCTGCTCGTCGGAGATGTCGTAGGTCTGACCCATCCCCAGCATCGGCGCGAGCATCGCGACGGAGGCCTGGACGTCGGCGCGGACGTCGCCGGTGTGGATCGCGATGTTGTAGGGCTCGGCGGGCGGCAGGCCGGGCTCGTACGTCCCGTCGACCAGCAACCCCCAGACCTTCTCGAAGGGGATCCGGCCGACGATGTCCTCGATGTCGACGCCGCGGTAGCGGAGCGCGGACCCTTCCTTGTCGGGTTCTGCGATCTGTGTCTCGAACGCGACGACGCCTTCGAGCCCGTGATGTACCTCAGTCATGAGGGGCATTCTGCACCGTGGTCCTGCATCGGGATACACCGCGTTCGCCGCAGTAGGTTGATCCGCATGGCTCCGACACCGGACCCCGACGAGCTCGCGGCCCTACGACGCGAGTACGGCGACTCGGGACTCGACGACCCCGACCTCGCCGCCGACCCGGTCGCGATGTTCCGCCACTGGATGCACGACACGGTCGTGGCCGGCCTGCACGAGCCCAACGCGATGGTGGTCTCCAGCGTCTCCGCGCAGGGACGCCCGTCGTCGCGGATGGTGCTGCTCAAGGGGGTCGACGACCGCGGCTTCGTCTTCTACTCCAACTACGACTCGCGCAAGGGCCACGAGGTCGCGGCCAACCCGGAGGTCGCGCTGCTCTTCCCGTGGCACGACCTGCAGCGCCAGGTCCGCGTGGAGGGCCGGGCCGAGCAGCTGTCGGAGGAGGAGAGCGCGGCGTACTTCGCCACCCGCCCGCGCGCCTCCCAGCTCGGTGCCTGGGCCTCACCCCAGTCGAGCGAGGTGGCCACCCGCGAGGAGCTGGAGACGTTGTACGCCGAGGTCGAGGAGCGGTTCCAGTCGGTCGACGTACCCCTCCCACCGCACTGGGGCGGCTACCTGGTCCGCCCGGACGTCGTGGAGTTCTGGCAGGGCCGCAGGGGCCGGATGCACGACCGGCTCGTCTACCGCCGCGCGGGGGAGGGCTGGGAGACGGTCCGGCTGGCGCCGTAGGGCGTCACAGCCCGTGCTTGCGGTAGTAGTCCTTCCAGACGAGCCGGTGCACCGGGATCCACCTCGGGATCGAGCGCAGCCCCGGGATGAACGGCAGCAGGGCCAGGCCCAGGGTGAGCACCATCATCAGGCCCCAGACCAGGGCATCGGCGTTCTCGGAGGACTTGAACGGGTCGACCTGGTACCAGAACGTGTAGAGCCACATCCACGGCTGCCCCGGGTAGTTGCCGGCCTCGTTCATCATGCCCCACTGGTCGCCGCCGAGACTGCGCGCGCGGGCCTGCTCCTCGAGGTAGCCGCCGTCGTTGAGCAGCAGCAGCTGACGGGTCTGGTCGCCGCTGTAGAAGCTCTCGGTGCCGAGGATCTGCTCGAGCCCGCCCGTGCGGGCCAGGGTCACGAAGCTGTTCGCCATGGTCGGCACCGGGCCGAAGCCGCCCGTCGCCACCTGGGACGGGTCTCCGCCCGGCGCCTTGGCGAGCGCGTCGGCGTACGCCGTGGCCCAGGCGATCCGCTGCTGGGCCGTGGCGCCGCGCCACACGCGGAGCGCCAGGCTGAGCCGGGGATCGCCCGAGACGCTCTGCAGCGGACGGACGACGAGGTCGTTGGCGGAGTCGACGGGGATCCGGACACCGGCCCACTTCTGCAGCGAGAGCGGACCGAGCTTCTGGCCGTCGGCTGCGGAGTTGTACGGCGGGCCGTAGGTGGCGCTCGTCGACGTACCCGCCAGCTCGGCCGTGGCCGTCGCGACGACGTCGTTCGGCGCGGCTGTCGCCCAGGACTTGAACGAGATGGCTGTCTCGTCGGGGGAGGAGAAGAGCGCGGCGAGCCCGACGGTGAGCAGCGAGACCACGGCGAGCGCGATCACGAACTCCTTGACGAGGTCATAGGGACGGGTCGGGAAGTCGTGGGCGTCCGGCGTGGGGCGGCGGCCGGCTCGCAGCGTGCTCATGAGGGTGCTCCCGCCGAGGTCTCGGGGAGCTCGACGGCGTCGATGGGCGGCACCACGCCGTGCCGGCGGACCAGCACGATGTGCAGGGCAGCGACCACGCCGATGGCCAGGGGCAGGAGCACGACGTGCCAGAGCAGCATCTGGGCGGGGTTGAGCACGTTGAAGAAGGCGCCGATGCCGACGGCGTTCAGGCCGTCCTTGGCCTGCCCGCTGATCCACTGCGCGTCGAAGTTGGACTGCGTGAGGTAGCCGGTGAACGCCGTACCGATCGAGCTGACGAAGGCCACCACTCCGGTGATCCAGGTCAGGGCGCGCTTGCCGCGCCAGGCGGCCATCCAGAACTTGCCCCAGAGGTGGATGACCATCGCCGCGAAGAAGATCTCCACGCTCCACAGGTGGAGCGAGTTCACGAAGTGGCCGAGCGAGGAGGTGTGCCACCACACCGCACCCTTGATCGAGAGCAGGCAGCCGGTGGCGATGACGACCACGAGACCAGCCAGCGTGACCACTCCGAAGACGTAGATCCACGAGGCGACGTACGCCGGCTGCCGGTCAGGCAGCACCTGCCCCGGCGGGACCGTGCGGCTCAACCTGTCGCGCAGGGCGACGGTCCAGCTCGACGACGCGCTCATCGCACGTCCTCCTCCTGGTCGTGGCCCGGGAAGGGCAGCACCAGCGCCAGCACGAAGACGACGACCATCACCAGGATGATGATCAGGTTCGTGACGGAGATGTGCACGACCCACCAGTTCACGTAGTGGCCGGCTGCACCAGCCAACGGGATGATCGACACCTCGAGCTCCTCACGCCGCGGGATCCGCTGCGTGCGAATCGGTGGACGCTCTCCCACGACGCTAGGTGCCCCTGTCCGGCGGCACAGGGGCCCGCGGTCCCCAGTCCGTGGGACCTTCGGCTCACGACTCGCAGAAAACAGTTTGTGAGTGAGTGCTCACTCACTTATGCTGTACGACGTGTCTCCTCGTGCCACCTCCATGTCGCCGGACGACCGCCGCAAGGCGATCGTGACGGCGCTCGTCCCGCTGCTCGTCGAGCGCGGGGGAGAGGTCACCACCCGCGAGATCGCGCAGGCGGCCGGCATCGCGGAGGGCACCATCTTCCGGGTCTTCCCCGACAAGAAGAGCCTGCTGATGGCCGCGGCCGAGGAGGCGATCAACCCCTCGGGCGGCCAGGAGCTGTTCGACAAGGCGATGGCCGACGTCACCGACCTGCGCGACCAGATCGTGCTCGCCGCGCAGCGGGTGCTCGACCGGATGCTGCTGACCATGTCGGTGATGGTGGCCGTGCGGCCGCATCTCATCCAGGCCTTCCACGAGGACCCCGACAGCAAGAAGCACCTGGGGCCGCCTGCGTTCGTGCTCAAGGCGCAGGAGGACCTCCACCGCCGGCTCACCGGGCTCTTCGAGCCGCACCGCGACGAGCTCGCGGTCGAGCCCGAGGTCGCCGCCACCGCCCTGCGCAGCCTGATCTTCGGCGCGAGCCGACCCGAGCTCGGGATGAAGGCCGTGCTCACCGCTGACCAGATCGCCGACATCGTTCTCGGCGGGGTCCTGAGGAGGGATTCCTGATGCTGCATCAAGCTCCTGAGGGAGCGGCTCAAGCCGTACAAGAACCTGCTGGCCGCCGTCGTGGTCTTCCAGTTCATCGGCGTGGTCGCGATGCTCTACCTGCCCAGCCTCAACGCCGACATCATCGACAACGGCGTGGCCGTCGGCGACACCGAGCTACATCGTGCGCACCGGCGCGATGATGCTCGGCGTCACCCTGATCCAGGTCGTGTCGTCGGTCAGCGCCGTCTGGTTCGGTGCGCGTACGTCGATGAGCCTCGGCCGTGACCTGCGCGCGGCCCTGTTCCACCGGGTCGGCACCTTCTCGACGCGTGAGGTCCAGGAGTTCGGTGCCCCCTCGCTGATCACCCGCGGCACCAACGACGTGACGCAGGTGCAGATGCTCGTGCTGATGGCCTGCACCATCGCGGTGTCCGCGCCGATCATGATGGTCGGCGGCGTGATCATGGCGCTGCGCGAGGACTTCGGCCTCGGCTGGATCCTCGCCATCGTGGTGCCCGCGCTCTTCCTCAGCGTCGGGCTGGTGGTCAGCCGGATGGTCCCGAACTTCCGCAAGATGCAGGCCCGCATCGACGAGGTCAACCGCGTGCTGCGCGAGCAGATCACCGGCATCCGCGTCGTACGCGCCTTCGTGCGCGAGCCCTACGAGGCCGGGCGCTTCGGCCACGCCAACGACGAGCTGACCGACGTCGCCGTCCGTGCCGGCCGCTGGCTCGCGACCATGTTCCCGCTGGTGATGCTCGTCGTGAACGTCTCCAGCGTCGCGGTCATCTGGTTCGGCGGCCACCGCGTCGACAGCGGGCAGATGCAGATCGGTGCGCTGACCGCGTTCCTCTCCTACCTGATGCAGATCCTGATGTCGGTGATGATGGCGACCTTCATGCTGATGATGGTGCCGCGCGCGTCGGTCTGCGGTGACCGCATCACCGAGGTGCTCGACACGCACACCTCCGTGCCGCCGCCGGACGAGGCCGAGCTGCCCGACCCCGAGCGTCGCGGCTGGCTCGACCTCGAGGACGTGACGTTCGCCTACCCGGGCGCCGAGTCGCCGGTGCTCAGCGACGTCTCGTTCTCCGCACGTCCCGGTCAGACCGTCGCCGTGATCGGGTCGACCGGCGCCGGCAAGTCCACGCTGGTCAACCTGGTCCCGCGGTTGTTCGACGCGACCATCGGGTGTCGTGAGCGTGGGCGGTTCCGACGTACGCCGGGTCGAGCCGGAGGCGCTCTGGGCGCAGATCGGGCTCGTCCCGCAGAAGGCCTACCTGTTCTCCGGGACGATCCGCAGCAACCTGCTGCACGGCAAGCCCGACGCCACCGAGGACGAGATCTGGGCGGCGCTCGAGACCGCGCAGGCGCGCGACTTCGTCGAGGCGCTCGCCGACGGGCTGGACGCATCCGTGAACCAGGGCGGCACCAACTTCTCCGGCGGCCAGCGTCAGCGGCTCGCCATCGCGCGCGCCCTGATCCGGAAGCCCGGGATCTACCTGTTCGACGACTCGTTCTCGGCGCTCGACCTGGCCACGGACTCCCGGCTGCGGGCGGCGCTGCGGCCGATCACCACCGACGCGACCACGATCATCGTGGCGCAGCGGGTGACCACGATCATGGACGCCGACCTGATCCTCGTCCTCGAGGACGGCCGGGTCGTCGGACGCGGCACCCACCAGGAGCTGCTCGAGGACTGCACCACCTACCAGGAGATCGTCACCTCCCAGATGACCGCGGAGGAGGCAGCATGAGCGACGACACCACCACGTCCCCGACTCCGGCCGCCGGTGCGGTCAAGGACAAGCAGGCCGGCTTCCAGGCCACCGAGCGCATCGAGGCGCCGCAGGGCGGTCCCGGCCGCGGCCCGATGGGCGGCGGCATGGTCGGCCAGAAGGCGATGACCTTCGGCCCGTCCGCCAAGCGGCTGATCGCCCGGATGCGACCCGACCGCGCCAAGGCGATCGTGGTCGTCGCGCTGGGCGTCGCCAGCGTGGGGCTGATGTCGATCGGCCCGCGCATCCTCGGACACGCGACCGACCTCGTCTTCGCCGGGCTGTTCAGCCGCAACATCCCGGCCGGCGTCACCCAGGCGGAGTTCGTCGAGCAGCCTGCGCCAGACGCGGCGACGACACCCTCGCCAGCATGCTCGCCAACATGGACCACGTCGTGCCCGGCCAGGGCGTCGACTTCGGTGCCGTCGGCGACGTGCTGATGCTCGTGCTGCTGGTGTACGCCGCAGCGGCCGTGCTCGGCTGGCTGCAGGGCATGGTGCTCAACCGCGTCGTGCAGAACACCGTCTACCGGATGCGCCAGGACGTCGAGGACAAGATCAACCGGCTGCCGCTGAACTACTTCGACCGCTCACCCCGCGGCGAGCTGCTCAGCCGGGTCACCAACGACATCGACAACGTCAGCACGACGCTGCAGCAGACGATGAGCCAGCTGATGACCTCGCTGCTGACGGTCGTCGCGGTGCTCGGGCATGATGTTCTGGATCTCGCCGCTGCTCGCGCTGGTGGCGCTGATCTCGGTGCCGGTCTCGCTGCTCGTGACGCGGGCGATCATGAAGCGCTCGCAGGGACAGTTCGTCGCCCAGTGGCGTCGTACCGGCCAGCTCAACGGCCACATCGAGGAGGCCTTCTCCGGCCACGCGCTGGTCAAGGTGTTCGGCCGTCAGGAGGAGGTCGAGCAGACCTTCGCGGAGCACAACGAGGAGCTCTACCAGGTCAGCTTCGGCGCCCAGTTCGTCTCCGGGCTGATCATGCCGGCGATGATGTTCATCGGGAACGTCAACTACGTGGTGATCGCCGTGCATCGGCGGTCTGCGCGTGGCGTCGGGCTCGCTGTCGCTCGGTGACGTGCAGGCGTTCATCCAGTACACCCGCCAGTTCACCCAGCCGCTGACCACGGTCGCCTCGATGATGAACCTGCTGCAGTCCGGGGTCGCCTCCGCCGAGCGGGTCTTCGAGCTGCTCGACGCCGACGAGGAGCCGGCCGACCTGGGCGGCGTACCCGTCTCCGCGGAGCACCGCCGCGGCGAGGTGGCCTTCGAGCACGTCGCGTTCTCCTACAGCCCCGAGGTCTCGCTGATCGAGGACCTCTCGCTGGTCGCCCGGCCCGGGCAGACGGTCGCCATCGTCGGCCCGACCGGCGCCGGCAAGACCACGCTGGTCAACCTGGTGATGCGCTTCTACGACCTCGACGCCGGCCGGATCACGCTGGACGGTGTCGACATCGCCACGATGCCGCGCAAGGACCTCCGGGGCCAGATCGGGATGGTGCTGCAGGACACCTGGCTGTTCGAGGGCACCATCCGCGACAACATCGCCTACGGCCGGCCCGACGCCACCGAGGAGCAGATCCTCGAGGCCGCGCAGGCCACCTTCGTGGACCGGTTCGTGCACTCGCTGCCGGACGGCTACGACACGGTCATCGACGAGGAGGGCTCGAACCTGTCCGCCGGTGAGCGCCAGCTGGTCACGATCGCGCGGGCGTTCCTGACCGACCCGGCGCTGCTGATCCTCGACGAGGCGACCTCGTCGGTCGACACCCGCACCGAGCTGCTGGTGCAGCACGCGATGGCGGCGCTGCGGACCGACCGCACCTCGTTCGTGATCGCGCACCGGCTCTCCACGATCCGCGACGCCGACCTGATCCTGGTGATGGAGGACGGCGCGATCGTCGAGCAGGGCACCCACGACGAGCTGCTCGCCGCCGACGGTGCCTACGCGCGGCTCTACAACGCCCAGTTCACGGCGGCGGTCGTCGGCTGAGGCGGTCAGACCTCGCCGCCGCTGCCGTAGTCGGCGTCCTCCTCGGTCAGGGGAGCGGTGTCGGGGTCGCCCTCGCGGTCGGCGCCGATCTGGTCGTCCTCCTGGCCGGTCTGACCCGGGTGCCGGGCCAGCGGGTTGTCCTCGGTCGGCTGGAGGTCCTCGGGCAGCTGGTCGTCGCCGACGTCACCGGGTTCCCCCTGGTCGAGCTGCTTCTCCTCGGACTGGTTCTCTTCCGGCTGTTCGGTCATGGGTCATTCGTACCCGACGGGCCGCGAACGATGCGAAACAAAACGATTGAGTCGGGCCCTCCCGCGGCCTACCGTGGTCGCACACGGGAAAGGAGGTGGTCCGAAGAATGAGTTCTTCCAGGACGCGTGAGGTGGCTGCCCGCTAGCAGCTCACCGGCCAGCCGTGCGAGCGAGCTGGTGAATCTCAAGCAGTCACCCGACCCGCAGGTGATCCGGAAACGTCCCCGGAGAGGCTTCAGAGCCACACCTGCGGGTCGCTGCTTTGTAGGCTGTCCACGTGGCGGACGACGAGACTATGCGCGCACTCGAGCACGAGATGGGTGTGCTCGTACGACGCATCCGTCGCCTGATCGCCGAACGGGCCCGGATGGTGCACCCTGACCTGTCCCCGGTGGCCTACTCGATGCTGATGGCGCTCAACGACTCCGGGCCCCGTCGGGCGAGCGATCTCGTCGACATCTTCGCGATCGACAAGGGTGCCGTGAGCCGTCAGGTCGGAGCCCTGCTCGACCTCGGCCTGATCGAGCGTTCCCCCGACCCGGAGGACCGCCGCGCCGCGATCCTCGCGATCACCGAGGAGGGCAGTCGCCGGCTGGGCACGATCGCCGACCTGCGCCGCCGCGAGGTGCTCGAGCGGCTGTCGGGGTGGAGCGACGAGGACCTGAAGGCGTTCGTGGACGTGATGGCCCGCTACAACAACGCGCTGGAGCGCTGACCGCTCACCCGTTGAACAGCGCGGGGTCCACCGCGACCCAGGTGTGCTCGGCCCGCCCGACGATGCGGCCGTCCGCGTCGTGCAGCGTCGAGGCGGTGAACGTCTTGCGCCCCTCCGAGCCGCGTCGCTCGCCCATCACCACGTGTTCCTCGCCCAGCACCGGCAGGGCGTCCACGACCGCCGTCATCCGGCCGAGCACCATCAGCCGCTCGGTGATGTCGCCGGCCCAGCCACCGACGCAGTCGAGTGCCGACCAGGTCGCGGCCAGGCAGGCGCGCGGCGAGGGGTCGTCGTACTCGTGGAAGTCAGCCGCCAGCGTCCGGTCCGGGATCCACGGCGCCGCCAGCCGGGTCTCACCGCGGACCGGCGGCACCAGGCCGGGGAAGATGCGCATCCCGTCCTCGCGCTCGGTGCCGCAGGAGAAGCACTGCGGGAAGGGGTGCGAGCGATGGCCCGGGTACGACGGGCTCGCCGCCACCGCCTCGTCCCACGAGACGCCCTCGACCGGTTCGAGCTCCTGGTCGGTGGGCTCGGCCTGCGCCACGAGTGCGCCGCCGAAGGTGAGCGTGAGACCGCCGTCGACGCGGTTGACGTGCATCGTCGCGTCCAGGGGAGGCGGCTGGCGCAGGGTGACGGACACCGCCTGGCCGAGGGTGTCGCCGAGCTCGTGGGCGAGCGCGCCCGCGACGTAGCCGCCGTTGCCCGACTTGGCCGGGCCGCAGTACCGAGCCGGCACGAGGAGCGTGTCCTTCATCCTGCACAGACTACGGCGCGTCGACCGGGATCCCTTCGGGCTCCTCGGTCTCCGCGGCGACCGGCTGCCGGACAGGCTCGGGGAACGCGAACGAGCCGATGACCGTGAGCGCCAGCCAGCAGGCCGCCAGGCAGATGCCCCAGCGTTCCACCGCGACCTCGATGGTCATGGTGCCCTGCTGGAGCATCCAGAGGACGGGGGAGGAGACCAGCACGCTCGCGACGAACGCGGTGCCGAGACGACCGCTCATCGGGCCACCGCGAGCGGCTCGTGGGCGACCACGCCGACCGAGGCGATCTGGCCGGTGCCGACGAGCTCGGAGTAGGAGAGGACCGGTACCCGCGCCATGGTCGGCCGCAGGAAGCGGCGCAGCGGCGCGCGGATCTGCGGTGCGCACACGACGACCGGGTGGGTGTTGGAGTTCTGGGCCTCACGGACGAGGGCGTCGACCTGGGTGAGCACCCGCTGGCCGGTCTCCGGGTCGAGGGCCAGGATCGTCCCCGACTCGGTCTGCCGCTGGGCCTCGAGCATCTGCTGCTCGAGCCGCGGGTCGAAGCTGATCACGTGCACGGTGTTGCCGCTGGTGTGCTGGGCCACGATCGCCGGGCCGAGCGCCATCCGGGCGCTCTCGACGAGCGTGTCGACGTCCTTGGTGACCGCGGCACGCAGCGAGATCGCCTCGAAGATGCGCACCAGGTCGCGGATCGAGATGCCCTCGTCGAGCAGCGACTGCAGGACGCGCTGCACCTCGCCGAGGCTGAGCTGGGTCGGCGTGAGCTCCTCGACGACGACGGGGTGGGTGCGCTTGACCACGTCGGTGAGCAGCCGGACGTCCTCGCGACCGAGCAGGCGGGCGGCGTGCTGGTTGACGACCTCGGCGAGGTGGGTGGTGATGACCGAGGTCCGGTCGACCACGGTGGCGCCGCTGAGCTCGGCCTGGCTGCGCAGCTCCTGGGCGATCCACTTCGCGTCGAGGCCGAAGACGGGCTCCCGGGTCGGCGTACCGGGCAGCGAGCCGAGGTACTCGCCGATGGCCAGCACCTGGCCGCGCGGCGCCTCGCCGCGGGCGACCTCGACGCCGAACAGCTTGATCGCGTAGGTCTGGGCCGGCAGCTCGAGGCTGTCGCGGGTGCGCAGCGGCGGGATGACGATGCCGATGTCGGAGGCGATCTTGCGGCGCAGCGCCTTGACCCGGTTGAGCAGGTCGCCGCCGCTGGCCGGGTCGACCAGGTCGACGATGTCGGCGGACAGGTCGAGGGCGAGCGGGTCGATCTGGATCTCCTGGGCCAGGTCCTCCGGCGTCTCGTTCTCGTTCGAGGCCAGCGCCAGCGCGTTCTCCGGCTCGGCGTCGCCCTCCGGGTTGGTGTCGACCCGCGTCGACGCGAGCAGCATCAGGCCGCCGGCGATGATGAAGGGGAGCTTGGGCAGGCCCGGGATCAGGCACAGCGCGAGCCCGCCGAAGCCGGCGACGCGCAGCGGCATCTGCCGGGCCATCAGCTGGCGCACGATGTCGGAGCCCATGTCGTCCTCACCCGTGTTGCGGGTGACGATGAGGCCGGTGGCGACCGAGAGCAGCAGGGCCGGGATCTGGGAGACGAGGCCGTCACCGACCGAGAGCAGGCTGTAGGTGTTGATGGCGTCGCTGAAGGACATGCCGTTCTGGGCGACCCCGACGGCGAAGCCGCCGATCAGGTTGACCAGCGTGATGATGATGGCGGCGATCGCGTCGCCCTTGACGAACTTCGAGGCACCGTCCATCGCGCCGTAGAAGTCGGCCTCGGCGTGCACCTCGCGACGGCGCTTGCGGGCCTCGTCCTCGTCGATCAGTCCGGAGTTCAGGTCGGCGTCGATGGCCATCTGCTTGCCGGGCATCGCGTCGAGGGTGAAGCGGGCGCCGACCTCGGCCACGCGGCCGGCACCGTTGGTGATGACGACGAACTGGATGACGAGCAGGATCGCGAACACGATCAGGCCGACGATCAGCGAGCCGCCGACCACGAAGTGGCCGAAGGTGTCGATCACCTTGCCGGCGAAGCCGTCGAGGAGCACCAGGCGGGTGGCGCTGACGTTGAGGGCGAGGCGGAAGAGCGTCATCACCAGGATGACGGCCGGGAACGCGGCGAAGTCGAGAGGCCGGTGCACGAACATCGCGGTCAGCAGGATCAGCAGCGCGCCGACGATGTTGAGCGCGATCAGCAGGTCGAGCACGATGGCCGGCAGCGGGACGACCAGCATCACCACGATGAAGACGATGCCGACGGGAACGCCGAGCTTGGTCAGAACCTTGGGGGGCACGGACGAACCTTTCGGGGAAGCAGAGTCCTCTGCGCCCTCCTGGCGCCGCAGTGCGCCCTCCTGGCGACAGGGGTCCTATCGGCCGGCTGCGACCGGAGTTGAGGAAATCCGGCGACGACGTCCGATGGCGGGTACGTCGGGCAGCTCGGTCTCCTGACGGGGGGAGCGGTGCTCGCCGCCGTGCTGACCGCGCCGTACGCCGGCTGATCACGAACGCGAGGACCGTCGCGACGGCCGCGAAGAGCTCGCTGGGGATCGTCTGGCCGACGTTGGTGGAGGCGTACAGCGACCGGGCGAGCGGGATGTCGCGGACCAGCGGGACCCGCTCCTCGGCCGCGCGCTCCCTGATCTTGGCGGCGATCGCGCCGGCGCCCCGGGCCACGACGCGCGGGGCGCCCAGCTCCGACTCGTAGCGCAGGGCCACCGCGACGTGGGTCGGGTTGACCAGGACCACGTCGGCGGTCGCCACGTCGGCGATCATCCGGTTGCGCGAGGCGGCGAGCTGGCGGGCCCGGATCGCGCCCTTGAGCATCGGGTCGCCCTCGCTCTGCTTGTGCTCCTGCTTGACCTCTTCCTTGCTCATCCGGGTCTGCTTGCCGACGCGCCGGCGCTGCATGGCGTAGTCGGCGGCGGCCAGCGCCAGGCCGGCGAGCGCGATGTTGCGCATCAGGCCGAGGGCGCTGTGGGAGAGCTGCTGGATGGTCGCCTGGACCGGCACCATGCCGCCGACGAGGGGCATCAGGCCGCGGATGGCGCCGTACACCAGGAGCCCGACGAGGCTGCTCTTCAGCAGCATCTTGACGCCCTCCCAGGCCGCCTGCGGGCCGAAGATCCGCTTGGCGCCCTTGATCGGGTTCAGCTTGGCCGCGCTCGGCTTGACCGACTTGGTGGCCAGCACGAAGCCGCCCTGCAGCAGGGCCGAGGCGACGCCGATGACCATCACCGATCGCGCCCATGACCAGCAGCACGATGAAGACGTGCTTGGCGGCCTGCCCGAGGAAGGTGAGGGCCACCGCAGTCGTGGGGTGCTCGGTCAGCGTCAGGCTCTGCTGGAACAGCGCCCACACGGAGTGGAACTCGTGCTTCAGCAGGACCGGCATGGCCATCCCGAACACGAGCACGGAGGCCCACCCGCCCAGCTCCTGGGTGCGCGCGACCTGTCCCTCCTTGCGGCTCTCCTTGCGCCGCTTGGCGGTGGGCTTCTCGGTCTTCTCGCCGCTCACCGGATCACCCCGCCCCCGCCATCACGGACATCGCCTGCGTGGAGAGGTCGATCATCTTGTCCATCGCCTGCGGCAGCACCGGGAAGGACAGCCCGACCAGGAGCAGGGTGAGGCCGATCTTCGCCGGGAACATCACGTTGATGGCGTTGAGCTGCGGCGCCACCTTGGTCAGCAGCGCCAGCCCCAGGTCGGCGAGGAACAGCACCGCGATCATCGGCAGCGCGATCTGCACGGCGGTCACGAAGAAGACGCGGAACGCGTCGATGAGCACCTCGGTGCCGTGGCTGGTGTCGGGCCGGGCTCCGACCGGCAGGAAGCGGAAGGTGCTCAGCAGCCCGCCGAGGACCAGCATGTGCCCGTTGGTGACGAACAGGATCATCGTGGCGATCATCTGGTGGAAGGTGCCGAACACGGTGTTGGAGTTCAGGCCGAGCGGGTCGAAGCCCTGGGCGAGCGAGAAGCCACCGAACACGTCGATCAGGCTGCCCGCGGCGGCGAGGGCCGAGAGCAGCAGGAAGGTCACGAAGCCCATGGACGCGCCGATCGCGACCTGGGTGACGGTCTCGGTCAGCAGGCCGAACGCGGTGGTCGGCAGCTCCGTCGGGTGCAGGGCCGGCGCGACCGCGAAGGCCAGGCCGAGCGAGAGCACGACCTTGACCATGGACGGCACGGCGCGCGAGGAGAACGGCGGTACGACGACGAGCCACGACGACGATCCGGACCGAGGCGAGGAGGTACCCGATCAGCGCATCGCCCGGGACGGTGATCTCCACGGTCAGCCCAGCATGGCCGGGAGGCCCTCGAAGAGGTCGATGGTGAAGGTCATCAGCGTGTGCAGCATCCAGTTGCCGCAGATGAGCAGCGCGATGCCCACACCGATCAGCTTCGGCACGAAGGCGAGGGTGAACTCCTGGATCTGGGTCATCGACTGGAACAGCGAGACCGTGAAGCCGATGACGAGCGAGGTCACCAGGATGGGAGCCGAGAGCTTCAGCGCCACCATCATGGTGCGCATCGCCAGCTCGATGATCGAGGTATCGGTCATGGGAGCACCTATCCGTAGCTCGCGACGAGTGACTTGATGAGCAGGCCCCAGCCGTCGACCATGACGAACAGGAGCAGCTTGAAGGGGAGCGACACCATCACCGGCGGCATCATCATCATGCCGAGCGCCATCAGTGCCCCGGAGACGACGAAGTCGATCACCAGGAACGGGATGAAGACGATGAAGCCGATGATGAAGGCCTGCTTCAGCTCGCTGAGCACGAACGCCGGGACCAGCGTGACGAACGGGACGTCGGCCCGGTCCTTCGGCAGGTCACGCTTGGCGACGTTGGTGAGCAGCTGGAGCTGCTCGTCGTCGGTGTTCTTCGAGCATGAAGGCCTTGAGCGGCTTGGAGCCGTCCTCCCAGGCCTGCGCGGAGGTCTTGGTGCCGTCCATGTAGGGCTTGAGCCCGTCGTGGTTCATGGCGGTGAGCACCGGCGTCATGATGAACAGGCTCAGGAACAGGGCCAGCCCGGCGAGCACCTGGTTCGGCGGCGACTGCTGCAGGCCGAGGGCGTTGCGGGTCAGGCCGAGCACCACCAGGATCTTGGTGAAGCTGGTGCAGGTCAGCACGATCGCGGGCAGCAGCGAGAGCAGGGTCATCGTGAGGATGACCGAGACCGAGGTGCTCGGCTTGTTCGTGAGGCCGCTCGAGGTTGACGTTCACGTCGGTCGAGCTCTTCTGCTTCGGTCCCTTCGGGCCGGCCGGGTCCACCGGCGCGGCGGGCAGCTGGACCGCCGTACTCACCGTGGAGGCCGCGGACGTGGGGGCCGAGGTGGTGGCCGCGTTCGCGGCACCGGGCAGCACGAAGATCGACAGCACGAAGCCCGCGAACAGCGAGGCGATCAGCGTCAGCGTGCGCGAACCCGCGCTCACGAAGCTCGTCCGGAAGCGGCACCCAGCGCCTGGCGCCAGGTCTGTGGGGAGAGGATCGAGCCGGCCAGCGGGCCGTTCGCGGCGGCCGGGGTCGCCTTGCGGGTGACCTTCGGTGCGGCCTTGCGCTTGGGGGCCGGTCGGGCGGCGTGGCTGCCCGGGCGACGGGCGGGGGTCGGCTCCGGCTCTGCCTCGAGGTGCAGCGGCGCGGGCGAACGGACCTCTTCGAGCGCGATGACCTGGGAGGCGGGGTCGAGCGTGTTGTCGACCAGCGTGAGGTCGGCCCGGTCGGCGCCGGGGCCCTCGAGCTCACCCTCGTCGAGCTCGGCGAGGACGTTGACCTGGTGCTCGGTGGTGCCGAGGACCAGGACGCGGTTGCCGACCTCCACGACGGCGACCGCGGTGCCCCGGCTCAGCGCCTGGCGGTGCACGATGCGCACGGCCGCGCCGTTGCGGGGGCGGAACTTGCGCCCACCGACCTTGACGGTCAGGAGCAGCAGTCCGACGACGACGGCCAGCGAGAAGACCAGCCGTACTGCGAGCTCGACCATGCTCAGCCTGCGTTGGAGTCGAGGATCTGCGTGATGCGCAGGCCGAAGTCCTCGTCCACGACGACGACCTCGCCGCGGGCGATCAGGCGGCCGTTGACCAGGAGGTCGGCCGGGCTGCCGGCGGCGCGGTCGAGCTCGAGCACGTCGCCGGGGGCCAGGGCCAGCAGGTCGCGGACGGCCATCCGGGTGCGACCGAGCTCGACGGTGAGCTCCATGTCGACGCCGTGCAGCATCTCGATGCCGCGACGGGGCGCGATGCCCGGCTGCGGGGAGGGCGTCAGCGGCTGGTGCGTCACGTCGGTCGCCTCGACGACCGGCGCGTTGGCCGTGGCGGCGCTGGTGGCGGTGGAGAACTCTTCGGTCACGTGTGCAGCCTTCTCGAGGACATCGTTGGTCACGGCGATGGCGGCGGCGGAGCCGGCGCCGATGAGGGGTACGACGGTGAACGGGCCGCCGAGGTGCTCAGCGAGCTGCTCGGGGGCGACCTGGCGGGCGGTGTCGGCCGTGAAGCCGAGGCCCTGGGCGATCCGCGTCGACGGCCGGCTGGACGGCGGCGGCGAGCTCGAGGCCCTGCGTGGGGCTGGAGGCGAGCGCGTCGACGAGCTCCTCGCCGACGAGCAGCCCGACCAGCGCGGTGGGGTGGCCGTTGAGGCGCGCGACGACGGCGCCCGGGAAGCCGGCGCCGACGGCGTCGGTGCCGACCTGGGGGTCGGCGACGGTCAGCGGGTGCACCGACGGCAGCACCGTCGAGACGAGGGTGGCAGCGGCGACGGCGAGATCGGTGTCGACGGTGGTCAGCTGGGTGGTCATCGGTCCTCCTTGGGAGCGCCCACGACGAGGGCGGCGAGCTTCGGGCCCTTCGAGCCCGGAGTGGCGTGAGCAAAGACGGCGTCGTCGGTGGTGACGTCGAGCGGCGCGGCGGCCGGGTGGCTGAGGCGGATCACGTCACCGACGGCGAGCTCGCCGAGGGAGTCGGGGGAGACGCGCGTCGTACGGAAGCGGACGGCGAGGTCGACCGGGACGGAGTCGAACTGGGCCCGGAGGAGCTCGGCGGAGCGGGCGCGGGTGGCGCGCTCGCGGTCGGAGACCGGAGCCGGGGCGGCCGCGGCGACCAGGTAGGGGAGCAGCTCGGCGAACGGCAGGCAGATGGTCAGCTTGAAGGGCCGGTCGTCGATGCGCAGGTCGAAGGTCGCGACCGCCATCACGTCGGAGGCGGCGGCGAGCTGGGCGAACAGGGGGCTGTACTCGACGCCGGCGATGTGCGGCTGGCAGTCGAGGACGTTGCCGAGCGAGTAGCGCATCTCGGCGAGCAGGCGCTCGGTGAGCCGCGTCATCACGGTGTTCTCGATCTCGCTCAGGTTGCGCAGCGGCTGCAGGACCGAGCCGGGACCGCCGAGGATGTGGTCGATGCAGGTCATCGCGGCCTTGACGGGCATCTCGAGCACGCAGCGCCCGGCGAGGGGCTCGGCGGTGAAGATGGTCATGTACGTCGGCGCGAGCAGCCCCTCGACGTACTCGCCGTAGTTCTGCTGCTCGACCGAGAGCAGCGACAGCGTGCAGACGGTGCGCAGGGACGACGTGAACAGGGTCGTCGCCTGGCGCGCGAAGCTGTCGAAGCCCACCTGCAGGATGCGCGAGTGCTCGCGCGAGAGCTGGATGGGTCGACGGAAGTCGTAGGCAACGGCCTTGGACGACTCACGTCCTCCGCGCACGCCGGTATCACCGGCGACGCTCGGAGTGGATGCAGGGGGGTTCACGCCGGTCGAATCGACCGGCGTGGACCAGACCTGAGGAAATTCGAAACTTATTGCGTGACGAACTCCGTGAAATAGACCCCCATGACCTCGTCCTCGTAGAGCTCCCCGAGGTGGTGCTCGAGGTCCTTCTTCAGCGCCGTGCGCTTCTTCGGGTCGTTGACCTCGGCGATCGAGAGGCCGCTGAACTCGCTGATGGTCGCGTCCAGCGCCTTGCTGCCGTCGGCCTCCTTCGTCGCGGCGGTCAGCTGCAGGGCGATCCCGATGCGGAGGTAGTGCTCGCCCTCCAGGTTGATCTGGATCGGGTCGAGCGCGACCACGTCGCCGGGCTTGGGCGCCTGGACCGGCTTGGGCTTGAGCACGAACCAGTAGGCGCCGCCCCCGACGGCGACCAGGACCACGAGGATGATCAGGATCTTCTTCAGCCCGCCCTTCTTCTTCTCCTCGGGCTCGGGCGCGGCGGCCTCGCCCTTCTGGGCGGTGGCCGGCATGGCGGTGACGGTCATGGCTGTACTCCTACGGGCAGTTCACGGGCCTTGAGGACCTCGGACATCAGGGATCGGGTCTCGGAGGGCAACGGCGACTGGACGACGATGTCCACGCGCTTGTTGATCTCCTGCGACCCGGGCTTGGACGGGTTGACGAGCGGCTTCTCGTGGCCGTACGCCGTGGCGGTCATCCGGTCGTTGGGCAGGCTCCAGGCGCTGTGCAGGTAGCGCAGCACCCCGACGGCACGTGCGGCCGAGAGCTCCCAGTCGGTCGGGTAGTACTTCGGCTTCACCTTCACCTGGTTGGTGTGGCCGTCGATCGACAGCGGGTCGGGGAGGGTCTTGAGCACCGGCGCGAGCACGTCCACGACCGCGCGGCCGCGGGGCGACAGCTCGGCCACGTCGGGCTCGAAGACCACGTGCCGGGAGACCAGGCTGACCACCAGACCGCGCTCGTCGAAGCGGGTGCTGATGTCGTCCTGGAGGCCGGCCTTCTTCGCTGCCTCGAGGATCTTCTGACGGACCCCGTCGAGGCGCTTGACCTCGATCTCGGCCGCAGCGCGCTTCCGGTCGGCGGCACGCTGCTCGATCTTCTCGACGGCCTGGTTCACCGAGGTCTTGCTCTTGTCGGGTACGTCCGCCGCGAGGTCCGCGGCGGCCACCGGAGCGGTGATCGCGGTGCCGGGCTCCTCGAGGATCGTGTGCGAGCCGCTGAGGATCGAGGTGGGCTGGCCGAACCCGGCGGCCAGGCCCTCCTTGAGCATGTTGAACTTCTTCTCGTCCACGACGCTCATCGCGAACATCACGATGAACAGGACCATCAGAAGAGTCACCATGTCGGCGTACGTGACCAGCCAGCGTTCGTGGTTCTCGTGCTCTTCGTGCACTTCTCGGCGTTTGGAGCTCATGTCAGGCTGCCTCTGCGTCGGCGGCACCCGGGAGCAGCGAGCGCAGCTTCTGGGCGACGATGCGCGGGTTGGAGCCGTTCTGGATGGCGGCGATGCCCTCGATGGTGACCTCCATGCGGGAGGCCTCCAGCTCGCCCAGCCGCTTGAGCCGGTTGCCGAGCGGCAGGAAGATCACGTTGGCCGAGGTGACACCCCACAGGGTGGCGATGAACGCACCGGCGATCAGGTGCCCGAGCTCGGCCGGCGCGGCCAGGTTCTCGAGCACGTGCACGAGGCCCATGACGGTGCCGATGATGCCGATGGTCGGCGCGTAGGCGCCGGCGTCGGCGAAGAACTTCGCGGCCTGCTTGTCCGCCAGCCGCTTCGCGTAGACCTCGGACTCCAGGATCTCGCGGAGCTCCTCGGGGTCGGTGCCGTCGATGGCCATCGTGACGCCCTTGCGGAGGAAGTCGTCGTCGACGCCCTTGACCGCGTCCTCGAGGGCCAGCAGGCCCTCACGACGGGCGCGCTCGGCGAGGTCGACGACGGCTGGGATGAGCTCCTCGGCCGACGCGGCGTTGCCGGTGAAGGCGCGCTTGGCCGACGCGACGGCCGTCTTGGCGTCCTTCATGGTGCCGCCGGCCATCGTCACGAGGACGGTGGTGCCGAAGACGAGCAGGATCGGGGCGATCTCCAGAAGGCTCATCGGGTTGCCGCCCTCCATCACGTTCGCCCCGATGACGACCGCGAAGCCGGCTCCGATGCCGATGGCGGGTGCCGGATCCATCACACCTCCCGGGTGATCGGAGTGACGGGGGACAGGTGGGTCGGCTCGTCGTCGACGAGGCCCAGGTCGTCGGGCGTGAGGTGGTGGCTGAGAGCGATGATCTCGGCGCGGTAGAGCCGGATCGCCGCGGCGACTGCCGTGGACGACTCCAGGACGACGTACTTCTTGCCGTCGACGAGCGAGACCACCGTGTCCGGGGTGACGTCGATACGTTCGATGAGGTCGCAGTTCAAGACGAACGGCTGACCCGAGATTCTCGTGAGCGCAATCACGACGCACCCTCCTAGTGCCTACACCTGTGATGGCCTTCCTTGGCCAGGTATGACTTCCATCGGCCGGACCCACCCCGACCTGAGCGGACTCGCCCGGGTTCTGGCGAAAACTTCACTCCGCTCGGCATGCCAACGGGGGACCGGCGACGTGGTGCTGGTGTCGTCGATCCCCCGGGGCGCAGCAGTCGCTGCAGGGCGCTGGGTCAGCGCTTGATGTTGACGAGGTCCTCGAGGACCTGGTCGGAGGTGGTGATGACCTTCGAGCTGGCCTGGAAGCCGCGCTGGGCGAGGATCAGGTTGGTGAACTCCTGCGCCAGGTCGACGTTGGACATCTCGACGGCACCGCCCTGGATGTCGCCGTTCATGCCCTGGCCGGGGATACCGAGCTGGGCGGTGCCGGAGTTGGCGGACTCCCGGAAGGAGGTCTCGCCGACCTTCTCCAGACCCATCGGGTTGTTGAAGTTGGCCATCGCCAGCTGCCCGAGCTCGCGCTGGGACTCGTCGGAGAACACGGCGCGCAGCTTGCCGTCGCCACCGATGTTGTACGACGTCATCTGCACGCCCGGGTCCACCGGGGGAGTGAGGCCCGAGTAGTCGAGGGACATGTCGATCAGCCCACCGGTGGGGTTGCCGCTGGCGTCGAGCGCGTAGCCCTGCACGCGACCGCCGGTCGGGTTCACCAGGGTGCCGGTCTCGTCGAAGCTGAAGGAGCCGGCGCGGGTGTAGAGCTGCTCGCCGTTCTTCTGTACGACGAACATGCCGTCGCCCTGGATCATCAGGTCGGTCGGACGGCCGGTCGTCTGGGTCGAACCCTGGTTGTAGTTGGTGCTGGTGCCGGCGACCTGGACGCCGAGGCCGACCTGGATCGGGTTGGTGCCACCGCGCGCGGCGTTGGCGCCGCCGGCAGCGGTGAGCATCTGGCTCAGCGTGTCGGAGAAGACGGTGGTGCTGGACTTGAAGCCGACGGTGTTCGCGTTGGCGATGTTGTTGCCGGTGACGTCGAGCATGGTCTGGTTGACGCGCAGGCCGCTGATGCCGGCGAAGAGTGAGCGAAGCATGGTGGTTCCTCTCGATGGATGGGTGCTGCTAGACGGTGGTGGTGGTGGTGGCTGCCGGTCGACCCGGTGGTGGTGCTGGTGGTCGCGGATGCGGCAGCCGCCGTACCCGCCTTGACGGACTGGACCTGGCTCAGGGCCACCTGGCTGTCGCCGACGTCGAGCATCGGGCCGTCGGTGCCGAAGGTGACACCGGTGACGCTGCCCGACTGGGTGGCACCCTCGAGAGTTGGTCCAGCTGATGGTGCGACCGACGAGGCCGCTCGCGCCGAAGGCCATCTGGCTGGCGACGAGCTGCTGGGTCTGGTCGGCGACTGCCTGCATCTTCTCCAGGGCGGTGAACTGTGCCGACTGGGCCAGGAACTGGCTGGAGTCGGTGGGGTTCATCGGGTCCTGGTACTTCATCTGCGCGACCAGCAGCTGAAGGAACATGTCCTTGTCGGCCGACTTGCTGGTCGTCGTGGTGGCCCCGGTGTCGGTACCGGTCGTCGGTGCGGTGCCGAACATGCCGGTGTAGCTCACCGGTTCGGTTGCTCCGATGGACATGCGTCCTCCTCACATCCGGAGGTCGACCCCGCCCCGGCTGGGGACGTGGCTGACCTCGTGGATCGAACGGTCCCCGCGAGTGCGGGAGCCGTGTTCGTGGTCGGTGCCGTCCGTGGCCGTACTGCCGTCACCCATCCGTGGCTGACGAGAATCGTGGTGTTGCTCGGTGTCGAAGCGTCCGGTGAAGGAGGCGTTCTGGCCCTGCTGCTCCGTGGTGTCGGAGAAGGTCTGCGTGCTCGCGCTCGCGGCGACGCCCGGGAGCTCGGCGAGGGTGAGGCGGTGGTCCTTGACGCCGATGTGCTCGAGAGCCCGGGTCAGGTCGGCGTGCGAGCTGGCGAGCGCCGCACGCGCCTCGGACCCGGCGGCGAGCCGCACGTGCACGTCGCCGTTGCGCACCGTCAGCACGACCTTGACCTCGCCGAGCGCCTTCGGGTTCAGCTCGAGGGTCACCCGGTGCACGCCCTCGCCGTTGCTGAACAGCTTGGTCACCTCGGGGATGACCTGGTGCACGACGGGCCGCGGAGCCGGCGTCCCGGCGGCGTCCGCCGGGGCGACGACCGGGGCCACCGTGCTCACCTGCGCGGCCGTCTGCGTGGGTGCTGCCGGGGCGGTCTCCGGGAGAGCCGGCAACGGCGCCGCCGCGGTCGAGGCGTCGGGCTTGCTGTCCTGCGAGTGGTCCGTGCCTGCCGGCCGGAGCCGGGGCCGCCGTCGGTGGTGACGTCGGTGGCGACGGCGGTCGTCGGGAGCTCGGCCGGTGCCGGTGCGGCACCCTGCTGCGGTCCGGTGCCTGCGGCCTCGACCTTGACGGTCTTGTCGGTCGCCGCGGCCTTGGTGCCGGCGGCCGGGACCGGCAGCGCGAGCGGTGTGGGTACGACGAGCGCGGCGAGCGCTGCGTCCGGCGTACCAGTCCCGTCGACGTCGGTCGGTGCCCTCGTCGTCGGCCTTCGTGCCGTCGGCCTTGCCGTCTGTCTTGCCGTCGGTCGGCTTGGCGGTGCCGTCGACGACCGGCGTCGTCGGAAGCGTGCCGCCCACGCCGAGGGCGAGCTGGATGGCGAGCGCGAAGGCTGCCGCGGCACCCACGTCGGTCGCGGGCGGGTTGCCGAGCACGCCCGTGGGCAGCGCCAGCAGGGGTCGGGGACTCGACGGCCGTGGTGCTCATGCGGCGTTCCCCAGCATCGACATGATGTTCTTCACGTAGTGCTGCGTCTCGGAGTACGGCGGGATCCCGTTGTACTTCATGACCGCACCGGGGCCGGCGTTGTACGCCGCGAGGGCGAGCTGGGTGCTGCCGAACCGGTGGGTCAGGTCGCGCAACATCCGCGCCGCACCGTCGACCGCCTGGGCCGGGTCGAGCGAGTTGGTGACGCCGAGGCCCTTGGCCGTGCCGGGCATCAGCTGCATCAGCCCGCGAGCACCGGCCGGGCTGACCGCGTCGGCGTGGTAGCCGGACTCCTGCTTCGCGACGGCGGAGAGCAGCGCCGGGCTGACGCCGTAGCGGGCACCGGCCTGGTTGAACAGGTCGGCGTACGGCACGCCCGAGACCTGGCCGCCGGCGACGCGGGCCGCCGAGACCTGGCTGGTGCCGCTGACGGCGGAGTCGGGCAGGATCCGGCGGATGTAGTCGGGCGTGGACGGTACGTCGACGAGCCGCACGTTCAGACCGGTGCGCGGCGCCTCGATCATCTTGCCGTTGCCGACGTAGATCGCGATGTGGTCGGCGCCGTTGTTGCGGCTGGAGTTGTTCCAGGCGAGCAGGTCGCCGGGCTTGGCCTGCGACAGGTTGGCGACGGCGGTGCCCTGGCGCGCCTGGTCGGCGGACAGCCGGGGCAGCTCGATGCCGAACTTCTTGTAGACCTGCTGGACGAGACCGGAGCAGTCGACGCCCTTCTCCTTGGAGTTGCCGCCCCACACGTAGGGCAGGCCGAGGAACTGCTTGGCCTCGGCGACGACGGCGTCGCCGGTCGTGCCGCCGGTGCCGGCGCTCGCCGAGCTGAGTGCCTGGGAGAACGCGGCCCCGTTGGCCGCCTGGAGTGAAGAGGTGCTGACCGGCGTCAGGAGCGCCAGCTGGGACTGGAGCTCCTGGATCCGGGAGGCGACTGCGTCGACCGTCACGAGACCACCCGCAGGTGCCGCTGGCGACGCCACTGCTGACCGGCGACCTCGTCCTGGATCTTGGCCTGGGCACGGGCGTGCTCGGCCTGGGCCTGGGCGATGCGGCGCTCCTGGAGCATCTCGATGGTGCGCAGGCGGATCCGGTCCTGCTGCCAGTGCGACTGGGCGGAGACGGCGAGGTTGCGCGCGGACTCGAGCGACCCGCGGGCGTCGTCGACCGACTGGCCCAGCGCGAGCAGGCCGTGGCGCAGGGCGATGAACTCCTCGGGCGTCGTGACGGTCTGGGCCGACAGGTCGGCGAGACGGTCCTCGATGGCCGTCGAGGTGCTGCTGGGAGGCCTCGACCTCGCGCAGGGCGAGGTGCAGGCCCGCGAGGCTGTCCTGCTCGCGTACACGGCGGACCCGCTCGACGGCGTCGAGCGAGTGCAGGTTGCGTCCGTTCATGAGCTCAGGAGTCCGTTCAGTCGTTGCCACGTGGTGGCGGGGTCAGTGGGGTCGTCCATGTCCTGCTGGAGGAAGGCCTCGATGCGGGGCATCCGGGCGAGCGCCTGGTCGGCATCCGGGTTGGCGCCGTTCACGTAGGCGCCGATCTCGACCAGCTCGCGCACGTCGCGGTGGGCGGCGAGGATCCGTCGCAGCTGGCGGGCGTCGTGCTGCTGCTCGCGGGTGGTGACGGCGTTGGTGACGCGCGAGATGGACTCGAGCACGTCGACGGCCGGGAAGTGGCCCGACGTCGCGAGCCGACGCGAGAGCACGACGTGACCGTCGAGGATCGAGCGCGCCGCGTCACCGATCGGGTCCTGGAGGTCGTCGCCCTCGACGAGGATCGTGTAGAGGCCGGTGATGCTGCCCGCCGTACTGGTGCCGGCACGCTCGAGGAGCCGCGGCATCAGCGTGAACACGCTCGGCGGGTAGCCGCGCGTGGCCGGGGGCTCGCCGGCCGAGAGGCCGATCTCGCGCTGGGCCATCGCCACGCGGGTCAGGCTGTCCATCATCAGTACGACGTTCTTGCCGGTGTCGCGGAAGTACTCGGCGATGCGCGTCGCCACGAAGGCCGAGCGCAGCCGCTCGACGGGCGGTGCGTCCGAGGTGGCGACCACGACGACGGAGCGCGCGAGGCCCTCGGGACCGAGGTCGTTCTCGATGAACTCACGGACCTCACGGCCACGCTCGCCGACCAGCGCGATCACGGAGACCTCGGCGTCGGTGCCGCGCGCGACCATGGAGAGCAGGCTGGACTTGCCGACGCCGGATCCCGCCATGATGCCGATCCGCTGGCCACGGCCGCAGGGCACCAGCGCGTCGAGAGCACGTACGCCGAGCCCGACCTGGTGGTCGATGCGGGGACGGGTCAGGGCACCGGGAGCCGGGTTCTCGACCGTCACGCGGGGGAGCCCGTCGATCGCGGGGCCGCCGTCGATGGGGCGCCCGAGCCCGTCGAGCACGCGACCACGGAGCGCCTCGCCGACGCCGATGGTCAGGGGGCCGCCGGCGTCGTGCACCGGCGCACCGATGGTGAGTCCTGCGGTGGAGCCGAGCGGCAGGCAGACCAGACCGGTCGGACCGCTGGCCACGACCTCGGCCAGCACGGGGACCGCGCTCTCGACGGAGAGCAGGTCGCCGACGGCGGCCTGGAGACCGGTGACCCGCAGCTGCAGGCCGAGGAGCTCCGAGACGCGACCGAGGCGCGCGGGACGGGCCGCGTCGCGGGCACGCTCGAGCACGGCGGTGTCGAGGGGGCTCATCGCAGGGCCTCCCGCGTGCACGGCTCGGCGAGCGCTGCGGCATGTGCACTCAGCCGACGGCTCAGCTCGGTGCGGGCCACCACCGGCCAGCCGGCGGTGCCCTGGAGCGTGGCCACGGCCGCAACGTGGTCGACGAGACGCTGGGCGTGCTCGAGGGGGCGGGCCGCCTCGAGGGCACGGTCGAGCATGACGGTGTCGATCCGGCTCATCGCAGTGCCTCCCGGACGCGCGCGACCGCACGCTCGACCCGCAGGTCGATGACGTGGTCGTGGAGCTCCACCAGCGCGTCGGCGGGGGAGAGGGTCGGGTCGGCGGTGACGGTCACCGAGGACGGAAGGTCGGCCTCGATGGCGTGCTTGGCGACCTCGGGGCTGAGCTTCAGGGTCGCAGCGGTCGTGCCCTCGGGGAGCACGTCCAGCGCCCGTCGTACGACGTCGGCAGGGGTCTGCTCGTCGGCACGCTGGCCGAGCACCTCGGCCGTCACCGCGACGGCGAGGCCCGCGGCCTGCTCGCTGAGGCGACGGCACAGCTCGGAGCGCGCCACGTCCAGGCCGTTGGCGGCCTGGCTGCAGCGCGGCCACGGCGGCGGCGTGCTCGGCGAGCTGCTGGGTGCGCTCCCGCTCGGCACGCTCGGTGCGCTCGGCGATCGCCAGCTGCTCGGCGGCCTGCGCCTCGCGGACGCCCTTGGCCCAGCCGATGGCGAAGCCCTGGGCCTCCGCCGTCGCGCGGGTGCGCTCGGCGAGGCTGGACAGGGTGTCCTCGGTCGCGACGTCGCCGAGGGCGGCGCCGGAGCCGAGCCGGGTCCACGTGCCGGCGCGGAGGTCCGGCGTACGAGGTGCGTACGCCGAGCCCGCCTGGTCGGCACGCAGCACGCGGGTCTCAGACGACGAAGTCATCGTCATTCCCCCTGCGCAGCATGATCTGGCCCTGCTCCTCGAGCTCGCGGATCGAGCGGATGATGCCCTGCTGGGCCTCCTCGACCTGGGTCAGGCGGACGGGGCCGAGGATCTCGATCTCGTCGATCAGGTCGGCGGCGGCACGCTCGGAGAGGTTCGAGGTGATCTTGTCGCGGACGGTCTCCGAGACACCCTTGAGGGCGAGCGCGAGGCTGCCGGTGTCGATGGCGCGCATCACCAGCTGCACCGAACGGTCGTCGAGCTGGACGATGTCCTCGAACATGAACATCCGGGCGCGGACCTCCTCGGCCAGGGCAGCGTCGAGGGACTCGAGGCCCTCGACGATCTGGCGCTCGGTGGAGCGGTCGGAGCGGTTGATGATGTTGACGAGGGGGTCGAGGCCGCCGACGCGTGACATGTCGGCCGGCTGCAGCATCGAGGAGAGCTTGCGCTCCAGGGTGCTCTCGACGGCCTTGACGGTGTCGGGGCTGGTGCGGTCCATGACGGCGATGCGGTGGGCGATCTCGGCCTGCTGCTCGGACGGAAGCCCCGACAGCAGCAGCGACGCCTTCTCCGCGGACATGTGCGCGAGCACCAGCGCGATCACCTGCGGGTGCTCGTCGGAGATGAACGAGCGCAGCTGCGCGGGGTCGACCCGGCGCAGGAACTGGAACGGCATCTGCACGGCCGCGGCGTTGAGCCGGTCGATGATCTCCGAGGCACGGTCGGTACCCAGCGACTGCTCGAGCAGCTGCCGGGCGTAGGCCAGCCCGCCCTGGGCGATGTGCGAACGCGCGGTCAGCAGGTCGCGGAACTCGCCGAGCACGACGGCGTTCTCCTCCGAGCCGATCGAGTCGAGGCGCGCGATCTCGGCGCTGACGGCCTCGACCTCGGCCTCGCTGAGCTTGTTGAGGACGGCCGCGGCCCGCTCGGGGCCGAGCTGGATCAGCACGATGGCTGCCTTGCGCAGACCCATGGTGGCGACGCTCTGGCTCATCAGCGCTCCACCAGCCATCCGCGCAGGAGGGCGGCGACGTCCTCGGGCTGGCTCTCGACCAGCTGGATCAGCTCCTCGCGGACGTTCTGCTCCTCGGAGGCCTCCAGGCTGAGCAGTGCGGTCGCGGGGTTCTCGATCGAGCGCTCCTCACGGCGGGCAGCGTCGTTCTTGCAGCTGCTCGACGACGTACGTCGTGGCCTCCTTGCGCTGCTTGGCCTTGCGACGTCCACGGATCCAGGCCGCGAGCAGGCCGAGCAGCACCAGCACGGCGATCGAGATGTTGCGGAACATGTTCATCCGGTCGGCCTTCGCGGCGGCCGCAGCCTCCGTCTTGGTGTCCGCGGCGGCTGCCTTCTCGACGGTGCGGTCGAAGGGCAGCGGCTGGACGAAGACGGTGTCGCCGCGCTTGGTGTTGATGCCGAGGGCGGCCGTGATCATCTTCTCGATCGCCGCCGGGTCGTTGTTCGCGGCCGCGGTGCGGTCGAGCGCCACGCCGATGTGCAGCGAGTTGATGCCGCCGGGTGCGCTCTCGATCTGCTGGGTCTCGGTGTTCAGGGCGTTGTCCGAGGTCTCCGACGCCTTCTTGTACGACGAGCCGGCCGTGCCGCCCGTGGTGGTGGTGCCCATCTGCCCGTCGGGTCCGACGACGCCCGAGGCGGCCGCCGTACCGGCCGGGCCGGTGTAGTCCTCGGAGTTCTTCGAGGTCGACAGGGTCAGGCCGTTGGGGTCGGCCGGCGTGTACTTGCGCAGCTCGGTCGTGGTCTTGTCGAAGTTGAGGTCGGCGGTCACCTGGACGGTCGAGTTGCCGGGGCCGAGCACGCGGTCGAGCAGTGCCTGGACCTGGGCGGCCTTCTCGTTCTGGAAGTTGGTGACGTACTGGTCGCGAGAGCTCGCGACGGCGCCGCCGATGGAGTCGCTGGTGGAGAGCAGCTTGCCGGTGGAGTCGGCCACGGTGACCTTCTCCGGGTCCATGCCGTCGATGCTCGCGGCGACCAGGTGGACCACCGACTGCACCTGCTCGGGGCTCAGCGTGCTGCCGAGGCGGGTGGAGACGAGGACGGACGCGGTGGGCGGGTCCTGCTTGTCGGCGAAGACCTGCTTGGCCGGCAGCGCGAGGTGTACGACGGCCGACTGGACGCCGTCCATGGCCTCGATGGTCTTGGCGAGCTCGCCCTCCATCGCCCGCTTGAAGTCCGTCTGCTCCTTGAACTGCGAGGTGGACAGGTCCTGCTGGTCGAGGAGCGAGTAGCCGCCGTCGCTGCCGCTGGGCAGGCCCTCGCCGCTGAGCTTGATCCGCGTCGTGTACACGTCGTTCTTGGGCACCATCACGGTGTCGCCACCGTTGGTGATCTTGTACTTCACGCCCTGGGTGTCGAGCTGGTCGATGACCGCCGACGCGTCCGAGGACGAGAGGTTGCTGAACAGCGGGCGCGTAGTCGGGCTGGGAGACCCAGCGGAAGACCATCACACCGGCGAGCAGCAGGGCTCCCGTGCCGAGCACCGCGACGACCTTCTGGCCGGCCGTGAAGCCGGAGAAGCTCCGCTGGTACCCGGAGAGCCTGTTGAGAACTAGATCCTTCATCACACCGGCATCCGCATGATCTCGTTGAACGCCTCGAGGGCCTTGTTACGCACAGCCACGGTCAGCTGCGTCGTCACCGCGGCCTCGGAGGCCGCGATCGTGTAGTGGTGGATGGCGTCGAGGTCACCGGTGGCCGCCTTGACGGCCAGCTGGTCGCTCGTCGACTGGACCGACTGGAGCCGGTCGATGCCGTCGAGGACCAGGTTCCCGAATTCCTTCGAGCCGTCGACGGCGCTGGAGCCGGCGGCGCCCTTGACGCCGCTGGTGGCGTCGAGCTGCGGAGTGGCGAGCGGGGTGAACCCGCTGACCGCCTCGATCCCGGAGACGCTCATCAGCCACGTCCGATCGAGAGCGCCGACTGGTAGGTCTCCTGCGCGTCCTTGGTGACCTGCACCGAGGCCTGGAAGCCGCGCTGGGCCATCACGAGCTGGGTCATCTGCGTCGCCATGTCGATGTCGGGGGCCCGCACGTAGCCGTTGGCGTCCGCCATCGGGTGGTCAGGCTCGTACTCGAGCCGGCCCGTGGGGTCACCCTCGGCGATGCCGGCGACCTCGACGCCGCCGCCCTGCTGGGCCTGGGCGATGACGCTCTGGGCCTGGAAGGCGCTGCCGCTGGTCGGCTTGACCGTGTTGACGTTGGCGATGTTGTTGGCGAGCGTGTCCAGCCAGGTCTGGTGGAAGCCGAGGCTGGAGTTGGCGATCCGCAGTACGTCGAAGGCACCCATCACTGGCCACCGATGGAGTCGTGGATGCGCGTGAACTTGTCGTTCACGGCGCGGGTGAGCATCTGGTACTGGTACTGCGTCTGGACCGCGGAGAGGGTCTCCTTGCGCAGGTCGACGTTGTTGCCGTTGGCGCCCACGGGCGTGTCGCTCGGGGTGGCCTCGACGTGCAGCCCGCCGTCCGAGGAGGCCGGGATGTCACCGCTGTCGACGGCCTGGCGCAGCGAGCTCTCGAAGTCGACGCTCATCGCCCGGAAGCCGGGGGTGTCGACGTTGGAGATGTTGTCGGCGGTCACCTTCTGGCGCATGGTGACGCCGTCGAGGGCGAGACCGAGCACGCGACTGACGGCGTCGGATACGGCCATGGACACGGCGTATGCCTCCGGAAATGGAGAGGGGCAGCCGGTCCTTCGGCGGGTGGGAGCGATCCGTGCTCGATGGTCTCTTCGGCCGGACTAGCCCGGGCCTGAGGGAAAGCCGAAAGATTGGGACAAATAGCCCCAATATTCGTGAAGAGCCTCGTCAGCCGGTGACGTTGAGGTACCGCGGCGCCGAGTCCTGCGGGTCGCGCAGGCTCTCCACGTAGACGCGGTGCTGGGTCGTCGTACGCAGCGCGAGCATGACCTTGTCGAGCACGGCGCCCTGGCGCTTGTGGATGTCCACGGCCCGGGGGAGCAGGTGGATCGGCATCGGCGCGCTCGGCGACGGGGCCACCCAGTTCTTCTGGTCCATCGGCTTCATCGCCACGAGCAACCGCTCGATGCGGATCACCTCGAGCTCGAGCCGGTCCAGCTCGACCTCCCACTCCAGGCTGAGGTCCTGCGGCCGCGTCGCGACCCTCGTAGCTCATCGCGGCGCTCATCGGGGTCGCGGCGTTGCGGAGGAGCGAAGCGGGACGGTTCATGCCGCAGCGTACGGGCGAGCGAGAGGGCGGCCTCGCGCCAGGTCTCGGCGACCTGCGTGACGATCTGCAGGCACTCCTCGGTCACCGCGGAGTCGCGGCGGATGTTGGCGAGGATCAGCTGCTGGTAGAGGTAGTCGTAGAGGGCGGCGAGCTCGGCGCCACCCTGGAAGCCTTCGGGGTCAGGCTGACTCGGAGCTCGGTCACGATCGCCTGCGCGTGGACCAGCTGGTGGTGCGCCGTCTCGTGGTGGCCGGCGACCTGCGCGCCGAGGGCACGCTGCACGTCGAGCACGAGTCGGTCGCAGAGCATCACGAGGAGCCTGCTGGGGTCTGCCGTGGCCACCGATGCATCCATGTAGGCGGCGCGGGCGTCAGTCATCATCATGTTCTTGCCTTCCTTGGCTTTTACGATGATCCGGATAGGGACTTGATCTGTCCTGCGAGCCAGCTCGACTGGCTGGTCATCTGGTTCATCGCCGTCTCGAGGGCGGTGAACTGGTTCTGGAGCGTCGTACGCCGCAGCTCGAGGCGCGTGTCCCAGTTGTCGATGTTGTCCTGGAGCTCCTTGATCTCCGAGGTGTGACCGGTGATGGCGGCGGTGATCGTGCCGGTGTACTTGTCGCTCGCCTTGTCGGCGATGGTCGCGACGCGGGCGGCGAAGCCGTCCACGGTGCCCGAGGTGAACTTCGAGGCGACCAGGGCCGGGTCGGCGGCGTAGGCGGTGGCGAACTTGTCGGCGTCGAAGACGAGCTTGCCGTAGCGGTCGGTCTGGAGGCCGACGTCGGCCATCGTGGTGTTGTCACCCGGGTAGACCGCGTTCAGCAGGCTGTTGCGCAGCGTGCGCAGCGACGCGTCGCCGGCCAGGGGACCCGAGGTCTTGGTGTCCGCGTTGTAGGAGGTGAGCGTGTCGATCTGGGTGAGGATCGCGTTCACCCCGTCGACCATCGCCTTGACCGAGTTCTGCACCGAGTCGGTGTCCTTGGCCACCGTCACCTCGACGGTGGTGCCCAGGGCGGCGGTGGAGACGGTGAGGTTCACGCCGGGGACCACGCCGGTGAACGTGTTCGTGGCCGAGTGGATCGTGTCGCCGCCCAGGGTGATCGCGGCGTCGCGGCCGGCCGAGACGGCGGCGCCCCCGAGCAGGTCGGAGCCGTCGGCGTTGGTCAGGGTGAAGTCGGCGGCCGCGCCGGTCTGGGAGGCCGTGACGACGAGGCGGAAGGTGCCGTCGTCGAGCTTCACCTTGGACGCGGTGACGCCGGTGCCGCCGCCGTTGAGGGCGTTGACGAGACCGTCGAGGGTTCCGTTGCCGGTGTCCAGGGTCTTGGTGACGCCACCCGAGGTGAGCGTGACGCTGGTGCCGCCGGAGACGACGACGCCGTTGCCGGCGGCCGTGCTGTTGAACGTGAGCCGGTGCGCCGCGGCGGTCTGGTCGACGGAGAAGCTGAAGGAGCCGCTCGCCACGCCGCCGGTGGTGCTCGCGGCGACGGCGGTGCTCGAGGAGGTCGCGGTCAGGGCGTTGAAGCCCTTGCCGGAGGACAGGTCCTTGGCCTGGGTCAGCAGGGCGGCGACCTTGGTGTTGATCGCCTGCAGGTAGCTGACGTTGCTCTGCTCGGTGGTCAGGGTGGTCTTGAGCCGGTTCTGGGGCTCGGACTCCACGGCCATCAGCTGCTCGATGATGGAGGCGGTGTCGAGTCCGCTGGAGAGGCCGCTGACGGAGGCGGTGGAGGTGGCCATGTCCCGATCCCCTTACGTGTCCTGGTGAGCGTGCGTCGTACCTAGATGGAGCGAGCTCCGGCGAGGGGGCGAAGTACCCCCTCGCCGGAGCTCATGGTGCCTGTGCTGCTGATCGGGTGGATCAGCCGCGGAGCAGGCTGAGCACGCTCTGCGGGGCCTGGTTGGCCTGAGCGAGCATGGCGGTGCCGGCCTGCGACAGGATCTGGGAGCGGGTGAAGTTCACCATCTCCGAGGCCATGTCGGTGTCCCGGATGCGGGACTCGGACGCGGACAGGTTCTCGATCGCCACGTTGGTGGAGTTGATCGTGTGCTCGAACCGGTTCTGCACCGCACCGAGCTCGGCCCGCTGGGTCGAGATCGCCGTGATGGCGTCCTGCACCGTGGTGCTGTCGGTGATCACTGCGGACGAGGTGTCGACGGCGCCGAGGGCGGTCGCCGAAACGTCGATCGTGTCAGCGGAGTCCGAACCGACCTGGAAGGTCAGCGCGCTGCCGCCGAACAGGGCGACACCGTTGAACTTGGTGTTGTCCGTGATCCGGGTGATCTCCGTCTGGAGCTGGTCGAACTCCGCCGACAGGGCAGCCTGCGAGTCGGTGTTCTGCGTGCCGTTGTTGTACTGCACGGAGAGGTCGTTCATGCGCTGCAGCATGCTGTGGACCTCGGTGAGGGCGCCTTCAGCGGTCTGCGAGACCGAGATGCCGTCCTGGGCGTTCCGCACGCCCACCTTGAGTCCGCCGACCTGCGAGCGCAGGCCCTCGGAGATCGCGAGGCCGGCGGCGTCGTCGGCGGCGCGGTTGATGCGGAAACCGCTGGACAGCTTCTCCAGCGACTTGGACATCTCGCCCTGCGTGACCGACAGGTTGCGGTAGCTGTTGAAGGCGTCGATGTTCTGGTTGATACGGAGACTCATGATGGATTTCCTTCCTGGATGATTGAGTCGAACTGCTGGAGCCCGTCCTTGGGCTCCGTGCCAGTCTCATCGGCCAGGTCGGAAACCTCCTGAGAGATTTGCCGAAGCTTTTTCAGGCAGTTGCGTCCAGGGCCGCAGTACGCGGACGACGCTCGACGCCGGAGGCGTGACGAGCCGCCACGGCGGAGTAGTAGGACTCGCGACGACGGGCGACGCAACCGGTGTTCTTGCCGGTCTCGACGACCAGCTCCGGCTCGAGCGCACGGTCCATGGCGCCGCGGAGCAGGACGAGGGCCTCGGCACGGATCTGGGAGACCCGCGACTCGGTGACGCCCAGCTCGGCCGCGATCTCGGCCATCGGGCGCTCGGCCAGGAAGTACTGCTCGACGACGGTGCGCAGCCGCTCGGGGAGCTCGGCGACGGCCTCCACCATGTAGGTGAGGCGCTCGCGGTCCATGACGATCTGCTCGGGGGTCGGGCCGGCCGTCGGCATCAGGTGCTCGAGGTCGGAGTCCTCCGAGGAGCCCTGGATGGAGAGGACCTGGGCGCGGGCGATGTCGTCCTCGTTGCGGGCGACCTCGTCGGCGGACAGGCCCAGGGTCGAGGCGACCTCGGCGTGGGTGGGGATGCGACCGAGGGCGGTGGCGAGCTGGTTGCGGGTCTCGTCGAGGTCGCGAGCACGGCGGCGGACCGAGCGCGAGGCCCAGTCGACGCTGCGCAGCTCGTCGAGGACGGCGCCGCGGATGCGGGTGGTGGCGTAGCTGGCGAAGGGAACGCCCCGGGTGGCGTCGTACCCGCGCTGCGCCTGGACCAGCGCCATCATGCCGGCGGAGGTCAGGTCGTCCCGGTTCACGTGGCCGGGGACCCGGCCCATGGTCTCGCGCACGACGTGCGCCACCAGGGGCAGGTGCTGGCTGATCAGCTCGTCGGCCGACACGGTCGCGGCGGGAGCGGCGGAGGCAAGTACGTTGGTCACAAGGCAGAACCTTTGACGCAAATGTCCGCTTTGGCATCAAATTCTGAGCGGAAGTTGTCTAGCCCAACAAAACCGGGACATAGGTCCCCATTCGGGATAGTCCGGACGGACTACCCCGGTCCAGTACTGGGCTGGTTTTGCTAGCCCAGTTTTTCTCCGATCCGTTCGTCTTTTTCCTCATCCACCCGGTCCGGGCGCCGATGAACAGGGCATGACGCCTCGATGACGGGGTGGAACGACGTGTTGGAAAGTTGGGAAGAGGACCCGATGGAGAAGCTGTCGCAGATCCTGTGGCGCGAGCGGGAGCTCCTGGACTCATTGCTGTTCAAGCTCGAGATGGAGCAGCTGGTCCTGGGTAGCGGACGCACGCGCTGGCTGGCCCGTGCCGCCAAGGAGGTGGCGCTGGTACTGGAGATGCTCCGCGAGACGGAGATCCTGCGATCGGTCGCGGCCGACGAGGCCGCGGAGTCGATCGGTCTGTCCAGCAACCCCAGCCTGCGCAGCCTGGCCGAGGCCGTGGACGAGCCCTGGCGCTCGATCCTGCTCGACCACAAGGAGGCCTTCGAGACCGTCAGCCGGGAGATCACCGCGATGGCCGAGACCAACCGCGAGCTGCTCACCGTCGGTCTTCGCTCCGCGCGCGAGGCGCTGCTCAGCCTCGAGCAGGTCGCCCAGGGCTACTCGCCCGACGGCGCCGCCGTGATGACCGAGACGGTCCCGCGCCTGGTGGACAGGAGCTTCTAGTCATGTCCGGCGGTTTCTCCTCCCTCAACACGGCCCTGACGGCGCTGCGGTACAACCGCGTCGCCATGGACGTCGCGGGCTCGAACATCGCCAATGTCACCACCGATGGCTATGCACGACGGCGCGTGGAGGGCGCTGCCGTCGCCGGCCCCACGCAGCCCGCCCTGTGGTCGCGCTACGACGGGGCCGGCGACGGGGTGCAGGTCACCGGGGTGACCCGGATGACCGACGAGCTGCTCAACGTGCGCGCCCGCCGCGAGCACGGCAACCAGGCCTACCTCGACGTCCGACAGGCCAGCCTCGAGAACATCGAGAACGGCCTCGGCGAGCCCGGTGACTCGGGCGTGAACGCCGCTCTCGCGGACCTGCGCAACTCCTGGCACGAGCTCTCCCTCAACCCGAGCAGCCAGTCGGCGCGCGCCCAGGTGCTGTCCAGTGCCCGCAGCGTCGTGGACGCGATCGGCGTCCAGGCCCGCAACGTCGAGTCCGAGGCGGGCGACCAGCGCGTCCACCTGCTCAACGACGTGAGCGAGGTCAACACGGTGGCCTCCGGGCTGGCCGACACCAACAAGGCCATCGCGGCGGGCAACCTCGGCGGCTCCGACGTCGGCGTGCTGCTCGACAAGCGCGACCAGCTCACCCAACGGCTCGCCGAGCTCACCGGTGCCAAGGCCACGGTGCGCAGCGACGGCGGCGCGGACGTCACCCTCAACGGCGTACCCCTCGTCACCGGCAGCCAGGCCGGCAGCCTCACCGTCGCCTCCGGGATCACCCCGGACGGCGACAGCGACGGCAACCCCATCACCTTCGCCGTCGTGGACGCCTCCGGTGCCACGACCGTGCCGTCCGGCATGAGCGGCGAGGTCGGCGGACTCACCGACCTGCTCACCACCACGCTGCCGGCGTACCTGACCGGCCTCAGCGCCGTGGCCAAGGACCTGGCCGACACCGTCAACACCCAGCACCAGGCCGGGTACGACGCAGCGGGTACGGCGGGCACGGCGATGTTCACCTACGACCCCACCGACGTGCTCGGCACCCTGTCCGTCGCGATCACCGACCCCAACCTGGTGGCCGCCTCGTCGGTGCCGGGCGGGGGACTCGACGTCGGCAACGCCAACGCGCTCGCCACCGGTCCGGGTGTCGAGGGCGAGTACCAGCGACTCGTCACCGGGCTCGGCACCGAGGTCGTCGAGTCGCGCCGACGGGCCGCGAACCAGCAGGTACTGACCAGCCAGGTCGACGGCGCGCGCGAACAGCTCAGCGGCGTCGACCTCGACGAGGAGATGGTGAACATGATCTCGGCCCAGCGGGCCTACGAGTCCGCCTCACGGGTGATGACGACGGTCGACTCGATGCTCGACACGCTGATCAACCGGACCGGGGTGCGCTGATGGCCATCACCCGGATCACCCAGAACATGATGACCCGCGACTCGCTGGCGTCCCTGCAGGCCAACCTGGCCCGCACGGCCAAGCTGCAGGAGCAGATGTCCACCGGGCGCGTCATCAACCGCCCCTCGGACTCGCCGACCGGCGCCGCCACGGCCATGCGCCTGCGCGACGACCTCTCCGCGACCGGCCAGTACCAGCGCAACGCGCAGGACGGCGTCTCCTGGCTCGGCATCATCGACAACACGCTCACCTCGGTCACCGACCAGACCCGTCAGGCACGTGACACGGCGCTCCAGGGTGCCAGCGCCGGAGCGGGCGGCCAGGGTGTCCGCGACGGCCTCGCCGGCACGATCGACGAGCTGCGCAAGAGCCTGCTCGCCGATGCGAACACCACCTACCTCGGCCGCCCCGTGTTCGGCGGCACGACCGCCGGCGCCGTGGCGTACGACGCGTCCGGGGCCTTCGTGGGCACGAACACGCCGGTCACCCGCAACGTCGCCGACGGCGTCACCATCCGGGTGGACGCGGATGCGACCGCCGTCTTCGGAGCAGCCGGGGACGACGTCTTCTCGCACCTGGCCGACCTGTCGACCGCGCTCAGGGCCGGCGACCAGGCCGGGATCCAGGCCGGGATCGACAACATGAACAAGGACCTGGACCGGCTCGCCACCGCCCACGCCGAGGTCGGGACCCGCGCCGCCCGGGTGGATGCAGCCGTCCAGACCGGCGCCGACACCGAGCTCCGCCTCAAGTCTTCGCTGTCGGACGTCGAGAACGCCGACCTGCCGAAGGTGATCGTCGACCTGCAGATGCAACAGACCTCGTATCAAGCCGCCCTTGCTGCCACGTCCCGTGTCATGCAGCCGAGCCTCCTGGACTTCCTGAAATGATCACTGAGTACGCACCGGCCCCCGTCAACGAGCGTCCTGGGAGCACCATGACCGACATCCCGCTCATCGAGCTGGTGCAGCCGATGCCCGGCTTCCCGACCCTGCGTCAGTTCGCGCTCGTGCAGCTCGACGACGACGGGCTGCTGTGCGCGTTCCGTTCCGTCGAGGAGCCCGACCTGCGCTTCCTCGTCGTACCGCCGGCTGCGTTCTTCCCGGAGTACACCCCCGAGGTCGACGAGGACACGGTGCGCGACCTCGGCATCGAGACCGCCGAGGACGTCCTCGTGCTCGTGGTCGTGAAGGCCGGCGCCTCGCTGGCCGAGTCGACCGCGAACCTCGCCGCGCCGCTGCTGATCAACGCCGCGACCAGGCGCGCCCAGCAGGTCGTGCTGGACGACCCGGCGCACTCGCTCGCCGCACCACTCGTCGCCGCCTGAGGCACATCTCCCGCAGGAGATGTGCCTCGACAGGTAGCCTCGTCCCCATGCTGGTCGTGAGCCGCCGCGCGGGCGAGAGTGTCGCCATCGGTGACGAGGTCGTCGTCACCGTCCTCGAGGTGCGCGGGGACGTGGTCCGTGTGGGCATCGACGCCCCACGATCCATCGCCGTGCACCGCGCCGAGCTGCTGGCGCAGCTGGAGAGCAGCAACCAGGAAGCGGCGTCCCCGAGCGACGAGACCGTGGAGTCGCTGACCCGCGCCCTCGGCGACCGCGACCAGCGCGGCTGAACCGCTCGACCCGCCTCAGTGCGGGTTGCGGTGGACTGCGGACCTGGTGTGGTGCAGCCGCGCCGCGAGCAGCGCCGCCTGCGTACGACGCTCCACCCCGAGCTTCGCGAGCATCCGGGTCACGTGGTTGCGCACCGTCTTCTCCACCAGGAACAGACGCTCGGCGATCTGCCGGTTGGTCATCCCCTGGCCGATGAGGTCCAGGATCTTGCGCTCCTGAGGCGTCAGCACGGCCAGCGGGTCGTCGGAGTGGGGCGACGACGGCTGCGGCGCGCGGCTGGCCGCCAGGCGCTTCGCCCGGCTCGAGTCGATCAGGTTGTGCCCACCGGCGACGGAGTGCACGGCGGCGACGAGCTGGGTCACCGCGATGTCCTTGACCAGCAGACCGTTGGCGCCGCCACGCAGCGCCGCGGCGACGAGCTGGTCGTCCTCGGTGCGGCTCAGCACCAGCGTCTTGGCCGAGGGGTGCTGCGCCCGGAGCCGGGGCAGGTTGTCGAGCAGGCTGCGCTCGTGCTCCCGGATCCCGACGACGACGACGTGCGGTCGTGACCGGGCGACCAGGGGGAGACCGGCGTCGAGGTCGCCGGCCTCGCCGACGACGGTGAGCTCCTGGCGCTCGCTCAGGGCGGAGCGCACCCCCATGCGGAAGATGTCGTGGCTGTCCAGCAGGAAGACACGGCGGGCCCGAGAAGTCTGCACACGTCATTTTTAGTATGAAAACGCAGATCGCGTGCCCGAATGCTGAGACTTCGTCGTCCGGAGGTCCACGGGCTGGTCCAGCGGGCGTGGTCGACCCGGTTCCCGGGCGCCGAACCGTGGTCCGGGTGCTCCCCGGGTCAGTGCGAGAATGTCGGCGTGAGCGACCTGATCGACACCACCGAGATGTACCTCCGCACCGTCTACGAGCTCGAGGAAGAGGGCATCGTGCCCCTGCGCGCCCGGATCGCGGAGCGGTTGCACCAGAGCGGGCCGACCGTCAGCCAGACCGTGGCCAGGATGGAGCGCGACGGGTTGCTCACCGTCGAGGGCGACCGCCACCTGCAGCTCACCCCCGAGGGCCACAGCCTCGCGATGCGGGTGATGCGCAAGCACCGCCTCGCCGAGCGCCTGCTCACCGACGTCATCGGGCTGGACTGGGAGCTCGTCCACGAAGAGGCGTGCCGCTGGGAGCACGTGATGAGCGAGACCGTCGAGCGGCGGCTGCTGGAGCTGCTCGACCACCCCACCGAGTCGCCGTACGGCAACCCGATCCCGGGTCTGGCCGAGCTCGGCGAACAGGGCGACGGCGAGCAGTTCCGCGACGGCGTCGAGACCCTGTCGTCCGTCGTGGGCGACGAGTCCCGCCGGGTGCAGGTGCGCCGGATCAGCGAGGAGATGCAGAAGGACGAGAGCCTGATGGGCGCCCTGCGTCGCGCTGGTGCGCTGCCGGGTCAGGTGATCGCGGCTGTCTCGACCCAGGAGGGCGTGCTGCTGGGCAGCTCAGGCGAGACTGCGGAGATCGTCCCCGAGGCCGCCGAGCACATCTTCGTCACGCTCGCCTGAGGTCTCGACTGTTCGCTCGCTGCTCGACCAGCACCAGGCCTCGAGCCACTCGCTGCAGCCCGCCTCGACCTTGACGGTCGCGAGGTCGTCACCGCGGGTCACGCCGCGGTTCACGATCACGACGGGCAGACCGGCCTTCGCGGCGTACCGCACGAAGCGCAGGCCGCTCATCACCGTCAGCGACGAGCCCAGCGACGAGCAGCGCGTCGGCCTCGTCGATGGCGTCGTAGCAGCGCTGGACGCGGTCCTTCGGCACGTTCTCCCCGAAGAACACGACGTGCGGCTTGAGCCGCCCGCCACATCCGGTGCACGCGGGTACGACGAACCGGCTGGTCTCCTCGAGCTCCACGTCGCCGTCGGGCCGGGCCGTGACGGCGCCGTGCTCCTCGAGCCAGCCGGGGTTGGCCAGCGTGAGCTGGTGCTGCATGGCGGTCCGGTGGGTGGTGCCGCCGCAGTCGAGGCAGACGACCTCGCTGATCCGTCCGTGCAACGCGACCAGCTGCTGGTGGCCGGCGCGCTCGTGGAGACCGTCGACGTTCTGGGTGACCAGGAGACGCACGCGTCCGAGCGCCTCGAGCCGGGCCAGCGCGCGATGGCCCTGGTTGGGCTCGGCGTCGCCCATCCGCGACCAGCCGAGGTGCGCGCGGGCCCAGTAGCGCTGCTGGTTCTCGCGGCTCGCGACGAAGTCCTGGAAGGTCATCGGCATCCGCACCGGCGCGCCGGGACCGCGGTAGTCGGGGATGCCCGAGTCGGTGCTCAGCCCGGCGCCCGTGAGCACGACCGTGTGGCCGCCGAGCAGGTCGAGCGCGGCGTCAGCCACGCGCGTAGCGCACCTCGGCCCGGGCCCGCGCCTTGGCGGCCTCGACCTCGCGGTCCTTCGGCGGGGCCGTGGTGGTCAGGCTCTCGAGCAGGCGCCGGGTCGCCGCCTCGACGTCGGCCACGGCGTGGTCGAAGGCGTGCTGGTTGGCCTGGGACGGCTTCGTCGTCCCGCTGATCTTGCGGACGTACTGCACGGCGGCTGCGTGCACCTCGTCGCCGCGTCGCGGGCGGCTCGAAGTTGTGGAGGGTGCGGATGTTGCGGCACATGCGGACGAGATTACGCCTCGACTGGTCGGGGCACGAAAGGTGGCGAAGCTCGCAGGTGGTGACCTTTGCAGTAGCGGACCCCGGGGTCGGCCCCTACATTGAACGCGTATCTCGATCGATTAGGCAGTCGGTCCTCGTGGGAACCACAGCGTCTCGTTCAGCAAACGCCGCCCTGTGCCAAGCGTGAAGTATGAGGAGTCGCTCAGATGTTCCAGGGAAACTACCGAAACCATCTCTCCGCCGAGCAGGGTGATCCGCGCGGTCGTGAGGCCAGGCGTAATGCCATCTTCGACGCCATGCAGGTGATCAGGGCCGAGCACGACATCTGCGAGACCGCTGCCTACACGCTCCTCGTGGAGGCCTCGGTGGACTCACGATCGAGCGTGCGCGAGACCGCGACCCGCATCCTCGCCGCCTCTGCGTAGTGCCGCGACGATCGCCGGCCTCAGCGCAGGTCGACGATCCGCACCTGGTCGCCGACCAGCGCCACCCGGCCGTCCTCGAGCGGGAGCGCTCGGGGAGCCCAGCCGCCGACCGAGCCGAGCTCGTGCTCGCTCAGTGATCCGTCGGGAGCGACGCGCAGCAGCACCATCGACGCGTGCGATCCGTCCTGCGACGCTGGTGACCGCTGCGTGGACCGCCGGGAGCCAGGTGAACGCGTGCGGGTCGTCGGCGGCCTCGAGCCAGCTGTTCATCCCGAAGGTCACCTTGCCGACCTGGCGTACGTCGCTCCTGTCGGCGATGTCGAAGACGGCGGCCTGGGCTCCGAGCTGCTGGCCGGTCTCGGTGGCGTCGCTGCCGATGCCGAGGAGCCGGTCGTCGCCGATCGGGTGCAGGTAGGAGGAGAAGCCCGGGATCTTCAGCGCGCCCAGCAGCCGCGGATGGGTCGGGTCGCTCAGGTCGATCGTGTAGAGCGGATCGGTCTGGCGGAAGGTCACCAGCACCGCCAGGTCGTCGAACCAGCGCACGGACTGGACCTGCTCGCCGATCCCGAGGGCGTGGAGGGCGCCGACCTGCTCCAGCGTGCCGCCGTGCTCGTCGAGCACGGCGATGCCGTTGTCGCGCGGCTCGAGCCCGTTGGTGAGCCAGGAGACGGCGACGCGGAGGTGGCCGTCCTGCTCGTCGAGCGACCAGCCGTCCTTGATCGTCCCGTTGACCGCCCCCGAGGCGACGTAGCGGGTGCTGTCGCCGTCGAGGGCGAAGGCGTGGATGTAGGTCTTCGGCCGCAGCACCCGGTCGAGCTGGTCCGATCTCGTGGTCGTGTCGGGTCCGCCGCGCAGGATCGGCCGGCTGCCCCAGTCGGTGGAGGTGACGTAGAGCCGGTCGGTCGAGGAGTAGACCTCGCTTCCTGCGCCGGTGACTCCCACCTGGGAGGCGTCGGCGGCCGCACCCGGTCGGAACGTCCACACCGCCACCGTGTCGGGTCCCGACCAGGTCCGCGGGTGGTAGACGTCGTCGCAGGAGAGCCCCGGGATCCAGTCCTCGATCCGCGAGCTGCGCACGACCTCGCGGTTGCGCTGCTCGGCCTGGTGCTCGGCTGACGCTGCCCTCGTCGGGCTGGATGAAGCGCAGCTGCGGCAGGCCGATGGTGGTGACCAGGCGCACCGTGTCGCCGTACTGCCGCATCGAGACCTGCTGCCCCGACCACGTACGACGGTCGGCGAGCCGCGGATGAGCCGGGTCGGAGATGTCCACGTCGTACACGTCGGTGCTGCCGGGCCCGCCGGGGAAGTACCCCTCGCGTCCCATCATCCGGTTCGCGCTGCTGCTCAGCAGCACGTGGTCGCCGACGAGGAGCAGCGCGTCGGCGTACGTCGATGAGGGGAGCCGCCAGTCGGCGAGCTGGCGCGGCTCGCTGCCGGTGACGTCGGTGATGACGAGATCGCCGCCCGTCGCGCACGCGTACGACGAGCCGTCCGTCGGTCTTCGCGACGTCGGGCTCGTCGACGTCGGCCTCCTGGGTGTTGGTGCCGGTCGGCCCGTTGCCGACGGCCTTCTCCGACGCGGCGACGCTGGGCGTGCGGGCCATGTCCTCGGCCATCATCGGCACGATCCCGCCGCCCCAGCCCCACGGGCCGACCTCGTCGAGGGTGTGGTCGACGTACCAGTCCCGCAGCGCGTCGCAGTCGGCGAAGCGCACCAGCGCGTCGGCCCGCGCCGGCGGCGCCGACGGGTCGGACACCACCAGCGCGGCCGACGTCGCGAGCAGGCCCGCCGCCACCATGCCGCCGATCGCCAGCGTCGAGATGAGAGCTCCGCCGAGTGCCGTCTTCGCGGGAGTGTCCATGTGTCTGGGACGCAGAGTGGGACGGCCCGGTTCCGTCCGGAGGCGATGGGGGAGAATCGGGGGATGCCTGCTGAAAGCGACACCCGCGAGCTCGACATCGTCATCTTCGGAGCCACCGGCTTCACCGGCGAGCTGACCGCCGCCTACCTCGCCGAGCACGCCCCTGTCGGCCTGCGCTGGGCCCTGGCCGGGCGCAACCAGGCCAAGCTCGAGCAGGTGCGGTCGCGGCTGGCGAAGCTCGACGCCGTCGCTCGCCGAGCTGCCGCTGCTGCACGCCGACAGCTCCGACGACGCCTCCCTGCGAGCAGTGGCGGAGGCGACCAAGGTCGTGATCACCACGGTCGGTCCCTACCTGCTGCACGGCGAGGCGCTGGTCGCCGCGTGCGCCGCCGCCGGCACCGACTACGTCGACCTGACGGGGGAGCCCGAGTTCGTCGACCGGATGTACCTCGCCTACCACGACAAGGCCGTCGAGACCGGCGCGCGGATCGTGCACGCTGCCGGCTTCGACTCGATCCCGCACGACCTCGGCGCCTGGTTCGCCGTGCAGGAGCTCGGCTCGACCGACCCGATCACGCTGCGTGGCGTCGTCCGCGCCGGCGGGATGGCGTCCGGCGGCACCTTCCACTCCGCGATGACCGCGATGAGCCGGCCCAAGCAGATGCGCGACGCGATGGTCGAGCGGCGCAAGAAGGAAGGCCGACCGGAGGGCCGGAAGTCACGGGCCGTCTCCGGCAAGCCCCATCGCGACCGCCTGCTCGGCCTGTGGCTGCTGCCGCTGCCGACGATCGACCCGTTCGTGGTGGCCCGCTCGGGAGCCGCGCTCGCGTCGTACGGTCCCGACTTCCGCTACAGCCACTACGCCGGCCTGAAGACGCTGCGCTACACCGTCGGCGGCTCCCTGGTCGTCGGCGGCCTGGCCCTCTCGGCGCAGATCCCGCCGCTGCGCAACTTCCTGAAGAGCCGGATCAAGCAGGGCGACGGGCCCTCGCCCGAGCGCCGCAAGAAGTCGTGGTTCACCGTCGACTTCGTCGGCGAGAGCGCCGGCCGCACGGTGCGCACCCGCGTCTCCGGCGGCGACCCCGGCTACGACGAGACCGCGAAGATGCTCGCCGAGTCGGCGCTGTCGCTCGCCTTCGACGACAACCCGCAGACCTCCGGCCAGGTGACCACTGCCTACGCGATGGCCGAGAACCTCGTCACGCGGTTGCAGAAGGCTGGGATCTCCTTCGAGGTGCTGTAGGGGCCGACGGTTTCCCCGGGCGCCCGGGGAAACTGCCGCCGGTAGGCCGATACTTCGGCCCACCGCCTCCAGTTCTGCCCGCCAGCCCTGTCCGTTACGTCCGGACGCTCAGGCGAAGAGTCCCGAGCCGATCCAGTCGTCCTTCGACTGCACACCCGGCGGTACGGCGAACAGGCCCGACCCGGTGTGCTGGAGGTACTCCATCAGCGCGTCCCGGGAGGACAGCTGGTTCTGCATCGGGATGTACATCTCGTCGGGGTTGCGCACGAAGGCGATGAAGAACAAGCCCGCGTCGAGGCGGCCGAGGGCGTTGCTGCCGTCGGTGAAGTTGTAGCCGCGGCGCAGCAGCCGCACGCCCTTGTTGGTGCTCTGGTGGGCCAGCCGCACGTGTGCGTCGACCGCGATGAGCGGGCCTTCGCGACCCTGCACGGCGAAGTCGGGCTCGGTGAACTCCTTGCCGCCGGACAGGGGAGCGCCCTCCTCGCGGTCGCGCCCGATCAGCGTCTCCTGCTCGTTGAGGCTGGTGCGGTCCCACGGCTCGATGTGCATGTTGATCCGGCGCGCGACGAGGTAGGAGCCGCCGGCCAGCCAGTCGGCACGCTCGTCGTCACCCGGGGCGACCCAGACGAACTTGTCGATGTTGGCCTGGTCCTCGGACTTGAGGTTGGCGGTGCCGTCCTTGAACCCGAGCAGGTTGCGCGCCGTCACCTGCTTGGTCGAGGTCGACGAGGTCCGGCCGAAGCCCAGCTGGGCCCACCGCAGCGCGACCGTGCCGAACCCGATGCGCGCGAGGTTGCGGATCGCGTGCACCGCGACCTGCGGGTCGTGGGCGCAGGCCTGGACACAGAGGTCGCCGTTGCTGCGGGTCGGGTCGAGGTTGTCGGCGGGGAAGTGCGGCAGCTCCCGCAGGGCCCGGGGCTGGCGGCTCCGCGAGCCCGAACCGCGCGTTGCCGTCCCTCGAGAACAGCGTCGGGCCGAAGCCGAAGGTGAGGGTCAGGCCCGCTGCGTTGAGTCCGATGGCTTCGCCGGTGTCGCTCGGCGGGGCGTCGTACGGCGTGGGCAGCGACCCGCCCACCTACTCACCAGCCGTCATCTGCCGAGCGGCGACGGTCCACTTCTTGAGCAGGTCGATCAGCTCGCGCGCGTGACTCGGTGCGTACGTCGAACGCCGCGAAGTGCAACCGGTCCTGGGCGGGTGTGGTGATCCCGGCCTGGTGAGTGCCCTCGAAGGGGTAACGCACCTGGTCGACCCCGTGGGGCGGTTCCTCCGACTCGTGCCCGTAGGCCCACCCGCCGACGCCGGCCGCCCCGACCGCGAGCGCGCCCGCGCCGGCGGCTCCGAGAAGCCGCCGGCGGCTGAACGCACTGGATCGAGGTGCTTCCTGGGGGTCCGGTGTCAAAGGGTGATGGCTCCCGTCATCTTGGACAGCGGCTCGGCGAGTGCGTTGACGGCGTCGGAGAGCTGCTTGCGCTGTGCCTCCGTGACCTTGTCGTAGAAGACGAAGGAGTCGTCTCCGGTCTTGTACTTGTCGAGCTGCACCTGCAGCGCGTCGAACGCGGTCTGGACCTGCTTCGCCAGCGCCGGGTCCTTCACCTCGAGCAGGGGCTTGAGCCCCTCGAAGCCGACCCGGGCACCGTCCACGTTGGCCTGGAAGTCCCAGAGGTCGGTGTGCGACCAGATGTCCTCCTCGCCGGTGATCTTGCCGCTGGCGACCTCGTCGAGCAGGCCCTTGGAGCCGTTGCTGATCTGGTCGACGGTGTAGTCGAGGGTCTGCACCCGCTTGTCGAGGACCTTGGTGTTGGCGAGCAGGTCGTCGACGAAGGTCGGCGCGCTCGGCGGGCGTCATGGCCCGGTAGCCACTTGGCCGGCGGCCACAGGTCCTTCTCGATCCGGTGCCAACCGGTCCACTTCTGGCCCTTCTCGAGGTCGGCCTCGCGCAGGTCCATCCGTGGGTCGAGGTCGCCGAAGGACTCGGCCACGGTCTCGATGCGCTCCCAGTGCCCGCGCGCCAGCGGGAACAGGGCGCGGGCCTTGTCGTCCTCACCGTTCTTGTACAGCGTCGCGAACTCGGTGGTCTGGTCGACGAGCTCCTGCGACTGGTCCTTGACGTACGCCGCGTACTGCGACGTCGCCTGGTTGATCGCTGCCTGGTCGACGCCCTTGATCTCGGTGTCCTTGCCCGAGTCGGTGACCGTGAACGCGTCGCGGATGCCCTGGCCCTTCATGCCGGGCTTGCAGGCGGTCACGTACTTGCCGGGGGGAGTGCGGACCACGAGGTCACGGGACAGGCCGGGGCCGATGTTCTCGATCTCGCCGACGATGCGCATCCCGTCCTCGCCGTACAGGTAGAACTCGGTGACCTCGTTGCCGGTGTTCTTCACCTTGAAGACCACGTTGCCCGAGGGGGCCTTCGAGGTGGTGAGGTCGCACTTGTCGGACGAGGAGTCCACGTTGATGGTGCCCTGACCGCCACTCGCGGCCGGCTTGTTGGACTGGGTGAGGCTGCACGCCGAGAGCGGCACCAGGAGGGCGGCAGCACAAGCTGCCGTCAGCAGACGGTTCACGGGGTCGGGCCTTTCGGGTTTCAGTGGGCGCGCGCCGGCGAGGGTGCCGGCGCGGTGGGGGCGGTCGGGCGTGGTGTGCGCGTGCGCAGCACGAAGACCGTCATCGTGGGGATGAGGTAGAGCAGCCAGGCGACCGCCTGGAGCCAGGTGGTGTTGGGGCTGAAGTTCACGGTGCCCTTGAGCAAGGTGCCGTACCAGGACGACTCGCGGGACCTGGTTGCTCACGTCGAAGGCCAGGTTGTAGAGGCCGGGCAGGATGCCGGCCTCCTGGAGGTCGTGCACGCCGTACGACAGCACGCCGGCCGCGACGACGATCAGGATGATGCCGGTGTAGCGGAAGAACTTGGCGAGGTTGATCTTCAGCACGCCCTTGTAGAAGAAGTAGCCCATCACGACCGCGGTCAGGATGCCGAGCGTGCCCCCGACCAGGCCCGCCGACTGCGAGTCGCCGGTGGCCTGCGCGGCGGACCAGAGGAACAGTGCGGTCTCGAGTCCCTCGCGGCCGACGGCGAGGAAGGCCACCACCACGAGGCTGGCGCGGCCGCCCTCCGCGGCCGTGTCGATCTTGCCGCGCAGCTCGCCGGAGAGTCCCCGGGCATGGCGGGCCATCCAGAAGACCATCCAGGTCACGAAGCCCACGGCGATGATCGAGAGGATGCCGCCGAGACCCTCCTGGGCCTGGAAGGTCAGGCTCTGCGGTCCGAAGGTGAGCAGGGCGCCGAAGGCGAGGGAGAGCACCACGGCCGCGGCGACGCCGCCCCAGATGCGGGGGAGCAGGTGGCGTCGTTCGGTCTTGACGAGGTAGGCGATCAGGATGACGACGACGAGGCTTGCCTCGAGCCCTTCGCGCAACCCGATCAGGTAGTTGCCGAGAGGAAAATCGCTCATCGTCCGCTCCGATGTGAAGTAAGGCTTACCTACGTAAGGTAAACCTCACTCGATCCGGGCGACAAGGGGGGTCCAGGTCACAACCAGGGCTCAGCCCTGTCGCACGCGGAACTCGTTGCCGTCCGGGTCGGCGAGCACGAGGCCGTCGGTGGTGTCGACGTGCGTGGCCCCGAGATCAACCAGCCGCTCCACTTCATCCTGGAGGTCGACTGCGGCCAGGTCGAAACGTTGCCGGGTCCTCGCGCGCGTCGAGTGACACCGGTTCACCGCCCCACGAGACCTTGGTGCCGCCGACGGGGGACTGGACAGCCGTCTCCTCGTCCTGGTCCCAGACCAGGGGCCAGCCCAGGGCGTCGCGCCAGAACAGGCCCACCTCCCGGGTGCCCTCGCAGGAGACCTCGCCGAGGAAGCCACAGCCGGCGAGGAAGTTGTTGCCCGGCTCGATCACGCAGAACGCATACCCCTCCGGATCAGCGAGGACGACGTGGCCCTCCTCGGGGAGCTGACCCACGTCGAGGTGTCGACCCCCGAGGCGCAGCGCCGTCGAGACTGTCCGCTGCTGGTCCTCCAGACTGCTGCTGGTCAGGTGGAGGTGCAGGCGGCTGGCAGCGGACTTCTCCGTGCCGCGGTCCGCGGCGAAGCGGAGTCCCACCTGGGTGTCGTCGCCCGGCAGGAGAGCGTCGTCGCCATCGCGGACGACCTCCCGGTCGAGCAGGCTGCCCCAGAACGAGGCGAGTCCTGACGGATCGTGCGCGTCGTACGTCACTGCCACGAGTCGGGAGACCATCCCCGCACGCTAGACGCGAAGCGGCGGGTCGTCAGGCGAGTTCCTCGATGGCGGGCTCCTCGACGGCGCGGGAGTCGGTCAGGGTGCGCGCACCGAGCGCCGTGACGAGGCCGACGACGATCGCGAGCAGGGCGTAGGTGATCCGTTCGCCGTGGAAGAACGACTCGACGAGGTCGCTGCTCCAGACGCCGGCCGGGAGCTGGGTGGTGACCAGCGCGGCGATCATGGTGCCGATCACGGCGGTGCCGACGCTGGTGCCGACCTCCTGGGCGGTGTCGTTGAGCGCGGTGCCGATCGAGGTGCGGTTGCTCGGCATCGCGTCGACGAGGGCGACCGCGCAGATCGTCATGACGGTGCGCAGCCCGATGGTCATCAGCACCATGCAGACGGCGATGGCGGCGTACCCGTGGTCGACGGCCCAGGACATGCCGGCGAGTGAGCCGCCCAGGAAGCCGGCGCCGACCAGGCAGGCGATGCGGTGGCCGAACCGGCGCGCGAGCCACTCCGAGAACGGGGTCGCGGCGATCATCGTCACGATGATCGGGAGGTTGGCCAGTCCCGCCTTGACCGGGCTCCATCCGTAGGCGTACTGGAAGTGGAGGATCAGGCCGAACATCACGCTGGCCATCGCGATGGCCGTCCCGATCTGGGCGATGGCGGCGCCGCGGACGGTGCCGTTGGAGAAGAGATCGAGGTCCAGCATGGGTGCGGCGCTGCGGCGTTCGTGCCAGACGAAGGCGACGCCGGCCGCGATCGCGCCGATGATCGAAGCGATCGTGATGGCGGAGACCCAGCCGTACAGGACGCCGCTGGTCAGCGACCAGCAGGCGAGCCCGATGGTGCTGATGCTGAGTACGGCGCCGGGCAGGTCGAGCGCGTCATGGGTGAGGTCTTCGGACCGGTCAGCAGGTACGCCGAGCCGGACGCCGATGCACGCGATCAAGGCGATGGGCGCGTTCACGACCAGCAGCCACTCCCAGCGGACGTGGGCCAGCGCGGTGCCACCGAGCAGCGGGCCGAGCACGAAGCCCGACATGCCGACGACCATCATCACCGTGATGGCGCGCATGCGCAGGGCCTTGTCGTCGAAGAGTCGGAAGACCAGCGAGTTGGTGATCGGCGCCATCGCCGCGGCGGCGATGCCGAGTGCGGCTCGCAGGGCGATGAGCTCGCCGGCCGTGGTGACGGCGACGACGCAGAGGCTGAGCAGCCCGAACACCGCGAGCCCGACCAGCAGCACGCGTCGACGTCCGAGCCGGTCGGCCATCGACCCGGCGGTGAGCAGCAGGCCGCCGAAGGTGAGGGAGTAGGCCCCGGTGACCCACTGCAGCGCCGTCGTACCGCTGCCGAGGTCGCGGCCGATGGTGGGCAGCGCGATCGACAGCAGCGTGTTGTCGACCATCTCGACGAAGAAGGCCAGGCAGAGGGCAGCCAGGGGAATCCACGCAGCGCGCAGAGAGGGGTACGTGTGCGACGGCGATGGGGCCGTCGTGGTGGTGGTCATGGTCGAAACGTAGGAGGCCGTGGCTTCACGCCAGTTTCACGACGGCTTCACGAGCCTCAGGACCGTGCGCCAGCCGAGCATCGTGAGCGCCAGGAAGACGACGGCGACGACGAGGAAGCCCCCCGCGATGCCGCGGCCCGACAGGAGGCGCAGCACCATGCCGAGCACGTAGGTCACGGCCAGGACCACGGCGCCCTCGGGCCAGACCCGACGCGTCTGCCGCCCTCGCAGGAGCAGGCCGGCGTGCGCGAGTACGACGGACAGCGCGTAGGGCCAGACGATGGCCAGCACCACCCACTCGGAGTCGCTCGCCTCGTGCGAGGACTTGCCGGCCGCCGCGAAGACCAGGACGCAGACGAGATCGGCGAGCACGGGCAGCAGCCACCCGGTGGTACGTCGTGGAGCCATCGTCGTCACGGCACCAAGGATCGCAGGGGGTTGCCTGAGCGGGTGCACGAGGCAGAGAGTGGTCGACGTGGAGAAACGTAGGCTCGGGCGTCTCGAGCACGACAGCTCTGTCCTCATCTACGGCGCCGCCGCGCTGAGCGACGTGTCGCAGGACGTGGCGGACCGGTCCGTCCAGGAGGCCCTCGACGGGGGCATCAACCACTTCGACGTGGCGGCGGACTACGGCGAGGCCGAGCTGCGGCTCGGTCCGTGGATGTCGCAGATCCGCGACCGGATCTTCCTGGCGACGAAGACCGGGCTGCGCGACCGGGAGTCGGCGTGGCGGCAGATCAACGAGTCGTTGGCACGGCTGCAGACCGACCGGGTCGACCTGTTGCAGCTGCACGCCGTCGGCGACCTCGACGAGCTCGACAAGGCGACCGGACCCGAGGGCGCGCTCTCGGCTGCGATCAGGGCACAGGACGAGGGCCTGATCGGCGCGATCGGCATCACCGGACACGGCCACCAGGCACCCGCCACGCACCTCGAGGCGTTGCGCCGCCATCCGTTCGCGACGGTCCTCACGCCGCTCAACCCGGTGCTGTGGCTCGACGAGTCCTACCGGGGCGACTACCAGGCGCTGGCGGACGAAGTACGCCGCCAGGATGCCGGCCTGATGACCATCAAGACGGTGTCGCGTCGCAACTGGCCCGACGGCGCCGAGCACTCGCACGCCACCTGGTACGAGCCGTACGCCGACCAGGACCGCATCACTGCCGCTGTGTCGTGGGTGCTGTCACACCCGGAGGTGACCGGCATCCCCACCGCTGGAGACGTCGGTCTGCTGGGCATGCTCATTCACGCCGAGCAGAACCGGATCTCGCCCGCCGAGGCGGAGGGGCAGCTGGCCAGCGACGGCGAGTACTCCTCACCCTTCATCTCCATGCCCTTCTGAGGGCATCAGATGCCGGTCCCGCGACCGGTCGCGGACCACCCGGACGGCGTACAGGACCACCGCCACCGCGGCGGTGAGCCCGAGGAGCAGGGCCAGGTTGCCGGCGTAGTCGCGCTGCAGGATGGCCTTGACGACCGGCTGGGTGTCGCGGCGATGGATCAGCGGGATCGCGATGACCGTGATCAACGCCCCCGCGACGAGGGCTCCCTGGACGTAGCGCCGTGCCCGGGGAGGCACGCGGGTCAGGGTGAGCCCGACTCCCACGGTGAGGGGGGCGATGACGGCGTCGTGCAGGACCACGGCCACCACGAGCCAGAGGGCGAGCGCGACGAGGTCGCCGGACGCCAGCTCGGTCACGAGGCGGAACGCCCCGAGCGCGAGGAGCAGGCTGCCGGCCACCGCCAGACCGATCCGGTAGGGACGCATCAGGTCACCTCCACCCTGATCAGCCACTTGGTGTTCAGGACGCCGGCGCGGTTGGGCGCGATCAGGCGCAGCGGGTAGCCGTGGTCGACGTCGAGGCGCTCGCCGTTGAGGTGGGTGGCCAGCAGGGCGGTGCTCACCTGCGGGCCCTCGATGACGCTGTGGTTGTAGGCGCCGCGTTCCTGCATCGAGACCACGCGCACGTGGGAGGACTCATCGCCTCCGGCTCGGCGTACGACATCGATGAGCGGGACGCCCACCCAGTCCGCACCGACGCTCCAGCCCTCCACGCAGCTGATCGGGAAGCGACGAGCCTTCTTCGACATCGACTCGAGCTCGGACAGGGACACGGTGAACGGCGCCGGACCGGTGACCTCGAGGGACCAGTCGGGCGAGCGCGCGACCTCGACGACGCGCGCCTGCTCCGCGGTCTTGTTCACCGGCACCGCCTGGGGGCCCTTCGAGGCCTGCCTCGTGGCCAGCAGACCCACCCGGGCGAACGGGGTCAGCGTCTGCCCGATCGTGGTGACGACGATGGCTCCGATCCCGGCGGCGACCGCGACGAGCAGGCCGCGCCGGTCGAGAGCCGGCATCGGCTCGAGCGGTACGACGCCGGCGTTGCTGTGCGCCTTCGGGTTCTCGCTCCACGGGATCTCGGTGAGCACGTCTGCCTCGGACAGCCGCGCCTGGAGCCCGTACTTGATGTCGGGGAGCTTCACCCCGACGTGGATCAGCACGGAGCCGATCACGACGTACGCCAGGTAGCGGTGCGTGGAGGGGAACGACCACGGCCAGGGGTACCAGTCGAGGGTGTTGAGGAACCCGGTGGTCAGCTGCACCAGGGCCGAGGCCACGAGCACGAACACCGACAGCCGCTCCACTGCGTGCTTGACCGATCGAAGGGGTGGCCAGCGGAAGAGGTTCGGGTAGACCGACCAGAGCTTGACCAGGAGCAGCGGAATGCAGGCGACCCCGGTGGCCACGTGCAGGCCCTGGGTGAACCGGTAGAGCTGCCTCGGGCTCGCGGGCTCGGGCAGCCAGGTCCACGGGTGGTACTGGTAGTGGCTCAGCATCCCGGTCACGAAGCAGATGCCGAAGCCGATGCCGAGGACTCGGCCGAGCCGGGCCGTGACCGCGGTCGAGCGCAGGGGACTGGAGAAGTGGGGCCACCACGACGGCCTCTTCATCCCGGCTGTCCTCGGCGGCCCCGTCGACTTCGCATCGTCCGACGTGGCGGGCACGTTCCCTCTCCTGGCCGGTGCACACCTGCCCCGGTGGGTCCGTGGTGGTGGGCGTGTCACCGCATCGCCATCAGCCTGCCTCAGCGCGAGTCGTCCGTCGTCCGTCTCGCCCCGGATCGGGCAATGCGTAAGAGAACGTTAAGGCGCGCGTCGGCGCCGCAGATGGTCTCAGCCGGGGTGTCAGAGCCGTCTCGTGGTGACCAGGTTGGTCCCGTGGAGCGGGTCCTCCAGGCGTTGCCGCCTCGGTGAATCCGACCTTGTCCAGCACCCGGCGCGAGGCAGGTTCCAGTCCCAGACCGTGGCGCTCACTCGTGCGTCCCGGAGGACCTCGCCCAGTCGAGGACCGCCCAGGACGCCTCGGTTGCGTAGCCCTGACCCCAGCACCGACGGAGCAGCTCGAAGGCCAGCTCCGGATCCTCGCTCCCGGCTCCCGGCCGCTCTCGACCAGTCCGCAGTAGCCGATGACGTCCGCGGTGGCCTTGCGCTCGATCGCCAGCAAGCCGATCGACGACGGCTGTGCGGCGCGGATCCGACCCTCGATGTCCTCGACCGTGGGGTGGCCGTCCGCGTCGATACGGCGATGGGGCGGCACCCGCGGATCACGCTCGGTCCACAGCTCACGCTGGATGGCTGCCTCGGACGTCCGCCAGGGCCGGAGCAGCAGGCGATCCGTCTCGAGCACCACCTCGGTCCCGGGACCCCCGCGCCTGCCATGACGGCAACGTTCTCACGAGCTGCGGGTGGCCTCCCTGACTCTTGACAAGAAAGACTGTCAATTCGATCATGGAGCCGTGGCCCTCACCTATGTCGACTCGCCGGACCGGATGCGTGCCGCCCTGTCGCCCGTACGCCGCGACCTGCTGAAGCGGCTGCGCACGCCCAGCTCGGCCACCCAGCTCGCTGCCGAGATGGAGCTGCCGAGGCAGCGGCTGAACTACCACCTGAAGGCCCTGGAGAAGGCCGGTCTCGTCGAGCTCGTCGAGGAACGGCAGCGGCGCGGCTGCGTCGAGCGGATCCTGCGCACCAGGCCGGGCGCGCTCGTCATGGACCCCACCGTGGTGCCCGATGAGCTCGCCGGGATCCAGGACCAGTTCGCGGCCGAGCACCTGGTCGGCGTGGCCGCGACCACCGTGCGCGACGTCGCGCGCATGCAGACCGGGGCCGCGCAGGCGGACAAGCGGCTGCTCACCTTCACGCTGGAGACCGAGCTGCGCTTCGCCCGTCCGGGCGACGTCCACGCGTTCACCGAAGCGCTCACGGCCGCGGTGGAAGAGCTCGTCGAGCGCTACGACTCTGCGGACGGCCGCCCCTACCGGGTCGTCGCCCTCGGCCACCCGGCTCCCGCCGATACAGGAGGAACCCATGACTGACGACACCAGGCCGCAGATCGAGGTCACCATCTCCGCGCCGGTCGACGAGGTGTGGGACGCGTTGCGGTCCAGGGACAAGATCCGCCACTGGATGGGCTGGGAGTACGACGGCCTCGACGGCGAGATCGACCTGATCTTCTTCACCGACACGGTGGAGGACGCGTCCGCACGCACGTTGACCCTCCACGGCGGCGACGAGTTCAGGCTCGAACCAGACGGCGCCGGCACAAGGGTCACGCTCACTCGTGCCGCCCATGGCGACAACCCCGACTGGGACGCCTACTACGACGACATCACCGAGGGGTGGGTCACCTTCCTGCAGCAGCTGAGGTTCGCCGTCGAGCGCCACCCCGGTGCTGCCCGCCGCACGCTCTCGTTCGTGGGCGGCAACGACAACTCCGTGCACCTCCCCGACGCCCTCGACCTCGCGGACCTCGCTGCCGGCGCCCCGTTCCGCAAGAACCTGCTCGGCCAGGACGTCGGAGGGGAGCTGTGGTTCCGCTCCGACCAGCAGCTCGGCATCAGCGTCGACGCCTGGGGCGACGGACTCCTCGTCGTGTCCAGTGCCGAGCCCTCACCGAGGAAGCCGAACGGCGCGGCGATGGCGATCCTGACGACGTACGGCCTCGACGACTCCCAGCTGGCCGAGCTCGACGCCCGCTGGCGGTCCTGGTGGACGGAGCACTTTCCCGGCGGGGAGTGACGGCACGCAGGGTTACGGTACCAACCAGGGGGAAGGGAGGAGGGGGAGGGTGGGGGGAGAGGAGGAGGAGAAGGGGGGAGGGGGGGGGGGGGGGGGGGGGGGGGGAGGGGGGGGGGGGGGGGGAGGGAAGAAGGAGGGAGGGGGAGAGAGAGCAGGCGACGGGCAGGGGGGGAGGAGGGAGAAGGGGAGGCGTGTGAAGGAGGTTTGGCGATGTTAGACGGCGGATTCCGAACTGTCGGCCTGCGAGCAGGAAGCTGTTGGCACAGTCGGGCGCACGGGGTCGTTCAGCTGGTCTCGGCGGGAGCGGGCTTGGCGAAGAACACTCGCTGGAAGCCGCGTTCGGTACGACGGTGGGTCTCCTGCCAGCCGAGGCGGGAGTAGAGGGCGATGTTCTCGGTCATGGCGCTGTGGGTGTAGAGCCTGAGCTCACCGCGCCCGAGCTGGCTGGCGGTGTTGTCGGCGTGGGCGAGCAGCGCGCGGCCGACGCCCTGGCCCTGGGACGTGGGGCGGACGGCGATGTTCTCCACCAGCAGGGCGTCGTGCTCGTCGACGAGCACGATCAGGCCGAGGATCTCGCCGTCGTCCTCGACGACGTCGAGCAGTCCGTCGCGGATCCTGGCGTCGTAGTCGTCGTCCATCGGTGCGGGACGGCGGCCGATCCGCTCGACGTACGGCGAGTAGGCCTGGTCGACGATCGCCCGGACCGTGTCGATGTCGTCCGCTCGCGCCTTCCGGACCTCCACCGGCTCAGCCGACGCGCATGGTCAGGTAGTAGCAGTCGACCTCCGGCGTACCCCCGTAGCCGTCGGGAGGTACGGCGCCGGGCCGGTGATCTCGAGCGGCGTCCACACGCCCTCGCCCTGCAGCCGGTCGATCACGGCCTGGCAGTCGCGCTCCTCCCAGAGGTCCTCACGCTGCGTCGCCACGACGAGTCCTCCGGGCCGGACGACTCGCGCGAACTCCCGCCACACCGCCTCGACCTCCGGCAGGTAGGTCATCACTCCCACGCAGACCACGGCATCGACGCTCTCGTCCTCGAGGGGGAGTGGCTGCTGGAGGTCGGCCTGCTCGACCGAGTCATAGGCGCCGCCCTGCTGGGCCACGTCGAGGGACGCCTGCGAGATGTCGAGCCCCCGGATCTGCCCGGTGAACCCTCGGTCGCGCAGCGCTCGACCGACCAGTCCGGTGCCGCACCCGACGTCGAGCGCCGACTCGGCGTCGGGATGGTGCGAGAGGACGGTCTCTGCCACCATCGCCGGCGCCTGGTAGTTCCACGACGCCAGGTCGCCGTCGTAGCCCTGGGCCCACTCGTCGTACCGGGACGCGACCTCTCGCGGATCGCTCGTGCCGGCGTGCAACCAGTCGCCAATGGAGTCAGCATCGGGAACCATCGCGCCAGCCTCTCACGCGACGAGATCGTTGTCCGTCCCTGAAGGCAGCCGTCAGCGGTGCGGGTAGCGGACCGCACCCCAGTAGTTCTCGCCCAGCCGTGCCTTCGTGATCCGCACCGGCGTCAGGTGGTCGTAGGCCTCGATCATGCGACCGTTCCCGACGTACATCGCCACGTGGTAGATGTCGTCCGCGGACGTGGAGTGCGAGTAGAACAGCAGGTCTCCGGCGCGCAGGTTCGTCGCCGCCACCTTGCGGGCGCGCGGGTCCTGCGCCTGCGGACCGGAGTCGCGCGGGATCGTGAGGCCGTGGACCTGGTAGACGGTCCCGGTGAGGCCCGAGCAGTCGAAGCCGAAGCCGGATCGTCCGGCCCACACGTAGGGCTGGTGCAGGAAGGTCCTCGCCGTGCGCACCAGCTGGCGGCCGGTCGGCCGGGGGATCGCCCGCTCGGTCCGGTAGACGTGAGCGCGCGCCTTCGGCAACCACTGACGGCCGTTGGGCGTGGCCACCACCAGCGCCTTGGGCGTGCGGCCGACGACGGGCAGCCGGGTGTTCATGCTGACGTTGAGGACCCGGTGCTTCAGCTTCGGGCCGGCGAAGAGGCCGGTGGTGATGCCACGGTCGACGAGGGCGAACGGCCGGCTCTTGACGGCCGCGGCGTACGTCGGGTTGCTGGTCAGCTGGCGGGTCGGGATCCAGCCGGGGTAGCCGCGCGCATCGCGAGGCGTCGGCTGCCGGGGTACGACGACCTGGCTCCACGCGCCCTGGTGGGCGAGGACGAGCACCGGTGCGCCGTACAGCGCCTGCGTCTGGGTCCGGTTGCTGTCGGTCAGGTCAGCGCGCTGGTCGGGCGTCATGTCGTGCAGCCACGTGAGCGGGTGGGCCGGGTTGGTGAGGGCCGGTCTGTCGACCGGTCGTGCCTTCCCCGGGTTGGTCCACACGGTCGCGACGTTGACCGCGACGTACATGCGCTGGGGCGAGGCGGCTGCTGCTGCCGGGCTGACGGCCGAGGTGGCTGGGGCTCCTACAGCGAGAACGGCAGCGAGAAGCGTGGCCAGCGAGACGAGTCGACGTGCAGGGCGGTGCGTGGTCGTACGGCGCATCGGTTTCCTTCCGGTCCCGAGATTCCGGTCCCTACCGATCCTGCCCGCAGGTCGCTCGTCTGTCGACTTCCGGCGCGCCCGTTCAGGTGGGGGAACAGCTGGGGGACGCTGCGCGCATAGTCGTCGTACGCCGGGCCGAGACGGCGACGCAGGTCGCGCTCCTCGAACCGGACTCCGACCGCGATGTAGGCGGACGCGCTGATCGCGAACAGCAGGTGTCCGACCGTCATCGACGGCGTCGCCCAGAACGCGATGAGCAGGCCCAGCATCATCGGGTGGCGCACCCAGGCGTAGAGCCAGCGTCGTGACACCGAGTCCGACGTGGACGGTCGCGCGCGGAGCCAACCGCCCTGTCGCAGGCCGAGGAACTCCCAGTGGTCGATCATGTACGTCGCCGCGATCGCGACCATCCAGCCCACGGCGTACCCGACCCAGACGAGACCGACCCACGGCTGGGTGTGGAGGTCCCACACGCTCGCCGGCAGCGCCTGCCACTGCCAGAACATCAACCCCATCGCCAGGCTGGCAGCCAGCACGTAGGTGCTGCGCTCCAGGTGCCGAGGAAGGGTGCGCGTGAGCCACTGCTTGAACGGGTCGCGAGCCATCACGGTGTGCTGGACGGCGAACACGAGCAACAGTCCCAGGTCGATCACGACAGCCCAGCCGGTCGCCGCCGAGCTGTTCGAGTCGACGGTGGGGAGCGGCCCGACGTCGGCGAGGAACAGCACGCCCCAGACGGAGGCAGCGACGAAGGCGGCGTACGCGCAGCCGGAGTAGACGCGGGACACGAGGGAGCTCAACAGGCGGGGCATGTGTTCAGCCTTGCCGCCGGTCCGGGCCGTGTCAGCGGTGGAATTACCGCACTTCGCTAGCGACCGCCGGCGGTGTACCAGGCCGCGACCTGCGCACGCGACCGGAAGCCGAGGCGATCGCGGATGCGCTCGACGTGGGACTCGACGGAGCGTTCGGTGAGGGTCAGCTCGGCGGCGATCTCGCGGTTCGTCAGGCCCTCGGTGACCAGGCGGGCGACCTGCTGCTGCCGGTCCGTCAGGGCGGTCGCCGACCCGGCCCGCACCGCTGGGAGCCCGAGGAACCGACGGATGCTCGTGGCCAACCCGGCTGCGTCTCCGATGTAGGGGAGGTGGTCCCGGCCGTCCAGCACCTCGAGAACCGCACCGGGGATGCCCGCCGCCAACGCCCGCCCCTGCTCCAGCGGCGCGGCCCGGTCGCGGTCGCGGTGGACCACCAGGGTCGGCGCCGTGATCCGGGCGAGGTGGTCGGTGATGTCGAGGTCGTAGGCCAGGGTGAGCAGGTCGCGTGCGGTCTGCGGGCTCGTTGCCGCGCGCTGGTAGTCGATGAACGCCGCGCGGGTCCTCGCATCGGCGCTGGGCGCGAAGATGTCGGCGAGCACGTCGGAGCCGAGGCCCCACTGCCGGCTGATCAGGCCGAGGACGTGTTCGCGGTTCTCGGCCGAGGCGACGTCGCGACCTCTCACCCAACCGCCGTACAAGGCCAACCGCGACACCGACTCGGGATGCGTGGCCGCGTACGTCGCCGCCACGGCCGCTCCGAGCGAGGCTCCGAACAGCTCGACCGTGGTCGTGCCTGCCGCGGATGTCGCTGCCGCCACCACTGCCTCGAGGGTCCGTGTCTCCAGGTCCATGGACGGCGTCTGCGTCGTCGGACCCGACAACCCGCAGCCCGGCCGGTCGTAGCGGACCAGCGTGCGGCCACGGGCGAGCGCCTCGTAGAACCCACGCTCGGGCGGCATCGCCCAGCTCAGCTCGAGATGCGTCAGCCACCCGGGCGCGTGCACCAACAGGGGTCCGGACCCGGCGACGGCGTACGCGATCTCGGTGCCGTCGGCCAGCTGCGTCGTCGCCAGTTGCTGCCTCACGGCAGTCATTGTGCCGCTCGGACGGGGCCGGTCAGCTCGGCGTCAGTGAAGCGCTCAAACGTCGTACTGACGACAAACCGGGACGTTCGCGGACAGTTCATCATTTGGGCCCGGACATCTCAGAATGTGGACTAGCGTCCCTTGCTGCCCGGCTGTCGACGTCAAGAAGAGGCTCCTCATGCCACCACCTAGGCCCTACACCGTGGTCGTCGTGGACGACACTCACGAACTGCGATCCCTGTGGAAGCTGATGCTCGAGTACGACGACCGATTCGCGGTCGTGGCGGACGCGGCCGACGGTCGAGCAGGCGTTGCGGCTGCCGGGCTCCACCAGCCCGACCTGGTGCTGCTGGACATCGCCATGCCGGTCATGGACGGCCTCCAGGCACTCCGACTGATCCGTGCCGAGTCACCGCTCAGCACCGTGGTGATGCACTCCTCGTTCAGCGAGGACTCCATCCAGGCGTCGCTGGCCCGGCGCATGGGCGCGCACGGCTTCATCCGCAACGGCCTGCCCCGGCAAGCCCTGCTCGGCAAAGCTCGAGAGCATCCTGCGGCGTTCGGCCGGGCCGATCTCGGCCTCCGCAGGCTGCTAGGACCGAGCACTCGGGAGAGTCGGGCAACACTCCCTACCTGCTGCGGCTGGGCACGACCCGTCGATGAGCGGGGTCAGCCTTCAGTGAACGACGACGGGCGGGACGTCCTCGTCGTCGAGCAGGTGGGACTCCTCGCGCTTGCGGGGCAGGAACTACGCCGGGATCAACGTCAGCAGCACCATCACCCAGGCCACCCAGTAGGTGTCGGTGAACGCCGTGGCCGCGTCCTCGAGACCCTTGGCGATCGCAGCGGCGGGGATCTTGTCGGCCAGGGACGGGATGTGCAGGGTGGCCATCGCCGGTCCGGCGAGCTTGGAGGCCTGCAGGTGGTTGGTGAGGATCACCGACATGACGGCGACCCCGCACGAGCTGGCGATCTGCTGGTTGATGTTCAGCAGCGTCGAGCCGCGGGCCACCTCGTGGGCCCTCAGGGTCTTCAGCGCCGAGGTGAACAGCGGCATCATCGTCGAGCCCATGCCGAGACCCATCACGAACAGCAAGCCCATGATCACCGGGTAGGGCGTGGTGGCGGTGAGCTGGGTCAGCCCGAACATGCCGATCAGGATGCCGACCAGGCCGAACGGCACGATCTGCCCGATCGGGCGCTTGTCCACCAGACGCCCCGCGATCGGCATCGTGATCATCGCGCCGATGCCCTGGGGTGCCACCAGAAGGCCGGCATGCAGGGTCGACTCTCCGCGGACCTCCTGGAAGTACGTCGGCACCAGCAGCAGCCCTCCGAAGAAGGCTGCGACGAACAGGAACATGGTGATGATCGAGACCGTGAGGTTGCGGTTCTTGAACAGGCGCAGGTCGAGCAGCGGATGCTCCGGCCGGAACGAGTGGAAGACGAAGGCGACCATCAGCACGACGCCGACCAGCATCGGCACCCAGACCCGCGGGGCGGTGGCCGTGCCCTCGGCCGGGGATGGACGAGACGCCGAACAGGAACAGCGCCAGGCCCGGCGACATCAGCGCCATGCCGAGGAAGTCGAAGGACTCCGACGGCTCGGGGGTGTCACCCGGCAGCACCCGCCAGGCGTAGATGATCGCGATCAGGCCGATCGGCGCGTTGATCAGGAAGATCCAGTGCCAGCTCGCGACCTGGATGAGGTAGCCGCCGATGATCGGGCCGAGGATCGGGCCCAGCAGCATCGGGACCCCGAGGATCGCCATCAGCCGGCCGATCCGGTGCGGGCCGGCCGCGCGGGTCATGATCGTCATGCCGAGCGGCATCAGCATGCCGCCGCCGAGGCCCTGCAGGACCCGGAACCCGATCAGGGCGCCGATGCTCCACGACAGCGCGCAGAGCACCGAGCCGCTGACGAACAGCGCGATGGCCGTCATGTAGAGACGCTTGGTGCCGAACCGGTCGGCCGCCCAGCCGGTCATCGGGATCACGGTGGCCAACGCGAGGGTGTACGCCGTGACCGACCACGCCACCGTCGAGTACGCGATCGGGTCGCCGCGGAGTGCCGAAGACCGTCTGGAACGTGGGCAGCGCGACGTTGACGACGGTGATGTCGAGGATCGACATGATGGCGCCGATCACGACCACGCCCGCGATCTTCAGGACCGCACCGATCGATGTGGTCGGGGAGTTCGGGTAGATCGACCTTGCTCTCAGACGACATGCCTGCTCCTTCGACCGCTGGTCCTGCCAGTCTAGGCGCGCGGTTGATCGCTCAACTCGGCGAGCCGCGCCAGCCCGGAAGGCAGGTGGGTCTGCAGCCGTGCGAGGGCGTCGTCGAGCTCTGGTGAGGTGCCGTAGTCCGGGGGAATGCGGGCGGGATTCACCGCGATGCTGTCGGTCCAGGTCTTGATGTCCGGCTCGGAGCTGAAGGACGCGGAGTTGCGCAGGCCGGTGACGTTCATGGTCGCCCAGTCCTGCAGGGTGTTGCCGAACGACGAGGGCGGGCACAGCCGGTTCTTCTCGGCATCGTCGTCGCGGGTCGCCTCGACGTACCCCGCGAGTGCCGCGCCGAAGCAGGGGAAGCCGGCCCGGATCGTCTGCAGGGTGATCGCGTCGGACTGCCAGATCGGGATGCGTCCGCGGGTTCTTCAGGCCGTCGGCCGCGCAGTTCACGATCAGTGCGTCGTCGGCGAGGGCGACCGAGCCGTCCGCGAGGTCGAGCCGGCCGGGTGCGGCCGAGCGGATGTGCCCGAGGCGTACGACGTTCTCGATGCTGCGCAACAGGTCGAGCTCCCACTGCCCGAGGGTGGGGGCCTTGGCCATGGTGGGTACGACGGACCGGTCGACGCGCAGCATGATGCCGGCGTCCTCGAGACCGAGGAACAGGTCGTCGAGCGAGGCCGCCCCGGCCGAGACGCGCAGCATGTCGGCGACCATGCCGAGGTAGATCGCGGGGTCGGGCTGGATCAGTGCGCGGTTGAGCATCCAGGGGTCGCGCGGCCTCACCCAGCAGATGTCGTCGGGGTCCACGCCGCGTTCGCGCAACAGCCAGATGCACGCGTCCGTCGCCGTCTTGCCCGAGCCGACGATCACGTACTGGCCCGGGATCGTGCTCCACCCGCACGAGGTCGTTGACCGGGATCACCTGGGCGCCGTCGCACCGCGAAGCGCGGCGGCGTCTCCGCGGGGATCTCCGGAGCGAGGTAGCGCGCGTCGACGATCCGGCAGTGCGCCGGCACCTCGAGCCGCTCACCGGAGTCGAGCGAGACGAAGGTGCGGTCGCCGAGGTAGTCGTGGCCGGGGAAGAACTCGACCCGACCCGACCCGACCATCCGGTCGGCGAGCAGGTCGTCGTAGTAGGCACAGATCGTCGGCTGGTCGGCGCGCTCGTGCAGCCCTGCCTCCGGACCGTCCTGCTGGATCCCGCCGCCGAGCACGGTCGACGCGGCGCCGTAGAAGGTCGAGGACTGGTGCAGCCGCACGAACGGGTAGGCCTCGAGCCAGTGGCCGCCGACGCCGCGGCGCCGGTCGACGAGGGCCACGCGTACGTCGGCGTGGTCGATCAGGGCATCGGTGAACCCCATGCCCATCGCCCCGGCGCCGACCACCAGGTAGTCGACCTCGACCTCGCGCCCCACGAGCAAACCCAAGCACGGCCGGAAACGCCTCCGGCACCAGGTCCCCGATCGACGGATCAGCCGAGCAGCTGCACCGACGTACAGCGCGGCAAGCCCGAGGGCAACGAAGCCGAAGCCGCTGCGCAGGATGCCGTTCGGGGATGCGTGGCTGGAGGGAGGCGCCGAGCCACCCGCCGGCGAGTCCGCCGAGGCCGGTGGCGATGCCGAGCGACCAGTCGGGTGAGACCGGGCCGGTCGCGTTCAGGGAGATGAGGGCGTACGTCGCCACGCCGACCAGCGAGGTCACCCAGGTCGAGAACAGGGCCGCAGGTGCGACCGACGCGACCGTCAGTCCGGTGCCGACGAGGATGGGGCCGATGACCGACCCGCCGCCGATGCCGTAGATGCCGCCCACCACGCCGACGGTGAAGGCGAGCACGCGCACCGTCCGCGGCCGGAGGCTGGCGGTGCAGGGAACCGGGCGCGGGTCGACGGAGGATGAGCAGTCCTGTCGGTGCCAGCACGGCCGCGGCCAGCAGTCGGAACACGTCCGGGTCGGCCGCGACGTAGACGCGGATCACGGCACCGAGGACGACCCCGGGAACCGAACCGGACACCAGCTGACGGGCCAGGGCGCGGTCGAGCTGGCCGCGGCGGAGGTACCGGGCGAGGCCGCCCGGGCCGGAGATGACGTTGTAGAGCAGGTTGGTCGGCGTGATCCGTGGGCTCGGCACGTGCAGCACCGAGAGCTGGAACGGCAGCAGGAACACCGCACCGGAGACCCCGACCGGAGTGGTGACGGTCGCGAGGACGAAGCCCGCCAATAGACCGACGAGGTCACGCTGCCAGTCCACCCCGCCTCCTCCGGTCGGGCCACATCTCAGCCTCGGGGCTGGGTTCAGACCGCGACATTCACGATGGGCCAGAGCCGAACCGGCGGGTCCTTTGGCGTTCGGTGGAGTTGGCTGCTCACCAGCCCCGATGCCAACCGGCGGGGCTGGCGGGCAATCTTGGGGGCTGGCGGCCAAAGCCGTGCCTGCCAGCCCGGAGTTTCCCGGACGTCCGGGGAAACCGAGCTCCGGCTCCCACCAGACCTGTGCCCCAGGCCAGAGTCGAACTGGCGACCTTTCGCGTTCGGTGGAGTCGGCTGCTCCACCCCGTGCCAAAACGGGCGGGGCCGGGCAATTCTGGAGGCAGTGGGCCGAAGTACCGCCCGTCGCCTCCAGTTTCCCCGGGCGCCCGGGGAAACCGTCCTCTATCCGCTCCACACCAGTCTCGTGCCCCAGGCCAGAGTCGAACTGGCGACCTTTCGCTTAGGAGGCGGCTGCTCTATCCACTGAGCTACTGGGGCGGTGGATGGGAATGGTAGTCGGGCGGGGCCGCCGGCCTGTCGCGGGGAGAACCTCGCCCGGGAACGAGAAAGGAAAGGGAGAACAACTCCCTTTCCACTCCCAACGTATAGCGCACCAGGGGTCTTGCGGCAAGACCCCGGTCGGGGCGCAGAATCACCGGCCGTACCTCGTACCGACGGACTCGGAGCAGATGTCGTGGACCCCCTGACCACCAGCGCGTTCGACCTTGCTGGTCACCCCCACAAGGCGGAGCCGGCGCTGATCGCCCAGGACGATGTGCACTTCGCGGCCATCGCGCGGAGCCTCGCCGAGTCGCAGGCCGACCTGTCCGACCGGATCGACGCCGCACGCAAGGAACCCGGCGGCACTGGTCGCGAGGCGATGGACCGCGACCTCGAGGTCCACCGGTTGACCGCACGCCTTCGGACACTGCGTCGGTTCGGCCTGGACCTCTGCCTCGGGCGCATCGTGAAGGAGGACGACCCGGAGCCGGTGTACGTCGGAAGGCTCGGCCTCACCGACAAGGACGGCCGGCGGCTGCTGCTCGACTGGCGCTCGCCCGCGGCTGAGCCCTTCTTCGGTGCGACCCACGCCCACCCCATGGGTCTGGTGAGCCGCCGCAGGTATCGCTGGACCCGTGGCCGGATCGGCGACTACTGGGACGAGGTGTTCACGGCGGACGGGTTCGAGGGGAACGCCGCCCTCGACGACCAGTCGGCCTTCCTCGCGATGCTGGGCACGAGTCGGACGTCGCAGATGCGCGACGTGCTCGGCACCATCCAGGCAGACCAGGACGCCATCATCCGCGCGGGATCGCGTGGTGCGCTCGTCGTGGACGGCGGTCCCGGGACGGGGAAGACGGTCGTCGCGCTGCACCGCACGGCGTACCTGCTGTACGCCGACCCGCGGCTCGGCCACCGCCGAGGCGGAGTGCTCTTCGTCGGCCCGCACGAGCCCTACCTCGCCTACGTCGCCGACGTGCTGCCCAGCCTGGGAGAAGAAGGAGTGCAGACGTGCACCCTGCACGACCTCGTCCCCGAGGCGGCGACGGCAACCGTCGAGGCCGACCGTGAGGTGGTGCGGCTGAAGTCGTCGGTCGCCATGGTGCAGGCGATCGAGCCGGCCGTGAGGTTCTACGAGGAACCGCCCACCCACGGCACCGAGGTCGAGACACCGTGGGCCGACATCTGGCTCAGCGCCGACGAGTGGGCGGAGGCCTTCGCCTCGCCCGACCCCGGGACGCCGCACAACGAGGCCCGCGACCAGGTGTGGGAGGAGCTGCTCACGATCCTCGTCGACAAGGACGAGAGCGACGCCTCGGAGGAGGCGCTGCGCCAGGCGCTGGAGCGCAACGTCGCGCTGCGCTCGGCCCTCACGAAGGCGTGGCCGATGATCGAGGCGGTCGACCTGGTCGGTGACCTCTGGACCGTGCCGGCGTACCTCCGGCTCTGTGCTCCCTGGCTCGACGCCGACGAGGTCGCCCGGCTGCGCCGCGAGGACCCGCACGCCTGGACGACTGCGGACCTGCCGTTGCTCGACGCCGCCCGGCAGCGGCTCGGCGACCCGGAGGCCGCCGGGCGCCGACGTCGGCACGCTGCTGCTGTCGCAGCCGAGCGTGAGGAGAAGGCGAGGGTCGTCGACCACATGATCGAGGGCGACGACGAAGGCGTGATGGTGATGCTGCGCCAGGCGAGCATGCAGCACCTGCTCGTGGACGAGTCCGCCCTGCTGGAGGCGGACCCGGATCTCCTGGCCGGACCGTTCGCGCACATCGTGGTGGACGAGGCACAGGAGCTGACCGACGCGGAGTGGCAGATGCTCCTGCTCCGCTGCCCCTCCCGCAGCTTCACCATCGTCGGCGACCGGGCACAGGCCCGGCACGGGTTCACCGAGTCGTGGCGCGAACGGCTCGAGCGGGTCGGGCTCGACCGGGTCGACCTGGCCTCGCTGAGCATCAACTACCGGACCCCGCAGGAGGTCATGGTCGAGGCCGAGCCGGTCATCCGGGCCGTGCTTCCGGACGCCAACGTGCCGACCTCGGTCCGCAGCACCGGCATCCCGGTCGTGCACGGGCCGGTGTCGGACCTGGACCCGATCCTCGACACCTGGCTCGCCGGGCACACCGACGGGATCGGCTGTGTCATCGCAGCCGACCGGGTCGAGAGCCGCGTCGTCGAGGCGTCGCCCCGCCTCCGCGCACTGACCCCGGAGCTGGCCAAGGGTCTCGAGTTCGACCTGGTCGTGCTGATCGACCCGGAGTCGTTCGGCACCGGCATCGAAGGGGCCGTCGACCGCTATGTCGCCATGACGCGCGCCACCGAGCGGATGGTCATCCTGAGCAGCTCCTGAGCACGCGCAACGGACCTTCAGCATCCGGGCCTAGTGTCACCAGCGTCATGCCATGATTTGGGCGCCCCGCACTCACATGGTCACAATGGGGGGTCGTCAGGGAGATCGAGGGTCCATTGTCCGAGGAAGAGCCGCGCCACAAAGAGCGCATTCCTCGACGACACCGCGTCAGGAACTGGGTGCTGATCGGGCTGGCGGTCGTCCTGCTCCTGGGCAGCACGGCCTTCGTGATCGCCTACAAGAAGCTCGAGGGCAACATCCACGCCATCTCCATCGGAGACGCGCTGGGCAACGACCGCCCCAAGGCCGTTGACGTCGGGGGACCGCAGACGCCGCTGAACATCCTGATCATGGGCTCGGACAACCGCGACGGCACCAACATCGGTGGCGACACCCCGGGGCTCTCCGACACCGCGATCCTGCTGCACCTCTCGGCCGACCGGAAGCGCGCCTACGGCGTGAGCATCCCGCGGGACACGATGGTGCAGCGGCCGGACTGCAAGTCCAAGGACGGCAAGAGCACCGTGCCGGGTGGGCTCACCCAGTTCAACGCGGCGTACGCCGTCGGCGGGCCGCTGTGCACGATCCACACGGTCGAGAAGATCACCAACATCCGCATCGACCACTTCGTGGTGATCAACTTCGCCGGCTTCAAGGAGATGGTCAACGCCGTCAACGGCGTCCAGGTCTGCGTGCCCACGGAGGTCAACGACGACGTCGGCCACATCCACCTGCCGGCCGGCACCTACAAGGTCAACGGCAACCAGGCCCTCGACTACGTGCGCGTGCGCCACGGCATCGGTGCGGAGACCGGCGACATCGGCCGGATGAAGCGGCAGCAGGCCTTCATCTCCGCGATGATCAAGAAGGTGGTCTCGAAGGGGACGCTGGCCAACCCGGTGCGGCTCTACAAGTTCCTCGACGCGGCGACGAAGTCGCTGACCACCGACACCGGCTTCGCCCACCTCAAGGAGCTCGCGTCCCTCGGGTCGTCGCTGAAGAACATCGGCCTCGACAACATCCAGTTCATCACCGTGCCCAACGAGCCCTACGAGCCCGACCCGAACCGCCTCCAGCTCGCGCCCGGAGCGGCCGACGTGTGGCGCAAGATCCGCCTGGACAAGCCCCTCGGCAGGCTCAGCGAGGGCGCGGTGTCGCCCGGCAGCACCAAGGCGAACGGCACCCCGAGCAGCTCGGCATCCCCGAGCGGCTCGCCCTCGTCGAACCCGTCGCAGTCGACCCAACAGGCCGAGGCCAAGCGCAAGCAGGAGGCGGAGGAGGCCGGCCTGTGCACCTAAGCGCCGTTGTGCAGTCCACCACCATCTCTCTGGCGCGCCCCTGTTGCTGTTATCGGTTCGTTACCGGAGTATGTGCGTCGTGAGGACAGTCGTGACCGGGGGCACTGGCGTCATCGGCAGGGCCGCTGTCCAGGCCCTGGTGGGCGCCGGACATGACGTCGTGGTCGTGACGCGGTCGGCCGAAGGCGCTGACGCGGTCGCGCGGATGGGCGCCCGACCGGTGGCCGGGAACGTGCTCGACGTGGACAGCCTCGAGGCCGCCTACCAGGGCTCCGAGGCGGCGATCAACCTCGCGACGAGCGTCCCGGTGGGGCACAGCGCGCTGCTGCCGGGAGCGTGGCGGCGCCACGACCGGCTGCGCACGACGGGCGTCACCAACGTCGTCGAGGCGGCTCGCCGGGCCGGCGTACGCCGGGTGGTGCAGGAGAGCGTCAGCTTCATGTACGCCGACCAGGGCGATGAGTGGATCACCGAGCACAGCCCCGTCGAGATCTCCTCGATGACCGAGCCCGCAGCGGTCGGCGAGTCGCACGTCCAGGACTACGCCTGCGACTCCCGGGTCGGGGTGGTGCTCCGGTTCGGCACGATCGTCGGCGACGACGGTCAGACGCGCCACTGGCTCCGCGCCGCCGGCCACGGTCGCGGCATCGGGATCGGCCACCCCTCCGACTGGGCCCACGTGATCCACACCGACGACCTCGGTGGCGCCGTGCTCGCCTCGCTGCACGCCCCGAGCGGGGTCTACAACGTCGGGGCCGAGCCGGTGCAGCGCCTCGACCTCGTGCAGGGGTACGCCGACGCGGCCGGTGTCGGGTCCGGCGCGTTCATGGGCTCGATCGGACGCTGGCTGGTCGGGCCCCGGCTCGAGCCGCTGTCCCGGTCGCTGCGCGTGTGCAGCGACCACTTCGCCGCGCAGACCGGCTGGCGCGCCGTACGACCGAAGTTCGATGCCGGTTGGCTCGACGCGGCCCGCGAGGGTCTCGCGACGCCTGTCCACTCGTGACGCGATGAGCGAGCAGTCACCGACGCCCGAGGAGCGCGAGAAGCGCCGCCGCCGGCTGGCGGAGGTCTTCGGCGACGTCCTCCCCGAGCAGACCAGCGACGATGCCGCCGAGCCCGAGACCGGGCCCGACGGCAACGACGAGTGGTTGAAGCGCCAGGTGCCGCCCCACCACGGCGGCTAGCGGCGGCTCAGACCTGGCCGCCCCGCGTGGCCAGCAGGTCGCGGATCTCCTCGAGCAGCGCCACGTCGGCCGGCGTGCCGGTGTCCTCGGCCGGGAAGAACTTCTCCTTGGCGACCGTGTAGGGCTTCACGATGACGAAGTAGACGACCGCCGCCATGATCACGAACGAGATGACCGCCGTGATCCACACCCCGAACAGCAGACCGCCCGGCGTCCAGGCGCTGAAGTCGGGCTGGCCGCCGATCTTGCCGATGAGGCCCAGGATGAGGTCGACGGTCGCCTTCACCACCGAGGCGAAGGCTGCGGCCATGATGAAGGCGACGGCCAGCTCGATCGAGGTTGCCGCGCAGGATGAAGTTCTTGAAGCCAGTCATGGTGTGACTCTTCCTCTCCGAGACCCGACCGGTTCGGGTGCCGTTGCGGGTGACGCTAGCGACTCCACACGGGGATGAGAATCGACGTGGCGGCAGCAGCGGCCACCTCGCTCGCCTCGTCCGACGGGATCGCGGCGACGACCAGCCGGCCGGGCGTGCCGCTGCTCAGCGACTCGTGCACCTTCGGGATGGCGATGACGGGGACGTCGTCGACCAGTCGTGAAGGAGTACGCCGACCGTCGGGATCGGCGACGACGAGGCTGATCCGGTCGCCGACCCGCAGCAGGTCGACGACGGCGGCATCGGTGATGCGCAACGGCACCGCCGTGGTCCCGGGATAGCCGCGGAGCAACCCGCGGGCCAGCGTGCTCACCCGCGTCAGCGGCTGCGCCGCGGGTCAGCGGCGCCGCGAGCGTGCGACCGACCACGGCGGCCGGTCGGCGGACCGCGCCGTCGGGCACGGTCTCCGGCGCGAACCGGGTCGCGGTCAGGTCGTCCGGCGCCGAGGACGTCGCCGCCGGCGAGGTCCCGCGCGGCAGTCCAGACGGTGACGGTCTCGGGAGGCGGGGGAGCAGCGGCCTGGAGGCCGACGAGCACCGCAGCTCCGGCGCAGAGGGCCGCGAGCAGCCGGCGATGGAGCAGCACCCGTCGCCGGAGCCGGCGGACCAGGCGCAGCACTCGACCGAGCGGGCCGGGTGGTGGCAGCACGTTCATGGCGCCCGAAGGTAGGCCGATCCGGCCGACCGTGCGCCGGCCATCCACAGCCCCGGCCGGGGCCGGGTCAGGAGAGGGTCAGGCCGCGGGGGTGGGCGTCGAGCTGGAGGAGCTCGAGGACCCCGACGACCCCGAGGACGAGGAGGAGTCGGAGGTCGAGGCGCTGCTCGAGGACTCGCTCTTCGCGCCGTCCTTGGCGGCGCTCTTCTCGCCGTTCTTGGCTGCCGTTGGTCTGGCCGTTCCGCTGGCCCGCCTCGCTGCGGCTGTCGTTGCGGTAGAAGCCGGAGCCCTTGAAGACCACGCCGACGGCGTTGAACACCTTGCGCAGTCGGCCCTCGCACTCCGGGCACACCGTGAGCGAGTCGTCGGTGAAGCTCTGCACGGCTTCGAAGAAATGGCCGCAGTCGGTGCAGGAGTACTGATAGGTGGGCACGGTGTCCTCCGGGAGTCACACGGGCGAGGGGTTGGCACTCGTCGTCGTCGACTGCCAATGCTACGGCACAATGCCTGACGTGACGTCCAGACGACCGATGGCCGAATGGCCCCGATGGGTCCGCGGCTCGGCGTTCGGGGCGGCCCTGCTCGTGCTGGTGCTCCTCCTCGTGCTGGTCGGTGGCGTCATCGCCGTACGACGTCCGATGCCGCAGGTCGACGGCACGATCCGGGTCCCGGGCCTGAACGAGAAGGTCGAGGTCCTGCGCGACAGCCACGGCATCCCGCAGGTGTACGCCGACAACAGCAGCGACCTGTTCTACGCCCAGGGGTTCGTCCAGGCGCAGGACCGGTTCTTCGAGATGGACTTCCGCCGCCACGTCACCGCCGGGCGGATCAGCGAGCTGCTCGGCAAGCAGACCGTCGAGACCGACCTCTACATCCGCACGATGGGCTGGCGCCGGGTCGCGGACCGCGAGTACGACCTGCTCACCCCGGCGACCCGGTCCTACCTCGACGCCTACAGCGACGGCGTGAACGCCTACCTCGCCGGCAAGTCGGCCACGCAGCTGTCCACGGAGTACACCGTGCTCGGCCTCGGTGGTCTCGACTACAAGCCGGAGAAGTGGACGCCGGTCGACTCGCTCGCCTGGCTCAAGGCGATGGCGTGGGACCTGCGCGGCAACATGGACGAGGAGATCGCGCGCACCCGGCTCTCGCTCGGCCGGAGCCCGGAGCAGGTCGACGAGCTCTACCCGCGCTACCCCTACGACCGGCACGCGCCGATCGTGCCGACCCCCGACGGCGAGCGCGCGGGCGCGGCACCGCGACCCGCGTTCGGCCAGGCGGCGCTGAACGCCCTCGAGGCCGTACGACGCGGCGTCGACTCGATCCCCGACCTGATGGGCCACGGCGACGGCATCGGCTCGAACAGCTGGGTCGTCTCGGGTGACCACACCGTCTCGGGCAAGCCCCTGCTCGCCAACGACCCGCACCTCAAGGCGACCATGCCCGGCATCTGGTACCAGATGGGCCTGCACTGCACCACCGTCAACGACGACTGCCCGTTCGACGTCAGCGGCTTCACCTTCTCCGGGCTCCCCGGTGTGGTGATCGGTCACAACCGCGACATCGCCTGGGGGATGACCAACCTCGACCCCGACGTCAGCGACCTCTACCTGGAGAAGGTCACCGGCAAGACCTATCTCTACGGCGGCAAGCAGGTCCCGCTCTCCGAGCACGACGAGGTGATCCGGATCGCCGGGGGCGGCTCGAAGCTGATCACGGTGCGCTCGACGCGCCACGGGCCGCTGCTCTCCGACGTCTCGGCCGAGCTGTCCAGCGTCGGGGCCAACGCGAAGGTGCCGGTGGACTCACCCGACCGTGGCAACGGGTACGCCGTCGCGCTCGCGTGGACGGCACTCACCCCACGACCGACGGCGGATGCGCTGTTCGGGTTCGATGCGGCGACGAACTGGAGCGAGTTCCGCGAGGCGGCGCGCTCGTTCGCCGTACCCAGCCAGAACCTCGTGTACGCCGACACGGCCGGCAACATCGGCTACCAGGCACCCGGCGCCATCCCGATCCGCAAGGGCAACCGCGACGGCAACTACCCGGCGGCCGGCTGGCTGCCGCAGAACGACTGGTCGGGCCGCTACGTGCCGTTCGACTCGCTGCCCAACGTGCTCAACCCCGCCGAGGGATTCATCGTCACCGCGAACCAGGCCGTCACCGGCCCGGACTATCGCTGGCACCTGACCGACTCGTTCGACCAGGGCTATCGCAGCCAACGCATCCGCGACCTCCTCACCGCCGCCATCAAGGACGGCAAGCGTCTCGACGTCTCCGACATGGCGAAGATGCAGCTCGACACGCGCAACCCGATGGCGCCCGTGCTGGTGCCGTATCTCATGCGACAGCTGATGACCTCGGAGTACTACTCGGAGGGGCAGCGGCTGCTGCTCGACTGGGACTACTCCCAGCCCGCCGACTCGGCCGCCGCGGCGTACTTCAACGCGGTCTGGAGCAACCTCCTCCGGCTCACCTTCCACGACCAGCTGCCCGAGTCGCAGTGGCCCGACGGAGGACATCGCTGGATCGCCGTCGTCAGCAACCTGCTGCGGCAGCCCGACAGCCAGTGGTGGGACGACGCCACCACCGAGAGCGTCGTGGAGGACCGCGACCTGATCCTCTCCGAGGCGATGCGTGACGCCCGCGACGAGCTGACCCGCCGGATCTCGGTGAGCCCGACGAAGTGGACCTGGGGGCACCTGCACCAGCTCCGGCTCGAGAACGAGTCGCTGGGGCAGAGCAGCATCGGGCTGGTGCGGGCCCTGTTCAACCGCGGGCCGTACGACGTGGGCGGCGGCAGCTCGATCGTCGACGCCACCAGCTGGAACGCCGCGGTCGGGTACGACGTCGACTCCGCGCCCTCGATGCGGATGGTCGTCGACCTCGACAACCTCGAACGGTCGCGCTGGATCAACCTCACCGGCGAGTCGGGCCACATCATGTCCGGCCACTACCGCGACCAGACGCCCCTGTGGGTCGACGGCAAGACGCTTGCCTGGCCGTTCGGACGCGACGAGATCACGAAGACGACGGACGACCGGTTGGTGCTGGAGCCGTCGGAGGAAGGCTGAGTGCTTGGTGTCGGGGGTCGGGAATCAGCGGGCTGACAGGCCGATGAGCGGATAGTTCGGACCGAACCGCAGGGCAACGCGCCCCTGACAGCCGCCAATTGGTCCGAACTACCGGGGTGGGCCCGTAGCGTGCCTGTTCGGGAGGGGGCGTATGCCTGGATCAGGGGTCAGTTGCTTGGGTCGTCGACCGCGGCGGGTCGGGTCGGTGGTGCTGATGTTCTTGCTGCTCGCTGGTTGCGGCGGGCAGTCGTCATCGGACTCGGGCCAGCCCTCGTCGAAGTCGCCGCCCACCTCGACCCGCACCTCGACACCAACACCCCATGCCACCGCCATCCCCGACGACTTCCCGTTGGCACAGGGTCTGCTTGCGGACGGTGACACCACGGTCACCACCCCAGAGCGCAACGTGCCGGGGGTACTCCTGCAGCGGACGTGTTGGGGCGACGCGTGGCCCGGTGCCGTCGAGGATCGTCTGGTGGTCCAGCAGGTGGGACCCGAGCTGGGTGTGACCCGCGAGCTCGCGGTCTATCCCGATCCGGCGACTGCCCGAGCCGTCGGCGAGCAGGTCCGGTTGCGGGCCGCACGTTGCCATCGGTTGCCGGCAACCTCTCAGGGAGCCGCGATGGACGTCACGCTGGAGGGCGACGTCGACAGTCGCGGTGGACACCATGCCGTGAGCTTTGCCGAGACGTTGACCGGTGGACAGCCGGGCGGTTCGGTGTTCGTGTTCACCCAGGTCGGCCGTGCCGTCCTGGCGGTCGAGGACAGTGGTGAGTGGACGCGTGACTCGGCGGTCGACGGCGCGCGCGACCGGGAAAAGGCCGACCGCGCAGTGGTCGCTCGGCTGTGCGTGTTCCGCGACGCGGGCTGCTGAACGGTCCGTCGACCGCGGCGCCCTGTGCAGAAGGTGGGCGAGGCAACGCCCTCAGAAGCGGGTGATCCCCAGCTCGGTGGCGACGGCGGTCACGCGACGGTCGTGGTCCTCGTGGGGGACCGAGTCGAGGACCTCCTCGGAGTTCAGCACCAGGCAGACGAAGGTGCCGGGGGAGACCCGCTCGAGCACGCGGTCGTAGCAGCCGCCGCCGCGACCCAGGCGCATGCCGTCGCGGCCCACGGCGACGCCAGGGACGAGCACCGCGTCGGCACGGGAGATCGCGTCCAGCCCGAGGCGGGGTCCGTCGGGTTCGAGGAGACCCATCCGCGCGGTGTGCAGGGCTCCTGGTCCGTCGTACACCGCCCAGTCGAGGTCGAGGTCGGGCTGCACCAGCGGGAGGATCACCCGCTTGCCGGCGAGGGTGAGGGCGTCGAGGAGGGGGCCGGTGCCGGGTTCGCTGGCGACGGAGACGTACGTCGCGACGGTGGCCGCCCGGCGTACCTCGGGTGCCGCGAGCAGGTGGTCCGCGAGGGCTCGTGCCCGCTCGCCGAGGACCCCAGCGGAAGGCGCTTCCGTGCCGTCAGGAGCTGATCGCGGACTGCCAGTTTGGTGACCCCCATGAACTCCTGCACCACACCAGCCTACGATCGAAGCATGAACTCGAAGGGATTGCGGCTCGCGCGGGAGAAGATGCAGGCCGCCGGCGTCGATCCCGTGGCAATCGACGTCTTTGCGCACTACTACCGGCAGATCGAGCACGGTGAGACGGGGATCATCCCCGAGAGCTCGATCAAGCCGCTGGACATGGAGTCGCTGGCCGACGTCGAGGTCGGCGAGGACGTCGCCTCGGACGCCATCGGCGCGACCGCGGTCATCAAGCTCAACGGCGGGCTCGGCACCTCCATGGGGATGGCGCGCGCGAAGTCGCTGCTCTGCGTACGCCGCGGCCTGTCCTTCCTCGACGTGATCTCCCGCCAGGTCCTGCACATGCGCCGGGAGTACGGCGCCACGCTGCCGCTGATCTTCATGAACAGCTTCCGCACCTCGGCCGACACCCGCGCCGCCCTCGCGCGCTACGACGACCTCGCCGTCCCGGGCCTGCCGATCGAGTTCCTGCAGAACAAGGAGCCCAAGCTGAAGGTCGACGACCTGAAGCCGATCGGCTGGCCGCGCGACCCGTCGATGGAGTGGTGTCCGCCCGGCCACGGTGACCTCTACACCGCCATGAAGGGCACCGGGCTCTTCGACAAGCTGATCGACGCCGGCTACCGCTACGCGTTCGTCTCCAACTCCGACAACCTCGGCGCCGTCCCGGACGCGCGGGTCGCCGGCTGGTTCGCGGAGTCGGGTGCGCCGTTCGCGATCGAGGCCGTGCGTCGTACTCCCTCGGACCGCAAGGGTGGCCACTTCGCCATCCGCAAGGCCGACGGCCGCATCGTCCTCCGCGAGACCGCGCAGACCGCCGACAAGGACAAGGAGGCGCTGGCCGACCTCGAGCGCCACAAGTTCTGCTCCACCAACAACCTGTGGTTCGACCTCGAGCGGATGCGCAACGAGCTCGACCGTCGCGACAACATCCTCGGCCTGCCGCTGATCCGCAACGAGAAGAACGTCGACCCGAGCGACCCGAAGAGCCCCAAGGTGATCCAGATCGAGACCGCCATGGGCGCGGCCATCGAGGTGTTCCCCGACTCGCGCACCATCGAGGTCGGCCGCGACCGGTTCGTGCCGGTCAAGACGACCAACGACCTGCTGGTGCTGCGCTCGGACGCCTACGACCTCGGTACCGACTTCGTGCTCGACCAGGTCGCCGAGAGCCTGCCGTTCATCGACCTCGACGAGATCTACAAGGTCGTCGAGGAGTTCGACAAGCGCTTCCCGGCCGGGGTGCCCTCGCTCAAGGAGGCCGACTCGCTGGTCGTCAAGGGCGACTGGACCTTCGGCGAGCGGGTCAAGGTGAAGGGCGACGCCAAGCTGAAGGGCGACCACGGCCGCGTCGAGGCCGGCACGGTCCTCGGCGAGGGCAGTTCCACCCAATAGGGTTCGGCACATGCCTCCCGACTCGGACCCTCGGCCCCTTCCCGTGGAGGACTACCTCGAACGGGTGCTCGCGCGGATCGAGCCGATGCCGCCCTTCGAGCACCCGCTGATGGACGCCATCGGGCTGCCCGTCGGCGAGGACGTGCTGGCCCCGCTGTCGCTGCCGGTCTTCGACAACTCCGGCATGGACGGGTACGCCGTCGCCTTCAAGGACGTCGCCGACGCCACCCCCGAACGACCGCTGCACCTGCCCGTCGTCGGTGAGATCGCCGCGGGCCAGACCCAGATCTTCACGCTGACCCCCGGCACCGCGGTGCGGATCATGACCGGTGCCCCCGTCCCCGAGGGCTGTACGGCGGTCGTCCCCTTCGAGTGGACCGAGGAGTCCGGTCGCGAGGTGCTCGTCCGCCGGGCGCCCGAGGAGGGGCAGCACATCCGGTACGCCGGCGAGGAGGTCAAGCAGGGCGACCTGCTGATGAGCCGGGGCGAGGTGATCGGGACCCGCCACGTCGGGCTGCTCGCGGCCCTCGGTCTCCATCGCGTGCCGACCGCGCCTCGTCCGCGGGTGGTGGTGATGTCGACGGGCAGTGAGCTCGTCGAGCCCGGTCGGCCGCTCGGCCGCGACAGCATCTACGACTCGAACAGCTATCTGCTCGCCGCTGCGGTGCGTGCGCACGGCGCGATCGCCTACCGCGTCAAGGCCACCTCCGACGACCCCGCCACCTTCAGCGAGGCACTCAGCGACCAGCTCGGCAGCGCCGACCTCGTCGTGACCAGCGGCGGCGTCAGCAAGGGCACCCACGACGTGGTCAAGGAGGTGCTCAGCGAGCTGGGCACCGTCGAGTTCCTCGAGGTGGCGATGCAGCCCGGCAAGCCGCAGGGCTTCGGTGTCGTCGGCGAGGACGGCACCCCGATCTTCACGCTGCCGGGCAACCCGGTCTCGGCGTACGTCTCCTTCGAGATGTTCGTCGTGCCCGCCCTCCACAAGCTCACCGGACGCGCCACCGTCGGGCGGCGACTCGTCACGGGCACCGTCACCACGGCGGTGCGATCGATGCGGGGCAAGCAACAGCTGGTGCGTGCCGAGGTCGCGCTGGGCGCCGGGGGAGTGCAGGTCACCCCGGTCGGCGGCGCCGGCTCGCACCTGATCGCGGGCCTGGCCAAGGCCGACGCGCTGATCGTGCTGGCCGAGGGCGTCACCCACGTCGAGCAGGGCGACGAGGTGCCGGTGCTTCTCCTGGACCGGGCCTAGGTGACGTGATGAGCGACGGCTTCACCCACCTCGACGACTCCGGTGCGGCGCGCATGGTCGACGTGTCCGGCAAGGACGTCACCGCACGCACGGCCACGGCGAGCGGCAAGGTCCTCGTCTCGGCTGAGGTCGTCGCGTTGCTGCGCGGTGACGGCGTGCCCAAGGGCGACGCGCTCGGGGTGGCCCGGGTGGCGGGGATCATGGCCGCCAAGCGCACTCCCGACCTGATTCCCCTGTGCCACCCGCTCGCGTCTCCGGGGTGACCGTCGACCTCTCGGTGGACGACGACGGCGTCGCGATCGTGGCGACGGTGAGGACGACGGACCGCACCGGTGTCGAGATGGAGGCACTGACCGCGGTGTCCGTCGCCGCGTTGACGGTGATCGACATGGTCAAGGCGGTCGACAAGGCAGCGGTCATCACCGACGTCCGTGTCGAGGAGAAGACCGGCGGCAAGAGCGGGACGTACCGGCGATGAGCACGTACGCCGCGGCCGTGGTGGTCGCGTCGAACCGCGCCGCGGCCGGGGTGTACGACGACACGACCGGCCCGTTGATCGTCGAGGCGCTCCGGGCCGACGGCTGGGAGGTCGGTGACCCGGTCGTCGTACCTGATGGTGACGCTGTCGGCCAGGCGATCTCGGCCGCCGTCTCCGGTGGAGCGCGCGCCGTGCTGACCACGGGCGGCACCGGGCTGACCCCCACCGACCTCACCCCCGAGGTGACGCGCGCTCTCCTCGACCGCGAGGTGCCCGGCATCGCCGAGGCCATCCGTGCCCACGGCGTCGGCAAGGGCGTGCCCGACGGCAGCCCTGTCGCGCGGGGTCGCCGGCACCGTCGGCTCGGCGCTCGTGGTGAACCTGCCCGGGTCCCGGGGTGGCGTGAAGGACGGACTCGCGGTCGTCGTACCCCTGCTGCGGCACGCCGTCGAGCAGATCGAGGGGAGCGACCACTGAGCGCGGGCTGGCCGATCGTCCTCGAGTCGCGAGGGGTGGTGCTCCGGCCGATCTCGCAACGCGACCGGGACGTGTGGCGTCGCGTCCGCGCGGCCAACCTCGTCTGGCTCGGCCGCTGGGACGCGACCGCGCCGTCGCGCTCCCAGGCGCAACCGCGCAGCTTCGCCTCGATGGTCCGTTCGATGCGTCGCGAGGCGCGCGCCGGCCGACAGCTGCCCTTCGTGGTGCAGTACGACGGCCGCTTCGTCGGCCAGCTGACCGTCAGCAACATCGTCCGCGGGTCGGCGCAGTACGCCTCGATCGGCTACTGGATCGACGAGACGTACGCCGGTCGCGGCATCACCACCCGCGCCGTCGCGATGGCGATCGACCACTGCTTCGGGCCGGTCGGGCTGCACCGCATCGAGGTGGCCATCCGCCCGGAGAACACGTCGTCGCTGCGCGTCGTCGAGAAGCTGGGCATCAAGGAGATCGGGTACGCCCCGCGCTACCTGCACATCGACGGCGACTGGCGCGACCACAAGCTGTTCGCGATCACCCGCGACGAGGTGCCGATGGGCCTGGTCCGACGGCTCGATGGGGCCGAATCACACCAGTCACACGAGTGATCTCACGACACACCGGGACGGCTCCGGTCACACGCTGCATACCGCTCGTATCGTCGTCGCCGTGGACCTGTCAGCAGTCATCTTCGTCGTGCTCGCCCTCGCCTGGGCCGTCTACCTGATCCCGAAGGCCCTCAAGCACCACGACGAGATGGCCAGCGATCGCCTCGTGCACGGTCATTCCGACAAGGTGCGCATCCTCTCCCGCAAGGCGAAGGCGGCTGCCGCAGAGGTCGCCGAGGCCGTCACCTCCGCGGCTCCCAAGCCCACCTACGACGTGGCCTCCGACCCGGGCTACCCGGCCCGCAAGGCGACCACCCTCGAGGCCGACCCGGTGCTTGCGCCCACCACGTCGCGCGCCGCCGCCCGCGGTGCCGCTCGCCGTCGTCGTCGTGTCCTCGGCGTGCTCGTCGTCGCACTCGTCGTTGTCTGGGCCCTCACCTGGTTGGCCTACCTGCCGATCTGGGCACCCGCAGCTCCCGGTGCCCTCGTCGTCGGCTGGTTGGTGATCGCGCGCCTCTCGGTCCGCAAGCAGCAGCGCCGTCGTCGGGTGGCACCGGTGGCCTCGAGCGTCGACGACCTCGACGACGATCGACGACTCGGTCCTGGCTCCGACCACTGCTGCCTCGTCCTCGGTGACGGCCGAGCGCGTCGAGCGGGCCACGTTCGCCTCCAACGCCGACGAGTTCCTCGACCAGCTCGCCGACGAGGACACCGCCGGCATCGCCCGCGAGGAGATCGAGGCGGCCCTGGCCAGTGACGGTTCCCTCTGGGACCCGCTGCCGATGACCCTGCCGACGTACGTCAACAAGGCCCGCGCCCGTCGTACCGTCCGGACCATCGAGCTCACCGGCATCAGCTCCTCGGGCCACGACGAGACCGACAGCACGCTGGCCCGCGAGGCCCAGGAGTCCGCCCGGGAGGCAGCGCGCGCCGACGAGGAGTCCGCGGCCCGCCGCAAGGCCGCCGGCGCCTGATCGCGAGTCGCCCCGATTCGGGTTAGCCCCCGGGCCGGTGGTAACTTCTTCCTCGCGCTCAAGGGCGCATGGGGCTGTGGCGCAGTTGGTAGCGCGTCTCGTTCGCAATGAGAAGGTCAGGGGTTCGAATCCCCTCAGCTCCACCACCAATCACTGGTCCAGCGCTGTTGGTAGCGCACTCTGCCGTTGGCAATGAGAAGGTCAGGGGTTCGAATCCCCTCAGCTCCACCACCAATCACTGGTCCAGCGCTGTTGGTAGCGCACTCTGCCGTTGGCAATGAGAAGGTCAGGGGTTCGAATCCCCTCAGCTCCACCATCCGATCGCCGGGCGCGAGCGTCGCCGTCGAGCTCGTTGAGCACGACCGGTGTCGGTCACCGTTGGTAGCGCACTCTGCCGTTGGCAATGAGAAGGTCAGGGGTTCGAATCCCCTCAGCTCCACCATTCCTGGTACTCGATCCAGGACGTGCCACGCTGGCCCTTGTGATCGATGAGTTCGCCAAGGAGTACCTGCACGACGACCTGCGCTGCGTCCGTGAGTCGGTCCTGGGGAAGCTGGACGGGCTGAGCGAGTACGACGTCCGACGCCCCCTGACCGAGACCGGCACCAACCTGCTCGGCCTGGTCAAGCACCTGACGCTGTCGGAGGCGCAGTACCTCGGAGAGGTCTTCGGTCGTCCGTTCGCCGAGCCGGTGCCCCGGTTCGACGATCCGGGCTTCCAGAACCGCGACCACCTGTGGGTCACGGAGCAGGAGTCACGCGCCGACATCGTCGACGGCTACAAGCGCGCGTGTCAGCATGCCGACGCGACGATCGACGCGTTGCCGATCGACGCTCCCGGGTTCGTCCCGTGGTGGCCGCAGCCCGACGTGAAGCTGTTCAACGTGATGGTCCATGTCCTCACCGAGACCAACCGGCACGCAGGCCACGCCGACATCCTGCGGGAACAGCTGGACGCCCAGGCCGAAGCGGTGACGGGCAGCGCGCGCGAGGCCGACTGGGCGGCTCACCGGGCGATGATAGAAGCGGCCGCACAGCGAGCCGGTTCGGCCACCTGACAGACCACCGAATCGAGCTGAGCGGGGTTGCTTCGCGGTGCCGTTCCTCCGGCCAGCGTCAACGCAGACCGGCCTCACCGGATGCGTCAGAAGATCCCCGGCTCGGGCGACTCGGCGTTCGGCCACTTGTCCACGAAGTTGCCGACGATCTGGCCGCTGACGCCGCCGCAGTACTGCCAGTTGCCGCGCTGCAGGGACTCGTCGCTGGGGTTCTTGGCGTCGGCGGTCCAGCGGGTCAGGGCGATGTGCTTGCCGTCCGGGAAGGCCTTGCCGTCGTCGGAGGTCCACGGTGCGGCGATGAAGCGCTCCTGGCTCATCTTCTTGGAGATCGCCTCGATGGCGTCCTTCTGCTTCTGGTCCTTCGCGATCGTGTCGTCGTACCAGAGGATCGTGTAGCCGTGCTCGAGGTTGTGCACCAGCGTGGCCACCTCCGGACGGTCCTGCGCGGTGTAGAACTTGCGCTCGAACGCGGCCGGGCTCGGCCGGTGCGGTCCGAAGGACGGTGGCGCGTCCGGGTAGGTGATGGGCGTCGGGTCGGGGATGTGCTGCTGGTTCTTGTCCGTCTTCTTGGTCAGGATGTCGTCGCAGGACGCCGCCTTCGCGCTGACGCCGAGCTTGTCGAGCGCGGTTCCGGCGAGGGCGTGCTCGCGCCGCTGGTTCTTCACGTAGGGAATGACCGCAGCGGCCAGCAGCCCGACGACGACGACCACGATCCCGATGAGGAAGGCGAGGTTGCGACGCTTCTCGCGTCGTTCCTGCTCGCGCCTGAGCTTGTCGGCGATCGCGCGACGCTCGGACTCGCGTTCCTTCTTCCCTGCCATACCTGGCCTCTCTGGCGGTGTCTGCCGGCACATGGTGGTGGCTGCGGCGTGCTCGGGTCAGGTTAACGGCCCACGAAAAGGGCGGTGAGGAGGCTCACCCACCGGGCTGGCAATGCTTCGCCTAGCGTGAGCCAGTACCTCCACGCAGAAGGGCCATCCGGATGACCGACCCCACGACGTCCCGCGCCATCGGGCGTGAACGACAGAGCGCTGTCTACCGCCAGGGCGTGCTCGGTCGACGGCCCGCCGTACCCACGGACTTCGCGGAGCTCGAGCGACGCGCGCAGCGGGCTACGTCGCGGAAAGGATGGGCGTACGTCGCAGGAGGTGCCGGCGAGGGACGGACGATGCGCAACAACCGGGCCGCCTTCGACCGCTGGGTGATCGTGCCGCGGATGGCACACGGCATCACCAGCCGCGACCTGTCCGTCGACCTGCTCGGCAGCCGGTTGGACACACCCGTGCTGCTCGCACCGGTCGGGGCAGGCCAGCTGATCGACCCCGACTGCGACCTGCACGTGGCGCGGGCCGCTGCCGAGATGGGGGTGCCCTACGTCTTCACCAACCAGGGCGGTACGCCGATGGAGGAGTGCGCGGCCGCCATGGGGGACGGGCGGCGTTGGGTGCAGCTGTACTGGAGCACCGACGAGGCCCTGGTCGACAGCCTGATCCAGCGCGCGGAGGCGATCGACGCCGGGGCACTGGTCGTCACCCTCGACACCACCACGCTCGGGTGGCGTCCGCAGGACCTCAACCTGGGTTCGCTGCCGTTCGCGCAGGGTCTCGGGATCGGGCAGTACACCTCCGACCCCCGCTTCCGGGAGCTGGTCCGCGAACGCATCGCCGCCGCCAAGGCCGTCAGGCGTCAAGCAGGAGGTGGAGGTGACCCTGGGCGCGATCCGCTCGCTGCTGTCGATCACCCGCAACCACCCGGGCAAGTTCTGGGACAACCTGCGATCGCCCGAACCGCGAGGCTCGGTCGAGGCGTTCCTCGACATCTACTCCAACCCCGGACTGAGCTGGGACCACCTGGCCACCCTGCGCGAGCGCACCCGGCTGCCCGTCGTGCTCAAGGGGATCCTGCATCCCGACGACGCCCGCCGCGCCTTCGACCAGGGGGTCGACGCGATCGTGGTCTCCAACCACGGCGGGCGCCAGGTGGACAGCTCCATCGCCTCGCTCGACGCCCTCCAGGACATCCGCGCGGCCGTCGGCGACGAGCCGACCGTGCTGATGGACAGCGGCATCCGCACCGGTGCCGACGTGTTCACCGCGGTCGCACTCGGGGCCGACGCGGTGCTGCTCGGGCGGCCCTACATGTAGTCAGAAGATGCCCGGCTCGGGCGACTCGGCGTTCGGCCACTTGTCCACGAAGTTGCCGACGATCTGGCCGCTCACGCCTCCGCAGTACTGCCAGTTGCCGCGTTGCAGGGACTCGTCGCTCGGGTTCTTCGCGTCGGCGGTCCAGCGGGTGAGGGCGATGTGCTTGCCGTCCGGGAAGGCCTTGCCGTCGTCGGAGGTCCACGGTGCGGCGATGAAGCGCTCCTCGCTCATCTTCTTGGAGATCGCCTCGATGGCGTCCTTCTGCTTCTGGTCCTTCGCGATCGTGTCGTCGTACCAGAGGATCGTGTAGCCGTGCTCGAGGTTGTGCACCAGCGTGGCCACCTCGGGGCGGTCCTGCGCGGTGTAGAACTTGCGCTCGAACGCGGCCGGGCTCGGCCGGTGCGGTCCGAAGGAGGGCGGCGCGTCCGGGTAGGTGATGGGCGTCGGGGCGGGGATGTGCTGCTGGTTCTTGTCCGTCTTCTTGGTCAGGATGTCGTCGCAGGACGCCGCCTTCGCGCTGACGCCGAGCTTGTCGAGCGCGGTCCCGGCGAGGGCGTGCTCGCGCCGCTGGTTCTTCACGTAGGGAATGACCGCAGCGGCCAGCAGCCCGACGACGACGACCACGATCCCGATGAGGAAGGCGAGGTTGCGACGCTTCTCGCGTCGCTCCTGCTCGCGCCTGAGCTTGTCGGCGATCGCGCGACGCTCGGACTCGCGTTCCTTCTTCCCTGCCATACCTGGCCTCTCTGGCGGTGTCTGCCGGCACATGGTGGTGGCTGCGGCGTGCTCGGGTCAGGTTAACGGCCCACGAAAAGGGCGGTGAGGAGGCTCACCCACCGGGCTGACAATGCTTCGCCTAGCGTGAGCCCGAACCTCCACGCAGAAGGGCCATCCGGATGACCGACCCCACGAGTCCCCGCGCCATCGGGCGTGAACGACAGAGCGCGATCTACCGGCAGGGCGTGCTCGGTCGACGGCCCGCCGTACCCACGGACTTCGCCGAGCTCGAGCGACGTGCGCAGCGCGCCACGTCGCAGAAGGGCTGGGCGTACGTCGCTGGCGGTGCCGGCGAGGGACGGACGATGCGCAACAACCGCGCCGCCTTCGACCGCTGGGTGATCGTGCCGCGGATGGCGCACGGCATCACCAGCCGCGACCTGTCCGTCGACCTGCTCGGCAGCCGGCTGGACACGCCGGTCCTGCTCGCACCGGTCGGAGCCGGCCAGCTGATCGACCCCGACTGCGACCTGCACGTGGCGCGGGCCGCCGCCGCGATGGGGGTGCCCTACGTGTTCACCAACCAGGGCGGTACGCCGATGGAGGAGTGCGCGGCCGCCATGGGGGAGGGGCGGCGCTGGGTGCAGCTGTACTGGAGCACCGACGAGGCCCTGGTCGACAGCCTGATCCAGCGCGCGGAGGCGATCGACGCCGGGGCGCTGGTCGTCACGCTCGACACGACCACGCTCGGGTGGCGTCCGCAGGACCTCAACCTCGGCTCGCTGCCGTTCGCGCAGGGTCTCGGGATCGGGCAGTACACCTCCGACCCCCGCTTCCGGGAGCTGGTCCGCGAGCGCATCGCCGCCGCCAAGGCCGCGGGCATCAAGCAGGAGGTGGAGGTGACCCTCGGCGCGATCCGCTCGCTGCTGTCGATCACCCGCAACCACCCGGGCAGGTTCTGGGACAACCTCCGCTCGCCCGAGCCGCGGGCTCGGTCGAGGCGTTCCTCGACATCTACTCCAACCCCGGGCTGAGCTGGGACCACCTGGCCACCCTGCGCGAGCGCACCCGGCTGCCCGTCGTGCTCAAGGGGATCCTGCACCCCGACGACGCCCGCCGCGCCTTCGACCAGGGGGTCGACGCGATCGTGGTCTCCAACCACGGCGGCCGCCAGGTGGACAGCTCCATCGCGTCGCTCGACGCCCTCCAGGACATCCGCGCGGCCGTCGGCGACGAGCCGACCGTGCTGATGGACAGCGGCATCCGCACCGGTGCCGACGTGTTCACCGCCGTCGCGCTCGGGGCCGACGCGGTGCTGCTCGGCCGGCCCTACATGTACGGCCTCGCGGTCGCGGGACAGCGCGGTGTCGAGGAGGTCGTCGCCAACATCATCGCCGAGCTCGACCTCACGATGTCGCTCACCGGAGCGCGCTCCTTGGCCGACATCACGCACCGACATGCTGCAGCCCAGCCGTGACTTCCCGACCAGTAGTCACTAAAGTCCAGTCACTAACTGTGATTGGACTCTCACGAGGCGTCATCCTCGGCGAGAGGGCATACGATGTGGGGCATGACCCCGAGGCTCGACCTGGTCACCATCCTCGGTTGCACTCCTGAGGAAGCAGCGCGTCTGCTCCGCGGTCGTCCGGTGACGCCCGGCGAGGTCGAGGCCGCCGCCCGGATCCACTACGACTGGCGTCGACACCTCCACGATCCCGACTCCTACTGGCTCACCATCTCCCAGGCGAGCCGCATCCTGGGGATGCGCCCGAAGGCGGTCCGCAAGCTGCTCGACAGCCACCGGCTGCCGCACATCGTGCATGCCTCGGGCGTGCGGTTGATGCGTCGTCACGAGATCGAGGCGATCGCCCGCCAGTCGACCCACCAGGTCATCCCGGCGATGGCGACTCGCGCCTGACGCCTGGCTCGATCCGCGCGTAGGGTCCGTGCATGACCAGCGCCGTCCACGTCGCCCGGAGCCGCACCTTCCCCGCCGGGGTCAAGCGCGCCTTCGAGGAGCTGCTGCCCTACGAGCTCGACCGTCTCTTCGACCGTCGCTACCTCGCCATCCCGCCGATCAAGGGCGTCCGCGACCAGGGCGGTCCGTGGGGTACGCCGGGCCAGACGCGCACCGTGCTGCTCACCGGCGGAGGCTCCATGCGCGAGACGCTGCGCGAGGTCAGGGCGCCGCACGTGTTCGCCTACCACCTCGACCAGGTCACGGGTCCGATGAAGGCGCTGGTCAGCTCGGTCGACGGCGCCTGGGAGTTCGAGCGGGCCGGCACCGGCGTACGCGTGACCTGGCGCTGGACGCTGCACCCGCGAGGTCGCGTGGGCTCGCTGGCGATGCCGATGTTCGCGCGGATGTGGCAGGGCTACGCCCGCCAGGCCTTCGAGAACATCGAGCGCCTGATCGTCCGCTGACGCGGCCCGCGCACACCTGAGGCCAATGTCCACGAAACCGGCAGAAGCGGTCAACCGGACTACACCAGACATTCGTCAAGGTTGCGGATTCTCCGGGTGAGCCCGACCTTATGGACATGCTCTCTTCTGCCTCGGTGTCCGACGCCTATGCGGCGCACCGTCCGGCTGCGCGCATCCGCGCCGTCCGGGCGCTGCTGGCGCTGGCGCCGCGCGCGGGGTCGCACGCCTGGACGGGACTCGAGGTGGCGCAGTGGGTACGGCTCACCGACGCCGTCTCGGAGGAGGAGATCGAGGCCGCCCTCGCCCTCGCCGCGGGTCTGGGTGCGGGGGACTCCCACGAGGTGGCCGTCGCCGCCCACATCGTGCTGGTGCGGCTCGCGCCGACCGGGCCCGGGGAGGACGCCACCCGGCTGCGCGAGAACATCGAGAGCGTCTGCGCCCATCTGCGGTCGAACCTCTCACGCGACCTCGGCGGACGCCTGCCGCGGATGACCACGCGTCCTGCCGGAGCTGTCGAGCGCCGTGATCTGGGCCTACTTCTTCGCCTGCCTCTCGGTCCTGCTGTTCGCCATCGCCGTCACCCGCTGAGCTCGCCGGGCTAGGCCGCCGGCACCGAAACTCGTTCCCGTCGCGGGCCGGGGCCCATATCCTGCGCTCGTGCGCGTCGGCATCCTGGGAGCGGCCGAGGCCCGTATCGACGGTGCCGCGGTGGACCTCGGCACGCGCAAGCAACGGGCCCTGCTGGCCGCGCTCGCGATGCGCCGCGGACAACCGGTGGGCCAGGACGCCCTGGTGGACCTGCTCTGGGGCGATGCCCCACCGACCGCCGTCACCGCCACCCTGCAGGGGTACGTCGCCAGGCTGCGCCGTGCGCTCGAGCCGGACCGGGCTCCCCGGGCGCCGTCGGAGGTGCTGGTCACCCAGCAGACCGGCTACGCGCTGATCCTGCCCGAGGACGCGCTCGACGCCGCCCGCTTCGAGACCGCCGTGAGCGGCGGTGCACCAACGGCTCGGCACGGCCATGACCTCCGACCTCGCCCCGGCGGAGCTCGAGGAGGCGTTCGCCCGCATCAACGAGGGGCTCTCGCTGTGGCGCGGGCTGCCCTACACCGAGCTCGAGGACGCACCGGCCGCCCAGGCCGAGCGCGCGCGGCTCGAGGAGCTGCGCGCGATGGCGATGGAGGACCGGGCGGTCGCGGCGCTCGGGCTCGGTCGGCACGCGATGGTGGCCGGCGAGCTCGAGGTGCTGACCTCGACGTACCCGTTGCGCGAGCGGCTGTGGGGCCTGCGCGCCCTGGCCCTGACGCGCTCCGGACGACAGGCCGACGCCCTCGAGGTGCTGCGCCAGGTGCGCGAGCTGCTCGCCGACGAGCTGGGGCTCGAGCCGGGTGCGGAGCTGCGCTCGCTGCAGACCGCCGTGCTCCGCCAGGACCCCGAGCTCGAGTGGACCGAGTCGCGCCCGCTCCCGCAGCAGCGCAGGCCGGCGCCGAGGATCCAGCAGTTCGCCTCGCCGCTGGTCGGCCGCGACGACCAGCTCTCGGCGCTGGTCGGGCTGCTCGAGCAGTCGGAGGAGCAGCCGGTGTTCGCGGTGGTGACCGGTGAGCCCGGGATCGGCAAGAGCCGGCTGTGCGCCGAGCTCGCCGCGACCGCCACGAGCGAGGGAGCCACGGTGCTCGTCGGACGCTGCTCCCAGGACGAGGGCGCGCCGCCGCTCTACCCGTGGGCCAGCGTGCTCCGCGAGCTCGGCCACGACCTGCCGTCGGGCGCCGCCCCCGAGGGCGACGCCGGCTCGCGGTTCGGTGCCTGGGAGTCGATCGCCCGCACGGTGCTCGACGCCGCCGCCGAACGGCACCTGCTGGTGGTGCTCGACGACCTGCACTGGGCCGACACCTCGACGCTGCGGGTGCTGCGCCTGCTCGCCGAGACCGCCGAGTCCGGTCGGCTGATGGTGGTCTCGACGTGGCGCCACGAGCCGCCGCCGACGGGCCAGCTGGCCGAGGTCGCCGAGATGATGGCCCGTCGCCACGCGCTGCGGCTCGAGCTCACCGGTCTCACTGCCGCCGAGGCCGGCGAGATCGTCACGTCCGTGGCCGACTCGATCCCGACGGCGATCGAGGCCGGCGCGCTCCAGGTGCGCACCGACGGCAACCCGTTCTTCCTGGTCGAGTACGCCCGGCTGGCGCGCGACGGCGGCGATCTCACCGCACTGCTCGGCGAGGAGCATCCACCGGCCGCCGTGCAGGACGTGCTCACCCGACGGCTCGGTGGGCTTCCGGAGGAGACGGCCGCCGCGCTGCGGGTGGCCTGCGTGGTCGGGCGCTACTTCGACGTACCCACGCTGGCGGGTGTCCTCGACACCGACGAGGACGAGGTGCTCGACCACCTCGACCCGGCGCTGCAGGCGGGCCTGGTGCGGGAGTTCGGCGTCGACCGGTTCCGGTTCGCGCACGCGCTGGTCCGCGACACGGCGTACGCCGCCCTCTCGCAGAGCCGCCGCGCCCGGATGCACGCGCGCGTGGCCGAGGTGCTCGCCGGGCAGCCCGGTCGCGAGAGCGAGGTCGCGCGTCACTGGCTCGCCGCAGGTCCGCAGCATGCCGCCCGGGCGTGGCCGGCCGCCCGGTCGGCAGCGAAGGCGGCCCGCCGCGTCTATGCGTACGACGAGGCCGTGGGTCTGCTCGCGAGCGCGGTGTCCGTCCTCGAGTCGGATCCCGACGCCTCCGACGAGGACCTCTTCGCGCTGCTGCTCGAGCTCGCCCGCGCCCACCTGCTCACCGACAACCTGATCGACCTGAGGCTGGTCGTGCTCCGGGCGCTCGAGGTCGAGGAGCGTCTCGAGGTCGACCTCGACCGGCGCGTCGACCTCCTGGGCCTGCTGGCCACCAAGGCGCTCTGGCAGACCGGAACCTACGGCCAGCTCGACGATCGCGTCGTGGCCACGATCCGGCAGCTGCTCGAGCAGCTCCCGCCCGGTGACGGCGTCTCCCGCTGCCGCGCGATGATCACCCTGGCCCACGAGATCTACTACGGCAGCACCTTCCGCGAGCGCGAGGCGCTTGTGCGAGGAGGCGCTCGCGATGGCCCGCCGGCTCGGCGACGACGACCTCCTCCTGCACACCCTGCTCGTCGTGCCGCTCGCCGTGTGGAGTCCAGGCTCCGCCGACCTGCGCTTCGAGATCACGGCCGAGGCGGCCGAGGTGGCCCGCCGGGTGGGCGACGAGGCCGCCGTGACCATCGCCCTGGCGTTGCAGGCCAGCGCGGCGTCGGAGTCCGGCCGGGTCGTCGAGATGTACGCCCTCATCGACGAGGCGCGCGAGCACGCCACCCAGCAGCGTCAGCTGTTCGCCCAGCTGTTCCTCGACGGCCTGGAGATCCCGTGGCGGGCGATGCGTGACGAGTTCGACCGGGTGCACGAGCTCACCGCGCAGATGGTCTCGATCCACGAGCGCATCGGGGTGCCGGCGAGCGGCGACGCGCTGGTCGGGGCGTTCCTGATGGACCTGCTCTGGAGCGGTCGCGACGAGGACCTCGTGCAGATCCTCGACGACGTCGAGGGGGTCCGGGTGATGCCGATCGATGCGTCGATCGCCGCCGTCCTCGGTCGCACCGGTCGGGTCGAGCAGGCCCGCGAGCGTCTCCAGCGCGACCTCGACCTCTCGCCCGACTGGTGGTTCTCGACGATGGTCATCAGCATGGCCGCGGAGGCTGCGTTGTACGCCGGGATGCCCGACCTCGCCGCCACGACGTACGACCGGCTGCTCCCGTTCGCCGGGATGCCGTCGGCCTCGGGGTCGGGCACCGTGATCGGCCCGGTCGACACCTTCCTGGCGATGGCAGCCCTGGCGACAGGCGAACGGGACCTCGCCACCCGGCACGCGGACGATGCCGCCCGATTGTGTGCCGAGTGGGAGATCCCGCTCGCTGCCTCATGGCTCGCCACTGCCCGAGAGAAGCACTCCTTCTAGTTCTAGGCGACGTGCCGGAAGGCGCGCGCCTGCTTGGCGGCGAACCGGCGACGGGTCACCAGCCAGACGACCTTGAAGCCGAACCCGGTCTTCGCGAACACGTGGTCGAGCACGTCGCGCGGCACGCCGTACGCCGCCCACGGCACGATGCGCACGATCTTGGCCGGGGACAGGTCCTCCTTGAAGTGCTCCTCGTCGAGGCGCTCCCAGTCCTCCTGGCTGAGCAGCCGCTGGATGATCGGGATGGCGCCGGTCTCCTCGTGCTCGAGGTGACGCGACAGGCACTCCCGGGTGGCCGCGAGCCGCACCGCCAGCGCCGCGCGGGCGTCGTCGTCCGCGTGCCCGGCGAGCCGCGCGAAGCCGTCCTCGCACGCCTCGAGCAGCGGCTCGAACTCGGCGTGCTCGGCCTCCATCGCCTCCAGCGTCTCCACGTCGTCGGCGGTGCCGCGCTCGAGGAGCAGCGGCCACAGGCCGGAGTCCTCACCGCTGTGGTGCCCGTGCAGGGCCTCGGCGAAGACCTGCCAGCGCTGCTGGAGCAGCCGCCAGGCGACCCGGTCCGCCGCCGGCGTGCACTGGGCCGCCTCGGTCAGCGCGGACAGGTCACGCCGGAAGGCGTGGTGCATCACGTACATCATGAACATGTCCACCGGTCCCTCCGGCGCTGCGGTCTGGCCGGGCAGGTGGAGCTGGGCGGGCCAGGCGGGGTTCCGGTCGTGTCGTGTGTCTGGTGGTGTTCTGGGTCGTGCTCATCGTGGTTCTCCCTCAGGTGTGCAGGTGGTGGTGGGTCACACGCCGACGGGCGTGCGGGTGGACTCGTCGGGGCGGGCGTCGGGCTCGTCGAGGTCGGTGACCTCGGCGCGGACGGTGGGCAGGGCCCGGTCGAGCCACGACGGCATCCACCAGTTCCACTTGCCGAGCATCGTCATGGTGGCGGGCACGAGGACCATCCGGACCAGGGTCGCGTCGAGCAGGATCGCGACGGCCATGCCGACGCCGAGCTGCTTGACCACGACGTCGACCTCGCTGGCGAAGCCCAGGAAGACGGCGACCATGATCGCGGCGGCGGCGGTGATGACCCGTCCGGTCGCCGACAGCCCGCGTACGACGCTGCCGTGGGCGTCGCCGGTGTCCAGCCAGTCCTCGCGGATGCGGGAGAGCAGGAACACCTCGTAGTCCATCGACAGGCCGAACAGCACCGCGAACAGCAGGATCGGCATCCAGCTCGACACCGGCATCGAGTGGTCGAGGCCGAGCAGGTTGGCGCCCCAGCCCCACTGGAAGATCATCGTCAGCACGCCGTACGCCGCACTGATCGACAGCAGGTTCATCACGGCTGCCTTGACCGGGACCACGACCGACCGGAACACCATGCCGAGCAGCAGCATGGAGACCGCGACCACGAACCCGACGACGAGCCAGAGCCGCGTACCCGAGCATGTCGGCGATGTCGGCGAACAGCGGAGTGGTGCCGGTGATCTCGACGCCCTTCGGCGCCTCGGCGCGCAGGTCGTCGACCAGGCCGGGCGTGCGCTCGTCGGTCGGGCCGAACGTCGGCTCGGCCTCGAAGATCCGCAGCGCGCCGTCGGCGGAGGCACCGATCGGCGAGACCGTCGCTGATGTCGTCGCGCGCCGCGACCTGCGTGGCCAGTGCGGTGACGCCTGCGTCGCTGATGCCCTCGGTCACGAACATGATCGGGCCGTTGGCGCCGGGACCGAACTCGGCGGCCACGAGGTCGTAGGCCTTGCGGGTGGTCAGGTCGGACGGCTGCGCGGAGGAGTCCTGCGGCCAGGTGCGCATCGACAGGGCGGGAGCCGCCAGCGTGAGCATCACGATCGCGGCGAGCAGGCCCCAGGCCAGCGGTCGCCGGCCCACCCGGGTGGCCCAGCGCGCCATCAGCGGGCTGCCCTTCTGGGGGCGTCCCTTGCGCACCTTGCGCGGCAGCAGCCGGCGTCCGGCCAGTCCGCACAGGGCGGGCACCAGGGTCAGGGCCGCCGAGGCGACTCCGACGACGGCGATCGCGGTGGCGTAGCCGAACGCGTCGAACGTCGGCAGCCCGGCCAGCTTCAGGCCCAGCAGCGAGACCAGGACCGTCGCCGAGGCGAAGACCACCGAACGCCCGGCGGTCGCGACCGCCCGTCCGGCGGCCTCGACCTTGTCGTGCCCGGACTGGAGGTACTCCGCGAACCGGGTGACCAGCAGCAGTGCGTAGTCGATGCCGACTCCGAGGCCCACCATCGTGGCCACCATCGGGGCCGTCGTGCTGACGTCCATGGCCGCGGCGAGCAGGGTGATGCCCGCCGAGCCGACGGCCAGGCCGATCAGGGCGGACGCGATCGGCAGGCCGGCGCTGACGACCGAGCCGAAGGCCAGCACGAGGATGAGCAGCGCGGCCACGATGCCGACCAGCTCACCGGTGCCGCGCATCGGGGCGGCCGCGGTGTCGGGCAGGTCGCCGCCGAGCTCGACCTGGATCCCGGCGTCGCGAGTGGGGTCGACCGCCTTGTTCAGCGGGGCGAGGTTCTCGTAGAGGTCGTGGTCGGTCACCGGGGCGTCGTACTCCACGGTGAGCAGGGCGGTGTCCCGGTCGGCGCTGAGCCGCGGGGCGGAGACCGACACCGCGTGCGGCATCTGCTCCAGGCGCTGGGTCAGCGGAGCGGTGACGGCGGCGTCGACCGGCGAGCCGTCCCGGGTGTGCACGACGACGCGGGCACTCGCGTTGCCGGCGCCGGGGGTGTGCTCGCGCAGCTGGTCGATGCCGACCTGGGCCCGGGCGTGGGGGATGTCCCAGTTGTCCTGCGGCGTACCGCCGATGCTGCCGGCGAGGGCGTAGATGCCGACGGCGACGAGCAGCCAGGCGAAGATCGTCCGCCAGGGGTGGGCTGCGGTGGAACGGCCGAGACGGTGGAGGAGGCGTGACATGGTGATCGGTCCTTCGGGTCGTCATTGACTGGATGTTGCTCAGCCTCCGACGGCGCGCTTGAACCCCACTTGCGGCCGACTTGCGGTCTACTGAACGCAGTGCAGGAGAAGGTGGACCGGCATCGAGATACGGCGAATTCCACGGATTTATGTCCGATATGGCGTTTTTGAGGTACGTTGTCACCCTGGTCTAGTCAACCAAAGGGGGAATGCCAGATGTTGTCAGTCGCACCGATCTCGGTCCTGTTGTGCGGTGTCATCGGCATGCTGGTCGTCGCCTTCTCCGTCGCCCGGATGGCCGTCGAGGAGCGCCGCTACCGCGGCCCCGTCACCGTCGCCCGCGTTCCGCAGACCGCCCCGCAGGCTCCCCAGCCCGCCCTGCACGTCTGAGCAGCCGCCGGCCGCTAGATCCAGCGCCGGAACCACATCCGCTGCACCCACTCGCGGTTGGTGATCAGCTGGTCGGTCCAGATCGGCCAGAACCACGCGAACGACAGCATCGTCAGCACCACGACCGACCCGACCGCCGCTGCGCCGACCGCCCGGCGCACCGCTGAGGCGTCGGCCCGGCCCAGCATCTCGCCGAGCAGCATCGTCGAGCCGAGGATCAGGAACGGCAGGATCACCACGCCGTAGTAGCTGAAGATCGGGCGGTCGTCGTAGCGCAGCCACGGCAGCCAGGTCACCGCGATGCCGATCACGACGAGCCCGTAGCGCCAGTCGCGGCGGCCCACCCAGGCGAGCACCGACCAGATCGCGGCCACCACGCCGAACCACCAGACCATCGGGTTGCCGAGCAGCAGCACCTGGCGCAGGCAGGTCGAGCCGGCCGCCGCGGCGCAGCCCTGCTGGCCCGGCTGGATGCCGAGCTGGCTGTCGACTCCCACCGGCCGGTTCAGCACCAGCCAGCCCCACGGGATCGGACTGGTAGATGTGCGTGCTGTTCTGCGAGGAACTTCGTGTGGAACGAGTAGACGTCGTGGTGGTAGTGCCACAGCGAGCGCAGCGACTGCCACAGCTCGGGGAAGAACCCGTGCGCGTCGTGGCGCAGGTAGTTGCCCCAGTAGGGGCCGTACTGCGTGTTGGAGAGGTGCTGCTCGTAGGTGCCGGCGTGCAGCAGCCAGCCGGTCCAGCTGACGAGGTAGATCAGCAGCGGGAGCACGACGACGTAGCCGATCGCCGGCAGGGCGTCGATGACGGCGGACTTCAGCACCGCCCGGCGTACGCCGAAGGAGCGACGTGCCCCCGCGTCCCAGAGCCACATCAGGATCCCGAAGGCCGCCAGCGGGAACAGCGCCGACCACTTGGTGCCGATCGCCAGCCCCCAGAACACGCCGGTCGCCAGCCGCCACGGACGCCACAGCAGCACGGGACCCCACGAGTCCGGTGACAGCCGGTGGCCCGACGGGACCTGGAGGGAGATCCGCTCCCGGCCCCAGTCGCGGTCGGCGACCATGCAGCTGACCGCGCACAGCACGAAGAAGGCCAGGAAGATGTCGAGCAGGGCGAGGCGCGAGAGCACCAGCTGCATGCCGTCGAAGCACATCAGCAGCCCGGCGATCAGGCCCAGCAACGTCGACCGGGTGACCCGTCGGGCCAGCCGGATCATCACCATCACCATCAGCGACCCGACGACCGCCGAGGAGACCCGCCACCCGAACGGCGTCATCCCGAAGGTGTGCTCGCCCAGCGCGATGATCCACTTGCCCACCTCGGGGTGGACCACCATGTTCGGGATGCCGTTCCAGAGGCCGGTGGTGTGGCCGGACAGGATCTCGTCGTTGGCGTTCGGCGACGTAGTTCTGCGAGTAGCCGAAGTGCAGCAGTCCCCAGGCGTCCTTGGCGTAGTAGGTCTCGTCGAACAGGAACGCCCGCGGCTTGCCGAGGTTCCACAGCCGGAGGAACGCGGCCAGCAGCGTGACGGCGGCCGTGCCCACCCAGGCGATCACCGGGTCGTTGTCGCGTGCCCGCAGCCGGGCACGTAGCGCCGCGCTCGGGACGACGTCGCCCACCGCCGTGCGCGAGAGCCCGATCGTGCGCGCGAGCGGGGCGGGGAGGGTCACGCTGCCCGATCGTACGGCTGCGCATGATCGGATCCATGACGACACCGGCGACGTCTTCGGAGACCGGCACCCTCGTGCTGGCGGCGACGCCCATCGGCCGGGTCGAGGACGCGCCGCCGCGGCTCGCGACGGAGCTCGCCGGGGCGGACATCGTGGCCGCGGAGGACACCCGGCGGCTGCGGCGCCTCGCCTCGGACCTCGGCATCGAGATCCCGGGCCGCGTCGTCTCCTACTTCGAGGGCAACGAGCACCTCCGCACCGAGTCGCTGCTCGAGTCGCTGCTCGCCGGCGACCGGGTGGTGCTGGTGACCGATGCCGGGATGCCGAGCGTCTCCGACCCCGGCTACCGGCTGGTGGCGGCGGCGATCGAGCACGACGTACCCGTGACCAGCGTGCCCGGCCCCTCCGCCGTACTCACCGCGCTGGCCGTCTCGGGGCTGCCCGTCGACCGGTTCTGCTTCGAGGGCTTCCTGCCCCGCAAGGCGGGCGAGCGTGCGCGGCGGCTGGCCGCGGTCGCCGACGACGAGCGCACGCTGGTCTTCTTCGAGTCGCCGCACCGCACCCACGCGACGCTGCAGGCGATGGCGGAGGTGTTCGGCGCCGAGCGGCGTGGCGCGGTGTGCCGTGAGCTGACCAAGACCTACGAGGAGGTACGCCGCGGCACCCTGACCGAGCTGGTCGACTGGACGCGAGCCCGGCGTGCGTGGCGAGGTGACGATCGTCATCGCGGGTGCCGCGCCCGCCGAGGCGGTCACCGACCCGGCCACCCTGGCCGCCCGGGTCGCCCGCGACGAGGCCGACGGCGTCCCCCGCAAGCAGGCGATCGTGGACGTCGCCCGCCGCTCCGGCGTGCCGAAGCGGGTCGTCTACGACGCGGTCCACCGCTCATGACGCGACCTGACCTGCCGGAGGCGCTGCCGCTCCCGGTCGTGGACAACCACTGCCACCTCGACATCGCCCGCGGTCGTGACGAGCCGGCGCTCCCGGTCGACGAGGCCCTCGCGCTCGCCGCCTCGGTCGGCGTCACCCGCGTCGTGCAGATCGGCTGCGACCTCGAGGGTGCGCGCTGGGCCGTCGAGACCGCCGAGGCGCACGACCAGGTCGTGGCCGGCGTGGCGCTGCACCCCAACGAGGCGCCCGGGCTGGCCGAGGAGGGCCGCCTGGACGACGCGCTCGCCGAGATCGAGCGGCTGGCCCGGAGCAGCGACCGGGTGCGGGCGATCGGCGAGACCGGGCTGGACTACTACCGGACGGGCGAGGAGGGCCGGGCCGCGCAGCACGCAGTCCTTCCGGGCGCACATCGAGCTGGCCAAGACGCTCGACAAGACGCTGGTGATCCACGACCGCGACGCCCACGAGGACGTCGTACGCCTGCTCGACGAGGTGGGGCGCACCCGAGCGCTGGGTGATGCACTGCTTCTCCGGCGACGCCGACTTCGCCCGCGTGTGCCTGGACCGCGGGGCCCACCTCTCCTTCGCCGGCACGGTCACCTTCAAGAACGCCGAACCGCTGCGCGAGGCGCTCCGGATCACCCCGCTCGACCGGATCCTGGTGGAGACCGACGCGCCGTACCTCACCCCGATGCCGCACCGCGGCCGCCCGAACGCCTCCTACCTGGTGCCGCTGACGGTGCGCTCGATGGCCCACACGCGGGGCGTCGGCGTGTCGGAGCTGTGCGAGGCGATCGAGGCCAACACCGACGCCGCCTTCGGTGGCTCCTGGGGCGGGACGAGCCTGTGAGACCGCCCACAACCCTCACCCTCAAGTAGTGCTTGCAAGTTGCTAACTGCCAGCTACTTTCCTAGGGTCGAGGGCTGTTGGCCGGGAGCGGGACGCAACACCCGGCGTGCGCCCTCGGGGGAGCCGCAGCGCGACCAACGGTGGTCGTGGCGGCCAGGCGCCGCCACCCGTGGCTCGGAAAAAGCGATCATCGGAGAATCGTGCGCGCCTCAAACACGCACCCCATCCTTTCTCGACTCATCCACAACAAGCTCCTTCTCGGCGGCCTCGTCGGCGCGATCGTGGTCGCCCTCGGCGGCACCGCGGCCGCCTACATGGCGCTCAGCCGCACGGTCACGCTGTCGGTCGACGGCCACGAGTCCAAGGTCCGCACCTTCGGTGACAACGTCGGCGACGTGCTGGCGGCCCAGGGCATCAAGCCCAGCGAGCACGACTCGGTCGTGCCGAGCGTGGACTCGCCGGTCAACGACGGCTCGCGGATCGCCGTACGCCTCGGGCGTCCGCTGGAGCTGAGCATCGACGGCGACAAGAAGCGGACCCTCTGGACCACCGGCACCACCGTGGCGAGCGCGCTCGACCAGCTCGGGCTGCGCATCGGCAACTCCGCGCTCTCGGTGAGCCGTGGCGCCGACATCGACCGCTCCGGCATGGCGCTGGAGATGACCACGCCCAAGCTGGTCAGCCTCAAGGTCGGCAACGCCAAGGTCGAGCGGCGCAACATCCCCGCGCAGACCGTCGGCGACCTCCTCCAGAAGGTCGGCGCCGGCGTCGACCGCAACGACATCGTGCGTCCCTCGCGCAGCGCCGACCTGACCGACCGCACGCAGGATCGTGGTCACCAAGATCGGCGTGCGCACCAAGCACGTGCCCCGCGAGTCGATCCCGGCGCCCGTGACGGAGCAGAAGGACGGCTCGATGATGGCCGGCGACACCGAGACCGTCCGCCAGGGCAGCGACGGCGTGCGCGACGTCACCTACAAGGTGAAGTTCCGCAACGGCGAGGTCGTCAAGCGCACAGGTGCTGAAGCAGACCGTGCTGCGCCAGCCGGTCGCCTCGATCATCAAGGTCGGCACCAAGACCGTCGACACCGGCGTCTGGGACGCGATCGCCGCGTGCGAGTCCGGCGGCAACTGGGCCGCGAACACCGGCAACGGCTACTACGGCGGCCTCCAGTTCAACCTGGGCACCTGGCAGGCGTACGGCGGCAGCGGCCGTCCCGACCAGAACAGCCGCGAGCAGCAGATCGCCGTGGCCGAGCGCGTGCGCGACGCCTCCGGCGGGTACGGCGCATGGCCGGTGTGCGGTAGCCGCGGCTGATTTCCGTAGGCTCACCCCCGTGAGCCACCCATCTTCTGCCGGACCGAGACTGCTCGGTCCGGCAGAAGTGCGTCTGCTCGCGGACCGGCTCGACCTGCGACCCACCAAGCAGCGCGGGCAGAACTTCGTGATCGACGCCAACACGGTGCGCCGGATCGTGCGCGACTCCGGCATCGGCCCCGACGACGTGGTCCTCGAGGTCGGGCCCGGCCTCGGCTCGCTGACCCTCGCCCTGCTCGACGTCGCCGCCCGGGTGGTGGCGATCGAGATCGACCCGGTGCTCGCCGACGCCCTGCCCGCGACGATCGCCGACCGCGCGCCCGGCCAGGCGGACCGCTTCGAGGTGGTCGCGGCCGACGCGATGCGGGTCACCTCGGTGCCCGGGCCGCCGCCCACCGCGCTGGTCGCGAACCTGCCCTACAACGTCTCGGTGCCGGTGCTGCTGCACCTGCTGGCGCTGCTGCCCTCGCTCGAGCGCGGGCTGGTGATGGTGCAGTCGGAGGTGGCCGACCGGCTGGCGGCCGCGCCCGGCTCGAAGGTCTACGGCATCCCGTCGGTGAAGGCCGCCTGGTTCGCCGACGTACGCCGTGCGGGTGCGATCGGCCGCAACGTCTTCTGGCCGGCCCCCAACGTCGACTCGGGCCTGGTCGCCTGGACCCGCCGGGAGCCGCCCACCACCGCCGTCACGCGCGAGCAGGTGTTCGCCGTCATCGACGCGGCGTTCGCCCAGCGGCGCAAGGCGCTGCGGCCCGCCCTTCGCGGCCTCGCCGGCTCGGCCGAGGCGTCCGAGGCTGCCCTGGCCGCGGCCGGGATCGACCCGATGACGCGCGGTGAGCAGCTGCGGCTGGCCGACTTCGTGCGGATCGCGGAGGCCCTCGCATGAGCGTCACCGTCCGCGCACCGGCCAAGGTCAACCTCGCGCTGATCGTCGGCCGTCCGCGCGAGGACGGCTACCACCCGCTGAACACCGTCTACCAGGCGATCAGCCTGTACGACGACGTGCGCGTCTCCGACGCCGAGGAGTGGGCCGTCTCGGTGCATCCGATCGGCGAGGTCGACGTCTCCGTCGTACCCCTCGACGAGTCCAACATCGCCCTGCGCGCCGGCCGCGCGCTCGTCGCCCACCACGGCCTCGACCTCGCTGCCGACATCGAGATCCACAAGGGCATCCCGGTCGCCGGGCGGACTCGCCGGAGGCAGTGCCGACGCCGCGGCGACCCTGGTCGCGCTCGACCGGCTCTGGGACCTCCGCACCACCGACGAGGACCTGCTCGCCATCGCCGGCGAGCTGGGCAGCGACGTGCCGTTCGCGCTGATCGGCGGGAGCGCGCACGGCCTCGGCCACGGCGAGCTGGTGACCCCGCTGCCCGACCACGGGCTCGTACTGGTGGGTGGTGGTGCCCAGCGACGAGGGCCTCTCCACGCCTGAGGTCTACCGGGAGTTCGACCGGCTCCAGCCCGACCTCGAGCCGACCGCCCACGTCGCCGATCCGGCCGCGCTGATCGGCGCGCTCGAGGTCGGCGACCCCGACGGGCTCGCGACGTCGATGCGCAACGACCTCGAGGACGCCGCGCTGAGCCTGCGACCCGAGCTCGCCGAACGGATCGCGCTGGTGCAGGCGCACTGCGACGCGAAGGTGATGCTCTCCGGGTCCGGCCCGACGATCCTCGGCATCGTCGCGTCGCAGGAGGACGCGCTGGACTCGCGATCTGCCCTGCTCGAGGCCGGGCTTCGAGGTCGTGCACGTCGCCACCGGTCCGGTCGCCGGGCGCCCACGTCGTGGAGTACGTCGTAATGGCTGCCCGAACCTGCTGAACCTGGAGAAGGTCACCAAGTCCTACGGCGTGCGCATCCTGCTCGACGAGGTCAGCCTCGGCGTCGGGGAGGGCGAGCGGATCGGCATCGTCGGCCGCAACGGCGACGGCAAGACCACGCTGCTGAACCTGATGGCCGGACGCGAGGTGCCGGACAGCGGGCGGGTCTCGAGGAACCGGGGGCTGCACATCGGCTACCTCGACCAGCGCGACCTGCTCGACGACACCCACACCGTCCGCGAGGTCGTGCTCGGCGGCATGGACGACCACGAGTGGGCCGCCGACGCCCGCATGCGCGAGGTGGTCGAGGTGCTGCTCGCCGGGGTCGCGCTCGACCGCGAGATCCACGGGCTCTCCGGCGGCGAGCGCCGGCGCTGCTCGCTGGCGCGGTTGCTGCTGGCCGACGACGACCTGCTGATCCTCGACGAGCCGACCAACCACCTCGACGTGGAGGCGGTGGCCTGGCTCGCCGAGCACCTGGTCCGTCGTACGTCTGCGCTGGTGGTGGTCACCCACGACCGCTGGTTCCTCGACGAGGTCTGCGAACGCACCTGGGAGGTCCACCCGGCGGCGAACGGCGCGGGGGTGGTCGACGCCTACGACGGCGGGTACGCCGCGTTCGTGCTCGCCAAGGCCGAGCGCCAGCGGCAGGCCTCCGCCTCGGAGTCGCGGCGGCAGAACCTCGCCCGCAAGGAGCTGGCCTGGCTGCGGCGCGGTCCGCCGGCGCGTACGTCGAAGCCGAAGTTCCGCATCGACGCCGCGAACGAGCTGATCGAGGACGTGCCGCCGCCGCGGGACCGGATGGAGCTGCAGAAGTTCGCCACCCAGCGGCTCGGCAAGGACGTGATCGACGTCGAGGACGTCGACCTCACCCGTGGTGAGCGGCAGCTGCTCTCGCACGCGACCTGGCGGCTCGGACCCGGCGACCGCGTCGGGATCGTCGGGGTCAACGGCGCCGGCAAGAGCTCGGTGCTCGGTCTCGTCGCCGGGACGCTGTCGCCCGACGTCGGACGCGTGCGCCTCGGCCGGACCGTCGCGCTGGAGCACCTCACCCAGCACGTCCCGGTCGACAACCCCGAGGCGCGGGTGCTGGCCACCATCGAGGACATCCAGCGGGTGACCCGGATGGCCACCGGCAAGGACGTCTCGGCGTCCTCGATGCTGGAGCGCTTCGGGTTCACCGGCGACAAGCTGACCGCGCGGCTGGGTGACCTGTCCGGTGGTGAGCGTCGCCGGTTCCAGCTGCTGCGGCTGCTGCTGTCCGAGCCCAACGTGCTGCTCCTCGACGAGCCGACCAACGACCTCGACATCGACACCCTCAACGTGGTCGAGGACTTCCTCGACTCGTGGCCGGGCACGCTGGTGGTGGTGTCGCACGACCGCTACTTCCTCGAGCGGGTCACCGACTCGATCTGGGCGCTGATGGGCGACGGCCAGATCAGCATGCTGCCGAGGGGGGTCGACGAGTACCTCGAGACGTCGTCGGCGCGAGCTGCAGGCCGCACCGGCGCAGATCCAAGCAGCCGGTCGGGCGGTCGCGGTCCGGCTCCGCGGGGGAGCGGGCTGCCCGCAAGACCATCGACCGGATCGACAAGCAGCTGCAGCGGATCGCCGTACGCGAGGCCGAGCTGCACGACGAGCTGGCGGCCAACGCGAGCGACCACGAGAAGCTGGCGGTGCTCTCCGCCGAGCTGCAGCAGCTGGCCGCCGAGAAGGACGAGCTCGAGGGCGAGTGGCTCGAGGCCGCCGCCGTCCTCGAGTGATCCGTGCTCAGCTGAGCGGGACCATCAGCCGCTTGAGCAGCGCGGCGAGCTGGGCGTGGTCGTCGTCGGAGAGGTGGCCGAGCAGCTCGCGCTCGCTGGCGAGCAGCGACTCGAAGGCGCCGTCGACGGTGCGCTTGCCGGCGGTGGTCAGCGTGACGAGCACGCCGCGCCGGTCGCGGGGGTCGGGGGAGCGCTCCACGAAGCCACGCTGGGCGAGCCGGTCGACCCGGTTGGTCATGGTGCCGCTGGTGACCATCGTCTGGCGCAGCAGCGCGCCCGGGGTGAGCTGGTAGGGCTTGCCCGCCCGGCGCAGCGCGGCGAGCACGTCGAACTCCCACGTCTCGATCGAGTGGGCGGTGAAGGCGTCGCGCCGGGCCTTGTCGAGCAGCCGGGCCAGCCGGCCCACCCGGCTGAACACCTCGACCGGGGCGAGGTCGAGATCGGCGCGTTCGCGGTGCCAGGCCTCGACCAGCTCGTCGACCTCGTCGCGCTCCATGCCCGAATGCTAGCGGGACAAGATTCTTGACATCGAGATAACCTCGGCGGATGGCGCACAGCTGGGACCCGGATCGCTACCTCACCTTCGCCGACGAGCGCGGCCGACCGTTCCTCGAGCTGGTCGCCCGGATCGATGCCGAGGCACCTCGCCGGGTCGTCGACCTGGGCTGCGGCGCCGGCAACCTCACCGTGCTGCTGGCCCGCCGGTGGCCGCAGGCGCAGATCCTCGGCGTCGACTCGAGCAGCGAGATGATCGCCGCCGCGCCGGTCGGCGAGGGAGTGTCGTTCACGGTCGGCGACATCGCCTCGTGGGCACCCGCCGAGCCGGTCGACGTACTCCTCTCCAACGCCGCGCTCCAATGGGTCCCCGGCCACCTCGACCTGCTGCCCGGACTCGTCGAGGCCGTCGCGCCCGGAGGCTGGCTGGCCTTCCAGGTGCCCGGCAACTTCGAGGAGCCCAGCCACACGATCCGCCGCGAGCTGGCCGCCGAGGCGCCGTACGCCGAGCACACCGCCGGCGTCGCCACCCCCGACGCCCACGACGCGGCTCGCTACCTCGACGTGCTCCGCGGGCTCGGCTGCGAGGTCGATGCGTGGGAGACCACCTACCTGCACGTCCTGCACGGCGAGGACCCCGTGTTCACCTGGGTCAGCGGCACCGGCGCCCGCCCGACCCTGCAGGCCCTGCCCGACGACCTGCGCCCGGCCTTCGAGGAGGAGTTCAAGCGCCGCCTGCGCGAGGCCTACCCCGACCGCGACGGTGCCGTCGTACTGCCGTTCCGGCGGGTGTTCGTCGTCGCTCGCCGGGCTGCGCTGATTCGAGCGCACGTCTGAACGCGGTTGTGACGAGCGCGGTGTGCACTTCCCGCTCTGGCCATCTGCGGGTTGTGACGAGCGGGTGTGCACTTCCCGCTCGGGCCGTCTGCGGGTTGTGACGAACCGGTGTGCACTTCCCGCTCCGGCCACCTGCGGGTTGTGACGAGCGGGTGTGCACTTCCCGCTCCGGCCACCTCCGGGTTGTGACGAACCGGTGCGCACTACCCGCTCGACGGCGACAGCCGTTGCGTGCGCCGACGAGTTGCACCAACGCGTCAGACGGGCGGGAGGGACGGCACCTTCACGGTGCCGGCAGGGTCGTGGACGGGAGTCTCGTGGGTCCACTCGGCCACCTGCTCGCGGTAGACCTGCGAGTGCTGGTAGCCGCTGTGGCCCATCATCCGGGGGCCCGGGTCGCCGACGCCGTCGGCCGGGACCTCGGGGACCGGCAGGTCGAACTCGCTGTCGCGGTCGGAGAAGACGCGCCAGCCGATCGGGTCCGTACGACGGAACAGGTTCACCCACGCGCCGCCGGCCGACGAGAGTCGTCCGCGGAAGGTGCTCCCGATCGGGATCGACGGGTCGTCCTCGGGGCCGAGAACGCCGTCGGTCCTCGGCAGGTCGGGTACCGGGCTGCTCAGCAGGGGCTGGCCGGTCGTCGGTGCGTTGCCGACGTACGCCGGGCCGAAGACCCGCGGGAAGATCCGGCCGTAGAGCGCGCGGATCTGGCTGCCGTAGGTGATCATCCGCGTGCGGGCGAGCTCCTCGTGGTCCAACCGGCTGGCCGTGGCCAGCACGATCAGCGAGCCCTGGCTGTGGCCGGACAGGATCAGCTGGTTCTGGGAGTGCTGCACCTCGCCGTGCCGGTCCAGCGCCCAGCGGGAGCGGATCAGCAGCTCCGGGATCACCCGCTCGGCGTAGCAGGGCGGCGCGAGCGGGTGCGCCGCGCGCGGCCAGAAGGTGGTCAGGTCCCAGATGACGCCGACGGCCTTGCGGGCCTTCTCCGAGCGCCGGATCTGCGAGCCGAGGGCGATCAGCCCGGCGGACATGCCGACGACCAGCCACATCGACGCGGTCGCGACCGAGCGGGTCCAGCCGAAGCCGGGCAGCTCCCACGGCGGGACGCCGCACATCGAGGTGACGATGATGATCAGCGCGACGGGTGCGGTGATGGCGCCGACGACGTCGAGGAAGGTCTCGGCCCGATGGGCCAGGGCCGCCGTACGACGGGCCGCGACGCACCGAGCCCGGTCGCGAGGGGCGATCTTCTCCAGCCAGCCCGCGTCCTCGGCGTAGTGCTCCTCGATCACCGACCCGACGTACGTCCCGAACCGGCGCAGGCACAACCCGAGGAAGACGACCACCAGCAGCAGCCACAGCAGCTGGCCGATCGCGGTCCAGATCAGCACCTGCGGGACCGCCAGCGGCACCTCGGGCTTGTCGCTCGGGTCGAGGACGACGCCCTTGCCGAGGGTGAGCGTGAACAGGCCGCGTCCCGGCGGGCAGGGTCATCACGCCGGCCGGCCGGAACTGGTTGTCCTGGTCCTCGGGGGTGCAGGCTCCGCGCACCGACTCCGAGACAGCTGTCGGCCAGCGTGAGCGTGCGCACCGGGATGGTCAGCGAGGAGCTCTCGCGCAGCACGGTCCGTCCCCGGCCCTCGGTGAAGGCGCGGACGCCGCCGGCGTAGTCGGGCTTGACCTTGAGGGAGAGCCCCTTCATCTCGATGGTCCCCGAGCTCACCGTGACCGTGCTGCCCTGGAGGGCCACGCGGGCGCCGCGCAGGGTGATGTCGCCGGTGGCCACGAAGTCGTCGGTGCTCTGCTTGCTGGTCAGGTCGAGCATCGTCGGCGCGGGCTCGCTCTTGTCCGGGACCTCCACCTGGCTGACGAGGTCGCCGACGCCGTGGTCGGAGCCGTTGAGGAAGTTCGCCGCCGCGACGACGGTGCTGGAGGTGAACAGCAGCGCCACCCACGCGGCCGTGGCGAGCAGGACCGAGGCGCCGGCACCGCGCCAGGCCTTGTCGTCGTTCGGGGGCGAGCCGTGGTACTGCCAGTACGCGAGCAACCCCCAGAAGCCGACCGCGACCAGGGCAGCAGCCAGGATGAACCACGCGTTGCTGCTGTCGTAGAGGCCGGCGACGCGCAGGGTCTGCACGACGACGACGATCACCAACGGGGACAGCGCGATGGCGGTCGCCGTGCGTCCACCCATCCGGCCCCCGGTGAACACGCTCAGGTGCAGCACGGTGAGCAGCAGGAAGATCGAGATGAACCAGACGTTGCGCCACGTGTAGTCGATCGACTCGTCGAGGTGCTGGTGCGGCGCGGCGCTCAGGGTCCAGAGCACGAGCAGGTGGAGCAGGTACGTCGCCACCGCGGCGAGGGCGATGCCCTTGTCGAAGCGCGGGCCGAGTCGCTGGCCGAGCAGGTCGACGAGGTTCGGCTCGCCGTACGCCCCGCTCCAGTCGACGTCCTTGGGGTGGTTGGCGCAGACCCCGACGACGCAGACGGCCATGATCAGCGTGGCCACCATGACGCACAGCCCGAGCCCGGCCGCCGGACCAGAAGGTGAGGCTGCCCCAGCCCGCGCGCAGCAGGTGGATCCCGGTGAACGCCACGACGATCGCGACCGCCGCGGCCAGGTGGAAGCGTTGCAGCCGCAGCGTGCGCTCGCTGCCGTCCCAGAGGTGCGGGTGGAGCAGCACCGGCCGCTCGGCCCCGTCGGTGGTGGGCGCCGACGGGTGGGACTCGGCCGCGACCACGCTCTCGTAGCGGCTGATCGAGGTCTTCGACAGCCACCACAGCACGGCGACGAGCGCCATCGGGACGACCGTGGCCACGGCGATCCGCTGGCCGGGGTCCAGCCCGCCGAGGAAGTTCAGCCAGCCCGGGAGGGCCGAGCACCCGGGGACGCCGTACCGGAAGCACTGCCAGGCCCCCATGTCGATGGCGACCACGCACGGGGTGAGCACGAAGAACACGGTGAGCAGCAGGCCGGAGACGCGTACGGCGCGGGCACCCCACTGGGCCTGCCCGCTGCCCCGGCCGAGCTCGAGCCGGGCCCAGTAGGCGAGGTTCACCAGCGCGAAGGGCAGCAGGATCAACCACAGGGCGCGCTTCACCCAGCCGAAGAAGCCCTGCACGCCGGAGGTGAGGGCACCCCAGGAGTACGCCTCGACGCTGACCGACGTGTCCTCGAGCGTGCGGTAGGGGACCGTGCCGTCCTTGGTGCGGTAGATGCCGGTGAGGCCGTCGCCGGCCACCTGGCCCACCTCGCCGTCGGCGACGCCGAGCATGGTGGCGGGCGAGGTTCCGTGCACTCCGTGCACGCGCAGCTCGACGGTCTCCATCAGGGGTGCTCCCATCGTCCGAACCCATAGTGGAGGAGCCTGCGCGGCAGGCGGGATGCGCCACACCGGTACGCCGGGCCGGGGGAGGGGACGAACGGGGCATCGGGAAGAATCCCCTCATGGACCTGTCGTTCTTCACCCGCGGCGACGGGGACGTCCTCGTTCCCACGCAGCTCGCCTGCAGCCTGTGGAGCGACGACCAGGTGCACGGCGTGGCGCTCAGCGGCGCCCTCGCCCGGTCCCTCGAACGGGCCGTGGCCGAGACCGGTCGCACCGACCTGCGGCCGGCGCGCTACACCGTCGACCTGTTCCGCGCCGCCCGGATGCAGCCGTGCCACGCTGCGCACCGTCGTGGTCCGCGAAGGGCGTCGGCTGTGCCTGATCGACGCCGTCATCGAGCAGGACGGCGAGCCCGTCGCGCGCGCCAGCGGGCTGTTCCTCCGGCCCAGCGAGCCCGCGCCCGGTGAGGTCTGGGAGCCCGAGACGACCTTCGACCCGCCGCCGCTGGAGCTCGCACCCGTCTCCGACCAGCCACGCGTGCCCCTGTTCAGCAGCGAACGCATCGGCTGGTCGACCTCGTTCGCCGAGCACCAGAACGGCGACCGCAAGATGACCTGGCAGACCGGGATGCCGGTGATCCCCGAGGAGAGTCCGTCACCCTTCGTGGCCGCCGCGAGCATCGCCGACGCCGCGAGCATGGTCACCAACTGGGGCAGCAACGGCGTCGAGCAGATCAACACCGACATCACCCTGACCCTCGCCCGCACCCCGGTCAGCCTCGAGATCGGGCTCGCGGCCACCGACCGGGTCAGCAGCGAGGGCATCGCGGTCGGCACCGCGACGATCTTCGACCGCCAGGGTCGGCTCGGAGCAGTGGTGGTCTCGTCGATCGCCAACGCCAAGCGCACGGTCGACTTCGGCGTACACGACTTCAGCGACGACCCCCGAGCCGCCGGCGCCTGAGGTCGGCCCCGGACGTCATACGAACTGGTCGCTATAGGAGCCAACTCGTATGACGTCCCGCGCAACGTCATACGAACCGGTCGCCATAGCAGCCATTACGTATGACGCAGCGGCCGCGGAAGTAGAGTCGCACCCGTCATTCCCCGGTTGGTCTGCCGGGCCTGAGAGGAGTCCCGCCTATCGCCGACGCTGCACAACTTCATTCCCCGGTTGGTCTGCCGGCAGGGCCCGCCTGACTTTGAATCAGGACAAGCGACGTAGGTTCGACTCCTACCCGGGGAGCGTGAGCACCACGAGCATCACCGTGATCGTCCTCGCCGCCGGCGGGGGCACCCGGATGAAGTCCAAGACCATGAAGGTGCTGCACCCGATCGCCGGGCGCAGCATGATCGGCCACGTCCTCGAGGCGGTCTCCGTCCTCGAGCCGCACCGGGTGGTCGCGGTCGTCGGCCACCAGCGCGAGCAGGTCGGGCCGCACATCCAGGAGCTGGTGCCCGACGCGGTGCTCGCGGTCCAGGAGACCCAGGACGGCACCGGCCACGCCGTACGCATCGCCTGGGAGTCGCTCGACGCGAGCGACCGCACCGGCACCGTCCTCGTGGCGTACGGCGACACGCCGCTCCTCGAGGGGGAGAGCCTCCGCGCCTTCGCCGAGGACCACGTCTCCGCCGGCCGAGCGGTCAGCATCCTGTCCGGGATCGTGGCCGACCCGTTCGGCTACGGCCGGGTGCTCCGTGACGACGCGGGCGAGGTCACCGGGATCGTCGAGCAGAAGGACGCCACCGACGAGCAGGCCGCGGTCAGCGAGATCAACAGCGGCATCCTCGCCTTCGACGCGGAGTTCCTCGACACGGCGCTGCCGCGGCTGAGCAACGACAACGCCAAGGGGGAGTACTACCTGACCGACACGGTCGCGCTCGCCCGCGAGGACGGTCTCGGCGTGGGCGCGTTCGCGATCGACGACGTGCTCCAGACCGAGGGCGCCAACGACCGGGCCCAGCTCGCCTCCCTGGCCAAGGAGAAGAACCGCCGCATCCTCACCCGCTGGATGCAGGACGGCGTCACGATCATCGACCCGGACACCACCTGGATCGACGTCGACGTGAAGCTCGACGCGGACGTCACGATCCTGCCCGGCGTCCAGCTCCTCGGCGCCACCGTGGTCGCGGAGGACGCGGTCATCGGCCCGGACAGCACGCTCAAGGACGTCGAGGTGGGCGCCGGCGCCCGCGTCGTACGCACGCACGGCGAGCTCGCCGTCATCGGCGCCGGCGCCAACGTCGGTCCGTTCAGCTACCTGCGCCCCGGCACCGAGCTCGGCGTCGAGGGCAAGATCGGCGGCTTCGTGGAGACCAAGAACGCGAAGATCGGCGACCGTGCCAAGGTCCCGCACCTCTCCTACGTCGGCGACGCGGAGATCGGCGAGGGCACCAACGTCGGCGCCGGCACGATCTTCGCCAACTACGACGGCCAGCAGAAGCACCGCACCGTCATCGGCCGGCACGCGCGCACGGCCAGCAACAACACCTTCGTCGCGCCCGTGCACATCGGCGACGGCGCGGGCACGGGTGCCGGCAGCGTGATCCGCGAGGACGTGCCACCCGGTGCCCTGGCCGTCAGCGCAGGACCCCAGCGCAACATCGAGGGCTGGGCCCAACGCAAGCGCGCCGGGCACCGACCAGGCCAAGGCAGCCGACGAGGCGAACGAGTCCTGATCGCGACACGACGCCCGGAGCCCGACCCGCTGTTCCGTCCGGGACGGACCGTGGGTGACAATCGACTCGTAACCGTGCCACCAGCACCACCGGGGAGCCAGACAGCGTGACTGGATACAAGAAGACCACCGAGAAGAACCTCATGCTTTTCAGTGGCCGGGCACACCCCGAGCTCGCCGAGGAGGTGGCCGAGGACCTCGGTTCCGGACTGGTGCCCACCTCGGCCTACGAGTTCGCCAACTCCGAGATCTACGTCCGCTACGAGGAGTCGGTGCGCGGCTGCGACGCCTTCGTGATCCAGAGCCACACGGCTCCGGTCAACGAGTGGATCATGGAGCACCTGATCATGGTCGACGCGCTCAAGCGCGCCTCGGCGAAGCGGATCACCGTGGTGCTGCCGTTCTACGGCTACGCCCGTCAGGACAAGAAGCACCGCGGCCGCGAGCCCATCTCGGCGCGCCTGATGGCCGACCTGTTCAAGACCGCCGGCGCCGACCGGCTGATCACCGTCGACCTGCACGCCGACCAGATCCAGGGCTTCTTCGACGGCCCGGTCGACCACCTGATGGCGCTGCCGATCCTCGCCGACCACGTCAAGAAGAAGTACGGCGACCAGCGGCTCGCCGTGGTCTCCCCGGACGCCGGCCGGATCAAGGTCGCCGAGCGCTGGTCGGCCCGCCTCGGCGGCGTACCCCTGGCCTTCATCCACAAGACCCGTCGCGAGGACCGCCCCAACGAGACCGTCGCCAACCGCGTCGTCGGCCAGGTCGACGGCCGGATGTGCGTGCTGGTCGACGACATGATCGACACCGGCGGCACCATCGTGAAGGCGGCCGAGGCCCTGATGGCCGACGGCGCCGCGGGCGTGATCATCGCCGCGACCCACGCGATCCTCTCCGACCCCGCGGTCGACCGCCTGAAGAACTCCCCGGCCACCGAGATCATCGTCACCAACACCCTCCCGCTGGCCCCGGAGCGCGAGTTCGACAAGCTCACCTGCCTCTCCATCGCCCCGCTCATCTCGCGCGCGATCAAGGAAGTCTTCGAGGACGGCATCGGTGACGTCGCATGTTCGACGGGCATGCCTAGTGGCCCGAACGGCATCGCGAGCCGACCGGGTGGAATGCACCGGAGGAGCGCAGCGGGGGAGGGCGGCTCCGCCCTGTCGGCGTCCACAGCGAACCCGTGAGCCGACGACAACCGCGCTCGTCCCAACTACAAGCGACCGTGAGCCGCGGCCTGAACGCCCGCGATTAGCCACAGCACAGTCGCGTTCGTTAGGATCGGGAAGTTGCCTCGGCGAGGGACTCACCTCCGTGATCGACGTGGCCGGATGCAGGTACTTCATGCACCGCGCCCGTCTGGAGTGCGGTGCATGTGTCGTCTCCGGCCCTGGGGCAACCACTGACGACGTACATGAAGCATCACGAGGAGCACACAGAGCATGGCTGAAGACCTGAAGATCAACGCCGAGACCCGCACCGAGTTCGGCAAGGGCGCCGCCCGCCGGATCCGCCGCGCCGACAAGGTGCCCGCGGTCATCTACGGCCACGGCAACGACCCGCAGCACATCACCCTGCCGGGCCACGACACGATGATGGCGCTCAAGCACGGCGGCACCAACGCGCTGCTCTACATCACCGTCGAGGGCAAGACCGTGATCGCGCTGACCAAGCAGGTCCAGGCCGACCCGATCAAGGGCTTCCTCGAGCACATCGACTTCGTCGAGGTGAAGAAGGGCGAGAAGGTCACCGTCGAGGTGCGCATCTACGTCGTCGGCGAGTCCAAGCCGGACGCGATGACCGTGACCGAGCTGAACACGGTCTCCGTCGAGGCCGAGGCCACCAACATCCCCGAGTACATCGAGGTCTCCGTCGAGGACGCCGAGGCCGGCTTCCACGTGCTGGCCAAGGACCTCCAGCTGCCCGAGGGCTCGCTGCTGCTCACCGACGACGAGGCCCTCGTGGTCAACGTGGTCCACGCGCCCACCGCCGAGGAGATCGAGGCCGAGCTCGAAGAGGCCGAGGCCGAGGCCGGCATCGAGCACGACCTCTCCGACGAGGAAGAGGCCGCCGAGGCCGCTGAGGCTGCCGAGGGCGAGGAGAGCTCCGAGGGCGAGGCCGCCGAGTCGGCCGACTCCTCCGACGAGAGCTGAGCCCGGGTCAGTTGACCGGCTCCTCGAGCGACGACGTCTGGCTGGTCGTCGGGCTGGGCAACCCCGGCCCGACGTACGCCGGCACGCGCCACAACGTGGGCTACCTCGTCGTCGAGGAGCTGGCCCGTCGCATCGGCGGCAGCTGGCGCTCGCACAAGACGGGCCGGGCCGACGTGGTCGAGGGACGCCTGGGTGCGCCGGGCACACCAGGACCGCGGCTCGTGCTGGCGCGCGCGCGCTGCTACATGAACGAGTCCGGGGGACCGGTGAAGGCCCTCGCCACGTTCTACAAGGTGCCGCCCGACCACATCATCGCGATCCACGACGAGCTCGACATCGACTTCGGCACCCTGCGCAGCAAGCTGGGCGGTGGCGACAACGGCCACAACGGGCTGAAGTCGATGCGCTCCTCGCTCGGCACCGGTGACTTCTACCGGGTCCGCGCCGGCATCGGCCGGCCGCCGGGCCGCCAGGCGCCGGCCGACTTCGTGCTCTCGGGATACTCCTCGACCGAGCGCAAGGAGCTGCCGTTCCAGGTCGACACGGCGGCCGACGCCGTCGAGTCGCTGATCACCGACGGCCTCGAGCTCACCCAGCAGCGCTACAACAGCTGATCAGAGAGTCGGCGTGGTGCGCAGCTCGGCGGCGAAGTGCTGCTCCTTGCCGCCGATCAGCCGCCAGGGTGCGGTGCTGTTGAGCGTCGAGTTGAAGTAGGTCACCGCGACGCCGCCGTGCTTGCGCACCCCGTTGTAGAGGTGCTGCACGAACCGCGGCTCCGCGCCCGCGGAGACGTCGGTGTTGCCGGTCTCGGCGAGACCCCAGGCCATCTGGTGCTCCGCGGCGAACTTCTCGAACCTGCCGAAGTAGTGGGCTCTTGAAGCGGGTGCGTTCGGTGATGGTCCGGCCGTAGGCGACGGCGCCGTACCTGTTGTAGACGTCGAAGCCGACCATGTCGATCTTGGTGTCGCGCGGCCACAGCGACTTCAGGGAGTAGTCCTTGGGGCCGTAGAACTGGTTCCAGCCGGTCAGGATGATCGTGTAGGCGACGTTGTGCGCGGTCGAGCGCACGATCGGCGCGAGCCGCTCCTGCATCGCGGTCCACTGCGTGATGTCCTGGCCGTCGCCCTCGGGCTCGTGGTGGAAGGCCACCCAGACCGGGCCGTCGACCTTGGCGAGCCGGCTGGCCACGTCGCGGGCCCAGGCGTCCCCGCGCCCGGCGGCCATCTCGGCCCAGGAGTAGGGCAGCTTGAAGCTGATCCACGGCACCCGCTGGTGGGCGACGTCCTCGCGCGCGGTCAGCACGGCCTCGTGCACCTCGTCGGCGGCCCAGTAGGTGCGGTGTACGCCGAGCCGGTGACCCATCGACCGCTCCCAGGACGTCGGGTCGGTGTTCGAGCCGTACGCCGCGCCCAGGAGCACGCCGCACTTCGGGATGCCGCGCCGACTGTAGGGACAGCCGTTGTCGAGCACCCGGAGCGCGAGTCGCTTCTGCGGCGACTCGGGAACCTGGTTCATCCGGGCCACGCGACTCGGCGCCGCGTCCCGCCCCGGCCGTCGCGGGCGCGGCTGTCACGACGGTCTCGACGGCGGTCGGCTCCGGGTGCGGAGCCGTGGCCCCGCCGACGACCAGCAACCCGGAGAGCAGCACGACCGCAGCGACGCGTGTCGCGGGAGAGGTCAGTGCCTTGATCGACATGTGGGCGCCAGTCCGGTTCGAGGGATGAGACAAAACCAGCCACCGGCCCGTCAGGAAGCGGACGCGAGCGCGTTGACGTTGCGGGAGATTCTAGGTCGAACGGGGTACTTTCCCTGCCTCTGTGGAGTCGTGGGGGGACTCGTGGACTGGACCAGTTCCCGGTGGTCGACCTGTACCGGTCAGGACTTCGAGGAGGGCGAGCGACGCTGCAGCGTGCTCAGCGCGAGGACCGCCGTGGCACCGGCGCCCTTCGCGTAGCGCGGACCCAGCCGCTGGGGCGCCTGGGCGACCCGGGCGATCCACTCCAGGCCGGAGCGACGCAGCAGGCGCGGGAGCGCGCTTCTCGTCGCCGACGAGGTGACCGAACCAGCCGCCGCAGGTGAGCACCAGGCCGGCCGGGAGCTCGTCGCGGTGCTGCTCGCTCCAGACCATCTCGCGTGGTGCGCCGAGGCCGATGACGGTGATGTCGGGCGAGACCTCACGCAGCTCGGCGAGGGTGGCGTCCCACTGCTGGTGGAAGCCGTGGTCGGTGTAGACGATCTCGGCGGCGCCTGCCTCGGCGAGGACGCTGCCGGCTCGCTCGGCGAGACCCTCGGGACCGCCGATCAGGGCGACGCGCGGCAGGCGGCCGGTCTTCGCGGCGAAGCCGCGCATGACCTCCCAGCCGATGTCGGTCGTGGGTGCGCGCTCGACCCGGTTGCCACCGGCGAGCTGGGCCAGCCAGACCACGGAACCGCCGTCGGCGTACACCACGTCGGCCTGGCGCATCGCCACGACGAAGTCGCGCTCGCGGCGGGAGTTGAGCCCGCCGACGTGCAGGGCGTAGGCGAAGACGGGCCGCTCGGTCGCGGCGAGGCAGAGGTCGATGACGTGCTCGACCAGCTCGTCACGCGGCGAGTCGTTGACCCAGAACGGGCCGACCTCGACCTCAGGCACCTGTGCCTGTGCGGACATTGGCATCCCCCCGGACGGAAGTATCGCATCGGGGCGCGCCTCGGCCTGCACCGGCGCGGACCGCGCGCCGCTGCTGCGGGATGTTCCGCTTCTGCACGTTCATGAGTCGCACCCTTCGCTTCCGGAGTCAGACTACTGAGCGACCAGGACCACCGAGAACATGGCCGCCCTCGAGGTAGAGGTGCCGGCGTCCGCGGTGATACCTCCGCGGGTGCCGATCGCCACCGGCTGGCCGGAGTCGGTGAGCTCGCCGCTGATCGAGCCGGAGCCGGTGCCGACCGAGGCCGCCCGTGCCTGCTGGCCGTTCGGGGTGGTGAACGCCACCGTGCCCGAGGACTTCGCGCCCCAGTAGCTGACCAGCCACGACGACGGGTCGGTCACGTTGACCTGCGGGGTCGTCAGCTGGTTGGCCGCCGACGCGCTGGTCGCCTGGGCGCTGGTCGCGACCGAGAGCGTGCTCCCGGCGGTGGGACGGTACGCCGCCACGGTGATGTCGGACTTCACCGATCGCCGAGGTCGGCACCGTCACGGTCGAACCGGCGTCGCCGGCGGTGGCGGTGCGCGACCAGACCGTGCCGAGCAGGCCGTCGGCCGTGGCCGTCTGGACCTGGGTCCAGCCTGCCGGAGCGGTGACGGTCGCCGTCGAGGAGTTCGTGGTCAGGAACAGGAGCAGGGCGTCGCCGGCCTGGACGCCGGACGGGATCTGCACCGAGTGGGCGCAGCGGTTGCCGGCCGAGCTGGTCGCCGCGACGAAGCTGGCGCCGGCCTGGGTGGCCTTGACGCTCTTGGTCACGGTCGCGGTGCCGCCCTCGTTGTCGGTGACGGTGAGGGTGACGTCGCGGGTGCCCGCCGTGGCGTAGGGGTGGTCGACCGGGCTGCCGGTGCCGGTGGTGCCGTCACCGAAGGCCCACTGGTAGCTCGCCACCGTGCCGTCGGCGTCCTTGGAGCCGGCCGCGTCGAAGGTGCAGGTGAGCTGGTTGCAGGCGACGGTGAAGTCGGCGGTCGGGTTCTGGTTGACCCGCGTGACCTGGACCGCCTTGGTGACCGTGTTGGTCAGGCCCTTGCTCGAGGTGACGGTGAGCGCGACCTGGTAGGTCCCGGTGGCCGAGAACGCGTGCGCCGGGTTGGCGTCGGTGCTCGTCGTACCGTCGCCGAAGTTCCACGAGCGACCGGTGATGGTGCCGGTGCCGGCGGTCGAGGTGCTCGAGTCGAAGGTGCAGCTCAGGCTGGTGCACGACTGGGTGTACGCCGCGGTCGGTGCGGTCGAGGGACCGTCGCCGTCCTTGTCCTGGAACAGGAACAGTGCGCGCGGGGAGCCCCAGTTGTAGGCGTCGACGGTCGGGCTCGACACCACGGTGGCGACACCGGCGACCGGGCGGCCGGACTGCGCGCCCTGGGCCCAGCCGATCTTGCGCAGGTCGTTGGACGGGGTCGACCAGTACAGGTTGTCGCCGGCCACGAACATGCCGCGCACCTGGCTGAAGTCGATGCCGGTCACGTTGGCGCTGGCGGTGAGCCGCTGCGCGCCGACGACCTTGGACTCCGGCGTGAAGTAGCGGTAGTAGAGCGTCGAGGAACCGCTCTTGGTGAAGTAGATCCGGCCGGAGTCGTAGAACAGGCCGGTCATCGTCTGGATGTCGGAGACCCAGTCGGTCATGTTGGTCAGCTGGCTGCCGGTGTTGACCGCCTCGGGCGTGCCGTAGGTGGTGCCGTCGAACGTACGACGGTCGAAGGTGCCGTCGGACCACGCGATGTAGAGGTAGCCGTTGAGCATGAACGCGCCGCGGATGTTGTCGGTCGTCAGGCCGGTGCGTCGACACGGGCTGGGCCGTCGCCGAAGGCGCTGCCGGTGTAGGAGCGCTTGGCGATGCCGGCCGTGCCGGTCTTGACCTGGTAGACGTCGTTGGGCAGCGAGGGCGTCTTCACGCCGGGGAAGGTGGTGCCGCCGACGGGCAGCAGCGCGATCCGCGAGCGGAGGTAGTCGGCGCCGATCCGCGTGGTGTCGGAGGCGACCCACAGGCCCTGCTGGTTCATCAGGAAGTCGAAGACGCCGACGCCACGGTCACGCGTGGGGTTCCAGCGACAGCGGCAGGCCGTTGATCGGGTCGAGGGCCGCGATGCCGGGCCGCGAGACGGCGCCCTGGCCGGGGCTGTCGGCCGCGAACGGGTTGTTCTGCCAGCGGGCGTGGCCACCGGTGTAGACGACGTTGTTGGTGATCAGCACCGAGTACGTCGTGTCGCCGCCGGTGTTGTTGACCCACGAGGGCTTCACGCCGGCGCCGACGGCTCCGGTCTCGAAGCGGGCGGTGCTGTCGCAGCCGATCCCGGCCCCGCCGTACGCACCCGTCGTGGCGACCACGAAGAAGGTCCCGTCGGGGGAGAAGGCGAGGTCGCGCATGTAGGTGTTGAAGGACTTCGAGCAGGCCGTCTCGTAGAACGCGGTCTGCCAGTTGGCGGTCGCCGAGGTGGTCGCGCCGCTCAGGTCGAGCATCAGCAGCTGGTGGTGCTTGGAGCCGTCGATCATGTCGAAGTTGCCGAGGGCGATCAGGCGCGTGCCCTGGGAGTTGATGTCGATCTTCATGACGGTGGTGGTGCCGCCGTTGTGCACGCCGGAGATGACCTGCTTGAAGTAGGTGTCCCACTTGCCGGTGGTCGGCGTTGACCGTGGCCAGGGCCTTCTGCGCGTGACCGGCGACGTGGGTGAACGCGCCGGCGATCCAGAGCCGGTTGTTGGACAGGCGCAGGTCCAGGACCCGGCCGTCGACCGTGGCCGGGTTGAACGTCGTGACGAGCGAGCCGTCGGCGACGTTGACCTGGGCGAGGTTCTTCACCGCGGCACCCGCGATGGAGGAGTAGGAGCCGCCGACGTAGACGGACTTGCCGTCCGGGGCGGGCAGCAGGACCTCGACGTCACCGTTGGGGTTCGGCGCGAAGGTGGTGCTGATCTGCTTGGTGGTCATGTCGAAGGCGACGAGCCGCGACCGCGCGATGACGGTCGGTCGAGTCGTTGTTGCGCACCTGGGTGAAGGTGCCGCCGAGGATCATGGTGTTGCCGACCTGGGCGATGGAGCTCACCCGGCCGTCCAGCACCTGCGGCGTGCCCGCGACGGGCACGTCCTTGACCAGGCTGCCCGGTCCGTAGCTGTCCGCGCTGGCCGACCACGGCGCCAGGGCCAGGCCGCCGATCGCCACCAGGCAGGTGAGCAGAACGACGCAGAGTCGTCGCATGTTGGAGCTCCTTGGGTTGCCGAACCTGTACCTCTGCCACCCCCCGTGGACGGCGATTCGAAGTGTAGGCAGCAAGTCCGTTCAGGCCCTTGTGCGGCATTTGCACGGTCTAGCCCACTGGAGACGCATTGGCGATGAATGCGCCGCAGATGGCCTGACTCGTGCGTCGGGTGGGTATAGATGGGCTTTTCCACCGGCAGTCGGACGAACCTCGTAGGCTGACCCGGTCGTGCTGCTACGCGAGAAGGCGAAATCTTGACGGGGACTCTGGTCGCACCTGACCCGGTGGTCGATGCGCCGACGCCACGAGGGCGCACGCGCCGACGCCGGACGCTCCCGGCGCACTGGCCGCTGAGCCTCACCATCCTCGGCTTCCCGCTCTGGTGGGCCTTCGGCCTGAGCGCGATCGTGCCGATGGCGATGGCCGTCGTGATGGCCGACCAGCTGCTGCGCAAGCGTCGCCTGGTGCTGCCCGTCGGCTTCACGCTCGTGGGTGCTGTTCCTGGCCTGGCTGGCGCTCGGCGTCTTCGTGCTGTTCGCCGACGCCCCCGGCGCAGAGCCCGGCGGCGGCCCGTCCCGGCTGCTCGTCTTCGGCTACCGGGTGGCGTGGTACCTCGTCGCCACGGTCGCGCTGGTCTGGGTCGCCAACCTCAAGGAGTCCGAGCTGCCCGTCGCGCTGGCTCTACCAGCTGCTCGGCTTCATGTTCGTGGTCACCACGTTCGGTGGCCTGCTCGGCGTACTCGCTCCCGCACCTCGAGTTCACCTCGCCGATGGAGATGCTGCTGCCCCACGGCCTGCGCGGCAACAGCCTGGTCCAGTCGATCGTCCATCCGGCGGTGGCGGACATCCAGAACGTCCTCGGGCACCCCGAGGCGCGGCCCAAGGCGCCGTTCCCGTTCGCCAACACGTGGGGGAGCAACCTCTCGCTCTCGCTGCCGTTCTTCATCGTCGCCTGGTTCTTCCAGGGCCGGCGCTGGCAGAAGTATCGTCGCCCCGCTGATCCTGCTCGTCGCGACGGTCCCGATCATCTTCTCCCTCAACCGCGGGCTCTGGGCCTCGCTCGTCCTCGGCGTCGTCGGCGTGGTGCTGCTGCAGCTGCGCAAGGGCCGCCCGGGCCCGATCATCGTCACCGCGCTGGTGCTCGGTCGCCGTCACGCGTCGGCGTTCTTCCTCAGCCCGCTGGCCACCGTCTTCCAGGAGCGGCTCGCCCACCAGCACAGCAACGACCGCCGCAGCGAGCTGATCTCGCGGACGGTCAGCAGCACCGTCGAGGGCTCACCGGTCGTCGGCTTCGGCAGCACCCGCAACGTCCAGGGCAGCTTCGCCTCGATCGCCGGAGCGGCCACGCCCGACTGCAGTGCGTGCGGCGTACCCCCGCTCGGCACGCAGGGACACATCTGGGGCGTCATCTTCAGCGAGGGCCTCGTCGGCGCGTTCCTGTTCCTGTCGTTCTTCGTGGCCGCCGCGGCGCGCTGCTGGCGATGTCGTACGACGACCGAGACCCTCTGTGCCTTCGTGCTGGCGTTCTTCTTCCTGCAGCTCGTCGTCTACGACACCCTCGGCATGCCCCTGATGACCGTGATGATCGCCATCGGCGCGGTCACCCGTGAGCAGGTCCTCACGGCCCGGCGCCGCTCGCCGCAGCTGATGGTGCCCGCCCTCGCGCGGCTGCGCGCGTGGTGGCCGCTGCTGCTGGCGCTGACGCTGGTCGGCGCCGTGGCCGGTGGCGGCGGTCGCCGCGCAGGCACCCGTCTACAAGTCCACCAAGGTCTCGATCCTGCTCGCCCAGCCGCCGGTCTACCTCTCGCCCGACTCCGGCTCCGACGCCTCGTCGCCCGGCGACGTCACCATCGACACCGAGGCCGCGCTGGTCATCTCCCGCCAGTCGCTGAGCCGCGTCGTGGGCAACCGCGACACCGCCGCGCTCGACGAGCTCAGGAAGCGTGTCCGGGTCACGGCGGCGCCCAACACGACCGTGCTCAGCATCGAGGTCAAGAACAAGGACGGCCAGGCGTCGCAGGCCGAGGCGGAGGCGCTGGCGCGCTCCTACCTCGTCACCCGCCGCGACTACCTGCTCAAGCGTCGCGACCAGGCGCTCGAGCTGCTCCGCGAGCAGCTGGCCGAGCTCCGCCCGGGCACCAGCCGTGCCGCCGCGGCGCAGGCGACGGCCAGCCGTGACCGGCTCGAGCAGGGGGTCACCACGATCCTGCTCACCCCGGTCACGGCCGGAAGGGTGATCCGCACGCGCGAGCCTGCCGTCGTACGCCGTCAGCCGGAGATCCCGGTGACCACCGGAGCAGCGATCGGGCTGGCCGTCGGTGCCGTCCTGATGGCAGCGCTGCCCGGGTGGCGACCCGGGCGGCCGCGCCTGCGGAGGCGGCGATGAAGCACGCCATGCACTTCCCGATGACCGATCAGCACCGAGACGATGTGGGGCCCGCATGACCCAGCAGACCCAGACCGCGACGACCGGCACGAGCGCCGTCGAGGGCCAGCTGCCGCAGGTGGACGTCGTCGTGGCGACCCGCAACCGTCCCGAGCTGCTGCGCGTCGCCCTCGAGGCGATCTGGAACCAGACCTACGCCGGCGAGATCGTCTGCCACGTCGTCTTCGACCAGTGCGACCCCGACGAGTCCGTGGCCCGCACCAGCCCGACGCGCACCGTGAAGGTGACCACCAACGTGCGCACCCCCGGGTTGGCCGGCGGGCGCAACTCCGGCATCGCCGCCGGCTCCGCACCCTTCGTGGCCTTCTGCGACGACGACGACGAGTGGCTCCGACCAAGGTCGAGCGCCAGGTCGAGGCGCTCCAGGCAGACCCCGCGGCGCTCACCGCCGTCACCGGGATCATCGTCCTGTACGCCGACAGCCAGGTCGCGCGCGTCCCGCGACCCGAGGACATGACCCTCGCGCAGCTGCTGCGCGACCGGGTGATGGAGGCCCACCCCTCGACGGTGATGGTGCGCCGCGACGCCCTCCTCGGCCCGATCGGCCTGGTCGACGAGGAGATCCCGGGCAGCTACGGCGAGGACTTCGACTGGATCATCCGCGCCGCCCAGGCCGGCCCGTTCGCGGTCGTGGCGGAGCCGCTGGTCAAGGTCCTCTGGGGTCAGTCGATGTTCTCCCAGAAGTGGCAGACCATCATCGACGCGATCGACTACAACCTGGCCAAGCACCCGGCGTTCCGCGACGACCCGCGTGCCCTGGGCCGCCTCTACGGCCGCCAGGCCTTCGCCATGGCCGCCCTCGGCCAGACCCGGCCCGCGCTCGGCAAGGCCTGGCGCACGGTGCGCCTCAACCCGCGTGAGCGCCGCGCCTACATCGCCGGCGCCGTCGCCCTGCACCTCGTCTCGGCCGAGCGGCTGATGAAGATCGCGCACTCGCGCGGCCACGGGATCTGACCCGAAGGCCACCCGCCCGACCCCTAGGGCGTGACCCCGCCCCGCTGACGCCTGCCCACGCGTCGCGGGGTCGCTGCTGCCTGCCCGGATGAACGCGGGCCGTGGGCCGACGTGGGGCGAGATGTCCGGAGATTCTCCCGAAACAGCCCAAATGTCCGTTTTAGTCCCTTATAGTCATGTTCAGGCTATTTCCGCGGCGCTCGGGCGAGGCGGCAGGGCCCTTCGGCTCCACAAAACGAACCTCTACCCCCGCGGAGATTCTCATGCACACTCGACCCAAGAAAATTCTGGCCACAGTCGCCGTGATGCCGGTGATCGCCTCACTGGCGCTCGTCGCCGCCCCGTCCGGCGCCGCGTCCAACACGCCAGCAGACGATGAGCAACGGCGGCTTCGAGCACGGCCGCGCCGGCTGGGCAGTCGGCACCGCCCGCACCAAGGCGACCGTCGTCAAGCTCGGCTACCACGGCGGCTCCGCCATGAGGCTGACCAACCGTCGCAGCGGCCCGGCGATCCTGAACAGCCGCTCCAACGTGGCCCGCTCGGTCAAGGCCGGCCAGCGCTACACCATCACCGCCCTGGTCCGCACCAACCAGCCCGGCCTGCACGGCCGCCTGGTGCTGCGTGAGACCGCCAACGGCCGCGCCGTCAAGAACACCGCGAAGGCGTTCCGCGCCTACCGCTCCTGGCACCGGGTCACCATGGCCGCGACCGCTCGTCGCGCCGGGACCCAGCTCAACGTCCGGTTCGCCGTGGCCCGCCTGAACAAGAAGAAGGCCCTCCTCGTCGACAACGTCGGCGTGCTCAAGGTCCTCTCGGGCGGCTCGGCGCCGAGCTACCCCACCCCGCTCCCGGACCGGGTCGCCGGCAAGCTGACCAACGGCTGCAACTACAGCACCCGCGGCATCCCCGCCGGCTGCGCCGCCCTGCTGGGCAGCGCCTACAACTCCAACACCGACCCCACGAGCTGGGAGTCCTCGATGGGACAGCAGCTCGGCGTCCACCGCACCTACTGGGGCGGCAGCCAGGTGGCCTCGGCCGTCAAGACCGCCAAGACCGACCTCGCCGACCGCCGGGTCCCGTGGATCAGCTTCAAGCTGCCCTACAGCTGGGGCGACATGGCCGCCGGCAAGGGCGACGCCTGGGCCCGTGACCTCGCCACCAAGCTGAGCCAGCTGGACGGCCCCGTGTGGCTGGCCTTCCACCACGAGCCCGAGGGTGACGGCGACATCAAGCAGTGGACGGCGATGCAGGCCCGGCTCGCGCCGCTCGTCCGCTCCGTCGCGCCGAACGTGGCCTACTCGATCGTGCTGACCGGATGGCACGAGTTCTTCGGTGACGCGCAGTACAAGCTCGACAACATCATGCCCAAGAACACGAAGATCGACCTGCTGGGCCTGGACGTCTACAACCGGTACGGCGCTCCGACCAACGGCAAGATCCAGACCACCCGCAGCAACCTCGACAAGGACTACTTCGCTCCGACGAGCGCCTGGGCCAAGGCGCACGACATGGCCTGGGGCGTCGCCGAGACCGGGTACACCGACAAGTCCGCACAGGACGACCCGACGTGGATCCAGCAGACATACAATGAGCTCAAGGCTCGCGGTGGCGTGGCGTTCACCTACTTCAACTCCAACCTGAACAGCACCGCCAACTGGGCGCTGTCCACGGACGCGAAGAAGACCCAGTTCAAGACCGAGCTGCGGAAGACGCCGACGCTCTGATCCGGAACCTCTCCGGCAGGCAGAGCCCAACCCGGGGGGATGACCAGTGAACGAGCGCCTGATCGACACCTACGTGTCGAGCGTCCAGGCACTCTGGCCAGGCACACCTGAGCCGCGACTTCGACGGAGTCGCGGCTCAGGCCGTGCTCCGGGCCGGTCCGGCGACGAGATCGAGCTGGCGGTGCTGCCCAACGCGGCGGCGCCGAGGCTGCTCGTGCCGGTGGGCAACCCGACCGCGGCCGCCCGGGCGATGCTGCGCTTCAGTGCGGCGCTGTCCAACCGCGACACCGTCAAGCGGGTCGGCGTCTCCGCGCTGCTGCGTGCTCGTGCCGACGCCGCCTTCCCCGACCGCATCGTCGTGGCCGAGCGCGCCGGGTCGATGCGGAGCTACCTCAGCGACGTGTTCGGTGAGCAGGTGGACTTCAGCCTCGGCCTCGGCACCGCCCGCGCCAACCGCAAGCCGGTGCTCCAGGTCTTCGACGCCCGTGGACGCAGCCTCGCGTTCGTGAAGATCGGCGACACCGAGGTCACCGAGGCGCTCGTACGCCGGGAGGCGCGGGTCGCTGGAACGCCTCGCCGAGGCCGACCTGCCCGCCGAGCTCGAGGTGCCCCGGCTGCTGCACCTCGGCACCTGGGAGGGCGCCACCGTCGTCGCCATGACGGCGCTGGAGACCACCTTCTGGCAGCGCCCCAAGCGACAGTTCGACGTCCCGGTCGAGGAGATGCGCCTGTTCGAGGCCGCCTTCGACGAGGGCAGCCCGCCCGCTGACGGACTCCCAGCTGTGGGACCAGATGGTGACCGCGCAGAAGTCGCTGGCCTCGGCCGACGTACGCCTGCGGCTCGGCGACGCGCTCGAGCAGCTCCGCCTGGCGAGCGAGGACCGCCCGCTGCCGTTCGGCGCGTGGCACGGCGACTGGACGCCCTGGAACATGAGCCGGCGACGCGGCCGGCTGCAGCTGTGGGACTGGGAGCGCTTCGAGACCGGCGTGCCGATGGGCCTGGACCGCTGCCACTACGGCGTCAACACGATCACCCACACCCAGGGCTTCGACCAGGGGTCGATCGTGCGCGGCCTCGAGCTGGCCGGCATCCCCGAGGAGCCGGGCAGCGACGAGCACCTCGTGGCGGCGGCGTACCTCGCGGCCATCGCCTGCCGCTACCTCGTCGGGGCCGAGGGCCATCGCGGCGAGACCATCGCCGACCGGGCCGAGGTGATGCTGGAGACCCTGTGCGCCTGGCTGGGCGCACCGGCCGAGGCACTCGCATGGCTGACGGCAGTCCCGTGCGCCGGGTGACCCGCTGGGTCCGCGCGCACACCTCTCCGCGGGTTCATGGCGTGGCTGCGTCGTTGGCTGGAGCGCTGGGGCACCCTCACCTCGCGGTGGCGGCTGCAGCCGTCGTTCATCATCCTCGGTGCCCAGCGAGCGGGCACCACGACGCTCTACCGCGTGCTGAGCGAGCACCCTTCGGTGGCTCGTCCCACGGTGTCGAAGGGCATCGGCTACTTCGACGTGAACTACGCCAAGGGACCTCGCTGGTACCGCGGGAACTTCCCGCTGGCCCGGCTGGCTCGGCGCAAGCACGGGCCGCACGCGGCGACCTTCGAGAGCAGCGGCTACTACCTGTTCCACCCGCTGGCCGCGTCGCGGATCGCGCGCGACCTGCCGGACGTGCGCGTGGTCGTGATGGTGCGCGAGCCGGTCGAGCGCGCCTACTCCGCCCACCGCCACGAGCTCAACCGGGGCTTCGAGACCGAGGAGTTCGAGGCGGCCATCGACCTCGAGGAGCAGCGGACCGCGGGGGAGGCCGAGCGGATGATCGCCGACCCGTCGTACGCCAGCTTCGACCACCGGCACCACTCCTACCTGGCCCGCAGCCGCTACAGCGAGCAGATCGACCGGTTCATCGACGCGCTCGGCCGTGACCGGGTGTACGTCGTCGACGCCGACGTGTTCTTCGCCGACCCGGCCGGCGAGTTCGAGCGGCTGCGCGCGTGGCTCGGCCTGCCGTCCTGGAAGCCGGCGAAGGTCGAGCAGTGGAACGCCCAGCCCCGCACGCCGATGCGGCCGGAGCTGCGCGACCGCCTCGAGCGCTACTTCGAGCCGTACGACGCCCGGCTGGCCGAGCAGATGGGCCGCGCGCCGAGCTGGCGCGCGTCCCGGGAGTCAGCCCAGGGCTGAGCGCAACCGGTCGGCGACCCGCTCGCTGGCGTGGCCGTCCTCGTGGGGACAGAACCGCTCCACGAAGGCGCGGTAGCGATCGCCGAACGCGCGCACGACCCCGTCCAGGTCGGCCAGGCTCGCGGCCAGCTCCTCCTGGGTGGCCGAGACCGGGCCGGGAGCCCATTCCTCGTAGTCGAAGTACATGCCGCGCACGTCGTCGCGGTAGCGGTCGAGGTCGGGCGCGAACAGCAGGATCGGCTTGCCGGTGACGGCGAAGTCGTAGATCGCGGAGGAGTAGTCCGAGACCAGCACGTCGGCGGCGAGGTAGAGGTCGGCGATGTCCGGGTGGTCGCTGACGTCGAGCACGAAGTCGCTGCCGGGGCTGGTCGGGCGCTCGCGCACGTTGCGGTGCAGGCGCAGCAGCAGCCGGGAGCCCTCCGGCAGCGCCGCGGCCAGCACCGCAGGGTCGAGCAGCACCGACTGGCGGAACCGGCCCTCGTCGGTCTTGTCGTCGTCGCGCCAGGTGGGGGCGTGCAGCACCGCGAGCGAACCCGGGGCGATGCCGAGCTGACGGCGGATCTCCTCGCGCCTGCTGTCCGCACCGGGCGCGCGCAGCACGTCGTTGCGCGGGTAGCCGGTCTCCCAGACCTCGCCCTCGAAACCGAAGGCGCTGCGGAACATCTCGGTGCACGCCGGGCCGGTGGAGACGAGGTAGTCCCACTTGGCGACGTCGCGCACCATCCGCTTCAGGTGCGCCTCGGCGCCGGTGTAGCTGTGCGCCCGCTCGTCGTGGCCGAGCAGCTTCAGCGGCGTGCCGTGCCACATCTGCACGTAGTGCACCCGTGGGCCCTTGACGAGGTGCTTGGAGATGATGTCGTTGGCGACGAGCACGTCGCTGGTCACCAGGTCCTTGAAGTAGGCGGCGCTGTGCCGCTGGACGGTGCGTACGTCGGCGGGGAACTGGTTCTCCCCGGTGGTCACCCAGAGACGTCGCCACGTCGGGTCGGAGACGGCGAGGTGCTCGGAGAAGGCTCGCGGGCTGTCGGCGTACAGGCCCCGCCAGCTCTCGAACATGACGGTTCGACGCCTCATCCGTCCGCCGATGCCTCGGGGAACAGGTCGGTCTCCAGCTCGTCCTCGGTGCGACGGTGACGAGGGTCGTTGCGACGGCGGACCAGGCCGCGGAGCACGTCGAGCATCAGCACGCGACGTCCCCACCACAGGGCCAGGGCGTAGAGCCCGAAGCAGACCGCCACGACGGGGATCAGGGTGAGGAGGCTGAGGTCGACGAAGATCTCCACGCCCACGATCGGCACCGCGAAGCAGAGCACGTTGGCGACTGCCGCGACGGCGGCGGCGCGACCGAAGCTGAGGATCTTCATGGTGACCTGCACCTGGATGACCGCGAGGGTGCAGCGCGCGATCACGGCGATCGCCCAGGCCAGCGCAGCGCCGGTGATGCCCATCTTCGGGATCAGCAGCAGGCACAGGCCCATGTCGAGGGCGAGGGCGAGCAGCGAGTTGGCGAGGCTCAGCGCGCTCCGGCCCGACATCAGCAGCAGGGTGTCGCAAGGCCCCGTGGCGACCGCGAACAGCTGCGCGGCGGCCATCAGCAGCACCACGGCGACGCCCTGGTCGACGTACTCCTGACCGAACAGGCTGAGGTAGACCAACGGCGCCGCGGCCACGCCGACGTACATCGGCCAGGAGACGGCCATGCTCCACGCTGCGGAGATCTGGTAGACCTCCTTGAGGCTCTCGTGCTCGCGGTTGGCCAGCAGCGCCGTGAACTTCGGCTGCAGCACCTGCTGGATCGCCTGGGTGCCGAACTGGCCGAGCGCCACGAACCGGGTGGCGGCGGTGTAGATCGCGGCGTCCTTGGGACCCTTGCATCGCCGCGATCAGGATGATGTCCATCCGCTGGATGGCCATCTGCGAGATCCGGGTGATGCTCCTGGGCCAGGTGAACCGCCAGAAGTCGGCCCTGAGCTCGCGGTAGCTCTTGGTGGGCTCGGTGTGCGCCATCGTGCCGCGGCGGCGCAGGAATCGACGGAACATGGCTGCCGCGACGAGCCCGGCCACGGCGTACGGCACACACCAGGCGATGGTCAGGCCGAGCAGGTTGGCCGCGACCAGGGAGCCCAGCAGGACCAGCAACGGCTGGGCCAGCGGCCGGCCGATCTTGTCGACGAACACGGTGTCGCGCATCCGCCCGAACGCCCGGGTGCCGGCGAGGGTCAGCGCCTGCCAGGTGGCCAGCGGCAGGGTGAGGGCACACACGATCATGCTCTCGGCACCACCGTCGCCCCCGACGCCGATCAGGTCGGCGAGCGGGCCGGCGAACGCGATGACGAGGACCGCGATGACGACCGAGGAGATCATCGTCGGACGGAAGGCCGCGCGGATGGTCGGCGGGATGTCCCCGCGGCGGTCCTGCGCCTCGTAGCGGAGCATGAACCGGCCCAGGCCGGTCTCGGTGCCCAGGCTGGTGATCGAGGAGAGCAGCAGGAACGCCGACGTGACGGTGAAGAACCGCCCGGCGGCGTGGGTGTCGTAGCAGGTTGGTGACGATCAGCACCAGCAGGAAGCCGGTGATCCCGGTGACGGCCGCTCCGACGAGCCCGAGCGCACCACCCCTCGCGACGTGGGTCAGGTGCCGCCGGGTGTCGTCAGCCACCTCTCGGTCGACCTCGGTCATGCCTCAGCGTGTCGGCGCGACCGGGAACGAGCCCGGCCGACGAACACCACGCCCAGCACGGAGGGGGCGGCGTTCGGGTCATCGGCCAGGGCCACCAGGTCACCGAGGCGGGACTGGCTCTCCACGGCCTCGACGACGGTCACGTCGGTGACCATCGCCAGCGCCTGTGCCTGGGGCGTACGGCGAGGACCCGCGGCGACGACCACGATGTCGAAGGACTTGCCCAGCTCGTCGAAGACGGTCTTGATGCCCGGACCGGTGAGCAGGTCGTCGGCCCGCGGGTCGGGCTTGCCCGACGGCACGATGCTCAGGTGGTCGGTCAGCCGCACCAGCGACTGGGCCACCGAGGTGTCCTCGGCGAGCACGTCGGTGAAGCCGCGCTTGGTGTCCAGGCCGAGGAACTTGGTGATGTCGCCGCCGTCACCGGTCGCGTCGACCACCACGGTGCGCAGGTTGGAGGCCGCTGCGGCGTACGCCAGTCCGAGGGCGGTGCGCGGGTAGCGGGCCGCCTCGGCTGCCGCGGAGTAGAGGATGCGGACCGGGCGACGGCGGTCTCCGGAGAGCACCGCCACCCGCAGGGCCGCGAGGCCGCGAGCCGATCTGGAGGCTCTCGCCGTCCTCGAGCAGGACGATGCCCTCGTTGGTGTCGAGGACCTCGTCCATCGAGACGCTGCCGAGCAGCGGCAGCCCCGACGGGGCCACGTCGTCGGCGTGGTGGATCCGGTTCTCCGAGCGCGCCCGGATGACGACGATGCCCAGGGCGAGCAGGAGGCCGGCGAACATGCCGAGCAGGGCGTAGGTGAGCAGCGCCTTCAGCGAGCTGCGTCCGACGATGGCGGCGGGCGTGATGACCTGCCCGGGGTCGACGGAGCCGGTCTGCAGCTCGGCCAACGCTGCCTGGAGCTGGCCGATCTGGCTGGTGACGCCGCTGATCTGCTCCTGGAGCAGGCTCTTCCGGGCCGGGACGGTCTCGGCGTTGGCCTTGGCCACCAGCGCGGAGAGTGCCTTGTCCTGGCTGTTGATCTGGTTCTGGATGCGCTCGGTCTTCGCGCGCGTGACGGCCTCCGAGCGGGCCTTGCGGAAGTCGAGATAGGCCTCGGCGAAGCCCTGGGCCCGCTTACGGCGACCGCGTCGGATCCGCCGGTGTAGTTGATCGTCAGGATCTGGGTGTTGGCCGGGACGCTCACGTCGAGGCCGGAGAGCAGGTCGGAGGCGGTCCCGGGGTCACCGATCCGCTCGGCCACGGCGTTGGCCACCGAGTCCGACTGCATCAGCTGTGCCTCGGTCTCGAGGTTGATCAGGTCGTCACCGCGGCCGCTGGGGTAGAACGGGTTGCCGTCGAGCGGCGAGACGAGGATGGAGGCCTGGGCCGTGTGGTCCTCGGCGCGACGGAGCCCCGCGGCCACGCCCAGGGCGGTTCCGGTGAGCGCCAGCACCACGATGAGGACGGCGCTACGCCGGAGGGCGGCCGCGAGGGCGGCCCTTCGAGGGCTGGTCTGTTGGTCGTCGGTCACTGGGTGGAGTCTCTCGGTGTCGTGGCTGCTGAGTTCAATGCTAGTGGGGATCAATCGGCCGGACCGGGCGAATCCCCACCTACGGCACCGAGCGGGACCGATGTGCTCAGCGCCCCCGCTTCAGGCCGATCCCGGAGAACCGGCCCGAACCACACCGACAAGCGTACGGGAGTTTGGAGTCCCAGGTGACCGGTACCGTCCCGTTACCCCACTACTGCTTGCGCTCGTGAGCGACCTCGACCTGACGCCCCGCACGCCCCTCGCGCCCGACGCCGACGACCACCAGGTGGCCGCCTGGGCCGCGACCGAGGCGGGCCACCTGCTGCTGCAGGTCCGCCAGCAGGGACTGGAGGGTCGCGAGCTCAAGGACGCGGGCGACCAGGCGGCGCACGAGCTGCTGATGAAGCTGCTCGGCGAGGTGCGGCCCGACGACGTGGTGCTCAGCGAGGAGGGCAAGGACGACCGTCGACGCCTGCGAGCAGCGACCGGGTCTGGATCGTCGACCCGCTCGACGGCACCCGTGAGTTCTCCGAGCCGCCGCGCGACGACTGGGCGGTGCACGTGGCCCTGTGGGAGAAGGGCGACCTGGTCGCCGGTGCGGTGGCGCTGCCCGGGCTCGACGTCACCTACGACACGGGTCAGCCGCCGGTCGTGCCGCCCTCGACGTCCGACCGTCCCCGCATCGTCGCCTCCCGCACCCGCCCGCCCGCGTTCGTGCAGGCGCTCGTCGAGCACCTCGACGGCGAGCTGGTCCCGATGGGCTCTGCCGGGGCCAAGGTGATGTCGGTGGTCCGCGACGTCAGTGACGCCTACGTGCACGCCGGCGGCCAGTACGAGTGGGACTCCGCGGCCCCGGTCGTCGTGGCCCGGGCGGCCGGGCTGTTCACCAGCCGCGTCGACGGCTCGCCGCTCGTCTACAACCAGGACGACGTGCTGCTGCCGGACCTGATCGTGTGCCGCCCCGAGCTGTCGCAGCAGATCCTCGACTTCGTCCGCGAGCACGGCACCGACTGAGATGAGCGCGCGTTCCGCGGTGACGGCGGTCCTCTGGGACGCCGACGGCGTGCTCCAGCAGGTGCCGGCGAGCTGGTTCGAGCTCCTCGGCCAGGCGATCGGCGACGAGGAGTCGCTGGCCCTGCTCGACCTGCTGCTGCCGCAGATGGAGGACGCGGCCCGCGGGAAGGTCGCTGATGACCGAACAGCTGCCGGCGGCCCTCGAGGAGCGTGGCCTGGCCGAGCACGCCGACCGGGTCAGCGAGGTCTGGGGCACCATCGAGCCGGTCGAGCCGGCGCGCTCCTTCGTGCGCGAGCTGCGCTCGGCCGGGTTCGGGTGTCACCTGGCGACGAACCAGGACGACCTGCGGGCGTCGTACATGCGCGCCCGGATGGGGTACGACGACCTGCTGGACCGCTGCTTCTACTCCTGCGAGATCGGCGCCGCCAAGCCCGACGAGGAGTTCTTCCACCGCGTCGCCACCGAGCTCGGCGTCGAGCTGCGCGAGCTGGTGTTCGTCGACGACACCCTCGAGAACGTGCACGCCGCCCAGGCCTGCGGGCTGCCGCGCCGTCCTCTGGCACCACCGCGACGGGGTCGACGCGCTGCGCGAGCAGCTCGAAGCCCTGGGCGTCACGAGCCCCTAGGCCGCCCGCACCGGGGAGGGTCGTCGGTCGTAGGCCCACCCGGGACCGCGCAGCAGGTACGACCACCGGTCGCTCCACGTGTCGGCGTCGGCGACGTCGCGGGCGATGTCGCGCCACTCGTGGGTGGCGATGCGCAGCGGGTTGAAGGTCGCGATGTTGCGGGTCAGGCCGTAGACGACCGCCTCGTCCTCCTCCTCGAAGGTGCCGAAGAGCCGGTCCCAGACGATCAGGATGCTGCCGTGGTTGCGGTCGAGATAGCGCCGGTTGGAGCCGTGGTGCACCCGGTGGTGGGACGGGGTGTTCAGCACCCTCTCGAGGCGGCCGAGCCGTCGGATCGTCTCGGTGTGGATCCAGAACTGGTAGATCAGGTTCACGCCGCGGGCGTGCTCGATGAGGGCGGGGCGCACGCCCAGCAGCCCGAGGACGCCGTACGGCACGCTCAGCGTCACCCCCTCGGCGACCGGCTGCCGCAAGGCCGTGGAGAGGTTGTAGCGCTCACTGGAGTGGTGGGCCACGTGGACCGCCCACAGCCAGCGGCTCTCGTGGCTGGCGCGGTGGTTCCAGTAGTAGAGGAAGTCCCAACCCAGCACGGCTGCCGCGACGGCCGCCTTGCCGGTGCCGAGGTCGAGCGGGCTGCGGGCGAAGAGCCGCTTGCCGCTCGTCTGCGCGGCCCACGTCGTCGCCACGGTCAGTCCCGTGGAGGTGAGCGTGCTGACCGCGAGGGCGCCGTGCACCTTGCGGAGCCGACTGAGGCGCCGGATCCGGCGCCCGTCGCGGGTCGGTTCGGTGGGCGGGGCGAACCGAAGCTCGGCGAGCTCGTCCTGCACCGCCTGCACCCGCGGAGGCACCGTCCCGGCCTCGGGCAGACCACCCTCGCGCATCCGCTTCGCGACGACGTCGCCGATCGTGGTGGCCAGGCCGGCTGCGGCACCGCCACCGACCAGCCACTTCGCCCAGCGTCCGACGCCCGGTGTGACGGGGTCGAGCAGTCGCTTGGTGACGTACGGCGCGACCAGGCTGCCCAGCCCCATCGACAGGCTGGCGAGGGTGTCGGCGGTCTGGTAGTCGCCTGCGCGGGTGCCGGCTCGGGACCGGGTGCCGTCGCTGCCAGGCGTACTCCGCTCCCATGGCGCCGACGTACGCCGGGATGGCCAGCACGGTGAGATCGACCTTCATGGAGTCCGACCCTATAGATTCCTCGGATGGCCGAGGCGGTGGAGATCGAGGTCGACGACAAGGTCGTGCGCGTCTCCAACCCCGACCGCGTCTACTTCCCGGAGCGGGGCGAGACCAAGCTCGACCTGGTCGAGTACTACCTCTCCGTCGGCGACGGCATCGTCAACGCGCTGCGCGAGCGGCCGTGCATGCTGCACCGGTTCCCGACGGGCGTGACGGGGGAGAAGGTGCACCAGAAGCGGCTGCCCAAGGGTGCGCCGCCGTGGATGGAGACGGTGCGGGTGTTCTTCCCGCGCTGGAGCCGCACGGCTGACGAGCTCTGCGTGACCGAGCTGGCCCAGGTGATCTGGGCGGTGCAGATGAGCACGGTCGAGTTCCACCCGTGGAACAGCCGTCGCGCCGACACCGAGAAGCCCGACGAGTGGCGCATCGACCTCGACCCCGGGCCGCTGTGCACCTGGGAGACCGTCCAGCGGGTGGCGCACGTCGCCCACGAGGTGCTCGACGACCTCGGCGCGACCGGGTTCCCGAAGACCAGCGGCGGCAAGGGCATGCACATCTACGTGCGGATCCGGCCCGACCACGGCTTCAAGGACGTACGCCGGGCCGCACTCGCCTTCGCCCGTGAGGTCGAGCGCCGCTCCGACGAGGTGACCACCACCTGGTGGCGCAAGGACCGCGACCCGCACGACCTGTTCGTCGACTACAACCAGAACGCCCGCGACCACACCATCGCGGCGGCGTACTCGGTGCGCGGCAACCCCATCGGGACGGTGAGCGCGCCGATCCACTGGGAGGACATCGACGACTGCGAGCCGGACGACTTCACCATCGCGACGATGCCCGCGCGCTTCGCCGAGCTCGGCGACCTGCACGCCGGGATCGACGACGCGGTCTTCGACATCTCGACCCTGCTGGAGTGGGCCGAGCGCGACGAGGAGCAGGGCGCGGAACCGCCGGTCGAGCCGGAGGAGTGACCGCGGAACCAGAACGTGTTCCATTTTACAAGACGAGCCGTTGTGTAAAGTTGTGCGCCGGTCTAGGCTCCGCGCATGAGCGTCCAGCCTGACCCTTCCGCGTCCTCGTCCGGCCAGCAGACGGGTCCGGCCGATCCCGAGCACGACCCGACTGCGTCCTACGCCCTCGATCCGGCGTACGTGCGCTCGCTGACCGGCCGGGTCATCTCCACGACGGGCGAGTCGGTGCCGACGTACACCCCCATCACCGGCCAGCCGCTGGCGATGATCCCGCAGTCGAGCGCCGCGGACGTCAAGGAGGCCTTCGCCCGCGCCCGCCGCGCGCAGCAGGCGTGGTCCCGGACCAGCCTCGCGCACCGCTCGCAGCTGCTGCTGCGGCTGCACGACCTCGTGCTGGACCGCCAGGACGAGATCATGGACCTCATCTGCTGGGAGTCCGGCAAGGCCCGCAAGCACGCGTACGACGAGCCGCTGCACGTCGCGCTGACCGCCCGCTACTACGCGCGCACCGCCCACCAGCACCTCGACCCGCAGCGCCGGGTCGGCGTGGTGCCCGGCCTGACCCGCGTCGAGGTCAACCAGGTGCCCAAGGGCGTCGTCGGGATCATCGCGCCCTGGAACTACCCCTTCGACCTCGCCCTGATCGACGGCCTGCCCGCGCTGCTCGCCGGCAACGCGGTCGTCACCAAGCCCGACGCGCAGACGATGCTGTCGGGGCTGCTCGCCGCCCAGCTGCTCGAGGAGGCCGGCTTCCCGGAGGGCCTCTGGAACGTCGTCGCCGGCCCGGGCCGCGAGCTCGGTGGCCCGATCATCGAGCGCTCCGACTACATCTGCTTCACCGGCTCGACCGCGACCGGCAAGCTGATCGCGGCGCAGTGCGCCGACCGGCTGATCGGCTGCTCGCTGGAGCTCGGCGGCAAGAACCCGATCCTGGTGCTGCGCGACGCCGACCTCGACCGCGCGGCCGAGGGTGCCGTCCGGGCCAGCTTCTCCAGCGCCGGCCAGCTGTGCGTCTCGATGGAGCGGATGTTCGTCGCCGACCAGGTCTACGACCGGTTCAAGGCCAAGTTCGTCGAGCAGACCAAGGCGATGGCGCTGCGGCCCGGCATCGAGTGGGGCGCCGACATGGGCTCGCTGATCAGCCAGAACCAGCTCGACACCGTCATCGCCCACGTCGACGACGCGGTCGCCAAGGGCGCCACCGTGCTCGCGGGCGGCAAGGCCCGTCCCGACCTCGGGCCCTACTTCTACGAGCCGACCATCCTCGAGGGCGTCACCCCCGAGATGACCTGCTTCGGCAACGAGACCTTCGGCCCGGTCATCTCCCTCTACCGCTTCCACGACGAGGCCGACGCGGTCTCGCGCGCCAACGCGGGGGAGTACGGCCTGAACGCCTCGATCTACAGCAAGGACACCAAGCGGGCGCGCGTGCTCGCGCGGCAGATCAAGTGCGGCACGGTGAACATCAACGAGGCGTTCGGGGCCACCTTCGCCAGCGTCGACTCGCCGATGGGCGGCATGCGCGAGTCCGGCATGGGCCGTCGACAGGGCGCGGAGGGGATCCACCGCTACACCGAGTCGCAGGCCGTGGCGGTGCAGAAGCTGATCCGGATGTCGCCGATGTTCGGGATGAGCGACGAGACCTTCGCCAAGGTGATGACCGCGCAGACGCGCCTGATGACCAAGCTGGGACGCGTCTGATGTCAACACCCCACGAAAACACTCGCTTCGCTCCCGTTTCCGCGGGGACCCCGAAAAAACCGGACTTCGACTACGACGTCCTGGTCGTCGGATCCGGCTTCGGTGGCTCGGTCACCGCGCTGCGGCTGACCGAGAAGGGCTACAAGGTCGGCGTACTCGAGGCCGGGGCGCGGTTCGACGACGCCGACTTCGCCAAGACGTCCTTCGACGTGAAGCGCTTCCTGTTCCGGCCCGAGCTCGGCATGTACGGCATCCAGCGCATCGACGCCGTCCGCGACTCGCTGATCCTGGCCGGCGCGGGTGTGGGCGGCGGCTCGCTGGTCTACGCGAACACGCTCTACGAACCGCTCGAGGCGTTCTACAAGGACCCCCAGTGGCGCGACATCACCGACTGGAAGACCGAGCTGGCGCCGTACTACGACCAGGCGAAGCGGATGCTCGGCGTCGTCGAGAACCCGCTGCGCACGCCGTCGGACGACGTGATGGAGAAGGTCGCCAACGACCTCGGCGTCGGCGACACCTTCCACCCGACGCCGGTCGGCGTCTTCTTCGGCGGTCCGGAGTCCGCGAAGGGTGACCACGTCGCCGACCCGTTCTTCGGCGGCGTCGGGCCCGACCGCAACACCTGCGTCGCCTGCGGCGACTGCATGACCGGGTGCAAGTACAACGCCAAGAACACGCTGGTGAAGAACTACCTCTACCTCGCCGAGCAGCGCGGCGCGAAGGTGATGCCGCTCTCGACGGTGACGCGGGTCCGCCCGCGCGACGGTGGTGGCTACGACGTCACCATCAAGTTCACCAAGGCTCGCCGCAGCACCGCGCGCTCGACGAAGACGATCACCGCCGAGCAGGTGGTCTTCGCGGCCGCGGCGATCGGCACCCAGAAGCTGCTCCACACGATGAAGGCCGACGGCCACCTGCCCGGCCTGTCCGACCGGCTGGGCTACCTGTCGCGCACCAACTCCGAGTCGATCAGCGGCGCGATCGCGCCGGACCGGTCGATCGACTACAGCTACGGCATCGCGATCACCTCCTCCTTCCACCCCGACGCGGACACCCACGTCGAGCCGGTGCGCTACGGCAAGGGCAGCAACGTGATGGCGCTGCTCCAGACCGTGCTCACCGACGGCGACGGCCCCGAGCCGCGCTGGCAGACCTGGCTGAAGGAGATGTGGCGGGAGCGCAGGAACGTCGCCGACCTCTACGACCTCAAGCACTGGTCCGAGCGCACCGTGGTCGCGCTGGTGATGCAGACGCTCGACAACTCGATCACGACGTACCCCAAGCGCATCCCGGGCACCAAGAAGTGGCGCCTGACCTCCAAGCAGGGCCACGGCCAGCCGAACCCGACGTGGATCCCGGTCGCCAACAAGGTGGTCCGCAAGATGGCCACGATCATGGGCGGTACGGCGGGCGCCTCGATCGGCGAGCCGTTCAACATGCCGATGACCGCCCACTTCATCGGCGGCTGCGCGATCGGCACCTCCCCGGAGAACGGCGTGGTCGACCCCTACCAGCGCGTCTACGGCCACCCCGGCCTGCACATCGCCGACGGCTCGGCGATCTCGGCCAACCTCGGCGTGAACCCGTCGCTGACGATCACCGCCCAGGCCGAGCGCGCGATGGCCCTGTGGCCCAACAAGGGCGAGCCCGACCCGAGGCCGGCCGTCGGCTCGGCGTACGAGCCCGTGACGCCTGTTGTCCCCGAACCACCCGGTGGTGCCCGACTCGGCTCCTGGTGCGCTTCAGGCTGCCGATCGTCAGCGTGAGCTAGCGGCGGCGGTTTCCCCGGGCGCCCGGGGAAACTGGAGCCGGAAGGGGGAAGCAACCCCCACCCGCCTCCAGAATTGCCCGACAGCCCCACCCGATTTGTCGGTACGACGCCCCAAGCGGCCACCCGACACAGCAACGACCCCCGGTCCACCACCAGGGCCGGGGGTCGTCGCCTGTTCGCACCAGTGAACGAGCCAGGGCCCGACCGGGGAGGGAGGGAGGCCGGGCCCTGGGGAGTTCGCTGAGGCGAACCGGTTCGAGATCCGGCCTGGGAGGGAGCACTAGCACCGGATCTGACCGGACAAACGAGGGGGTTCGGGGCGAGTTATGGCGACCTGGAGAAAATCTCACGGAAAGTTTCTGGCAGACTCGGGGCACATTCGAAGCCCCGCTGAAAGGGCCCAACTTGACCGACCACGACCTCGTCCTCGTCGTCGACTTCGGAGCCCAGTACGCCCAGCTGATCGCCCGCCGTGTGCGCGAGGCCAAGGTGTACTCCGAGATCGTCCCGCACTCGATGCCGGTCGAGGAGATGCTGGCCCGCAAGCCCGCTGCGATCGTGCTCTCGGGCGGCCCCTCGTCGGTCTACGCGCCGGGCGCTCCGGCGGTCGACGGATCCCTGTTCGAGGCCGGCGTACCCGTCTTCGGCATGTGCTACGGCTTCCAGGCGATGGCCCTGAAGATGGGCGGCGAGGTCGCCCGCACGGGCATCTCCGAGTTCGGGCGTACGCCGGTCCACGTGACCAGCCCCGGCACCCTGCTCGCCGACCTCCCGGGCGAGCACCGGGTCTGGATGTCGCACGGCGACTCCGTCCAGCAGGCACCCGAGGGCTTCGAGGTCCTCGCCTCCACCGCGGCCACCCCGGTCGCCGCGTTCGAGGACGTCGAGCGGCGGCTCGCCGGGGTCCAGTGGCACCCCGAGGTGATGCACACCGAGCACGGCCAGCAGGTGCTCGAGCACTTCCTCTGGAACATCGCGGGCTGCCGTCCCACCTGGACGATGGTCAACATCGTCGAGGAGCAGATCGACCGCATCCGTGAGCAGATCGGCGACTCCGGCCGCGCGATCTGCGGGCTGTCGGGTGGCGTCGACTCGGCGGTCGCCGCGGCCGTCGTACAACGTGCGATCGGGGACCGCCTCACCTGCGTCTTCGTCGACCACGGCCTGCTGCGCAAGGGCGAGGCCGAGCAGGTCGAGCGCGACTTCGTCGCCGCCACCGGCGTCGACCTGCACGTCGTCGACGCCCAGAAGCGCTTCCTCGACGCGCTCGCCGGCGTGAGCGACCCCGAGGAGAAGCGCAAGATCATCGGCCGCGAGTTCATCCGGGTCTTCGAGGCGGCCGAGGCCGACGTGCTCCAGAAGGCGGCGGTCGAGGACGGCCAGAAGGTCGCCTTCCTCGTGCAGGGCACGCTCTACCCCGACGTCGTCGAGTCCGGCGGGGGAGCGGGCACCTCCAACATCAAGTCCCACCACAACGTCGGCGGCCTGCCCGACGACCTCGAGTTCGAGCTGGTCGAGCCGCTGCGCACGCTGTTCAAGGACGAGGTCCGCCTCGTCGGCGAGCAGCTCGGCCTGCCCGCCGAGATCGTCTGGCGGCACCCGTTCCCCGGCCCCGGCCTCGGCATCCGCATCATCGGCGAGGTCACCCGCGAACGCCTCGACATCCTGCGCGAGGCCGACGCCATCGCCCGCGAGGAGCTCACCAGGGCCGGCCTCGACCGCGACATCTGGCAGTTCCCCGTCGTGCTCCTGGCCGACGTGCGCTCCGTCGGCGTGCAGGGCGACGGCCGCACCTACGGCCACCCCGTCGTGCTCCGCCCGGTCACCTCCGAGGACGCCATGACCGCCGACTGGGCGCGGCTGCCGTACGACGTGCTGGAGACCATCTCGACGCGCATCACCAACGAGGTCCGCGAGATCAACCGGGTGACCGTCGACATCACCAGCAAGCCCCCCGGCACCATCGAGTGGGAGTGACCCACCTCGGCTGACGGCTGACTCGGGCCGATCGTCGGTGCACGCTCCTAGAGTTGGGACGTGACCAGCGAGGGGCCGCCTTCGTCGGGGACGCGACGCTCGGCGATGCATCCCCGGCTGCACCCCACCGCGTTCACGATCGCGATCGTGGCGCTGGTGCTGTCCACGCTGGGCCTGCTCGTCTCGATCGTGCAGACCAACATCGCCCGCGAGGACGCCAAGGCGGCGCGGGACACCTCCACCAAGATGGTGGAGGGCCTGGCTCGCAAGGTGTTCCTCGACGCCGGCTTCGACGCCGTCACCGTCTCCAACATCGGCACGCTGCCGATCCACGACGTGACCCTCTACCGCACCGACGACCGGGGGAAGCCGACGGCCGTCTACGAGTTCGAGCGGTCGTTGCCCGGCTGCTCCGCGCTGCGCTGGGACGGGCCCGTCCGCGAGCACCTCGCCGTCGGCTTCCGGGTCGTCAACGAGGGGCTGTGGCTGCTCTCCGACCTCACCGGGCTGCATCGCGAGAGCAGCGTCCCGATCTCGGTGATCCAGTCGCCCGCAGCAGTGGAGCCTGACCACGTCGGCCATCACCCTGTGCTCCTGAGCTGTGCTCGAGCGATCTCAGGACCCGCTCGGGGGTGTCCCTGATACCGACGTACCCACGGTATTCGTAGACTTTGCCCAGCGCAGCATCCACCGAGGGGAACCCGATGAGCCTGGTCAGCACGGTCAAGAAGGCGGTCCGTGACCGCCTGATCGCGCGCGCCGGGGGGATCGACCTCACCCGGCTCGACAAGGTGCCGGACTCGCTGTCCTGGCCCCTGCAGCGCGACGTGATGGCGCCCAACCAGCGGATCTCGCAGGTGCGCGACACCGAGCCGGTGCACAAGCTCACCACCTTCCTCGGCCTCGAGGTGTGGGTGGTGACCGGAGACGCGGAGGCCCGCGAGGTGCTGCGCGACACCACGTCGTACTCCACCGACATCCGCCCCTACATGGGCAAGAGCGGCTCGGCGACCGACGGCGACATCGGCGGCCTCGGCTTCACCGACCCTCCCGACCACACGCGGCTGCGCGCCCTGCTCACCCCCGAGTTCACGATGCGCCGCCTCGAGCGGCTGCGTCCCGGCATCCAGGCCATCGTCGACCGGCAGGTCGACGAGATCGCCGAGGCCGCCCAGCACTCCGACACCGTCGACCTGGTGCCGACGTTCGCCTTCCCGATCCCGTTCCTCGTGATCTGCGACCTGCTCGGCCTGCCCGACGAGAAGCGCGAGACGTTCAGCAAGCTCGCCACCGCGCGTTTCGACGTGACCGGCGGCGGCATGGGCACCGTCGGCGCCATCGGCGGCTCGCGCGAGTTCCTGCTCGCCGAGGCGGCCCGCCAGCGCAAGGACCCCGGTCCCGGGCTGATCGGCCAGATCATCCGCGAGCACGGCGACGAGATCTCCGACTGGGAGCTCGGGGGACTGGCCGACGGCGTGTTCACCGGCGGCCTGGAGACGAGTGCCTCGATGCTGGCGCTCGGCACCGCCGTGCTCCTGGAGAACCGCGAGCTCTGGAACCGGCTGATCGCCGACTCCACCAGCGCGGTCCCGATCGTCGACGAGCTGCTCCGGCTGCTCTCGGTCGTCCAGGTCTCCTTCCCGCGCTTCGCCAAGGACGACGTCGTCGTGGCCGGCCAGCCGATCTCCAAGGGCGCCGTGGTGCTCGTGCTCGCTGCCCGCCGCCAACCGCGACCCGCGGGCCAGCGCCGGCGACGAGATGGACCTGACCCGCGCGTCCGGCTCGCACCTCGCCTTCGGCTACGGCTTCCACCGCTGCGTCGGCGCCGAGCTCGCCCGGATGGAGCTGCGGATGGCGTTCCCGACGCTCGCGGCCCGCTTCCCGGAGATGCGGCTGGCGGTGCCGAGCGAGGACCTCGAGTACCGCGCGCTGAGCCTCGTGTACGGCGTCGAGTCGGTCCCGGTCACGCTCCGCTGACGCTCGGCGAGCCACTTTCCACGCTCCGGACTAGACAACCTGATAACAGATCGGGATTTGTTGTCTGCCCCTACTAGACCCGCGATGTGAGCGTCGTTACGTTGGCGCAACCAACTATTTACCTCCCAGACCCACGGCGGTAACGCGTCGGTGCGGGCGGTGCCCTCGAAAGAGAAAAGGAGGCGATCTGCGTGAAGCGGATGCCTGCAGTACTCGTTGCCGGAGCGTTGGGGCTCTCCCTGAGCCTCGCGGCCTGCGGCAGCAGTGACGACAACAGTGGCGGAGGCGGCGGTTCCAAGACCGCCGAAGCCAAGGTCGGCGTGATCCTCCCTGACACCGAGTCCTCGGTGCGCTGGGAGACCGCGGACCGTCCCGGCTCTCGAGGCGGCGTTCAAGTCGGCGCGGGCGTCAAGTACGACATCCAGAACGCGCAGAACGACGCCGACAAGATGGCTCAGATCGCGGACTCGATGATCGCCAGCGGCGTCACCGTGCTCGCCATCGTCAACCTCGACAACGCCTCGGGTGCGGCCATCGAGCAGAAGGCCAAGGAGCAGGGCGTCGCGACGATCGACTACGACCGCCTGACCCTCGGCGGCTCGGCGCAGTACTACGTCTCGTTCGACAACACGAAGGTCGGCCAGCTCCAGGGCGAGGGCCTGCAGAACTGCCTCGGCAAGGACAAGAAGGCCAACATCGTCTTCCTCGACGGTTCGCCCGACGACTCCAACGCGACCGCGTTCGCGAAGGGCGCGCACAGCGTGCTCGACGCGAACAAGAACTACACCAAGGTCGCCGAGCAGGCTGTCCCGAAGTGGGACAACAAGACGGCCGGCACGATCTTCGAGCAGATGTACACCCAGCAGAAGGGCAAGATCGACGGCGTGCTCGCGGCCAACGACGGCCTGGGTGGCGCGGCGATCGCGATCCTCGACAAGAACAAGGTCGCCGGCAAGGTCCCGGTGACCGGTCAGGACGCCACGGTCGAGGGCCTGCAGAACATCCTTGCCGGCACGCAGTGCATGTCGGTCTACAAGTCCGCGAAGCTTGAGGCAGGAGCGTTGGCGAAGCTGGCCATCGGCCTGACCAAGGGTGAGAAGGGCGAGACCAACGGCACGGTGAAGGACACCGAGGGCAACCGTGATGTCCCGTCGATCCTGCTCGACCCGGTCGCGGTGACGAAGGACAACGTCAAGGCCGTGATCGACGACGGTGGCCAGAAGGCCGCTGACGTCTGCAAGGGCTTCGAGAAGCAGTGCGCAGCGGCAGGGATCTCCTGATCCCTCTCTGACACGGCGGGACCGGTGCATGACACCTGGCACCGGTCCCGCCGTTGCACCACCTGATCAGCCCGCAGCATGATCATCTGAGAACGATCCTCACCAGCCCCTGACCGCCCTGCGACGGTCCCCATCCCCCGGGAGGCGCCCGATGACTGAACCCCTGCTCGAACTACGTGGAGTCGACAAGAGCTTCGGACCGGTCCAGGTTCTGCACGGCGTAGACCTCAAGGTCTACCCGGGTCAGGTCACCGCACTGGTCGGGGACAACGGCGCCGGCAAGTCCACGCTCGTCAAGACGGTCGCGGGGATCTACCACGCGGACGCCGGTGAGTTCTTCTTCGAGGGCAAGCCGGTCACCTTCAACGGTCCCAAGGACGCGGCCGCCCTGGGCATCGAGGTCGTCTACCAGGACCTCGCGCTGTGCGACAACCTCGACATCGTCCAGAACATGTTCCTGGGCCGGGAGGCCAAGACGCCCACGCACCTGCTCGACGAGCTCACCATGGAGGACCGCGCGCGCCAGACGCTGGCGTCGCTGTCGGTGCGCACGGTGAAGTCGGTGCGCCAGAGCGTCGCCTCCCTCTCCGGTGGCCAGCGCCAGACCGTGGCCATCGCCAAGGCGGTCCTGTGGAACTCCCGCGTCGTGCTGCTCGACGAGCCGACCGCGGCCCTCGGCGTCGCGCAGACCCGGCAGGTGCTCGACCTCGTACGACGCCTGGCCGACCAGGGCCTCGGCGTCGTGCTCATCTCGCACAACATGAACGACGTCTTCGAGGTCTCCGACCGCATCACCGCGCTCTTCCTCGGTCGCGTCGCGGCCGACCTGAAGACCAGCGAGACCAACAACAGCCAGATCGTCGAGCTGATCACGTCCGGGCGCTCGGGAAGCATCGGCATCTCCGCGGCCACCGCCAACGAGTCGGCCTGAGGAGACAGACATGACCGACGAGACGAAGACCCCCGCCCCCACCTCCGCCAGTCCGAGCCTGGCCGCCGCCGACTTCGCCGGCGACAGCGCGAACCTCACCCTCGGCGAGTCCCTCCGGGCCTACGTCGACCGCGTCCGTGGCGGCGACATGGGCGCCCTCCCGGCCATCGGTGGCCTGGTCGTCCTGTTCATCGTTTTCTCTTCGCTGCGGCCCGACACCTTCACCGGCGCGCTCAACGTCGCCAACCTGCTGGTGCAGGCCTCCTCGATCTCCATCCTCGCGATGGGCCTGATCCCGGTACTCCTGCTCGGCGACATCGACCTGTCCGCCGGTGTCGCCGGTGGTCTCTCGGCCGGCTTCACGGCCGTCGCGATCGTGCGCCACGGGGACGGCTGGGTCCTCGCCGTGCTGATCGGCATGGCCGTCGGGGCGGTGATCGGCCTGGCCATCGGACTGTTGGTCGCCAAGCTCGGCATCCCGTCCTTCGTCGTCACCCTCGCGTTCTTCCTCGGCCTGCAAGGGGCCACGCTGAAGCTGATCGGTCAGGGCGGCACCATCCCGGTCCGCAACGATGTGCTGCGCGGCATCACGATCAAGTCGATGCCGGTCGTCACCGGCTGGATCGTGGTCATCGCTCTCCTGGCCATCTACGCCGGCCTGCTGTTCTGGCGGCAGCGGCGACTGGCCGCCAAGGACCTGCACCGTCCGCCGACCTCGCTGGTGGCTCTCAAGTTCGGCGCACTCGCGGTGATCCTGCTCGGCATGACGGCCTTCCTGAGCAAGAACCGCGCCCCCAACCCCCTGATCTTCACCATCGAGGGCATCCCGTACGCCGTGTTCCTCGTCGGTGCGCTGATGATCTTCTGGACGTTCATCTTCGGCCGCACGGGCTACGGCCGGCACATCTACGCGATCGGCGGCAACACCGAGGCGGCGCGTCGCGCCGGCATCAGCGTCGACGTGCTGAGGATCTCCACCTTCGTGATCTGCTCCACGATGGCGGCCATCAGCGGGATCGTGAGCGCGTCCTACACCGGCAACGTCTCTCCCGGGTCCGGGGGCGGCAACACCCTGCTGTACGCCGTGGGTGCTGCGGTCATCGGTGGCACCAGCCTCTTCGGCGGCAAGGGCAACATCCGTGACGGCGTGATCGGTGGTCTGGTGATCGCGACCATCGACAACGGGCTCGGCCTGCTCAACCAGGCGGCCTACATCAACTACATCATCACCGGCGCCGTGCTGCTGCTGGCCGCGTCGGTCGACGCCATCTCGCGCCGCCGGCGTTCCGCGACGGGAACCTAGCCGTGGCCGACCGACGTCGGCGTGGCACGGGCACCAACCAGGAAGCGGTACGCCGACACAACCTGGCGACCCTCCTGGGGCACGTGCACCGCTCGGGCGGGGTCTCGCGGGCCCAGCTGACCGAGCGGATGGGCCTGAACCGCTCGACGATCGCGGACCTGGTCCGCGAGCTCGAGGACCTCGACGTCGTCACCCAGTCCACTCCCGAGGCGGGAACCATCCAGCGCGTCGGTGCCGGGCGACCGAGCATCGACGTCAAGCCGGCCGCCGACTCCGTGTTCGTGCTCGCAGCCGAGCTCGGTGTCGACACGATGGACGTCGCCCGGGTCGGGCTCGGCGGCCAGCCGCTGGACCGGATGTCGGCCACCACGCCGGTCAACCGTGACCCCGACGCGCTGGTCGACACGCTCGTGGACATGCTGCGGATGATGCTGAAGACGGCCGACGACCGGGCGCGCCTGGTCGGCATCGGCATGGCGGTCCCCGGCGTGGTCACCGACAGCGCCGGGCTGGTGCGGTTCGCTCCCAACCTGGGCTGGACCGACGTCGCGCTCACCTCGTTGCTGGAGAGCCGCATCGGTCGCCGGGTGCCGGTGCACATCGGCAACGACGCCGAGCTCGGCGCGCTCGCGGAGCACACCCGGGGCGCCGCCCGGCACATGAACAACCTGATCTACATGTCCTGCGACGTCGGCGTCGGCGGTGGGGTGATCGTCTCGGGCGCACCGATGATGGGGGCGAGCGGGTACGCCGGCGAGATCGGCCACCAGCTCTTCAACCCCGTCGGGTCAGACCTGCCGCTGCGGCAACGTCGGCTGCTGGGAGACCGAGATCGGCTCCCACGCCGTCGCCGAAGCCGTCGGCTGCCCCGCGAACGAGATGCACCGGCTGGCGGAGTACCTCCAGCCCGGCAGTACGCCGCCCGCCCGCGCTCCGCGCCCTGGGCCGCTCGCTCGGGCTCGGCCTGGGCGGCCTGGTGAACGTGTTCAACCCCGAGATGATCATCCTCGGTGGCGTGCTGCGGTGGGTCTTCCCGCTCGTCCGTGAGGACGTGCTCGACGCGCTGAGCGAATGGGCCCTGGACGCACCCGCCGAGCAGGCCCAGATCGTGCTGCCCGCCCTCGGCGGTGACTCCGTCGATCATCGGCGCCGCCGAGCTCGGGTTCACCGACGTGCTGCACGACCCGGTCGAGGTCCTCGCGGCGTCCGACGGCGCCAGCGCCACCATCCTCGGCGCCTGACCACAGGCGCGCTCAGGAGATCAGCGTCCGCCGGCCGGCGTAGACGTCGTCGAGCGCGTCGACCGCCGCGCCCACCGAGGCGGCGTGCAGGCCCAGCGTGCTCAGCGCGACGGTGCAGCCCGGACCGGTGAAGCCGCGGGCCAGCGCCTCCTCGACCGCCGGCACGAGCACCTCACCGAGCGGCACGAACGACCCGCCGAGCACGATCATCGCCGGGTCGAGCGTGGCCGCGAGCTGCGCGACCCCGGTGGCCAGCGAGGCGCCGATCTCGGCGATCGCGGGGGAGGTGTCCGGGAGCCTTGGCGATGCGCTCGGCGTAGGACACCGGGTCCTCGCCCGGCTCGAGCGGGATCCCGGTCGAGCGCACCAGCGCACGCAGTCCGACCACGGCCTCCCAGCAGCCGGTGCGTCCGCAGGCGCACGGGTGGCCGGTCGTCGCCGACGCGCTGGTGGCCGACCTCGCCGGCCAGGCCGCGGGAGCCGCGCACGACCTGACCGCCGCTGACGATGCCGGCACCCAGGCCGACGGTGCCGGTCAGGTAGACGAAGTCGGCGACGCCGGCCGCCACGCCGTGCAGGCTCTCGGCCCGCGCTGCGCAGTTGGCGTCGTTGTCGACCGCCACGGGGACGCGGTCGCCGAGCTCGGCGGACAGCGCGCCGGCGAGGTCGACGTCGACCCAGCCGAGGTTGGGGGCCTCGACCACCCGCCCGCGGGTCCGGTCGATCAGCCCGGGCACGGCGACGGTGAGCCCGAGCAGGGTGCTCCCGCCGGCCTCGAGGCGGGCGACCTCGTCGCGCACCAGCCGGAGCACGTCCGCCAGCTCGCGGGCCGTCGCCTCCCACTGGCCGCTCCTCGAAGGAGAGCTCGCGGCCGGCCAGGTCGACGGTCGTGGTCGGCGACGTAGTCGACGTTGACCTCGACGCCCAGCGCGACCAGCGACTCGCCCGCGAGCACGCACCGGCGTGCTGGGCCGGCCCCGGCCGGTCGACTCCGACGGCGCGCTCGGCGACGGCCCCGACCTGCTGGAGCTGGCCGATGATCGTGCCGACCGTCGCCTTGGCCAGGCCGGAGCGCCGGGCCAGGTCGGCGCGGCTGAGCGCGCCCGAGTCGCGCAGCAGCCGCATCACCACGGCGGTGTTGCGGCGGCGTACCTCGTCGGTCGCCGAAGGCCCGGCGTCCACGGGCACGTTCAGGAGCGCAGCCCGTAGAGGTGCTCGAGCGCGAGCTGGTCGAGACGCTCGAAGGCCATGCCCTTGGCGCCGATCGCCTCGACGTCCGGGTTCGGCGCGGACTCCAGGTCGGCCCAGCCCTCGCCCTCGGCCAGCGTGGGTACGGCGAGCTCGGGCAGCTTGGCCTCCTCGAGGGCAGCCTGCACCTCGGGGTCGGCCCGGAAGGCGATCGCCTTCTCGCGCAGGATCAGGTAGTTGCGCATGCAGGCCTCGGCGGCCACCCAGACACCTCCGTCGTCCTCGGTGCGGGGGGTCTTGAAGTCGAAGTGCACCGGGCCGTCGTACCCGCCGGCGAGCAGGGTGTCCACCACCCAGAAGGCGCCGCGCACGTTGCCGGCGCCGAAGCGCAGGTCCTGGTCGTACTTCGGGCCGCTCTGGCCGTTGAGGTCGATGTGGAAGAGCTTGCCCTGCCACAGCGCCTGGGCGTAGCCGGCGGCGGCGTTGAGGCCGGCCATCTCCTCGTGGCCGATCTCGGGGTTGATCCCGACCAGCTCGGGGCGGTCGAGGGTCTCGATGAACGCCATCGCGTGCCCGGCCGTCGGCAGGATGATGTCGCCGCGCGGCTCGTTGGGCTTGGGCTCGATCGCGAACCGGATGTCGTAGCCGCGGTCGGTGACGAACTCGCCGAGGAGGTTGAACGCCTCCTGGTAGCGGTCGAGCGCGGCGGCGATGTCCTTCGACGCGCCGGACTCGGCGCCCTCGCGGCCACCCCACGCGACGTAGATCTTCGCGCCGAGCTCGGCGGCGAGGTCGATGTTGCGCATCACCTTCTTGATCGCGTAGCGGCGCACGTCGCGGTTGTTGGAGGTGAAGCGCGCCGTCCTTGAAGACCGGGTGGGTGAACAGGTTGGTGGTCGCGGTGGTGACGACCAGGCCGGTGTCGGCGAGGGCCTTCCGGAACGCGTCCAGGATCTTCTCGCGCTCGGCGTCGGAGGCGCCGAAGGGGACGACGTCGTCGTCGTGGAAGTTGATGCCGTAGGCGCCGATCTCGGCCAGCTTCTCGACGGCGCGGATCGGGTCCATCGGCGGCCGGGTGGGCTCGCCGAACGGGTCGCGTCCGGGGTACTGCACGGTCCAGATGCCGAAGGAGAACTTGTCCTCGGGGGTGGGCTTGAAGTCGGTCATGGCGGTGCCTTTCTGGTGAGTCAGCTCGAGGTACGGGGGGTCCAGTCGGTGGTGCGTTCGCGGAGCAGGGCGTAGTCGTCACGCAGGCCGGGCAGGGTCCGGCCCGTCGGGAGGTCGGTGGTGGGCACCGGCCACTCGGGCGGCGCTTCGGCTCCCGAGAGCACCCAGGCGGCCTGGCGGGCAGCGCCGAGGGCGACGTACTCCGCAGGCTCGGGGAGCACGATCGGGGAGTCGAAGACGAGGGGGGCCAGCTCGAGCACGGCGGGGTTGCGGGCGGCGCCGCCGATCAGCAGCAGTCGGCCGGGTCGGCGGCCCGAGACCTCGGCGAGCGCGTCGACGGCGTCGGCCAGGCTGAACAGCAGGCCCTCGACGTGGGCGCGGGCGAGGTCGGCGCGCGTGGTGGCCGAGGTGAGGCCGTGCAGGGTGCCGGCGGCGTCGGGTCGCTTCGGCGTACGTTCGCCGTCGAGGTAGGGGAGCAGGGTCAGCCCGTGCGCTCCGGGCTCGGACTGCAGGGCCAGCTCGGCGAGGCCGTCGTGGTCGACGTCGAGCAGGCGGGCGCCGAGCTCGAGGATCAGCGCCGCGTTGATGGTGCAGGCCAGTGGCAGGAACCGGCCGGTGGCGTCGGCGAAGCCGGAGATCGCGCCGGTGCCGTCGGCGATGGGCTCCGTGGTCACCATCGAGGCGACGCCCGACGTGCCGATCGAGACGGCGACGTCGCCCTCGCCGGAGGCCGAGCCCCAGGGCCGCGGCCATGTTGTCGCCCGTGCCCGGGGCGATCACGGTGTCTGCCGTGCCGACCGACGACCTCGCGCGCACTCGCGATGCGGGGGAGCCGGGCGTCGCGGCCCAGCGCCTGCTTGACGAGGTCGGGCAGGTAGGCGTCGTCCGAGGGCGACCAGTAGCCGGTGCCCGAGGCGTCGCCGCGGTCGGTGGTGGGCTCGGAGCCCCGACCGGCGAGGTGCCAGGTGAGGTAGTCGTGGGGGAGCATCACGTCGCGGATGCGGCCGACGGCGTCGGGCTCGTGGTCGCGCATCCAGCGCAGCTTGGTGATCGTGTACGACGCGTTGAAGACGCTGCCGGTCAGCTCGGCGCAGCGGTCCGGGCCACCCAGCTCCTCGACCAGGTCGGCGGCCGCATCCGGCGCTGCGGACGTCGTTCCAGAGCAACGCGTCGTGGACCGGGTCACCGTGCTCGTCGAGCGCCACCATCCCGTGCTGCTGGCCACCGACCGCGACCGCCTCGGCGCGGTCGAGCAGCCCGGCGGTCGCCTCGTCGAGGGCGCTCAGCCAGGCGGTGGGATCGACCGCGGTGCCGGACGGGTGGGCGGCGCGACGCTGGTCGACGACGCGTCCGTCGGACGCGTCCACCAGCACGGCCTTGGTGGCCTGCGTGGAGGAGTCGATGCCGAGGACGAGGGGTGAGTCGGCCATGGCCTTAATTTATACGACACTTGAACTAAGTCAAGGGATGGAGCTGGATCAGCGGCGCCCGTACGTCGTCGTACGCTCCACGACCGGGCGTCCGATGCCGCTGCCGATCTCGACCAGCTCCTCGACGGTCTTGGCCGATCCGTGCTCGGAGCCGGCCATCCGGGAGATGGTCTCCTCCATCAGGGTGCCGCCGAGGTCGTTGGCGCCGGCGTCGAGCATGGCGCGGGTGCCGTCGATGCCGAGCTTGACCCAGCTGGTCTGGATGTTGTCGATGCGGCCGTGCAGCAGGATCCGCGCCAGGGCGTGCACGGCGAGGTTGTCGCGCAGCGTGGGTCCGGGGCGGGCGACGCCGGCGAGGTAGATCGGCGCCGAGTGGTGCACGAACGGCAGCGGCACGAACTCGGTGAAGCCACCGGTCTCGTCCTGGATCCTGCTGAGCACCCGCAGGTGCTGGACCCAGTGGCGGGGGTTGTCGACGTGGCCGTACATCATCGTGCTCGTCGTCGGGATGCCGACGCGGTGGGCGGTGCTGACGATCTCGACCCAGGTCTTCGTGGGCAGCTTGCCCTTGGTGAGCACCCAGCGGACGTCGTCGTCGAGGATCTCCGCCGCCGTGCCGGGGATGGTGTCGAGCCCGGACTCGCGTGCCTTGATCAGGAAGTCCTCGAAGGACAGGCCGGTGCGGCTGGAGCCGTTGACGATCTCCATCGGCGAGAAGGCGTGCACGTGCATCTGCGGGACACGGGTCTTCACGGCCGCGGCGAGGTCGAAGTACGCCGTGCCGGGGAGCTCGGGGTCGATGCCGCCCTGCATGCACACCTCGGTGGCGCCGAGGTTCCAGGCCTCCTCGGCCCGGTCGGCGACCTGGTCGAGGGAGAGCGAGTAGGCGTCCGCATCGGTACGTCGCTGGGCGAACGCGCAGAACCGGCAGCCGACGTAGCAGACGTTGGTGAAGTTGATGTTGCGGTTGACCACGTAGGTGACGTCGTCGCCGACCGCCTCCCGGCGCAGGTCGTCGGCCAGCCGGATCACCTGCTCGAGCAGGTCGCCCTCCGCGGTCATCAGGGTCAGCGCGTGCTCGTCGGAGAGGTTGCCCGGGTCCTTCTCGGCGGCCTTGAGAGCGGCGACTCCTTCGGTGGTTGAGGAGCGAGCGCCAGCGAGCGTCTCGAAACCACCTGATCTGGTGGTTTCGAGACGGGCTCGATTCGCTCTGCCCTCCTCAACCACCGAACGCAGGGAGTCCCAGTCGCCGTAGACGTTGTCGAAGTCGGAGCGGCGGTCGTCGGTGCGGCCCTCGGTGTCGACGGCGGCGTGGAGGTCGGTGCGGCCGACAGAGGCGAAGCCGCCGTCGGGCTCCTGCCAGGGGAGACCGACCGGGCGTACGCCGTCCCGCACCAGGCCGTCGTCGTCGGCGAGGGCGGCGACGTGGCCGGAGACGCGGGGGTCGATCCAGGGCTCGCCGGCGACGACGTACTCCGGGTGGACGGTCAGCCGGGCGCGGAGCTCGAAGCCGGACTGCTCGGTGATCGAGCGCAGCCGCTCGAGGGAGGGCCAGGGGCGCTCGGGGTTCACGTGGTCGGGGGTCAGCGGGGAGACGCCGCCCCAGTCGTCGACGCCGGCGCCGAGCAGGGCGCGGCACTCCTCGAGGTCGACCAGGTTGGGCGGTGCCTGCAGGCGCACCTTCGGGCCGAGCACGATGCGGGAGACGGCGATCGCGGCGAGGTAGTCGTCGAGGGGCAGGTCGTCGGTGTGCCGCATCGCGGTGTCGGGCTTGGCGCGGAAGTTCTGGATGATGACTTCCTGCACGTGGCCGTACTGGCGGGCGACCCGGCGCAGCTCGAAGATCGACTCGGCGCGCTCGGTGAGGTTCTCGCCGATGCCGATCAGCAGGCCGGTGGTGAACGGCACCGAGAGGCGACCGGCGTCCTCGAGCACCCGCACCCGGACGTCGGGGTCCTTGTCGGGCGAGCCGTAGTGGGCCTCGCCCTTGGTCTCGTAGAGCCGGCGCGAGGTGGTCTCGAGCATCATCCCCATCGAGGGCGAGACCGGCTTGAGCCGGTTCATCTCCTCCCACGACATGACGCCGGGGTTGAGGTGCGGCAGCAGCCCGGTCTCCTCGAGCACCCGGATCGCCATCGCGCGGACGTAGGCGAGCGTGGAGTCGTAGCCCTCGGCGTGCAGCCACTCCTCGGCCTCCGGCCACCGGTCCTCCGGGCGGTCGCCCAGGGTGAACAACGCCTCGGTGCAGCCGAGCTCGGCGCCCTGGCGGGCGATGTCGAGGATCTCGTCGGGGGAGAGGTACGGCGCCCGGCCCTCACGCGCAGCGTGGCCCGGAGTCTCCACGAACGTGCAGTAGTGGCAGCGGTCCCGGCACAGCCGGGTCACCGGGATGAACACCTTCGGCGAGTAGGTCACCACACCCGGCCGGCCCGCCCCGGTGAGGCCGGCGTCCCGGACCCGGGCGGCGACCGAGCACAGCCGCGCGAGGTCCTCGCCGCGGGCGGCGAGCAGCACGGTCGCCTCGTCGAGATCCAGTGCGGCGCCGCGCTCGGCGCGCGCCAGCGCACGGCGGGTCTGCTGGGGAGTGGGCTCGTTGGTCATCGGCACTCAGGCTATCCGGGGGTAGGAGCGAGGCAGCGGCACGTCCATCTCGGCCAGCACCGTTCGGAGAACGTCGGGGCGGTTGGTGATCATCCCGTCGACCCCGAACTCGACCAGCCGGCGCATGGAGTCGGCGGCGTCGACGGTGTACGGCAGCACCCGCAGGCCGGCCTCGTGGGCCTCGGCGACCATCGCCGGGGTCAGGATCGTGTGGCTCGGCGAGATCGCGTCGAAGCCGAGGAAGCTCACCGCGGCGACCACGCTGTCGTGGAAGTCGTCGATGTCGATGCCGGCCAGCCAGGGCGAGGCGCCCGGCTGGTGGACCTCGAGGTAGTCGGTGTTGGTGAGCGCGTTCAGGGTCAGCTCCGGCGCTGCTGCCCGGACCAGCCGCAGCACCGCCCAGTCGAAGCTCTGGATGGAGGCTCGGTGGCAGCATCCCCGCACCGCGCAGCACCTCGAGGATCGTGTCGACGAACCGCTCCCGTGGCGCGTCCTCGTCGGGGTGGAGCACGTCGAACTTGGTCTCGATGTTGAGCCCGACCTCGTCGGCCCGTTGGTGCTCGAGCAGGTCGACCAGCTCGTGCAGGGTGGCGATCGGGGCCAGCTCCGCCAGGGTGCGTACGGCGATCAGCTGGCCGGCGTACGTCCGTTCGTGGCTGAGCACGGGGACGCCGTCGGCGGTGATGTGTACGTCGCACTCGAGGGTGCTGACCCCGATCTGGAGCGCGTTCGCGAAGGCAGCGATCGTGTTCTCGGGGGCGAGACCGGCGCCGCCACGGTGGGCCTGCAGGTCGAACGTCAGCTGACCCATTCCTTCAGCTGGCGCACCAGCGCAGGGTTGTCGTCGCTGGCCGGGGTGATCTGGAGGTTGGTCACGCCCGCCTCGCGGAAGGCCTCGATGCGCTCCTTGACGTAGGACTCCGGCCCGACGAGGTTGGCCTGCTCGAGGATCTCGAGCGGCACGGCGGCCTCGGCCTCCTTCTTCTTGCCGTCGAGGTAGAGGTCCTGGATCTCCTTGGCCTCCTTCTCGTAGCCGTACTGGCAGGCGAGGTCGTTGTAGAAGTTCTTGCCGCGCGCGCCCATGCCGCCGATGTAGAGGGCGAACAGCGGTCGCGCGAAGTCGAGCAGTCCCTTGACGTCGTCGCCGACCGCGACCATGCCGCCGGCCGCGATCTCCAGCGGCGCGAGGTCGGCGGAGCGCTTGGCACCACCCGCGGCGAGTGCGTCGCCCCAGACCCTGGCGGCACCCTCGGGGGTGTAGAGGAACGGCAGCCAGCCGTCGGCGTACTCCGCCGTGCCCTCGACGGACTTCTGCCCGAGGGCGGCGATGTAGATCGGCACGCTGTCGCGCTCGGGGTGGGTGAGCATCTTCAGCGGCTTGCCCAGGCCGGTGCCCTCGTCCGCGGGGAGCGGGAGGGTGAAGCTCTTGCCCTGGAACTCGAGCTTCTCGCGGCGCATGCGCCGCGCGGATGATCTCGATCGCCTCACGGGTGCGGCCCAGCGGCTTGGTGTAGGGCATGCCGTGCCAGCCCTCGACCACCTGCGGGCCGGAGGCGCCGAGCCCGAGGATCGCCCGGCCGCCGGAGACGTTGTCGAGCCCGGCCGCGGTCTGCGCGAGCAGGGCCGGCGTGCGCGAGTAGACGTTGAGGATCGCCGACCCGATCTCGACGGTCTCCGTCTTGGCGGCGAGGTAGCCCATCAGCGTGGGGGAGTCGAACCCGTAGGCCTCGGCCACCCAGACGGTGTCCAGCCCCGCCTGCTCGAGCGCGGCGACCTGGTCGGCGGCGTCGCGGGGGTTGCCGTTGTACATCAGGGCGGTGGAGAGCTTCATGACCGTGACAGTAATGGTGTCACGATCACGAAGCCACTCCGGGTGATGGACCTCTCGCCCTCTCAGGCGCTAGACGGGGACGCCCTCGCGGTGGGTCGGCGGCAGCTCGGACTCGGAGATGTGGTTCTCCCCGCGGTCGAGCTTGCTCGGCCACCAGATCTTGCTGCCGAGGTCGAGGTTGATCGCGGTCACCAGCACCGAGCGGATGATGATCGTGTCGATCAGCACGCCCAGCGCGACCGTGAAGCCGAGCTCGACCAGGAACACCAGCGGCAGCGAGGCGAGGATGGCGAAGGTCGCCGCCAGCACCAGGCCGGCCGAGGTGATCACGCCACCCGTGGCCGCCAGTCCGACCAGCGCCCCTTCCCGGGTGCCGCGGACAGCGGTCTCCTCCCTGACCCGGGTCATCAGGAAGATGTTGTAGTCGATGCCCAGGGAGACCAGGAAGACGAACACGAACAACGGATAGCTCGGGTCGACGGCGGGGTAGTCGAAGACGTACTTGAACGCGAGCGCCCCGAGCCCGATGGCCGTGCCGAACGACAGCACCACGGTGGCGATCAGGATCAGCGGCGCCGTCACGGCCCGCAGCAGCAGCATCAGGATCAGCAGCACCACGATCAGGGTGACCGGGATGATCACCTTGGCGTCGCGGGTGTTGGCCTTGAGCATGTCGTCGAGGATCGCCGAGGTGCCGCTGACGAGGGCGTCGGCGCCGTCCACCGCATGGACCTTCGAGCGCACCTCGTCGACGGTGTCGAACGCCGCGTTGGTGGTCGAGTCGACGGTCAGGTTGGCGGTGATGAACGCGACGCCGTCCTTGACGACCGGCTGCTCGGGTCCTCCAGGTTCTTGATGCCGGTCATCGCGGCGGAGACCTCGTCGGCCTTGTCGGCGTTGGCGACGACCATCACGGGCGTGGAGTTGTCGGCCAGGCCGTGGGCGGTGAGCACCTTCTGGCCCTTCACCGAGTCGAACTGCTTGGTGTAGGAGTCCTCGGTGGAGAGGCCGTTGGTGTTCAGCGTGAGCACGCCGAGGACGCACACGCCCAGCGCGAGCGGTGGTCATGATCCAGACCTGGCGCGGGCGGGGCTTGATGAAGGCACCGACGCGGGCCCAGATGCCGTGGCTGGTCGGCTCGTCGGAACCGAAGGTCGGACGCTTGGGCCAGAACATCCACCGGCCGAAGATGACGAGCAGCGCCGGCAGCAGGGTGATCATCGAGAGCAGGGTCACCGCGATGCCGATGGCGCACACCGGGCCCAGGCCGGCGGTGGAGTTCATGTCGGCGAGGGTCAGGCAGAGCATGCCGACGATGACGGTGCTCGCGCTGGCGATGATCGCCGGCGTGGCGCGGTGCAGCGCGAACGCCATCGCCTCGTGCCGGTCCTCGTGACGACGGAGCTCTTCTCGGTATCTCGCGACGAGCAGCAGGGCGTAGTCGGTGCCGGCGCCGATCACCAGGATCGAGACGATCGCCTGGCTCTGCCCGTTGACGGTCAGGTCGGCGTACTTGGCGAGGAAGTAGATCAGCCCGAGCGAGGAAGCCAGGGCCACCACGACCGAGAAGATCGGCAGGATCCAGAGGACCGGGCTGCGGTAGGTGATCAGCAGCAGCACGATGACGACGAGCAGTGCGGCGAGCGAGCAAGGTGCTGTCGAGGCCTGCGAACGCCTCGGAGGAGTCGATCGCCTGTCCGCCCGATGCCGGCGAGGAGGACGGTGCCGCCGTCGATCTTGGCGATCTTGTGGATGTCCTTGCCGATGTCCGGCATCTTGTTCCAGCCGTCGGACCCGAGGTTGTAGGTCACGACCGTCTGGGCGGCCTGGCCGTCCTTGGACGGGATCGGGCCGATGACCTTGCCCTCGACGTCGTCCATCTTCTGGAGCTGGGCGGCCTGGTCCTTCATCTCCACGAAGTCGCTCGCGGTGAAGCCGGCCTTCTTCTCGTAGACCACCGTCGTCGGGATGGCGTTGGGGTCCTGGAAGGGCTTCATCTTCTCCAGGGCGAGCGTCGACTCGGCGTTGCCCGGGAGCCAGGACGAGGCCTCGTTGTTCTGGACCTCGGTGAGCTTGCCCGCGAAGCTGCCGAGCGCCGATCACCGCGACGAGCCAGAAGGCGAGCACGAACCACTTGGTGACACGACCGGTCAGCTTGCCGGCGATCTGACGATGCATGGGTCGACTCCATCAGCCACGCGCCCTCGGGCGCTATCGGGTTTTGCCCTGAGACAGACCCCGAGAGCGACGAGAAGTCATCGCTGTCCGCCTCACCAAGAAGACCGAATCTAGACCCGAGGTGTGACAGGTTCGCCAACCTTTTTCCGAAGCGGTTGACCCCGGCAACGAGGGTGGTGGGGCGAAGCGGGATCAGCGGGCCAGATCGGGCACGACTTCGGCACCGGGCAGCTGGCCGAGCAGTCGTCCGGGCATGAACAGCTTCGATCCGCGGATGCCGCTGCCGATGATCGCGAGGTCGATGTGCGTGCTCAGCTCGTCGACCAGGAGCCGCCATCCCTCGGGCAGTCCGATCGGCGTGATCCCGCCGTACTCCATGCCGGTCTCCTCGACCGCGCGGTCGTGGTCGAGGAAGGAGCACTTGCGTACGTCGAGCGCCTTGCGGACCACCGTGTTCACGTCGGCCCGGGTGTCGGCGCGTACGACGCACGCCGCGATCCGCTCGTCGCCGGCGCGCTTGCCCATCACGACGACACAGTTGGCGCCGGCGTCGAGGGGGCACTCGTAGCGCTCGCTCATCGCGGCCGTGTCGGCGAACTCCGGATCGATCTCGGCGACGAGGACCTCGGAGGCGTGCTCCCAGGCCTCGAGGGCGGCGCGGACCGGTGCGCCGAGCAGGTGGGGGAGCTCGAGGGCGGGCTGGAGGGTCAGGGTGCCGATCGTCTGCATGACGACCACCGTAGGTGCTGCGTTCGAGCCGGCTTCACCGTCCCGTCACCCGGGCGGACCACGGTGGAGGCGTGACCGGACCACTCGTCATCGGACACCGCGGGGCCAGCGGCCACCGGCCCGAGCACACGGCGCTGTCCTACCAGCTCGCCTGGCGCAGCGGCGCCGACTCGGTCGAGCCCGACGTCGTGTGCACCCGCGACGGCATCCTGGTCTGCCGCCACGATCTCGACCTCGCCCCGACGACGGACGTCGCGAGCCGTCCGGAGTTTGCGTCCAGGCGACGCACGATGGAGGTCGACGGCGAGGTCGTGGACGGCTGGTTCGTGCAGGACTTCCTACCTCGAGGAGCTCAAGCAGCTGCGGGCGCGCGAGCGCTGGCCGAAGAAGCGTCCCGGCAGTGCGTTGTACGACGAGCTGCTGCCCGTGCTCACCCTGGAGGAGCTGCTCGACCTCCGCGAGCAGGAGTCGGCCCGCGCTGGTCGCCAGCTCGGTGTGCACATCGAGATCAAGCACGCGGCGTTGTTCCGGGACATGCGGATGCCGCTGCACGAGTCACTGGTCGCGATCCTGCGCGAGCGACGCCTCGACTCCCCGCTCGGGCCGGTCAGCGTGATGTCCTTCGAGTCCGACGTGCTCAAGCAGCTGCGTCGCGACCTCCAGGTCGAGATGGTCCAGCTCGTCGACGTCGACGACTCCGTGCGGTTCCGGCGGATGCAGAAGATCGGCGGCTACGCGTCGGCGGTCGGGCTGAGCAAGCACCTCGTGCTGCCGCGCGATGCCGCGGGCGCGGTCGGTGACCCCGGTCCCGGATTGCTGGCGGCGTTCCGGGCCGGCCTCGACGTACTCGTGTGGACGCTGCGCAGCGAGAACTCGCACCTGCCGACCAACCTGCGCAGCGACGGTGCGGCGCGCGACCACGGCGACGCCGCGGGCGAGGTCGACCCGGCTGTTCGACCTCGGCGTCGACGGGGTGGTCACCGACTTCCCCGAGGTGGCGGCTGCGGTGCGTGCGGAGCGGGTCGGCGCGATCGCGCTCTAGGCGGCGTTCAGCGCTCGCCGACGGGGACCTCGCCGACCCCGGAGCGCAGCTGGGCGAGGATGCGGGTCAGCAGCCGCGAGACCTGCATCTGCGTCACGCCGATGTGCTCGGCGATCTCGCGCTGGGTGAGGCCCTCGCAGAAGCGCATCGACAGGATCTGGCGGTCGCGCTCGCCGAGTCGACGCAGCACCGGCCGCAGGATCACCCGCGCCTCGGAGGCTTCGTGGGCGGCGTCCTCGCCGGGGAGGAGGTCGCCCAGCGTGGTGGTGCCGTCGCCGCCGACGGGGTGGTCGAGGGAGGCGGGGACGAAGCAGCCGTCGCTCGCGAGCGCCTCGATCACCGACTCGGTGCACTCGTCGAGGTGGTCGGCGATCTCGGCGGGCTGGGGCGAGCGGCCGAGCCGGTAGGACAGCTCGCTCTCGGCGGCGTTGATGCGCGACTGGAGCTCCTGGATCCGGCGCGGCGGCCGGATCATCCAGCCGTGGTCGCGGAAGTGCTTGCGCAGCTCGCCGCGGATGGTGGGCACGGCGTAGGAGAGGAAGTCGTGGCCACTGCTGACGTCGTACCCGCGCGCGGCCTTGGTCAGCGCCAGCGCCGCCACCTGGCGCAGGTCGTCGAGCGGGATCCCGCGCGACCGGTAGCGAGACGCCTCCGCGTGGGCGAGGTCGACGTGCAGGACGATCACGGTCTCGAGCAGCTGTCGTCGCTCGTCGGCGGACGTGGTCGCTGCCGCCTGGAGGAACAGGTCACGGGTGTGCTCGTTGCGTTCCTGACGCGACGGGCGTTGGGGTCTCTCGGCGTGGACGACTGCGGTCAAGGCTCACCGACCTGGGACGGACTCCCCGGGAAGGAGTCAGAACGGCCGCGAGTGCTGCTTGCGCAGCACCCAGGCGCCAGGTCGTCGTCTTCAACGAGACACCCGCCGCCCAGATGGGCGACGCGTTTCGTCCACCTTAGCCCTTTGTGGGCGGGCTACAAGTGTTCACCGAACGCGGAGGCGGCGCAGCAGCCTCAGCTGGGCGTTGCTGAACGCCACGAACTTCTCCACCGCGAGACCCGGGGGCGGACCCAGCGGCAGCAGCCGCTGGACGGCGACCGTCTGGGCCTCGGTGTACCTCCGGATGCCCTCGGCGCCGTGGCGACGGCCCAGGCCGCTGTCGCCCATGCCGCCCATCGGCGCCTCGACGGAGGCGGCCGCCGCGGCGGCGCCGTCGTTGATGTTCACCGACCCGGCGCGCACCTGGGCGGCCAGCCGGCGCGCGGTGCGTACGTCGCGGCTCCAGATGCTCGCCGAGAGCCCGTAGCTGCCACGGTTGGCCATCTCGACCGCCTCGTGGTCCGAGCTCGTCGGGTAGAGGGAGATGACCGGCCCGAAGGTCTCGTGGGTGCACACCTCCATCTCGGGAGTGACCCCCTCGAGGATCGTGGGCTCGTAGACGAGCGGGCCGAGGTCGGGTCGCGCCCGACCGCCGGTGAGCACCGACGCGCCGGCGGCACGGGCCTGCTCGACGTGCCGGCCGACGGTCGCGAGCTGGTCCTCGCTGGCGAGCGATCCGACGTCGACGGTGTAGTCGAAGGTCTGCCCGACGCTCGAGCGCCTGGGTGGCGGCGACCAGGGCGGAGCGGAACTCGTCGTACACCGACTCGTCGACCAGCACCCGCTCGACGTGGATGCACATCTGGCCGGTGTTGGCGAAGGCCGCGGCGGCACAGCCCTCGGCCGCCTTCTGGAGGTCGGCGTCGCTGCGGACGATCAGCGGGTTCTTGCCGCCGAGCTCGAGCGAGGCTCCGATGAGGCGACGCCCGGCCTGCTCGCCGACGGTACGGCCGGTGCTGGTCGAGCCGGTGAAGCAGATGTAGTCGACCGCATCGATCAGGGCGGTGCCGACGACGCTGCCGCGCCCGGCGACCACGTGCCAGGCGTCGGTGGGGAGCCCGGCCTCGGCCATCAGGTCACGGGCGTGCAGCAGGGTGAGCGCGGTCTGCGAGTCGGCCTTGGAGACCACCGCGTTGCCGGCGAGCAGCGCCGGGATGACGTCGCCGACACCGAGGTAGAACGGGTAGTTCCACGGCGAGATCACGCCGACGACTCCCTTGGGGACGCGCGTCTCCCTGACCTGGGTGAGGCCGGGCACGGCGCCGCGCACCGAGGTGGGGGAGAGGTACTTCTCGCCGACGCGGGCGTAGTGGCGCGCGATGTTGGCGACCTGGAGGATCTCCTGCCAGGCCGAGAACCGGGCCTTGCCCATCTCCCACTGGATCAGGTCGATGACCTCGTCCTGCCGCTCGAGGAACAGGTCGTGGAAGCGCAGCATCACCGCGGCGCGGTCGGCGTACGGACGCGCGCGCCAGGCGGCGGCGCCGACACGTGCCTCGGCCACGGCACGCGCCACGTCGTCGGCCGTGCTCGTCGGGATGGTCGCGGTCTCCTGGCCGTCGTACGGCGCGACCGGGTGCAGCGGCTCGGACCCGTTGCCGGCGTCGCGGAACACCCGGCCGGTGAGCCGGTCCAGCACCTCGTCGGTGACCCAGCCGGGCCTCACCGACTCGGTGGTCACGGGTACGTCGGCGTGCTTCACGGCGGTCATGGTTCTCCTGGGGGATGAGGTGCTCAGGCAGCGCGGAGCTGCGGCCTGGGCGTGCGCGCCATCGCGCGACGGCGGGCGAGGTAGATGGGCAGCGGGAAGCGCACGGGATCGGGCAGCACCCGACCGAGCAGGCGGGTCAGCCACGCCAGCCGGTCGAGTCGGCGCACCTCCGCGCGGGTCAGCACCGGCAGGCCGAACTTCTCGCGCAGGTCGTCGTCGAGCGTCCAGGTGGTGACGTCGCGCTGGAGCCTCATCGTGGGCCGGTTCAGCGCGTCGAAGCGGCGCTGCGTCAGCGGCAGCCAGAACGGCCGCTTGGGTCCGTTGTGGAGCACGTCCTGGACGACGGGGTTGTTCTCCAGCTTGGCCACGATCTCGTCCCAGCGCCGCCAGAAGCCGGCGATGTCGGTCGGCAGGTCACGTTCGCGCAGGCCGAGCATCAGGCCGACCCGGCGCCACTCGTCGTAGATCCGGTCGAGCTCGTCGGGCGACAGCGGCCGGTCGAACTTCTCCTGGAACACCAGGGCGCCCTCGAGCACGGTGGCGTGCACCCAGTAGAAGGCCTCGGGGTTGAGGGCGGAGTAGCGGCGGCCCTGGGCGTCGACGCCCTTGATCTGCGCGTGCACCTCGCGGAGCCGCTGTCCCTCGGCCACGGCCCGCTTGGCGCCGTAGATCTGGGTCATCAGCGAGTCGAGCGAGCGGTAGAGCCGCCCCCACGGGTCGGTCTTGTAGACGGAGTGCTCGCCGACGCCCGCGCCGACCATCGGGTAGGCGACCTGGAGCACCAGGGTGCGGAAGGCCAGCACCGAGGTGCGCAGGTCGCCGGAGTTGCGCCAGAGGATCGCGTCGCGGTCGAGGGCGAGGTCGCGCAGGTCTCGACTGTCCGCTCGCTGCGCTCGCTGCTCGACCACCTTGTTGATGCTCACGAGTACAGCTCCTCCAGCGCCTCCGCGTAGTTGCTGTGCACGACGCGGCGCTTGAGCTTGAGGGTGGGGGTGAGCTCGGCCGACTCGGCGGTCCACTCGACCGGCAGCAGCTTCCACTTCTTGACCTGCTCGGGTCGGGAGAGCCGGTCGTTGGCCTTCTGCACGGCCTGCTCGACGACGCCGAGGATCTCCGGCTTCTGCGCGAGGTCGGCCAGGTCGTCGTACTGCACCCCGAGCTTGCCGGCGACCACCGGCGCGACGTCGGGGTCGAGGGTGAGGATCGCGACGACGTAGGGCTTGCTCTCGCCGTACGCCAGGGCGTGGCCGACGAGCGGGCTCTCCTTGAGGAGGTTCTCGATGTTGGACGGGGCGATGTTCTTGCCCGAGGAGGTGATGATCATTTCCTTCTTGCGGTCGACCACCTTGAGGAAGCCGTCGTCGTCGAGCTCGCCGATGTCGCCGGTGTGCACCCAGCCGTCGGCGTCGATCAGCTCGGCGCTCGCCTCGGGGTTCTTGTGGTAGCCGCTCGTGTTCACCGGGCCGCGGGTCAGGATCTCGCCGTCGTCGGCGATCGCGATCTCGATGCCGGGCTGGGCGCGCCCGACGGTGCCGAGGCGGAAGCTGTGCGGACCGCACGCGGTGACGGAGCCGGTCGTCTCGGTCATCCCGTAGATGTCGTAGATCGACAGGCCGAGGCCGGCGAAGAAGCGTGCGGTCTCGATCGGCATCGGGGCGGACGCGCTGCCGGCCCAGGAGACGCGGTCGAGGCCGAGCATCGACTTCATCGGGCCGAGCACTGCTGCGTGCACGGCGTCGAACCTCTCCTGGAGCTCGGGGCTGGTCTCGTGGCCGGTCTGCAGCGACTCGACGTACTCCAGCCCGACGGCCATCGCGTCGGCGACGGCCTTCTTCTTGGCCTCGTCGGTCTCCATCGCGAGCAGGCCGCCGATGCCGGTCTGGATCTTCTCCCAGACGCGGGGTACGCCGAAGAAACGGGTCGGCCTGACCTCGCCGAGCGCGCCGACGAGCTGGGCCGGGTCGCCGATCAGGTGGACGTGGGCGCCGTCGACCTGCGGGATGTAGATGCCGAGCACCCGCTCGGCGATGTGGGCGTAGGGGAGGTAGGAGACACCGATGTTCTCGCCCTCGAGGCCGGCGGTGCGGTTGCTGCTCTCCACCTCGAAGAGCACGTTGTGGTGGGTGATCACCACGCCCTTGGGGTGACCGGTGGTGCCGGACGTGTAGAGGATCGTCGCCGGGTGGTCGGGGTCGATGGCCTGCCACCGCTGCTCGACCTCGGCGGCGTGCTCCTCGCGCTTGGACCGGCCGAGGGCGACGAGCTCGTCCCAGGTGATCGCGCCGTCGGGCTTGTTGTCGGCGTCGATCACGACGACGTGCTCGATGACGCCGGTGGCGATCGCCTCGGACCAGCGGTCGACGTGGTCGGAGGTCTCGAGCACGACCACGCTCGGGGCGGAGTGCTCGGCGACGTACGCCACCTGGCTGCGGGAGAGCGTGTTGTAGATCGACATCGAGGTCGCGCCGGCGTGCATGGCGGCGATGTCGGCGAGCACGTGCTCGAGCCGGTTGGAGGCCATGATCGCGACCCGGTCGCCGGGCTGCACGCCGAGCTCGACGAAGGCGGCGGCGAGGTCGAGGCCCTGCTCGCGCAGCTCGTTCCAGGACAGCGTGCGCCAGCCCGGTCCGTCGATGCCGATCTTGTCGGAGAACGCGGGGGAGTCACCCAGCTCGGTGACGGTGTCGGCGAAGGCGTGCGCGATGCTGCGCCCCTTGATCAGCGCCTCGATCTCCTGGCGCTCGGCGAGTACGTCGGACATCTCACTCCTCCTGATCCGGGTGGTTTCGAGACGCTCGCTTGCGCTCGCTCCTCAACCACCGACAGCAACTAGTAGGTCTTGGGCAGGTCGAGCATGGAGGTGCCGATGTGGGCGAGCACCATCTGTTCCGAGACGGGGATGTTCTTGCCGATGCGGGCGTCGCGGAACATCCGCTCGACGGGGTACTCCTTGGAGTAGGCCATCCCGCCGAGGGTCTGGAAGGCCTGGTCGGCCGCCTCCCACGAGGCCTGCGCGGCGGTCAGCTTGGCGACGTTGGCCTCGCTGCCGCACGGGCGGCCCTGGTCGAAGAGCCAGGCGGCCTTGTAGGTCATCAGCCGGGCGAGCTCGGTCTTGGCCTTGATCTGGGCGAGCGGGAACGCGATCGACTGGTTGGCGCCGATCGGCCGGCCGAACACCTCGCGCTCACGGGCGTAGTCGGCGGCCACCTTCAGCGCGGCGTCGGCCGCACCGACACCACCGGCCGCGGCCAGGATGCGCTCGGGGTTGAGCACGTCCCACAGCACCCGGAAGCCCTCGTCGACCTCGCCCAGCACGCGGTGGGCCGGGACGCGTACGTCGTCGAAGAACACCTGGCTGGAGTAGAGGATGTTGGACCCCATCTTGGGGATCGGGGTGTAGCTCAGCGTGCCGGCGGCGAGGGCCTCCTTGACGTCGACGAGGAAGAGCGTGAACCCGGCGGTGCGGGGCTTCGCCTCCTTCGCCGGGATGGTGCGGGTGACCGCGACCATCCAGTCGGCGCGCTCGACGTTGGAGATCCAGATCTTCTGGCCCTTGATCAGGAAGTCCCGTCGGCCGACCGTCGCGGCGGGCGCTGGTGGAGATCTCGATCGCGTTGGAGCCGGCGTCGGGCTCGGTCAGGCCGAAGCTGAACTGGATCTCGCCGCTCGCCAGGCCGGGCAGGATCTGCTGCTTCTGCTCGTCGGTGCCGTGGCGGGCGAGGGTGGTGACGCCGAAGCCGGGGTTGAGCACGTAGAAGAACGAGCCGGCCGTGCCGCCCGACGCGCAGAGGGTCTCGCAGGCGATGGCCGTCTCGAGAAGGCCTTGCCCGCCTCCGCCGTACTCCTCCGGGACGCTGAGCCCGAGCCAGCCGCCCTCGGAGAGGTCGCGGTAGATCTCGATCGGGTAGCGCTTCTCGTCCTCGCAGCGCGACCAGTACTCGTGGTCGTACTTCGCGGCGACGGCGGCGACGCCGTCACGGACGGCGAGCGCGGTGTCGGGGAGGTCGAAGTCCATCGGTCTCAGAGGCCCGAGGCTGCGACCGATGATCTCCTTCTGGATCTCGGTCGTCCCGCCGTAGATGGTGGAGATGCGGCTGTCGAGGTAGGCCTTCGCGATGGGGAACTCCATCATGTAGCCGTAGCCGCCGTGGAGCTGCACGCCCTGGTTGACCAGCTTGTTCTGGAGCTCGGTGCACCACCACTTCGCCATCGAGGCGTCGACCGCGGTGAGCTTGCCGTCGAGGTGCTTGGCCATGCACTCGTTGATGAACGCGCGCGCGACCCTGACCTCGGTCGCCATCTCGGCGATCAGGAAGCGGTTGTGCTGGAACTTGCCGATCGGCTTGCCGAACGCCTCGCGGGTCTTGGCGTAGTCGAGGCACATCTCGACGATGGCCTCGGCGGCGGCGACCGCCTGGGCGGCGATGATCAGCCGCTCCTGGGGGAGGTTCATCATCAGGTAGATGAAGCCCTGGCCCTCCTCGCCGAGGAGGTTCTCCTTGGGTACGACGACGTCGGTGAACGAGAGCTCCGCGGTGTCCTGCGCGTGCAGCCCGATCTTGTCGAGGTTGCGGCCGCGCTCGAAGCCCTCCATGCCGCGCTCGACGACGAGCAGGCTGATGCCCTTGTGGCCGGCCTCGGGGTCGGTGCGCGCGACCACGATCACCAGGTCGGCGAGGATGCCGTTGGAGATGAAGGTCTTGGAGCCGTTGAGCAGGTAGTGGTCGCCCTTGTCGACCGCGGTGGTGCGGACGCCCTGGAGGTCGCTGCCCGCGCCCGGCTCGGTCATCGCGATCGCGGTGATGGTCTCGCCGGAGACGGTGCCGGGGAGCCAGCGCTGCTTCTGCTCGTCGGTGGCGAGGCTGGTCAGGTAGGGAACGATGATGTCGGTGTGCACCGAGAAGCCGGGGCCGCTGACGCCGGCGCGGGTCTGCTCCTCGGAGAGGATCACGTTGTAGCGGAAGTCGTCGACCCCCGGGCCGCCGTACTCCTCCGGGACGTCGAAGCAGAGCAGTCCCGCCTCGCCCGCCTTGAGCCACAGCTCCCGCGGCACGATCCCGTCCTGCTCCCACTGGTCGTGGTGCGGGATGACCTCGCGCTCGTAGAAGGTGCGCGCGGTCTTGCGGAAGTCCTCGTGCTCGGAGGTGTAGAGCTCGGGCATGGGTGTCCCTTCAGGGGTCGACGGTGACAGGGTAACTGTTACAGCAAAACTGTCAGAGTTCAAGGGGTGGGTCGGTTTCCCCGGGCGCCCGGGGAAACTGCCGGCTGGTAGGCCGAAGCAATCGCCCGCCAGCTCCAGCTCTGCCCGCCAGCCCTGACCGACTTGTCCGCTCACGGCTTCGGGACGTACTGCGCTCCGCGCTGCTGGATCAGCGGGTCGACCTTGGTGCAGTGGCCGTCGCGGGCCGGGGGGCGCTTGGAGGTGTCGTTGGGGAGGCGCTGCTTGGTGTCGTACTTGCAGAGCTTCGACGGGTTCGGCACGAGTACGACGCGGCCGGAGCCGTCGCGGGTGCCGGCGATCATCGACTTGGCCTGGAGGGGGACGTAGTCGAGCCAGGTCATCAGGGCCGGCTGCCGGTCGGCGGCGATCTCGCTGACCACGCGGCCCTTGCCGAGCAGGTCGGCCAGCGTCGTCGCGTTCTCGCCGAGGACCCCGCGCAGCTGCGGCACCAGGACCTTGCCGTTGCGGATCAGCGAGGCGACGTCGGGGTTCGCCTGCTTCAGCGACGCGGTGAGCGCCTGCACGTCCTTGCTGAACTCGAGGAACTGGCCGCTCTCGTCGGACGCCGTCTGCAGCGGGACCTGTCCGCGCTCGATCAGCGAGATCGTCGCGGGCTGCAGCTTCTCCAGCGTCCCGAGGGTCTGGTCGCCCTGGTCGTAGAGGCGGCGCAGGTCGAGGTCGGGATCGCCGAAGGCGACGCCGAGCTCGCGCGAGATGGTGCGTACGTCGGCGACGTCGATCTGGTCGGTGAGCGTCTTGGTGTGCAGGAAGAAGGTGCTCGTCGCGAGCGGCAGGCCGGTGTCCTTCTCGGCGACCACGGAGCCGGCCTTCAGGTACGGGCCCGTGGTCGACGCGGGGCCGGAAGTCGAGCCGCTGCTCGCCGACGGCGGAGAGGTTGGACACGACGGCCTCGGTGTCCACCGGGATCCTGGTGCCCTTCTGGATCGAGGCCACCGCGCGTACGCCGGTCTGGGTGACGTCGAGGTCGGTGATCTTGCCGATCCGGTTGCCGCGGTAGCTCACCACGGCTCCCTGGTAGAGGCCGCCGCTGCCCTGCAGGTTGACCGTCACGTCGTAGGGACGGCGGATCAGGCCCGACCCGACGACGGCGTCCATCACGTAGAGCGCGCCGAGGATGACCACGACGAGCAGCAGGATCTGCGCCGTACGGACCCGGTTGGCGAACAGCGACGTGGGCATCAGCCGCCACCTCCCAGGAGCGCCAGCCGAGGCCGGGCAGTGCCCGGAACGACCGGGAACGGTCGGCGGTGTCGTCGGCGAGGGTGTGCCCGGATGTCCAGGTGACGGCACGCTCGAGAGTCCGGGCAGGTTGGAGAGGTCGCCCGGCGCGAGCAGCGCGGTGAGGTCGAAGCGCGCGTAGTCGCCGGGGGAGGCGGAGTCGAGCGCCGACCCGAAGTCGAGGATGCCCTGCATCAGCGGGCGCATCTTGTCCATGTTGGCGATCAGCGTCGACAGCACCGGCCCGACCTCGCTGACCTGGCGGACCAGGGACTCCTTGGTCGCGCCGATGACGCGCTGGCTGACGGTGCTGAGCCGGGTGAGCTGGCCGAGCATCTTGACCAGGTCGGCGCGCTGCCCGCGCAGGGTGGTGATCGCGGGCGTCAGGTCGTCGATCGCGCGCGCCAGCGAAGGGGCGTCGGCCGCGAGCGCGCCGCCGAGGCGGTCCATCCCGTCGAGCACGCGGTCGATGTCGTCGGTGTGCGCGTTCAGGCCGGTGACCAGGGTGTCCAGCCGGGCGAGCAGGTCGTGGACGTCGCCGGTGCGACCCTCGAGGGCGACGTTGAGCTGCTTGATGATCGTGGAGATGTCCGCGAACGGACCGCCCGTCACGGTGGCCGAGAGCGCGACCAGCAGGTCGCTGACGTCGGGGGCCGTCGCGGTCGACGAGAGCGGCAGCCGGTCGCCGTCGGTCAGCATCGCTGCCCTGGTCGTGCCGGCGGGTGGCGTGAGCTCGACGTACGCCTCACCCATCGGCGCCGTCGTGCGGACCTCCGCGCGGGTGCCCTGCGGGATCGGGGTGTCCTTGCGCAGCCGCAGCGTCACCTGCGCGACGTAGTCGTGCGCCTTGATCTCCTGCACCGTGCCCACCCGGTTGCCGCGCAGCTTCACCGGCGCGCCCTGCGGCAGGTTGAGCGCGTTGCGGAACTCCGCCTTGAGCTCGTACGACGGACCGCTGACCTGCGAGGGCATCGGCACCGACTCGAGGCTCAGCGAGCACCCGGTCAGCCCGAGCAGCCACCACGAGCGCGCCGGCGAGGAGGAGCAGCCGCCTCACTGGACTTCACTGGGTCACCCCCGGAACGCCGGAGGGGAACTGGTCGGACAGGATCGTGAACAGCGGGTCGAGCGCGCCGGTCTCGTCGGGGTTGGTGAGCGCGTCGCAGCCGGGCAGCCCGAACGCGTGGCAGATCTGGCTGCGCGCCGTCGCCGAGAGCGGACCGGTGTTGCGCATGTCGATGCGGATCCGGATGCGCTTGGTCTTCGGGTCGTAGGCCTGCCAGATGTTCTGCCCGACGAGCGGCAGCAGGTCGAGGGTGTTGGCCATGTCCTTCTGGTTCGCGGCCAGGGTCGAGAGGACCGAGCGGCTGCGGCCGAGCGTCGTCTTCAGGTCGCCCCGGTTGCGGCGTACGAACGTGGTCACGGTGGTCACCAGCTGCGCCAGCTCCGAGACCAGCGCACGCAGCTGGTCCCGCTGGCCCGCGAGCATCGACGTGGACTGGGTGACGTTGGTGGAGAGGCGGCGGATCAGGGTGTCCCGCGCGGCGAGTGCGCCCGACGAGCGAGTCGAGGTTGGTGGTGATCTTCTCGAGGTCGGGCCGGTTGCCGTTGATCGCGTCCATCGCGCCCTGGCTGGCGCGCAGCGCCTTCTGGATGAAGAGGCCCTGGCCGGAGAGGTTCTTCGCGCCGACGTTCAGCAGGTTGCCCACGTCGCTGCCGCCGTGACGCGGGTCGCCGAGCGCGACGATGAGGTCGTCGACGGCGCGGATCATCTCGTCGATGTTCGCCGGGTTGCGGGTCCGGCTCAGCGGCAGCAGGGTGCCGCTCGCGATCTGCTTCCCGGACGTGTACGCCGGGGTCAGCTCGACGAACCGGTCGGTCACCAGCGAGGACTGCATGATCGCCGCGTCGGCGTTGGCCGGGATCTCGGTGCCGTGCGGGAACTCCATGTCCACGCGCACGGTCTCGCCAGACGGCTTCACCGCGGTCACCTTGCCGATGTCGACGCCGAGCACGCGCACGTCGTTGCCGACGTAGAGACCGGTCGTGTCGTTGAACATCGCGCTCAGCCTCATCGGCGTCGGCCGGGTCAGGTGCACGCCGAGGCCGACCACGATCGCCAGCCCGACGACGATGGCGGCCACCCGGAGCACGATGCGCCTGCTCACTTGCACTCCGTCGGGGTGGTCACGGCACAGAAGATGTTGTCGGTGATCAGGAAGTCGGGGGCGAAGACCTCGATCCACGGACCGTTGCCGGTCGCGTTCGCGAAGTAGCGGCTCTGCGCGGTGACCGCCTTGAGGGTGCGGTCGAGGTAGTCCTTGTTCTTCACCAGCGTGCCCATCAGGGTCTTGAGCTGGATCAGGGTCGGCCGCAGCTGCTTGGAGTTGTCCCGGACCAGCAGGGTCACCTCGTGCACCATCGACCGGGTGCTGCGCAGCAGCAGCCGGATCGTCTCGCGGCGCTGGTTGATCATCGCCGCGACCTTGTCGGAGTCGCCGAGCAGGCGCATCAGGTTGCCCTGCTGGCCGTGCACGACGTCGGTCACCGTGCGCGTCGAGCTGATCAGGCGGCGCAGCTCGTCGTCACGGCTGGCGACCGTCTGCGAGACCTGCGCGATCCCCTTGAGCGCCTCGCGGGTGGTGTCGGGGTTGCCGTCGAGGTTGTGCGACAGCGTGTTGACGGCGGTGGCGAGCGCCTTGTCGTCGATGGTCTGGACGGCGTCGTTGGCGTCCACCTGGAACTTGTCGATGGTGTACGCCGACGTGGTCTGCGCCAACGGGATGGTGCCGCCGCCGTCGAGCCGGTCGCCCTTGCCCGGGCACCAGGTCGAGGTAGTGCTGCCCGAGGATCGTGGCGAGCTTGATCTCGGCCCGGGCCGTGCGCGCGACGTCGACTCCTTGTCGGCCGTGAACTCGACGTGGACGACGCCGCGGTGGAGCGAGACGCCGGTGACCTTGCCGACGTCGATGCCGGCCACGCGCACCTCGTCGCCGCTCGCGATCCCCGAGGCGTTGGCGAAGTCGGCGGTGTACGTCGTGGTGCCGGGCAGCAGCTTCCAGACGGCGAGCGCGACCAGCACCACCACGAGCACCACGTTGACGATCGCCGCGCGGCGTCGACAGCGCGCGCATCCGGGCGCTCACTGGCAGGCCTTCGTGTTGCCGCCGGCGTGGCGCCCGTCGAGGGTGCGGCCGTCGGGGGTGCGGATGCTCAGCGAGCAGATGTAGGTGTTCAGCCAGCTGCCGTAGCTCATCGACCGGGCGTAGGCGTCCAGCAACCTCGGTGCGCCGCGCAGTCCCCGGGTGAGCAGGTCGGTCTGCTTGTTGACCTGGCCACTGAGCGTGTTGATGTCGCCGATGTCGGTGGTCAGCGGCCGGCGGGTACGACGCGCGAGGTCGTCCATCGCGATGCTCAGGTGGGACATGCTGTCCAGCGCCGTACCGATCTGCTGCCGGTCGCCGGCCAGTCCGTGGGTGAGCTTGCTCAGCTCGCCGATCATCACGCCGAGGTCCTCGCGGTGGGCCGCGGTCGTCTGCATCACCACCGACATGTTGGTGATCACCCGGCCGATCACCTCGTCGCGCTGGGCGAGGTGGCTGGTCAGCTTGGCCGTCTGTGCCGTCAGGTCGTTGATCGTCGGTCCCTGGCCCTGCAGCACGGCGGTGATCTCGGTCGCGAGCTTGTTCACGTCGGCCGGGCGCAGCAGGTCGAAGAGCGGCTTGAACGCGTTGAACAGCGCGGTGAGGTCGAGGCCGGGGCTGGTCCGCGAGACCGGGATGGTGGCGCCGGGCAGGAGCCTGCTGTCGGCCGAGCCGCGGGTGATGTCGAGGTAGCGCTGGCCGATCAGGTTGAGGAAGTTGATCTCGGCGTGGCTGTCGGCGTACACCTTCTGGTCGCCCGACACGGTGAAGGTGACCTCGGCGAGGCCGTCCTTGAGCTCGCGGTGCTGCACGCGGCCCACGCGTACGCCGGCCATCCGCACGTCGTCGCCCTCGGTGAGGCCGTTGGTGTCGCGGAAGAGCGCGTGGTACTCCTGCGGGTCGGTGCCCGCGCTCTTCACCAGCGTGCCGGCCACCATCAGCGTCATCAGCACGGCGACGAGGGCGAACGCGGTCACCCCGATGAACGGACCGGGTGAGTTGCGGACGACGTAGGCGGGGCTCCTCATCGGGGTCCCCGCGGAAGTGTGAGCCCCGCCGGCACGAAGTGCCCCCTCGCGATCAGTTTCGTGGGGTGGTTCACGGATGTCCCCGGTAGGGCGAGTGGTAGCTGCGGCCGCCGGCGCAGTTCGCAGCGGTGGCGCCGACGTAGCGGGTGCAGTCCTGGGAGCTGTAGGGCTTGCCGAACTCGAAGGGGAACTGCATCAGCCCCTCCATCACGATCTTGCCGTCCTTGACGCCGTGGGCGCCGTTGGAGAGCACGTGCGGCACGGCCTGGAGGAGGTCGGCGAGCTTGTCGCGGCGGCCGTTGTAGACGTGCACGATCGGCTCGCCGGCGTAGATCGTGCCGACCAGGTTGCCCTCGTTGCGCTGGAGGAAGGTGGTCGTCTCGGTGCTCAGCCCGGTGGTGCCGCTGATCAGCGCGTCGACCGAGCGCCGCTGGTCGACCACCAGCCGGAGGGTGCTGTGGCTGTTGCGCAGCGCGGCGACGAGGTGCGGCTCGGCGTCGGCGGCGCCCTGGCTCACGTTCCCGAGCAGGCGCAGGTCGCGGTAGAGGGCGTCGCTGTGGGGGAGCATCGTGCCGAGGTAGTCGCTGGCGCGCTCGATGAAGCGCCCGACGTTCTCGCCGTTGTCGTCGAGCAGGTTCGCGATCGCCGAGGTGGTGGAGTCGAGCTGGCTCGGGTCGACGGCGCGCAGGATCCGCTCGCCGGCGGCCACCGCGTCCATGATCCGCAGGGTCTCGGCGCTGCGGTCGGCCGGGATGGTGTGCACGCTCGGCAGCCGGCGGGTCTCCGGGTCGCGCGGGGCGACCAGGTCGACGTACTCGGAGCCGAAGATCGTCGCGGGCAGCACCCGGGCGGTCACGTTGGCCGGGATCTCGCGGGCCTGGTCGGGCTTGAGCACGATCTGCGCCCGGCTCTTGCCGGCCTCGCCGGTGATCGTGACGACGCGGCCGACGACGAGACCGTGGTACTTGACGTTGGAGGCCGGCCCGAGCGAGTCGCCCGAGGTGGGCAGGTAGGCGGTCATCCGGATGCCGCCGCCGACCTTGCCGAGGTAGGACAGTCCGGTCCAGGCGGCGTACGCAGCGAAGAGGGCAGTGACGGTGCCGAGCAACGCGAGCATCCGGACACGGTGCGGCGTGAGCCCCATCGGCCGGCGTACGTCGGCGCGTGCTGCTCACCCCGAGATCACCGCCTGCTGGTCGACGCCCCAGAGCGTCAGCGTCATGACGATGTCGAGGACCGTGATCGCGATGATGCTGGTGCGGATCGCGCGACCGGTGGCCTTGCCGACGCCCTCGGGCCCGCCGCTCGCCGTGAACCCGAAGTAGCAGTGGATCAGCGTGACCACCGACGTCATCACCACGACCTTGATCGCGGAGTAGAGGACGTCGACCGGCGACACGAAGGCCTGGAAGTAGTGCTGGTAGGTGCCGTGGGACTGGCCGAAGAAGACGGTGACCATCGCGTTGGTGGCGACGTAGGTGCCGACCAGCCCGATCAGGTAGAGCGGCAGCACCAGGAACATCGAGGCGATCAGCCGGGTGGTGACCAGGTAGGGGATCGGCCGGATCGCCATCGCCTCGAGCGCGTCGATCTCCTCCGAGATCCGCATGGCGCCCAGCCGCGAGGTGAACCCGCAGCCGATCCGGGCCGCGAAGCCGAGCGAGGCGACGATGGGCGCCATCTCGCGGGTGTTCAGGTAGGCCGAGATGAAGCCGGTCAGCGGCGCGAGGCCGATCACGGACAGGCCGTTGTGGCCCTCGAAGCCGACCTCGCTGCCGGTCAGCGTGGACAGCAGGATGACCACGCCCACGACGCCGCCGCCGATGATGAAGACGCCGGTGCCGAGGCTGAGCTCGGCGAGGATGGTGCCGATCTGCTTGCCGTACTGGCGGATCGTCAGCGGGATGTTGCGCAGCACCTCCCACCAGAACAGCAGCTGCTCGCCGGCCTGCTCGAAGGGGCCGAGGACGTCCCGGTTGCGCCTCTTGGAGGGCCGGCTGCGCGGCACCGCCTGGCTCACATCGCACCCCCGCTCGCGGCGGTCATCGCCTGGGAGATCACGAAGTTGGCGGCGAAGAGCAGCACGAAGTTCATCACCACCGCGTCGGTGACGGCGTCGCCCACACCGGCCGGCCCCTTGGTGACGTTCATGCCCTTGTGGGCGGCGACGACCGTGCAGATCACGCCGAACACGGCGGCCTTGATCAGCGACAGCATCAGGTCGGAGGGACGGGCGAGCGTCGCGACGGAGGCGAGGTAGGACCCGGGCGAGAGGTTCATCGCGACGGTGCTGATCAGCAGCGTCGTCATGATCGTGAAGAACATGACCACGCCGTTCAGCAGCACGGCGACGATCACGGTGCACAGCGCGCGGGGGAGGATCAGCCGCTCGGTGACCGAGATGCCCATGACCTCGAGCGCGTCGAGCTCCTCGCGGATCTTGCGCGAGCCGATGTCGGAGCAGATGGCCGAGCCGGCGACCCCGGAGAGCATCAGTGCCGTGATGATCGGTGATGCCTGGCGTACGACGGCCAGGGTGTTGCCGGCACCGGTGAACGACACCGCCCCGACCTGTTGCGCCAGCACGCCGACCTGGAGCGCGAGGATGACCCCGAAGGGGATCGAGACCATCAGGGCGGGGAGCGTGCAGACGCGGATGGTGTACCAGGTCTGGAGCAGCAGCTCCTCGAACGGGAACCGGCGCCTGGTGACCGAGGTGACCAGGTCGGAGCCGAGCCGGGAGAGCAGCCGCATCATCGCGACGGTCTCGGCCACGGGACGCGCAGCACCGAGCACTTGACCCAGCCGGGTCGGCACGGTGGCGCTCATCTACGACCTCCCTGGACGCGACCCGGATCAGTCCCGGTGAGTGGTGAGCAGGGTCCGCGCTGAGTAGTAGAACGGCGGAACCCGGCCGAGGTTACGGCGATTGCAGGAACAATGTGCCAGTTCTACTGTTACAGTCAAGGGTGTCAGCTGAAAGGTGGGACGACGTGAGCGTCGAGCGCGATCTGGGGCCGGACGACGAGCTCTACACCGTCGATGAGCTCGCGGCTGCCACCGGCATGACCGTGCGCACGACGCGCTACTACGCCGGGCTCGGCCTGCTGCCGGCGCCGACGCGGCGCGGCCGGATGGCCTACTACACCGAAGAGCACCGCGCCCGGCTCGAGCTGATCCGCGCGCTCCAGGACCACGGCTTCACCCTGTCGGCGATCGAGAAGTACCTCGCCCGCGTGCCCGACGACGCCAGCGTCGAGGACCTCGCGCTGCAGCGGGCGATGCTCACGTCGTGGGGAGCCGGCAAGCGCGAGTCGATGACCCGGCGCCAGCTCGAGACCCGTGCCCGCCGCAAGCTCGACGACGACGAGATCCAGCGGCTGGTGAACATCTACGCGATCCGCGTGGAGGGCGACCGCTACGAGCCGCTGCCCTCCTTCGACGTGGCCCTCAAGCTCTACGAGCTCGACATCCCGGTCGACTCGATGGAGGAGGCGGCCCTGGCGATCAACCGCCACATGGACCTGCTCGCCGACGAGCTCACCCACATCCTGCGCACCCGCGTGCTCGCGCCCTTCCGGGGCCAGGAGCACAGCGAAGCCGACAAGGCCGCCTTCGAGCAGACGATGTCGCGACTGCGACAGCTGACGCTCGAGGCGGTCGTTGCCGGCTTCCAGCGGGCGGCCAACCAGGTGATCACCCGCTCGCTCTCGGAGTCCTCCTCCCACGCACCGCAGGAGAAGTGACCCGAGCCGTCACTCCTTGGGCATCACGGCCCACGCCACGATGTAGGCGATGATCGCGGCCGGGAAGGTGAAGACCGCGAGGAGCACGGCCAGCACCCGCACCAGGGTGGCGTCGACCCCGAAGTAGCGGGCCAGCCCGCCGCAGACGCCGCTGATGGGGGCGTCCCAGGAGGTGCGGGTCAGGCGGCGGTACGGCGGGGGCGGGTACTGCCCCTGGTAGTAGCCCTGCTGCGGTCCCGGCGGGGGAGGCTGGGTCTCGGTCTGCTGGTCTGGCTCTGCTGGTCGGTCTGCTCGTCGGTCTGCTGCTCGGTCATCGGATCTCCTCGGTGGGCTCGTCGCCGTCGTCGGCGACGTGGTCGGTGGTGGGGTCGGTCGTGGTGGTGGTCGGGTAGGTGGTGTCGGCGTACTCGGTGCTGTCGTCGTAGCTCTCGGGCGCGTACGCCGCGGGGACCGAGCGGCGCCGGCGGTTGCGGCCGTTGGCCAGGCTGGCGGCCAGGCCGACGACGCCGGCGAGGATGAGCACCGCCGGGCCGAGGACGGCCAGGTGCTCGCCGCTGATCGCGTCGCTGGCTCCCAGGGCCCAGATGCCGGCGACGCCGAGGAAGAGCAGCCCGAACACGAGGTGCGGGACCTTCACGCTGCGGTCGGCGGGGGGCTGGGGGTAGGTGGGGTCGGACATGGTGGTTCTCCTTTGCAGAGCCGTGGTCACGGCCGGTCGACGGTGATCTGGCCGACGCGGGCGTCGAGGTCGAGGGTGATGGTGGGGGCGTTCGGGTCGGTCGAGCCGGTGATCGTCCGGGTCAGCGACTGGTCGAAGCCGCTTCGCTCGGACCCGTCGATGTTGATGTCGCCGGCGAAGTGCATGTCGGCGTTGACCAGGGCGTTGACACCGCGCGGCAGGGTCACGTCGATCTCACCGGCGTTCAGGTGGACGTCGATCTCGCCGACCGTCGAGGGCGGCGACGTCGCGCACCCGGGACAGGTCGAGGGTCACCTGGCCGTTCGGCACGGTGTAGACGTCCTGCACGCCGATCGAGGTCTGACGGGGCGACGTTCATGGTCTCGCCGCCGGTCTGCCAGTCGGTCGAGGCCTCCACCGCACTGGTGGCACCCAGGCCGAGGCTGGCGAAGATGCCCAGGGCGATCAGCCCGCCGGGACGGCCGACGAAGGCGCCGATCAGCAGCATCACCGCGATGATGGCGACCGCCAGGGCGACGTACGCCGAGGGGTCGACCGAGTCGTTGACGTCGAAGATCCCGAGCGTGCCGAGCGCGATCGCGATCAGCGCGAGCGTGGGCCAGAACAGCACCAGCCCGGTGCGGCGCGGCCGCGGCGGCGGCACGTACGCCGGGGGAGGCGGCGGCATCCAGGCCGGCGGCGGCTGGTTGCCGCGGTAGTCGTAGCCGGTCTGGTAGCTGCTGGTGGGGTAGGGGTCGGTCTGGGTGCCGGTGGTGCTCATGGTGGTTCCTTCCTGCGGGGCAGACGTGGGGGTGGCCGCGCCGGTGGCGGCGGGAGGGGTGCCCCAGGGCGGCGGCGGGGGCGGGGCGTTGCGCCGGCGCTGGTCGCGGGTCGCGAAGATCGCGACCACGACCAGCCCGATGATCAGGAGCGGGAAGGGGAAGCCCCAGCCCCAGCTGTGGTTGAAGAACGGGGTGCCGAACACGATCATCAGCGCGATCGCGCCGGTCGCGATCAGCACGATCTTGAGGACCTCGGGGCTCATCTCGATCGGGGCGTGCTCCTCGCCGTCCTCGGCGACGAACAGCCAGATCACGCCGTACACCAGGATCCCGGCGCCGCCGAAGAAGGTGAGCACGACGAGCAGCACGCGGATGACCGTCGGGTCGATGTCGAAGTGGCGACCCAGGCCGCCGGCCACGCCGGCGATGTAGCGGTCGGTGCGGCTACGGCGCAGACGGTTGACGTCGCGCATCTGCTGACCGCTGACGCGGGGTCCCTGGGTGGGTGCGTCGGCGGTGCCGGTGGCGTTGCCCTGCTGCGGGGCGCCTGCGGATCTCTGGGCTCGTTCATGTCATCCATCGTGTCCGCCCGCGCGGTCAGGCGGTATCGGGGAGAGTCCTGATATCCGGGCCCTGTCGTCTGAGGGTGTTCACCTGATGTGGCCTCAGGGGCCCGGATGACACGATGTGCAGGTCATGAACCCGACCGCTTCCCCGTCGTACGCACCTCGACGTGCCTACCGGTCCACCGACGACCGGTGGCTCGGCGGCGTCGCGTCCGGGCTCGCCCAGCACCTCGGGCTGCCGGCGCTGTGGGTGCGGATCGGCCTGCTGGCGCTGGTCGCCTTCGGCGGCTTCGGCGCGGTGCTGTACGCCGGACTGTGGATGTTCATGCCGACCCAGCGGCACACCACCCCGCAGGCGCCCGGCCTGGACGCCGCGAGTCGCCAGGGCAAGCGCGGCGGTCGTCGCGAGCGCCGGTTGGCCGACTACGGCCCGCTCGTCGCGGTCGGGGCGATCGCGATCGGCGTGCTCCTGCTGGTCACGCTGGCCACCGGGCAGAGCCTGTCCTTCGGGCCGCTGCTGCTGGCCGGCGCCGGCGTGGCGGTGCTGTGGTGGCAGGCCGACGAGGCGCAGCGGCAGCGGTGGCTGGACCCGTCGCGACGGATGAACCCGTTGCGCGCGATCGTCGGTGGCGGCGGCTGGAGGGCGTGGCTGCGGATCGTCGCCGGCCTGATGCTGCTGATCGCCGCGATCGTGCTGTTCTCGCTGCGCTCGGGCAGCCTCAGCGTCGCGCTCAACGTGGGCCTCGCCGCGGCCTTCGGCATCCTCGGCCTCGGCTTCATGGTCGGGCCCGTGGCTGCTGCGCCTGTCCTCCGACCTCAGCGAGGAGCGCGAGGCCCGGGTGCGCTCGGAGGAGCGCGCCGACGTCGCCGCCCACCTGCACGACTCGGTGCTCCAGACCCTGGCCCTGATCCAGCGCTCGGCCGGCGACCCGGCCACCGTCACCCGGCTGGCCCGCGCCCAGGAGCGCGACCTCCGGTCCTGGCTGTTCGACTCCTCCGCCGAGGGGCCGGCCACGCTCGCGGCCGCGCTGCGCGCCGTCGCGGCCGAGGTCGAGGACGCGCACGGCGTGCACGTCGAGGTCGTCTGCGTCGGCGACGCCCCGGTCTCCGAGGAGGACCGCCCGCTCGTGCTGGCGACCCGCGAGGCGATCACCAACGCGGCCAAGCACTCCGGCGTCAGCACGGTCGACGTCTACGCCGAGGCCACCCCGGCCGGGGTCGAGGTGTTCGTGCGCGACCGGGGCACCGGCTTCGACGCCGAGCAGGTCGCCGACGACCGGCAGGGGATCCGGGGGAGCATCGTCGGGCGCATGGAGCGCCACGGCGGCACGCGCCTCGGTCCGCAGTGTTCCCGGGGAGGGCACCGAGGTCCGGCTGTCCCTCCCCGCTCGTGCCAACCGACCCAAGGAGACCACCCCATGACCCCCCGAACCGTCGTCATCGTCGACGACCACGCCATGTTCCGCACCGGGGTGCGCTCCGAGCTCGGCACCGCGGTCAACGTCCTGGCCGAGGCCGCCGACGTCGACCAGGCCGTGCAGGCCGTCATCTCGCACCAGCCCGAGGTGGTGCTGCTCGACGTGCACCTCCCCGGCGGTGGCGGCGCCGAGGTGATGCGGCGTACGACGGGCAAGGCGGGCAACACCCGCTTCCTGGCCCTGTCCGTCTCCGATGCGGCCGAGGACGTGATCGGCACCATCCGTGCCGGTGCCCGCGGCTACGTCACCAAGACGATCACCGGCCCGGAGCTGGTCGCCGCGATCGAGCGGGTCGCCCAGGGCGACGCGGTGTTCTCGCCGCGGCTGGCCGGCTTCGTGCTCGACGCCTTCGCCGGCACCATCGAGGTCGCCGCCGTCGACGAGGACCTCGACCGGCTCACCGAGCGCGAGCGCGAGGTGATGCGGCTGATCGCGCGCGGCTACTCCTACAAGGAGGTCGGCGCCGAGCTGTTCATCTCGATCAAGACCGTCGAGACCCACATGTCCTCGGTGCTGCGCAAGCTCCAGCTCTCCTCGCGCCACGAGCTCACCCGGTGGGCCTCGGACCGCCGGCTGCTCTGACGCGTCCGTGTCCCCGGTCAGCACTCGAAGCTGGAGAAGACGCTTCTCGGGAGCCGCGGAGTTCCTGGCGAGGATCTGCTGGAGCGACGTCGTCTCGTCGATGATCTTCATGCCCGCGGCGAGAACGTCGCCTCGGTGAAGACGTTGCGGGCGAGCAGGGGATTGCTCAACGCCTGGGTGAACGCGTCGTTGGCGACCATGGTCGTCAGGAGCTCGCCCATCATCAGGTAGTCCGGGTAGTCCTCGGCGAAGATGCCGACGTACCACTCCAGGCTGTCGATGTCGTCGTGTACAGCTTCTCGAGCCGTTCGCGCAGGGCCACGTCGGAGGTGAGCTCGGCGAAGTTCTTCATCCGGGGCAGGCCGTAGGACTCGCGGTAGTCGTTGAACGAGCGCAGCCTGGCCTGGCGCATCAGGGCGATGGTGCGCTCCTCCAGCGAGGGGTGGTCCGGCGACGACCTGTCGACCAGGAACGCCGGTGTGTTCAGCAGCCCGATCTTCCCGGCCCGCTCCTTGGAGCACTGGGCCACCAGCGACTCCAGCCCACGCGAGATGACCAGCGGGTTGTTGTTCAGGAACCCCTGCCAGGTCAGCGCATCCGGCGCCCTCTCCGATCACGTCGGGGACCAGGGAGTGCCAGCGGTAGAGCAGGTTGAACTCGATGGCGATCCAGTTCGGCCGGTTCCAGCGTTCGTCGTCGGCGATGAACGGGACGGTCTCGATCGCGAAGTCGAAGGGGCCGATGTGGCGGATGTACTCCTCGACGACGAGCTTGAGCTCGAGCACGATCATGATCATCCGGGTCGTCTCGAAGAGACGATCGTCATCCCAGTCCGGGTACTCGTGCGCGAGCAGGGTCGCGATCCGGTTGTGCTCCCGCAGGAACAGGATGTTCAGGATCGTGCTGCCGATCGTGGCGTTGCCGTGCTCGAGGCCGACCGCGAAGACGGAGTCCTTGCTCTCGTCAGGGGCGCCGCCCAGGATGGTGTCGATCACGAAGCGCTCGTCGAACAGGCCGTCGAACTCGGGCTTGAAGGCCAACGGAGCGCCCGGCTCCCGCTCCTGGAAGAGGAAGACCGGGAACTCCTCGCCGTTGATCTGCTGGCTCTTGAGCCTGCCGCCGCTCATGGAGCGCAGCATGCGCGTCTGGTCGGCCCCCAGCCCGTAGATCTGGCAGAGGTCGATCTCCTGGGTCGAGGTGTTCTGGCGGAAGTCGTCCCGGCTGGTCCGCAGGAAGCTGTCGGTGAACCACTGCGCGAAGAACATGAACCAGACGCTGGTGTCGGTCGACTTGATCTCACGCTCGCGTCGATAGAGGGCGTTCACGTCACTCTCGGCAGGCAGCGCCGCGATCGTCTCGGGGTCGGCCGGCGGCAGGTGGCGACCCGTGAACCTGCGGTCGGTCAGGGTCGTCCAGGTCGTGTAGTCGCTCTCCAGGGTCAGGGCACGCGGCCGCAGCGACGTCGCGTAGCTGTAGTGGTTGATCAGCAGCTTGCTGGCCAGCCGCCGCAGCGGTGGCACCGAGGCCAGGGGCTCGATGATCCGGGGCAGCTGGTGGACCAGGGCCTCCGGGAGAGTCGGCGGCCTGAGGTGCAGCTTCTCGGCAAGTCGGGGCAACGTGGCTTTCGTGCTGGGCAGTGTCGACATGGGTGTCTCGCCAGCTTTCTCTCCGGGATCACCCCAGCATCATCCAGATCCGTCACGCGAGGAAGGCCCGGCTAGACCGACCTGCCTCAGCGGGTGACGACCCCGACGACGAGGTTGATGACGGTGGCCAGCACGGCGACACCGAACACGTAGGACAGCAGGCAGTGCCGCAGGGCCACCGACCGGATCTTGCTCGCGGTCACGGCGGTGTCGGAGACCTGGTAGGTCATGCCGAGGTTGTAGCTGAAGTAGAAGAAGTCGCGGAACGCCGGCAGGTAGCCGTCCTCGTTGAAGTCGATCCCGCCCTCGGCGCCGTCGGCGTAGTAGTGGAACGCGTAGCGGGCGGCGTACATCAGGTGCAGCGCCGCCCACGACATGAAGACGCCGAGCACGCTGACGGCAGCCGGCGCCCTTCCCGCGTGGGCGCCGCCGGCGAGGAGGAGACCGACGATGCCGCCGAGTCCCAGCAACGCGGCACCCATGACCACCAGCTCGTCGATGCGGGGGTTGAAGTCCTCGTGCTTGACGCTGGCGCGCGTGGTGGCCGCGTCCATCGGCCACAGCACCCACCACCCGAGCGCCACGAAGACGGTGCCGGAGACCGCGATCCCGGTGAGCACACCCTTGTCGGGGGCGTTGGCGAGGGCCGCTGCCACGCCGCAGACCACGCCGGCGACCACGGCCAGCACGAGTCGCGGCAGGGCCGAGGCCAGCACACGGAGCTTCACGGGCCCATCTTGTCGTCCCCGGCGACCTCGCGCGCCCAACCGCCGTGCTCGCGGCGTGCCCACCGCAGCGGCACCCGGCCGCTGCGCATCCCGGCCATGGCGTACGGGTCCTTGACGGCCATCACGATGTGGCCGACGACGAGCAGTCCGACGGCGAGCGCGAACCAGTCGTGCACGAAGGTGGCGCCGCTGCGCCAGGACAGCGGGGTGAGGTTGGTGAAGTACATGACCACGCCCGAGATCAGGAGTACGCCGATCGAGCCGGCCGAGAGCGCGGCGTTGAGCTTCTGACCGGCGTTGAACTTGCCGACCTCGATCGTGCCGTCGCGGCGGGTGCGTGACCGCAGCCAGGCCCAGTCGCGCGGAGGTGAACCGGTTGAGCCGGCGGGCGTCGTCGCGGTAGGCCCGGCTGAGGATCCCGACGACCAGCGGCACCGGCAGCGCGAACCCGGAGTACACGTGGATCTGCTCGACCAGGTAGCGGTGGCCGGCGATGACCGCGATCTGCCCGTTGTAGAGGACGGCCGCGGTCAGGATGCAGATGATCATCGGGATCGCGGTGAGCCAGTGCACCCAGCGCGAGCTGCGGCTGAACCGGTCGATCGTCTGTCCCGTCGCGGGCGGGGCGCTGGTCTCAGGTGCGCTCATCGCCGCTTCTTCCGTTGGACCGGCCGACGAACCCGTCGACGTCGTACCCGCGGTGCTCCCAGTAGCCCGGGACCACCTGGTCGGTGACCTCGATGCCGGAGAGCCACTTGACGCTCTTGTAGCCGTACATCGGCGCGACGTACAGCCGCACCGGTCCACCGTGGTTGTGGGTGACGTCGTCGCCGAGCATCTTCAGGGCGACGAGGACGTCGGGCAGCCGCGCCTGGTCGAGGGTCAGGCTGTCGGTGTAGGTGCCGTCGAAGGACGTCAGTCGCAGCGCCCGACCCGAGGCCTGTACGCCGGCCCGGTCGAGGATCGTCGACAGCCGCACCCCGCTCCAGTGCACCCGCGGCACCCGCCACCCCGTCACGCACTGGAAGTCGCGGACCAGCTCGGTCTGCGGCATCGCCTGGAGATCGGCCAACGTCAGGGTGCTCGGACGGTCGACCAGGCCGCTGATCGAGAGGCGGTAGCTCTCGGCGTCGCGGGTCGGTGCGCCGCCGGTCACGGAGTAGTAGCGGAAGGTGTTGCCCACGGGCAGCAGCGAGCTCAGCCCGGTCGGGTCGTGGAGCTGGATCGGGCGCCAGGAACGACGTGACGGCGTCCTGGGTGCGGGTGCCGGTGACGATCCCGAGCGTGCCCGAGCCCCAGCAGCCCGAGCGCCACGCGTCGTCCCACCGGGCGACCCGGGTCGGGAGAGTCCTCGCGACCTCCGGGGTGGAGCTCTCGCCCGGCAGGGCCTTGCCAGGTCGGCGAGCCCACCAACGGCGCATGCCTCCAACGTAACCGGCTGGCCCAGCGGGGTAGCGTCGGCTGACATGAGCCGCACCGTGTCGCTGGTCGTCGGCATCCTGCTCGGGTTGCTGGGACTCCTCTGGATCCTGCAGGGCCTCGACGTGATCGGTGGCTCCGGCATGAGTGGCCACGGGATCTGGGCGGTGATCGGCGTCGTCGTCGGCGCGGTCGGGGTGTACCTGATCCTTCGCGCACGACGGACGCCGCCGGCTCGAGACGACCTCTGACCCTGCCGATGATCCTTCCGAAGGTTCGGGACCCTCGGCTCGTGGCGATCCGCCGCGGTGGCACCATGACCGACCCCGACCATCATCTGCTCGCCCTGTGGGCGGCCTCGTGCGCGGAGCACGTCCTGCACCTGTTCGAGGCGGCTCGGCCCGAGGATGCACGGCCGCGGGAAGCGATCGAGGCGGCTCGCGCCTGGGTGCGTGGCGAGGTCGCGATGATGCAGGCGCGCGCGGCGGGAGGTCATGCCATGGGTGCGGCCCGGGACCTGCGTGGGGCCGGCGCGGCATGCCGCCTACGCGGCGGGCCAGGCCGGAGCGGTCGCCCACGTCGCTGCCCACGACCTCGGCGCGGCCGCCTACGCGATCAAGGCCGTCCGCGCGTCCGTGCCCGACGAGCAGAGCGAGTCGGCCGGGCGAGGCGAGTGCCAGTGGCAGCGTGCCAGCTCCCGGAGGCGATCCGCGACCTGGTGCTGGACGACCAGCGGCAGCGCAACGACATCTGCTGGAGCGTGTTCACCGCCTGACGGACCGCGCCGGCCGACTACCCCGGCGGCAACAGGCTCGCCCAGGGCGGCCGCCAGCGCGGGGTGCGCTGGGCCATCTCCCAGGCGAGGTCCTCGAGCGAGGGGCCCTGGCTGCTGTGCCGGACCTGGTACCAGGGCGGCCAGCTGTCGAAGGCGCGCTCGAAGCGGATCACGACGCCGTCGGAGGTGACCCGGGCGAACAGCCAGGCGCCGGACTCCTCGCTGGCCTCCTCCTGGTGGAGGGTCCGCAGCACGTTGGTGAGCGACCGGATCACGTGGGTGGGCAGCCGGGTGTTCAGGGGCGAGGGGATCACCTTGCCGCGCACCGCCATCACGTCGTACTCGAAGGGGACGCCGGGCCCGTTCGCGCGCGACCACTGCACCAGGATCGGCGGGCGCTGCATCAGCTCGCGGTCGATGTCGAGGGTGTCGCGCATCTGGTCGTGGATCTGGTCGCGGAGGCGCGACCACACCGAGCCGCGGGAGGTCCGCGGCGCCGTCGCCGACGCCAGCCGGGCGATCTCGGCGGCCTCCTCGAGGTGCTCGCCGTGGGCGTACGCCGCGAGCTCGTCGGGCGTCAGCCGGCCCTCCCGGCCGAGGGCGACGATGCGCGGGTCGACCGTGAGCAGCGGACGCAGCAGGTGGATGGCGCCCTCGTCGACGCCGAGGGCGCTGCTGTCCCACTCGTCGTGGGCGTGCCAGGCGAAGAACGTCGGCCGGCGCTCCTCGGTCGCGTCGGACAGCGCCCAGTCGGGTGCGGTGCGCCGGGCGTCGGGAGGTGAGTCGGGAGCGAGCGCGGACCGGCCCCAGAGCGCCGACCGCGAGCCGTGGGTCCGCTGCATCCGCAGCCAGCCGTCCGCCGAGTCGAGGGTCAGCAACAGCTCCTTGGCGTGGAACCGGCAGGCGTCGTTGCCGACCGCCCGGTGCAGGGCCGCGAGCACCACCCAGGACCACCACAGGTCCTCGGCGTCCGGCAGGTCCTCGGGCTCCACCGGGACATTGTGAGGCCTAGTGCTTCTCCTCGGCGACCTGGGCCAGGGAGGCGTCCACGAGCCACTCGACGGGGGCGCGGTCGTCGGTGTAGACGGTCCCGCCACGCAGTCCGGGGACCAGACGGTCCGCGACCTGGTTCGCGACAGCGCCGACCTCGAGCGGCATCGGTGCCGCGAGCAGCCGGTCGGTGGGGTCGCTGCCGGAGGTGGTGCCGAGCACCATCGTGTTGGTGTCGTCCACCGGGTCGCGCCACACCCGGTCGGCCCCGAAGGAGGCGCGCAGGGTGGCCGAGAGCACCTTCTCGAGACGGTCGGACTGCGGCGGGTGGCCGACGTTGATCGCGACGGTCCCGCCGGGGGTGAGGTGGTCCCTGACCGCGTCGAAGAACTCCCGGGTGGTCAGGTAGAAGGGGATGTAGGGCTGGCGGTAGGCGTCGACCAGGATCGCGTCGTACTTCGTGTGCTGGGCCTGCAGCCAGGGCCGGGCGTCGGCGGTGTGGGTGGTGATCGAGCGGCCGCGCAGGTCGAACAGCTTGCGGCCGACGTCGGTGACGTCCGGGTCGAGCTCGACGGCGTCGATCTTCACGTCGGGGAAGTAGTGCGCCATCGCCCGCGCCGTCGTACCGGCCGCGCTGCCGAGGATCGCCACCCGCTTCGGTGGGTGTGACGCGGTGAAGGGGAGCACGAGCATGTCGTCCCAGTAGCCGCCGGTCAGCCACTGGCCCGGGCGGTAGACCGAGTGCACCGCCAGGCCCTCGTTGAGCTCGAGCAGGCGCTCGCCGTCGGGCTCCTCGATGACGCGGGCGTACTGGTACTCGGTCTCGCGCTCCCAGATCACCTTGCCCGCGCTGCGTGTCGGACTTCGTGGTGCCGACCGGGACCGCCGAGCAGGCCGGCGATGACGACGCTGACGACCGCGCCGGCAACCCACTGGCGACCGAGTCCCGGCACGGCGACCAGCGCGAGCACCAGCGCGAACAGCAGGAAGGTGCGGTGCGTGCCGACGACCGGGATCAGCAGCAGCGCGGCGAGGAAGGTGCCGGTCAGCGAGCCGATCGTGCCGATGGCGTACAGCCGCCCGGCGACGCGTCCGGCGTCCTCGACCTGGTCGACCTTCAGGCGCACGGCGTACGGCGAGACCATGCCCAGCAGCAGCACGGGTACGGCGATCAGCACGCCCACGCCGAGCAGCGACCCGATGAACAGGCCACCGGAGAGCTCGTCGAACGCGGTGACCGACAGGTGCAGGAACGGGCCGCTGACGAACGGCACCAGCGCGAGCATCGCCGCCGCCCACACCACGCACCAGGAGAGGCCCCGCAGCGTCGGGTTGCGGTCGGCCAGCCGCCCGCCGAGCGCGTAGCCGATCGACAGGGCGACGAGCACCGTGGCGATGGTGTTGGCCCAGACGATCGTGCTCGCCCCGAACCACGGCGCCAGCAGCCTCGCCGCGGCGATCTCCGCGCCCAGGCTGGCCATGCCGACGCAGAACACGACGATCTCGAGCAGCGGCGCGCGTCTCGTCGTCACGCGGGAAACCTATCGGCCCGGCCATGGGCCACGCGCGTCAGCCGGCCGGGCGTGGCTGGCAGCGCGGGCACCAGTACGTCGGTCGCTCCTGCCCGGGAGGACCCTGGTCGGCCTTCGCGATCCGCGTCCGCAGCGCACGCAGGGCCCGCGTCGTCCGTAGACCCAGAGCTGGTTGCCGCGACGCCGGTCGCCGGTGGTGATGCGGGTGACGCGGTCCTTGTTGGCCTCGAGCAGCAGCTTGGCCTTGTCGACGATCAGCGGCAGGTCGGGCACCGCTCCGACCGGCGTCGACGGGTCGACCCCGCCGAGGAAGCAGAGCTCGGACTTGAACACGTTGCCGACGCCGGCCAGGTTGCGCTGCTCGAGCAGGGCGTCGCCGATCGGGGCGTCGGGATGGGCTCGCAGGTTGGCTGAGCGCGAGGTCGGCGTCCCAGTCGGGCCCGAGCAGGTCGGGGCCGAGGTGGCCGACGAGCTCGTCCTCCTTCTCGGTGCGGACGAGGTCCATCACCACCGAGAAGCCGACGGCCTCGGTGGTCGTCGTACGCAGGACCACGCGGGCGGTGTGCGCCGGGCGCCGCCACCGGGTGCCGACCGGGTGCACGGCCCAGTGGCCCTCCATCTTCAGGTGGGTGTGCAGCGTGACGCCGTTGTCGAACCGGGTGAGCAGGTGCTTGCCGCGCGAGACCGTCTCGGTGACCGTGGCGCCGGAGAGGTCCTTGGTCGCCAGCGACGGGATCCGGAAGTCGCTCCTCGTCAGCACCTGGCCCGAGAGCCCGGCGTCGAGCTGCCGGGCGGCGCGGTAGACGGTGTCGCCCTCAGGCACGGCAGCCTCAGTCCTCGTGGGGTGGCGATGAAGCCGGCGGACTCCATCGCCCGGCGCAGCACCTCGGAGTCCTGGCCGAGGATGCTGACGCCGTCGGCCTTCTCGACGGTGAGGCGGCCCAGCGCCCCTTCGCGTACGACGCGCCCGAGTGCCTCGATGCCGTGGGCGACCAGCTCCTCGTCGTCGGAGAAGGTGAGCAGCGTCTTGCCGCCGCGCTCGACGTAGAGCGTCAGCGTGCCGTCGACCAGCACCACGATGGCGCCGGCCTTCCGACCGGGTCGGTGGCCCGACTCCTGCGGGGGCCAGGGGAGTGCGGCGCCGAACGGGTTGGCCGGGTCGGTCGCCGCCAGGGCGAGCGCGGTCGGCTTCTCGGGACGGTCGCGCGTCGCGCAGGTGGGTGCGCAGCCGGTCGATCGCGCCGGCCGTGCCGAACTGGGCGGCGCCGAGTCCCTCGACGAAGTAGCCGCGGCGGCAGCGCCCGGTCTCCTCGAAGGCGGAGAGCACCTTGTAGGCGGCGGCGAAGCCGCCCGGCGTACGTTCGCTCATCACCGCGCCGCGCGTCACGACGCCGTGGCGCTCGAGCAGGCTCTCGGCGACGGCGTGGGCTCGCTTGGTCGGGTCGGGCTCGCGCTCGGGCAGCAGGAACCAGCGCCCGGCGACGTCGGGGGGAGCGGTGCGCAGCGCCGCGGTCGACAGCCGCGGCCGGGCGCCGCGCACGCGGGCCGGCGCGCGCTTGAGCCGGTGGGCGCTGCGGCCGCCCCGGGTGAGGGCGCGCAGCGGGGCGAGGGTGTCGTTGCCGACGCGGCCGTCCCAGGCGAGGTCCCACAGCGCGGCGGACAGCGCCTTGTCGTCGCTCGACCCGGCGGTGGAGGCGAGCTGGCGGAAGAAGTAGGCGCCGCCACCCTCGAGCGCGTCGAGCACGGCCTGGTGGTCCGGCCCGAGCTCGAGGTCGCCGTGGTCGGGCAGCGTCAGGGGAGCGGTGTCGGCGAGGTGCAGCGAGACCCAGCCGTCGGAGCCGGGCAGGCCGCCGTGGCCGGCCCAGAGCACCTCGCCGGTCGCGCTGAGCTCGTCGAGCATGCCGGGCTGGTAGTCGCGCACCCGGGCCGGCAGCACGAGGGACTCCAGCGCCGAGGCGGGTACGGCGCAGCCGGCGAGCTGCTCGACGACGGTGACCACACCGTCGAGCCCGCGCAGACCGCGGCCGCCTCCGGACACGACGTTCTGCCACGCGGGCAGGAACCGCGCCAGCGCCACCGGCTCGACGGGCTCGACCTCGTGGCGCAGCCGGGCGAGCGAACGACGCCGCAGCGAGCGCAGCACCTCGGCGTCGCACCACTCCGCGCCGGCACCCGGACGGGCGGAACTCGCCCTCGAGCACGCGGCCCTGCGCGGCGAGCCGGGCCAGGGTCTGCTGGCAGACGGCGACGCCGAGGCCCGAGCCGCTGGGCCACCTCGGAGGCGAGGAACGGGCCGTGGGTGCGGGCGTAGCGGCCGACCAGGTCACCCAGCGGGTCCTCGACCGGCTCGGTGAACGCGGCCGGGCACGCCCGGCGGCACGGGCACGCCGAGCCCGTCGCGCAGCCGGGCGACGTCCTCGACGACCGCCCAGCGCTCGTGACCGCCCATCAGCACCGGCACGACCCGGCGGGCGTCGACGAGCAGCGAGAGCCAGTCGGTCGACCTGGTCGGGAGTCGTGCAGCGCGCCTGGACCTCGTCGGTCGACAGCGGACCCAGCAGCCGGAGCAGGTCGGCGATGCCCTCGCTGTCGCGGACCCGTGCGGTCCTCGGCCAGCCGCTGCAGCTCGGACTCGACCTCGGCGAGCACCTCGGGGTCGAGCAGCTCGCGCAGCTCGGCACGACCCAGCAGCTCGGCGAGCAGGCCCTGGTCGAGGGTGAGGGCGGCGGCCCGGCGTTCGGCGATGGGGGAGTCGCCTTCGTACATGAACGCGGCGACGTAGCCGAACAGCAGCGACTGCGCGAACGGCGACGGCCGCTGGGTGTTGACGTCGACCAGCCGCAGCCGACGCTCGGAGATGCGCTGGTGCAGCGCCACCAGCGAGGGCAGGTCGTAGACGTCCTGCAGCACCTCGCGGATCGTCTCCAGGATGATCGGGAACGACGGGTAGCGCGCGGCCACCTCGAGCAGCTGGGCGGAGCGCTGCCGCTGCTGCCAGAGCGGCGCCCGGCGTCCGGGGTCGCGGCGCGGCAGCAGCAGGGCGCGTGCCGCGCACTCGCGGAAGCGCGAGGCGAACAGCGCCGAGCCGCCCACCTCGGTGGTGACGATCTGCTCGATCTCGTCGGGCTCGAACGCGATCAGCTCGGCGCCCGGCGGGTCCTGGTCGGTCTCGGGGATGCGCAGCACGATGCCGTCGTCGGTGGCCATCGCGGCGGCGTCGACGCCGTAGCGCTCGCGCAGCCGGCCGTTGATCGCCAGCGCCCAGGGGGCGTGGACGGGCGTGCCGAACGGGGAATGTACGACGAGCCGCCAGTCGCCGAGCTCGTCGCGGAACCGCTCGACGACGAGCTGCTGGTCGTGGGGGACGGCGTTGGTCGCCTCGCGCTGCTCCTCGATCAGCGAGACCAGGTTGTCGGCCGCCCACTCGTCGAGCCCGGCGGCCGTGGCGCGGGCGATCGCCTGCTCGCGCGGCATCGCGGCCACCTCGCGGGTGAACGCGCCGATCGCCTCGCCGAGCTCGGCCGGACGCCCGAGGGAGTCGCCGGTCCAGAAGGGGAGCCGGCCGGGCTGGCCGGGGGCGGGGGAGACGAGCACCCGGTCGTGGGTGATGTCCTCGATGCGCCAGCTGGTGGTGCCGAGGGTGAACACGTCGCCGACGCGGGACTCGTAGACCATCTCCTCGTCGAGCTCGCCGACGCGCGACTGGCCTTCTCGCCGACCAGGAAGACGCCGAAGAGCCCGCGGTCGGGGATGGTGCCGCCGCTGGTGACGGCCAGTCGCTGGGCGCCGGGTCGTCCGGTCAGCTCGCCGGAGACGCGGTCCCAGACGAGCCGGGGTCGCAGCTCGGCGAACTCGTCGCTCGGGTAGCGACCGGAGAGCAGGTCGAGCGTCGCGTCGTACGCGCTGCGGGGGAGGGAGGTGAACGGCGCGGCTCGTCGTACGACGTCGAAGAGGTCGTCGGCGTCCCAGGTGTCCAGCGAGGTGGCGGCGACGACCTGCTGGGCGAGTACGTCGAGCGGGCTGGCCGGCACGTGCAGGGCCTCGATCCCGCCGGTGCGCATCCGCTCGACGGTGACCGCCGAGGGCACCAGATCGCCACGGTGCTTGGGGAACAGCACGCCGCGCGAGACCTCACCGACGTGGTGACCGGCGCGGCCGACCCGCTGCAGGGCGCTCGCGACCGACGGCGGCGACTCGATCTGGACGACGAGGTCGACCGCGCCCATGTCGATGCCGAGCTCGAGGCTGCTGGTCGCGACCACGCAGGGCAGCCGGCCGCGCTTGAGGTCGTCCTCGATGATGGCGCGCTGCTCCTTGGAGACCGAGCCGTGGTGGGCTCGCGCGACCAGCGGGGCGACGCCGTCGGACTGGCCGGACTGCGCCATCATCTCGGCGGGCGTGCGGTTGCCCGGCTCTGCGTCCGTCGACCCCGGCCCGCTCGGCCGCGAGCTCGTTGAGCCGGGCCGTCAGCCGCTCGGCGAGGCGTCGGGAGTTGGCGAAGACGATCGTCGACTGGTGCTGCTCGATCAGGTCGAGCGACCCGCTCCTCGACGTGGGGCCACAGCGAGCCGGCGCGCGGGCCGTCCGTCGCCCTCCTCGCCGAGCTCGGTCATGTCCTCGACGGGGACGACGACCTTGAGGTCCCACTCCTTCTCCGACGGCGGCGCCACCACCTCGACCGGCGCGGCACCGCCGAGGAAGCGGGCCACCTCGTCGATCGGGCGCACCGTCGCGGACAGGCCGATGCGCTGGGCCGGCTTGTCGAGCAGCTCGTCGAGCCGCTCCAGCGAGACCGCGAGGTGGGCGCCGCGCTTGGTGCCGGCGACGGCGTGGACCTCGTCGATGATGACCGTCTCGACGCCGCGCAGCGCCTCGCGGGCCTGCGAGGTGAGCATCAGGAACAGCGACTCGGGGGTGGTGATCAGGATGTCGGGCGGCGTCGTCTGGATCCGGCGACGGTCCTGGGGCGAGGTGTCACCCGACCGCACGCCGACCCGGATCTCGGGCACCTCGACGCCCGAGCCGCTCGGCGGTCTGGCGGATGCCGACGAGCGGAGCGCGCAGGTTGCGCTCGACGTCGACGGCGAGCGCCTTCAGCGGCGAGACGTAGAGGACCCGGCACCGCTTCTTCTTCTCCGGCACGGGCTCGGTGGCCAGCCGGTCGATCGACCAGAGGAACGCCGACAGCGTCTTGCCCGAGCCGGTCGGTGCGACCACCAGGGCGTGCCGGCCCGCCGCGATGGCGTCCCACGCCCCGCTCTGCGCAGGGGTCGGCCGCGCGAAGGCCGCGGCGAACCACTCCTGCGTGGCCGCACTGAACTGGTGCACCCAGCCATCCTGCCCGACGGCACCGACAGGCCTCATCCGGCGGCTCGGCGTACAAAAACTGGCGCGATGTTCGGAAAGCTTTCGTGTGTTTGCGCCAGTTTCACTACCGGAGTAGTGAAACCGACAGCGAGCTACCGAGAGTCAGTGATCCGCAGCAGCCCACGGGCGCGCGCACATCGGGAGCTCGTACGACGCCAGCGTCTCCAGCGAGTCGCGTCCAGGGCACGGGCGACAAATCAGGTGCTACCTGTCGGACCTGCCGTCTAGGGTCAGGAATCGTGACCGATGCCGCCGAACCGATGATCCGGGCCGTCGACCTGCGCAAGTCGTTCGTCAGCAAGCAGGGCACCGTCGAGGCGGTCAAGGGCATCACCGTCGAGGTGAGGCGTGGCGAGTCGTTCGGGTTCCTCGGCCCCAACGGCGCGGGCAAGTCCTCCACGATGCGGATGATCGCGGCGGTCTCGCCGATCAGCGGCGGCTCGCTGCAGATCCTGGGCATGGACCCCGCCACCGACGGCCCCGGCATCCGCGCCCGCATCGGCGTCTGTCCGCAGGAGGACACCCTCGACACCGAGCTCAACGTCTCCGACAACCTCTACGTCTACGGCCGCTACTTCGGGATTCCCCGGGCCGAGGTGCGCAGCCGGGTCGAGGAGCTGCTCGAGTTCGTGCAGCTGACCGAGAAGGCCAAGTCGAAGGTCGAGGACCTCTCCGGCGGCATGAAGCGACGGCTCACCATCGCGCGCTCGCTGATCAACCGGCCCGAGGTGCTGCTGCTCGACGAGCCGACGACCGGCCTCGACCCCCAGGCCCGGCACGTCGTCTGGGACCGGTTGTTCCGGCTCAAGCAGCAGGGCGTGACCATCGTGCTCACCACCCACTACATGGATGAGGCTGAGCAGCTCTGTGACCGTCTCGTGGTGATGGACAAGGGCCTGATCGCGGCCGAGGGCTCGCCGCTCGAGCTGATCCGTCGGTGGTCGACCCGCGAGGTCGCAGAGCTCCGCTTCGGCGTCGGCGAGCACGAAGCGCTGGCAGCCAAGGTGGAAGACCTCGCCGAGCGGGTCGAGGTGCTTCCCGACCGGCTGCTGCTCTACACCTCCGACGGCGAGGAGACCCTGGCCAAGGTGCACGAGCGCGGCCTGGCCCCGGCCGTCTCGCTCGTACGCCGCTCCACCCTGGAGGACGTCTTCCTCCGACTCACCGGCCGCACGCTGGTCGACTGATGAGCACGACCGACACCACCACGGGCACGACTCCCTCGTCCGCCCCGAGGAGCCCGCTCGCCGGCGCCGTCCGGATGGCCGACTACTGGGCCACCGTCTACCGGCGCACCTGGAAGGGCAGCGTGATCTCGTCCTTCGTGACGCCGCTGCTCTACATCGTCGCGATGGGTGTGTTCCTCGGCGGGTTCATCCAGGGCGACCCCGCCAAGCTCGAGGGTGCGCACAGCTACCTCGCCTTCGTCGCGCCGGGGATGCTCGCTGCGCAGGCGATGACGGTGGTGTTCGGCGAGGTCAGCTACCCCGTGATGTCGATGATCAAGTGGCAGCGCACCTTCTACGGCATGATCGCGTCGCCGTTGAACATCGCCGACGTCGTACTCGCCCACCTCGGCTTCGTCGTGTTCCGCGTCGGCACGGTGTGCGCCGTGTTCACCCTCGTGATGGCCCCGTTCGGCGTCTTCGAGTCGTGGTGGGGCGTGCTGCTCTCCTTCCCGGTCCAGCTGTTGATCGGGCTGGCCTTCGCCGCCCCGCTCTACGCGATCACCGCGGCGATGAAGGACGAGAGCGGCTTCAGCCTGATCTTCCGGCTCGGCATGATCCCGATGTTCCTGTTCTCCGGCGCCTTCTTCCCGATCTCCAACCTCGGCCCGGTGATGGAGTGGGTCGCCCGGCTGACGCCGCTGTGGCAGGGCGTCGACCTCACCCGGATGCTCGTGCTCGGCACCGTCGACTGGTCGACGGCCCTGATCCACGTCGTCTACCTCGTGGTGCTGACGCTCGTCGGCTACCGCCTCGCGATCCGCAAGCTGACCTCGAGGCTGGTCGACTGATGGCCCTCCTCAACCAGGCGATCGGCCGCTCCGTGGGCGCCGAGCTCGGCGTCGGCGAGGCGACCGGCCTGCTGCTCTACCGCAACTACCTCGCCTACCGCTCGGCCTGGTGGATCTTCGTCACCGGGTTCCTCGAGCCGGTCTTCTACCTGTTCTCGATCGGCATCGGCGTCGGCCAGCTGGTCACCGGGTTCGAGTTCCACGGCCAGACCATCCCCTACGCCGAGTTCGTGGCGCCGGGCATGCTCGCCGCCTCGGCGATGAACGGCTCGCTGCTCGACTCGACGTTCAACTTCTTCTTCAAGCTGAAGTACAACAAGCTGTTCGACCAGATGCTGGCCACGCCGCTGACCACGAGCGACATCGCCCGCGGCGAGCTGAGCTGGTCGCTGCTGCGCGGCGGCATCTACTCCGCGGCGTTCCTGCTGGTGATGGTCGCGATGGGCCTGGTGCACTCCTGGTGGGCGGTGCTCGCCCTGCCAGCGGCGTTGCTGATCGGTCTGGCGTTCGGCGGTGCGTGCATGGCGCTGACGACCTACATGCGCTCCTGGCAGGACTTCGAGTACGTCACCCTCGCCACCCTGCCGCTGTTCCTGTTCTCCGCGACGTTCTTCCCGCTCAGTGCCTTCCCGGCCGCGGTGCAGTGGGTGATCCAGGTGACCCCGCTCTACCGCGGCGTCGTGCTGGTGCGCGAGCTGACCACGGGCGTGGTCACGTGGGAGTCGGGGGTGTCGGTCGTCTACCTCGTGGCCATGGGGCTGGTCGGCCTGGTCATCGTCGGTCGCCGGCTGGACAAGCTGCTGCTGAGCTGACCCGGCAGACTGGCGCCCATGGCTGACCCGTCCGACCCACATCCGCGCATCGCCGTCATCGGCGGCAGCGGGTTCTACGAGTTCCTCGAGAGTCCCGCCGCGGTCGAGGTGAGCACGCCGTACGGCGCCCCGTCGGCCCCGCATCGCGGTCGGTGACGTCGGCGGCCGCAGCGTCGCCTTCCTGCCGCGCCACGGACCCGGCCACGAGTTCCCGCCGCACCGCATCAACTACCGCGCCAACCTGTGGGCGTTGCGCAGCCTCGGCGTCGAGCAGGTGCTCGCCCCCTGCGCGGTGGGCGGGCTGCAGCCCACCACCCAGCCGGGCACGCTGGTCGTGCCCGACCAGCTCGTCGACCGCACCACCGGCCGGATCCAGACCTACGTCGACCGCGGCGCCGCGCACGCGCCGTTCGCCGATCCGTACTGCCCCGACCTCCGCGCCGCGCTCGTCGCGGCGGCCGGCGACGACGCCCTCGACACCGGCACGATGGTCGTCATCGAGGGCCCGCGGTTCTCCACGCGCGCCGAGTCGCAGAGCTATGCGAACGCCGGCTGGACCGTGGTGAACATGACCGGTCACCCCGAAGCCGTGCTCGCCCGCGAGCTCGGCCTCTGCTACGCCACCATCGCGCTGGTCACCGACGTCGACGCCGGCGTGAGCAAGGAGGAGTCGGTCGACCAGGCGAAGGTGTTCGCGCTGTTCGAGAAGCACATCGGCCGGCTCAAGGAGCTGCTCGCCGACGTGGTCGCAGGGCTCGACGGGGTCGGCGACTGCGGCTGTGCCGACTGGCTCGACGACGTGACCCTGCCCTTCGAGCTGCCCGGACCGGGGGTCAGCCCACCAGCTCGTTGACGACCAGCCCGACCGCAGCGATCACGACCGCGCCGGACGCCAACAGGGTCGGCAGTCGCGTGAACGGCGGCCTCCCGAGGCGGGGGATGAGCGCGAGGATGGCCGCCGCGACGCAGAGGATGCCGACCACCGCGGCGACCACGGTGGCGACGCTCGGCTCCGAGGCGCCCCTGGTGGAGTCACCGCCCCCGACCGTGAAGCAGATCCCCGAGGCGATCGCGGACGTCACGATCGCCGGCCACGGGGTCACCTGTCGCGACCGCACGAGCAGCACCGCGACCACCAGCAGTACGACGGCCAGCACCACCACGACGACCGAACCAAGGCTCGACATCCGACTCCTTCCGCACGGGGGCTGCCTACGGTCTACACGATCCGGCGCGCCCCGGATGCACGGATCCGGCACGTGAGCGTCCTGGACCGGCCGGGCACAATCGGCGTCGTGAGCATCGAGCCCGACACCAAGGACTGGACCTGGGTCATCGAGGAGCCGTGCGGGCAGTGCGGCTTCGACCCGGGTGGCGTCGCCCGCGCCGACATCGTCGACCTGATCCACGAGAACACCCGCGGCTGGTACGACGTGCTGGCCGACCCGGACTTCGCCGTACGTCCTGCTCCGCACGTGTGGTCCCGACTGGAGTACGCCTGCCACGTCCGCGACGTGCACGAGCTGTTCGCCCGTCGGGTGCAGCTCATGCTCGACGAGGACGACCCGACCTTCGACAACTGGGACCAGGACGCCACCGCCGTCGAGAAGGCCTACGACCTCCAGGACCCCGCGGAGGTCGGCGTCGAGCTGGTCGAGCGGGCGGCCGAGGTCGCGGCGGTCTACGCGTCGGTCGAGGACGACCAGTGGCAGCGCACCGGTCGCCGGAGCAACGGCTCCTTGTTCACCGTCGAGACGATCGGCGTCTACCACCTGCACGACGTGGTCCACCACCTCTGGGACGTCATCGAGGAGCGCCGAGCCGTCCGCCGTCCCTGCGGGGGACCTGTGAGGCACACCGAGTTCTGGGCCCGGATGGACCACGCGCTCGGTCCGGCGTACGCCCGCTCGTGGGCGGAGCAGCACGTGCTGCGCGAGCTCGGCGGGCACACCGTCCTCGAGGCGCTCGCGGCGGGGGAGGACCCGAAGGTCGTCTGGCGAGCCGTCTGGGCCGAGCTCGAGCTGCCGCGCGCGGGAACGCTGATTTCGCCTACTCGTCACCCAAACGTGACGTCCCAGGGGTGCCCCCACGCTCGCGAAACCGTACTAGCCTGCCGGGGTTCGACTCGGAGAACGACACTCGGGAGCACCCCATGCACACCACCTCTCGACGCCTCGTCGGCGTCCTGGCCGCCGGGGCCTGCGCCCTCGCCCCACTCGTCCTGCTGGCCGGCACCAGCCCGGCCGATGCGGCCAACCGCCACCGCCCGCACCACCCGAAGCCGCACCATCACCACAGCGCGCTGATGCCCATCCAGCTGCTGTCCTTCAACGACTTCCACGGCAACCTCGAGCCTCCGGCCGGGTCGTCGGGCCGCAACGTCGTCGACCACAAGATCGACCCGGCGACCGGCAAGCCGGTGGACGTGACCGCGGACGCCGGCGGCGCGGCGTACCTCGCCACCCACCTCGCCCAGGCGCGCAAGGGACACCCCAACTCCCTGACCGTCGCGGCCGGCGACATCATCGGCGCCTCGCCGCTGCTCTCCGCGGCCTTCCACGACGAGCCGACCATCGAGTCGATGAACAAGCTCGGTCTCGACGTCACCGCGGTCGGCAACCACGAGTTCGACGAGGGCTACAAGGAGCTCCAGCGGATGGCCCACGGCGGCTGCATCGCCGACGGCCCCAACGGCGCGAACAACCAGAACTCCTGCGCCGACCACACCTTCAAGGGCGCGAAGTTCGACTACCTGGCCGCGAACGTGAAGTACGCCGGGACCGACCAGACCATCCTTCCGTCGTACTCCATCAAGAACGTGCACGGCGCGAAGATCGGCTTCATCGGGATGACCCTCAAGGACACCCCGAGCATCGTGACGGCCAGCGGCGTCGCCGGGCTGGAGTTCTCCGACGAGGTGCAGACCGCCAACAAGCTGGTGCCGGTGCTCAAGCGCAAGGGCGTCAACGCGATCGTGGTGCTGATCCACCAGGGCGGTCTCCCGGACAAGCAGAAGTGGACCGACCCGGCCACCGGCACGACGTACGACGTGAACCCCAACTACGACTACGCCTGCGGCAAGGGCGGCACCCTCGCCGCCTCGTCGCCGATCCTGCCGATCGCCGCGAACCTCGACCCGGCCATCGACATGGTGATCAGCGGGCACACGCACCAGCCCTACGTCTGCCAGGTCAAGGACCCGGTCGGCCGTCCGCGGCTGCTCACCTCGGCCTCGTCGTTCGGCCGGCTGTTCACCGAGACCGACCTGCTCTACAACCGCCGCACCAACGACATCGTCCGCGGCTCGGTCAAGGGCGCCAACCTCCAGGTCAGCCGCGACGTGACGCCCGGACCCCGCGCAGACCTCGCTGATCGACCTCTACAAGAAGCTGGTCACGCCGATCGCGAGCAAGGTCATCGGGCACATCAGCACCGACGTCACCGCCGCCCAGAACGCCGCGGGGGAGAGCGCCCTCGGCGACCTGATCGCCGACGCCCAGCTCGCCGACCCCTCGGTCGTGACCGGTGGCCAGACGCCGGTGATCGCGTTCATGAACCCCGGCGGCATCCGCACCGACCTGACCGCGAGCAACTCCAAGTACGGCGAGCCGACCGGTGACGTCACCTACGAGGAGGCGTTCAACGTGCAGCCGTTCAACAACTACCTGGTCTCGATGACGCTGACCGGCCAGCAGATCTACGACCTGCTGGCCCAGCAGGTGACCGGCGCCAACGCTGCCGCCAGGAAGGTGCTGCAGGTCTCGAAGGGGTTCAGCTACCAGCTCGGTCCGGCCGGCGCGGTGGACGGCACGGTCAAGCTGAACGGCACGCCGATCGACAAGGCAGCGTCGTACCGGATCGTGACGAACAACTTCCTCTCCGACGGTGGCGACGGCTTCCCGGCCTTCACGAGCGGCACCTCGAAGTACTTCGGTGGCCTCGACATCGACGCCTTCGCCGCCTACCTGACCGCCAAGTCGCCGTACACCCCGGGACCGCTGACCCGCATCACCAGTAGCTCGGCAGCGACGCAGCCTTGTGTTGAGGAGCGAGCGCCAGCGAGCGTCTCGAAACCAGCGTCTCGAGATCCAGATCTCCGGGCGTGTTGGATTGGATCGAACACCTGTTCGTACTACCGTCGTGTCCACAGGCAGGGGTCGACACCGGCTTTTCCACAGCCGCCCGAGCACGACATCGCGGTTGTCGGTGGGGGTCCCTAACGTCTGGCAGGACATACGACGTCAGACAACAGGCGCTCCGATCGCGGGACGCACGACACACGTGAGGGTGACATGGCTGGAGCCGAGAACAACCGGGACAAGGCGCTCGACGTAGCGCTCGCCAACATCGAGAAGCAGTTCGGCAAGGGCTCGGTCATGCGCCTCGGTGACGAGACGCGGGCGCCCCTCGAGGTGATCCCCACCGGGGCGATCTCCCTCGACATCGCGCTCGGCCTCGGTGGCCTGCCGCGCGGTCGCGTCGTCGAGATCTACGGCCCGGAGTCCTCCGGCAAGACCACGGTCGCGCTGCACGCCGTGGCCAACGCCCAGGCGGCCGGCGGCATCGTGGCGTTCATCGACGCCGAGCACGCCCTCGACCCGGAGTACGCCCAGCGCCTCGGCGTCGACACCGACGCCCTGCTCGTCTCCCAGCCCGACTCCGGTGAGCAGGCGCTCGAGATCGCCGACATGCTGATCCGCTCCGGCGCGCTCGACCTGATCGTCATCGACTCGGTCGCGGCGCTGGTGCCGCGTGCGGAGATCGAGGGCGAGATGGGCGACAGCCACGTCGGTCTCCAGGCCCGGCTGATGAGCCAGGCGCTGCGCAAGATGACCGGTGCCCTCAACGGCGCCAACACCACCGCGATCTTCATCAACCAGCTGCGCGAGAAGATCGGCGTGATGTTCGGCTCGCCCGAGACCACCACCGGTGGCCGCGCGCTGAAGTTCTACTCCTCGGTCCGCCTCGACGTGCGTCGCATCGAGACGCTCAAGGACGGCACCGAGATGGTCGGCAACCGCACCCGCGTCAAGGTCGTCAAGAACAAGGTCGCGCCGCCGTTCAAGCAGGCCGAGTTCGACATCATGTACGGCCAGGGCATCAGCCGTGAGGGTGGCCTGATCGACGTCGGTGTCGAGGCGGGCCTCGTCCGCAAGGCAGGCGCTTGGTACACCTACGAGGGCGACCAGCTCGGCCAGGGCAAGGAGAACGCCCGCACGTTCCTCCGCGACAACCCCGACCTCGCCAACGAGATCGAGAAGAAGATCCTCGAGAAGCTCGGCATCGGCCCGTCCGTCGACACCCCGGCCGCGGCCGGCGCCGAGGGCAGCGGCTTCACCGCCGACGCCCCCGACATCGACCCCGACGGCATCGACTTCTGACCGACGCGCTCGACCACGGTCGACTGAGCGTCGCGACTGAGCTCGACAACCGGGGTGAGGTGTGTCAACCCGCCGAACCCAAGGTGGTCGAGCAGCGAGCGGAGCGAGTGATCAGTCGAGACCACATCCGTGAGCCGACAGTCAAGGCATGGGGAGGAACCATGAGAGGTCGTCAGCGCGAGCCGGACGGCAACCGTGACCTCGGCCCCGAGGCCGACCCGGAGTCGGTGGCCCGCACGATCCTCCTCAACCAGCTCACCGGCCGGGCGCGCACCCGCTCCGAGCTGGCCACCAAGCTGAGCTCGCGCGACGTGCCCGACGAGATCGCCACCCGCCTCCTCGACCGGTTCGAGGAGGTCGGGCTGGTCGACGACGCGGCCTTCGCCCGCGAGTGGGTCGAGCAGCGCCAGTCCGGTCGTGGCCTGGCGAAGCGCGCCCTGGCCATGGAGCTGCGGCGCAAGGGCATCGACGACGAGACCGCCCGCGAGGCCCTCGACGAGATCGACGCCGACGACGAGGTCGAGGTGGCCCGCACCCTCGTGCGGGCCAAGCTCCGCACGGTGCGCGGGCTCGATCGCGACAAGGCCGTCCGCCGCCTGGTCGGGATGCTCGGCCGCAAGGGCCACTCCGCCGGCGTCGCCTTCCGCGTGGTCAAGGAAGAGCTCGACCTTGGACTCTCTGGACGCGAGAGGTCGACGCTGGACGTAGGCCTAGCGAGTGAGCGACAGCGATCACGTTCTCTTGCCAAAAGTGAAAGTCACTCCTAATATCAAGTCACATGCTTTTAACAGTGACTTGAGGTTTGACCATGAACAAGGACAACGCCCGCTGGTGGGCCATGGGTGCAACGGCGATGAGCCTGTTCGTCGTCGGGCTCGACATGACGGTGCTCAACGTGGCCCTGCCCGACATCGCCGTCGACCTGCACGCCTCCACGGCCCAGCTGCAGTGGTTCGCTGACGCCTACCTGCTGGTGATGGCGGCCGTGCTGCTGCCGGCGGGGATGCTGGGGGACCGGTTCGGGCGCAAGAACCTGACCCTGATGGCACTCGCCGTCTTCGGACTGGGCTCGCTGTGGTGTGCCCTGGCCGGCAGCCCGGGGAGCCTGATCGCCGCCCGGGCCGTGCTCGGCCTCGGCGCCGCGGTGCTGATCCCGTTGGCGATGTCGGCCGTGGTGGTCCTCTTCGACCCACCCGAGCGGCCGCGCGCCATCCTGGTGCTGAGCCTGTCCACGATGATCGGCCTGCCCCTGGGTCCGATCGTGGGCGGCTTGCTCCTGCAGAACTTCTGGTGGGGCTCGGTCTTCGCCATCAACGTGCCCGTCATCGTGCTCGCGTTCGTCGCCGTGGCGCGGTTCATGCCGCGCGACCAGGTCGTCCGGCGAGTCGAAGCGGATCGACGTCGTCGGCGCCGTGGCCGCGGGTGTCGGTCTGCTCGGCCTCACCTACGGCGTGATCGAGGCGCCGACGCGGGGCTGGAGCGATCCCGTCGTGCTGATCGGCACGCTCGGCGGGCTGCTCGTGCTCGCCGGGTTCCTGGTCTGGGAGCGCCGGCTGCGCGGCGCCGTACCCGTCTTCGACTTCGCCGTCTGGGCCGATCGCGGCTTCCGCTACGGCGCGGTGGCCGCGGCGATCTCCAGCCTGGCGTTCTTCGGGGTGATGTTCACCCTGCCGCAGTACTACCGCGCCGTCCTGGGGGCCGACGCGCTCGGCACCGGCCTGCGCACGCTGCCACTGTGGCCGGCATGCTGGTGGCGATGCGACTGGCCAACGCGCTCGGAGCCCGGTTCTCGATGAGGTCGCTGGCCGCGGCCGGGTTCGTGCTGATGGCGGCCGGCCTGGTGTGGGGAGCGACCACCGCGGTCTCCGACGGGTTCCTGCGCACGGCCCTGTGGTCGACGTTGGTGGGACTGGGCTTCGGCACGTCGTTGTTCGCCGCCCAGAACACCGCCCTGCTCACGCTGCCCCGGGCGCGTGCGGCCAGCGGATCGGCGCTGATTCAGACCTTGCGACAGGTCGGCAGCGTCCTGGGCATCGCGGTGCTCGGCGCCCTGCTCAACCACGAGTACCGCGCCGCGGTCGACACCCAGGGTCTGCCCGCCCATGCGGCAGACGCTGTGCGCGAGTCGGCCCAGGCAGGGCTGGAGGTGGCCCACGAGTCCGGGTCCGGAGCCCTGGCGCACTCGGTCACGAGCGCGTTCGTGCAGGGCATGGATGCCGCGCTGTGGACCTCCGCGGCGGTCGCGCTGGTCGGTGCGCTCGTCGCGTGGCGGTTGATGCCCGCCGTACGCCCGGCCGAGCCTGAGGCGGACGCGCTGCCCGATGGCGCAGAATCGGGACGTGCCGAAGAAGTCGTCGACCGAGCCGATGCCTCCGCTGCCCGGCCTGCGTGAGCGCAAGAAGGCGCGCACCAAGGCGACCATCCAGCGTGAGGCGCTGCGGCTGTTCAGCGAGCACGGGTACGCCGAGACCTCGGTCGAGCAGATCGCAGCGGCCGCCGAGGTCTCACCGAGCACCTTCTTCCGCTACTTCCCGACCAAGGAAGAGGTGGTGCTCTCCGAGTTCATCGACACCCGGACGATCGAGCTCTTCCGCGCTGCCCCCGCCGAGCTGGGTCCGATCGCCGCCCTGCGGCACGCGATCGAGGCCCTGACGACCGAGGTCTCCGACGAGGACCTCGAGCTCGAGAGCCTGCGCAACGAGCTGATCCAGCAGGTCCCTGAGCTGCGTCGCGGCCTGATGGCCGAGCTGCTCCGCCCGATCACGATGATGAGCGAGGTGATCGCCGAGCGGCTCGGCCTGGCTCCCGACGACGAGGACGCCGCGACCTTCGCCGGCGCGCTGATCGGCGGGATGCTCTCCGGCGGCATGATGTCCGGCAGCCTCGGCGAGGGCGAGCCGATCCACCAGCCCAGCGACACCCAGCACCTCAGGGACTACGTGCTCGGCCGGCTCGACCGCATCGAGCCGATGCTGACGTTCCCGCCGTCGCGCAAGCCCTAGCCGAACCTGGCGAGGAAGGCCTGCCCGTCCTCGCTCAGTCGACCGTGCTCGAGGGCCACCGTCGCCCACCCCAGGGACATGCGGGCGAACCGCATCGGGTTGTAGACGTCCTCCTCGCGCGACCAGAGCCCGTCGCCGGCGTAGGTGAGGATGGTCAGGTTGCTGGCCTCGTGCAGCGACCCGTCGCCCGGGTCGGGCATCAGGTTGCGGACCTCGCAGATGACCCGGCTCGTCGGCTCGTCCACGACGTGCCAGGCGATCGGGAAGCTGGACATGGTGTTGCCGGGAAACGCGGTCATCGTCTCCACCACCCACGACCGGATCGCCTCGCGTCCGGTGAAGGTGCCGAACGCGTGCTCCTCGTAGGTCGCGTCCTCGGTGAACAGGTCGGCGAAGCTCGCCCAGTCGCCCGAGCCCACGATCCCGGTCACGGCCGCCTGGTAGTCGGCGAAGGCCCGCTCGATCTCTGCTCGGGAGAAAGCGATGTCCACGGAGGTATCCAACCAGCCAGATAGGGTGTGGCTGATGGGCCTGTGCTGATCGAGTTCACCCGTGACCAGGTGGCGGAGGGGGAGTCGTGGGCGCAGGCGGCCGACCGGCTGGCCGGCGGACGCGGTCCCGTGCTCGCGGTCGACCTCTCCGCGGACCCGCTGCGGTTCCAGGTCGACGAGGAGCACACCTTCGCGCTGCGCCCGCTGACCGAGGGTGACTACGGCGACCTGGAGCGGTGGGTCAACGCCCCGCACGTCGCGAAGTGGTGGGACGAGAACCGGACGCGTCGAGCAGATCGCCGACTACTACGGTCCCGGCATCCGTGGGGAGGACCCCGTCCGGTACTGGATCTGGGAGGTCAACGGCCGGTTCGGTCGGCTTCTGCCAGGACTACCGGATCTCCGACCACCCCGAGTACGCACTGATGTGCGGCCGCCCCGACGCGATCGGCTTCGACTACGTGATCGGCGAGGCGGCGCACGTCGACCGGGGTCTCGGCACCAGCCTGTTGTGGGTGTTCCTGCGCGACATCGTCGTCCCGGCGTACGACGGAGCGATGGAGCTGTTCGCCGCCCCCGACCACCGCAACACGAGGTCGCTGCGCGTGCTGGCCAAGCTCGGCGCGACCGAGGGGATGTGGTTCGACGAGCCGCAGAGCGACGGGCGCGTCGACACGGTCGTCGGCTGCAGCATCGACGTGCCCCGGGTGCTGCGGTGACGCATCCGGGTCGGCGTCTCGGGGTGGACCTACCCGCCGTGGCGCGGCGACTTCTACCCGAAGGGCCTGCCGCAGCGCCGCGAGCTGGAGTACGCCGCCTCCCAGCTGACCTCGATCGAGATCAACGGCTCCTTCTACTCCCTCCAACGACCCTCCAGCTGGGAGAAGTGGCGCACGGAGGTGCCCGACGACTTCGTGTTCGCGGTCAAGGGTGGCCGGTTCATCACCCACATGAAGCGACTCCAGGACGTCGAGCAGCCGCTGGCCAACTTCTTCGCCCAGGGACTGCTGGCCCTCGGCGACGAGTCTCGGCCCGGTGCTGTGGCAGCTGCCCGCGAACCTGACCGTACGACGCGGACGTGCTCGCTGCCTTCCTCGACCTGCTGCCGCGTACGACGGGCGAGGCGGCCGAGCTCGCCACCCGGCACGACGATCGCCTCTCCGGGGACAAGCTGTGGTCGGGAAGCGTGGCCGACCGACCGCTGCGCCACGCGTTCGAGCCACGCAGCTCGACGTTCGACACCGACGAGGCGCGTGCTCAGCTCGCGGACGCGGGAGCTGCCCTCGTGGTGGCCGACTCGGCCGGCAAGTGGCCGCGGTTCGAGGAGGCGATCGGCCCGTTCGTCTACGTGCGCCTGCACGGCGACAAGGAGCTCTACGCCAGCGGCTACACCGACGACGCCCTCGACCGGTGGGCCGAGAAGCTGACCGGCTGGACCGCCGACGGGCGCGACGCGTTCGTCTACTTCGACAACGACATGAAGGGCTACGCGCCGTACGACGCGATGAAGCTGATCGAGCGCCTGGACCACCGCGCGTGAGGCTGCCCACACCGAGGATCCGGCGACCCTACTGACGAGTAATGTTCGACCCATGAGCCGAGTCGTCGATCTCTACGAGAAGACCCACGCCATCCCGCTGGTCGGGGACCGCCTGTTCTCCTTCGCGTTCTCCCAGGTGGCGCCGTACTTCTGGACCATCCGGCCCCGGTTCACGGTGATCGAGCCGAACCACGCCGAGGTGGTCATCCCCAAGCGGCGCGGGGTGAAGAACCACATCGGCACGGTGCACGCGATCGCGCTCTGCAACGGGCTCGAGGCCGCGATGGGTGTGCTCGCCGAGGCGTCGATCCCGAAGGACAAGCGCTGGATCCCGAAGGGCATGGAGGTCAGCTACACGGCCAAGGCCACCAGCGACATCACCTGCATCGCCGAGACCGACCCGGAGCAGTGGACCGGTGATGACCCGGACCTGCCGGTGCGGGTCAAGGGGCGTGCGCGACGACGGCACGGTCGTCATCGAGGGCACCATCCGCCTCTGGGTGACGCCCAAGAAGGCTGCCACGTCCTGAGACCGTTCGCCGGGCGTCCACCGGCGTTTGCCATGGTGGTGTGCGGGCACTGGTCCGGTGTCCGCAGCCGAGGAGAGGATCGACGATGACCGTCCGGAAGACCGTGGGAACCGTGGGGACGCTGGCCCAGGAGGCGGTCTCGACCGCTGTCTCGGTGGTCAAGCACCCGATCGGCAGCACCGCCCTGGCCGCCGGTCTCGTCAAGGGCGCCGCCGGCGCCGGCATCGGCCTCGTCCGGAGCACGATCTCGGGCGCGTCGCCGACCCCGCACTCCGAGACGCCGCCTGCCGAGGCACCCGCCGAGCCGCTCGCGCGTGAGGCCGAGGCTCCCGCAGGCTCCGGAGACTCCGGCGCCGAGGGTCGAACGCGACCTTCCCGGCCCCGACCTCGCCCACTTCGAGCCGCCGTTGCCGGAGGACCTTCCCGAGCCGATCGTGATCGAGGCCGACGACGCGCCCGCCAACGGCGAGTCGGGCGAGCCGTTCCACAACGAGCCCAAGGCGACCAGCCGCGACTCCGAGCACGGCGCCGGTCCGATCGATCCGGAGGAGCTCGACGAGTACGTCGAGGACATCACCACCCCGGTCGAGGGCGAGCCGCAGCCGTAGCCGACCCCACGTACGCTGGTGCGGCCATGACTGGATCTGCTGCAGGACGCACCTACGAGGTCCGCACCTACGGGTGCCAGATGAACGTCCACGACTCCGAGCGCCTGACCGGCCTGCTCGAGGACGCGGGCTACGTCGCCGCGCCCGCGGGCGACGACGCCGACGTGGTGGTGTTCAACACCTGCGCGGTCCGCGAGAACGCCGACAACAAGCTCTACGGCAACCTCGGCCACCTCGCCCCGATCAAGGCGAGCAAGCCCGGGATGCAGATCGCCGTCGGTGGCTGCCTGGCGCAGAAGGACCGCTCCACGATCACCGAGAAGGCGCCGTGGGTCGACGTCGTCTTCGGCACCCACAACATCGGCTCGCTGCCGGTGCTGCTCGAGCGCGCGCGGGTGCAGGAGGAGGCGCAGGTCGAGATCCTCGAGTCGCTCGAGGTCTTCCCCTCCACGCTGCCCACCAAGCGCGAGTCGGCGTACGCCGCCTGGGTGTCGGTCTCGGTCGGCTGCAACAACACCTGCACGTTCTGCATCGTCCCGGCGCTGCGCGGCAAGGAGAAGGACCGTCGTCCCGGCGAGATCCTCGCCGAGGTCGAGGCGCTGGTCGCCGAGGGCGTCAGCGAGGTGACCCTGCTCGGCCAGAACGTGAACGCCTACGGCGTCGAGTTCGGCGACCGGCAGGCGTTCTCCAAGCTGCTGCGCGCGTGCGGCGACGTCGAGGGCCTCGAGCGGGTGCGGTTCACCTCGCCCCACCCGGCGGAGTTCACCGACGACGTCATCGAGGCGATGGCCGAGACCCCCAACGTGATGCCGTCGCTGCACATGCCGCTGCAGTCCGGCTCCGACCGGGTGCTGCGCGCGATGCGGCGTTCCTACCGGCAGTCGAGCGCTACCTCGGCATCATCGACCGCGTCCGCGCCGCCATGCCCGAGGCCGCGATCACCACCGACATCATCGTCGGCTTCCCCGGCGAGACCGAGGAGGACTTCGCGGCCACGCTCGACGTCGTACGCGCGGCGCGGTTCTCCGGCGCCTACACCTTCCAGTACTCCAAGCGCCCCGGCACTCCCGCCGCCACGCTCGACGAGCAGGTGCCGAAGGCGGTCGTGCAGGAGCGCTACGAGCGCCTGGTCGAGGTGGTCAACCAGATCGCCTGGGAGGAGAACCGCGCGCTCGAGGGCCGCACCGTCGAGCTGCTGGTCGCCGAGGGCGAGGGTCGCAAGGACGCCGCCACCCACCGGCTCTCCGGTCGCGCCCGGGACAACCGGCTGGTGCACTTCACGCCGGTCGCCGCGGACGGCTCGCCCGTCGACGTACGCCCCGGCGACGTGGTCGAGGTCGTCGTCTCGTACGGCGCCCCGCACCACCTCGTCGCCGACGGGCCCGTGCAGTCGGTCCGTCGTACCCGCTCCGGCGACGCCTGGGAGGCCCGCACCGCGCCCGCCCCGACCGGCGTCACGCTCGGCCTGCCGACGGTCGGCGTGCCCGGCGCCGCTCGCCGGCCCAGGACGGCTGCTCGCGCTAGTCCGACTCGGGCCGGCCGGTCACTGGTCGCCGAACATGCGAATGTGACGCACGTGTCCGGCGTGAGCAGGTGCTCCTCGACCCCGCCAGTCACATTCGCATGTCCGGACGGGTGGTCGAGGAGCTGAGCTCAGGCCGTCGTGCCGTACGTCGCCCGGCTCGACGTCCTTCGTCCTCCTCGTCGAGGTCCTCGGGGTCCTCGATCTCGTCGGGGACGTGCTCGTCCTCGACCTGCGCGGAGCGCGGCTGGTCGGGAGTGCGCCGGGCGTGACGTCGTCCTCGGCCGGGTCGACCCAGTCCGCGGGACCGCCGGGGCCGGGGTCCGGGGGCGCGTCCATCTGCGGCTCGGGCTTCTCGCCCGGGTTCTGGCTGCTCGTCGCCTCGTCGCTCACGCGAGTGCTCCCGTCGCCGGTCGCACCCGGGCCGGCGTCCTCGGCGGGGTCGGCTCCCGGGCTCGGGCGGCATCGGCGAGGGATCGGTCGGGCACCGGGTGCGGGTCGCCCTCGACCTCCGCCCATCGGGCCGGTCGGGAGCCGTCGGCTCGGTCGGCTCGGTCGGCTCGGTCGGGTCGGACGGCCCGGTCGGGCCGGTCGGGTGCGAGGGGTCCGTGTCGGGGTCGGCCGGGGGAGCGGGCGTGCTCGCAGCGGGCCGCGGCTCGGGATGTCGTCGTTCTTGCCCGTCGAGACCGTCGAGGGCGTCCTTGGCCTTGCCGACGCCGGTGGCGATCTTGTCGGCGTACTTGCCGTCGGTCTTCTTGTCGATGAAGTCGCCGGCCTTGTCCAGGCCCTCGCCGATCTTGTCGCCGTGCTTGTCCACGGCGTCCTCGAGCTTCTTCTTCGCGTCGTCCAGGAATCCCATGTCTGTCTCTCCTCGTCGTCGACCTACGTGCTCCGAGCGCCGTACCCGACGGCGCCTTTGCCAAACTAGCGACCGTGTCCAGCCAGCCGAGCCCCCTCCCCGTCGTCGCGGTCGTGGGCGCGACGGCCGCGGGCAAGAGCGACCTGGCGCTCGACCTCGCCGAGCGGCTCGGTGGCGAGATCGTCAACACCGACTCGATGCAGGTCTACCGCGGCATGGACATCGGTACGGCGAAGCTGCCGGTCGAGGAGCGGCGCGGCATCGCCCACCACCTCCTCGACGTGCTCGACGTGACCGAGCCGGCGACCGTCGCGGAGTTCCAGCGCTGGGCCCGCGACGTGATCGACGACTGTCGCGGCCGGGGAGTTTCCCCTGTGCTGGTTGGCGGTTCGGCGCTCTACACCCGCGCGATGCTCGACGAGTTCGAGTTCCCCGGCACCGACCCGAGGTCCGCGAACGGCTCGAGGCGGAGCTCGCGGAGGTGGGGCACGCGGCGATGCATGCCCGGCTGGTCGAGCTCGACCCGGCGGCCGCGGCGCAGGTGCTGCCGAGCAACGGGCGCCGCGTCGTACGCGCCCTCGAGGTCATCGAGATCACCGGCCGGCCGTTCAGCGCGTCGCTGCCCGAGCAGCGCTACCACTACGCGGGCGCCGTGCAGATCGGCGTGGACATCGACCGGGAGACGCTCGACCGCCGCATCGAGCAGCGGGTCGAGGCGATGTGGGCCGCCGGCTTCGTCGAGGAGGTACGACGACTCGCCGATCGCGGCCTGCGCGAGGGGCGTACGGCGAACCGGGCGCTCGGCTACCAGCAGGTGCTGGCCTTCCTCGACGGCGAGCTCACCGAGGAGGAGGCCCGCGAGAAGACGGTCACCGGGACCCGCCGCTTCGCCCGCCGCCAGGACAGCTGGTTCCGCAAGGACCCGCGGATCACCTGGGTGCGGTACGACGACCCGCAGCGCGTCGAGCAGCGCGCTGCGAGGCGATCGCGCTCGTCAGTCGCTGAGCTGGTCGAGCGCCTTCGGCAGGTCGCGCATGCCGAGCAGCGGGGAGAGCAGCACCGGCAGCGACGGCGAGGATCGCGCCGAAGGCCTCGATCCAGAACACCGACCGCAGCCCGAACTGGTGCCCGATGACGCCGCCGAGGAAGCCGCCGATCGGCATCACGCCCCAGACCAGGAACCGGATCGAGGCGTTCATCCGGCCGAGCATCGGACGCGGGCACAGGCGCTGGCGGAAGCTGACCTGCGCGACGTTGTAGAGCACCACCCCGAAGGTGGTCAGCAGCATGGAGCAGATCACCGCGACCATCGGGTCGATCACGGTCCCGGCCAGCGGCATCAGGAACCCGGCCGGCATCCAGATGAACGTCGACAGCGGGATGATCCGGCCCTCGCCGACCCAGGCCGTCGCCCGCGTGACGACGAGCGCCCCGAGCAGGCCGCCGATCGCGCCGATGCCGAAGCCGACGCCGAGCTGCGCCTCGTCGAGCCCGAGGCGCAGCGCGAAGAGCACCAGCATCGCGCCGGAGATCGAGCTGAACAGGTTGGCCAGCGACGTGCGTCGCCGTGATCCGCCAGAGCAACGGGTTCTTGAGCACGAAGGAGAGCCCTTCGCGCACCTCCACGACGAGCGGTCGGCGGCTCTCGCGCGGGGGCGGGGTGTCGACGTGCTGGATCCGGCGTACCCAGAACGCCGACCAGACGAAGCTCAGGGCGTCGAGCGCGACGGTGAGCGGTGCGCCGATCAGCTTGATCAGCCCGCCGGCAGCGGCCGGGCCGCCGATCATCGCGACCGACTGCACGGCCTGGAGCTTGGCGTTGCCCTCGCCGATGTGCTCGGGCTCGACGATGTCGGGCAGGTAGCTCTGGTAGGCGACGTCGAAGAAGACCGTGCAGCAGCCCATCACCAGTGCGACCACCAGCATCTGCGGGAAGGTGAGCACGTCGAGGGCCCAGGCGAGGGGGAGCGAGGCGAGCGCGAGGCCGCGGATCAGGTCGTTGGTCACCAGCACCCGCTTCTTGCGCCACCGGTCGACCCAGGCGCCCGCCGGCAGCCCGATGACGAGGAAGGCGAGGAACTCGCAGGTCGCGAGCAGGCCCATCTGGAACGCGCCCGCGTCGAGCACCTTCACGGCGAGGATGGGGATGGCCAGCATGGTGAGCTGCGTGCCGAACTGGCTCAGCGTGTCGCCGAGGAACAGCTGGCGGAAGTCGTGGTGGCGGAGCAGCCCGCCGCGCAGCTTCGGGGCGGCTCCGGCTCGGGGCGGTCCCCGTGACGGCGCCCGAGGCGGCCGGCGGTTCGACGGTCATGCGAGCATCCTGACCCACTGATTGGGAATTATCAATCGGTTGTCCGAAACCGGCTATCGTGTCGCCATGGACAGCGCCGTCGGCCCGCGATGAGACCCCGCTGGAGCCGGCGCCGTACGGCCCGCTCCCGGTGGGTTCGACCCGCCAGGTCTGGGCCCGCCGCGACGCCGACGAGGCCGAGGCCAAGGCGCTCGCCTCCACGCTCCGGCTGCGGATCCTGCGGGCGACGCTGCACGAGCCGCGCACCAACAAGGAGATCGCCGAGGTGCTGGGGCTGAACCCGGCCTCCGTGCTGCACCACGTGCGGACGCTGGTGGACACCGGCTTCCTGATCGAGCAGCCGACCCGCCGCGGCGCCAGGGGTTCCCGCGAACGGCCCTACCTGGCCTCGGGCAAGTCCTTCTACGTCTCCACCGGCCTCGACCGGCTCGGCGACGGCCAGGACCTGCTGCTCGAGACGTTCCTCGAGGAGATCAAGGGCCTGCCGGCGGGCCAGCTGGACAGCGCCCGGCTGGGCTTCCGGCTCACGCGCCGAGGACCGGCGCCGGGTGCAGGACCGGCTGCAGGCCGTGCTCGACGAGATCGCGACGCTGCCGAGCGATCCCGAGGGCGAGCCGTGGAGCCTGTACCTCGGTCTGCACCCCGACACGTCCGGCGTACCGTCGGCGCATGACGTGGACCGAGATCACTGACGTCGCCGCCCTCACCGACCTGATCGGGGAGCCCGTCCCGCGGGTGCGCGACAAGGAGCGGTCGGCGCTGACCGACCTCGACGTCGCCTGGCTGGGCTCCTCGCCGTTCTGCGTGGTCGCGACGTCCTCGGCCGACGGCAGCTGCGACGCCTCGCCGAAGGGCGACCCGGCCGGCCGCCTGGTGCACGTCATCGACGAGCACACGATCGCGATCGCCGAGCGGCCCGGCAACCGGCGGGCGGACGGCTACCGCAACATCCTGGAGAACCCGCACGTCGGCCTGCTCTTCGTGATCCCCGGCCGCGGCGACACCCTGCGGATCAACGGACGCGCGCGGCTCGTGTCCGACGCCGACTTCTTCGACGACCTGGAGGTCAAGGGCCACCGGCCGCAGGTCGCGCTGGTGGTCGAGGTCGAGTCGGTGTTCCACCACTGCGCCAAGGCGTTCATGCGCGCGCAGCTGTGGGAGCCGGAGTCGTGGGACCCCGAGGCGGTCGTGGCCCGACGGGCGGTGCTGGCCCAGCAGCTGGAGCGCCCGGAGAGCACGATCGACGAGCTCGACGAGTACTACGGCCCGTCGTACGCCGAGAAGCTGTACGCCCCACCGGCGTGACGAAACGGGCGGGGCTGGCGGGCAATTCTGGGGGCTGGCAGGCATTGCTTTGCCTGCCAGCCCGCAGTTTCCCCGGACGTCCGGGGAAACCCACGCCCATGACAGGATTCGCCGCGTGAGCGAGTACTCCTTCGTCAAGGGCCACGGCACCGAGAACGACTTCGTGCTGATCCCCGACGCCAACGGCAAGCACGAGCTGACCCCCGAGCAGGTGGCGCGGCTGTGCGACCGCCGGGCCGGGATCGGCGGCGACGGCGTGATCCGGGTGGTGCGCACCGACGCGACCGAGGACCCGGCCGCGGTGGCGGCGCGCGGCGAGGCGACCTGGTTCATGGACTACCGCAACAGCGACGGCTCGCTGAGCGAGATGTGCGGCAACGGGATCCGGGTGCTCGGCCACTTCCTGGTCACCCACGCCGACGTCGACCCCGCGACCCGCTGCCGATCGCCACCCGCGCCGGCATCAAGACGCTCACCTTCGACGCGCGACACGCATCACCGTCGACATGGGCACGCCGCAGGTGCTCGGCGACGACGGTCGTGCGCGTCGGGGATCGCGAGCTCAAGGCCACCAACGTCAGCATGGGCAACCCGCACGCCGTCGCGTTCGTCGACGACCTGGCCGAGGCCGGCGAGCTGCGCGAGGCTCCGGGTCACGACGACGCGACCTACCCCGACGGCGTCAACGTCGAGTTCGTCGTACGACGCGGCGAGCAGCACGTCGCCATGCGGGTGCACGAGCGCGGCTCGGGCGAGACCCGGTCCTGCGGCACCGGCGCCTGCGCGGTGATGGTGGCGGCCGCGGTGGCCGACGGCGCCGAGCGCGGTACGTCGTACACCGTCGACCTGCCCGGCGGCACCCTGCAGATCGTCTGGACCGAGGACGACCGGATCCTGATGACCGGACCCGCCGTGCTCACCGCCGAAGGGGTCACCGCGCTCTGACCTGATGCCGCCTCCTAGGATCCGTCGCATGGACATCAACGGAGCCAGTGCAATCGTCACCGGCGGCGCCTCCGGCATCGGAGCAGCAGTCGCCCGTCAGCTCGCCGCCAAGGGCGCCAAGGTCGTCGTCGCGGACCTCAACTCCGAGAAGGGCGAGGAGCTGGCCAACGAGATCGGCGGCGTCTTCGCGCCGGTCGACGTGACCAAGACCGACCAGATCAAGGCCGCCATCGAGCAGGCCGAGGAGCTCGGCCCGATCCGCGTGCTGGTCAACTCCGCCGGCATCGGCTGGGCCCAGCGCACCGTCGGTCGCGACGGCTCCTACGACTCGGCCGCCGACCTCGAGGCGTTCTCCAAGGTGGTCGCGATCAACCTGATCGGCACCTTCGACTGCGTCCGCCTCGTGGGTACGGCGATCTCCCGCAACGAGCCCACCGAGTCGGGCGAGCGCGGCGCCATCGTCAACCTGGCCAGCGTGGCCGCCTTCGACGGGCAGATCGGCCAGGCGGCGTACTCCGCGTCCAAGGGTGGCGTGGTCGGCATGACCCTCCCGGTCGCCCGCGACCTCGCCGCGGTCGGCATCCGCCTCAACACCGTGGCGCCCGGCCTGATCGACACCCCGATCTACGGCGAGGGCGAGCAGTCCGAGGCGTTCAAGGCCAAGCTCGGCGAGAGCGTGCTCTTCCCCAAGCGGCTCGGCGTGCCCGACGAGCTGGCCAGCATGGTCGTCGAGTGCCTGACCAACTCCTACATGAACGCCGAGACCATCCGGGTCGACGGCGGCATCCGGATGCCTCCGAAGTAGCAGGCCGTCAGCCGTCGCTGCCGGGCATCCGTCCCGCGCTGAGCGGGGTGGAGTGCCGGCGCCAGACCCGCCACACGTCGTCGACCGGCACCCACAGGTCCGAGACGACGAACGGCCCGCTGCGATCCTGGCCGAGGACGGTCGCCTCCATCCGGATGCGCTGCAGGACGGTCCCGAGGTCGTTGCGCACCTCGATCTTCTGCTCCTGCACCTCCCACTCGTGGACCACGTAGTCGGGGAGCATCTCGATCCAGGCGGATCGGGGAACGACCGCGGGCTCCGGGTGCACCAGCACCAGCGCGTAGTCCTCGGCCAGGACCTCCGCGGCGAGCTCGCGGTCACGCGTCAGCACCACCCGGTCGAAGTCGTCGGAGCGTGCGGCGAGGTCGTCCGGAGTGAGGGCCATGGGTGGAGCCTGCTCCGGCAAGCGGCTCCTGTCGAGGACGAGCGCTCAGTGACCCGGGTTGCCCTCCGGGTTGCGCGGGTGGGCCGGCACGTCGTTGTCGGGGTGCACGTCCGGCTCGCCCGTCGTACGCCGACTGCTCGGGTGGCGTCTCGCCCTCCGGCGGCTCGTCGAGGTGCGTCGGCGCCGCCGCGTAGGTGACCTCCTCGGCCTGCCCGCGCACGTGTCCCTTGCGCTCGCTGCTCACGCCCATGCCGCCGGCCAGTCCCTCGGCGCTGTCGGCGTTGGGGTCGGACTCCTCGATCCCGGTCTCCGGTGTCTCACTCATGGCGGTCTCCTTCGTTCACTGTGACGGCTGGTCGAGCGAGGTCTCCGCGTTCTCCTCCTGGAGCTCGTCCTCGTCCTCGTGCTCGGGGTCGGGCTGCTCGTCCTCGACCGGGATCGTGTGGCCGCCGGTCGGCGGGGTGTCGCGGAGGCGTCGTCGTCGTGTCCGCCGGGCCGGCCCCCGGTCGGCTGGTCCTCGCGCATCGGGCTTCCGGGCGGGGTGGGCTTCTCGGCGTCGCTCATGCCTTGCGGCGTACCCGGCACCGGGGCCGACAAACACCTCACGTTTGCGCGCGAGGACCCTCGCGTGCCTTGAATGTTGCCAAGGTCAACGTCTCGGGAAGGCCCACCATGTCGCATGCTCGCCGCCGGTTCGTCGCTGCTGGAGCAGCCGTGCTCACCGGCCTCGCCGGACTCACCGTCGCCTCGCCCCCGGCCCAGGGGAGCGGCGCGGCGGACGCGCCGTACAACGTCAAGACGCCCACCAGCAAGGGGTACGGCGGTGCGGTCACCTCGGTCGACCCGGAGGCCTCGAAGATCGGTCTCGAGGTGCTCAAGCGCGGCGGCAACGCCGTCGACGCGGCCGTCGCGACCGCGGCCGCACTCGGCGTGACCGAGCCCTACAGCTCGGGCATCGGTGGCGGCGGCTACTTCGTCCACTACGACGCGCGCACCGGCAAGGTCGGGACCATCGACGGCCGCGAGACCGCGCCGAGGACGATGCCGCACGACGCGTTCATCGACCCGAAGACCGGCAAGCCCTACAACTTCACGCCCGGAGCTGGTCACCAGCGGCGTCTCGGTCGGTACGCCGGGATCGCTGGCCACCTGGGACACCGCGCTGAAGCGCTGGGGGACCACGCAGCATCGGCCAGGCGCTGCGGCCGGCGACCCGACTCGCCGACCGGGGCTTCGAGGTCGACCCGACGTTCAACCTGCAGACCGAGCGAGAACCAGCGCCGGTTCGCGAACTTCCCCGCCACCAGCAAGCTCTTCCTCCCCGGCGGCACAGCCGCCCGCGGTCGGGTCGATCCTGCGCAACCCCGACCTCGCGGCGACGTACCGGCTGATCGCGAAGAAGGGCGTCCGGGCGTTCTACGACGGTCCGCTCGCCAAGGAGATCGCGCGCACCGCGCAGCACCCGCCGAAGCGCGCCAACCCCGACCTGCCGATCCCGCCCGGCTACCTGCACGCCGGCGACCTCGCGCGCTACCGCGTCAAGCAGCAGGCGCCGACCCACGTCGGCTACCGCGGGCTCGACGTCTACGGGATGGCGCCGTCCTCCTCCGGCGGCACCACCGTCGGCGAGGCGCTGAACATCCTCGAGCGCTTCCACCTGCGCGGCATGTCCGACGCCGACGCGCTGCACCACTACCTCGAGGCGAGCGCGCTGGCCTTCGCCGACCGCGGGAAGTACGTCGGCGACCCGGCGTACGTCGAGGTCCCGCAGAAGACCCTGCTCTCCGACAAGTACGCCGCCGAGCGGGCCTGCCAGATCAACCCGACGAAGGCGCTCACCAAGCCGGTCGACCCGGGCAACGTGACGTCGTACGACGGGAAGTGCGGCGGGTCCACGGCGCAAGCCGAACGCCAAGCCCGACACCGAGAACGTCAACACCACCAACCTCACCGTGGCCGACAAGTGGGGCAACATCGTCGAGTACACGCTCACCATCGAGCAGACCGGTGGCTCCGGGATGGTCGTGCCCGGCCGCGGCTTCCTGCTGAACAACGAGCTGACCGACTTCACCGCGGTCTACGACAAGACCGACCCCAACCGGATCGAGCCCGGCAAGCGGCCGCGTTCGTCGATCTCGCCGACGCATCGTGCTGCGCAACGGCAAGCCCGTGCTGGCGCTCGGCTCGCCCGGCGGCTCGACGATCATCACGACCGTGCTGCAGATGCTGTTCGACCGCTACGACCGCGGCATGACGCATCGAGCAGGCGATCGCCGCGCCCCGCGCCTCGCAGCGCAACACCGCGGACGTGACGGCCGAGCAGCCGTTCATCGACGAGTACGGCGACGCGCTGAAGGCCTACGGACACACCTTCGTGCCCGCCGGTGCTCCCGGCACGACCGCGGCCGAGATCGGCGCCGCGACGGCGATCGAGTTCGGTCCGCGCGGCTACCTGACCGCGGTCTCCGAGCCGACGCGCCGCGGCGGCGGCTCGGCCCTGGTGGTGTCGCCCGCGCGCGCTGATCCTCGGCGGGCTCGAGCGCTGAGGTCGGCGGGCAGCGTGAACACCAGCGTGGTGCCGCCTCCGTCGAGGCCCTCGCGGGCCGAGATGCGGCCGCCGTGCCGTTCGACCGCGCGGGCGCAGATGGCCAGGCCGAGGCCGGTGCCGGGGTAGTCGCCCGAGCTCGAGGCGCGGTAGAAGCTGTCGAAGATCTGGCCGCGCTCGTTGCGCGGGATGCCGATGCCGTTGTCGGCCACCCGGATCTCGAGCATGTCGCCGACCAGCTCGCTGCCGATGAGCACGTGCGGCGTCGTACCCGGAGCGACGTACTTCACCGCGTTGCCGATCACGTTGGACAGCAGCTGCCCGACCAGGGTGCGGTCGGCGTACACCTGACCCAGCGGGCCGTGCTCGATGAGCGGTCGTACGTCGGCGTACACCTCGCGCTGCTCGCGGGCGACCTGCTCGACCATGCCGGTCAGCGACAGCGAGGCCGGCGCGAGCGTCGCGCTCTGGGCCTGCGAGTAGGACAGCAGGTCGGCGATCAGCTGCTCCATCCGTGCGGCCGAGGTCTCGATGCGGCGCAGGCTCGACCGCGGCGCCGACACGTCGATCTCCAGGGCGTCGAGCTGGTCGCCGAGGATCTCCGCCCAGCTGCCCACGCCGGTCAGCGGCGCCTTCAGGTCGTGGGCGACCGTGCCGGCGAACGCCTGGAGCTCGCGGCGGTGGGTGCGTTCCTGGGTGACGTCGTGGATGACGACGACCGCCATCGTCCGCCGCCGTCCTCGTCCGGACGGTGCAGCGGCAGCGCGCCGACCGAGAGGATCGCCTGCTGCCCGGTCCCCGGGTCGATGCGCAGGATGTCCTCCGCCGGCACGTGCTCGCCGTGCAGGGCGCGGGCGTGCGGCAGCTCGTCGCGCTCGATGGAGGTACCGTCGAGCCGGAAGATGCCGTAGTCGTCGGGACCGTCCTCGCCCGGCGTCCGGCGCGGCCCCATCATCGCCTCGGCCGCCGGGTTGCGCATCATCACCTCGCCCGAGCCCTCGAGCACGACCAGGCCGTCGGTCATCACGTTCATCACCGCGTCGAGCAGCTCGGCGCGCGACGTGGCCCGCGCCTCGGACTCGATGACCCGGGCGTGCAGGGCGGCGCGCTCGGCGGCGCCCAGGGAGAGCAGCAGCACCAGCACGGCGGTGACCAGCGACGTAGATCTGCACCATGATCGCGCGCGTGGTCAGGTCCTCGATGGCGCCGAACGGCCCGCTGCCCGACCTGGGTGCAGAGCACGGCCAGGGTCGAGAAGACCAGCGTGTAGACGGCGCCGACCGCGGGGGAGAACCGGTAGCCGATCCAGGTCGAGGCCACCATCATCAGGTAGGCGACCGGCAGCGCCTCGTCGGTGCCGAAGCAGCACGCGCGGCGCCCAGCATCGAGGCCGCCGCCACCCAGACGAGCTCGAGCCGCCAGTGCGGCCGCGCCTCCGGGACCAGGACGCGCGTGCCCAGCCGCGTGCGGGCGTGCGCGCGGAAGAGCGCGGTCAGCAGGCCGAGCACGGCGGCCACCACGACGAAGGTGCTGCAGGCGTTGCGCACCACCCAGCCGAGGTCGTCGTCCCAGGTGACGGTGCCGGATCGACAGGTGCACGGCCACCAGGCCGGGTACGGCGCTGGCGAGCGCCGCCGCCACGCAGGCGATCGCCGAGCCCGCGAGGTCGCGCGGGTTCGCGATCCGCCGCGGGAGCCGGCCCCAGAAGGACCGGTGCTCGATGAGCGCGCTGAAGGCGCGGACCGTGACGCCGACGAGCAGGTTCGCGACGCCGAACAGCACGGCCGCCACCGGGTCGACGCCGAGCAGCGACGTCGACCACCGCGGTGCCGACAGGAGCAGGGCGCCGTCGAGCAGCACCTGCCCGCGGGTGCGTCCGCCGAGCATCCAGAGCGCGGCGATGCCGGCCGCCGGCCAGAAGAAGACCAGCCCGCCGCCGTCCGGGACGGTCAGCCGTCCGAGCACCAGGGCAACCACGTAGATCGCCAGGTGCGCAGAGGTAGCCCCCCGGCGCCTGCTGGCCATGCGGACCAGTCTGCCAGCGAATCGCGACAATTGCACCCATATCGGCAATTGAGTTGCGCGCGCGCCTAGTCTGGAGCCCGTATGACGAACGCACCCGAACACTTCGACCTGGCCCAGGAGCTGGCGCAGACCGCCGACTGGGACGACACCGTCGAGCAGCCTGCCGACACGGCTCCGGACGAGCTCCCCGAGGACACCACGGGCGAGCTCGACCTCGCCGAGCGCTACGCGCTGCGCCGCGTCGCCGGGCTGTCCACCGAGCTCGAGGACATCAGCGAGGTCGAGTACCGCCAGCTGCGCCTCGAGCGGGTCATCCTCGTCGGTGTCTGGACCGAGGGCTCGGTCGAGGACGCCGAGAACAGCATGGCCGAGCTCGCCCTGCTCGCCGAGACCGCCGGCTCCGAGGTGCTCGACGCGCTCTACCAGCGCCGGGACAGCCCCGACCCCGCCACCTACATCGGGCGCGGCAAGGTCGAGGGCCTCGCCGAGATCGTGCGCGCCACCGGCGCCGACACGGTGATCCTCGACGGCGAGCTCGCGCCCAGCCAGCTGCGCAACCTCGAGGACAAGGTCAAGGTGAAGGTCGTCGACCGCACCGCCCTGATCCTCGACATCTTCGCCCAGCACGCGAAGAGCAAGGAGGGCCAGGCGCAGGTCGAGCTGGCCCAGCTGAGCTACATGAAGCAGCGCCTGCGCGGCTGGGGCGGCAACCTGTCCCGCCAGGCCGGTGGCCGGGTCGGCTCCCAGGGCGGCGGCATCGGTGGTCGTGGTCCCGGTGAGACCAAGATCGAGACCGACCGTCGCCGCATCAACACCAAGATCGCCAAGCTGCGCCGCGAGCTGGCGCACATGAAGACCACCCGCGACACCAAGCGCTCGAGCCGGCGCCGCAACGAGATCCCGAGCGTGGCGATCGCCGGCTACACCAACGCCGGCAAGTCCTCCTTGCTCAACCGGCTCACCGATGCCGGCGTACTCGTCGAGGACGCGCTGTTCGCGACCCTGGACCCCACGACCCGTCGTACGCAGACCGAGCGACGGCCGCGTCTACACGATGAGCGACACCGTCGGCTTCGTCCGGCACCTGCCGCACCAGCTGATCGAGGCGTTCCGCTCGACGCTGGAGGAGGTCGCCGACTCCGACCTGATCCTGCACGTGGTCGACGGCTCGCACCCCGACCCCGAGGGCCAGATCACCGCCGTGCGCGAGGTGCTCGCCGAGATCGGCGCCTCCGACGTGCCCGAGCTCGTGGTGATCAACAAGGCCGACGTCGCCGACTCGCTGGTGCATCGCGCGGCTGCGCCAGCGCGAGCCGCACTCCGTGGTCGTCTCCGCGAAGAGCGGCGAGGGCATCACCGAGGCGCTGGCCGCGATCGAGGCCGACCTGCCCCGACCCGCCGTCGAGGTCGCGGCGCTGCTGCCCTACGACCGCGGCGACCTGCTCAGCCGGGTGCACGACAACGGCGAGGTGATCTCGGTCGAGCACACCGCCGACGGCACCCTGCTCAAGGCCCGGGTCAACGAGGCACTCGCCGGCGAGCTCGCGGCGTACCCCGTCTGACCCTCCCGCGGCCTAGTCTGCGCGAGCATGCGCAGACTCGGCCGGATCGCTCTCGCGGTCGTCGTGACGCTGGCCCTCGTGGGCCTGTTCGGCCTGACGGCGATGCGCTTCGTGGTCACCAACCGGTCGTGGCCGACCATGGCGGCCGCGTTCGCGTCGTACGCCGTGCTGGGGTTCGTGGTCACGCTGGTCATCAGCCTGCTGCTCCTGCGTGGCGGCGCAGCACCGCGGCTGGGTGCTCGGCCGCTGGTCGTCGCCTCGGCCGTGGGTGTCGCGGCCCACGTGTACTGGTTGAGCGCCGCTGTACGTCGGAGGCGGCGGGCGTGCCGACCTCGTGGTGATGAGCGCCAACCTCGAGTTCGGGCACGGTGACGCCGCGACGGTCGTGCGCACGGCGACCTCCCGACCACGTCGACGTGCTCGTCCTCCAGGAGGTCACGCCGGAGGAGAACACCGCCCTTGCACGACGCCGGCTCTCGGCGAAGCTGCTGCCCGCACCACGCCGGGCAACCCGTCACACGGCGCGAAGGGAACGATGGTGTTCTCCCGCTTCGCCGCTCGAGCGAGATCCTGCCGCTCGCCGCTCGGCAACGGAGGGCTCGACGTCCGGGTGGCGACCATCGTGCCGTTCCGGCTGCTGGCCGTGCACACCGACGCAACCGGTCAAGGATCCCGTCGGCGTGGCGCCGCGACCTCGGGGCTGCTCCGCGAGCGTGCCCGCGGCGGCCGTGCGCGAGGGACCGACCGCTCGCGGTGGGCGACTTCAACGCCACCCAGCGACCACGCAGCTGTTCCGGCGACGTCCTCGGTGAGGGGATGCACGACGCGGCCGAGCAGGCTGGGTCCGGTTGGCAGCCGACCTGGCCCTCGCAAGTGGCGGGGGACCTCGCCACGGCCGCTGATCGCGCTCGACCACGTGCTGACCAGCAAGCGGCTTCACCGCTGTCCGGACCAGCACCGTCGAGGTGCCGCACACCGACCACCTCGCGCTCGTGGTGGAGCTGCGCACCGGAAGCGACGATTGAGACCTCGCGGGCCGGGCCGATCAGTAGGGTGCGGGCATGACGCGGTGGGTGGGGCGGGGGATCGCGCTGCTCCTGCTGGCCGGACTGGTGCTGTTCCCGGCCATCCGCTGGCCCTCGCTCGGCGGGGTCGAGCGCGACACCGCGACCATCACCAGCTACGTCGCCGACTCGACCGTGGCCAAGGACGGCCGGATCACGGTCACCGAGACGCTGCGGGTGAACTTCCCGGACTACAAGCACGGGATCTTCCGGTTCTTCGACGTCCAGGACCCCGGCGACTCCCACGTGCGCCTCGTCCCGCACCACATCGCGGTCAGCCGCGACGGCCGGGCGGAGCCCTTCGAGGTCCTCGCCGAGAGCAAGGGCCGCTACCGCAACGTGAAGATCGGCTCGGCCGACACCGTCGATGACGGGCGAGCACGTCTACGTCATCAAGTACGACATCGACGGTGCCCTCGGCGCCACCTCGAAGGGTCGCGCCGACTTCTACTGGAACCTGATCGGCGCCGGCTGGCGGATGCCGATCCAGGCCTCCCGGCTCACCGTGCACCTGCCCGCGAAGTTCGGCGACGGTGAAGTGCGCGATCGGCCAGGGAGCCACGGGTGGCTGCTCCGCCCGACCCAGCGGCGACGGCTTCGTCGTCGCGACGGGGGCGCTCGACGTGAACACCCCGGTCACCGTGCGTACGACGCTCGCGATGGCCGCTCCCGAGCGCGATCGGCTGCCCTGGCCGCAGCGCTTCGACCCGGTCCTCGGCAGCAGCGAGATCGGGCTGATCCTGCTGCTGGTCATCGCGGCGTTCGCCGGGCTGATGGGCGAGCTGACCGCGCGGGGGACGCGTGAGCCGAAGCCGGCGTACCCGCTGATGTACGCGCCACCCGACGGCATCGGGCCGGCGGAGGCGAAGTACCTGTTCACCGAGTCCATCGGCAAGGACGCGTTCGTCGCCTCGATCATGCAGACGGCGGAGAAGGGCGCGACCACGCTCGACCACTCCGACGGCTGGACGATCACCGACACCGGCCAGGCCGCCGCCTGGCAGCAGCTCGACCCGGTCTCGGCGTACGCCGCCCAGGTGCTCGGCGTGCCGGGTGGCTCCTTCACGGCGAACACCAGCGTCTCGGCGGGCAAGAAGCTGAAGAGCGCGCTGTCGAAGTTCGACGACTCCGTGCGCGGCTGGGCCCGCCAGAACGGCCTGATGACCGCCGCCGGGCTCGGCAGCTTCGGCGGCATCCTGGTCATCCTCGCGATCCTGCTCACGCTGTTCCTCGGGTTCGTGAACCCGTTCGACCTCTCGATCCTCGCGCTGATCCCCGGCCTGTTCGCGGTGTTCGCGCTCGAGCTGCTGCGTCCCGGTGCCGGCACCAAGCGCACGGCCGCGGGACGCGAGCTGTGGTCCCGGATCGGCGGGTTCCGTCGGGTGCTGGCGACGCCGTCGAGCGAGGACCGCTTCGACTTCTCCGGCCGCAAGGAGCTCTACACCGCCTACATCCCGTGGGCGGTGGCCTTCGGGGTCGCGGACCAGTGGGCGGAGAAGTACCGCATCGAGACCGGTGAGGAGCCGCCGACGCCGGTCTACTTCGGGTCGGGCTACGGCTACACCGGAGGCAGCTTCGCCTCCTCGATGGCCGCGGACTTCTCCTCGACGGTCAGCTCGGCCATCTCGGCGTACCAGGCCACCCAGTCCTCGTCGTCGAGCGGCGGGGGAGGCGGCGGCTTCTCCGGCGGCGGCGGGGGCGGCGGCGGAGGGGGTGGCTCGTGGTGAGCCGGTGCCCCACAATCAAGCGTCGAGCGTCGGGCTCGCAACCAAGGAGATCAGCATGACCTGGATCATCGTGATCGTCGTCCTCGTGGTCGTCATCGGGTTCGTCGTCATCGGCTTCAACAAGCTGCGCAGCACCGACGTCGGGGCGCAGGAGGCACTCGGCGGCATCGACGTACAGCTGACCCGTCGCGCCGACCTGATCCCCAACCTGGTCGAGACGGTCAAGGGGTACGCCGCGCACGAGAAGGGTGTCCTCGAGGAGGTCACCAACGCGCGCGCTCGCGTGCAGGAGGCCGCCAAGAGCGACGACGTGCCGGCCAAGGCAGCCGCCGACGCGCAGCTGACCGGCGCGCTCGCCAACATCAACGCGGTCGCCGAGAACTACCCCGACCTGAAGGCCAACCAGAACTTCCTGGACCTCCAGAAGCAGCTGGCCGACACCGAGAACCAGATCTCGTTCGCGCGGCAGTACTACAACGACGCCGTGGCCACCCTGAACAAGCTGACCCGGACGATCCCGTGGATGTTCTTCACCGGCATCGCCGGGGTGCACTCGCGCGACTTCTACCAGGCTCCCGAGGGCCAGGAGCAGGCGCCGCAGGTCCACTTCTGACCGACCGTCCCGGCCCCCTTGTAACGCGGAGTTAGTGCCGCTGAACATGCCGCGTGCGCCGTACTCAGCGGCCATAACACCGCGTTACAGCCGGTACGTCGCCTGCGCTCACCAGCCTGTCGCAGGGAGCACATAGGGTGCTCGCGTGGTGGACAGGCACGAAGGCGACGACCGGGGGCTGCCCGGCGTGCGCGAGGTGCTGGCCGCTGCGGTCGAGCAGCTCGGTGGTGAGGAGCGTCCCGGCCAGATCGCGATGGCCGAGGCGGTGGCCTCCGCGATGGAGGACAAGCGCCACCTGCTCGTCCAGGCCGGCACCGGCACCGGCAAGTCGCTCGGCTACCTCGTGCCCGCGCTGCTGCACCGCGACCGCGTCGTGGTGGCCACGGCGACGCTCGCCCTCCAGCACCAGCTCGTCGAGCGCGACATCCCGGCCCTGCTCGAGGCGGCCGGCGACCAGCTCGAGGGCGGCGGCACCTTCGCCGTACTCAAGGGGCGGTCCAACTACGCCTGCCTGCACCGCGTGCGCGAGGGCGTCCCCGACGACCAGGGCGCGCTGGTCGAGATGCCCGAGGGGTCGCTGGGCGCCGAGGTGGTGGCGCTGCGGGAGTGGATCGAGGAGGAGGCCCAGGACGGCGGCACCGGCGAGCGCGACCACGCGCCGCGGCACACCGACCGGGTCTGGCGGCAGGTCAGCGTCAGCCACCGCGAGTGCCTCGGCGCCAGCAAGTGCCCCTACGGCACCGAGTGCTTCGCCGAGCGGGCCAAGGAGCGCGCCTTCCGCTCGCAGCTGATCGTCACCAACCACTCGCTGCTCGCCATCGACGCGATCGAGGGCGTCCCGATGATCCCGGAGTACGACGTCGCGGTGATCGACGAGGCCCACGAGCTCGTCTCGCGGGTGACCCAGGCCGCCACCGACGAGCTGTCCGCGCCCGAGATCGACCGCGCCGCGCGCCGCTCCCAGCGCCACATCGAGGGCACCGAGGCCGACGACCTCGCCGACGCCGGCGAGGTGCTGCGCGACGCCATCGACGACTGCCGGCCCGGCCGCATCGACGTCATCCCCCAGGAGCTGGGCGACGCGCTCGCGCTGGTGCGCGACGCCGCCCGTGCCCTGGTCTCCGCCTTCCCGCGCGACACCGGCGACGACGCGGGCTCCACCCAGGCCAAGGGCTGGGCCCAGGAGCTGTTCACCATCGCCGGGCGGATGGCCGCCGGCTCCGACAAGGACGTGCTCTGGATGAACGAGCGCGAGCGCAACCGCGGCGGCAACCAGCTGTGCGTCGCCCCGCTCGAGGTCGCCGGCCCGATGCGCGAGCGCCTGCTCGCCGACAAGACGGCGGTCTTCACCTCGGCCACGCTCAAGCTCGGCGGCGACTTCGACGCCGTGGCCACCTCGCTCGGCCTCGCGCCCGCCGACCGGGGCGAGAAGTGGGAGGGGCTCGACGTCGGCTCGCCCTTCGACTACGGCCAGCAGGCGATCCTCTACGTCGCGCGCCACCTGCCGGCCCCCGGCCGCGACGGGCTCACCCAGGCCCACCTCGACGAGATCACCGAGCTGGTCGACGCCGCCGACGGCCGCACCCTCGGGCTGTTCTCCAGCCGGCGGGCCGCCGAGGCCGCCGCCGAGCACGTGCGCGAGGCGCTGCCGCACCTGACCACGCTCGCGCAGGGCGACGCCCAGCTGCCCGAGCTGGCCCGCCAGTTCGTCGGTGACCCGCACACCAACCTGTTCGGCACGCTGAGCCTGTGGCAGGGGCTCGACGTGCCCGGCGAGACCTGCCAGCTGGTGATCATCGACCGGGTCCCGTTCCCGCGCCCCGACGACCCGTTGATGTCGGCCCGGCAGCGCGCGGCCGACCAGGCCGGTGGCAACGGCTTCATGCAGGTCGCGGCCACCCATGCGGCGCTGCTGCTCGCGCAGGGTTCCGGTCGGCTGATCCGCACGATGACCGACCGCGGCGTGGTCGCCGTGCTCGACCCGCGGCTGGTGACCGCCCGCTACGGCAGCTTCCTGCGCGCGAGCCTGCCCCCGATGTGGCAGACCGACGACCCGGCCGTCGTACGCAAGGCGCTGGCGCGGCTGGCCGGCGGCTGACCGTCGTCAGCGGGCCTGCACGATGTTGGAGAACCGCGACAGCGGCGAGGCGCCGACCCGGTTGTAGGCCACCACGACGAACTTGTAGCGCGCCTTCGGCAGCTTCATGCCCAGGCTGCGCGCCCCCGGCTTGAGGTAGGCGGAGCCGTAGGAGCGGACGATGCGCCCCTGCGCGTTGAGGCGACGGGCGAGCACGCGGTACTTCGTGACGGCCGCACCGCCGTTGCTGGTCGGGGCGAGCCAGCGCACCACGCGCAGTGGACGCGCCGCCCTTGGCGCCCGCGGTCGCCTTGCCGATCCGCGGCGCCGACGGGCCGCGTCACCTGCGCGACGTCGCTGGCGACTGCGAGGCTGCGTGGTGGCGCAGCCCTTGGCGGTCAGGCGGTACTGGCCGAGGCTGCCGTAGTCCGACCAGCCGGTCTTCTTCGGGTCGCCGTTCCCGACGCCGTCGACGCGCAGGTAGTAGGTCCCGACCGCCCCCGGCACCGTCACCGACGCGTTCATGCCGGTCGAGACGGGCGGGCTCGCGGTGGTGTAGCCCGAGGCCGGGCTGGAGCTCTTGACGGTGACCCCCGAGCCATTGAGAACATCCAGTCTCAGGTCGAGTGCTGATTGCCGACCGATTCCGGTTGCGGCCACCGTCAGGTTGGTGGAGCAGCGCAGCGCGATCGAGAAGAAGTCGACGTCGCTGCGCGTGCTGATGATCCCGTTCACGGCGTACGACGCCTTGGTGCCGAGCGCGTCGGCGGTCTGACGGGTGTTGCCGTGATCGTCGGCCCGGAGGGGAAGGCCGTTGGCCTGGATCACGGCGAGGTCGTCCTCGGTCTGGTTGGCGCCGGCGTACTCGCCCTTGCTGAACTCGGTGACCGCCCGCGGCATCGCCGAGCCCATCACCGGCCCCCACGCCTTGGTGCCGGCGTAGTAGGCCTGCGAGGTGGTGCCGTCGTGGTGCAGCCCGAGGGTGTGGCCGGCCTCGTGCGCGGCGCCCTGGGCGGCGACGGTCGCCGACATCGTGGTCTTCGTGAAGATGAACGCCGGCTGGTAGAAGCCCACCGGGTCGATGTCGCTGAAGGTGCCCACCCAGGCGAGGCCGAGGCAGGTGGAGTTGCACAGCTGGGCGACGGCCTGCGTGGAGTTGGTGAACAGCACCTGGGTGCCGAAGTGGGTGTCGAGGCTGGTGGTGCGCTCGCGTGCGTCGGGTCCGCCGTCCTCGGTGGTCACGTCGACGTCGAAGGGTGCGTAGGTCTCCGCGACCTGGCGCCACACCTCCTGGATCCAGGCGTCCTCGGCGGTGCTGAAGGTGCTCGGGTGGCCGTCGCTGTCGTAGCCGGTGTACACCCCGACGCCGAGCGGGTTGGACCCGGTGTTCCAGCCGGTGCCCTTGATCTCGGCGCCGTTGAAGTCGAGGAAGATCTGCTTGGTCGCGCCCGGTCGGCTGTGCAGCTTGAAGGTCTGGGCGACCGGGTACGCCGGGGTCGTCGTACTCCCGCTGCCGGAGCCGGTGTCGGCCTGGACGACGCCGGGACTCGACGTCGACCGACGGCGGCTCAGCAGGGGCGGTGGGCGGCTCCTCCTGGTAGAACATCTGGCCCTCCTCGGAGAGCCAGGCCGTGTCGTCGGAGGTGAGGATCTTGGTCAGGCGCGCGGCGGAGAGGTCGTTCTGCGCCGCCACGGCGTCGAGGTGCGAGCCCAGCGCCTTGACCGCGGACAGGCCGTGCATGTCGCGGGGGAGCGTCGTGCCGTGCAGACCGCTGCGGTCCTGGCTGGGCAGGGAGGAATTGCCCGCGCTGTCGCCGGTGTCGGCGAGCGCGGGAGCCGCACCGAGCGTCAGCAGCAGCGCCGTGGCGACCGCGATGCGGGGTGCGGGGATTTTCACAAAGGCAATTTTGCCCCGGTTTAACCGTTAATAACCCTTAATACCCTATTTGCCCACAGAGTGGATAAATCGCTTCTCGCGGGGTGGGCGTCACATCCGGCGCAGGACCGCGGTGACCTTGCCCAGGATGACCGCGTCGGTGCCGTCGATCGGGTCGTAGGCGTCGTTGTGGGGGAGCAGCCAGAGCTTGCCGTCCTTGCGCTGGAACGTCTTGACCGTCGCCTCGCCGTCGAGCATGGCGGCCACGACGTCACCGTTCTCGGCGGTCTGCTCGCGGCGTACGACGACGTAGTCGCCGTTGCAGATCGCCGCGTCGACCATCGAGTCACCGGAGACCTCGAGCAGGAACAGCTCGCCCTCGCCGACGAGCGTCTTGGGCAGCGGGAAGATCTCCTCGACGTGCTGCTCGGCCAGGATCGGGCCACCGGCGGCGATGCGACCGACGAGCGGAACCATGGTCGCGGTGGGCACGGCGTCGCCGATGCCGGTGGGGTCGTAGCCGGCGTCGTCGGCGCTCGCGATCGCCCGGCGCGCGGCCATCAGCTCGGGGATGAACACCTCGAGCGCGCGCGGCCGGTTGGGGTCGCGCTTGATGAAGCCCTTCTGCTCGAGCACGCGCAGCTGGTGGGCGACGCTGGAGGAGCTGGTGAGCCCGACGAGCTCGCCGATCTCGCGGATGCTCGGCGGGTAGCCGCGCTTCTCGATCGACTCGCGCAGCACGTTGAGGATGCGCTGCTGGCGTGGGGTCAGACCCGTCACGTCGGGCGCCGCGTCGGGCAGCTCGGAGACGGTTCCGCGGGCGGGGGAGCTGTGGTGCTGGTCACGAGTCGCCATAGGTGGAAGGTAGTCCACCCGAGGGGGTCACTTCAAACACATGTTCGAACCGCGTGTCGCTCCAGAACTAGCCCAACCCACGCATCCGGAGGGCCGCCTGGGTGCGATCGCGTACCTGCAGCTTGGCCAGCACGTGCGAGACATGGTTCTGCACGGTCTTGAGGCTGAGGTCCAGCTCGCGCGCGATCTCAGGGTTGCTGCGGCCCTCGGCGATGAGCGCGAGCACCTGCGCCTCCCGGTCGGTCAGGGTGGCAGCGACGCCGCGGTCTCCCTGGAGGAATCGCTGGGCCGCCCCGGCGCCGAAGACCACGCCTCCGCTGGCCACCGTGCGGATCGCGGCGAGCACCTCCTCCTGCACCGCGCCCTTGAGCAGGTAGCCCCGCGCGCCCATCTGCATCGCGGCCGCGACGCTGTCGTCGTCGTCGACCATGGTGAGCACGAGTACGCCGGGTGCGGGGTCGAGGCGGACCACCTGCCGGATCGCCTCGAGGCCCGGCAGTCCAGGCATGTTGAGGTCCATCAGCACCACGTCGGGCACGAGCTCACGGCAGCGACGGACCGCGGCCTCGCCGTCGCCCACAGCATCGAGGAGCTCGACCTCGGGCACCGTTCGCAGCAGGCCCGCGAGCCCGTCACGGAAGAGGGGGTGGTCGTCGACGACGAGGACCCGGATCATGTCCGCGACCGTCCGTCGACCGGCAGCTGCGCGATGACCGTGGTGCCGCGGCCCGACTGCGCGACGAGCTCGAACCGCCCGCCGATCTCCTCGGCGCGACCACGCATGCTGCCCAGCCCGACGCCGCCCGGCCGCGGCCGCAGCTCCCCGCAGCCGTCGTCGGAGACGGACACCTCGAGGCAGCCGTTGCGCAGGTGCACCCCGACGCAGACGCGGCTCGCGCCGGAGTGCCGGGCCGCGTTGCTCAGCGACTCCTGGACGATCCGGTAGGCACCGACCTCGACGGCCGCGGGGAGGTCCGCCGGCACGTCGGCGTCGACGACGACCTCGAGGCCGTCGGCCTGGCTGAAGCGAGCGGAGAGCTGGCGCAGCGACTCGTCGAGACCGAGGTCGGCGAGCGCGGCCGGCTGCAACCCCTCCACGATCTCGCGGACGTCGAGGACGGTGTCCTGGATGCGGCCGCGCAGCTCGAGCAGCGCTGCACCCGTCGATGGTTCGCTGGTCGTGTTGCGCAGGGTGTCGACCTGCAGCATCAGGGCGGCCAGCGCCGGGCCGAGTCCGTCGTGCAGGTCGCGGCGAAGGCGTCGGCGTTCCTCCTCGCGCGCGAGCACGAGCCGCTCCTGGGCGGCGCGGACCGACGCGAGCAGTCCGTCGGCGTGCACGACGGAACCGAGCTGCGCCGACACCCCGGACAGCAGCTCGCGGTCGCTCTCGCGAAGAGATCGGTGCGTCCACCTCAGGGCACCGACCGTCTCGCCGTACGCCGTCAGGGGGAGCTCGTCGAGGTCGTCGGTCGGCGTGCCGGAGGAAGCGAGAGTGCCGTCGCGGCCGGCGATCTCGACGTACCCCAGCCCGAGGTCGACCGCGAGCTCGGCTGCCAGCGACTCGAGCAGTGCGTCGACGTCGCCGACGTCCGCGAGCCTGCGGGCGGTGCGGTCGAGGACCTCACGCGGTTGCGCCCACTGCCCGAAGGTGAGGCGGTTGGCTGCGCGTTGGAGGCCCTCACGGAGCGGCGCGAAGCTGACCGCCACGATGCCCGCCGCCAGCCAGGGCAGCCACGCCGCGTCCTGCTGCTGCAGCATCGCGCCGACCCCGCCGACGACCAGCGCGTAGAGGGCAGCGATCACCAGCCAGAGCGCGCCGTAGGTCAGCGACCGGTTGACCACGAGGGGCAGGTCGTAGAGACGGCGCTGCAGGACGGCCACGCCGATCGCGATCGGCAGCGGAAGTGTGCAGAGGCCGAACAGCCACGGCCCTGCCGCGTCGCTGAAGCTGGCGGCGAACGCGAAGAGCGGGGGCAGGAACGCGATCGCGAAGACGAGGGTCTGTTGGCGCGTCAGCGGGCCGCCGCGGCGGTACTGCTGGACCACGCACGCGACCACGAGCCCGAGCGAGCCCAACCCGAGCAGCAGGCTGAGGCCGGCGAGCGCGTCCATCACACCTGTCAGTGCGTGGGGCAGACCGATCGGGTTGTCGATGTCGATCGAACTCGATCCGGGTGAGGTGCGGCGAGAGGAACGAGACGGCCATGAAGCAGCCGATCGTCGCCACCACCACACGGTTCGCAGTCCGGCGCAGTCGGCTCGTGCCGATGGAGCCGTCGGGGAAGACCAGCGGCAGCCAGAGGACGAGCACCAGCCAGGCGAGTCCCCCGAGGCTGCTGCCCAGGATCGAGGCGAGGGCGGCCGCCCGGTTGCCCGGGTCCTCGCGAAGCCCGTTGGCCCCGAGGTCGACGAGCAGCTGCCCCGGCCCCCAGGCCATCGCTCCGAGGAGCGCGATCCGGCCGACCGGGTTGCCGGGGCGGTGCCAGACGATGAGCAGTCCCACGGCGGCGTACGCCACGACCACGGCGCCGATCGCGGCCTCGTTCCACCGGTCCTCGCCCGGCGACGAGACCGCGATCGCGGCGCCCTCCCCGACGACTGCGAGGAGGGCGGCCGCTACGGCGGCCGACCTGCGCATGGCCACAGCGTGACGCACTGTCGCGGGTTTGCCCATCACTCGTGTGGGCTGTTCTGGCGGAGCAGGAGAACAGCCATGCCGACCCACCAGATCATCCAGGCCGACGAGACGGTGTTGTGGGCGAAGGGAACCGCGATCAGCCCGCCCACGCCCACGACGATCCCGCCCCAACCGACCCACCGCGTGTGCACCCGTTCGGCGAGGGCGGCCACTCCCAGTGCGAGTGCCATGGCGGCGTTGAGAGCGACCTGCAGCACGAAGCTGTAGTTGCGGATGTCGTTGACCGTGGCGATGCTCCCGGCGTCGACACCGTGATGGGCGGCGTACAGCGCGGCTGCTCCTGCCGGGAAGCCGACGGCGAGGGTGCTGGCGACGAAGGCGACCCCGAAGGCGGTGAAGCTCTGGGCGGCGAACCGGCCCACCGTCGTACGACGTGAGAAGAGGTAGGCGATCAGCACGATCGCCGGCGTCAGGACGAAGAAGGACAGCGACTCCAGGTAGCCCGCAACGAGGGTGCGGTCGAGGGACGCGCCGCCGAGCAGGTCGACGAGCTTGGTCGGCGAGGTGCCGTGCTGGGCCGCGGCGACCCCTTCGAAGGCGAACGCGGCGAACAGCAGCACGACGTGGCCGAGAGCCAGCCCGCCGGCGACACGCCGAGTCGTCGTCGTTGGGGGAGCGGTGTGGCTCTCGACATGCGGATGGGTTGAGAACTGGGTCATGACGACCTCCTCGGGCGGGGTTCCCGTGCGGAACCGGTACGCCGAGCCTCGCCGCTCGGACAGCCTCCGCGGATCGGGCCGGCTCCCGGTCGGGGCGGGAAGAATTCCCGCGGAATCGTTCGAACGTATGTTCTTGCGCCGTTCGAACATGTGCTCTACCGTCGTACATGTGTTCGAACGAACGTCTGTTCGGAGTCTCGACGAAAACTGTCGGTCCTCGGCGATAGACATCGATCAGCACAACGCAGGGGTCGCTTCCCCGTTCGGCCAACCAGGGCCGGGCACTTCCCCGAAAGAGGTAGACCGATGAGCACACTGAGCATCCCGTCCGAGTCGGACGTCGACACTCGCTTCGACGCACTCGTTCGCTTCGTCCCGGCGCAGCGTCGCACCGCAGACCGAGGTCGACTTCGAGACCGTCTTCGACCTCGACTACGGCCAGCCGGTCGAGACGCCCGTCGCTCCCGTCGTGAAGCTGCGCCGCAAGGCGCAGCCCAAGACCCAGCCCAAGCCCGCAAGCCCGCGCCGCGCACCGTGCGCCTGACCCGCCGCGGACGCATCGTCCTGGTCCTCGGCTTCCTGACCCTCGCGCTCGCCCTGATGGTGCCGTTCGGTGGCGGGGTGGCCGCGACCCTGACCGGCGGCACGCCCGAGCCGGTGCGCATCGTCGAGGTGCACCCCGGCGACACGCTCTACGGCATCGCGGGTGACCTCGCCAAGCCCGGTCACATCCGCGAGATGGTCCACCGCATCCAGGAGCTCAACTCCCTGCCCGGTGGCCAGATCCAGGAGGGCCAGAAGCTCGCCGTCCCCCGCGGCTGAGTCGTCCGCCCTGCGGGAAGGCAGGAGCGGGACTGACGTGACGACGACTCATTCGACCCGGGTCGTCGTCACGGGGGAAGAAGTGGGGTGGGACCGCAGACCGGTCCCACCCCACTCGCACGTCTCGGGTGCCTAGCGCCGGCGTGCTGCGTCATACGAATTGGCTGCTATGGCGACCAACTCGTATGACGTTGCGCGGGACGTCATACGAAGTGGCTCCAATAGCGACCAACTCGTATGACGTCCTGGCGCCTCAGGCCCGGGCAGCGCCCTCGCTGAGCAGGAACTGGGCGGCGGTGTACGTCGCCATCACCGCGGTCTCGAGCTGGGGCGGCGGGTTGGTCATCGCGAACTTGCGGAACCCGAGCAGCGAGTCCGAGAGCATGAACAGCCCGGCCCCCGCAGCGGTCAGTCGACGCGCCGAGGGCGGCAGGTCGGTGTCCAGGAAGTTCGCCGCCGCCGCCATCGCCGCGAGCATGGTGGCGTACCCGAACACCGGCCCGCCGAGGTCCCGGTTGCGACGCCCCGCCATGAACGCCATCACCGGCGCGGTCAGCGCCCACGAGCCGGCGACCGCCCGGGGTCCCATGGCTTGGCGGGGGTCGGAGTGGCCGTGCTGACGCAGGAAGCCGGTCAGGTAGGCCACGTGGCCCAGCCCGAACGAGCCCACGCCCACCAGGAACGGCTTGGTGCCCTCACCGAGCAGGGCGACGTCGCCGCCCCAGCCGCCGACCTGCGCGGCGACCGTGCTGGTCCGCAGCGGCGAGTCCGCTGCCTTCGGGTTGGTCACCAGCGAGGCCGACAACGTCGGCATCAGCAGTGGCTTGGTGACGAAGCGAGCGCGATGCGCGCCCTTGCCGGGGAGGCTGGAGAGCCAGGTGTCGACGGCCGCGAGGCCGATGTAGGCGAGCTTGAGCTTGGTGGAGGTCTGCAGGCGCACGCTCGGAACCTAGCGCCTAGTGACCGCTCCCCGACAGGGCCGGACTCGCTTCCGCGATCCGCAGCGGCGTCGCCGGCCCGGTGGTCGTCACGGTCCCGTTGACCGGCTGCAGCGGACCGCCGTTCAGCGACCACTCCGCGCTCCACGTCACCACCACCCGGTGCTCGACCGTGCGATGGGCGTCCTGGTAGCGGTAGACGACGTCCTTGGCCGGGTACGGCGCCCCCGGCGTCGACGTGGTGTCCTCGGTCCCGTCACCGTGCACCCACTCGAACCGCGACGGCCTGATCTCCAGCCGCACCCGCTGCCCGAGCAACGTGACCGTCCGCGTCAGCGGCTGGGCGTCGGTGAAGAAGATCGTGTCGAAGTTGATCAGCGTCTTGTTCGCGGGTTGGGAGTGCGACCGCAACGAGGGCAGCGGTACCCGCCGGAACGCCTGCAGCACCATCCCCTCCGTCACCTGCGGCGGCGCGGCCGCCACCGGTGGCGGGCCGTTGCCCGAGCAGACGAGCCCCATCGGCAGCCGCCGGCGGAGGCGCGACCTGCCAGAGCCGGTAGATCTGCTCGCCCGGGCGGGCAGGTGTACGCCGAGCAGGTGCTCTCGCCGTCCAGGCCCGCTCCGCAGGCGGTGCGCCACTCGTAGCGCAGCTGCGGCTGAGCCGCTGCGCGCTGTGACTGCAGTCGTCCTGATGCGTCGGACCGAGTGACTGCCCTGACGAGCCCTGCACCGATTGCGTCGTAACGCCGTTGCCACGGCGTCGACGCCCACGGCGTCGCGCCGCCTGCGCAGGCGCCTGATGGCGAGCACGAGCGCGAGCGCATGCCAAGCAGAGGCGCTCATGCCGCGGGATCCAGTCGCGCCACCTGCCAACCGCGCCGTCTCGCCAACGCAGCTGAAGGCGTTGAGACGGTTCTTGCCGCCGGTGAAGCTCTTGGTCCTGCGCCCGTGACTCTGGCAGTCACGGTCTGGGGCCGTAGTCGACGTGCGACGTCCACGAGTCGCAACCGTCGTCGCTTGATGCCGTAGAACTTCGATCGCTTCGCGGATGCCAGTCACCGCCCTTGATCGTGCCGCCCGTTGCGTAGGTGCTTGTCGATGCCGTCGGCGATGCGCCTCGCACGACGTGCACGGCGATGCGTCAAGCGTCGCTCGAGCGGTCTGGTGTCACCGGTGCTCGCCGGCGTAGTTCAAGCGCTCGACGAAGTGCCGAACGAAGGCGCTCGCACCGGCCTTCGTCTTCGCCTTCGCCGCAGCCGGCATCACCGGGGGAGTAGCCGAGGGCGAAGGCGACAGACTCGCCGTCGGCCTCGGCAGCGGCTGCGGCTCGGCAGACCCACCGCACCCAGCGAGCAGCAGACACAGCACGCCGAGGACGGCGGCCAGCGTGTGACGCCCGCGCATGAGTCACCCCTTGAGCTACGAACCCGAGTCGATGGGGAGTTAACTACCCCGTGGGCGCGCTGGCTACACCGATCGGAACGCCTGTGGACAACGGGGCAGGAGGGACGATGGTCGCGGGCTACTCAGGCACTCCGCTCGAGCGCAAGCTGGGCGTGAAGCCGGACCACGTCGTACTCCTCGACAACGCTCCCGACACCTTCGACCTCGACGCCCCCACCACGCGCCGGCTGCCGAAGCGGCTCGACATCAGCCTGACCTTCCACACCAGCGCGGCGAAGCTCGAGAAGCGGCTGCCGCAGCTCTTCGAGCGCACCGAGCAGGCCGGCATGGTCTGGGTCTGCTGGCCCAAGAAGGCATCGAAGGTGCCCACGGACATCGACGAGAACGTCGTACGCGAGATCGGCCTGGCCGCCGGCTACGTCGACGTCAAGGTGTGCGCGATCGACGAGACCTGGTCAGGCCTCAAGTTCGTACGACGCCTGGCCGACCGCGTCTGACCGATCAGCTGTAGCGGTGGCTCTTCTCGGAGTGCCCCGCCTCGCGGGTGCACGCGCGACCGTTCATCGACTTGTGGCCACAGGTGTCCGTCGACGTCGCAGCAGCCTTCGGCGCGGCCGGAGTGGCCGCGCGAGGAGCAACCGGCGCAGGGGTCGCGTTCACGCGCGGCGATGCTGCGTTTCGAGCCCGGGCGCGCTCCTCGTTCTGTTCGTACCTCGCCAGTTTCATGGCCCTCTGGGCATCGAGCTTGCTCACAGTCGGAGCCTACGTTCGACGACCGACAGAACCGGTACGCCGGGCCGACTGATCCCCATCCCTTAGCGGGCCGCGCGCCGTCCACCGGGCAGCCGAACCGGGGGAGGCTCCGCGGTACGCGCGCGCACCAGCCCGACCAGCTTCGATCCGAGGATCAGCGTGACGAACAGGCAGGCCGTCGCGCCGGCAGCAGCGAGGCCGAGGAAGGTCCAGGCCGTGGAGTCACCCGAGCGGGCGTCGCGGCCGAACTCGATGGCCGCGAAGACGAGCACCCCCCACGCCACCAGCGTGAGGACGATCAGGAGCGACAGCACCAGCACCCGGCGCCTGGGTACGCGCGGCGGGTGATGCGGTCGCTCGCCTGTGTGCCTACCCACGCCGGTCATTGTGACCCAGCCGCCTCGACAGGGACCCAAGCGGTGCACCGAACCGTGTCCGACACGCCCGATTTCAGGGCCCCAGAACGCGCTGACCTGCGCAGATGCCGACATACCCGAAGTACGTCAAAGTCGCTGTTGCGCACGCGGAAGTGCAGGCGTACGGTTCCACTACATCTAGTAGTTACACCGATGTAGTTATCCACATCTAGTTCCACAGAACTGATCGAGTTAGCCACATCACACCGAGGTTTTCCACCGGGAAACGCCGGAATCCACAGTTCCACACACAGGTTGTACCCCTGAGAGGAGGCCCCGCGATGCACTGTCCCTTCTGCCGCAGCACCGACACCCGGGTCCTCGACTCCAGGGTCGCGGATGACGGCTCGGCGATCCGTCGGCGCCGGTCGTGCCCGGCGTGCGAGAAGCGGTTCACCACCGTCGAGCAGATGCAGCTCACGGTCGTGAAGCGCAGCGGCGCGTGCGAGCCGTTCACCCGCGAGAAGGCCATCTCCGGCGTACGCAAGGCCTGCAAGGGCCGCCCCGTCGACGAGGACGACCTGGCCCGCCTGGGACAGACCGTCGAGGACTCGCTGCGCGGCGAGGGCTGGGCGGAGGTGCCGGCCCACGAGATCGGGCTGGCCATCCTCGGCCCGCTGCGGGCGCTCGACGAGGTGGCCTACCTGCGGTTCGCGAGCGTCTACCGGGCCTTCGAGTCCGCCGAGGACTTCGAGACCGAGATCGCCGTACTCCGGATGGAGCGCGCGGCACCAGAGACAACACCTCAGCCAACCGGCTGACCAAGACCGCCCCGTGCGTAGTGGGGAAGCTGCGCGCGGGGCACCAGCAGCGGCAGAACTTGTCAGTCCTGCCAGAGAAAATGAAGTAGCCGACAACAACCCAGGGAGTGGGACACAGATGACCGAAACGGTGAGCGGGACCGGCGCACGCACGCGGAAGAAGGGCCTCAAGATCGAGCGGGTCTTCTCGACCGCTGGCGTGCACCCCTACGACGAGCTCACCTGGGAGCGCCGCGACGTCGTCCAGCAGAACTGGAAGACCGGCGCCGTCGTCTTCGAGCAGCGCGGCGTGGAGTTCCCCGACTTCTGGAGCGTCAACGCCTCCACGATCGTCACGACCAAGTACTTCCGCGGCGCCGTCGGCACCGACGCCCGCGAGTGGAGCCTCAAGCAGCTCGTCGACCGCGTCGTGAAGACCTACCGCAAGGGCGGCGAGGACAACGGCTACTTCGCCACCCCGGCCGACGCCGAGCTCTTCGAGCACGAGCTGACCTGGCTGCTCGTGCACCAGTACTTCTCCTTCAACTCCCCGGTCTGGTTCAACGTCGGTACGCCGTCGCCCGCAGCAGGTCTCCGCGTGCTTCATCCTGTCCGTCGACGACTCGATGGACTCGATCCTGAACTGGTACAAGGAAGAGGGCTTCATCTTCAAGGGCGGCTCCGGCGCCGGCCTCAACCTCTCCCGCATCCGCTCCTCCAAGGAGCTGCTCTCCTCCGGCGGCACGGCCAGCGGCCCGGTCTCCTTCATGCGCGGCGCCGACGCCTCCGCCGGCACCATCAAGTCCGGTGGCGCCACCCGTCGCGCGGCGAAGATGGTCGTCCTCGACGTCGACCACCCCGACATCGTCGAGTTCGTCGAGACCAAGATGAAGGAAGAGGACAAGATCCGCGCGCTGCGCGACGCCGGGTTCGACATGGACCTCGGCGGCGCCGACATCACGTCGCGTGCAGTACCAGAACGCCAACAACTCCGTCCGCGTCTCCGACGAGTTCATGCGCGCCGTCGAGGACGGCACCGACTTCGGCCTGCGTGCCCGCGGCACCGGCGAGGTCATCGACACCGTCGACGCCCGTGAGCTGTTCACCAAGATCAGCCAGGCCGCGTGGGCGTGTGCCGACCCGGGCCTGCAGTACGACGACACCATCAACGACTGGCACACCAACCCGGAGACCGGTCGCATCACCGCGTCCAACCCGTGCTCGGAATACATGTCGCTCGACAACTCCTCGTGCAACCTCGCGTCGCTCAACCTGCTGAAGTTCCTCAAGGACGACGACACCTTCGACGCGCCGCTGTTCGCCAAGGCCGTCGAGTTCATCATCACCGCGATGGACATCTCGATCTGCTTCGCCGACTTCCCGACGGAGTCGATCGGTGACACGACGCGCGACTACCGCCAGCTCGGCATCGGCTACGCCAACCTCGGCGCGCTGCTGATGGCGATGGGTCTCGGCTACGACTCCGAGGGCGGTCGCGCGATGGCGGCCACCATCACCTCGCTGATGACCGGCCAGTCCTACAAGCGCTCGGCCGAGCTCGCCGCGGTGGTCGGTCCCTACGCCGGCTACGCCCGCAACGCCGACGCGCACAAGCGGGTGATGCGCAAGCACCAGGCCGCCAACGACGTCGTACGCACCATCGCGTCGCCGACGCCGACGTACACAAGCTCGCGACGAAGGCCTGGGCCGACGTACAGAAGCTGGGGGAGAAGAACGGCTTCCGCAACGCGCAGGCCTCCGTGCTCGCGCCCACCGGCACCATCGGCTTCATGATGGACTGCGACACCACCGGCATCGAGCCGGACTTCTCGCTGGTCAAGTTCAAGAAGCTCGTCGGCGGCGGCTCGATGCAGATCGTCAACCAGACGATCCCGCGGGCGCTGCGCAAGATGGGCTACCAGCCCGAGACGGTCGAGGCGATCGTCGAATACATCGCCGACAAGGGCCACGTCATCGACGCCCCCGGCCTCCAGCAGGAGCACTACGAGGTCTTCGACACCGCGATGGGTGCCCGTGCCCTCAAGCCGATGGGCCACGTGCGGATGATGGCGGCGACCCAGCCGTTCCTGTCCGGCGCGATCTCCAAGACGGTCAACCTGCCCGAGACCGCGACGGTCGAGGAGATCGAGGACATCTACCTGCAGTCCTGGAAGCTCGGCCTCAAGGCGACGGCCGTCTACCGCGACAACTGCAAGGTCGGCCAGCCCCTCTCCGACGGCAAGTCCGAGTCCTCGAAGAAGGACCAGGCCATGTCGACCTCCGGCTCCTCGCCCGAGGTCGTCGAGAAGCTCGTCGAGGTGCACAAGCCCTTCCGCAAGCGCCTCCCGAAGTCGCGTGCCTCGAAGACCACCTCGTTCACCGTCGGTGGCGCCGAGGGCTACATGACCTCCGGTGCCCACGAGGACGGCGAGCTCGGCGAGATCTTCCTCAAGCTCGGCAAGCAGGGCTCCACCCTGGCCGGCGTGATGGACGCCTTCTCGATCGCCGTGTCCATCGGCCTGCAGTACGGCGTCCCGCTGGAGACCTACGTCTCGAAGTTCAGCAACCTCCGCTTCGAGCCCGCCGGCATGACCGACGACCCCGACGTCCGGATGGCGCAGTCGATCATGGACTACATCTTCCGCCGCCTGGCTCTCGACTACATGTCGTTCGAGGACCGGTCGATGATGGGCATCTACTCCGCCCAGGAGCGCCAGCGCCACCTCGAGACCGGCAGCTACGAGCCCATCGAGGAGACCGGCGGCGCCTCGGAGCTGATGGCCGAGGTGGTCGACGACGACAAGGTGGTCGAGCAGCGAGCGAAGCGAGCGGATAGTCGAGACCACTCCGGTGACCACGACGACCGCGCCGACGACCTCGAGACCAAGGACACCCACGGCAACGAGGACCGCGAGGTCCCCGCCAAGGTCCACGTCGGCGAGGCCCACACCTCAGCCGAGCTCCTGGAGAAGATCACCGGCACCGCCGTCGACTCCCCGCTCTGCATGACCTGCGGCACCAAGATGCGCCCGGCGGGCAGCTGCTACGTGTGTGAAGGCTGCGGCAGCACCAGCGGCTGCAGCTGAGCCACTGCTGAGGGTGGGTTCCGTGGTCCTCGGAGCTCCACGCCGTGTCGTCATGCAGCAAGCACAGCCGTCGGACCGTCGCATCATGCCTGCGGAACACCAAGCAGATCTACGAGTGCGTTCGGCTCCGCTCGGGCTCCGACCGCGGATGACGCTCGCGCGGAGGTGAGGGCGTGGAGGTCGACTTCATCCCGGCGCGCTCCGAGCGATTCTCGAGGACGCCGCCGACCAGTGCCGTTGACCGTGCTTCTCGACGTGGGCTGGTTCCCCGGCAACGTCGCGCTCCTCACCACGGGTCAAGCGTCACTGGCGTGCAGGTCGCGCGAGACCGAGCGGCTCGGCCAGGTGCGGCTACTGGCGCACATTCTGGGACGACGACGAGGTCTTCTACGGCCACGTTCTCGGCTGCAAGGGCCTGGAGCGTCCGGCCGTCGTGCTGTGCGTCAACGACAGGCGAGGCCAAGGAGCGCTCGCGCGAGAAGCTCTACGTCGGCATGTCGCGCGCCACGGACCAGCTGATCGTCGTGGGCGACCCGGACTTCGTCTGCGAGGTGGAGGGCCGCAGGTCGCTGCCCGGCCGGGGATCACATGAATCAGTACGCGAAAGATCGGTTGGCGATCGTGCTGACTCTCCTGGCCATGGCTGCAGTTGCGGGCGTCAACATCTTGGTTTCGATGATTGCCAACGGGGAGCTCGATGGGCCGGCATGGCAAGGAGCCTCCGGGGAGCGTTCTGAACGTCCCTGGAGTCCCGAAAGGCGCCCAGTCGGGCGTTGTCACCCGGGTCGTGGACGGCGACACCCTCCACGTGAGTGTCCCGCGCGACGGGCGGGTCCATGCGAGTTCGGATGTCAAGGTGAGGCTGCTTGAGATCGACACGCCGGAGAGCGTGAAGCCGGGCGTGGCGCCTCAGTGCTACAGCCACGAAGCCGCGCATGCGCTTGAGCGTCTAGCGCCGGTCGGATCCACGGTGTTCTTCGTGGGAGATGAGGATCTGCTTGACCCCTACGGTCGGACCCTTCTTTACATGTGGAACTCGGCGGGCAGATTCGTCAACTACACCGCTGGTGCGGCGCGGGTATGCCAAGGCGGTTCTGTTCGCCACCCAATGAACGCCACATTGACCTGATGCGCAGCGCTGAGGATCAGTCACGAAGGCTTGGACGAGGAATGTGGGGGTCATGTTGAACCGCCATCTGCGGCTAACGCCCCGATAGCGAGCGGCAGACGTCGCGCCGAGCGCGGCCAGGGTCCGGGACGGTCGCAACGCCTTGGCCGCGGCCGCCGCCGGACGCTCGCCGTGCTCGGCCAGCCGCGCTGGTCGACCACCGACACCCGCGTGAACGTCGGCACGCTCCGCGCCGGCGACGGGGTCAACATCATCCCGGCGTGGGCCGAGCTCACCGCGGAGACGCGAGCGCTGGATGCCGAGGTGCAGACCGAGATGACCAGGCGCGTGACGCAGGCGCTCGAGGGAGCCGCTGCGTCGTACGGCTGTGAGGTCGAGGTCGTCGAGACCGGCGGCTCGACGACCATCAACTCCGACGAGGTGGTGGCGGCCGCCGTACGCGGGCACGCGCTCGCGCTCGGCCTGAGCGCCGACACCTTCGGTCCGATGGGCGGCAGCGACGACGCCAGCCTGTTCCTCGCGGACGTGCAGCAGCGGGGCGGGAGCGGCAGCTACGTGATGGTGGGTGCCGACAACCCGGCGCCGCACCACAACCCGGCGTTCGACGTCGACGAGCGGGCGCTGGCGCAGAGTGTGGACCTGCTGGAGGCTCTCGTGCGACACTCCTGACAGCGTCCGAAATGTCCGGATTCTGGGACGGGAGTCCAGTCCGGCTCGTAGGATCGCTGATGTCTGGGACACGGGGGAGACATGGCGGGGGAGTCTGCGCGCGAATTGGCGACGACGCACGCCATTGACGCGCTCCCGGCCGGTGCCTGGCGAGCGATGTACGACATCCGTTTTCCGGCGCGGCGCCTGGCCACCGTCGACCACGTCGTCGTGGGCCGCGCGGGGGTCTTCGTCGTCGACTCCCGGGACTGGTCGGGGACGCTCGAGCTCGACTCGAACGTGCTGACCCAGGACGGGAGCAGTCGCGACGCGACGGTCGACCGCGTGACTGACTCCGGCAAGGCGCTGACCCAGCTGGTGCCGGACCTGGACCCGCAGTACGTCGTGCCGGTGCTGTGCTTCGATCGCGATGAGCCCATCAGCGGTTGGGCCGGCGAGGTGCTCGTGTGTACGGCGGGGAACCTGGTCGACGTGCTCACCTCGCAGCGACGCGTCTGGGATGCCGCCGAGGCACAGCGCGTGTTCGACGGACTCGCCTGGGCCCTGCCGTCGGACTGGTACCGCGTCGGTGAACCGAGTGGCCCGCCGCGCAACGGTCACCGGCTCGACGGGCCGGCGCGCAAGGGCTGGGTGCCCTGGCGGCGCTCGTCGGCGAAGCACGTCTGACGACTCGGCCGTTTCCCGGACAGGGACGCGTCGCGACCCTACGATCTCCCGGGGCGTCTGAACACGGGGGGAAGACATGTCCGGGATCTCGGCGAGCGCTGGTGCGCTGACGGCACTGCCTGCGGGTCGGTGGTGGGTGCTGCACAGCCTGCACGCGCCTGACTACCGACGGGTGAACGTCGACCACGTCGTGGTGGGTCCCGCCGGCGTGTTCGTGATCGCCTCGGAGCGACCGGGCCTCGGGGACGAGCCGGCGACACCGCTGCCAGGGGCGCTGCTCTCGCGGGTGTGGCCGACTCGGCGATCGCGCTGGCGGAGATGGTCCCCGGGATGGACCCGCACCTGTTCATCCCCGTGCTCTGCACCTCGGACCACGAGCAGGCGCCGGGTCGGACGCACGGTGTGCTGGTGTGCTCGGCGCACGACCTGGTCGGCGTACTGAGGCAGCAGGAGGAGACGCTCGGGCAGTTCTACGTCGATGACGTGTTCGACCGGCTGGAGCGCGCGCTGCCGTCGGCGATGTTCTCGGCGGGCGTCGGAAGCACTCGCGCCCAGACGGTGGCGACTGAGTTCGCGGCGAGTGGAGAAGAAGACGACGAAGGTGAAGCACCTGCCGTGGACTCCGGGCGAGCAGGCGTCGCCGGCGGTTCGGTCGGCGCTGATCGCGATCGCCATCTGCCTGGTGCTGTGTCCGGTGATCGGCTTCGTCGTGTGGCCGGTGGCGGACTGGGCGATCGCGATGCTGGCCTCGTTGTGCGCTGAGCAGGCTGGTTGAGAGGGTGGTTCATGTGGTCTCGACTATCCGCTCGCTTCGCTCGCTGCTCGACCACCTAAGAAGCTCGCTGCTCGACCACCTTCCACAGGAGGCCCGGTGTCGTTCTCATCCTTGTCCCACCTGGAGTGCTCGCGCACCGGGAAGAGGTACGACGCCGACGAGGTGCAGGGCGTCAGTGACGAAGGGGCGCCGCTGCTCGCGAGGTACGACCTCGACGAGGTGCGCGCCAGCGTCACGCCGGCTGACCTGAAGGAGCGGCCGCACGACCTGTGGCGCTACCACGAGGTGCTTCCCGTCCGCGACGCGAAGAACATCACCACGCTCGGCGAGGGGATGACGCCGCTGCTCCCGCTTCCGACGTACGGCGCTGCGGTCGGCGTACCCGGTCTGCTGATGAAGGACGAGGGCCTCATCCCCACCGGCACCTTCAAGGCACGCGGTGCAGCTGTCGGAGTGAGTCGGGCACGCGAGCTCGGCGTACGTGCGATCGCGATGCCGACCAACGGCAACGCCGGCGCCGCGTGGTCGGTGTACGCCGCCCGCGCCGGGATGGGCAGCCTGATCGTGATGCCGGTCGACGCGCCGGAGATCACCCGGCGCGAGTGCGTGGCGACGGGAGCCGAGCTGTACCTCGTCGACGGACTCATCAACCACGCCGGCGCCCTGGTGAAGCAGGCGGTGGCGGAGCGGAGCGGCTACCAGGAGGTGTCCACGCTCAAGGAGCCGTACCGCATCGAGGGCAAGAAGACGATGGGCTACGAGATCGCCGAGCAGCTCGGCTGGCAGGTGCCCGACGTGATCCTCTACCCGGCCGGCGGCGGCGTCGGGCTGATCGGGATCCACAAGGCGATGCTCGAGATGCAGGAGCTCGGCTGGATCGGGCCGAAGCTGCCGCGGCTGGTCGCCGTGCAGTCGACCGGCTGCCCGCCGATCGTGGACGCCTTCAACGCCGGGCTCGACGAGAGCGAGCTCAAGGACGGCACGCACACGCTCGCGTTCGGCATCAACGTGCCCAAGGCGCTGGGTGACTTCCTGGTGCTCGAGGCGGTTCGCGAGTCGAACGGCACCGCGATCGCGGTCGACGACGACGACATCCTGCGCGAGGTCTCGACCCTCGCGAGCCAGGAGGGCGCGTGGATCTGCCCCGAGGGCGCGGCCTGCATGGTCGCCGTGCGCGAGCTGCGCGAGAGCGGCTGGATCGAGGAGCACGAGCAGGTCGTGGTGCTCAACACGGGGACGGGATTGAAGTACCCGGAGACCGTGCCGGTCGACGTGCCGGTGCTGGCGAAGGACGGCCGGGTGCCGGTGCGCTAGTCGCCGAGGAGCCGCGCCGGCACGATCTCCACGTCGTACGGCGCTGTGGGTCGGAAGCTGTCCTCGCCGACGACAACCGCAGTCTCGACATAGACGCCGTCGCGCAGGTCAAAGGCCGTGATCGACGGTTGTTCTGGATCGACCACCCAGTACGCCGGGACGCCCGAGCGCTCGTAGCGTGCACGCTTCAGGTTGAGGTCGATCAAGCGGGTGCTGGGCGAGAGCACCTCGACGGCGAGCAGGGGGGCCGTCGGAAGGTCCCGCTGGGTGAGGTCGCTCCGACGCGCGACCAGGAGATCGGGCTGCACGACGGTGTTCATCGCGAGTACGACGTCGAACGGGGCCAGCAGGACCTGGAGATGGGCTGGGCAGGCGGCGTGCAAGAGGACGTGGATCTCCCCGACGATCGTCTGGTGCTGCCAGCTCGGCGCCGGCGTCACGATGAGCGCCCCGTCGATGAGCTCGTAGCGGTGCCCGTCATCGGGCAGGGCGTCGAGGTCCGAGCGGGTCAGGGGCCGACTCTGCGGCAGCAGGCTCACATGGACCATGGTGCCTCACGGGGCCGCGACGAGCGACGGCTGCGGACCCGCCGCGTGGGTGTCGAGGGAGGCCCAGCCGTGCTCGGTGACCACGACCGTGTCTCCGCTGAACGCGTCGGTGAGGTGGTTGCTGTATCGCCACGCCATCGCCCAGGTCATCTCGGTGCGCGTCCAGACGTTGAAGCCGCGCCGGGCGATGATCGTCACCACGACGGTTGGCCGGTCGGGGTCACGCGGTGGGATCGGCAACGTCTGCATCTCCTCGTACAACAGGCGTGACAGGGAGTAGTCGTCCCTCTGATCCGCGGGGACCTCGAGCCGGCGGACGGCCAGCACGCGTTGTCGCGTGCACGGTCGCTCGACCAGCACGAGCGTCACGGAGCCGGCGACGAGAGGTGTGCGCGCTGCGACGTCGTCGACGAGCTGCTGAGTGTTCCTGAGCCGGAGGTCTTCGAGAGCCATCCGGGGAGTGTGCGCGCGAACAGCTGTGGATGCATCCCGCAATCCACAGGTCTGAAGATCGCCGTTGCCGGGGGCGGTGGGGTAGTCGAAGGTCGAGCCATGGGCTACACGACCGACTTCCTCGGACACATAGACATCGACCCGCCGCTGAACGACCAGGAGGCGGCGTACCTCTCCGCCTTCCATCACAGCCGGCGCTGGGACAGGCCGGGCGGACCGTACGACGTGCCGCCGAATCCCTTTGCCGAGCAGCGGTCCGACGCCGATATCGACGCCTACAACCGGCCGACGCCGGGTCAGCCACAGCTCTACTGCCAGTGGCAGGCGTGTTGGGAGGGCTGCTGCCTGAGCTTCGACGGCAACGAGAAGTTCTACGAACCGGTGCAGTGGCTGCGCTACCTCATCGACCATTTCCTCACGCCGGGCGCTCAGGCCTCGGCCTCGGGGATGACCATCTTCGAGGCGTTCTCCTTCGACCATCGGCTCGACGGTCTGATCATCGGCAACCGTCGAGACACCAGGGAGATGTTCGCGATCTGCGTCGACGACAACGTGGTGCGCGAGAAGGTGCTCGTGCCAGGCGCGAACACCTATCGCGGCCGTCCGCGGTTGCCCTACGAGGAAGCCATCGACAAGTGGGCCGACTACCTCGCGGACCTGCGCCGGAGCGGGCGCGGTCCGCGTTCCTCGCGCGGGCTCACCGCCTAGCTCAGCCGCTTCACCGGGGGTGGTGATCATCCTCCGGCGGCTCGTCCGAGACGCGCGGCATCACCTGGGTCGCGTCGTCGGGCCCGATCGGCTCGGGAAGATCGAGCTGAGGACGACGACGAGTCGGAGGTCGCGGGGTTCGGCGGCGCGGCGGGACCAGGCGCAGCTGGCGGCGGACCCGCTCGTCGAGGGCCAGCTCGTGCTGCAGACGCCGGACCGTCGAGCGGGCAGCGGACAGCAGCTCGATCACGTCCGGGGAGGCGGGCGTGGCCAGTGCCTCGTCGAGGCGGGTGCGCGCCCGGAGCATGCCGTCCTGCGCGTCCTGCAGGCGGGCGATGTCGGCCTGGCTCAGGCTCGCCTGCGCGTCACCTTCGTGGCGGACGAGCTCGCCGAACGCGTCGGTGCCGGCGGCCAGCTCGCGGCAGGTCTCCGAGAGATCTCTGAGCACTCCCCGAGCCGAGTCCTCGTCGAGCCAGTCGCCGTCGGAGGCGTCCGCCAGCGAGCGCATCAGGCCGCGGATCGCCACCGCGGAGTGCTCGAGTGCCTCCAGTCCTTGGCGGAGCCCGGGCTCGACGTGCGGCGTACGGACCGCGCGGACGTTGAGTCGGCGACCCTCCTCTGCCTTGAGCAGGGCGGCGCCGACCTGCGGGATGTTGTGGGTGATGCGGCGGGCGTCGTCGAGCCATTCGCGCGCGGCACCGGGGAGGCGCTGCGGCTCACCCGCGGCCATGGCGCCGAGCTCGTCGGCCGCCCGCACCAGGAGCTCGCTGACCGCGTCGGCCAGACCGTCGATGGCGCGCCCGGCGTCGGAGGTGGCGACCTTCGGCGGGAAGACCAGGGTCGCGACGATGCCCACCACGGCGCCGACGAGGGTCTCCGCGATCCGTTGCCACGCCGCCGCTTCTGCCCCGATCGCACCGACCCCGAGCACGAGCATGGCGCTGATCGCCACCTCGACGAGGTTGGAGCGCAGGCGCAGGAACTGACCGATCGTGATGGCGATCAGGATGAGTACGCCGAGGCTCCACCACTCGAGCGGTACGACGGCCGCGAACCCGACCGCATCGGCTCGCTGGTGCGTCCCTGCTCGCCGCAGTGCTCACACACCCACGCCTGATCGTCGCTCACGCGGGACATGGAACCACGGACGGGCCACCACGAGACCAGCCCGACGGCGACGGCCCACACCATCACGGCGACCGACCACCCTGGCTGAAGCCGGCGTCCGCGTCGGGCCAGTTGTAGGACACCAGCCCGAGTACGCCGCCATCAGGGCGGTGCTGCTGCCGAGCAGTCGACGGGTGCTCGGCCACAGGCTCGCCAGCAAGGGCAGGGCGACCAGGGTGAGAGCGAGCGCGGCCTGGACGGCGTAGTGGTCGGTGTCGTTGGTGATGTCACTCGTGACGAGCGACAAGCGGTTGTCGGCGGCCATGTCCCACGCGTAGGTGACGGCGGGAACCACAGCGACCGACGGTCAGGACGAGCAGCGCAGGGGAGAGGGAGCGATCTCCGAGAGGCGTGCCGCGGGCGACGAGATGGAGCAGTGGCGCCTCGATCGCGACCATCGCGGCAGCCACCAGGCCTGCGGCTCCTGACCGACGACGGCTCCGACGAGCAGGGCGGCCGTCACGGCGTACACCTGGACCAGCGCGGCCCGCGCGAGCCGAGGTCGCACGGCGGCGACGAGGAACGGCAGGCCGAGGCCGACGGTGAGGAGCACGCCCCACCCGCCTTCGAGCATCACCGGCCACGTCGGGTCCCAGGTGACGGTCAGGTCGATGACTCCCATGCCCGGCAGCACCCACCAGGTGAGCGTGCACAGGACCAGGAGGACGCGCTTCACGACCCGGAAGCCTAGCCGCGACACGCCGGAGAACGTCCGGGCTCGTGCGCACATCAAAGGCAAACGTGAAGGTCTACTCTGATTCGGCCGGTGATCTTCCCCGCCGGCGATCCTGCTGTGCTGAAGCGCCACTTCCCCGGCGTGGAACGGAGTAGCCATGAGTGACGTCACTCAATCGCAGCCGTCGACAGCTCCTGACGACGACGACGCACGTCTGGCCAGCTTGGGGTACCAGCCCCAGCTGCGGCGAGTTCTCGGGCTCTTCGCGAACTTCTCGGTGGCCTTCACCTATCTCTCGCCGATGGTCGGCATCTACTCGCTGTTCGTGCTCGGCATCGGCACCGGCGGCCCGGCGTACGTCTGGCTGACCTGGATCCCGGTCGCCGGCATGCTGCTGGTGGCGCTGGTGTTCGGCGAGCTGGCCAGCCACTACCCGGTGGCGGGAGCGCTGTACCAGTACAGCAAGTTCTCCGTCGGGGCCGGCTACGGCTGGTTCGTCGGCTGGTTCTACGGGATCGCGCTGCTGGTCACGGTCGCGGCCGTGGACACCGGCGTGGTCGGGTACTTCGCCGCGCTGACGCACAACTGGTTCGGCTGGAACATCGACCCGACCGACCACAAGTCGATCCTGCTGATCACCGTCGCGCTGCTGGTCATCCAGACGCTGCTCAACATCACCGGCGCCACGGTGATGGGCAAGGTCGCGCAGTTCGGGGTGTACGTCGAGATCGTGGGCACCGTCGGCATCGCGCTGATCCTCGGCATCCACGGCTTCAACCACGGGCTCGGCTTCCTGTTCTCCACCGAGAGCGTGCAGCACGCGTCGAGCAACCCGCTCGGACTCGACTTCGGTGGCAGCTGGCTCGCGGCGGCGCTGATCGCCGTGCTCGCGCCGGTCTACATCTTCTACGGCTTCGAGTCAGCGGGTGACATCTCCGAGGAGACCAAGGACGCCGGTCGCATGGTGCCGCGGTCGATGCGGCTCGCGTTGATCTGGGGCGGCGTCGCGTCGTTCATCCTGACCGCGTCGCTGATCCTGGCGATGCCCAAGGGCGGCGACTCGGTCAGCAAGACCGTCACGGGCGGAGTGCCGTACATCCTCGGCCAGCTGCCGAGCGGTCTGCAGGACCTGCTGCTCCTGCTGATCATCTTCGCGTTCTTCTCCTGCGGTACGTCGGTGCAGGGCGCGGGCAGCCGGCTGGCGTTCTCCTACGCCCGCGACGGTGCGCTGCCGGCCGCGGGCTGGGTGTCGAAGGTCAGCAAGCGGTTCGGTACGCCGGTCAACGCGCTCATCGCCGGAGCCGTCGTGTCGACGCTGTTCGTGCTGCTGGTGTTCGCCTCGCCCGACCACGACGTCAAGATCGGGTTCATCACCTACCCGGCGAACGTCAACGCCCTGGTGGCACTGGTGTCCTTCGGCGTCAGCGGCATCTACCTGTCGTTCCTGCTGACGGTCATCGGCGCGATCATCGCGCGGAGCCGGGGCTGGGTCCCGGAGGGCCGGTTCAAGCTCGGGCGCTGGGGCTGGTCGGTGACGATCGCCGCTGCGGCGTACCTCGTGCTGATGCTGATCAACGTGGTCGCCCCGAGCGGGTTGAGCAGTGGCCGCGGCTACTTCAACCTCGACTGGATCACGCTGCTCGTCATCTTCATCATCGCGGTCGTCGGCGCGCTCTACTTCTTCACCGCGCGCCCCGACCGCGGGGTGGCCCGGCACCTGCACGACGACCTCGAGCCGACCGGCGCCGAGCGGGAGCACGACACTCCCTGAGCTTGCGTGCGGTCCGTCCCCAGGAGCCGGGGACGGACCGCCGCATGTTTTCCACAGATGCAGATTTGCCGGTTGTGGCCGGCTGGCCAGCGGGCGTTTTCTGTCCGCATGTCTCGGACTCCTCACACCCTCTCCGTCACCAACTCGCTAGCGGCGGAACGGGCCGGCGATGCCGAGGTCGCGTTGGCGCACCATCGCGATTCGCCGATGCCCGCGCGGTCCTTGTCGATCCTCACCCAGCTGGCCGACCTGTCGGGGGAGATGACCCCGTGGCTGTGGGCGCGCTGGGCGGCCTACCAGTGCACCCGCGCCGAGGATCCGGGCACCGACACCGGAGAGATCCAGCGGTCGGCGCTCGACTACACCGTGCGCATGTTCTACGCCGACCGTGTCGAGGACGCCTATCTGAACGGCGGTGACCTGGCGCCGCTGCGGGCGCACGTGCTCGGCGAGAGCTGGCTCTTCCGGCAGCTGTGCACCTACGAGCTCGGTGGGCTCGAGTCGTTCCTCGGCGAGCTCGCGTCGGGTCGTCTGACGGACGCCGCCTTGTTGGCGCGGGCCTGGGCCGGTGCGCGGATGGGCGGCTATCGACTCGGGCGCCACGGGTCGTTGGTGGCACGTGACCTGCGCGCCAACCGGGACGTCGCCCTGCTCGACCTCGGAGCAGACACCTCGGCGCCGGGTGGCTGGGTCATCGGACGACTCGTGCCGAGCGGTACGACGCCCGGGCTGATGTTCGACACCCGCCCGGTGGCTCGTCGACGAGCAGACGGCTCGTCGAGGTCGCGTCGTCGGACACGCGCGGGGGCTGGGTGAGCGCCGTGAAGTCGGCGCTGGTCGAGGGACGACTCGAGCGTGACCGGTTCGAGTCTTCGGATCTCGAGCTGGCCACCGACGTGCTCGAGTCGGGAAGCTCGTCGAGATCGGCGGCTCGGCGTACGGCATCTTGGTCGCGGGTGGCCGCGGGAACGTTCGGCCCGGACTCGATGGCGCCGTACGTCGCTGCGGCGGCGCTCGACCCGCACGGGTATGCCGAGGCCATGCGGCTGTTGGCCGGCACGGGTCAGCCGGAGACCTGGTCGCACTGGGCGCCCTGGCGCCGGAGCCGGCGCGCAGCCGCCTGTTGCGGTTGGCGGGGCTTGCGGCGGCGGCGTGAGTCGGTTCGTCGCGCTGCTCGTGGCGTTCGCGGTCGTCGGCGGCTGCGGCGCTCCCGCGGGTCACGCGCCGACTGCTGATCGCGACACGCACTTCTACTACGACGCGTCGGGCCGGCTGGCCGCCGTACGGCAAGGCGGCACGACTGCGGTCTACCGGTTCGACGAGGCCGGCAACCGGGTGGCGGTCGAGCATCGTGCGGTCGTTCCGTGCGGAGCTCGCTCCGGCCACGCGGTTTCGCCGTCGCCGCGGGTCTCCGGCGTCTCGCCTCGGCTCGTCGGCCAGGGGGCGGTGGTCGCGATCAGCGGATCGGGCTTCGACACGGACCCGATGGGCAACGTCGTCGCGGTCGGTGGCGCGATCGGTCGAGTCGTCGCTGCCAGTCCTCGACTGCTGCGCGTGCAGCTGCCGCCGGTCGCGGTGCCTGGTCCGGTCACGGTGTCCACGGCGTACGGCCGCTCCACCAGCAAGGAGTCGCTGGTCGTCGTACCAGCCGAGGTCGACCCAGCCGATGTGCACGACGTCGTCGCGACGTCCATTGACAAGGCGGTGTCGCTGCACTCGGGTCCGACCCTGCTGACGTTTCGCGGCAAGGCCGGCTCGACGGTCGAGCTGCACCTGGACTCTGCTGACTCCTCGACAGCTGGGTGCGACGTCACTGACGTGGGACTCGCCGGACCCACGGGGACGATCATCGAGGCAGACGCCGGCGGTGAATCCTGGTGCGACCGACCCGCTCGGCTGCCGATGACCGGCACCTATACGGCGTTGGTGAGCAACGTCGGCGCCGTGCGCGCGACGATCCGCTCCTCGGGAGCTGAACCGGAGATCGACCCGACCCGGCGACCGCTCGCGCCTGCCTCGGCGGCTCCAGCGTCCGCGGGACCACCGGGCTTCGCGGTCGACCTCGCCTCCGGCCTGATGGACACCGCGGTCACGGACCTGGCCCTCGGTGGATCCGGAGCGGTCGACCTCACTCGGTCGTTCTCGGTCGGCGACCCTGCTCTGCCGACCACGGCGCCGGAGGAACCTCTTGCGCCGCCACTGGAGTCTCGCGGGATCGATGGGGCTCGAGCCGAGCATGTCCTACAGCTACCTCGACCTCGTGATGCCGGACGGGCGACGGTTGCCGTTCAAGCGCGTGACGTGCGGGGGCGCCCTCGCCGAAGGGTGCTGCCTTCGAGCCGTCGTCGGGCGTCGGCGCAGGACCGTTCGCCGGATCTCGCGTCGCCTACACCGGGTCGGGCTGGGAGCTGACCACGCGCGCCGGGACCGTGCTGGGCTTCGGCCTCTCCGGCTCGCCCAAGCGACTGGGCTGGATCCGGGATGCCTCCGGCCGGACGGCCCGGTGGGTGCGGGCGCCGGACGGTGCCCTGGCCGGAGTCATCTCCGAGAGTGGGCAGTGGGCTCGCTTCGAGCACGACGCGCGACGGCCGGATCAGTCGCCGCGACCGACCAGGTCGGCGACCGGGTGAGCTACCGCTACGGCCGACCCGATCGTGTGTTCGCCGACGTGCTCACCCGCGTGGTCTATCGACGCGCTGGCCTTGCTGCGACCGAGCGTCGGCTACCGGTACCAGCCGTTCACCGGGCGGCTGGCCGCGGTGACGGACGGTCGGCGGGATCGGATCCGCTTCTCGTACGACGATGCCGGTCGGGTGACTCGCCAGCGGGTGCTGGGACCGACGCCGGGGGAGTGGCGCTACTCCTACAGGTCGGCAGTCGCCGGGTCCGGATCCCCGGTCGCGCGGGGTCGATCACGCTTGCCGCACATCGATCGGGCGTCGGTCACGGGACCGGGCGTGCGTCGTACGGTCTCCTTCGCGTCGAGCCCCGCCGGCCGCGCGCTCGACCCAGGCGTCCTGCCTCGCCCACGCCCGGTTATCTCGAGCGGGCCGACGGCGCCGGGGTCTTCGTCGATGCGCGAGGCAGGGTCGCCGCGAGTCGGACCGCCGACGGCGCGGTCACTCGTCTGGAGTACGACGACACACGACCGGCCCATCTCGATCGTCGACCCCGACGGGACGCCGACGCGCTTCGGCTACACCCGGGCGGGTGATCTCGCGTCGGTCACCGATGGCGCGGGCACGACTCGCTACGGCTGGAACGCCGCCGGCCAGCAGACCTCGGAGACGGACCCACTGGGACACCGCCAGCGCTGGGGCTACGACCGTGCCGGCCGGCTCGTGTGGTTCCGCGACGCTCGTGGGATCAGGTCGACCTTCGAGTACGACGCGGCCGCTCGTCCTCGTCGACAAGACGACGACGCGGGTTCGGTCAAGGCGTCGTACGACCAGGCGGGGCGGCGTACGTCGCTGGCTCTTCCGGGCGGGATGCGCATCGACTACGGTACGACACGAGGTCGTCGTCCGCATGTCGATGGCGGTGGGCGTCGGTGGTGGCGTCGTACGACTCGAAGGGGCGGCTGGGCGGGCTCGATCTGCCGAACGGCGTGCGCGGCCGTTTCCACTACACGGACGGGCAAGTCTCCGGGATCAGCTACTCGCGAGGTGGTCACGTGATCGCGACGCAGACGGCCGGCTACGACCGTCGTGGTCGGGTGCGGACCCTCGCGGGTGACCTGGGCCAACCGGAGCTTCCGGCGACGCAGGGTCGCGTCGACGTTCGATGCCGCGCACCAGGTCATCGAGTCTCCGGCTGGGTCTCGCTGGCGTTGGGACGCGGCGGGGAACCTGCTGCAGGACGACACCCATCGCTACACCTGGGATGCGCGTGGACGACTCGTCGGGGTGAGCGGACCGGAGGGTCGGACGAGGTACGGGTACGACGCGCTGGGTCGTCGTACGACTGCGACGACCGACGGCAAGACGGTCCGCTACGTGTACGACGGCGACGATGTCGTCCAGCGGATCGGGGCTGACGGCACGCGCACGACGTACCTCCGCGGTCCGGACGGAACACCGTTGGCCAGCTACAGCCGGCGGACGCGTCACGGCGCTGCTGCCGGACCTGTTCGGCAACGTCGGCGCCGCGGTGGGCGCCGACGGTGTCGTGAGGCGCTACTCCTACGACCCGTTCGGTGCGACTCGGCATGCTCCGGACGGGCCGGGATTCCGTGGGCTGCTGTCCGACGACTCCGGTCTGCTGGCGATGGGCGCGCGGACCTACGACCCGACCAGTGGACGGTTCCTGTCCCGGGACACGTGGGGGATCGAGGGCGGGGACGTCGACCCGTACCGGTACGCCCTCGGCGCGCCGACCGTCTACACCGATCCGAGCGGACACGCGGCCGAGTGCGTCGGGATGGCGCTTGGGCTGGGCGATGTCGGCGCTCGGGCCCGGCGGTGGCTGGGACGACTACGACGCCCTGGAGGACAAGGTCGATTCCGGCCAGATCAGCCAGGACGAATGGACCGTGCAAGCCGACCGCGTCTCGCACGACCTGTGGGCGGGCTTCGACGTCGTCGCCAACGTGTGCGGGACGAGCGCGGTCGGCTCGAGCGCTGCGGCCTTGCCGCTGTTGGGGGCCGGTAGGGTCGGGAGCCGTGTCCTGGGAACCCTTGCTGACGACGCGGTCACCGGTGCTGCGTGTCAACGCGGGTCGGCAGTGGGTTTGGTGACGTTGCGCCGGGCGTCAGTGTCCGGGCACGAGCTCGATCGTTGCGACGCCTACTTGAGTAACCGGCTGGCATCTCGGCGACGCTGGCCAGTGATCTCGCGAGCCGTGCAGGCGTGCAGCGTTTCGAGCGACATCGTATGGAGGGCGACGTTCGGCGAGACGGATCGGTGCCCGTAACGGGTTGGGCGAACGACATGGGCACGCACGGACCGATCTCCGCCTGATCTCGACACCGAATCCGTATCTTCGAACAGGGCGGTGAAGCTTCATCTCGATGGACAACAGGCGTCTGATTCGCGGGGCAGTACGCCGAGGTTGACCTGCCATACCGGTGGGCAGAATCCTGGGAGATCCTGAGACGACGGCGCAGACTCAGATCGACGGAGGTCGATCGATATTGGTCCGAATGCCTGGTGGCAGAAGCAACTGAGGGATGGTGGAAACCGTGAAGGAATCCGATCGAGATGGCCGGGCGTGGATCGCCTTCTTGAAGCGCTGGACGAGCTGCTCGACCGATCTGAGAGTCCGGCGCTGAGTGGGAGAACGACACGACTCGAGACGGTTCCTCGACGCGTTCTTCGGGACTGCTGGTGCTCGATCGACAACGGCCTACACGAACACGGGCCGCGAAGTCCCAAGAGACCCCGGGTGATCCTGGCGGAAGTCGTTTCGTGGTGCGCGCTACTACGAGTAAGATTCGACGTCTTGACGTCGTATTCGAACACGTGTACGATAGAGCCAAGCACGAGGTGATAGTGATGCTGGGGCCTCGGCTGGACCCGTACGACGTGACGGGTCGCCTCTGACAGGCGCGCTGCATCGACAGGTCAGTTCATTGGTCGTGTCGATGTGGGAGGTGCCGTGGAGTCGTCCATCGAACGCCGGCCGCATCCACTTCTTGCCGGCGCGGCGCTCATCGAGGCCGCGCTGGACGACATGGCGGTCGGCAACCCGACGTTCCTGGGGCCGGACGAGAAGCGTGAGGCGCTCGTTCGGCTGACCCGCCTGGAGGCTCGACTCGCGTCGGTGCGGCTTCAGGTCATGGCCGTGGCCGACGACCTCGCCGCAGGCGACGGAGCTCGCGACGTGGCTGCCTGGCTGGCCCACGAGACGCGGGGCGACGGTGCCGAGCATCGGCGAGACCTGGCCCTGGCGGAGGCACTCGACCGACGCTGGGAGCTGGTCGCCGTGGCGCTGGGCGCCGGCGAGATCAACGTGGCTCAGGCGGTGGTGATCGCTCGTGCGCTGGACGAGCTTCCGCGCGACCGGATCACGCCCGAGATCCTGGACAAGGCCGAGGCGCATCTCGTGGCCGAGGCCCGTCACCTCGGCCCGCGCGAGCTGCGGCTGCTGGGTCGCAAGATCCTCGAGGTGGTGGCTCCTGAGGTCTACGAGCTCGAGGAGGGCCGCGCGCTCGAGGCCGAGGAACGCCGGGCGCGAGAGCGGACGAGCCTGACCATGAAGTGCCTGGGCGACGGGACGACGCAGATCCAGGGGAGGGTGCCCGACGCGGTGGCGAGCCGGTTGCGTACCTACCTGGAGGCGTTCACCTCTCCGCGACACCAGGGCGTGGGAGAAGCCGACCGGATCCCCGCTCATCGCAAGCTCGGAACCGCGTTCTGCTCGTTCCTCGAGGCGGTCGACCCGCATCGGCTCCCGGTCCACGGCGGCGACGCCACCACGGTGATCGTGACCATCCCCCTCGAGGACCTCAACGCCGCACTGTCCGCAGCCGGTCTCGTGACCAACCAGCGGATCACCGCTGCCGAAGCGCGTCGGCTGGCCTGCACGGCCGAGATCATCCCGGCCGTCCTCGGTGGACCCTCGGAGGTGCTCGATCTGGGTCGCAGCTCTCGACTGTTCAAGCCCGCGCAACGCAAGGCGATGGTGATCCGGGACCGCGAGTGTCGGGCTGAGGGCTGCACGATCCCGGCGACCTGGTGCGAGGCCCACCACTGGGGAACTCCCTGGGTTCGCGGAGGGCGCACCGACCTGAAGGACGGCGTCCTCCTCTGTTCCTGGCACCACCACCGCGCCCACGATCCGAGGTTCGACAACGCCCGGTTGCCGAATGGCGACGTCCGCTTCACGCGAAGGCGGTGAGGCCCATGGATGCGCTATTTCAGCAGCGTGGCCACATGGTCCGGCACATAGGTGGTGTGCTCGCGAGGGGGGCGTTGGTAGCCCTGCGGCGCCGGTCGCGGTGGGAGGTCCAGCGGAGCCACGGGTACGTCGACGTACGGGATGGTCGAGAGGAGGTGCGCCATCACGTTCAGACGGGCCTGCTTCTTGGAGTCGCTCTCCACGACGTACCAGGGGGCCTCGGGGATGTCGGTGTGCACCATCATCTCGTCCTTGGCGCGCGAGTAGTCCTCCCAGCGGACGATCGACTCGAGGTCCATCGGGGAGAGCTTCCACTGCCGCATCGGGTCCTCGAGACGAGAGCGGAAGCGGCGCTGCTGCTCCTCGTCGCTGACGGAGAACCAGTACTTGCGCAGCAGGATCCCGTCCTCGACGAGCAGCCTCTCGAAGATGGGGCACTGGTGCAGGAAGCGTGCGTGCTCCGCCTGGGTGCAGAAGCCCATCACCTTCTCCACGCCGGCCCGGTTGTACCAGGACCGGTCGAACAGCGTGATCTCGCCGGCGGCGGGCAGGTACTCGACGTAGCGCTGGAAGTACCACTGGCCGCGCTCGCGCTCGCTCGGTGCGGGCAGCGCGGCGATGGGGGCGACGCGGGGACTGAGGTACTGCGTGATGCGCTTGATGGTGCCGCCCTTGCCGGCGGCGTCGCGACCCTCGAAGACGACGACGATGCGTTGTCCTTCGGCCTTGACCCACTCCTGCACCTTGACCAGCTCGGCCTGCAGGCGGAACAGCTCGGCCTCGTAGGCCTTGGCGCTCAGGCGAGAGCCTCGACGTGGCTTCTCGTCCGCGGAGCCCTTGGCCATGCTCGAGCCTATCCCCGCTGCGGGGTCAGGTGCCGAGCGGCGTACGACCCGCGAAGGCCGCGAGCTTCTCCATCGGCGAGGCGTCGTCGGGAGGCGTGACCTCTGGACCGAAGGCCCGGCCGCGGGCGCTGGGCATCATCGGTTCGCCGAGGGAGCGCACGTAGGCGACGAGCTCGTCGGAGATGCGCAGCTCCTGGCCGCTGGCCTGGGCGAGGTCCCAGCCGTGGAGGAGCAGCTCGAAGGGCAGCAGCGCGGCGGCCAGGGAGGCGGGCATGTCCTGGCCGCCGGGACCGCTCACGGTGCTGTCGAGGTCGACCGCTCGCCAGGCGTCGACGGCCTGCGCGGTCATCACCGACACCTTGTTCTCGAGGCCGCCCTGCTCGGGGTTGGTGACCGTGGCGCCGGCCATCGCGCCGAGTCCTTCGAGCGAGCCCAGCAGGTGGGTGCCGACGTCGTGGGCGGTGAACTCGGTGCACGGGGTGGGCTTGGGCTGGTCCTCGGGGGTGAGGCGGCGCAGCACCGGCTGTACGACGGAGAGGACTGCCTCGGTCGCGCTGATCGGGTCGAGGTGCTCCGGCGCCCAGGCCCACTCGTCCTGGCCGACGTCGCCGGTGGTGGCCAGCGTGGTGAGCCGTTCGAGGTAGTGGTCCCAGCCCTCGGCGTGGCCCTTCTCCTGCTGCTCGTCGAGACCCGCGTGGGACAAGGTGACCTTGGAGCCCTCGCCGTCGGGCTCGATGGTGACCGTGACCATCGAGGCGTCGGGCGGCAGTGCCTCGTTGCCCTCCCAGCCCCAGCCGAACACGACGCGCTTGCCCGGCTCGATCTCCTGGAAGGTGCCGGCGGCGACCTGGCCGGGTACGACGACCCAGCGGTACGAGCCGCCGGCCCGCAGGTCGACGTACGCCGAGACGGTCTGCCAGCGACGCAGCCGCTCCGGCTCGGTGATCAGCGCGAACGCCTCGTCGGGGGAGACGGGGAGCAGCGCGGTGTTGGTGTAGGTCATGACTTTCTCCTGGGGGTGTGAGCGTGCAGTGAGTGGGCATCCGCGACCAGCGAGTCGAGCTCGTCGGTCCAGAACCGGTTGATCTCGGCCTGCAACCGCTGCAGTCCGGAAGGCAGCACCCGGTAGATCCGCTGGCGACCGACCTTCTCGGCCTCCACCAGTCCGGCGTCGGCCAGCACGAGCAGGTGCTGGGAGATCGCCGAGCGGGTCACCGTGAACTCGGCAGCGACGTCGCTGACGGTGCGTGGCTGTGAGGCGAGGAGCTGCAGGATGCGTCGCCGGTTGGGCTCGGCGGCGGCGGACAGCGGGTCGGTCACCAGAAATACGTTAGTCACGACTAACGCGTTTTGGCAAGGGCGAGCGGTCGATCCCGGCGTCCCAAAACCCCATGTATCACCACACGTGACTCCTGACTCTTGTGTCACAAGACCTCGCAGGAGTCTGATGGTGGGGTCTGGGGATCCGGGGAGTAGCCATGGGGCGACTGGTGGAGTTCGGACTGCCGGACGGGGACACAGTCCTCGTCGAGGTGGCCGGGCCGCAGGTGCCGACCGTTCGAGGAATGGACGGCGGCGCGGTGGCCGAACGTGCGCAGATGACCTTCGAGGCGGCCGTCGGCCGGATCAAGCCCGCCGTCCAGGGGATGATCGGCCAGCTGCAGACGCTGAGCGACCAGCCCGACGAGGTGCAGATCGAGTTCGGTCTCGACCTGCACGCCGAGGCCGGCGCCTTCGTCGCGCAGGCCAGTGCCAGCGCCAACTTCTCGGTGCTCCTCACCTGGCGCCACAAGGACGGCGACGGCGACCATGTCGAGGACCGTGCAGTCGTCGACCTGGTCCCCGAACCAGGACGTCCGATGGGTAACGACCTCGAGATCGAGATCCGCGCCGGCAGCACTCCCGGCACCTGGGAGGTCGAGGTCGACTCGCCGGCCGGTACGGCGAGCGGCACCATGCACGCTCGACGCGGCCGGCATCCTGGGCCGACGACGCGAGCTCGCCGCGAGCGTGCTCGCCTCCGCCGTGACCAGCCGCTCGACCTTCTCGACGCTGGAGCGACCTGTTCGCGACGTCGGGCACAGCCTGTTCGAGTCGCTCTTCAACGGACGCATCTACGGCCGCTACACCGCGAGCCTCCAGCAGGCCGGGAGCCGCGGCGAACCCCTGCGGGTGGTGCTGCGGCTGCGCGACCCGGAGCTGGCCGGCATCCCGTGGGAGACGCTGTTCGACCCCGAGAGCGGGGAGTACCTGTGCCAGCGCGAGCCCGTCGTCCGCTACGTCGAGGCCGCCCAGCCGTCGGCCCCGCTGAGCGCGACCGGTCCGCTGCGGATCCTGGGCATGGTCGCCGCGCCCAGCGACCTGCCGACCCTCGACACCGCGGAGGAGCGGCGCCGCCTCGACGACGCGCTCGGCGACCTGGCCGACCAGGGACTGGTCGAGATGGTCTGGGTCGAGGCCGGCAACTGGAGTGCGCTGCAGTCCAAGCTGACTGCCGGTCCGTGGCACGTGCTGCACGTGATCGCGCACGGCGGGGTCAGCGACCGGGGCGGCGTGCTGGCGCTCGAGAACGAGGCCACCGGTGTGTCAGCCCCGGTCTCGGCCCAGCGGTTCGCCCGGCTGCTCCATGCCTGTCGGCCGGTGCCGCGGCTCGTCGTGCTCAACGCCTGCTCATCGGGCGAGGCCGCCGCCGACGACCTGCTCTCCAGCACCGCTGCCGCCCTGGTGCACAGCGGGATCAGCGCGGCCGTCGCGATGCAGTTCGCCGTCACCGACCCGGCGGCGCTGGCCTTCTCGCGCGGTTTCTACCAGGCCCTCGCGCAGAGCATCGCGGTCGACGAGGCGGTGCGGCTCGGCCGGATCGCGATCGACGGCACCAGCGAGCAGACCCTCGAGTGGGTGACCCCGGTCATCTACCTGCGCACCGACGACACCCGCCTCTTCGACCTCACCTCGACCGGGCCGCCGGTGGCGCAGCCGGAGCCGGAGGAGATCTCCAACGAGGCCGCCAAGTACGGCCTCTACGTGCAGGCGCTCGCGGCCTCGCGCAAGGAGCGGTACGACGAGGCCGTCGCCCTGCTCGACAGCCTGATCACCCTCGACCCCGGCTACCGCGACGCCACCGAGCTGCGCAACCGGATGCGCCAGGAGCAGAAGCTCGGGGCGTCGTACCAGAAGGCGCGGGCGGCCGAGGACGCCGGTGACATCGAGGCCGCACGTCGCGGCTACCGCAGCGTGATCGACGTCGACCCGACCCACCGGGACGCGCAGGACCGGCACGACGAGGCCGAGCGGCTGCTGACCATCGCCAGCCTCAAGGACGAGCTGAAGGTGCACGCCAACGAGGAGGACTGGGACGCCGTGCTCGCGGTGAGCGCCGAGCTGGACCGGCTCGACCCCGACGAGGCCGACCCCGACGGACTCGCGTCGCGGGCACGTGAGCTGACCGCGCCCGCCGACGACGAGCCGGCCGACGAGGCGGCTCCCGAGCCCGAGCCCGAGCCGGAGCAGCCGCGAGCCGGAGCCCGAGCCGGGGCTGCCGCTGGTGCGCGCCACGGAGCAGCCGCCGCCGACCCCGCCGACACCTCCGGACGACACCACGGTGGTGACCCCCGATCCCGTCCCCGGTCCCCACACCGGGGACCCCGTGGAAGCGGGTCGCGGCGATCGGTGCGCCCGTCGTGCTCGTGCTGGCCGCGCTCGGCTGGTTCCTGATGCGTCCGGACAGCGGCGGTGGGACCGGCACCCAGGACGATCGGGCCCAGGACCAGACGACCGGCCAGGTGGTGTGCTGGGACGGCAGCAAGAAGGACGGGCTCGGCCAACTGCCCGCTTGCCCACGGGTCCCGACGGCATGCCCAACGTGTTCCCGTCGATGAACGGCTGCACGGCACGTGCACCCGAGCCTCGCCGCGAAGAAGGAGGTGTGGGCCTGCACCTACCGGACGACGGCTACGAGATCCGCTACTCACGGTGGGACGAGAGCGAGAACCGGTACGACTACTTCGACAACCACCTCAACGACCCCGACTCATCGGACTGGACGCTGGAGGGCGAGCCCGCCGGACGGCAGTGGCTGGACGTCGACACCCGGGAGGACGAGCCGAACAAGTACCGCTGGGTCGCCGCCTACGAGAACTGGCCCTACGACGTCACCGTCAAGGGCGTCGACGAGGCGGCCCGGGACGCGGGCATGGCCAAGGTGACAGCGACACCGCCGGACCAGATCGGGGTCCAGCACTGAGGCCGACAGGTGGCGGGTCAGCGCTTGCCGATCCTGCGCGAGCACGAGGGCCAGGCACCCCAGCCCTGACGCTTCTGGATCTTCTTGGCGATGCGCACCTGCTCGCCCTTGGTGGCCTTGTGCGGCATCGAGGCGAGCCGCTTGCCGCCGTACGCGCGCCAGGTGCCGCCGCTGATCTGGAGGCCGCCGTAGTAGCCGTTGTGGGTGTTGATGTGCCAGCGGCCGCCGGACTCGCACTTGGCGAGCCGGTTCCACGTCTTCATGGTGGCCGCGCTGGCGGGCGAGCCGATCACGAGGGTCGGGACGAGCAGGATGGCGGTGGCCAGGGCGACGAACATCGCCGAGGCAGGGATGCGCACGCGCATGAGGGTTCCTCCACGCGCCTGCGAGGTTAGCTGTCGGGTTCGGGCGGAAGGTGCCCGGCCACCGGTCGGTGGCTACACCCCGAGGGTCACTGTCGCGACCCGGGAAGAGTGGGTTCCCCGTTCCTGCCCGATTTCTTCTCGTGGCACCGCGGCGGGACAGGACTCGGCGTCACCGGCGGCGTACCCCGATGGCCCGGGGTCGCGACACGATAAGCAGACGCGGGCCGACTTGACCAGAGTGAACGTGGGAGCGGGATCGGGCACGATGGGCCGATGGCTACCCATCAACAAGGCGATGAACAGCGCGGCGTCGTCTTCCCGGCCGATGCAGAGGGCAACCGGAGCACGTCGGCCGTGGGGCGCTCCGTCGTCGCCGAGGCGCTCCGGGCGACCGACCCGACCGGGGCTCGTGCCGTCGAGCAGGAGACGAACTGGCGCAGTGGCTACCTCGAGCACTTCCGGCGGCTGATCGAGGCGGGGCTCGAGTCACCCGACGCGGCGGACTCCATCGCCCGCAGCGGGCTCGAGTCGCTGCACGAGACGATGCGCGTGGCCGGTCCCGACGGCGAGGAGTCGGCGCTCGAGAAGTGGCCGGCCGCTGCGGACGAGCCGATCGAGGGCGTCGAGGTGGTCGGCAACGGAGAGCCGGTGGACGAGCTGGTGCTGCCGTACCACGGCGAGCGGCTGCGCGGCTCCGGCATCCGTCGGCGGCTGGAGGCGTGGGCGGACGCGGGCATCATCGAGCCGAGCGTCGGTGAGGCCGTCGGCCTGGTCCTCGACAACCCCGACTGGCTGCGGCTGGACGGGCACACCGTCGCCGTGCTCGGCGCCGGCGCGGAGATGGGGCCGCTGCCCTCGCTGATGCGCTGGGGCGCGCGAGTGGCGGCGGTCGACCTGGACCGGCCGGAGATCTGGAAGCGGCTGCTGCCGATGGCCAAGGAGGGCGCCGGCTCGCTGATCGCGCCGGTGCGGCCCGGGGCCGAGGGTGCGCTCGACGAGTCAGCGGGCGTCGACCTGCTCGGCGACGTACCCGCCGTCGAGCAGTGGCTGCGCGAGCAGCCGGGCACGCTGGTGATCGGCAACTACGTGTACGCCGACGGCGCGACCAACACCCGTGTGTCGATGGCCGTCGACGAGCTGAGCGTCCGGCTGCAGGCCGATCGCGACGACGTGGCGCTGGCGTTCCTGGCCACGCCGACCGACGTGTTCGCCGTACCGGCGGAGGCGGTGGACCACTCGACCCGCGCCTACGAGGGGCGGTCGACGCGGGCGAAGACGCTGGGTCGCCCGCTGCGGGCGCTGTCGGGCGGTCGGCTGATGCGTCGGCAGTACGTCGCCGGCTCCGATCCCGGCATCAACGACTCGATGGTGCCGCAGCAGGGACCGAACTACGCCCTCGCCAAGCGGCTGCAGCGCTGGCGCGCGACGGTCGCGCGTCGCGACGGCGCCCTGGTCTCGATGAACGTGGCGCCGCCGACGCGGACGCGTTCGGTGGTCAAGAACCGGGCGCTCGCGGCGGCGTACGCCGGTGCCCACCGCTTCGGCGTCGAGGTGTTCGAGCCGGCGACGTCCAACGTGCTGATGGCCGCGCTGCTCGTGCACGACCTGCACACCGGGGGAGGGCCGAAGCACGAGCACACCTGGCAGGACGAGGCGTACGCCGCGGCGCACGGCGGGCTGTGGCGCGCGCCGTGGGCGCCGCGGAGTGCGCTGGGTCTCGCCGCCCTGCTGGGGTACGGCGCTACGCGGGGCTGACCGCGGCGACGTAGTTGGCGAGCGTGCCGGTCCAGGCGTCGTCCGCCTCGAAGACGTTCTTCATCTGCTCGGCGTGCTCGCCGAAGTTGTCGAGGTCGCGGTGCTCGAGGGCGACGCGGGTGCGGCCGGGCTCCTCCTCGATGAAGCGCACGTCGATCGTGGTGACGAGGTCGGGCTGGTAGGTCCAGTCGGCGCCGACCTGCCAGGTGACGCTGAACCGGCCCTGCTGATTCGGACCGGGTCGGTCGTAGAGCACCACGAAGCCGGTGTTGGTCTCGGTGCCGTCCTCGTGGCGGGTGTACCAGCGACCGCCGGGGTGTGGCTCGATGACGATCTCGGCGATCGGCGTACTGCCGATGTGGTGCTGCTTCGGCCACCACGAGGTCATGTCGGCGGTGAACAGGTCGAAGGCGCGCTGCGGGTCGCAGTCGACCACCACCTCGCGACGGACGGGCTGGACCGTCTGGCTGGTCTGTGTCTCACTCATCTGTGGGACCCCTTCTCGGTGGTGTCGGTGGCGACTCGGCGTTGGAACGAGGACAGGGAGCGCTCCCAGAAACGGTCGAGGTGCTCGCGCACGAGCCTCAGTGCCTCCGGGTCGACGCGGTAGAGCCGGCGGGTGCCGATCTGCTCGTCGATGACCAGCCCGGCCTCCTTGAGCACCTTGAGGTGCTGGGAGACCGCGGGTCGGCTGATCGTCCTGCTGGTCGACAGGTCAGCCGCGAGCTCACCCACGGCCAGGGGGCCGTCGGAGAGACTTTCCAGGATCGCCTGGCGGGTGGGGTCACCCAGGGCGGTCAGCATGGTCTGTGCGTTCGTGTTCACTTACGGTAAGTTAGCACTTACGGTAAGTGGTCGTCAACGATGGAGGGACCGATGTCAGCACCTGCGCCCCGAGGTGGCGGAGTTCTTCGCCCGCTTCGAGGGGCCGGCCTCGCCAGGACTGGCCGGCCTTCGACGCGATGTTCCTCGACCCTTCCTCAACCTCGATCCGCAGCTCGCGGTGCCGATCCCGCGATCGGCACTGATCGCAGCGCTTCCTCGCCGCGACGAGATGTTCGCCTCGATCGGCGCGCGCGGCATGGCGCTCACCGACGCGACGGAGACGCCGCTTGACGACCTGCACACCCTGGTGCGCACCACGTGGACGGTCGAGTTCGAGGATCCGCGCGCGGATCGGCCGCTCACCATGAGCTCGAGCTTCCTGTTGCGGCAGGAGCCGGACGGCTGGCGGATCGCGGTCTACCTCAACCACCAGGACGTGGCGGCCGTGATCGCGGCGGACAGGCCGGGACTAGAGACTGAACACGTAGCGGCTGGTCGCGACCACGTCGAGGTCGTGGTCGGCGCCCATCTTGCGACGCTCTCCATCAGGACCGTCATCCGGCGGCCGAGCTCCTCGTCGGAGCCGTCGCTGCCGTAGAAGGCATGGATGTCGTGCATCGCCTCGGGCGGGAAGAGCTCCTCGACGATCGCGGCGATGGGCGGAGCGTCGTCGGTCAGCGCGCGGTCACGCGGTTCTGGAGGTAGCCGAAGGTCGCCTGGGTCTCCATCGCGATCTGGGTGTGCGGACCCTGCCAGTGGGCGAGCCAGTCGTCGTACGGCAGGTCCTCGGGGCGGCGGAGGAAGGCGACCTGGGCCAGGCCGTCGAGCCGCTCGCCGTCGGGCAGCTCGGGCGGCGCCAGCGGGACGCGCTCGTCGACCTCCCAGGCGGCGAGGCGACCCGCGAGGGGGCGTACGACGTCGACCGCGTCGGTGGGGGAACCGTCGGTCCAGATCGAGACCACGCAGGTGAGCGGCTCGTCGAAGGCCTGCAACCGCAGCACGGTCTCGGGGATGTGGTCGTCGTCGAGGTTGACCTGGAGGCGGGTGGCACCGGCGGCGGCCAGCGACTCGCGCAGGCCGGCTCCCAGCAGGGCGTCGGTGTCGGGGGACCAGAGTGCGAGGACGAGCTTCACGCGCCGCACTCTAGGCTCGTGCCCGCCGAGGGGAGTGGTGATGGGCGAACAGCGTCCGATGGACGTACGACGGGCCGGGGTGCTGCTGCACGTCACCTCCCTGCCGAGCGGCGACCTCGGTCCCGAGGCGTTCGCGTTCGTCGACTTCCTCGCGGCGGCGGGTGTCTCCGTCTGGCAGGTGCTGCCGCTGGTGCCGACGCACGAGGAGGACCGCTCGCCGTACAACGCGCTCTCCGCGATGGCCGGCAACCCCGAGCTGATCAGCCGGGCCCGCCAGGTCGAGCAGGGACTCGTCGACGTCGCCGGCCTGAGCAGCAGCCAGCGGGCGGCGTACGACGGATGGTGCGAGCAGCAGAGCGCCTGGCTGGACACCTATCTCGAGTTCATGACCCTGCGCGGGCTCCTCGACCACGCGAAGTGGCCGACGTGGGAGCCGGGGCTGCGCGACCGCGACCCGGGCCGGGTGGGCGAGGTGCTCGCGGCGCACCGGGAGACGATCGAGCGCCTCCGGTTCGAGCAGTGGGTCTTCGCCGAGCAGTGGCGCGAGCTCAAGGAGTACGCCGGCGCGCGGGGTGTGCTCCTGTTCGGGGACCTGCCGATCTTCGTCTCGCACGACAGCGCCGAGGTGTGGGCGTCACGCGACCTGTTCCAGCTCGACGCCGAGGGGCAGCCGACTCACCGTGACCGGGGTGCCGCCGGACTACTTCGCGCAGGACGGGCAGCGCTGGAACAACCCGCACTACGACTGGGAGCGGATGGCCGCCGACGGGTTCGCGTGGTGGCGACTGCGCATCGCGCGGCAGCGGGAGCTCTTCGACCTCGTGCGGATCGACCACTTCCGCGGCTTCGAGGCCGCCTGGCACGTGCCGGTCGCGGCCGAGACGGCCCGGGACGGCTACTGGGTGCCGAGCCCGGGCCGCGAGGTCCTCGCCGCGCTCGTCGAGACGGCCGGCCCCGGGACGCTGGTCGCCGAGGACCTCGGGGTGATCACGCCCGAGGTCGACGCGCTGCGCACGGAGTTCGGGCTGCCCGGGATGAAGGTGCTGCAGTTCGCCTTCGACGGGTCGCCGGACAACCCCTACCTGCCCGAGCACCACGGCGAGCAGAGCGTCGTCTACACGGGCACGCACGACAACGACACCACGGTGGGGTGGTGGACGTCGCTCGACGAGGCCACCCGCGAGAAGGTGCGGTCGCGGCTGCCCGACGCCGACCGAGCCGATGCCGTGGGCGCTGGTCCGGCTCGCGCTGTCCTCGACGGCCCGGCTCTGCGTCGTACCTGCCCAGGACCTGCTCGGCCTCGGCAGCGAGGCGCGGATGAACACGCCCGGCACGGACACCGGCAACTGGAGCTGGCAGGCGGCTCCCGGGGTCTTCGACGCCGTGCTGAGCGCTCGGGTCCGGGAATTGGTAGTGCCCGCGGGCCGCTGGGAATAGTCCGAATAGCCCTAATTTCCCGAATTCCTCGCGCTACCCACCGGTATCTATCTAAGGTGCCGTAAATCGGGGGGCTTGATGGCTGGCGAGTCGGCTCGCGCTGCGGCGCACACGGAGCGGGTGAAGGCAGAGCAGGTGCTGCAGCACGCAGAGGCGTACGAACGCGGCGCGGAGGGTGAGGAATCCACCGCCCGCGTGCTCGGCGCGCTCTCGGCCGACGGCTGGCGCATCTTCCACGACGTCCGCTGGCCGGGTCGCGCGCAGGCCAACATCGACCACATCGTGGTCGGCCCCAGCGGCGTCTTCGTCGTGGACACCCAGGCGTGGAGCGGCGACATCGAGGTCAAGTCCGGCTCCCTGCGCCAGGACGGCAAGCGCCGCGCGAGGCACGTCATCGCCTCCGCCGCCGCGGCGATGGCGATCGGCGAGCTGCTGCCCGGACTCAGCCCCAAGAACATCCACCCGGTGATCTGCTTCGCCCGTCAGGAGCCCATCTACGGCTGGTCCGGCGACACGATGATCTGCTCCACGGAGAACATCATCACCTTCCTGACCTCGAGCCCGCGGGCGCTCGACGAGGCCCAGATGACCGACATCGCGGAGGCGCTGGCGGTCTCGCTCCAGGCTGCCGGCGCACGGCTCCCACCCCCGGCGGCCACCTACGCCGGCGACGCCCCGCTCGCGTCCGCGACCCGGGAGCCGGCACGTCGCGCCAAGCGACTGCCACGGGCCCCGTTGCCGCGACCGGTGCGCATCGCCGCGGTGGTCGGGGCGCTGGCGGTGGCGGTCGCACTCGCCTTCCAGCTCGACCTTCCCGCGCGGATCGGTGAGCTCGGCGCGGACGCGGCCCATCGGGTGGTGGCACCCACGAAGCCCATCGGTACGACGGTCTCGGTCCCGGGCCTGGCCAGCCGACCGTCGCTGAAGGTCACCGCCGGGACTCCGATCGTGACCCGGTCGAAGCTGCGCGGAGTCACGGTCACGCCGGGCAACGAGCTGGTCGCCGTACCCGTCTCCGTGAGCAACACCGGCGACAAGGCCTGGACGTCACACTCCGACATGAAGGCCGAGCTGACCGACACCTCGGGCGCGACGTACAGCAGCGACCCGGCGTACACCGAGCGTGAGCGGCGGCAAGGCGCTGCCGGCCACGATGACGCTGGCCTCCGGAGAGAGCGCGAGCGGACTGATCGTCTTCGAGGTGCCCCGCGGTGTGCGGGTCGCGAAGTTCCACCTGCGGGTGGGTCCCGGCCTGCCGACCACGCTGCGCTGGTCGGTGGACTGAGCCGACCGGCTGGTCAGGCGACGGGGTGCGCCTCGTCGTACGCCCGGACCAGCTTCTTGGGCGCCGTGAGCCGCCACGCCTCGAGGACCAGCTCGTGGGCCTCCGCCAGGTCGATGCGGTCGAGCGCCACGCGGACCCAGCCGAAGCGGCCGGCCGCCCACCACTCGGCGTAGGTCTCGGGATCGCTCTCGATCATCACGTCGCGCTCGGAGGCCAGCGCCTTGACGTAGAGGTGGCGGCCGTCGCCGGTGACCAGGCCGATGCCGCGGCCGCGGAAGGTGAAGATCGTGGAGTCCTCGCGGTAGTCGCGCTCGCTGGTCTCCGGGAGCGACGCGACGAAGTCGAGGATCTCGGCGGCGGACACGACCATGGACGCATCGTGCACCCGCACCCCTGGGGTGACAGTTCAGGCCGCGAGGTCGTCGGGGGTGATGGCGCGGACGGCGACGTCGTCGGCGACGTGGACCGGCCTGATCGGGATGCCTGCGGTCGTCGATCCGGCCAGCAGGCGTGCCGACAGCTGACGGTCGAAGTCGCGGGTGCCGTCGCGTCCGGGCCGAGAGATCAGGAACGCGACGGTGAGGTCGTCGGGATCCTGGTCGATCACCTGCCGGAGCACGTCGAAGAGGTTGGCCACCTCGCGCGGCTCGGGCACGTGCTCGCTCTCGGAGACCTCGATCAGGAACCGCGTGGGCCGCGTGGGCCACGCCATTCTCGGCGATGGCGACCACGATCGACGAAATGAGGGGGACGTCGGGCGCATCAGAGGCGGCAGCGCGCGCACACATCGAGTGTCAAGCGTACCCCGGCGTCGACACGAGGTGAAACCCGGGTCATGCGATCTGGGTCCGCGCCGGGCGCTCGGCTTTGCGCGACTACGCGGGTCTGTTCGCAGCCTGGTGGTGGTCGGGCAACGCCGCCCCAACCACGCGCTAGTGACAACGCGGCTTCGGCTGCTCGGGCCGCGCTTGTGCGTGCAGCGTCAGGAGCTGCCTGGAGGTTGGTTGAGGATCGAGAGCGAGCTTGGCTCGACCTTGCTGCAGGCTTGCATAGCGTGCTGGAACTGCGGGCGCCTGCTGGTCGATCGTGGACGGGAGGGTGAACGCTCCGTCGTGGTCGGCGTCGGGGAAGTTCGGTACTCCGTGCGAGCGCATGCAGTCCGCGAACGGCAGGTCCTGCGCCTGGTCGCTGGGCGCCGTTGGCCGGCCGGTGCTCCGCCGTTGGGCAGGAGGTTGTGGCACGCATGGTCGGCGGACTTGAACGCCGGGGAGTTGGGATCGGCGCTGCCGGGAGAGATCGTGACCTGCACGTGGTTACCTGAGCTGGAGACCTGGGGGTCGGGATAGCCGGGCACTCCGTGCGAGCGCATGCAGACCGCGAACGCGACGAACTGCTTGCCGACATTCGCCGCCGCGGTTGGCCGGTTGCGGAGCTGGTCGGCGGGGAGCTGCCGCCGCCACAGCCGGCCGCGAGCACCGCGACGGCGGCGGCTGCGACGACGAAGGTGGGGATGAGTGGACGGCGGCAGCGCATGATGTTCGGTTCCTTTCGGTCGAGAGCGGGGAGAGCCACGTTGAGTCCGACGAAGGACAGCTGGGAGCATGCGCCGTGCCGCGCTACACGCCGGTTACCGTGTTATGCCGCTGTTATCCGCGCTGCGGCATCGTCAGTGCCGTGAAGATCGGCCGAACGCTGGCCCAGCCCATCTTGCGAGTGCTCCGTCCCCAACTGACCGTCCGCTGGCGGCTGACGCTGCTCTACAGCGTCCTGTTTCTGATCTGCGGCGCGGCGCTGCTGGCGATCACGTACTGGCTGTTCACCAAGTTCACGTTCGGGTACTACCCGCCGAAGCCAAACTTGCCGCTGTACGGCAACCCACCGAATCCGGCCATTGTGGCGTTCGCGGAAGCGCTCTCCAAACAGCGCTCCGTCGACCTGCACCACCTGCAGGTTGGGTACGGGGTGGCGCTGGCGATCATGGCGCTCGTCTCCGGCGTGCTCGCGTGGCTCGTGGCGGGGCGCGTGTTGGCGCCGCTGCGGACGATCACCGCGACCGCCGAGCGGATCTCGGATACGAACCTGAACGAGCGCCTCGCGATGCCGGGTCCGCGCGATGAGCTGCGCCTGCTCGCCGATACGATCGACCGGCTGCTGGAACGCTTGGAGGCGGCGTTTGACGCGCAGCGACGGTTCGTCGCAAACGCCTCGCATGATCTGCGCACCCCGCTGGCGATGATGCGCACCACCCTCGACGTCGCGATCGCGAAGCCCGGCGGCGTGCCGGCCCAGACCCGTGAGCTGGACGCCGAGCTGCGCGTGGATCTCGACCACGCCGACCGGCTGCTGGAGAGCTTCCTCACGCTCGCCCGCGCCCAGAACGGCCAGCTCGACGAGCACGACCAGGTCGCACTCGAGCCGCTCATCACCGCCGCGCTCACCGCCCGCGCCGACCAGATCACCGCCAAGCGGCTGACCGTCGAGACGCATCTCGCCGCTGTCGAGGTCGCGGGCAGCGCCACGCTGCTCAGGCGCATGGTTGAGAACGTGATCGAGAACGCCGTGCACCACAACCAGCCGGGCGGCTCGGTCGAACTCACACTCACACGTCTCAACGGACAGCAGGCGCGACTGATCATCGACAGCAGCGGCCCGATGCTCGACCAGTCCGCCGTCGCGGAGCTCGCCCAACCGTTCACACGCCTCGGCCAGGACCGGACCGGCTCGCAGAACGGCCACGGGCTCGGGCTCTCCATCGTCGCCGCCGTCGCCGCCGCGCACGACGGCAGCCTCGAGCTCCACGCCCGTGCAGAAGGCGGGCTCCGCGTCCAAATCACCCTCGCAGCCGCCATCCCACAACTCGCAGCAGCCATCAGATGAGGGTCCTTGTCGTCGAGGACATGCCCCGCTACGCCAACCGGATCGCCGAAGGACTGCGCGACCAGGGCATGGCCGTCGACGTCGCCTACGACGGCCTCGAAGCCGCCTCGAAGGTCAACCTCAACCCCTACGACGTCGTCCTTCTCGACCGCGACCTCCCCGGCATCCACGGCGACCAGCTCTGCCAGATCATCACCCACAGCGAAGATCCCCCGATGATCCTGATGCTCACCGCCGCCGGCGACCCCGCCGACCGCGTCACAGGGCTCGCGCTCGGCGCCGACGACTACCTCCCCAAGCCCTTCCACTTCCCCGAACTCGTCCTGCGCATCCGCGCGCTCGCGCGCCGCAAACCCACCGCCCGCAGCCGCACACTGCAGGCAGCCGGGATCGAACTCGACCCACTCACCGGCACCGTCACCCGCGACGGACGAACGATCGAACTCCGCGCAAAAGAGCGTGCCGTGCTCGAAGCCCTGCTCAAAGCCAGCCCCGGCGCGCTCAGCGCAGAGCAGCTCCTCGCGCAGGCCTGGGACGAGAACGTCGACCCATTCACCAACACCGTCAGGGTCACCATCGCCCGACTCAGACGCAAACTCGGCCAGCCCGACATCATCCACACCACCCCCGGGCTCGGCTACCGGATCACCGAAACACCCTGACCGCCCCAGCTAAGCGGGGTCGACTGCAAAGCCCTTAGGCTCAGCCGCCAGCGTGAAGCACACCGCCTTGCGGGGAAAAGCAAGCGTGCAGACCGGAGAGGCGATCACGCCGCCATGGACGCAGTCGAGGCCCAGACAGCGAACCGCGCCGCGCTGACGCTCCAACCAAGCAAAACGACAGCCCGCTGCGTTCGAGCTACACGACGGCTCCCGCGTGGCAGCAGCGCCCTGAGCGGGCCACGAGTCGGCTGCTCCTTTCCCTGCTCGAGCGCGACTTTCGCCCGACCGACCCCAACCAGACGTGGTCGGCGGACATCACCTACATCTCGACCTGGGAGGGGTTCTCGTACCTCGCGCACGTCCAGGACCTGTTCTCCCGGTTGATCGTCGGCTGGTCGTGTGTCCAATGTGCGACCCGAGGACGTTGGCGCGGGGTCGCCCCCGCGCCAACATTTCCTCGACTACGGCGCGTGCTGGGCCACGCGATCCCAGAATGCGCAGTTGTGCTGCACCGCCATCTCGGCCGTGGTCACCAGCTCGCTGTCGCCAGCCGGCTGCAGGGACATCACATCCCCGCTGTTGTTCAACTTCGGCCACGACGGCGTGCCGGTGGCGTTCGGGTTGCCGTTTCGGGCGAACGCCGTCACGAACGCGAGCTCCTGATCCTGAAGGACCTGCTGGTTCGCGTCCAGAGCGGGCGTCACCGGGGTGAGGAACCACGCACCGACGTGGGAAGCGCCCGGCGCGGTGACGCCGGCCCCGGCTGCCTGATAGGGCGGGATGTCGTTGTCATCGATCTCGTACTCGCGGGTCGGCATCCGTGACGCCAGGTCCTGCGCGGTCTGAAGCGAAGGACATACGGTGTCCGAATCGGCCGCCACGGTCCGCCAGGCCACGCCCGGGTTATCGAAGTGGCTGAGCGGATACTTCGCCAGGACCTGCGAGGCGAACGACCCATATTGGGTGTCGACCAGGGTCTGGTATTGGGCCGCCGTTGTCGCGGTGCCAACGAGGTTCTCGTCTCTGTCGGTACCAGCGATCACCTGAACGTGATTGACATGCCCCGATGCGAGCGCTTGTCGCAACGTCATCGTCAACGTCGTGCCGTTAATCGTCGGGCCGACGGTTCCCTGGCCGCCGTCCTGGTAGCCCACGGGGAAGAACCCGCCGACAACGCCTCCGCCCGCAGCGGATTGAGCGGCGGTCGCCGAGAGGTTCCGCAGGCACGAGGCGACGTCGGACGTGCCCTTCCCGCAGCCCGCCGCCGCCGCGAAGTTCTTGCCCGCGGCGAAGGACTGAGCCTGGGTCGGGATCTGCGACTTGCAGTCCTGCTGCTGCAGCGAATTGGGCGAGCCCAGCAGCGTGTTGTACTCGCCACTTACGCTGATGCCTCGCTCGAACAATCCCTTAGCGGTCGGCGACGCGATCTCGTCGCACACGCTCGATCCCCCGGCCGACTCACCGTAGATCGTCACGTTCGAGGGATCGCCGCCAAACTGGCCGATGTTGTGCTGGACCCAGCGCATGGCGGCCTGCTGATCCTGCAGACCGTAGTCGCCGGAGTTCGGGCCGAGGTCCTTGTCCGCCAGGAAGCCAAAGATGCCCAGCCGGTAGTTGAAAGACACCACAACCTCGTGACCGGTCGAGGACAGCAGGCTGTTGTCGCCGTTGCCGCTTCCAAATACGAACCCGCCTCCGTGGATATGCAGCAGCACCGGGAGCCCGGTCGTGCTGTCGTCGGGCCGCCACACGTTGATGAACAGGCAATTCTCGCTGCCGAGGAGCGCCGTGGTACCGAATGACTGCGTGCACTCGCTTCCGAACTGCGTCGCCGCGAGGGTGGTGGTCCACGGGGCCGGAGGCTGCGGCGGCTGCCAGCGCAAAGCGCCAACAGGCGGAGCGGCATACGGGATGCCGAACCACTCGTTGGTGCCATTGACGGTCATGCCACAGATCGGGCCACTGTCGATGTTGACGTTCGTGCCCGGAGCGCACGTCGGCGTGTCGGCCCGTGCCGCCCGCGCACCGACGCCGGCCGAGGCAATCACCGCCGCGACCGCGACGAGCGCGGCCAGGGCGGCCATGGGGCCGATCCACCGCACCGTAAGTCGAGGAACCTTCATAACTCTGCCTACCTCTCGTTTGTGTCATTCGCCACACAGTCGCTGCTGCGCAGCCTCGCGGGTTACCAGCTCCACAGACTCCTGGGACGCATCCGCGTTCCATGCGAAGCTCGGCGGGGATCAGCGCGCGGGTGAGGAGGGGCGCGCGAGAGTGATAGCGCCGGATAGCGCGTCAACGCGCGGCCGATACTGATCGCCAAAGTCACCGTCCTCTCCATGTCCCTGCGTCAACCACTGGGAGCGCCGGCCCGCTCGCGTGGCGCAGTTATCTAAGACGCAGGGCCAACGGACAAGGAGATGTCGCCGAGCGGCAGTGCATTAACGACGCACGGCACATTCTGCGCGATGAACGGTGGGCCGCTCAAGCGGGTCCGGCCAGGCTGACCGCCGACGCCCCGTCGGCGGCGAGCAGACTCACACGGCCCCTGGCAAAGACGCGGCGCCGGCCGCGACGAACTCGAGCAGATCCTGATTGGGCCGGTCGCCGTGGCTCAGGTACAGACCGTGGGGTGCGTTCTCGTACACGATCACCTGACTGTGCGGCATCAGCGCTGTCGCCGGCTGGTCGGCCCCCACCCGACCTACAGGCCGTTCCTGTCGCCGCTCCGCCAGTCGGCGCGTGAACCACGTGTCCGGAGAGCCGTTTCCGATGGTCATGGCGGTCGAGATAGACGACCGGAGCGCCCTCGCCGCTCTCTGGCTAGCTCGCTCAGCTCAGCGGACGTTCAGTGCGGCCGACGCGCTCCTGCCGCCGGCGGCCTTGAGTGTGAGCGTGTACGCGCCCTTGGCGAGCGTATGCCCCGCGAACTTCCGGGTGAGCTTGTAACTGGCGGTGCCGGTCGGCGCCTTGACGGTGACAGTGCCGATGACCTTCGTCTTGCCTCGAACCTTCGCGGTCAGTTGCAGCGTGACCGTGCCGGGGGCGGTCAGCTTGACCGCGACCTTGAGCGGGTGGGCGGCGGTCAGCGTGTGCGAGCTGAGCACCGGCGGCCCCGAGATGGCCGGGGTCTGCGGGTGCGTCGGCGGCTGCTGCGTCGGGGGCTGCTGAACCGGAGGTTGCTGCGCGGGCGGCTGCTGAGCCGGGGGTTGCTGGACCGGCGGCTGCGGGGTCGTGCCGCCGGCGGTCGAGACCGTGAACGTCGTCAACGTCGTCGATCCCTGATTGCCGGCGGAGTCGGTGGCGAGCGTCGCGATGAAGTGCTGGCCGTCTGACAGCGACCCGTTCGGCGTGAACGTCGCGATGCCGCCCGCGTCGGCAGTCTGCTGGTACTGGTCGGCGTCGACGGCGAGCGTGACCTGCGAGCCGGGCTCGGCCGAGACCGTGATGGTCGGCTGGCTGGTCGAGACCGTGGCGCCGTCGGCGGGTGAGAGGACCGTGGGAGCGTTCGGCGCCGTCGTGTCCACCGTGAACGTGATGGAGTTCGACGGCGCACCCGAGTTGACGTTCCCGGAGTCGTCCACCGTCACCACCGAGGCCGTGTAGGTGCCCTCGGGCAGGTCGGCGGAGGGCACCCAGGTGGCGGTGCCGTACGCGTTGGTCGAGACGGGCCCGGAGTCCACGACCGTCGCGCCGTGCGCGCGGATGACGAACTCGGCGCCGGGGCCCGCCGCCGGCCCGCCGCCGGGACCGTCGTTGACGCGGAACCACGGTCGGGCCTGGTTGGTCACCGCGCCGTCGGTCAACCCGCCGGACAGGGCCGGTGCCGCGGTGTCCACGTTGACGTCGAACGTGGAGGACGGGGTGCTGGTCGGCGAGTGGAGGTCGCTGGACCCGTCGCTTGACACGGACGTGCCGTTCTCATCGACGGTCTGGGTGGCCCACAGTCGGACGCCGCCGTCGGGAAGACCGGCGGTCTGAGATGGCGAGCTGGCCCGCGCCGGCGGCGGTCCCGAGGCCGACGAGCATCGGCTGGCCGGTGTCCGGGTCGTTTGTGAACAGCTTGACCTGGGCGCCGGCGAGCACGCCGGAGACGGTCACCGTCGGGGCGGACTGGTTGAGGTTCTCGCCGCTCGTGGGCGGCCTGGCCGCCCAGCCCGGTGACGGTCGGCTGCGCCGGGGCGACGTAGAACGAAACCGCGTTTGAGGGGTCGCTCGGGAGGTTGGCGTCAACGTGGTTGCGCTCGCTGGTGGTGTCGATGGTGCTCGCCGTCGCCGTGTACCGGCCCGGCGCGAGCGGCTGGGCGGGCGCGAGGCCGCTAACCCCTCCGCTGCCGTTGACCGTCTGCTGGGCGCTGGCCGTCGCCAGCCCGCCCTGCTGGGAGACGTTCAGGGCAATCCGCCACCCGGAGATGAAGACGCTGCCGTCGGTCTGAGCGTCAAAGCTGACGGCGGCGGCGTCGACGGTGTCGCCGTCGTGCACGCTCCCGCTGTCGAGCTGGGGCACGAGGTCGGTGTACAGGTATTCGGCGTCGCCGTTGACCGGGTGGACGAGGTCGCTGGGGTGATACTCGCGCAGCTCGACCACCTGCTGGGAGCGGGTCGGCAGCGGCGTGGTGACGGTGACCGAGCCGGTGCCGGACGAGTCGACGGTGACCTGCCCGTACACGGTCGGAAGGGTGCTGACGGCGTTGATGGTCACGATGTCGCCGGGGGTCGCGTTGGCGAAGTCCAGGGTGGGCGTGGGGTCATTGGTGTAGTCGGTCGTGCTCGAACCCGTGATGGTCACGGCCTGCGCGGCTGAGGCGGCGCCGAGCACGCCCAGCGACGCGGCCACCGCGCTCGCGAGCGCGGTGAGAGTTCTGCGGTTGATGGCCATGGGAACGGGCCTCCTCGGAGGTGGCGGGAACCTCATTGAGTCTTCGGCCCGTCCGGCGCCGCTCTGAACCGGCCTACCGCAAACGAGGGAGGCTCGGCCCCGGCGGAACCGGGCCGCTCGGCTGAAGGTAGGGACGGCACGGCCCGTACCCCGAGGGCTCAGGAACGCGCCGGCCAACGTCGACTCGTGCGACAGGTCAGCCGAACCGCTCGGCGATGCCTGGGCGATGGAGCCCGGAACCCGCTGGTTCCTGGGGTCCGGACTCGCCAGCCGAGCGAACGGCGACGTCCGCGAACCCGCAGTCGGCATGCAGCACGTGGGCGACGTGCGCGACCACTTAAGCTCCAGTTCGGGACGCTCACCACCGGCCAGTCCACCGCCGCGACCCTGAACGTGACCCTGAACGCGCGCGTCGACGGCGCCTCACAGCAGGTCGCGGTGTTCACCCGCCATTCTGACGCGGGCGCGGCCCGCGTGCGGCTCGTGGGGCGCTGGAAGGGCCTGCTGTTCCCTGCCCGCAAGGTGCAGCTACAGGTCAGCGCCACCGCAGCCGGCATGCCGTCGGCCACGCAGACGTTCACCGTCACCGTCCTCCACGGCTAGCCTGCTCGGCTCCCGGTCGTCCGTCCTCAGGGGGCGGCCGGTCGCGAGGGGAAATCGCTGCTCCAAGGGTCTACGACCCTGGCCAGGGGTCCCTCGCCGCCCGCACCTTGCAGGTCAACGTCATGTTCGATCCCGGCGCCGCCAACGCGGTGGAGGGCGCTCGCTCATGCTTAACACTGCTCTGGAGCACCCGGCCCGCCGGCTGATGCCGCCTCCCTCGCATCGGGGAGAGCTACTTGAGCGCCGCGCCCGTGTTGCCGAGAGAAGGAATACGTTGAGCGCCGTCCGCCGCATCCTCCCCGCCGTCCTCCTCCTCGCGCTCCTGCTCGCGCCCGCCGCCGCGCACGCCACCACGTTCGGCGCCGAGGTCGATGGCGCGTTCTTCAACCAGGCGCACGGGTACTGGACCGACCAGCAGGCCGAGGCATCGCTGCAGGCGCTGTCCGCCGCCGGCGGAACCGTTGGCCGCGCCGACTCCGACTGGGCGCGCACTGAACCCTCAGCGCCCGTCCACGGCCAGCACCGCTACGACTGGGCCTACGACGACACGCTCGTCTCAGAGATGGCGCAGGCCCACCTCCGCTGGCAGCCGTCCCTTGAGTACACGCCCGGCTGGGCGCGCCCGCACACCGCCGACCGCGTCCGGAACTCGACCGGGAGGATGGTCACGACGCCGCTGCCGCCGGCCGACAACCGGAACTTCGCCGCGTATGCCACCGCGTTCACCCGCCGCTACGGCGCCGGCGGCTCATTCTGGCGAAGCAACCCGACGCTGCCGCAACTTCCCGTCAGGACCTTCGAGGTGTGGAACGAGCCGGACGAGGCGCTGTCCTGGGGCCCGCACGTCAACCTGCAGACCTACGCCGCCATGTACGAGGTCGTCCGCACCGCGATTCATCGCGTCAACCCGCACGCCCAGGTCGTCACCGGCGGCGTCGCCTGGACCCGGTCCTCGCTGCCGCGCCTGCTGCAGGGCGTTCGAGCGCAAACCGCTCGACGCGGTCGCGTTCCACCCGTACTCCGCCACTCCCGGCGGCGTGCTCTCCCAAGCGCGGTTCGCCATCGCGCAGATGAACAAGTACGGGCGCGGCCGCACGCCGCTGCTCGCGAACGAGTACGGCTGGACGTCGCTGACCCACACCTGGGGGTCGACCATCCCGAGCCACGTCGACCCGTACTCCTTCCAGACCCTCGTCGGGCTCTCCAAGCTGCACCTCGCCGATGTCCTCCCGTTCCTGTGGACCGACCCGGCCTGGGGCCTGTCCGACGGGACGTTCGGCCGCGCGCTCGCCTCCATCCACTCCCACCGCTGAGCACGCGCACCAGCGCCTCCGCCCGACCGCCGAGCCGGGCCGGGCCGGGCCGAAAATCTTGCCGTCGTCAGCACTCGGACCACACCTGAAAACAGGAGTTGTGAACGAGTTCTTTACGGGGTCGTAAACCGGCGTTTTCCGGTCCACCCCGGCGGATATGGTCGGCAGGAGCCCCGGCCTCACATGGGGTGGGTCGGGGTCGCGAGTTTGCGCTGAAGCCGGCGGGCCCCGCGACATGTGACCCCCCCGCGGGCGCCGGCGCTGCCGGCCCTGCGCCCGTAGACTCGGCGGCGAGCGGACAGCGTGCCCCTGCGAGCGTCCATCGCCACCGCCGTCCTCGCGCTCGGCCTCGCCGGGTGCAGCTCATCGTCGAGCAGCAGCAGCTCGGGCGGCTCCGGGCCGGCGAGCTCGGCCACCTCCTCCGAGAGCTCCAGCTCCTCCAGCTCGTCGCACACCACCACGACGAAGTCGGAGCCACCGCCGCCGAATGTCATCGACTCGGGGCACGCCTCAGGCGACTTCGCCATCGCGATGGCGTCCGGGACCGCCGAGCACCGCCGAAGATAACCCTCCACGTCGTGTCCAAGCCGCCGCAGAAAGGCACGGTGTCCTGGAACCTCGTCTGCACCGAGTCAGACGGCGGCGTCCGCAGCAAGATGGGGCAGTCGGACACGCAGCTCCCGGAAACCCAGACGCTGCCGCTGCCCGGCCCGTCTGACTCCCGCATCGCGTCCGCCGGCGTGCAGCTCGCCACCGGCGGGGACGTCACCATCACCATCCTCGGCGAGCCGTCCCGGACCCCGGCGCCCGCCCCGGGTGGTTCAATCGGCCGATGCCCGACCCGACCCCGGCGGACCCGAGCCCGTCCGGGACGAGCACCCCCGACCCCCAGAGCCAGTCGGAGCTTCTCGTCAAGCAGGCGCTGATGGCGTCCGAGCGGACCTGGCTCGCGTGGTGGCGCTCCGCGCTCGTCGCCACCGCCGGCGCGCTCGCCGTCGGCCGGGTCGCCCCGCAGGCCCTGCACGTCGCCACCTGGCCGTACGTCATCCTCGGCGTCGGCTACGGCATCCTCGCCGTCGGCATGACCCTCGTCGGCGCCCGCCGCCACCGCCGCCTCACCGACCACACCCTGAACGCCGCGCAGTCCTCCGTAGGGACCCGGTCCATCGGCGCGTTCACCGCCGGCGGGGTCGCCCTCGCCCTGTGCACCATCGCGCTCGTCATCGCCCAGAGCTGACCCGCCGCCCGGCGCGTACCTTTCGGACGGATGCTCCGCGTCATCGCCCTGACCCCGAGAGCGGCGAAGCACATCCGCAATCGCGGACGCCTCGAACGCGACCTGCGCCTGCACCCGCGCCGCTGCCCCGTCGGCGCCCTGTCGCGAACTGCGGCCGGTGCGGGCGCCCGGAGCTGCTGTACGCCGGCCAGCTGTGCGCCACCGGCCCGTGCCCCGAGAGCGAGTGCGCGACCAAGCTCGGCGACGCGCCCCCGCCCGGCGCCGTCCGCTCCGGCATGTGAGAAGACTGCGCGCGGTTGCGGCCCGCCAGGCATCGTCTTGCACCGATACCGGCGCACGCGGCACCCGTCCGGAGTTGGCGGCCGACGGTCAGACGACGGACGGGGTCGCGAGCCGCAGTTCCCCCGCCGGGAACTGCTGGCTAGCATGCCGCCAGTGGCGTGCCCGATGGATGAGCCCAACGGGCGCGCTCGGCCCCCTCATCCCGCGAGCTCGCGGAACGGCGCGGCAGCAACGGGCCCTACCTGGGCGAGGCGCTCATGAACCAACACGGTCAAGGCTGCGTCATCTGGGAGCGGCGTACCGACCCTGGTTTCGCTGCCGGCGTCTACGCCGAGTTCGACAACTCGCGGAGGGGACTTCGCGCTGACTGAGGAGGCGGAGTGGCCCTCTGTCTGACGGGGCGTGCGTCGGGCTGTCGGTCGCGAGGTGCGTTCAGGACCAGGTCCTTTCGCTGCCGTGGCGTTCGGGGGCCGCATGGCGAAAGGCCACGAAGACGGGTTCGTGTTCTCTGTGCCCGAGTCGGCGACGATCCACAGCCAGAACCGCCGACGCTCTCGCCTTCTCGACGCGTCGCCTGAGGAGAGGGTTGTCCACCCGATCACCGGGGCGAGCGGAATCCTTTCTGCCCGGTCGCACGCTGCGCGCTGCTGGCCGCGACGGGCGTGGCTCGTCAGCGCCGGCGAGGACGGATGTGTGGCTCGCTCGGGTCGAGCGGCCAGTTGATGCCGAGATCGCGCGGTATGCGAGGCTTGGGTACCCGCCCGATCAGGTCGATGAGCGGCGGCGCGAGCAGCGCGGCATGGCGCTCGTCAGCGAGTGCGAGCTTGATCCAGCTGACCAGGAGCGCCAGCGCGAGCGGTTCGTAGGGATGCTCGACGTCGTGCCCGCGGGCGGGAAAGCCGTGCGCGAACCCTGGGGCCGCGATCTCGGCCGGTTGCCCTCGCCGGTGGCCGCCGTGGGACTGCATCAGCAGCACCGCTGCCAGTTCGCCTTCTGCGATCCGCTCTGGCCAACTGTGGACCGAGTACCTGTTGCCGTCACGCTTCCAGGCGCGCTCGCGCGCCTTGCGCCAGGCCGGGTAGTGGGTCGCGGCGCACACCTCGACGACCGGCTGCGCTCTCCATACGGTCACGTCGGGTCGTGATGCGCGGGCTGCGAGCTCGGTGACCTGCCGCTGCAGGCTGTTTCGTGCCCGTGAGCGCCGCCAGCGAGTGCCGAGCCGTACCGGGCCGCTCACCGCCCGCACCGCAGGGTCGACTCGTGCAGCAGCCAGCCGAGGCGCACGGACCCGCCAGTTCCGACGCGAGTTCCCGCGGCATCGCCGGCGAGTTGTTCATCGGCGCGGCGCGGCACGGCCGGCCGTGATCCACGGCAGCTGCCGTCCGGCGTCGACGACATCAACGCCGCTGACGGAAGGACATGGCAGCAATCGTCGCACAAGGCCGTTCCCCGGTTGGGTCGCGAGATGTAGCGGCTGTGCACTCGTTGCCTTCAGAGCCCGCCGCGGCGATCACGGCAGTGAGACCGCCGGCGGCGGCGCTGATCCTCTGCTGCTTGCAGGATTCGATCGCCTGGCTAGCGCCCGGCGCATCGAGCGCCCTGTGGCGTGCTCGCGGCCACGTTGCGCGCTTCCCGCGCTAACGAGGGCAGTTGCCGTTGCGCGGGTCGCGTCCATTTGGCGCAGTAAATTCGCTGCTTGAACGAAGAGAGGACCGGCGAGGTGGCGAGGAAGAAAGTCGGCATCCGGCTCCCGCGGCAGGCGAGCGCCCAGAGCGTCGAAGAGCGCTGGGCGCACGAGCTGGAGGCCCTGGCCCCGATCGCCGACATCATCGAGATCCCCGCCGACACCCCGGCCGAGTTCGCCGCGGGCGCCGCGCGACCTGGACGCCATCATCACCTCCTGGGGCATGCGCATCGACCAGCAGGTCATCGACGCCCTGAAGCGCTGCGTGGTGATCGGCGTCGGCAGCGTCGGGGTGGACATGGTCGATGTCGAGGCCGCCACCGCGGCCGGGATCGTCGTCACCAACGTCCCCGACGTGTTCATCGAGGAGGTCGCCGACCACGCGATGATGCTGCTGCTCAACGTCGCGCGGATGACGCCGCTGATGGCCCGGATGGCCCGCGAGGGCGAGTGGTACGAGGCCCGGCCGATCCTCAGCCGCCGCGACCGCCTGCTCGGCCAGACGCTCGGCCTCTACGCGTTCGGCAACGTGGCGCGGTGCACGGCCCGCCGGGCCATGGCCTTCGGCATGCGCGTGATCGCCTACGACCCCTACGTCAGCGAGCTGGAGATCAGCGGCGCCGGGGTCGAGCCGGTGGGCTTCGGCGAGCTGCTGGAGCGCAGCGACTACCTGTCCGTCCACGCCCCGCACAACGCCGAGACCGAGCACGCCATCGACGCCGCCGCCCTGCGCCGGATGAAGCCCACCGCCGGCCTGATCAACACCGCGCGCGGCCCGATCATCGACGAAGCGGCCCTGATCGAGGCCCTGCGCGACGGCGTGATCGCCGGGGCCGGCCTGGACGTGACCGAGCAGGAGCCCGCCGTCGCCCGACAATCCGCTGCTGACCATGGACAACGTGATCGTGACCCCGCACGTCGCGTCGGCCAGCACCCGCATGCGGCCCGAGACGCGCCGCCGGGTCGGCCGCGAGGTGGCCCTGGTGCTGCGCGGCCGCTGGCCGATGAGCTGCGTCAACCCGACCGTGCTGCCGCGCGCGGTGCTCGAGCGCTGGCAGCCCTACCCGATGAACAGGGGACCCAACCGATGAAAGTCGCCACCGCCATCGCCCGGGCGATGAAGGCCGAGGGGGTCGACATCCTCTTCGCCTACCCGGTCAACCCGCTGATCGAGGCGGCCGCCGAGGAGGACATCCGCACGGTCATCGTGCGCCAGGAGCGCACCGGCCTGCACATGGCCGACGCCTACTCGCGGGTGAGCTCCGGCGACGAAGTTCGGGGTCTTCTGCATGCAGCACGGCCCCGGCGCGGAGAACGCCTTCGGCGGCGTGGCCCAGGCGTTCTCCGAATCCGTCGCCGATCCTGGTGATCCCCGGCGGCTACCCGCGGCACCTGGCCCACTACTATCCCGAACTTCAACTCCACCCTGAACATGCGGCACGTCACCAAGTGGGCCGAGCCGCTGACCTCGGGCCGGGCCGTCCCGGACGTGCTGCGCCGGGCCTTCTTCCAGCTCCGCAACGGCCGGCCGGGCCCGGTGCTGATCGAGGTGCCGGCCGACGTCTGGAATGAGGAGGTGCCCGACGGCTGGGTCCTACGTGCCGAGCTTCACGGCCCGGAGCGGGCCCGACCCGGCGGCCGTCGCCGAGGCCGCCCGGGTACTGGCGGCCGCCGAGCGCCCGGTGATCTACGCGGGCCAGGGCGTGCACTACGCACGGGCCTGGGACGGAGCTGAGAGGCCCTCGCCGAAGCCTGGAACATCCCGGTCACCACCTCCATCGAGGGCAAGAGCGCCTTCCCGGAGAATCACCCGCTGTCGCTCGGCAGCGGCGGGCGCGCGAATCCGCGGGCCGTCAAGCGCTTCCTGGCCGACGCCGATGTCATCCTGGGCATCGGCTGCAGCTTCGCCCTGACCGGCTTCGGCGTGGGCATGCCGGCCGGCAAGACGATCATCCACGCCACCCTCGATCCGATGGATCTGAACAAGGACGTGGCCGCCCAGCACGGCCTGATCGGCGACGCCCGGCTGACCCTGACGGCGCTGAGCCAGGCGATGGACGGGCTCGACAAGTCAGCGGCGCGCAGCCCGGCAGGACGTCCCGCTCCAGATCGCCGAGCTGCGCGACAGCCTGGCTGGACGAATGGGCGCCCAAGCTGGCCAGCGACGCCGCGCCGATCAACCCGTACCGGGTCATCGCCGAGCTGAACCGCATGGTCGACAAGGAACGGACCACGATCACCCACGACGCCGGCAGCCCCCGTGACCAGATGACGCCGTTCTGGGAGTCGACCGCGCCGCTCACCTACATCGGCTGGGGCAAGACCACCCAGCTCGGCTACGGCCTGGGCCTCGCCATGGGCGCCAAGCTGGCCCGACCCGACCACCTGTGCATCAACGTCTGGGGCGACGCGGCCATCGGCTTCACCGGGATGGACCTGGAGACCGCCGCGCGCGAGCGAATCCCGATCCTGTCGATTCTGTTCAACAACTTCTCCATGGCCATCGAGATCCCGATCATGCCGGTCTCGCAGGCGAAGTACGGGTCGACCGACATCTCCGGCAACTACGCCGACATGGCCCGGGCCTTCGGCTGCTACGGCGAGCGGATCACCGATCCGGGCGAGATCGTCGCCGCGCTGAACCGCGGCATCGCCGCGACGAAGCAAGGCCAACCCGCCCTGCTCGAGTTCATCACCGACAAGGAAACCGCGATCTCCGACGAATAGGCGGCCCTAACCAGCGCGACCGCCAGGCAGCGGTTCGGTACCGCTGCATCGGAAGGTATTGCGGCCGCCCGCGTCCGGTAGCGTAGTCGTCTGGACCGGTTGTGCTAATCAATCACGACTGCCCCGGTCTTCGGGCCGGGGCTTCCCGCGTTCGCAACGTAGCTGATTGCTCCCTCTCGGGGATTGAGCTCGGGTTCGACGGCCGCTCCCGTAGGCAGTCGCCACGTACGCAAGGCCGGTCCCGAAGAGGCTCGGACCGGGAGGCGTCAGCGAACGAGGTCGGCGGCGGTTTGATGGGTTACCAGAGCCGCAAGCTCGGGTGAATACTTGGCGAAGATCTGTTGACAGCGCGCCTGGGCGACGGGAGCCAAATTGTCGTGGAGTTCGAAGCAGAGGGCGCGCATCCGTGAGCGGGGCCAGTCTTGCGGGAGCAGCTCCGACGGTAGATCTGGCTCGAGGCCGATGAAGTTGCGCCAGCTGTCCATGACCTTGGTCCGGTTGACCAGTGCTTGTGAGGCGGTCAGTGCCCCACGGCGCGCGTCATCGAGGATGGGGGAGAACTCCTTCTCGAACTCAATGTATTTGTGCCGCAGCGCGTCCAGGTCCCAGCCTGATAGTGGTTGGAGGGTGCTTCGCGGGTCGACGGCGGCTCGCACCACCGTCGCAGAGCCCACGTCGAGCTCGGATAGCTTCGCGAGGACTGTGTCTTGGTCGTCCCACGGCGAGCACCAGAGTCCGTCGTAGAGCGCGGCGTAGCCCAGCCAGCGCAGGTTCGTCCGCACGGCGTGTCGCAGCTGGCGTTGCGTTTCCGGTATGGAGAAGGCGACCATCGTCCACTTGCCGTCCCAGGCTCGTGATTCGTGGGTTCCGAAGGCTACGACTCGGCTGAATGTTCCCTTGAGAAGCGCCAGGCTCCCCGGGTTCACTCCCACGTAGGTGTTTCTTCCCCGTTTCGAGGAGAGCAGCAAGCCGCGTTTGGTGAGCCGGTTCAACGCAGCCCGGGCGCTGGGCTCGCTGATGTCGAACTCGGCGAGCAGTTCGACGAGAGCTGCCGAGGGAAGGTGTTCGGTACGGCCATACCAGTAGTCACCGAGCAGTGTTATGAGGAGATGTTGGGGGTTGGTTCCAACCTGTGAGCGGGGCAGCCTGCCATCGGCGTTCTGCCCCACGCGCGCGTACGAATCGGGGCGCGACGACTTCTTTCGCAGCGTCGTGGATGCCATCTCGCGCCACTCTAGCGCCTGGCCGCTCCACGTTGGACTGCAGATCTAGTTGCGGTCGTTCACTAATAGGCTGTGCTCCCTGGTAGGCTTCCTGGGATGGTGAGGCTCGACGGCGGTTCGTCAGCTCCCCTGATCGTGGGGATCGGCGGTACGGCTCGTCCAAACTCGTCGACCGAGCGCCTCCTCCGGGTAGCGCTGGCCGACGCCGAGGCCGCGGGGGCCCGAACCCGGCTGTTCGCTGCTGACGCCCTCGATCTTCCGCCCTACGACCCTGCGGGCCACCCAGCCTCGGCGTCGCCCGCGCGTGAGCTCATCGATGCCCTCGCCGTCTCGTCCGGCGTCGTGATCGCCTCGCCGGGCTACCACGGAGGGATCTCGGGACAGCTGAAGAACGCGATCGACTACATCGAGGATCTGCGCGAGGCCGACATCCCGTACCTGGAGGGTCGGGCTGTCGGCATCATCGTCTGTGCCTCCGGATGGCAGGCGACCTCGACCACGCTGGCCTCGATCCGATCGGTTGTCCATGCGCTGCGCGGCTGGCCGACTCCGCTCGGGGTCGCGGTGAACTCCGGCGCGGTCGAGTACGACGAGGACGGCCTGCCCGTGGGGCCGGTGCGTGACCAGTTGCGGATCATGGTCGATCAAGTGGTGGGCTTCGCGACGGGCTGCCTGCCTCGAGCGACAGCCGCAGACCGCTACGAGAGGATCACGTAATCACCGCCGAGCGGCCGTACGACATCGTCCTGTTCGGGGCGACCGGTTTCGTCGGCCGGCTCACGGCCGAGTACCTGGCGGAGCACGCCGGCGACGGGACGCGGTGGGCGTTGGCCGGGCGCAGCCAGGCGAAGCTCGAGGAGTTGCGCTTCCGGCTGGCGGCCCTGCGGCCGGAGCTCGGTGAGCTGCCGTTGGTGATCGCCGACATCGGCGACGGCGCGGCGGTTCGGGCGATGGCCGAGTCCGCGCGGGTCGTGATCACCACCGTCGGCCCGTACATCAACTACGGCGAGCCGGTTGTCGCGGCCTGCGCGTCGACTGGGACCGACTACGTCGACATCACAGGCGAGCCCGAGTTCGTCGACCTGATGTGGTTGCGCTACCACCGCGAGGCCAAGACGAGCGGAGCGCGGCTCGTCCACTCGTGTGGGTTCGACTCGATCCCCTACGACCTCGGCGCCCTGTGGACGGTGAATCAGCTCCGGGGCGACGCGCCGATCGCGATCCAGGGGTTCGGTCGCATCGGCGGCGGGCCCTCGGCCGGGTCGTTCCACTCCGCCGTCCACATCCTGGCGGGGCTGCGCCAGGGGGCGGCGGTCGCGCGCCAGCGCGACGCCCAAGAGCGGACGGCCGCCCCAGGCGGCCGCCGCGTGCGGGGGGTGACAGGGCGGCCACACCGCTCGGAACTGGCCGGGGGCTGGGTCGTGCCGGCGCCGACGATCGACCCCCGGACCGTCTTGCGGTCCGCCCGGGTGCTCGACGCCTACGGGCCCGACTTCTCCTACGCGCACTACATGGTCACCGGCTCGCTCGCCGCCACGGCCGGCGTGGTCGTCGCCGTCGGCGGGCTTGCCGCCCTGGCGCAGCTCGGCCCGACGCGGAAGCTGCTGTTGCGCCTGCGGCAGCCGGGCGAGGGACCGAGCGCCGATCAGCGGGCGCGCGCGCGGTTCCGCGTACGGATGGTCGCCGACGCTTCCGGCCGGCGCCTGGTCACCGAGATCAGCGGCGACGATCCCGCAGGCGCGGGCTCGGCGAAGATGCTGGCCGAGTCAGCCCTCTGCCTGGCCTTCGACGCGCTGCCGCCAACGCGCGGGCAGGTGACGCCGGCGGTGGCGATGGGACAGACGCTGATCGATCGTATATCGGCCGCGGGAATCGAGTTCGGCATAGTCTCGGAGGCGGGGTAACCGTTCCCCCGGCCGCGGCGGTGGACGCGGCCAACGTTTCGGTACTCAGTCCCCGCGCCGCGGGAGCCCTCACGAAGCGACGGCGGAGGGCGGGGCGGGAGGCGGGGGAGCGGGCTCGTCGCCGGCGCCGATCGACGCCTTCCACATGGCGGTGAAAGAGGCGTTGACCGACTCGTTGGCCTCGATCAGTTCGATCATTCCCGGCAAGACGTCGCGGGTGTCGAAGTATGCGAGACGGAGGTCAGGGATCTTGAGACTGGCGACGGTCTCATACCCGTGGGCGTGCATGTTCGCCACTGCCTCGTCGTAGGCCGGCGTCGCGTAGCCGAAGTGGTGAAAGCCGTAGCCGCGCTGTTCGACCACCTCGCGGTACACGGAGGGGAGGTCGTCGGCCGGCTGGATCAGCTCGTACAGCATGTGTCCGGCGAACCCGAACCCGACGTGCACTGCGGCTGTCGCCGGCTTTCCGCGGTAGTAGGCGCCCTGCGGGCCGACGGCCCGCATCGTCGTCCAGGGACCCACGCTCAGGCGCGCCGAGAACTGCTCGATGGCGGCATCCAGGTCCTCGACGACGAACGCGGTCTGGAAGATGCCGTCGGTGGGTTGACCGAAGTCGAAGAGCATGGCTAGAACCTCCCGCCTGTCACGACCCGCTTCTCGGGTGCGACCGGCCCTAGGTTGACGTTGACGTCCCGGCTGGTGGTGCGGCGCCTGCGAACGCGTGGGCTCATCCTCAGCGGGCTCATTGCGCGGTGAAGCCGCCGTCGACCACGAGCACGTGACCGGTGACGAAACTCGAGGCCGGCGAGGTCAGCCACAGCGCCGCCTCCGCGATCTCGCTCGGCTCCGCCACCCGTCCGAGGGGCGAGAGCGCGAGCAGCTGCTCGATCTCGCTGCTCGGGTTCTCGAACAGCTCCTTCACCATCGGGGTACGGGTGAATCCGGGGGCGATCGCGTTCACGCGGATGCCGTTGCGGCCGTGCTCGAGCGCGGCGGTGCGCGTCAGCCCGACGACTCCGTGCTTGGCGGCGGTGTACGGCGCCGACTGCGGCGTACCGACCAACCCTGCGACGGACGACGTGTTGACGATCGTCCCCCGCCCTCTGGGGACCATCACGGCCAGCTCGTGCTTCATGCACAGGCACACGCCGCCCAGGTTGACCGCGAGCACGCGCGCCCAGCGATCGCTGTCGAGCTCCTCGAAGGGCTCCAGCGGAACCCCAATCCCCGCATTGTTGAAGGCCGCGTCGAGACCGCCGTAGACCGATTCGGCGACCTCCACCATCGCCTCGACATCGGCCTCGACCGACACGTCCCCGCGGACGAACGTCGCCTGGCCACCGGCCTCGGTGACGGCCGCCACCGTTTCCTCGCCGGCCTCGTTCACGTCCGCCACGACCACTGCCGCACCGTGCTCGGCGAACAGCTCGGCGGTCGCGCGGCCGATCCCCGACGCTCCGCCGGTCACGAGCGCTACCCGGCCGGCGAGCACCCCTTGCGCGGTCGTCATGCGACGTCCGCCGCGATCGGCGTCGCGAACTCGGCCCGCAGCGCGCGGAGACGCTCGTCGCAGCGGGCGACGTTGGCCAGCTTCCCGCGTTCGTAGCGGCGCACGATGACTGGCAGCGCCGCAATCTCGACGGCGAGCGCGTGGCTGCCGCCGTGCAGGCCGGCGACCAGGTCCTCGACGACCGTCGTGTACTCGCCGGCGAGGCGGCGCTCGACGCGTCGTACTGCGAATCGCCCGAACGGGTCGAACGCGGTGCCGCGCAGCCGTCGGCCACCGCGCAGCGTCACGAACAGCGGCGTCGCCCAGCGGCCCAGCGGGATCTTCCGGCGCCGGCCGAGCTGGTGCAGCAGCCGCGGGTGCAGGTGCCACGCGTATGTTGCGTCAGGTCCGAACACGGTCTGAACGAGCGTGCGGGCGCGCAGGCCGGTCAGGTGCGCCGCGTTCGCGACGATCCGAGCGACAGTGACGAGTCGCGTTCCACCGATTCCGGTGATGCGGATCGCGAACTCCTCGGACGGCACGTACGGCGCCGGCTGCGGGAAGTGGGCACCTAATTTCATGACGGGCGCGGAATATTATGGTGCATGTTGGGTCAGGTCGGCGGTGCGTGATGGACACTCTGCTCGCGCCCGCGGGTCTCGGACGCTCCGCGGTGCGCCCCGATCGTCGATGCCATCCGTTCGGAGTCGTTCCGGGACGTGGCCGAGCGCGAAGGCGAGGCTGCGGTTGGGCAGTTGACGGGGCGCGATGGGGCTTTCCCAGACAGAGGCAACGTGGTGGTGCGCCCGGTGCGCTTGAGAGCCGATCGCCCGCTCGGCGGTGCTCGTGCTCTCAGTGGACCTAGCGGTCGCAGGAGCGCGTCAGCGCGACGTCCGCAACGCGGTCGTTGGCAGCGCCTCGACCTGGGCTCGGCTCTGCGCGCGAGCTCGACATAGCGACCCACCCCGGCGGGCTCGCGATGTGGTCGTCCACGGAAGGCCGCTTACGTTCGGCAATCTCGAGGAAGCGGTACCCCGAGCTGGCACCCGGGCGGCGTTCAGCGCATGGTTGCGCCCAAGCTCGAACCGAGCGCCACCTCGGATGACGTCGCGTGGGTCCGTGAGCACTTCAACGGCCGGCTGGTGGTCAGGGTGGTGCTCGACCCGGAGGACGCCCGTCGCTCCGTCGACGCGGGTTTGGATGGCATTGGGGTCTCGAACCAGCGAGGACGGCAGCTCGACTTCGGGCGCTCGACCGTGCGCCGCCTCCCGACGTGATCGACGCCGTCGGCGGTCGGGCCGAAGTCCTCGTCGACGGGGGAATCCGCACCGGACCCGACGTGGTCGAGATGATCGCGCTTGGCGCCGTGCCGTGATGATCGGTCGTGCGTGGGCGTCGGCGTGCGCGTGGGGGTAGCGGCGAGCGGACACACGGGGGTCGGCCACGTCCTGCGCGTGCTCGAGGCCGACCTCGACGTCGGGCTGGCGCTCACGGGGCACACTTCGGTCTATCGGCTGGACCGGTCGGGCCCTCCACGAGGACGTCCGCGTACCCACTTAGGTCGCGCTCTGACACCCCTTGTTTATAGCCAGCATAAGCTTTGTCGATCGTCACCCAGATCGGTGCCGATTCTGGTAGCGTTTGCGCGCGCTCGCCAAGAGCCCGATGACACTGGAGGAGAGAACGTGAGTGCAACGGCGGTAGCTGCAGATCTCTCGGGTGCCCAGCTCGAGAGCGCGCTCGACGCGTTTCGCGCCGTGGTTGGCGCGGAGCACGTGCTGACGGGCGAGGACGCGTCCGAGTTCCGCGACCCCTTCTGGTACCGGGACTGGCCGCAGTACGACGCATCGGCGGTCGTCCAGCCGGCCACGCTCGAGGAGGTCCAGGCGATCGTCCGCCTGGCCAACGAGCGCCGCGTCCCCCTCTGGACCACCTCTCAGGGGCGCAACAACGGCTACGGGGGCAGCTCACCGCGCGTCCAGGGCTCGGTGGTGATGAACCTGCGCCGGATGAACCGGGTCCTCGAGATCGATCCAGAGCTCGGGTATGCCGTCGTCGAGCCGGGCGTCAAGTGGACGGACCTGTACGAAGCGATCACCGAGAAGGGGTACCCGTTGATGCTCTCCATCCCGGATCTCGGGTGGGGAAGCGTGATCGGCAACGCGCTCGACCACGGGATCACCTACATGCCCTATGGCGCAGACTTCCAGACGCTCTGCGGGCTCGAGGTCGTGACCGCCGATGGCGAGTTGCTGCGAACCGGCATGGGCGCGATGCCGGACAACAAGTCCTGGCACCTGTACCGGCGGGGCCTCGGGCCGACGCTTGATCAGCTGTTCATGCAGTCGAACTTCGGCGTCGTCGTCAAGGCGGGCGTGTGGCTGATGCCGTGGCCGGAGACGTACGCGCCGGTGTGGCTGACCGCCTGGAAGGAAGAGGATCTGATCCCGATCATCGACACGGTCAGAGGTCTGCGCCTCGACCGGACGCTCGAGGGCATCCCGCGCCTTTACAACACCATCGTGTTCGCATCGCTGATGGCGGAGCGCAGCCGCTGGTACGACGGTGACGGCCCGACGCCGGACCCGATCATCGACCAGATTGCCCGCGATCTGGGCATCGGCCGGTGGTCGATGAGCATGGCTCTGTGGGAAGACGACGCGATCGCCGACCACAAGCTCGCGAAGATCAAGGCGGCGTTCGAGAAGATCCCGGGCGTCGAGGTGCGCTACAGCAAGCACGCGCCGCAGGACATCCCCAAGCTTGAGAACCACAGCGAGCGCGTCCTCGGCGGCGTGCCGGCGATGGAGTGGAACATGATGCTCCGCTGGTACGGCTCCGACGCCGGCGCGCACCTCGGCAACGGGCTGGTGGCACCACTCGTCGGGACGGAGGCGTGGCGCCTACACACGCTCATCCGCGGCGTCGTCGAGCGGGAGATGCAGCTCGACTACCTGGCCTCGCCGATGGTGATCAACGCTCGCAGCTTCGTTAACGCCTGCGGTGCGTCCTGGGACGTCTCGAACGAGGAGGAGACGCGGCGCTCGTACAACATGTGCAAGACGATCGTGCGTGAGGCGGCCAACGCCGGCTTCGGCGAGTACCGCGCCCACCTGGACTACATGGACCTCGCCGCCGGCACCTACAGCTTCGGCGACCACGCCTACCGGCGGTTCCTCGAAAGGATCAAGGACGCCGTCGATCCCAACGGGATCCTGGCGCCGGGCAAGCAGTCGATCTGGCCAGCGTCCTACCGACAGAACGATCAACCCCAGGAGGATGCCCGATGAGCAAGAGGCTGGAAGGGAAGGTCGCGCTGATCACCGGCACCGGCGGCGGGCAGGGCCGGGCCGCGGCGGTCAAGTTCGCGGAGGAGGGCGCGCTGGTCATCGGCTGCGACCTGTTCGAGGATGGCAACCGGGAAACGGTCGCTACCGTGGAGGCCGCCGGCGGCACGATGACCGGGATGGCCCCCGTCGACCTCAGTGACCCTGGGGCGGCCCAGGCGTGGGTGGAAGAGGCGGCCGCAGTCCACGGGCGGGTCGATGTGGTCTACAACAACGCCTCCTCGCCGAGGTTCGTGCTGATGCCCGAGATGTCGGTGGACGACTGGCAGTACGGCATCCGCAACGAGCTCGACCTGGTCTTCTACGTAACGAAGTTCGCGTGGCCGTACCTGGCCGAGCGCGGTGGCGTCATCGTCAACACCGCGTCGATCTCGGCCCACGTGGCCACGCCGGACGTTGGCATGGCCTCGCACTGCGCGGCCAAGGGCGGCGTGCTCGCGCTCACGCGCGCCTTCGCGGCGGACGGCGCGAAGCACGGCATCCGCGCGGTCAGCATCAGCCCGGGCCCGATCAAGACCCCGGGCGCGATCGAGCAGTATTTCCACATCCCGGGCGCCGAGGAGGCGGTGATCGCCCAGCTGCTCACCGACCGTGTCGGCAAATCGGAGGACATCGCGGCGCTCGCGGCGTTCGTGGCGTCCGACGAGGCGGAGTTCATGACCGGCGTGGACGTCCTCATGGACGGCGGTATGACCGCGCTCTGACCCGGCGGCTGCCAGCGTAGATCCAAGCGCAACCAACGTAGGAGACACCAGATGAATACTGCTGACGCCCGCGTCATGCTGGTCGGGAGCCTCCCGTTCGGCGACGCGGAGGAGACCTTCCGTGCCGCCGGCCGTTCGCTCAACGGCTACATCGGATGGATCCCGGACGGCGAGTTCGGTGAGCGCAAGCTCTGGACCCCGATGCTGCCCGAGTTCGTCTACTCAAAGGAGCCGGACCTCGAGGAGACGCTCGCGCCGCCCAACCGGACAGTGGTGGCGCCGCCCGCGATCGACGGTCCTCCGCCGGCGGACATGGCCGGCTTCTGGAACTTCCGCATCAAGCGAGGCCGACTGCCTGCGATTCGATGACCTGCTCTACGGACGATTCGCGGTCGACTCCTACGGCGTATTCCGCCGCCTGCGCGAGGAGGGCGTCATCCCCTCCGATGTGCGCTTCCAGGTGAGCCTGCCCTCCCCGCACTCCGCGATCGACCCGTTCTTCGAGGACGCCGATCAGTGGCCGGAGGCACACGCCGCGTATTTGGACGGGATGAAGCGCGAGGTCGCGAAGATCCTGGAAGTGGCGCCGGCGCACGATCTCGTCTTCCAATGGGACTGCGCCAACGAGATCGTCGACCTCGGCATGGGGGAGGCGAACGCCATGAAGTGGTATCCGAAGCTGACCGTGGAGGAGAAGTTCGAGCGGCACGCCGCCCAGCTCGGCCGACTCGGCGACGCGATCCCCGAGGGAGCCCTGCTCGGCTTTCACTGGTGCTATGGGACGTGGGGCGGCTGGCCCGTCTGTGGCCATGGCTGACCTAGGAGTCTGCGTCCAGTTCTCAAACGAGGCGGTGCAGCGCACGAGCCGGCATGTCGACTACGTGCACATGCCCGCGGTGCGCCAGCCCGACGAGGCGTTCTTCGCGCCGCTGAGCGATCTCGACATCGGCGACACGCGGGTGTTTCTGGGCATCGTGCACCACACCGACGGGATCGATGACTTCCGCCGTCGTCGCGATCTCGCACGGAAGTTCCTGCCGGACTTCGGAATCGCAAGTGTCTGCGGCTATGGGCGTGTCGATCCCGACGCGGTGCACGACATTCTCGATCTTCACGCCGAGGATGCGGCGGAGCTCTAGCCAGCGATGGCATCGCCCACCGGGGTGCGAGTACGCCGAAGGCCGCGTGACGCGTCGGCGGCCGGGAGCTGCGGTACGTGGTGGCGGGCGAGGGAGAGCCGCTGGTCTGGCTGCACGGCGGGTTCGGCCTGCATCCGACCGCCGGCACCGACCTGCTCACGCGGAGCTTTCACCTCATCGCGTTCGAGCTCCCGGGATTCGGCCCGAGCGGCGCACGACGAGACCGTCCAATCGTTCGACGAGCTCAGCGAAATAGTCGCGGGCGCGATCGACGCTCTCGGTCTCACGCCGGTACGTCCTGCACGGGACCTCGTTCGGCGGCGCCACCGCGCTGCATCTTGCGCTCGGTCATCCGGACGGCGTGTCCGGCTTGATCCTCGAGTCTCCCGCGGCGTTCCGGCCCCTCGGCTGGACCCCTCCGGACCCGGAGACCGTTCGGCGCGGCCTGCTCCGGCATCCAGAGCGGGCGCGTCGCGTGGAGATCGATCCGGCGGTGATGCAGAGGCAGAGAGAGCTCGTCAGCCGCTTGTCGCTGACGATAGATCGCGAGGCGCTGGCCGCTCGCCTGCGCGACCTGCGCGTTCCGATGCTGGTGATGTTCGGGGACGCCGATACCTTGACTCCACCCGAGCTTGCGCGCCATGTATTGCGAAAACGCCCCGGAGTGCTCATCCGTACTCGTTCACGACGCCGCGCACGCGATCAGCGTGGACCAGCCCGAAAATTACGCAACGGCCGTTCGTGAATTCGTGAGGCGTCAGCCTGCTCACGGGTAACGAGCAGCTAACTTCCGACCTCTTGACGTTGCCACGGGATGCCGATTATATTCGCCTTCGCCTGACGACCGTCGAAACTAAGTGCAGTCTTTGTGGGCTGCGAGGTCGTTGGTCAACGGAGGAGAGAGACCGTGAATCATCGTCTTGTCGTACTCGCTATCGCCATCGTCACTGCGCTGAGTGTCGCAGCGTGCGGCAGCAGCAGCTCGAGTTCCACGAGCACGAGCACAAGCGTCTGGCTCCTCGGGTTCCGACGTCGGCAAGCTCGAGCTCCTCGAGCTCCAGCGCAGCGCCGATCAAGCTCATGACCATGGGGACCGATCAGCTCGCCGGCGTTCTCGCTTCCGAGCATCCCGGCGGGCGCGCAGATCGCGGTCAACGAGCTCAACAGCGCCGGCGGGATCGACGGCCACAAGGTGCGTGCTGATCGTCTGCAACGACCAGAACAACCCCAACACCGCGGCGCAGTGCGCGCGCGAGGCGATCAAGGACAAGGTCACCGCGCTCGTCGGCGGCCTCGAGGATTACGACCTTCAGATCGAGCCGCTGCTCGACCAAGCCGGCATTCCGTGGGTCGGGCTGACCACTGCGGACGACTACACCACCCCTAACCTCTTCCTGTTCGGAGGCCAAGGTGTCGACGGCTTCGCGGTGGCCGGCATGACGCTGGCGCAGCACGGCTGCAAGAAGATCGCGATCATCGTCACCGCCGCCGCAGGAACGCAGAAGGTCAACGCAGCGGATATCGCGGCCGGGGTTCACGCCGGAGGGGCCAGCGTGGCAGGAACGTTCACCATCCCCGCGACCGCCGTGGACTTGGCTTCGACGGTCGCCGCCGCGCGGGCGGCCGGCGCGGACTGCATCGCCTCGGGCGTCAGCCCGACCCAGAGCGGGCCGCTGATCACCGCCCTGAGCACGGGGCCGAAGCTCAAGCTGGCAGTGGTATCGGGTGGACTGCCGAACGTGCTCCTCACAGCAGCTCGGCAAGCCCGCCAACGGCGTCCTCGCCAGTGCTGGCTTCCTGCCGGCCACCTCCACCGAGGGAGTCGTGCCGCAGCTAGTGGCAGAAGATGAAGGCCGCCGTATCCGAAGGTGCCGTTCGATCAGTTCGCCGAGACGGGGTACGCCGTCGGTCAACGCTGGTCGCACACGCGGCCAAGGGACTCGGGGACGTCAGTGCATCGTCGCTGATGAGCGCGTTGACGAAGGTGAATGGGTATGACACCGGGGTCGGGCAGGTGGCGGACTTCACGACGCCGAACTCGATCCCGGGATACCCGCGCCTGTTCAGCCCCAAGGACTACGTCTGGGTCGCCAAGAACGGCAACTATGCTCTAGCGCAGCCGCAACCGATCGACGCGACGCCAGCTCTGAAGCTGCTGGGCGCGAAGTAGAGGGGTCGCAGACCGACCGGCGGAGCGTTCGGTGGTGCCTCGTGGCTGAGAACATCACGCTGCTGCTGCTGGGCCTGGGCGCTGGATCGCTGATCGCGCTGTCGGCGCTTGGCCTCGTGCTCATGTACCGCAGCAGCGGCGTCGTGAATTTCGCCACCGGCGGGATCGGGATGGCCTGCTCGTACGTGTTGTGGGATCTGACCCGCAATGCGGGCTGGTCGGCGCTGCCTGCCGCTGTAGCCGCGGTGGTCGTCGGCGCAGCGCTGGGTGTCCTGACCTACGTGCTGGTCATGGTGCTGCCGCGAGCCAGCTCGAATCTGACCCGGGTGATCGCGACGCTGGCCGTTCTGATCATCCTCGAGTCCGTAGCCCAGCTGCGTTATGGACCCAATCCGCTCTCGGTCAGCCAATTCCTGGCGAGCGGCTCGCGTCAACCTCGGCGGCGGCGTTGCGATCCCGACGAGCCGCCTGATCCTGTTCGGAATCGCGGTCGTGTTGGCGCTTTCGCTCTCGGTGATCTACGCCCGCACCACGTTCGGAATCGCGACCACCGCGCTGTCGGAGCGGCCGCGGACGCTCGCTGCCCTCGGGTGGCGCATCGGCTGGCTGGGGGCGATCAACTGGGGCGTGGGCGGCGCGCTGGCCGGATTGGCCGGCGTGTTGCTGGCTCCGATCATCGGCGTCTCGCTGAGCAATGGGAGCGCGCTGACGGTGACGGTGCTGGCGGCGGCGCTGATCGGCGGGCTGCGCTCGTTCCCGCTGACCCTGGTCGGCGGGATGGTGATCGGGATGCTGCAGTCGCTGTTTGGCATCCACGACCTCGGGATCCCGGGTCTCGCCGACGCGGTTCCGTTCGTGGCGATCATCGCCGTGATCGTGCTGCGAGGCCGTCGGCTTCCGCTGCGAAGCTTCGTCGGTGAGCGGCTGCCTCGCGTGGGTTCAGGGCAGATCCGCCCTGGCTGGCTCGTCGTCGGCGTCGCGGCGGTCGTCGTCCTCGTCGGCTGGGTCCTGAACGACAACGGCACTTCGGCTCTCACAACGTCGCTGCTCGCCGCGATCCCGTTGCTGTCACTGACCGTGCTGCTCGGCTACGCGGGCCAGGCATCGCTGGCCCAGATCACCCTCTCCGGCGTCGGCGGCCTGATCGCCGCGCGGTTGGCGGCAAACGTCGGTCTGCCGTTTCCGGTCGTGCTCGTGCTGGGCATGCTGGCCACGGTTCCCGTCGGCCTCGCAGTGGGGCTGCCGTCCGCCCGGACGCGCGGGGTCAGCCTCGCCATCGCCACGCTTGGTCTGGCGGTGGCGATCCAGGCGCTCGTGTTCGACAACGACTCGATCTCCGGGGGGCAAGCCGGCATCGCGCTCCCCAACAGCGGGTCGTTCTCCGCCTTCGGCATGGACTTCGACAGCTTCCTGCACGTGGACCGCTTCGCGTATCTGGTCCTGGGCTTCCTGCTGGTGCTGGCGTTGCTGGTGGCCAACCTACGGCGCAGCGCGTCGGGACGGCGGATGATCGCGGTTCGCGGGAACGAGCGTGCCGCCGCCGGGCTGGGCATCAACGTCGTCGCGACGAAACTGTGGGCGTTCGGGATCGCCGCCGCGATCACCGGGGTGGGAGGGGTTCTGGCCGTCTACAGCACGCCGGCTGCCCTGTTCTCGAACTCCTCGGTATTGGACAACATCAATGCGCTCGCGTACAGCGTCGTAGGGGGGGCGGGCAGCGTCGTGGGCGCGTTGTTCGGCAGCACGCTGCAGCCCTCCGGGATCGGACAGGCGGCGCTCAACGCGATCTTCGGCGTGGGGCCCGTGACGATGGCATTGATAGGCGGCGTCCTCCTGCTCATCACGATCATCACCTCGCCCGATGGGATAGCCGCGGCGACGGCGGAGACCATCCGCTCAATCCGCCGTCGCCTCCCGACCAGGCATCGAACCCCGCGGCGTCGGGAGCAGGCGTATCTCGAGCGCGGCAGTGAGACGCCTCAGCGCGTGACACCCGTGCCGCTTGCCGTTGGCGCGATCGAGGTCGCGTTCGGCGCCGTACAAGCGGTCGACGGCGTCGACCTTCACGTCGAACCGGGCGAGGTCGTCGGTGTCGTGGGTGCCAACGGGGCCGGAAAAACCACCCTCATCGACGCCATCACCGGGTTCGTCCCCAGCAGTGGCACAGTGAAGCTCGGTGGGGAAGATCTATCCGCAGTATCACCGCACGCGAGGGCGAGGGCCGGCGTTGCTCGCTCCTGGCAGAGCCTCGAGCTGATCGACGATCTGTCGGTTCTCGACAACCTGCGCGCGGCCTCGGATTCGGGCCGGTGGTGGTCGGTCCTAACCGATCTCGTGTGGCCAAGGCGAGGGAAACCGACCGCGGCCATGCTCCGCGCGATCGATTCGCTTGCCCTTGACGAACACCTCGGGGACGCGCCGCATGAGCTCACCACCGGCAAGCGCAAACTTGTTGCCCTGGCTCGTGCGATCGCGAGCGAGCCGTCGATCCTGCTTCTGGATGAACCGTGCTCTGGTCTCGATCACCACGAGCGGGAAGAGGTCGGCCAGGTGATCAGGCGGCTGGCCGAGACCTGGGGGATGGGGGTGCTGTTGATCGAGCACGACGTCCATTTGGTGAGGCGTGTGTCCGACCGGATTGTCGCGCTCGACTTCGGGAAGGTGATCGCCGAGGGCGCGCCCGATCGCGTGCTCTCAGATCCGCGCGTCATGGCGGCCTTCCTCGGAGAGGCAACCGTGACCGGGCCAGCGGCGGTCCGGACATGAGTGTTGTGCTGGAGACCCGAGGCGTCGACGCCGGCTACGGACGCGTCACCGTCGTCCGTGACCTCAACCTCAGCGTCTCCTCGGGTGAGATCGTCGCGCTCCTCGGTCGCAACGGTGCGGGTAAGACGACCGCGTTGCTGACGATGGCCGGCGCCCTGCGTCCGATCTCGGGCGAAGTCCACTTCCTGGGCGCGGCGGACAGGTCGTCGCTAGCCGCTCGCGCCCGGCGCGGTCTCGGCCTCATGACCGACGACCGCTCGATCTTCTTCGGCCTCACGGTCCGCGAGAACCTCCGGCTGGCGCGCGGGAGCGACGGCGTGCTGTCAGTGTTCCCCGAGCTGGAGCGGTTGCTCGATCGGCCCGCCGGACTCGTATCGGGCGGTGAACAGCAGATGCTCGGCTTGGCCTCGGTGCTGGCGAGAGAGCCGAAGCTGCTGCTCATCGACGAGCTGTCGTTCGGGCTGGCTCCCGTGATCGTCCAGCGCCTCATGGCGGCCGTGCGTCAAGCGGCCGACCGCGGGGCGGCGGTCATACTCGTCGAGCAGTTCGCCCGGGTCGCGCTCGACGTGGCCGACCGCGCCTACGTCCTGGTCAACGGTCGAGTGGGGAGCGAAGGCACCACCGACGAGCTACGCGCCAACATCGGCGAGCTCGAGAGCAAGTACCTGGGAGTGGATTAGACGTGTACATCGAGATCGATATGAGCGTTGCCCCGCCGACGACGAGCCTGCGGGAGCCCGACGACTTCACGAGCTTCAAGATCGTTGTCCGCGAGGCCGAGCACGCCCGGGTGCCCGTCGAGCAGCTCGAACGGCTCGCCGGTGACCGCGCCGGCGATCCGGAGTGGCGGCGTGGCCTGGAGAAGATGCTGGAGTACGCTGAGCAGCACGGCTGGCTCGACGACGACGGGGTGCGGGCTCACATCGAGCGGGCGTCCTAACGCGATCCTGA
>CAWCQB010000038.1:0-51961 GCA_963797505.1 uncultured Actinomycetota bacterium | reverse complement strand
GTCCGGGCAGGATGGGCGGATGGCCCTGTTGCACGACCACTTTCCCGGGCTGACGCTCGAGCACCTTAGTCTCGAGAGTACGCCGACGCCAGTCCGGCGGCTCGAGGGCGAGCTGGTGGCGGGGATCGAGGTGTGGCTGAAGGACGAGAGCCCGTTCGGTGACGGCCCGTGGGGCGGGAACAAGGTCCGCAAGCCGGAGTGGATCATCCCGGAGGCGAGGCGTCGCGGCGTACGTACGCTGTTCACGGTCGGTGGCATCGGCACGCACTGGGGGCTGGCGGCGGCGCTCTACGGACGCGACCACGGCCTGCGCACCCTGCTCGGGCTGGTCGACCAGCCGGTCGACGACCACGTCCGCGAGCAGCTGGCGCGGCTGCGCGCGAGCGGGGCCGAGCTGCACCGCTACCGGGACGCGCGGCGCCTGAAGCTCGCGGTGCCCTGGTGGGTGGCGAGGACGACGCTGCGCGACCGGCGGATGCCGTGGTACCTCCCGGCCGGTGGCTCCAACCCCTTCGGGGCCCGGCGTACGTCGATACGGCGCTCGAGATCGCCGGGCAGGTCGAGCCGGCCTGCTCCCCGAGCCGGCCACCGTCGTCACCGCGGTCGGGTCTGGTGGGACCGCCGCCGGCCTCGCCCTCGGGCTGCGCCTGGCCGGGCTGCGCACCCGGGTCTTCGGCGTGGTGGTCAACGACACCTTCCCGCTCGACGCACCGGTGATCGCCGACCTGGCCAACCGCACGGACGCCCTGCTGCGTGAGCGCGGCGCCTCGATCGACCTCGCACCCCTGGACCCGTCAACGTGACGATGCGCACGGACTGGCTCGGCGAGACCTACGGAGACCCGACTCCCGCCTCGACGGAGGCCGTCTCGGCTGGGGAAAGTGACGGACTCCTCCTCGAGCCGGTCTACACGGGGAAGTCACTGGCCGCGATCCGAGACGCGGGCGGTACGCCCCGGATGCCGGAACCTATCCTCTGGCTGAACACCCACGGCCCGCGCTGAACCGCGCCGACACACCGACACCACGAGCAACCCGTGCCACTGACCGACGTCGCCCCCATCGAGGCCTCGATCGAGATCGCCGCCCCGCCCGCCGAGGTCTGGGAGCTGGTCTCCGACCTGCGCAACATGTCGCGGTGGAGCCCGCAGTCCGCAAGACGATCGTCCGCGGCGGCGTGATGCGGGAGGGCGCCAAGCTGATCAACATCAACCGCAAGGGCCTCCTGGTCTGGCCGACCCAGGCCATGGTGACCGGTTCGTGCCCGAGCAGAAGATCGCCTTCAGGATCCGTGAGAACTGGACGATCTGGAGCTTCCCACTGAGCCCCACCGGCGACGGCGGCACCCGCATCGTCCAGCGGCGCGAGGCACCCAAGGGGATCTCCGACGTGTCGGTCCGGCTGACCAAGGCCGTGCTCGGCGGTGTCGACGACTTCACCTCCGGCTCGAGCACGGCATGAGCCAGACCCTGTAGCGGATCAAGGCCGAGGCCGAGGGCGCCGTTGGGCGCATGGCACTGCTGCACGACCACCTGCCCGGGTTGACTCTCGAGCACCTGCGGCTCGGCGCCACCCCCACGCCGGTGCGGCGTCTCGACGAGGACCTCGTGCCCGGGATCGAGGTGTGGCTCAAGGACGAGAGCCGGTTCGGTGACGGCGGCTGGGGCGGCAACAAGGTCCGCAAGCTGGAGTGGATCATCCCCGAGGCCCACCGGCGCGGCGTACGCACGCTGTTCACGGTCGGCGGCATCGGCACCCACTGGGGGCTGGCGGCCGCGCTCTACGGGCGCGACCACGGCCTGCGCACGATGCTCGGGCTGGTCGACCAGCCGGTCGACGACCACGTGCGCGAGCAGCTCCGCGCGGCTCGCGGCGAGCGGGGCCGAGCTGCACCGCTACCGCGACCAGCGGCGCCTCAAGCTCGCCGCACCCTGGTTGGTGGCGAGGACGACGCTGCGCGACCGGCGGATGCCGTGGTACCTCCCCGCCGGCGGCTCCAACCCCTTCGGCGCCACGGCGTACGTCGATGCGGCGCTCGAGATCGCCGGACAGGTCCAGGCCGGGCTCCTTCCCGAGCCGGCCAGCGTCGTCACCGCGGTCGGGTCCGGTGGCACCGCGGCGGGTCTCGCCCTCGGGCTCCGGCTGGCCGGACTGCGCACCCGGGTCTTCGGGGTGGTGGTCAACGACACCTTCCCGCTCGATGCTCCGGTGATCGCGGACCTCGCCAACCGCACCGCCGACCTGCTGCGCGAACGCGGCGCCTCGATCGACGTGGCGCCCCTTCGGCCCGTCAACGTGACGATGCGCACGGACTGGCTCGGCGAGACCTACGGAGACCCGACTCCCGCCTCGATGGCGGCCGTCGCCGACGCCGAACGTGACGAACTCCTCCTCGAGCCCGTCTACACGGGGAAGTCGCTGGCCGCGATGCGAGACGTGGGCGGTACGCCCGAGATGCCGGAACCTATCCTCTGGCTGAACACCCACGGCCCGCGCTGACCCGCGACGGGCCGCCGACAGCCAGGAGAAGCCCGTGCCCTTGACCGACGTCGCGCCCATCGAGGTCTCGATCGAGATCGCCGCTCCTCCTGCCGCGGTCTGGGAGCTCGTCTCCGACCTGCGCAACATGTCGCGCTGGAGCCCGCAGTGCCGCAAGACGATCGTGCGCGGCGGCGTGATGCAGGAGGGCGCCAAGCTGATCAACATCAACCGGCAGGGCCTGCTGTTCTGGCCGACCCAGGCGATGGTCACCGAGTTCGTGCCCGAGCAGAAGGTCGCCTTCAAGATCCGCGAGAACTGGACGATCTGGAGCTTCACCCTGATCCCCACCAGCGACGGCGGCACCCGGCTGGTCCAGCGTCGCGAGGCACCCAAGGGCATCTCCGACCTCTCGGTCAAGCTCACCAACGCGGTGCTCGGCGGTGTCGACGACTTCACCACCGGGCTCGAGCAGGGCATGACCCAGACCCTGTCGCGGATCAAGGCCGAGGCCGAGGGCGCCGCGGCCGCCTAGGCTCTGCCGTCTAGAAGGGGTGGCCACCCCACCGACGCAGCACCCAGCCGTCGGCGTCGTTCTCGAGCTCGAGCGACTCGGTGTTCGCGAGCTCGTTGCTGCGCGTCCAGTCGAAGCTGAGGTCCGGCACCAGGGTGGGTACGACGAGTCCGAGCGCGGTCTGGTGCCCGATCACGAGCACCGTCTCGCCCCGGTGGAGGTCGGCGATCTCCTCGAGCTGCCGTCGGTGCCGGGCCACCACGTCGGCGCCGGACTCACCCTGCTCGAAGCGCGCGTCCAGCGACCCGGCGTACCACTGCTCGCAGACGGCCTCGATCCGGCCGTAGTCGAACGGCTTGCCCATCAGGGTGCCGATGAACACCTCGCGCAGCGACTTGCACGCCGTCACGCCGACCCCGAGGCCGCGCTCCGGCGATCTCCGCGGTCTGCACGGCGCGGGAGGCGTCGCTGCACCAGACCGCAGCGACGCGGCGCCCGTGCAGGGACTCGGCCAGCGCGACCGCCTGGGCGCGACCCTCAGACGTCAGCGAGCCGCCTTCGTCGGAGAACCAGGTCTCGACGAAGGCGGCTTTCGCATGACGTGCGACGACGAGCGTCGCGGGGCAGTGCAGGTCGGACACGCGCTCAGGCTACGGGCGACACCTGCTGGCCGTTGAGCCTGCGGAAGGTGAACGCGGCACCGATGAGCACGACCGGTGCGGCGACGAGCAGTCCGACCAGGCAGAGGATGGCGCCGACGACGAACGCGACGATCCCGAGCAGGTAGAACACGATCGTGTTGCCGAGGTGGTCGGTCGCGAACTTGACGCTCGCCTTGACCGCGTCCATCGGCTCCATGCCCTGGTCGACGACGTAGAACATCGTCCAGTTCAGCAGGAAGCCGACGATGATGCCGGGGATGATAGCACAGCAGCGTGCCGACGAAGGTCGCCACGGCGACGATCAGCGCGGCCGACGATCACCTTGCCGTTGCCGGCCCACGTGCCGACCTCGCCCATCGACGCCGGCCGGCCGTCGGCGATGTGCAGCGCGTTCTTGATCAGCCCGGCGCCCAGCGACTGCTGGATCAGGCTGATGAGCAGGGCGCCGATGCCGGTGCCGAGCAGGAAGACGAAGAAGCTGGGACCGCACTGGGTCGGTGACCTGGGTGCCGAGGACCGTCGTGGTGCAGTCGTGGGTGCCGAGCAGGGTTGCCCGGAGGACGATCTGGATGATCGACCTCGAGCACGATGACGATGACCGAGCACGACCAGCATCGGGCACGAGCAGCTCGCCCGGCTTGGCCTTGAACTTGCCCCATCCGTAGGAGAAGGCGTCGGTCGGGCTGTAGTCACCGCTGCCCAGTGGGGGCGCGGGAGGCGGCGGCGGTGCGGCGCCGTACCCACCGGGCGCACCTGGCGGCGGAGGTGGAGGTGGCGGTGGCGCGGACCCACCTGGAGGGCCCGCTGGAGGCGGTGTCTGGCCGTACGGCGGAGGCGCTCCGCCTTCCGGGTTCTCAGGAGGGGGTGGAGGAGGCGTGCCTTCGCTCATGGCCGAACCCTAGGACACCTGCAGACCGTTGTCGATGACCCGATCGGGTTCAAATTTCCGTGTCCGAACGCGCCGAACGGCCGCAGGACAGGTCCTGCGGCCGTTCAGACGGGTGTGACGGCGGTTCAGCGCTCGACGTCGCCGGGTTTCGACCCGCCGTCGCGGCTTCGTCCCTCAGCCGCGGGCTCGCTCAACCTGCGGTCGGTACGTGGAGCGCTTCGTTCCTCAGCGCTCCACGTCGCCCTGATGAACGCCTCGACCGAGGCGCGACCCTCGTCGTCGGGGCGCTGCACCGGCGGGCTCTTCATCAGGTAGGACGAGGCCGAGAGGATCGGGCCACCGATGCCGCGGTCCTTGGCGATCTTCGCCGCGCGGATCGCGTCGATGATGATGCCGGCCGAGTTGGGGGAGTCCCACACCTCGAGCTTGTACTCCAGGTTCAGCGGCACGTCACCGAAGGCGCGACCCTCGAGCCGGACGTAGGCCCACTTGCGGTCGTCGAGCCACTGCACGTAGTCGGACGGGCCGATGTGCACGTTGCGGTCGGAGACCTTGTTGGCCAGCGCGCCGGTCAGGTTGGAGGTGACGGACTGGGTCTTGGAGACCTTCTTGGACTCCAGGCGGTCGCGCTCGAGCATGTTCTTGAAGTCCATGTTGCCGCCGACGTTGAGCTGGTAGGTGCGGTCCAGCGTGACGCCGCGGTCCTCGAACAGGCGGGCCATCACGCGGTGGGTGATGGTCGCGCCGACCTGGCTCTTGATGTCGTCGCCGATGATCGGGACGCCGGCGTCCTCGAACTTCTTGGCCCACACCGGGTCGGAGGCGATGAACACCGGGAGCGCGTTGACGAAGGCCACGCCCGCGTCGATCGCGCACTGGGCGTAGAACTTGTCGGCGTGCTCCGAGCCCACCGGCAGGTAGGAGACGAGTACGTCGGCCTCGGACTCGCGCAGCGCACGGACGATGTCGACCGGGTCGGCCGCCGACTCCTCGATGGTCTCGCGGTAGTACTTGCCGAGCCCGTCGAGCGTGTGGCCGCGCTGGACCTCGATCGCCGAGCGTGCGGCACCTCGCAGATCTTGATGGTGTTGTTCTCCGAGGCGTTGATGGCCTCGGAGAGGTCCTTGCCGACCTTCTTGTCGTCGACGTCGAACGCTGCGACGAACTCGACGTCGGAGACGTGGTAGTCGCCGAAGGTGACGTGCATCAGGCCGGGCACGCCCCCCGACGGGTCGGCGTCCTTGTAGTACTCGACGCCCTGGACCAGGGAGCTGGCAGCAGTTGCCGACTCCCACGATGGCTACTCGAACCGATGACATGGTTTCCCTCACTTCACGCTCTTGTGCTGGGTGCGCTGATCTGGTGTGCGACTGGATGGTTTGCGGCTGGCTGAGGTCGGCGTCGCCGGCGTCTTCGCCGGCCGGGGCGTCCCGGCACCGGGCCGAGGCTCGGGCCCGGCGCGCTCTGCGGCGATGAGGTCGGTCAGCCACCGGACCTCCCGCTCCACCGACTCGATGGAGTGGCGCTGCAGCTCACTGATGTAGCGGTCGGTGCCCGCGGGTCCCCGGTTGGTGCGGGCTCGGTCGAGCCGCTCCTGGAGACGCGAGCGCCGGCCCTCGAGGATGCGCAGGCGCACCTCGGAGTCGGTGCGGGAGAAGAACGCGAACCTCATGTTGAAGTCCTCGTCCTCCCAGGCGGACGGGCCGACGTCGGTGATCTTGCCGGCGAAGTACTCCGACCCGGCGGCCGTGATCTGGTAGACGATCCGCTGCCGGCGCGACACTCCGGGGGAGTCCGTCGTGACCTCGGTCACCAACCCGGCGCGGAGCATCCGCTTGAGGGCCGGGTAGAGCGAGCCGTAGGACAGCAGGCGGGTCCAGCCGAGCAGCAGGTTGAGGCGCTTGCGCAGCTCGTAGCCGTGCAGCGGCGAGTCGTGCAGCAGTCCGAGGACTGCCAGCTCGAGGGTCGCCCCCTTGCTCGCCACGTGCTGCCTGCTTCCTGGATCGACGTCGCTCCCGCGAGGGGAGCTTCCTATCGGTTCAACCTATCGCATCGATATATCGTGTGCGAATCGCCACTCCCGCAGCGGAAGAGGGATTCCGGGTGTCCGCCCACCCCGTAACCTCTGTGCAGACCACTGTGCCCCCAGAGAAAGAGTGATCAGTGAGCGGCAACCGCAGCAGCGCCTCGCCCGGCAAACGGGCGACGTCAGGGCCCGGCAAGGGCTCGACGGCCGGCGCCGGAGGTTCCGGGGGCGGGTCCCGCAAGAGCGGCAACGGGACCGGCAGCGGCAGTGGCGGCAAGAAGAAGGACAACCGCAGGTTCCGCCGCCTCAAGCAGGTCCTGACCTGGCTGACGATCGTCGGGCTCGCCGGCCTCCTCGTGCTGATCGGCGTCTTCTACTTCGCCTACCAGAACACCGAGATCCCGAACGCCAACAAGGCCTTCGAGGCCCAGTCGACCTACGTCTACTACTCGGGCGGCCACTCCAAGGTCGGCCGGTTCGCCGAGCAGAACCGTGAGTCGATCCCGCTCGCCGACATGCCGCAGTCGATGCAGGACGCCGCCATCGCCGCGGAGGACCGCACCTTCTACACCAACAGCGGCATCGACCCGAAGGGCATCCTGCGCGCGGCGTTCTCCAACGCCAAGGGCAACGCCACCCAGGGTGCCTCCACGATCACCCAGCAGTACGTGAAGATCCTCTACCTCAACCAGCAGCGCACGCTCTCGCGCAAGGTGAAGGAGGCGTTCCTCTCGCTGAAGGTCCAGCAGGAGAAGTCGAAGGCGACCATCCTCGAGGGCTACCTGAACACCATCTACTTCGGCCGCGGCGCCTACGGCGTACAGGCCGCGTCCAACGCCTACTTCGGCAAGCCGGCCAAGAAGCTGACCGTGCCCGAGTCGGCGATGCTCGCCGCGGTGCTGAACTCGCCCGAACTACCTCAACCCCGACCGCGGCGCAGCGGGACACGACGCGCTGGTCGAGCGCTACGACTACGTGCTGCGCGGCATGGTCTCGATGGGCAACCTCGACGCCACCGAGGCCGACAAGTACTACGGCAAGCTGCCGGCCGTCGCCAAGGCCAAGGCCGACAACCAGTACGGCGGCCAGCGCGGCTTCATGCTGACCATGGTCAAGAAGGAGCTGCAGCGGCTCGGCTTCGACGAGAACGAGATCGAGTCCGGTGGGCTCCGCGTCGAGACCACCTTCACCAAGAAGGCGATGAAGGCGGCCCAGGACGCCGTGGCCGCGCAACGGCCCGACGGGCTGAACAAGCTGCACGTCGCCACCGCGTCGGTGGACGTCAAGACCGGCGCCCTGCTGGGCTTCTACGCCGGGCAGGACTACCTCGACAGCCAGCTGAACTGGGCTGCGCTGGGCGGCTCGCCCGGCTCCGCGTTCAAGCCGTTCGCGCTCGCGGCCGGTCTCAAGGCCGGGTTCAGCCTCAAGGACACCTTCGACGGCAACTCGCCGTACACCTTCGAGAACGGCAGCAAGGTCGTCAACGAGGGCGAGGGCGGCGGCACCAACTACGGCTCGGCGATCAGCCTGCTCAAGGCGACCGAGGAGTCGGTCAACACGGCGTACTCCGACCTCACCGAGTCGCTGCCCAACGGACCGCAGGACATCCTCAAGACCGCCGTGGCGATGGGCATCCCGCGCAACACACCCGGGCTCGAGGCCAACAACGCGATCGCGCTCGGGTCCGCCACCGTCAGCCCGATCACCATGGCCAACGCCTACGCGACGATCGCCAACGGCGGCGTGCACCACGACATGTTCATGGTGAAGAAGGTCTCCCGCGCCTCCGACGGCAAGGTGCTCTACCGGGCGCCCCGGAAGACCGACCGCGCGATCCCGGACGACATCGACCGCGACGTCAGCTACGCCCTCCAGCAGGTCGTCAAGGCGGGCACCGGCGCGAACGCGCAGGCGCTCGGCCGGCCGGCCGCCGGCAAGACCGGCACGGCCACCAACGCCGACGGCGACGTCTCCTCGTCGTGGTTCGTCGGCTACACCCCGCAGGTCTCGACCGCGGTGATGTACGTGCGCGGCAAGGGCAACGGGGCGCTCAACGGCTACATGCCCAGCTACTTCGGTGCCGACTACCCGACCCGCACGTGGACCGCGCTGATGGACGCCGTGCTCGACGGCATCGACTCCGCGGACTTCCCGCCGGCAGCCTTCGTCGACGGAGAGGCGCCCGCCGACGGGCACGCGCCGTACACCCCGCCGCCGAAGCCGACCAAGAAGCCCAAGCCGAAGAACACCAAGCCGACGCCGACCAACACCCCGGCGCCGCCGCCCTCGCAGGCTCCGCCGAGCCAGCCCGGGAACGGCGGCGGCAACGGCGGCGGCAACGGCGGCGGCGGCGGCGGCCAGTGCGACCCGACGGACCCCACCTGCACGACCCCATGAGCGGAGCCGGGCCGGGGGCGCGGCCCGAGGACGTCGTCGCGCCCACCCGCACCGACCCGTTCGCGCGCTCGATGAGCGAGGTCGTCGGCGGCCCGCTCGGGCGCCATGCCCGCCCGCACCGCTGGTGGGTGCCGGTCCGGATCCTGCTGGCGCTGTTCGCCGTGGTGTTCGCGCTCGCGGTGGTGCAGCACCAGCCCTGCCTGAAGACCAACTGGGCCAACAACGAGGCCCGCTACGGCAAGGCGTGCTACTCCGACATCCCCTACCTCTACACCGGCCGCGGCTTCGCGGAGGGCCTGTGGCCCTACGCCGACAACCACGGGCGCTACGAGGTGATGGAGTACCCCGTCGGGATCTCCTACCTCGCGTGGGTGACGGCCAAGATCACCCAGATCCATCCCGTCGGCGCCACCGGTCGTGGAGCGCCACCACCAGGACCCGGCCTCGCTGTGGTCGCTGCCCGGGATGACCAAGGAGGTCAACACCTACTTCCTGGTGACCGCGATCGTGCTGGGGGCGTTCGGGCTGCTGGCGACGTGGTTCCTGGCGGGGGTGGATCCGCGGCGGCCCTGGGACGCGCTGCCGTTCGTGCTGTCCCCGGTCCTGCTGCTGAGCGGGCTGATCAACTGGGACCTGATGTCGGTCGCGTTCGTCGCCGGCGCCCTGTGGGCCTGGGCGCGCGACCGCTCCGTGCTGACCGGCGTGATGATCGGGCTCGGCACCGCCGCCAAGCTCTACCCGCTCTTCCTGCTCGGCCCGATCCTCGTGCTGGCCTGGCGACGACGCCGGCTCGGCGAGGCCCTCGTCGCCGCAGCGGCCGCGGCGGGCACCTGGGCGGTGGTGAACCTGCCCGGCTGGCTGAGCGGCCCGGACCAGTGGCGGCAGTTCTGGAAGTTCAACTCCGAGCGTGGCGCCGACCTCGGGTCGGTGTGGCTGGCGCTGACCCACCACGGGCACACCTTCTCGGTGCACACCATCAACCTGTGGTCGTGGGTGCTCTTCGGTGCCGTCTGCGTGCTGGTGGCGGTGCTCGGGCTGCGCGCACCGCGTACGCCGCGGCTGGCGCAGCTGGGGTTCCTGGTCGTGGCCGGGTTCCTGCTGGTCAACAAGGTGTACTCGCCGCAGTACGTGCTCTGGCTGCTGCCGCTCGCCGTGCTGGCCCGGCCGCGGTGGCGCGACCTGCTGATCTGGCAGGCGGGCGAGCTCGTCTACCTCGCCGCCGTGTGGATGTACCTCGGCGGCTGGCTGGAGGAGGCCGTCGGCGGCGGGGCGCCCGTCTACGACATCGCGATCTGGATCCGGGTGGCGGCGCAGCTCTACCTCGTCGCGATGGTGGTGCGCGACGTCGTACGCCCCGAGCACGACCCGGTGGCCGCGGACGAGCCGCCGGCCGAGGCCGAGCGGCTCGCCGTCAGCTGACCTCGACGGCGTCGAAGGTGGTCGCGGTGAACCGCACCCGACAGTCGATCTCGTCGCCGACGGCCGGCACCGCGGCGCCGGCGGGGATGAACAGCATCGAGGCCTGCATGTGCGGGGGCTCGGCGAACAGTCGCTGCTTGCCGCCGACGGTGTACGGCGAACGCACGAACCCGGCCGCGTCGAGACCACCGCGCGCGATCGAGGCCGCCCTGGCCTTCAGGGTCGCGTCACCCGTCGGGGCCTCGAGCCCGATGCCGTGGGAGGTCCCGCCCGAGACCACCAGGATGGTGCCGGCGCGCGGAGCCGAGCGGCCGCGGTAGCCGTAGGTGTCGCCGCGCTCGACCGGGTGGGAGTCGAGCACCGTGGCGCGCACCGACAGCGCGCCCCGGTCACCGAGCCACAGCGAGGTGCCGATGCGCGGGCGGAAGGTGAAGTCGGGGTAGCGCGCGGCGAGGGTGTCCAGCTCGGCGTCGGTCAGGTGCGAGACCCAGATGGTGCGGCCCGCCGGTGCCGCGCTTGTCGAGGCCGGCGGCCACGACGTCGTTCATCAGCCGGTCCACCTCGCTGAGGTGGGAGATCTTGGCCAGCGGCAGGTGCAGGGCCACCCCCTCGACCTCGACGCCGGTGCCGTCGGCGATCGCCCGGCCGGCGTCGCGCAGGCCCTTGGCGCTGAACCCGTGGCGCAGCATCGAGGTCATCCGTTCGAGGACGACGCGGGGACGCTGGCCGGTCGACCGGCCCTGCTCGGCCAGCGCCTCGAGGTCCTCGAGACGGCCGACCGTGTGGATCACCCGCGGGTCGGTCGAGGCACCGGCGAAGGGTCGCCAGGGCGTGAGCACGAGCAGCGACCCGTCGTACCGCTGGCTGACGTGGGCGCAGCTCGTCGTAGGTCCCGACGGCGAGGGTGTCGACGCCGAGCCACTCGGCCTTGCGGGCGAGGCGGTGCAGGCCGAAGCCGTAGCCGTTGCCCTTGGCGACCGGGACCAGCCCCGGGTTGCGCGTCAGGACGTCGGTGAGGTGGGTGCGCCAACGGTCACCGTCGACGTAGAGGGTCAGCGCCACGAGTCACCTTCACCCCCGCCGCTTCATGTAGAGGTCGAAGGCCTTGTAGATCGGCTTGCTCAGCGGCAGGTCCCACTCGCCGGCGTACTCCACGGCCTCGCCGCCGGTGCCGACCTTGAACTGGATCAGGCCGACGTGGCTGTCGTCGGAGTCGAGGGTGTCGGTGATGCCGCGCAGGTCGTAGACGTGTGCCCCCGCCGCGAGCGAGTCGCGGATCATCTGCCACTGGACCGCGTTGGAGCCGCGCACGTCGCGCTTCTCGGTGGAGGAGGCGCCGTAGGAGTACCAGGTGTGCGCGCCGACCCGGATCCAGATCGTGGCCGCGACGAGGTCGCCCTCGTGGCGGGCGAGGTAGAGCCGGATGCGGTCGGGCTCCTCGGCGCCGAGCGCGTCGAACATGGTCTCGAAGTAGCTCAGCGGCCGCGGCGTGAAGTGGTCGCGCGTGGCCGTGTGGGCGTAGAGCTCGTGGAAGGCCTTGAGGTCGGCGCGGGTGCCGTGCTCGACCTCGACGCCGGCCTTGGCGGCCTTCTTGATGTTGCGGCGCCACTGCTGGTTCATGGCTCGTAGGACGTCGTCCTCCGAGCGTGGGTTCCCCTCGGCGTCCACCAGGGGGATCTGGAAGTTGTACTGCGGCTGGCCCGCGGCGAACCCGCCGGCCACCGACTGCGGCTTCCAGCCGGCCTCGGCGAGCTGGGAGACGACGCTGGCCCCGACCTGGTCGCGGTCGGTCGGCGGCACGCTGGTCAGCGAGTGCACCGCGTCGTCGGCGATGCCCTCCTTGACCTGGGCCGCGCTCCACCGGCGGGTGACCACCGGGGGGCCGATGCGGATGCCGAAGGCGCCCTTCGCCCTCAGGTGCGCGGCCATCGGGTCGAGCCAGGCCGCGAGGTTGTCGCTCGACCAGTCGAGCAGCGGCCCCTCGGGCAGGTAGGCGAGGTAGCGCTTGACCCGCGGCAGCTGGCGGTAGAGCACCAGCGCGGCGCCGACGATCTCGTCTCCCTGCGACCCAGCCGATCGACTCGGCGGTCCACTCGGGCTTCACCGCGGCCCAGGCGGGGGTCTGCAGGAAGCTCGCCGAGCCCCCGTCGCGGGCGGTGACCGACCGGATGAAGGCGAGGTGCTCCTCGGCCGTGATCGTGCGCACGCTGAGGGCACCGACGGCTGAAGAGGTCACGCCGCGAGCCTAACGGGAGGGGGACCCGCGGGTTTCAGGCGCGTGCCCGGGTCACCAGCTGCGCGGATCGTCGGGAACGACGGCGCCTGCGGGTCGATCAGGCTGAAGTGGTCGCCGGGCACGGTCACCGTCTCCGCCCGGGCGCCGGCGGCCCTGGCGTGGGCGACGTACGACGTGGCCTGGACGAGCGGGACGACCTGGTCGTCCGCGGCGTGCACGGCCCACACCGGGCAGCGGCCGGGACCAGCAGGGTGGGGTCGGACAGCGCGTAGTGCTCGGGCTGCTGCTCGGGCCCGCCGCCGGCGAACTCGTCCACCGGGACGCTGGAGCCGGGCGTGCCCGCCGCGCGGGTCAGGTCGAGCACGCCGGACAGCGAGACCACGCCCCGCGGCCGGACCTGCGGCGCACCGCCGGGCGTGCGCGCGGTGCGGGAGGCCGCCCACACCGCCAGCTGGCCGCCCGCGGAGTGGCCGAGGAGGACCACGCCGGAGGCGAGGTGCTCGCGCCGGAGCCGGTCGACGGCCAGGGCCACGTCGGTCATCGGGTCGGGCCAGGCACCGCCGTCGCCGATGGGTCGGTACTCGACGTTCCAGGTGGCCCAGCCGGCCCGCGTCATCACCTCGGCGATCGGGTCGAGCTGGCCCAGGTCGTAGCCGGGCCTCCAGTAGCCGCCGTGCAGCAGCACCAGGGTGCCGACCGGGTCGCCGTCGGGCAGGCGCAGGTCGGCGAACTGGTGGGCGTGGTCGTCGCCGTACCGGACCCGCCTCGACCCTGCCGCCCGGGGAGGCTCGCTGCCGCAGCCGGCGGCGAGCGCACCCGCCGCCGTGGCCAGCAGGCCGCGACGGCTGAGCGTCAGACGCCGTGCTCGCGCAGCCACGCGAAGTCGGCCCGGTGCTCCTCGGCACCGCCCGGGGTCTCACAGACCACCGGGGCGCCGGCGTCGCGGACGACGCCCGCGAACTCGTCGGCGTCGAGCTGACCGGCGCCGAAGTTGGCGTGCCGGTCGGCACCGGAGTCGAAGGCGTCGCGGCTGTCGTTGGCGTGGACCAGGTCGATGCGACCGGTGATCGAGCGCACCTTCTCGACCGCCGAGGACAGCTCGATGCCGCCGGCCCAGGCGTGGCAGGTGTCGAGCACGAAGCCGACGTCCTCGAAGCCCTCGGCCGCGGAGATCGCCTCCCAGACCCCGGCGATCCGGTCGAGGTGACGGGTCATCGCGTTGTCGCCACCCGCGGTGTTCTCGATCAGCAGCGGGATCTTGATGTCGGTGGCCTCGACCGCCTTGCGCCAGTTGTCGAAGCCGGTCGCCGGGTCGTCGTCCTTGTTCACGTGGCCGCCGTGCACGATCAGGCCCTTGGCGCCGATCGACGCAGCGGCGTCCATGTGCTGCTGGAGCAGCTTGCGGCTCGGGATGCGGATGCGGTTGTTGGTGGTGGCGACGTTGACGATGTAGGGCGCGTGCACGTAGAGGTCGACCCCCGCCTTCTCGGCATCGGCCTTGAGGCCGTCGGCGCCACCGGAGTAGCGGATCTCGGGGCCCTTGTAGCCCTGGGGGTCGCCGAGGAAGAACTGCACCAGCGTGGTCTCGCGCGCCGTCGCCTCGGCGACGGGGTCGGTCTGCTCGACGTGGGCTCCGATCACGATGCTGCTGGCCATGCGCCCACCCTAGGCGGCGACCCCTGACACCGCGGGAGGGCGTCCGTCGGCGGGCTGGGCACTGGCGGATTTGAACATGTTCAACTAGGATTTGAACATGTTCAAGGATCAGTTCCATGCCTGCTGACACCCGCCAGCACATCCTCGACACCGCCATCAAGCTCTTCGAGCAGCGGGGGTACGCCGGGACGACGATGCGCGCGATCGCGACCGAGGCCGGCGTGGCCCCGAGCAACGCCTACTACTGGTTCGCCAGCAAGGACCAGCTCGTCCAGGAGTTCTACCGCCGCATCCAGGTCGCCCACCGCGAGCGCAGCGCGGAGGTCCTCGCCGGGCGGTGGCTCGCTGACCGAGCGGCTGCTCGCCGTGGAGCGGGCCGGCATCGAGGTGATGGCGCCGTACCACGGCTTCGGCTCGGCCTTCGTGGGCACCGCGATCGTTCCCGGAGCCACGGTCAGCCCGTTCAGCGAGGAGTCGTCGGGGGCGCGCGAGCTGTCCATGGCCATCTACCGCGACGTGGTCGAGGGCGCCTCCCCGTCGGTCCCGGCGAAGCTGGCGCCGGTGCTGCCCGACCTGCTCTGGCTGGCCCACCTGAGCGTGACCCTCTACTGGGTGATCGACACCAGCCCGGCCCAGGAGCGCACCACCCAGCTCATCGAGCGCTCGGTGGCCATGCTCGGCAGCGCGATCCGGGTGGCCCGGCTCCCGGGCGCCTCCTCGCTGGTCAAGCAGCTGGGCTCGCGTGCTCGACGTCGTCGTGCCCGAGCGGCGGTCGTCGTGACGCACCGTGGCCACGCAGGCACCGCTGCGGTGGTGGGAGGGCGTCGGGTCGCCGGGCGTCGGCGGCTACGTGCTGGCCGACCTGGCCGCCGTGGCCGCCCTGGCCGTCGCTCTGCCGGCGTTGAGCGACCCGTCGGGCGACTCGGCGGCTACCTGGGCCTGATGGTCGTGGTGGTGTTCTTCGCGTTCTTCTTCTCGATCCCGCTGGCCCTGGTCGGCATCCCGATCGTGCACTTCTGCTGCCTGCGGGTCCGCTCGCAGGCGGTGCACGTCCTCGCCGCCGGTCTGGTCGAGTGGCTGTCGGCACGTGCTGTTCGCCTGACCGGGTGGCGTCGACCTGGGCCGGCTCGTCCTCGGGCTGCGACCGCGGTCGGCCGTGCCGCCGTGATCCCGCCTGGCGCTCGCGGAGACCGTCGGAGCCGCTCGCCCGTCCGTCAGGGCTCCGGTCCGGCGTACACCCGGACGTCTCGGCGACTGCCGGCCCTGGTCCTGGGCATCGCCACGGCGATCGGTCGGGCAGCCGTGATCCCGCTGGCGAGGGCGCACCCGTGAGGACGACGCTCGAGGCGGCGTACGTGCTCACGGTGGGCGCGATCGCGACGTACGGGTTCGCCGCCGACTCGACCGCGGCGATCCTGACGGCGGCTGCGCTGGCTCTGCCGACGAGCATCGTCGCCGTCCCCGGCTTCTACCTGGCCTACGGCCTGCTCGCGCTCGTTCCGGGCGCCAACCCCTCGAGCAGCAGCGGGTCTGGCGGGTGCACGCCGGGTGGGGTGCTGCCACGAGTCGACGTCCGGAGAGCTCGCACCCTGGTTCGCGGTCACCACCGACGTCATCGGGGTGCTGCGCGCTCGTCGGGGCCGCGCTGCTGAACGTGCTGCTCCTCCGGATGGTCAGCCGCCGCCGGCAGCCTGTGGATGACGATTTCGCGGGGACGCCGCCCGGTTGGTAGCCTTGCGCGTCGCGCTCCCCCGATGGGAGTCGCAACACCGCATCAGCCCTCCTGCCACGGAAACGCCGTGGCCGCCTGAGTCCGAAGGAGGTGGAGAACGCTATGCGTGCCTATGAACTCATGGTCATCCTCGATCCCAACCTCGAGGAGCGCACCGTTCAGCCCTCGCTCGACACGTACCTCAACGTCGTTCGCAACGACGGAGGCAGTGTCGACAACGTCGAGGTCTGGGGTCGCCGTCGTCTCGCCTACGAGATCGACAAGAACGCCGAAGGCATCTACGCCGTCGTGAACCTGCAGGCCGAGCCTGCCACCGTCAAGGAGCTCGACCGTCAGCTCACCCTGAACGAGTCGGTGCTTCGCACTAAGGTCATCCGTCCCGACGCTCACTGACCCCAGAAGCGTCCGTCCAGCTCAGGCAGAACCAGGGAGACCCACACATGGCAGGCGAGACAGTCATCACCGTCGTCGGCAACCTCGTCGACGACCCCGAGCTCCGCTTCACCCCCTCGGGTGCGGCCGTGGCCAACTTCCGGATCGCGTCGACGCCGCGGACCTTCGACCGCCAGAGCAACGAGTGGAAGGACGGCGAGGCGCTGTTCCTGTCCTGCTCGGTGTGGCGGCAGGCCGCGGAGAACGTCGCGGAGTCCCTCCAGAAGGGCATGCGCGTCGTGGTCCAGGGGCGGCTCAAGCAGCGCTCCTACGAGACCCGCGAGGGTGAGAAGCGCACCGTCGTGGAGCTCGACGTCGAAGAGGTCGGCCCCAGCCTGAAGTACGCCACTGCCAAGGTCGCGCGCGTCCAGCGCAGCGGCGGAGGCGGCGGCTACGGCAGCCAGGGCGGCGGCGGGGACGACCCGTGGGCCTCCAGCCCGGCCCAGGGTGGCCAGTCGGCGGCGGCCAGTCCGGTGCCGGCCAGTCCGGCGGCGGTCAGCCGCAGGGTGGCGGCAGCCAGGGCGGCTCCTGGGGCGGCAACCAGGGCGGCGGCCAGGGCGGCGGTCAGCCGGCCCAGCAGAACGACCCGTGGGCCAGCGGCGGCGGCTCCGACGAGCCCCCCTTCTGATCCACAGCAACTGACACGCAACAACTGAACAGTCCATTCCGCTACGCTGACCATTCCGGCGACGAGCCGGGCTCACTGAAGGAGAGCACCACAATGGCAAAGGCAGTCATCCGCAAGCCCAAGAAGAAGGTTTGCCAGTTCTGCAAGGAGAAGGCGACCGGTGTCGACTACAAGGACACCAACCTGCTCCGCAAGTTCATCTCCGACCGCGGCAAGATCCGTGCGCGTCGGGTGACCGGCAACTGCGTGCAGCACCAGCGCGACGTCGCCACGGCCGTCAAGAACGCCCGTGAGGTCGCCCTGCTGCCCTACACGTCCACGGCACGCTGAGAAAGGATCGAGAGAAGATGAAGCTCATCCTGACCCAGGAGGTCACCGGGCTCGGTGGCGCCGGCGACGTGGTCGAGGTCAAGGACGGCTACGGCCGCAACTACCTCATCCCGCGCGGCTTCGGCATCCGCTGGACCCGCGGTGGCGAGAAGACCATCGAGTCGATCAAGAAGTCCCGTGACGCCCGTTCGGTGCGCGACGCCGACCACGCCGCCGAGGTGAAGGCCAAGCTCGAGGGCTCGACGTTCAACGTCAAGGTCCGCGCGGGCGAGGGCGGTCGCCTCTTCGGCGCCGTCACCGCTGCCGACATCGCGACCGCGATCACCGAGGCCGGCGCCGAGGTCGACAAGCGCACCATCGTGGTGGGCAACCCGATCAAGTCGCTCGGTGCGCACACCGTCACCGTCAAGGTGCACGACGAGGTCGAGGCGCAGGTCAGCCTCAACGTCGTCTCCGCCTGATCGTCCGGCGGTTTCACAGCACGTGTCGTGAAACTGGCGCGATGCGACTGAAACTTTGGTCGCATCGCGCCAGTTTCGTACCGCAGTCGTGATTGCGTCACGGCTCGCGTGGCCGCGCCGGATGGATCTCCAGGGGCCCCGGTCCGCCGAGCCACTCGCGCCGGTGCACCCGGAACAGCGAGTAGATGAACAGCACGCTGACCAGCAGCGAGACCAGCTGGGTCGGGCCGGCGAGCTGGTCGACGCCGCCGCCGAGGGTGATCACGGGGAGTACGGCGACCAGGCCGAATCCCCACACCAGCAGGCCGAACCGCTTCGCGACGTACTGGTCGCGCGGTGACTGCGCCGCACCCAGCATCCCGATCTCCCGGGACAGCAGCAGGCAGAACACGATCTGCGGCAGCGAGGCGAACCACTCCCCGGACGCGTCGAGCCGGTGGTTCAGCTGGGGGAACCACATCGGGATGCTGACGGCGCCGGCGAGCACGGCGAGCCAGCGGCTCGTGGCGAAGGCGTCGTCGACCCGGACGAGCGGCGCCATCCCGAGGAGCACGAGCAGCCAGCCCACGGGGTCGGCGAGCGCGTCGTAGTGCTGCCAGTCCGGCGAGGGCTTGGCCGGGAAGTACGCGAAGAGCACCACGATCACCATCCCCATGGCGACCTTCTGAAGTGGTGAGCCCAACCGCATGGCCGCAAGCGTAGGCTCCGCGTTCATGGCCAAGCCTCCTGCTGTCCAGCTCGCGCCCGGGGTCTGGCGGATCCCGCTCATCGGCGACTTCGTCAACGGCTTCATGCTGCGCGACGACGACGGGCAGGTGACGCTGATCGACATGGGCATCGCCCAGTCCGGCAAGAAGGTGATCGCCGCGCTGCGCTCGGTCGGCTCGGACCCGAGCGACGTGACCCGGCTGATGCTGACCCACTGCCACCCCGACCACGCCGGCGGTGCGGCGTACGTCGCCAAGGAGACCGGTCGCCCGGTGGACGTGCACGCCGACGACGCGGAGTACGTCCGCATCCGGCACGCAGCCGCCGCGCGACCAGACCATCAGGTTCGGCAAGCTGTTCAGCCGGTTCCCCGACCCGAAGCTGACGCCCGTGACGGTGGGCGAGGAGCTCGGCGACGGCCAGGTGGTGCCCGTTCGCCGGCGGCATCCGGGTGATCCACACGCCGGGCCACTCGCCGGGGCACGCGTCCTACCTGCACGAGGAGTCCGGGACCCTGATCACCGGCGACGCCATCTTCAACGTGCTCGGCCGCCGCTGGCCGATGAAGTTCCTGTGCACCAACTTCGCGATGACCAAGGAGACGGCGCACAAGCTCGGCGAGGTGGAGTACGCCGTCGCGGCGTTCACCCATGGCCCGGAGATCACCGACCGGCCGCGCGAGGCGATCCGGAAGTTCCTCGCCGAGAAGGGCTAGGCGCCCGGTCAGGCGCCCAGCCGCATCCACCGGTCGCCGCGGGCGCGCAGGATCAACGTCACCGCGCGCCCGCCCATGAAGCAGACCGAGAACGCCACCCAGAGCCAGACCAGGCCCTGGCCGCCGACCAGCCAGGCCGCCGGGGCGAACAGCGCCAGCGTGGCCAGCTGCGCCCAGGCGAGGTAGACGGCGTCGCCGGCACCGATCAGCACCCCGTCGAGGACGAACACGATGCCCGCGACGGGCTGCGCGACCGCGGCGACGAGGAGCACCGGCACGAGCAGGTCCTGCACCACCTGGTCGCCGGTGAACAGCGGGCCGAGGAACGGTGCCAGCGCGGCGAGGCCGAGCCCGGTGACGATGCCGCTGAGCCAGCCCCAGCGCTCCATCCGGCTGGTCACGGCACGGGTGCCGGGGGCGTCACCGGCGCCGAGGTAGCGCCCGGTGATCGCCTGCGCGGCGATCGCCACGGCGTCGAGGGTGAAGGCGAGGAACGTCCAGATGGTCAGGGCGAGCTGCATGGCGGCGAGGTCGGCATCGCCCAGCGTGGCGGCGACGTACGTCATCACCAGCAGGGAGGCGCGCAGCATCAGCGTCCGCATGATCAGGGGTACGCCGGCCCGTCCCGCCTGCCGGATCCCGGGCAGGTCCGGCCGCAGCTGCGCCTGCTCGCGACGGGCGGCGCGGACCACCACGGCCACCAGCGCCGCAGCCGAGCCGAGCTGGGCGATCAGCGTGCCGAGCGCGGATCCGGCGATGCCCAACCCGTCGAACGCGCCGACGCCGTACACGAGCACGAGGTTCAGCACGATGTTGGCCAGGTTGCCCGCGACCGCCACCACCAGCGGCGTGCGGGTGTCCTGCAGCCCGCGCAGGACCCCGGTGGCCGCCAGCATCAGCAGCAGCGGCACGGCGCCGAGCAGGGCCAGGTGGAGGTACGTCGCCGCCAGCTCGGCCACCCGCTCGCCCGGGCCGAAGAGCGCGACGATCGGACCGGTCAGGGGCAGCACGACGAGCGTGGCCAGTGCCCCGATCAGGGTGGCCAGCCAGAGCCCGTCGATCCCCTGCACGAGCGCCCCGCGGGTGTTGCCGGCGCCCACCTGGCGCGCGACCGACGCGGTGGTGCCGTAGGCGAGGAAGATGCACAGGCTGACCAGGGTGCCGAGCACCGCCGAGGCGATGCCGAGCGCCGCCAGCTCCGGAGTGCCCAGGTGGCCGACGATCGCGGAGTCCGCCAGCAGGAACAGCGGCTCGGCGACCAGGGCGAGGAAGGCGGGGACCGCCAGGCGCAGGATCTCGCGGTCCTGGGCGCGACCAGCGCCCGACCTGCGGCCCGAGCAGCGATGGGCGACCGGTCACTATCACGGAGGTGAGGCTAGGCGCCAGCAAAACCTGTGCAAAACCCGGGTTTGGTTGTGGGTATCCCGGTCTGCGGGCGGCCTTTGTCGACAAACAAACACGGCGATCCCAGATGACGAGCCGGTGAATACCAGCAGGCCAGAAAACTTTCCTCCACAGGCCGGGAAACAGCGAAACCGCAGGTCAGAGGCCGGTTACCGGCGCAGAAGTATTTCTGCGTCCACAGGGCCGCCAACAGGCCGCGCACCTCAGTGGCGGCGTGTTCCACACGATCAACAGGGTTATCCACAGATGCCTGTGGATGAAGGGCTTGGTGACCGCCCGTCGCCGCGCTTAGTGTCAGCCGATCGGGGTCGCCCGGGACCGGATCTGACGGGATCCAGCGTAGGTCCTGCGACGCTCCGGGCGACTTCCGGGCGACTTCTGGGTGCTCCAGGAATTGTGGGTGGCGGGTCCTAGCCTGCTGGTACAGATGTGAGGGAAGGGGCCAGTGGGATGAGCGACACCGATCCGGGCGGTTCGGAGGGCGGCGCTGCCGTCGCGACGAGCGAGTCGTGGACCGACACCTACCCCACCTACCTCAGCGACGACGTGAGCGGCAACCAGGAGCACTGGTCGGGCCGGATGCCCCCGCAGGACTCCGACGCCGAGCAGAGCGTGCTCGGCTCGATGCTCATCTCCAAGGACGCGATCGCCGACGTCAACGAGCAGATCGGTGGCGCCGACTTCTACCGCCCGGCGCACGAGACCATCTACGACGCGATCGTCGACCTCTACGGCCGCGGCGAGCCGGCCGACCCGGTCACGGTCTCGGCCGAGCTCAACCGTCGTGGCGAGCTGGGTCGGGTCGGCGGGGCGCCGTACCTCCACACGCTCTCGGCCAGCGTCCCGATCGCCGCCAACGCGGGCTACTACGCGACCATCGTGCGCGAGAAGGCGATCCTGCGCCGGCTGGTCGACGCCGGCACCAAGATCGCGCAGATGGGGTACGCCGGCGAGGGCGATGTCGACCAGACCGTCGACGTGGCCCAGCAGGAGATCTACGCGATCGGCGAGAAGCGCCAGCAGGAGGACTACGCGCCGCTCTCCGCGATCATGGAGGGCACCCTCGACGAGATCGAGGCGATCTCCAACAAGGACGGCTCGGGCGGCGGCGTCCCCACCGGTTTCGCCGACCTCGACGAGCTGACCAACGGCTTCACGGGCGGCCAGATGATCATCGTCGCGGCGCGTCCCGCGGTCGGCAAGTCGACGCTCGCCCTCGACTTCTGCCGCGCGGCGTCGATCCACAACAACCTGACCAGCGTGATCTTCAGCCTGGAGATGTCCAAGACCGAGATCACCATGCGCCTGCTCTCGGCCGAGGCGAAGATCCCGCTGAACAACATGCGCAAGGGGGAGATGAACGACGACGACTGGAACAAGCTCGGTCCCAAGATGGGCCAGGTCTCCAGCGCCCCGATGTTCATCGACGACAGCCCCAACATGACGATGATGGAGATCCGGGCGAAGGCCCGGCGGCTCAAGCAGCGCCACGACCTGAAGCTGATCGTGATCGACTACCTCCAGCTGATGAGCAGCGGCAAGAAGGTCGAGTCCCGCCAGGTCGAGGTCTCGGAGTTCTCCCGCCAGATCAAGCTGCTCGCCAAGGAGCTCGACGTCCCGATCGTGGCGCTCTCGCAGCTCAACCGTGGTCCCGAGCAGCGCTCCGACAAGCGCCCGATGATGAGCGACCTGCGTGAGTCCGGCTCGATCGAGCAGGACGCCGACATCGTGATGCTGCTCCACCGCGAGGACGTCTACGAGCGCGAGTCACCCCGCGCCGGCGAGGCCGACATCATCGTCGCCAAGCACCGCAACGGCCCCACCCGCGACGTCGTGGTCAGCTTCCAGGGCCACTACTCCCGCTTCGTCGACATGGCCCACTGAGCTCTCTAGTCGGCGACGTCGACGAGCACCTTGCCGATCGCGCCGCCCTCGACCGCGGCGTGGGCGTCGGCCGTGTGCTCGAGCGGGAAGTGGTGGAGGGGCAGGCCCGCGTCCTCGCCGACCCGCACCGCACCGTCGAGCACGGCGGCCGAGACGTCGTCGACCGCGCGCCGCTTCCAGTCGTGGGGAGCCGTGTAGACGAGCACGAACTGCCAGCGTGCGTTGGGCACCATCAGCGGGCGGACCGGGAGGGACAGTGGCGCGCCGCCGTCGTCGGCGTACACCGCGACCGACCCGTGCAGGCCGATGACCGCGGCTGTCGATCTCGGCGTTGGCCGCGGCGGCCACCTCCACGATCGTGTCGACGCCGTCGGGAGCGATCTTGCGCACCTCGGCCACGACGTCCTGCTGCCTGTAGTCGATGACGTGGTCGGCGCCGGCCTGCGCGGCCAGGTTGGCCTTCTCGGGGCTGCTCACCGTGGTGATGACGAGCGCGTCGGACCAGCGCGCGAGCTGGATCGCGGCGTTGCCCACGGCGCCGGCTCCGCCGGAGACCAGGACGGTCCGGCCCTGCAGGGTGCCGGGGCCGAGGCGCAGCGGGCCCTCCTCGGTCACGGTCAGCGTCCGGTGGGCGGTGAGGAACGGCACGCCCAGCGAGGCGCCGAGGTCGAAGGAGGCCACGTCGGGGAGCAGGGCGAGGTTGCGACGCTGGACCAGGGCGAACTCCTGCGCGGTTCCCTCAGGACGTTGGTACGCCGACTCCCAGACCCAGACCCGTAGCCCGACCAGCCCCTCCTCCACGCCGGGGCCGACGGCATCGACGACACCGGAACCGTCCTGGTTGGGCACCTGCGGCGGGTCGACCGCGCTGCCGGACGTGCTGCCCTGCCGGGACTTCCAGTCGGTGGGGTTGACCCCTGACCGGTGGATCCGCACGCGGACCTCTCCGGGACCGGGCTCGGCCATCGGGCGGTCGACGAGCGTGAGTACGTCGGGATCTCCGTGGTGCGTGTAGGTGATGGCGCGCATGGCTTCGACCGTAGCCGGTACGAATGTCACTGCCGGATCGGCACGCAACTCCCTGCCCTCGGCCGCCGCGCGTTCCTAGCGTGGAACGCGTCGCCCGATCCACGGGCGCAGGCGGAGGAGAAGGACCATGACACACACCGACACCCACCCGACGACGACCGGACCCGGCCCGGAGCCGGCACGGCGTCGACCACACCATCTCCGTGCTCGCGACCGGCCTGGCCGGGCTCACCTGGCTGGGGTGGCGCGCGCTCGGCTCCGACCTCGCCGTACGCAGCGGCCAGGACACGCACCAGGTGGGCCTGGTCAGCGTGCTGGTGACCGCCGCCGTCGTGTCCGTCGCCGGGCTCGGGCTGCTTCGGTTCCTGGAGCGGCGGCAGCCCACGTGCCCTGCGGACGTGGACGATCGTCGCCTGCGCCGTGTGGCTGGTCTCCTTGCTCGGCCCGCTCGGTGCGGCCGACCCGATGTCCGGCGTCGCGCTGACCAGCCTGCACCTGGTCGTCGGCGCGACGGTGGTTCTCGGTGCGTGGTTCAGCCGTCGCCACGGCGTAGCGTGAGCGCCGTGTGGAGGGCCGCCGAGCAACCGTGGCAGCGCAACATCGCGGTCCTGGTCTGGTCACCCCTCCTGCTGCTCGGGCCGCTGCTCACGTTCGGCCACGGCTGGCACGCAGCCTTCCACCTCGCGCTGGTCGTGGTGATCGCCGGCTGCGCCGTCGTCATCGGCCTCACGGCCACCCCGGCCGGCAGGACCGGCGCCCTACCTCGCGTTCAGCACGCTGGTCGCGGCGACGCTTCGCCGGCGCCACGCACGGCAACGCCCAGTGGCTGCCGACCTGGATCCTCGTCGGCAACGCGCTGCCGGTGGTGCTGCGCGGTCGCTGGCTGGCGCTGGCCGGAGCCGTCGTGCTGTCGATGCCTCGGCTGGGCCGCTGGCGGGTCACCCCGCACGAGGGGTCCCGCGCCTGGAGCGAGGCCTTCGTGGTGTCTGCTCGACCCTGCTCGCCAACACGGCGTTCACCCGGCTGCTCGAGACGGTGGCCGAGCTGCGCCGTACGCGCGCGGAGCTGGCCCGCGTCGCCGTGGCCGAGGAGCGCGAGCGGTTCTCCCGCGACCTGCACGACCTGCTCGGGCACACCCTGTCGGTGATGGTGGTCAAGGCCCAGGCCGTACGCCGGCTGGTCGCGACCGATCCCGACGCGGCAGCCGAGCACGCCGCCGACATCGAACGGGTCGGCCGCACGGCCCTGCTCGACGTACGGCAGGCCGTCGACGCGATGCGAGCGCCCAACCTCCCCGAGGAGCTGCTCGGTGCCCGCGACGCCCTCGAGGCGGCCGGCATCCGCGCCACCATCGACGCCGACGACGCCGACCTGCCCGAGGATGCCGGCGCCGTGCTGGCCTGGGCGCTGCGCGAGGGCATCACCAACGTGCTGCGGCACTCCGGCGCCGACAGCTGCTCCATCGCGGTGAGCCAGCACGGCGACCACATCGAGCTCGTCGTCGTCGACAACGGCGTGGGCAACCCGACCCGACCGGCCGAGGGGTCGGCCGCTCGGGCGGGTGGCCTCGACGGTCTGCGCGACCGGCTGCGCGCGGCCGGCGGCCAGGTGGAGACCTCCTCCACCGGCACGGGGTTCCGGCTCGTCGCGAGCATCCCGTCCCGTCTGGGCGCGCGACCGTGATCCGGATCCTGCTGGCCGAGGACCAGGCGATGATGCGCGGCGCGCTGTCCGTCCTGCTCGGGCTCGAGCCCGACCTCGAGGTCGTCGCCGAGGTGGCGGACGGCGCCGACATCGTGCCCACCGCGTTGCGGGAGCGACCCGACGTCGCCCTGCTCGACATCGAGATGCCGCACGTCTCCGGGCCTCGACGCCGCGGAGGAGCTGTCGCGGTCGCTGCCGGAGTGCCGCGTGGTCATCGTGACCACCTTCGGCAGGCCGGGCTACCTGCAGCGCGCGATGGCCAGCGGGGTCCGGGGGTTCCTGGTCAAGGACCAGCCGGCCGAGGGACTCGCGGAGTCCATCCGCCGGGTCGCCGCGGGAGCCACCGTGATCGACCCGGAGCTGGCCGGCTCGGCACTGCGCTCGGCCGCCAACCCGCTGACCACCCGCGAGCGCGACGTGCTGGCGGCGGCGGAGGACGGCTCGACCATCGCCGACATCGCCGGGCGGCTGTTCCTCAGCGAGAGCACCGTGCGCAACTACCTCTCGGCCGCCATCGGCAAGACCGGCACCCGCAACAAGACCGAGGCCGCCCTCGTGGCCCGCGACCACGGCTGGCTCTAGCCGCATGACTCCGAGGCTGTCCAGACCAGCGGCGTCCCGCCCGTTGACCCCTCTCCGGATCGAGTGACAGGTTCGACGAAGAAGAGGGGATCTCGCCATGCGCAGTGCCATCACCGCTGTCCTTGCCTCACTCGTCCTCCTGGCCGTGCCGGCCACCGGGGCCGTCGCCGCACCGGGTGCGCCGCCGAGTCCGGGGTCACCCGGGATCGGCGACCCGTACTTCCCGCTGGACGGCAACGGTGGGTACGACGTCGCGCACTACGCCCTGCAGATCGGCTACCAGCCAGGCAGCGAATGCGCTCGACGGGCGCGCGCGATCATCACGGCGAGGGCCACCCAGGCGCTCTCCCGCTTCGACCTCGACCTCGTCGGCCTGCACGTCGACGCGGTGCGCGTCGACGGCCAGGCCGCGACGTGGACCCGGACGGACCACGAGCTCAAGGTCACCCCGAAGAAGGCCGTGCGGAAGGGCCACCGGTTCAGCGTCGAGGTCGCGCTACCACGGCGTGCCGGAGGTCATCGAGGAGGAGGCGCAGGTCCCGGGCGGCGTCTTCCCGACCTCCGACGGAGCCCTGGTGATCGGTGAGCCGCACGTCGCCGCGTCCTGGTTCCCGGTCAACGACCACCCGAGCGACAAGGCGACGTACGCCGTCGACATCACCGTGCCCCGCGGGCTTGCAGGCGGTCGTCCAACGGCGCGCTGGTCGGCACCCACACCTCCGGGAGCCACACCACCTACCGGTGGCGCGAGACCGAGCCGATGGCGTCCTACCTCGCCACCGCCACGACCGGTCACTTCGCGATCACCTCCTACCGCCGCGACGGCATGCTCGTTCTACGACGCCGTCGACTCCTCGCTGCTGCAGAAGCCGAAGCCGCGCACGGGTTCGAAGTACGCCGTCTCCGGTGGCGACGACTCGAGCTACAAGCGGCTGACCCGTCGCTTCACCGTGCCCGCGACCGGTGGCCAGCTCACCTTCCACGTCGTACGCAACAACGAGCCCGACTGGGACTTCTTCACCGTCGAGGCCCATCGCGTGGGCACGTCCAGCTGGACCACGCTGCCCGACCTCAACGGGCACACGACGACCAGCACCGGCAACAGCTGCCCCTACTGGCTGACCATCCACCCCTTCCTGGCGCACTACCAGAGCGACGACGGCAGCGGCGGCTGCGCGCCGACCGGCAGCACCGGCGCCTGGAACGCAGCAACCGGCAGGAGCGACGGCTACGAGACGTGGACGGTCGACCTCACGCCGTACGCCGGGCACCAGGTCGACCTCTCGCTGAGCGACATCACCGACGACGTCTACTCCTTCCCGGGCGCGTACGTCGACGACATCGTCGGACCCGGCGGACAGGGGACGACCTCCTTCGAGAACGACGGCAACACCCTCGACGGCTGGACCGTGCCCGGCGCCCCGGCGGGCAGCCCCGGCAACCCCGCCGACTGGCGCGTGGCGAGCTCCGACCCGACCCCGAGCCTCGGCGAGCGGGCGCAGGCGCGCCTTCGCCCAGGAGCCGGAGATCCTGCGGTTCCTCTCCAGCGTGCTCGGGCCCTACCCGTTCAAGCAGGCCGGCGGGATCGTCGACGACGACCCCGACCTCGGCTATGCCCTGGAGAACCAGACCCGGCCGATCTACAGCCAGGTCATCTTCCTCGAGCCACCGGCGGACGCCCTCGGCATCGTCGCGCACGAGCTCGCCCACCAGTGGACGGGCGACAGCCTGTCGGTGGCGACGTGGCGCGAGACGTGGCTCAACGAGGGCTTCGCGACCTACCTGCAGTGGCTCTGGTCGGCGCACCACGGCGACGGCACCGTCCAGGAGTTCTTCGACGCCGACGCCTCCATCCCGGCCGACGACCCGTTCTGGCAGCTCGTCGATCGGTGACCCGGGTCCGGACCACTTCTTCGACGGGCCGGTCTACGACCGGGGCGCGATGACGCTCCACGCCCTGCGACACCGGATCGGCGACGCGGACTTCTTCCACCTGCTCAAGCGCTGGACCGCGCTGCACGCCGGCGGCAACGTCAGCACCGCGCAGTTCATCGCCCTGGCAGAACAGGTCTCGGGCAAGAACCTCGGTGGGTTCTTCAAGACCTGGCTGTTCACGCCGTCGAAGCCGGCCGGTCTGCCGGAGACGGCGGCCAAGCGCAGCGCCACCGTCGTACCCACGCCGGAGGCGCGCATCCGCGCACACCGCGGCTACTGAGAGGTCAGGCAGCCTGCAGCGTGATGCCGCAGCGCGGGCAGTGCGTGGTGTGACAGCAGTCGAGCGCCTGTCCACACGCGCAGTCGCGTGCCGGTGACACGTGCGGCAGGACGCTCAGTCCGATGATGTCGGTGACCAGACTGGTCATGTCGCACCTCCTCGGGTCGAGCGGATGGTCGTGTTCAACAGGGATTCGTAGCCGGTGGCCCCGGGCGGATCGGCGACCGACCGGGGTGGGACCGAACGCGCCGGTCCCACCGCCAGGTCGTGCTCAGCCGGTGACGATCTCGCGTGGTGTGGCTGCTTCGTCGGAGACCTTGGTCAGCGTGTTGATGCTGACGTGCGGCCAGCTGATCCGGCCGGGAAGGCCGTCACGGCGGGGGAAGAAGTCGAGCATCACGATCTGCAGGTACTGCAGCTGCAGCTCGACGTTGCCGTCGCCGTCCGGCGCCAGCTCGTTGATCCAGAACGTCGACTTCATCGACGCGGCGTCGGCCTGCTTGACCACGAACGGGATGTTCTTGATCCCGCCGGTGGGGTTGGAGGTGTCCAGGTCGAGCACCGTCGTCCTCGTGATGGTGAGCCCGTTGTTGGCGAGCTGCAGCAACAGGTGCGGTGCCGTCGGGTCGAAGCCGGGGAAGCCCGGGAAGCCCGACGTTGCCCTTGAACGGGTTGTCGTGGAAGTGCTTGTACGGCGCCAGGTAGGGGTTGTTGACCAGGTCCTGGTTCACCCCGACCGGCAATCCGTCGACCGCCTTGATCACCGGCGGCCCGTTCACGTGTGAGCTCTTGCCCAGCGCGAGCACCGCGTCGCCGTGGGGGATCGTCGCCAGGCGGGCGATGTCGAAGCCGTCGGGGATCCGGTTGAGCATGTTCAGGAACAGCCCCGGCTCGTGGTGGATCGCGGCACCCGGAGCACCGGTCACCGTGCTGGCGGGCTCGTCGACGACGGCCACCTGGTGGATGACCTGCTCGTAGTCGAGGGTCACCACGAACTGGTCGTGCTGCTGGGCGTGGTTCGCGGAGACGCCGCGGTTGGGCACGCCCTTGTCGACGAGCGTGAAGTTCAGCTCCTCGTCGTACTGGTTCAGCAGCAGCCGGTAGTCCAGCGGGCCCGGCGCGAACGGCAGCGCGATCATGTTCCAGCCGCGGCCCTGGCCGACCCACCTCCCCGGCAGCTTCGCGAGCGGTCCCAGGTCAGGGTCCGCCGGCCGAGCGACCTCGATGCGTCGCTGCTGGCCCTCCATGCTTTCCAAACGTCTGTCGGTCATGAGCACTCCTCGTGAGGTGTCTGACGCGCCCGGACGGACGTGCCCCCGGTCCATGCGAGGAGGAGGGGCGGAGGCGTCGCTGAGATACCGCTGGGTAGGGATGCCTACGTTGGGCGCATGTCTCGGCCCCTCCCCGCCCTTGCCCTCGCCGTGACCGTGGGGCTGGTGGCGCTCGCCGGCTGTGGCTCCGGGACCGCCGCGAAGGACGACGGCAAGCAGGCGGCGGAGCCGGCGACCTCACCGGCGCTGACGACCGCCCCGGCGGGTACGACGCAGAAGGTCGCGCCGTCGCCGCAGGGGATCGCGTACGACGCGAAGACCGACTCGCTCGTCGTCGCCGTGCGGGATCCCTACCGGCTGCTCGTGCTCGACCCCGACACGCTCCGGGTACGTCGCTCGATCGGCCTTCCCGGCAAGGTCCGCCACCTGCAGATCACGCCGCAGGGCGGGACGGTGCTGGTGCCGAGCGAGACCGCCGACAAGGTGTTCGAGGTCGACCTGGCCACGGGACGGATGCGGGCCACCGACGTACAACGCCATCCGCACGACGCGGCCGGCACCGACGCCGGCGACGTGCTGGTCGGCAACGAGTTCAGCGGCTCGATGTCCGTCGTACGACGCGGGCGGGTGGTGCACACCTTCACCGACCTGCGGCAGCCCGGCGGCGTGCTCGCCTCCGGCCATCTCGCGGTGGCGGTCGACGTCGGCGACTACACCGTCACGACGTACGACCTCGACACCGACAAGAGGGTCGCGCGCGTCCCGGCCGGGAAGGGCCCGACCCACGGGGTGCTCGTCGGCGGAGGCCGGATCGCGGTGACCGACACCCGCGGCAACCAGGTGCTGCTCTACACCCTCGACCCGCTGAAGCAGGTCGGGTCGATCGCGCTGAAGGGCAGCCCGTACGGCGTGGCCGGCGACCCGACGACCGGCACGGCGTGGGTGACCCTCACCGGCAGCAACCGGCTCGTCGGGCTCGACGTCAGCGGTGACCAGCCGAAGGTGATCGCCAGCTACCCGACCGTGCGGCAGCCCGACACGGTGGCGGTGGCGCCCGGAGCGAAGACCCTCTGGGTGACCGGCACCGAGGACGGCGTGGTCCAGCGCATCAGCCGTTGAGCGCGCCCAGCTGCCGCAGCATGGTCAGGTCGTCGCGCACCGCCCAGCGCTCGGCGATGCGGCCGTCCTGGAAGCGGTACATCGCCGCGAAGCCGCGCGAGTAGGGGCCCGGCGCGGCCTCGATGCCCATGAACGTGCCGCCGTGCCACTGCCCGTGGCGGACGCCGTACTGCACGACGTGGGCGCCCTCGCCGACGACGACGAGCTCGTCCCAGCCCTCGTGCGTCATCTGGTTCCGGCCCATCGTCTCGAGGAACTCCCGGGTGCCGGCGAGCCCCGCCGGACGACCCGGTGCGAGCGCGTGGTTGACCATGTCGGGCGTGCACAGCTCGTCGAGGGTGCTGAGATCGTCGGTCCCCAGCAATCGGTCGAACCGCGCTCGAGGACCTGCTTGTTCTGCTTCGATGTCCATGACCTCAAGGTGCCACTCGTGAACGCGTGACCGCCACGAGGTATTTCCGGGCCCGGCTCGGCCTCCTGTCCCTCTGAGCAGCAGAGGGAGCCGAGGATGCGGTACACCGACGAGCACCATGTGGCAGGCGAGCCGGACGACGTCTGGCAGGCACTGCACGACCCCGAGGTGCTCAGCGCGTCGATCCCGGGATGCGAGCGGCTGATCCCGCTCGGTGACCAGGAGTACGTCGCGATCCTCACCGTCCGCACCGACACCTACCGCGGCCTGCTCACCGTCACCGACACCGCCCCCGGCTCGACAGCTGACCGTGGCGCTGGACGGGCGCGGACGCCATCACACGCTCGAGGTCGGGCTCGACGTCCGGATCGAGGACGGACCCGCATCGGGAACGACCTCGCCTCGCCTACGACGCCCGCGTCCACGTCGGTGGTCCGGCCGGCGCCACGGATCACCTGATGCGCAGCTGTTCCCGGGCGGTCCTGATGACGGCAGAGAGCGTGTCGAGGTCGAAGGCGCCGTAGTGGCGCTGGCCGTTGACGAAGAACGTCGGCGTCCCGGAGACACCGCTGAGGTCCGCCGACTCGACGTCCTGGGCGACCCGGTTCTGGTGCGCACTGGCCTTGAGCTCGTCGTGGAAGCGCTCGGTGTCCAGGCCCAGCTGCTCGGCGTACCGCATCAGGTCCTTGCCCTCGAGGTCGTCCTGGTGCGCGAGCAGCAGGTCGTGCATCTCCCAGAAGACGCCCTGCGCTGCCGCGGCCTCGGCTGCCTCGGCGGCCAGCTGCGCCTGGGGGTGTACGTCGGTCAGCGGCAGGTGTCGCCAGACGTAGCGGACGTCGGTGTCCTCGAGCAGGTCGCGTACGACGGGCTCGGCGAGGCCGCAGTAGGGGCACTCGAAGTCGCCGAACTCGATCACCGTGATCGGCGCGTCGATCGGCCCGCGGATGTGGTCGCAGTTCGGGTCGACCTCGGGGATCAGGTCCTGGATCAGGGTCGTGTCGCCGAGCAGCGCCTTGGCCTTGCGGTCGGGCGAGAGCAGGGCCGCGAGCCGGTAGACGATCCCGGTCACCACCGCGGAGACGACCACCGCCGTCAGCGCGCCGAGCTTGGCCTGGTCGAGCTCGACGCCGTCGAGCGCGCGGCTGGCGATCAGCAGGGCCACGGTGAAGCCGATCCCGGAGATGGTGCCGCTGCCGATCACCGCCGCCCAGCCGATCGGTGGCCGCACCCGGCCGCCGCTGATCCGGGTGACGGCCCACGACGTCGTGACCACGGCGATCGGCTTGCCGACCACGTAGCCGACGAGCACGCCGAGGGTCACCGGCGCGGCGTACGCATGCCGCAGGAAGTCGCCGTCGAGCCCGATGCCGGCGTTCGACAGCGCGAACAGCGGGACGATCACGTAGCTCGTCCACGGGTGGTAGAACGCCTGCAGCCGCGCGTTCGGCGACAGCGTCGAGGTGAGTCCGGCGGTCGCGGTGCGGGCGAGCTCGGGCGTCGGCTCCTCGCGGAACTGCCGCACGCGGCCGGTCGCCTCCTCGAGCTCGCCGCGGCTGGGCGTGTACGCCGGAGCAGCGAGCCCGATCGCCAGCCCGGCGACGAGCGGGTCGACCCCGCTGGCCATCAGCGCCGACCAGATCAGGATGCCGAGCAGCAGGAACAGCCAGCGCTGCTGCATCCGCAGCCGCACCGCGACCAGCAGGCCGCCGTACAGCACCACCGCCAGCGCGATCGGCCAGACCGTGATGTCGTCGCTGTAGACGAACGCGATCACCGCCAGCGCCGCCAGGTCGTCGACGACGAAGACCGTCACCAGGAACACCCGCGCCCGGTCGGGGACCTCGCGACCGATCAGCGCGAGCAGCCCGAGCGCCAGCGCGGTGTCGGTCGACATCGCGATGCCCCACGCCTGCTCGCTGCCGTGGCCCGCGTTGAACGCCAGGAAGACCAGCGGCCGGCACGACCATGCCCACCAGCCCGACCGCGAACGGCAGCAGGAAGCGCCGGCGCTCGCGCAGGTCGCCGAGGTCGAACTCGCGCCGCGTCTCCAGCCCGACGACGAGGAAGAAGAAGGTCATCAGGCCGCTGTTGACCCACTCCCTCAGGTCGTACGACGGCCCGTGCGAGCCGAGCTTGATGGAGAGCTCGGTGTGCCAGAAGGAGTGGTACGACGAGGAGTCGACGTTCGCCCAGACCAGCGCGACGACGACCGCGGCCACGAGCACGCCCGCGCTCCCGGACTCGGTCTGCAGGAACGAGCGCAGCGGCGCCGAGCGCCCTCGCTGCCACAAGGTGATGCCGCGCCACGACGCCGAGGAGGACGTGTCAGCCATCGCGCACCACGCAGCGAGCGTACTGACCTGCGGACGTCGCGACCCGCGGTTCCGGTCGCCGACTAGGTTGCAGCCATGACGAACAGCAACACGAACCGCCGGGCACTCGTCCTCGGTGGCGGCGGGGTGACCGGCATCGCCTGGGAGCTCGGGATCCTCAAGGGACTCGCGGACGCCGGGGTCGACCTCACCTCGGCCGACCTCGTCATCGGTACGTCGGCGGGGTCGGTGGTGGGCGCCCAGATCACCACGGGCCGCACGATCGACGACCTCTACAAGACCCAGCTCGAGCCGGCCGACAAGGAGATCGGGGCCAAGCTGTCGCGGCTTGACGATGATGCGGATGGTCCCGGCTCTGCTGTTCCCCGGCAGCGGCAACACCAAGCGTGCCCGCATCGGGGCGATGTCGATGAAGGCGCACGCCCCCGGCGGCGAGAAGCGGGTCGACGTCATCCGCTCGCGCATCGGCGTGGAGCAGTGGGGCGACCGTGACCTCCGGGTGACCGCGGTCGAGGCGGAGACCGGGAAGTTCGTGGTCTTCGACAAGGACAGCGGCGTCGACATCGTGCACGCCGTGGCGGCGAGCTGCGCCGTGCCGCTGGTGTGGCCGGCCGTGACCATCGACGGCAAGCACTACATCGACGGCGGCATGCGCTCGACCGCCAACGTCGACCTGGCCGAGGGGGCCGACACCGTCGTGGTGATCGCCCCGCTCCCGCAGGCGTTCAGCAAGGCGACCTCGATCCGCGCCCAGCTCGAGCGCACGGGAGCGACCCGCACGCACCGTGGTGACCCCCGACAAGCAGGCTCTCGTCGACATCGGCAAGAACGTGCTCGACCCGGCGAAGCGGGCCGATGCCGCGAGGGCCGGTCTGCGACAGGCGGAGTCGGTCGTCGACCAGGTCCGCGCTGCCTGGAACGGCTGATCGTCGAGCGGTCACATCTGCGGGGCGTCGTACGTCATAGGTTTCAGGACACCCTGACGAGAGGAGCCGGCGATGCTCGGCCGCAACAGCTACGAACCCGAAGAGCTCGAGAACGCTCGGGCGACCGTGAAGAAGCAGCTGGCCGACTGGCGCTCCTCGGGCGCCGGTGGCGACCTGGAGACGACGTACTTCAACGGCCTGGTGCTCGCGCTCGACCGCCCGTTCGTGCACCGCATCCGCAAGATGACCGGCAAGGACACCAACCCGCTCAGTGAGGTCGAGCTGCTCGTCGACTCGCTGATGGGCAACGGTGGACGGTTCGACGCCGGCACGGTCGTCAAGTACCAGCCCGAGAAGTCCGTGCTCGGGCTCGCGCCGGGCGACGAGATCCGGCTGGGTGCAGACGACTACGAGCGCCTCGCGACCGCGTTCATCGACGAGCTCGAGAAGCGCAGCGCAGGCTAGGCCGACTGCTTGTCCTGGACCCGACGCTGGCGCTCCGCGCTGGTGCCGACCAGGCCGAGGGCGAGCAGGGCCATCAGCACGACGAGGCCCCAGAACGCGTACTCCGGCCACTCCTCGTGCTCGACCAGCTCCCAGGTCTCCTTGAGCGCGATGAAGAAGCCAGAAGGCCGGCGTACGGCGGGTCAGTCGCGGGCGGGGAAGATTCCCTCGAGGGCGATGCAGTAGTTGAGCACCAGGTGCGGCTGCCTGTTCTCGTGCGGTTCGCTGTCGCCGGAGGGCGCGATCGCATCAGGCTTCAGGGTCTTGCCGTTGGTCGTCCCGGCGTACGCCGTGCCTGTGGAGACGCGCCCGAGATAGCGGTTGTTCGGGTTGTTCGATGCACTCGACGGCCCGTTCACCCTCATGGCGTGCGTGTGGGCGGGGAGCTGCGACTCGGTCAGGGTGACCGACTCGGCGCCGCCCGCCTCGCCGACGTCGTACTGGCTGAGCCCAGGCCCTTGACCCGACGACACCGGCACCCGGCCGCGCAGGTCGGGGAGTGCGAAGGTGGTCCTGCCGTCCCCGCCGTAGAGGGTGCCGATCAGCGAGAACAGCGCCGTGTTCTGCGCGATGCTGAGGACCTGGCCGTTGCACAGGGCCCAACCGTGCGGGGCGAAGGTGTAGGGGAACAGCCTGATCTCTCCGAGGAAGGGATCGCTCATCATGAGCCTCCTGTCCTTGTGTCGAACACCCCTCAGCGTAGGCCGTCGTCGGGACATGGCAGCGTGCGCTCATGGGGATCCGTCTGGGCAGCACCGTGGTCAACTGCGCCGACATCGAGGTGATGACCGACTTCTGGTGCGCCGCGCTGGGCCTGGTGCCCAACCACCGCGAGGCCGGCGACGACTTCCGCGTCCTCCGCGGCGAGCGGGTCAACCTCTCGCTCCAGGTCGCGACGTCCCCGGTGTCGGCGCGCGACCAGATGCACCTCGACCTCTACACCGACGACGTCGACGCGCAGGTCGAACGGCTTCGCGACCTCGGTGCGGAGTGGGTACGCCGGGAGGACGACCCCGAGGACACCTACGTGGTGCTGCGCGACCCCGAGGGCAACGAGTTCTGTGCCTGCCTCGTCGACGGGGCCTGAGCTCAGCCGGAGGTCAGCCGCTTGCGCTCGTTGCCACCGGTGATGGCCTCGGCGGTGCCGACGAGCAGGACCGCCGCGATCACCGCGAACACCGAGCCCAGGAAGTCCAGCTCCCAGATGCTGCCGGTGCCGATGACCCACGCGATGGTGCCACCGATGAGCGAGCCGACCACTCCGAGACCGAGCGTGGCGAGGATGCCGAGGTTCTGGCGACCCGGCTTGATGAGTCGCGCGACGACGCCGACGACGAGCCCGAAGGCGAGGAAACCGATCATGACGCTGCCCCTCTCGTGAATGGTGCTGCCAACGGTACCCATGGGGCGGTTGAGCAGGACGGAGTCGGGGTTGGCCCGCCTCGGAAGACTGATCCGATGGACCTGATCCACGACCCGCGACGCCGCCCGGTGCTCGTCGCCGCAGCCCTGGTGCTGGTCGTCGGTCGTGGCGCTGCTCGTCTTCGTGGCCGTCCGTGGTCTCACCGGCGCGCCCGAGTGCGAGGTGACGGTGGGCGACAGGACCGTCGACCTCAGCACCGGCCAGGCAGAGTCGGCGGCGAGCGTGTCCGCCCGGTCCGTGCGGCTCGGGCTGTCGTTGCCGACGACCTCGAAGGACGTCGCTCGCGCGGCCGGACTCTCCGCCGCCGACTCCGGGATCGTCGCGTCGGCCCTGACCGGTCGGGCGCGGCACGCGTTGACCTGCACCCATGGCGGCGCCGACGAGACCGAGTCGGACCGCCTCGACCGCTACGGCCTGACCCACCGCGCGGAGCGCGTGCGCCGGGACCTCGACCAGGCCTTCGGCCACCTGCCGGACGGTGGCTTCGCGCCGGGTGGAGTCAGGTCGGGGCACATGCCGGGGTCGGCGCACTACGAGGGCCGCGCGGTCGACGTCTTCGTGCGACCGATCTCGCCGCGGAACAAGACCAGGGGCTGGGCGATCGCGCAGTACCTCGTCGCCCAGGCGGACCGGCTCGAGATCAACACGGTCATCTTCGACGCGCGGATCTGGACCGCACGGCGGGCCGACGAGGGCTGGCGCGACTACCGGGTCAGCACCTCGGGACGTTCGCGGGCGACCGTGCGCATCCTCGAGCACCGCGACCACGTCCACGTCGACGTGGCCGACTGATCCTCAGCTGCCGTTGAGCTTCTCCAGCCGCGCCTCGAGGGCGGCGCGTCGGTGGGCGTTGCCGCTGAGCCCGACGTACGCCGAGCCGTACGCCGCGAGCAGGGCGTCGTCGAGCCGGCGTACCGCACCCGGTGGGTAGTGGTAGCCCATCCGGTCGCGGATCCGTTCCTCGTCGCCGCTGCGCAGCACCTCGCCGAGCTCGTCGAGGCCGGTGATGCCGAGCTCGAGCAGCAGCCCGGAGATCCAGGCGTAGTGGTCGGTGCGCGACCAGCCGGCCTCGGCGTACTGCCCGGCCAGGAACGCCGCCAGCTCGCGCGGGTCGATGCGCGGGTCCTCGTCGGCGAGGTCCGGCTCGGCCGGGCTCGCGGAGGCGCGCAGGGTGTCGCGGATGGTGGAGAACTCCTGGTCGGCGAGCTCGAGCAGCCCGGCCGCGAGGGTGAACCGGCGGTCGAAGTCGCGGGCGTGCTCGTCCGGCATCGTGCCCTTGTAGCGGATGTCGTGCTCGAACTCCGCCCACGCGTGCTGGAGCACCGTGCGCACCTGCACCTGCGCGCTGCGACCCCGCAACAGCTCGTAGGACGCATGCCCCTCGCGGGCCGCGTCCAGGCCGATCAGCAGGTGCCGGCTCGCGTAGCCGAACCGCCCCTCCTGCGCGGTCTCGCGGCCCATGTCGCGGTCGTCGTGCACGACCACCTGGTCGTGCAGCAGGTCGGCCACGGCCGAGACATCGCTGTGCACGTAGGTGATCACCCGGATCCCGATGGTGTCGGTGATCTCCCGCTGCGGGTCGGTGTAGAGGGGTACGCCGTCCTTGGTGCGACGCGCCTTCTCGGCGTACGACGCCACCGTCTTGGTGCGACCGGTGACGGAGAGGTAGTTGATGCCCGCGTCGTCGAGGATCCCGGTCACCAGCGCGAGGAACTGCTCGCCGGCGGCGACCCGGGCGGGGTGGTCGAGGGCGTACTCGCGCACCGGGTCGACCGGGATCGCGGCCGGCTTCGGCGGTCGGGGGCTCGGGGTGAGCCCGGGCGGGAGCGTGGGCGTGACGATGTAGCCGGTCTCGAGGTCGCCGTACGTCGTGGTCGCCTCCGGCCGCCGCGCCGCGAACAGCGCGACGTAGGCGCAGACGACCGCGTCGACCTGGTCCTCGGCCACCCGCAGCTCGCTCTTGCGGGTCGCCGTCTCGACCTGGCGCCGCAGCTCCAGCCAGCTGTCCTCGCCCAGCTCCAGCGCGGGATCGGCGTCCGCGAGACCCTCGAGGAAGCCCATCAGCGCGAGCAGCTCGGCGCGCAGCAGGTCGAGGTCGCGCCCGGTCTTGTGCTTGTACTTCAGCGTCCGCCCGAGCCCGAACAGCGCCACGGTCGCCGGGTGCGGGTAGACCTCGATCGCGCGCCGGGCACGTCCCGAGCGCGGGTTCATGTCGAGCCCGAGCGCGTGGCACAGGGCCGCTCCGCGCGGGGTGCCGCTGAACTCGGGCTTGCCGGTGTTGGCCGGGTGGGCGCCGGCGTCGAACTTCGCGAAGTCCTTGTTCAGCGCGGCCTCCGCGGGCCGGTTGCCGGTCTCGTTCTTGACGATCAGCGGGGCGTCGATGGCGACGAGGCAGTCGCCCTCGGCGTACGGCGCCAGCGCGGTCTCGATCTCCTCGTCGGTGTGCACCGTCGAGACGTGCACCAGCCGACCGGCGTCGTCGAGCACGGCCAGCCCGGTGGGTCGCTTGGTCCCCCAGGCGAGGTCGACTCCGATGTGGAACACGCGCCCAGCCTGCCGTATCGCGCTGCCGCGTGTTGCCACCGCACGCTCTACTGGCCGATCCGGCCGTCGATCCGCTCGCGGAGGAAGTCGGCGTGGCCGCAGTGGCGGGCGTACTCCTCGATCATGTGCAGGAGCACCTCACGCAGCGTGTCGCCCTCCGGACCCGTGCTGTCGAGGTCGTGGCTGTCGACGTAGTCGTCGGCGTTCGCGATCTCGGCCCGCAGGTGTGTCCAGGCGGCGTCCACACAGGCCGGGTCGCCGACCGCGTCCTCGAACTCGTCGTTGCCCTCACCGCGGTAGAGACGCACGACCTGCTCGCCGGCCATCGCCATCCGGAACCAGTACTGCTCCACGGTCGCGAGGTGCCGCACCAGCCCGAGCAGCGACATGTTCGACGGCGGCACCGACCGTCGGGCGAGCTGCTCGGCGTCGAGCCCGGAGCACTTCAGCTCCAGGGTGAGCCGGTAGTTGGCCAGGTAGCGCAGCAGCAGCGAGCGCTCGTCGGTCGGACCGCCCTCGGTGCGCGGGTCCTCCTCCGGCGAGGCCCACATGTCCGACCAGCCGAAGGTGGGAGTGGGCAGGTCGGTCTCGGCTCGCTCATGGCAGCGCCATGCTCCGAGGAATACCCGCGTGGGGCAACCGGGTTGTCGGTTGTGAGCAGCAACCACACCCGAGGAGCAGCATGCAGACCCTCTACACCGCAGAAGCCCTGTCCACCGGCGCCGGTCGCCAAGGCCACGTGCGTACGACGGACGGGCGCGTCGACCTCGACCTGGCCCCGCCCAAGGAGATGGGTGGCAGCGGCGAGGGCGTCGAACCCGGAGCAGCTGTTCGCCTCGGGCTACGCCGCGTGCTTCCACTCCGCGCTGCTGACCCTGGCGCGCAAGGACAAGCTCGACCTCGGTGACTCCTCGGTCGGTGCCCTGGTCGGCATCGGACCCGACGACGCGGGCGGCTACCAGCTCGAGGTCACCCTGGAGGTCGTCGTACCCAACCTCCCGCACGACGAGGCCGTCGCGCTCGCCGAGCAGGCGCACCAGGTGTGCCCCTACTCCAACGCGACCCGGGGCAACATCGAGGTCACGGTCACCGTCACCGACGACTGAGGGACGACGGCGGCTCAGACCGCGCTGAGGTCGAGCTCGCCGGCTGCCTCGACGATCTCGTTGAGCACGGTGAGGACCTCGCGCCTCGGCTCGGCGCGCGAACGACGGTGCCGTGCGATCACCGAACGCGTGCCCAGTCCGGGCATCGAGACCGCCTGGATGCCCTCGCGTCGCAGCGCGCCGAGCAGGGCGAGCGAGGGCAGCAGCGCGACGCCCATGCCGCCGGAGACCATCGAGATCGCGACGTCGCTGTCGCTGTAGACGTGCGCGACGGGCGGCTGCTTCGCGAACGTGGCGTGCAGGCGCGCGGTGGCGCTGTGGGCCGCGGCTGCGGGGTCGACCCCGAGCCAGGTGACCTGGGCCAGCTCGTCGAGGTTGGCGGGAGCGGGCGCGTTCGCGGCCACAGCGACCACCCACGGCTCGTCGAGCACCGCGACGTCGTGGGTGCCTCGTGGTGAGGTGCGCCCGATCGGGCTGTCGGCCTCGAGGAGGAGTACGTCGACCGCACCTTCGCGCAACCCCCGCGCGCCCTCCTCGGCGCCGATCTCGTGCACCAGCAGGTCGAGTCCGGGGAGCCGCTCCTTGAGGTCCTCGACCAGCGGCACGAGCAGCGCCTGGATGACGCTCTGGAACGCCGCGATCACCACCGTTCCGGTGACGTCCTCCTGCAGCGCGGCCAGCGCGCGCCGGGCATCGGTCAGCTCGGACTCGATGCGCTCGGCCGCCTCGACCAGGATCCGTCCGGCGGTGGTGAGCACGGCGCCACCGGGCTGACGGTCGAGGACTGTGATCCCGGTCTCCTCCTCGAGTCTCGCGACCTGTTGGGAGATCGCCGACGGCGTCACCCGCGCGACGTCCGCAGCAGCGAGAACCCCGCCTGCACGGTGGATGTTGAGCAGGACGGACAGTCGCCGGGGGTCCAGATGCATGTAGAGAAACTTAATCCGGAGTCGAACTTAGTTCAATTGCGCTAAGTGACTTCGGTCGTCACCATTGTCCTGTGAACGAGATGGTTGTGGTTGCTGCCACGGGGGGTTGGATCGGCGCGGTCGGCACGGTGGGTGCCTACGCGATGGTGTCGCAGCGTCGGATGGAGGCGCACTCCTTGCGCTTCCAGCTGATCAACGTGGCCTGTGCTGCGCTCTTGTCGGTGAGCGCGCTCAGCGTGCACAACTGGCCGTCCATGGCGAGCAACCTGGTCTGGATGCTCATCGGGGTGCACGCACTCCTGGGTGCGCGTCAGGCACTCCGCGCCGCCGTGACCGACCGGCTCCGCGTCGTACGGCTGCACGGTGACGACCAGTCGCCGCCGGAGCCGACCTCGTCCGGCGACGTCATCCTCGCCGCCTGAGTCAGCGGCCCTCGATCAGCCCAGGCCGTGCTGCGCCAACGGGTGCAGCAGCTCGCGCTCCTCGTAGGACAGGTGTGAGAGCAGGTGTCGCTGAGCAGGTCGACGGCGCTCGAGAGCTGTTCGAGGCGTTCGCTCGCCTCGCGCGGCTCGGCGCCGACCAGCCCGACCAGCGCGCGGTCGACCTGTTCGAGCACGTCGGCGATCACCTCGTGCTCCTCGGCCAGCCGGTCGACCACCGGCGCGGCGTCGGCGTCGCGCTGCCGGAGGAACGCGAACATGCTGCGGTCCTCGAGGGTGTGGTGCCCGGTGACGATGCGGCAGTAGGACTCGCAGTAGGCGCCGAGCGTCCAGTTGTTCTGGCGCATCGTCATCGTGTTGATGACCGACCGCGCCTGACCGACCTGGAGCAGCCCGCGTCGTACCTGGTCGACGACGTCACGCAGCTGGGTCAGCTCGGCACGCAACGCGTCGTGGATGTCGATGAGGTGCTGGGGGTAGGCCTGCTGCGCCTCGGTGTACGACGCGTCCGCCGGTGCCGGGTAGCGGGGGCGGGTGGTCTCGTCCCACGGCAGCTCGGTGCCGAACCGGCTGGCGGGAGGCGGGGTCGGGGTGACGGTGATGGCCTCGGGCTCCTCCACGCGCGTCGGTGGCCGGCGTGGCCTTCGCGCCGCGCTGCGCGCAGGCGGCGTTCCTCGTCGACCTGGTCGCGGACCGCCGGGCGCCACCTCGAGGGCGAACCGGCGGACGACGTCGGCGTCGTCGGTGCCGAGGATGAAGGTCGAGACGCCCTCGTCGATCGCGAGCCCGGCCAGCTGCTCGGCCCAGTCGCGGGCGGTGCCCTGGAGGAAGCCGCTGCCGGACCCGAACCGGCCGAAGACGTTGTACATCCGCCGGATCGCCTGCGGCCCGCGCCCGTTGGCCTCGGCGCGCTCGTCCATCAGCGCGTTCATCGCGGAGAGCTCGTGCGGCTCGGCGTACCCCATGCGACGGGATCCACGCATCGGCGAGGTCGGCGGTCACCCGCAGCATCCGCGGCTTGTAGGAGCCCAGCCAGACGGGGATGTCGTGGGCCGGGCGTGGACCGCCGTGGAGGCCCTTGACCTGGTAGTGCTCGCCGTCGGCGTGGACGGTGTCGCCCGCCCACACCTGGCGGATGACGTCGATCGCCTCGATGAGTGCGTCGACCGCCTCCTTCGGCGTACGACGTGGCCCGCCGGCCGCCACGATCGCGTCCCAGAAGGCACCGGCTCCGAGGCCCAGCTCGACGCGGCCGGCGCTGAGCAGGTCGAGCGTGGCCGCACTCCGGGCCAGGATCACGGGGGAGCGCAGCGGCACGTTGGCGACGTTGGGCGCCACCCGGATCGCGGTGGTGCGCGCCGCGATCACCGAGAGCAGCGTCCAGGTGTCGAGGTGGCGACCCTGGTAGGGGTGGTCCTGCACGGAGACGAGGTCGAGACCGCTGACCTCGGCGAGCTGGGCCAGCTCGAGGGTGCGCTCGGCGGCGGTGGCGTCGGGGCTCGGGAAGATCCCGAACTGCAGGTCGTGGCCGTAGTCGGGCATCGCTCTCCTCGTCAGTCCGCGATCGTGCGCAGTCGCGCCTGCAGCCGCAGCATCGTGGGAACTCCGCGGGAGGTGACCGGCATTCCCAGTCGCCGCTCGAGGGCGTAGGTGGCGCCGCTCGTCCTCTCGATGTCGTTGAGGCTCACGGCGTGGACAGGCGTCGGCACGGACGACGGTCAGCCCGGCGCCGGGCACGTCCCAGGGGAGTGGCTCCGGGAACGGGTCGGGTCCGTCGAAGAACGAGACCTCGGCGTGCGGGCCGGTCGTCCAGCTCGAGACCGAGGATCCACGGGACCGGGCGCGCGATCACGGCGTCGTCGTACCCGCAGACGGGGGTGAGCAACCGGACGGCCTCGTTCGCCAGTGCCTGGGCGTCACCGTCGTGCTCGAAGACGATCGTGCCGTTGACCTGGAAGTTGGTGGCGCTGGTGGCGCCGGCCCGTGCGAAGGCGTCGAGGAGCTCCGGGCGGGTGGGGCTGTGGCTGCGTCGTTGACCGAGGTTGAGGTTGCGGAAGAAGGCGACGCAACGACTCACGAGGTCATCGTGCCGCAGCCCGCTGACGGGCGCGGTAGGCACGGGTCTTCACCACGTTGCCGCAGCCGTACTCGCACCACGAGCGCGACTGGTTCTTGGAGTGGTCGTAGTAGGCCCACGGGCACTCGTCGTACGCAGCAGATCTTCAGCCGCCACCAGATGCCTTCGTTGGCCGCCTCCTGGGCGGCGAGGCCGATGCGGGCGAGCGCACCCCGGACGCCCCCGGCGGTGACGCGGAGCGCCGGACCGCTCTCGGTCCAGTCGAGCGCGACGGGCAGCTCGCCGCACTGCGCTCGCCAGCTCGGGCACCGTCCCGGTCGCGCCGTCGTGGTTCGCCGCGAGCGCCGTGCGCAGGCCGTCGCGGAGCCGGCGCGCCAACGCAAGGTCTGCGTCCGTCGCACGTGACTTGGTGCCCAGCAGGCCCTCGCGGGTCAGGTAGCGAACGAGCTCCGCGCGCGTGGTGAGCTCGTCCACCCCGGTCTCGTGGTCGGTGGTGTTCACGAAGTCGCGGACCACCGCGATCGAGGCAGGTACCTCAGGGCGGGGCAGGTCCTCAGTCACGACACCAATATAAGGCTTTTACTGGTTACGGTCGCGGCGACACCGGCGTAGCGTTTTCACCGGTGTTGTCAGACGGAAGGAGGTTGTCATGTACTACGTGAGCACAGTGATCCAGAAGCTGTTCACGCCCGACAGCGAGATGCGTCGGGCCGAGCGTCACCACGACTCCAGCGCGCCGCCAGGAAGCAGCCGCGCGATCGGACCTGAGCGTCGTCGGTTGGTCGAGCAGCGAGCGAAGTGAGTGGATGGTCGACACCACCGTCGCTCGCCGCGGCCTCGAGCGGGAAGTGCGCACCCGCGCGTCACAACCGGCACCCACGCGGAGCGGGAAGTGCGCACCCGCGCGTCACAACCGGCACCCACGCGGAGCGGGAAGTGCGCACCCGTGCGTCACAACCGGCAGCATGCGCGCGGAGCGGGAAGTGCGCACCCGTGCGTCACAACCGGCACGCACGCGGAGCGGGAAGTGCGCACCCGTGCGTCACAACCGGCGACGCATCGGCGCGAGCGGGAAGTGCGCACCCGCGCGTCACAACCCGAAGCATGGCCGAGCGGGAAGTGCGCACCCGTGCATCACAAACCACATCGCCCAAAGGGCGCCGCGGCCAGATCACAGTCCACCGATGGTCCTGACAGGGAGGTCAGCCCGGAAGATGGCTGGTGCCGTTCAGGCTCAGCACCCTGCGGTCGTGGAAGTAGTCGTCCTCGCCGAGGACCGTGATAGCACCGCTCAGGTCTGAGTCGTACCAGCCGCCCACCCTGTTCTCGACATGGTGGGTCGCCTCTGGGTGGGTGATCACATAGATGCGTCGCACCCGGCGAGCCTGTCAGGAACGCCAGACGCCCACGACCTCGTCGCGGACCTCGACGGCCAGGTCCTCCATGTTGCAGAGCACCACGATGTTGACGTCGTCGTCGGGCCAGCGGTTGATGATCACCGTGACGCCGGGGTCGCCGCCGCCGTGGCCGTAGCGGCCGTCGGGGTAGAGGTGCACGCCGTAGCCCTCGAAGAAGCCGTCGCCGGCGTCGGCGTGCGGGGCGAGGACGCGGTCGCGCTGCTCGCCGAGCAGGGTGCCGTCGGCGTACAGGTGCAGGAAGCGGTCGAGGTCGCGCCCGGTGCTGAAGGCGCCTCCGTCGGCGCCGCCGACGATCGGGATGCTGTAGATGTTCGAGCGCCAGGGCTCGTCGGGTCCCGAACGCGGCAGGTACCCGACGGCGACGTCGGGGAGGGCCTCGTCGAGGCGCAGGAAACCGCTCGCGGTCATGCCGGCGCGGTCGAAGACGCGCTCCTGCACGACCTCGGTGAACGGGCGTCCGGTGAGCTCCTCGATGACCAGGCCGAGCACGATGTAGCCGGCGTTGCAGTACTGGTACTGCGTGCCCGGCTGGCGGTACGGCGGCAGGTCGCCGAAGAGCGGCAGGAAGTCGGCGGGCCGTTCGATCGAGTACGACGGAACCCGCTCCCACAACGAGCCGTAGTCCTCGAGGTACGCCGGTGAGTCCTCGTCCTCCTCGCAGTAGTCGGCGATCCCCGAGGTGTGGCAGAGCAGGTGGTGCAGCGTCACCTCGGGCAGCAGGGTGGAGGGCCGACGATCCGGAGGCAGCACGTCCACGACCGGGGTCTCGAAGGTCACGGCTCCGGCGGTGACCAGGTCCGCGATCGCGACCGCGGTGAACATCTTGGTGACCGAGGCGAGCCCGAACCGGGTGGCCGGCGTGACGGGCGTCGAGGTCGAGCGGTCGGCCGGACCGTAGCTGCCCTCGAAGACGACCTCGCCGCCCTCGCGTCATCAAGACGTGCCCGGAGAAGTCGCGCTCGTCGACCCAGGTGCGCAGCTGCGCGTCGAGCTCGGCGTACGACATCAGGCGGTCCTGGGGACTTCGGCGAACGAGCCCTGACCGATCCACGTCGGCAGTGCGCGTCGGACGTTGGTGGGCCCCTCGATCCTCATCGCACCCGATCGCGTCGCCTGCTCCCACGAGAGGTCGCCGCGCCAGATCTCGGTCAGGGTGCGCAGGCCGGTGTGCACGGTGGCGGCGACGTCGTACCCCGGGTCGAAGTCGCACACGTCGACGTCGCCGTCGGCGACCACCATCCACCAGTGCACCAACGCGGCCGGCACGTCGTCGAAGCGGAACGCGACCGTGGTGCGGGTCCGCGGCCACTGCGGCACCGGCACGGTGCGGCGCATGTCCCACATCAACAGGTGCGGGTCGAGGTCGCGGTCGCCGAGCTCGCCGATCCAGCGGACGCCCCAGGCTCCCGAGCGCCATCACGACCGGCTCGAGCTCCTGGCCCGCCTGGGTGAGGGTGTACGCCGCATGGCCGCCGATCATCTCCCGGCGTACGACCCCGGCCAGCTCGAGGGAACGCAGTCGCTTGGACAGCAGCGCCGGCGACATCCGCGGGTTGCCCCGCCGCAGCTCGTTGAACCGCCGGCTGCCGAGCACCAGCTCGCGGACGACGAGCAGCGTCCACCGCTCGTCGAGCACCTCCATCGCCTTGGCGACAGGACAGAACTGGCCATAGCTGGACATCGCACCCTCCCCGGAGTGCCGGCCGGTTGCCGGACCTCCAGTACACGACGGATCGGGACGGCGGCCAGTACATATTCAGTACCGCCGCCGGTACAGATCTGTGACTGGTTGCCGCCCTGCGACCTCGTGACTCTTGGTGCACCACCCACCCGAACCACGGAGGAACCATGAGCACCACCACGCACGACCCCGACGGCAGAGCCACCGACACACCGACGCCGACGCTGAGCTGAAGGCCAAGCACCGCGGCATGTGGGCGCTGGGCAACTACCACAGCGTCGTCACCGACGTGATCGCCGAGCTCGGGCCGGTCCTCGTCGACGCCACCGCGATCACCGCCGGCGACCGCGTCCTCGACGTCGCGGCCGGCAGCGGCAACGCCTCGTTCCCGGCCGCCCGCGTCGGCGCCGAGGTCGTCGCCAGCGACCTCACCCCGGCACTGCTCGACGTCGGCCGGACCGAGGACGACGACCCGCGGATCAGCCTGGGAGGAGGGCGACGCCGAGGCCCTGCCGTACGACGACGCCTCCTTCGACGCGGTCATCTCCTGCGTCGGCGTGATGTTCGCGCCGCACCACCAGCTCGCGGCCGACGAGCTCGTGCGCGTGTGCCGTCCCGGTGGCCGCATCGGTCTGATCAGCTGGACGCCCGAGGGGTTCATCGGCCAGATGTTCGCGACCATGAAGCCCTACGCGCCGACCCCGCCTCCCGGCGTACAGCCGCCGCCGCTGTGGGGTTCCGAGGACCACGTGCGCGCGCTGCTCGGCGACCGGGTCGAGGACCTCGTGGCCACGCGCCGGCAGCTCAAGGTCGACCGGTTCGCCACGGCTGCGGAGTTCCGGGAGTTCTTCAAGGAGCGCTACGGCCCGACGATCGCCGTCTACCAGGCCAACGAGTCGGACCCCGAGCGCTGCGCCGCGCTCGACCGCGACCTCGACGCCCTCGCCGAGCGCTTCGGTGTCGGCGGCGGGACCTTCGAGTGGGAGTACCTGCTGGTCACCGCTCGGCGCCGCTGATCACGAGGGGTGGGCAGCAGCCCGTTCAGCCAGTCCAGCCCGTCGTGGATCGTCGCCACGGACCCGTCACCGAACGCGGTGTCGAGGCCGAGGTACCTCAGTCCGACGAGCGCGAGAGTCGCGAGCGCGAGCACCAGGCCCACGGAAGCGAGCAGGCCGCCGGCGACGTCCGGCCTGCTCGCCCGCGCCAGCCCGACGATCGAGGCGACCAGGGCGACGGCCGCCAGTCCCGCGCTGAGCGCCATCGTCAGCGTGAACGGCACGGCGAGGACCCCAAGCAGCCCGCACGCGAAGGCGATCACGGCTGCGGCCGAGGTCTGCACGGACCGCGCGGGCGAGCTGTCGAACAGCGTCCCCAAGGCTCCTGAAGAAGAGCTGGGCGTCCGAGGCGTCCTCGTCCGGCGCGGTGCCGAGCGCCCGATCCTGCCCGAGATCCTGTTGCGTCATGGGCGAATCGTAGGTCCGAGACCACTGGTTCGTCGGTCATGCGAGCGTGTCGTGCGGGGGCCGGTTCAGCCGCGCATGGTGCCGGCGAACCACCGCTTGGTCCAGGGGTGGTCGCGGCGTACGTGCTGACCGCTGCCGGGGGAGTGCACCATCACCGCGCGCCCGTGCTTCCACTTCAGGAACATCGCCGCGTGGTAGACCCCGCCGCCGTCGGTGAAGAACATCAGGTCGCCCCGGCGGAGGTTCTTCTTCGCGATGCGGTGCGCCCGCTTGGACTGGGCCGACGCGGTGCGCGGGAGCTTGATCCCGGCCTTCGCGTAGCTGTACTTCATCAGCCCGGAGCAGTCGAAGGACCCGGGCCCGGCAGCGCCGTAGCGGTAGGGGTCGCCGATCTGGTGCAGCGCCACGGACGCGGCGCGCAGCACCTTCTGCTGCCGCGCCGCCGAGGTCCTCGCAGCGGACTGTCGGGAGGCTGACTGCTTCGTGGCGGCCGACGCGTCGGTCGCCGGGGCGAAGGCGCTCGCCGCCGCGAGGAGTGCGATCGCCAGCAGGGGGACGGTGAGGAGGGTGCGCAGGGGTGATGCCGGCAGTGCAGGCATGGGTGCTGTCCTTTCCCACGCCTGTGAGGTGAGCTGTCGGGTTGGAGCGAGAAAGTGCTCCGTCATCCGCGGATGACTTCACCCCGAGCACGTCCAGGTCAGCGGGCCGACCTGGTCGAGCGTGGAACCTGTGGGTCCCCCACTCCTGCCCGAACTCGTTCGTGGGGACACCCCGGATCGGGCAGGACTCGGCGTTCCCGGGGTGCGTGTTCGACCCCGGCAGGTTAGGGCACGGGGTGCCGTCCCTGTCCAGCACCCCGGTGGAGCACGATGGCGCAGGTGAGGAGACCGTTCGCTGCCGTCGCGGCCACCGCCGAGGAGATCCGTGCACCCCGGCCGGGTGACGAGCTGGTGCCGGACGCCGACGTGGTGATGGACCGCGGCTTCGACGCACCCGGGTACGCCGGAGCAGGTCTGGCCGTGGCTCGTGCAGCTCGGCAAGGGTCGTGGCGGGTGGTACTTCCCGCGGTCCGTCGAGCGCTTCGTGCCCCGCTCGCGACGGGCGGCGCGGTCGGTGCAGCCGCAGTGGCAGGGGCTGCAGGTCGGCGACGTCATCCCCGACTACGGCGGTCCCGACGAGTTCTTCGAGGCCGTCGAGGTCGAGCCGCACCGGCACCTCGTCTACCGCTCCGAGCGCGGCCGGATGCAGCTGTCCTGGGCGATCACGCTGACGCCGTACGACGCAGGGACGCGGGTGCACCTGCGCCTCCGGCTCGGTCCCGTACGACGGGTCTGGCTCGCCGAGACCTTCGGGGAGCTGATCGACGCCGTCACCATCGCGGGGATGGCCGCCGGCCTGCGTGAACGGCTGCGCAGCCGCTGAGCGTCAGAGCTCGACGGACTCGCTGTGCCCGCTCGGCCGCTCGCCGGTGATCTTCGTCTTCGCGAACGCCAGCGCCGACGCCACCCGGCCGCCCGGGGTGTCCCAGTACTCCGCGGAGTCCGGGTCGAAGCGGAGCAGCGCCAGGTCGGGGGAGTCCTGGCCGTCGGGGAACCACGCCTCGACCATCGAGTTCCACAGCTCGTCGGTCTTGGCGCGGTCGTGGACGACGGTGCCGTGACCCGCGACCGACAACCAGGTCGAGCCGTCGCTGAAGGCCAGGTTGACGCGCTTCTCGGCGTTGACGTTGGCGGCCTGTTCGCTGGTGTGGTCGATGAAGAACCAGACCTGACCCGCGTCGGTGACCTCCTGCGGGGTCATCGGGTGGGAGTGCAGCCGGCCCTGGTCGCCCACGCCGATCGAGGTGAGCATGCAGAAGCGGTCGCTGCGCATGATCTCCACGACCTTCTGCTGCGCCTGTGTCGGTGGTGGTTCATCGCTCATGACTGCGTCGTACCCAGCGGCGGCACCGGCACACGGGTCAGCGCCGGACGGGTCAGGGACTGAGCCGCTCCTCGAGGTGGACGACCACCGAGTCGCCCTCCTCCTTGCCGATCCGCTTGCGGATCGCGGCCTTCACCGGGAGCTTGTGGGTGCCGTCGCCCAGCGCCATGAACGCGCTCTCGAAGGGCTCGCCGTCGAAGGTGCCGCGCACCTTGACCAGCCCGCCGGTGCCGAAGTACTCCGCCGAGCCGGGCATCACCACGTAGGTCCAGCCGCCGGTCGCCGGGCTCTTCTCGAGCTCGGCGGTGAACTCCTCGTCGAGCTGTCCCTGCGGGTGCGCTGCTGCGTCGCTCATGACAGAACTCTCCCTCCGGCGCCCACCCGGGCGCCACACCCAGGTAGACCCGCGCTGGACCGCCCACTCATCGGCGTGTCGACGGTGTGTCGTGGGCCCGCGCGACCCAATAGTCCGGAAACCCGGCGGTAGTCCGCCATTTGGACTAGTTTCCAACGTCATGACCCTTTCCCGCCGCAATGTCCTGCGCGGGGCTGTCGCCCTCGGCGCCGCCGGAGCTGTCGCCCCCTTCATCGCCGAGAGTGCCGACGCAGCCGCGTTGTCCGCCCCCGGAACCGTCCACGACTGCATCATCGTGGGCGCCGGTCTCTCCGGCCTCGCCGCCGCCCGCCAGCTGACCCAGGCGGGTCGCAGCGTCGTGGTGGTCGAGGCGCGCAACCGGCCGGGTGGCCGGGTCGTGAACGTCGACACCCTCAGCGGCAACCTGCACTTCGACGGGGGCGCGGAGTTCGTCGGCCCCACCCAGAACCACATCCGGGCGCTGGCCAGCGAGTTCAACGTCACCGAGGAGGTGACCTACAACGACGGCAACAACCTGTTCTACGTCGACGGCACCATCTCGCCGTACCCCGCGGCCATCGGCATCCCGGTGGACACCACGGCCCCCGAGGTCGTCGCGGGCATCACCAAGCTGACCACCATCTGCCTGAGCATCACGCCGGGCAAGCCGTGGGAGCACCCGCTGGCGCTGTACTGGGACTCGATCACCTTCAAGGACTGGATCGACCGCACCGTGATCACCGCCGAGGCCCGCCTGCTGTTCGGGCTGATCTGCTCCTCGACGCTCTCGGTCGGACCCGACGACATCTCGGCGCTGTTCATGTTCAGCTACATCGCCTCGGCCGGTGACGCGAGCAACCCCGGCGACATGTTCCGCCTGCTCAACACCTCGGGCGGCGCCCAGGAGCGCTTCCTCGACGGCGGCGCCTACAGGATCCCGGAGGCGATGGCCAACGAGCTGGCCTCGAAGATCGTCTACAACGCTCCGGTCAGCACCATCGACACCCGCACCGGACGGGCGGTCGTCAGGACCGAGGCCGGCACCTTCACCGGCAAGCGCGTCATCGTGGCGATGAGCCCGGCCATCGCCGGCCGGATCAGCTACCCGGGTGGCCTCAGCATCGCCCGCAACCGGCTGCACGCCGGCACCAGGATGGGCTACGAGGGCAAGTTCCAGGCGGCGTACGACACCGCGTGGTGGCGCGACGCCGGGCTCTCCGGCCAGGTCATCGGCAACGGCAGTCCGATCGACATCACCTTCGAGACCTACAGCCAGGGCAAGCACTGGCTGATGGGCTTCATCTCCGGCGAGAACATGCGTCGCCTCGACACCGCTCCCCCTGCGGTCCTGATGAAGCAGTGCATGGACAGCTTCGTGGAGTACTTCGGCCCGAAGGCCCGGAGCCTGGCGGTCGACCGGGGCTTCAAGCGCTGGGACTTCGACGAGTACTCGTGGGGTGGTCCGACGGGCCTGCCCTCGCAGGGTCTGCTCGTCCGGGCCGGTACGGCGCTGCGCCAGCCCAACGGGCTGATCCACTGGGGTGGCACCGAGGCGGCGTTCTACTGGCAGGGCTACATGGACGGTGCCGTCACCTCCGGCTACCGCACCGCCGACGAGGTCGACGCCGCGCTCTAGTCACGCAGTCCGACTCGCGCCGGCCGGTGTGACATCGGTCGCCGGCTGGGTACGAGTACCGGATGACGTTCTGGGAGGGACGTCGGCCCTCGTGGTTGCGGCTGCACAAGCCGGACGCCGTCGAGGTGGCCGACTGGGCGCAGCATGCCAAGACCGCGCTCGCCGGGGTGATCGCCTGGGTCATCGCGATCGACGTGCTGGGGCTCGACCAACCCTTCCTCGCGCCCTGGGCGGCGGTGCTGGTCGTGCACGCCACCGTCTACCGCACGGTCTCGCGCGGAGGGCAGCAGATCCTCGCGAC
>CAWCQB010000037.1:0-59950 GCA_963797505.1 uncultured Actinomycetota bacterium | reverse complement strand
GTCGAGGTCGTGGCGCACGCGCCACAGGTCGGACTCGCGGTCGAGCTCCGAGCCGAACGGCAGGCCGGGCTGGCCGGCGTTGTGCCGGTTGTTGCGCTCCAGGAGAGCAGCGATGCCGGCGATCATGGCGATGAGGATGAGGGCTGCGAAGAGGGTCATGGCAGTAAGTTTGCTCTGCTGGTTTCCTGCCACCAGTGGCAGGATTGACACTCCCCGCACAGTTCCTGCCATACTGCTGGACATGGCTCTTTCCACTGTCGCGGTCGTGGTGCCGCAGCGGCCCGGTTTCTTCGAGCTCGGGGTGGTGCAGGAGGTCTTCGGGGTCGACCGCACCGAGGACGGCGTGCCCGCGATCGACTTCCGGACCTGCTCGGAGAACCCCGGTGAGCCGATCGCGATGGACAACGGGATCACCCTCACCGCGCCGTTCGGGCTGGAGGCGGCCGAGGATGCCGACCTCGTGATCGCGCCGGCCTACGACTACGCCAACCCGCCGTCCGAGGCCCTGCTCGACGTCTTCCGCCGTGCGCACGCGCGCGGCGCCTGGGTGCTCTCGGTGTGCTCCGGCGCGTTCCTGCTCGGCGAGGCCGGGCTGCTCGACGGCCACGCCTGCACCACCCACTGGCGGCACACCGACGAGCTGAAGCGGCGCTTCCCCGAGGCGAGCATCGACCCCGACGTGCTCTTCGTCGAGGACGACCGGATCATCACCAGCGCCGGCACCGCCGCCGGCATCGACGCCTGCCTGCACCACGTCCGCTGCGAGCTCGGCGCCTCGGTCGCCAACCTGATCGCGCGCCGGATGGTGGTGCCGCCCCAGCGTGACGGCGGCCAGCGCCAGTACATCGACCTGCCGGTGCCCACCTGCAGCGCGGACAGCCTGACCCCGTTGCTGACCTGGATGCGCGAGCACCTCGCCGAGGAGCAGTCGGTGCGCGTGCTGGCCAAGCGGGCGGCGATGTCGGAGCGCACCTTCGCGCGTCGCTTCGCCGCCGAGACCGGCACCACGCCCGGCAAGTGGCTGCTGGCACAGCGGCTGCACCACGCGAGGACGCTGCTGGAGAGCACCGACCTCGCCGTCGAGACGGTGGCCACCCGCGCCGGCTTCGGTTCTGCCGCGCTGCTGCGCCACCACTTCGGTGCCGCTGTCGGCGTGGCGCCGGCGGAGTACCGGCGTACGTTCCGCACTCCGGACGTGCGCGCCGGCTGAGCGCCCGCTCACTACTCTCGGCGCCATGACCTATCCCCCGGCGCCGTGGAACATGCACGGCCAGCTCTGGTTGTCGTTGTTCCGCGTGCGCGAGGGTGACCACCCCGACCGTCCGGCCGGGGTGTACGGCGCTGCGCTGGTCTCCTACGAGCGACCGAGCCCGCTGACCTACTCCGAGCTGCTCGTGGCCCGGCCCGTCGAGAAGAAGGTCACCATCACCGACATCTGGGTGGACTCGCCCGACTCGCGCGACGGTGGTCGCGACCTCTGGGCCATCCCGAAGGGCCTGTGCGACTTCCGCCTCGACAACACCGGCGCGAAGCTGCAGCGCACGTCGTGGACCGCCAGCCTCGAGGGCCGTCCGATCGCCCGGGCGCGGTTCAGCGACGTCTCCAACGCGACGCTGCGCACCCCGTTCAAGGGCGCCACCAAGCAGGAGCGGGAGAGCGGGGAAGAGGTGATCGCCACCCTCGCGGGCAGCGCCAAGGTGCTCCCCTGCCGCGGCAGCTGGGAGTTCAACGACACGGGACCGCTCGCCTGGCTGGCAGGCAAGCGGTCCCTCGCGTCGTTCCGGATGGCCGACTTTCAGATGTCGTTCGGCTGATCCTCGCCGTCGAACCCGTCGATCTCGTCGACCTCCGGGTCGATCTCCGGATCCAGCTCGTCGTCGACCTCGTGGTCGCGCGAGGCACGTCGGGTGGACTCACGGATCTCGAAGAGCTCCGTCGCGAAGCCACCGATCGCGCGGCCGATGTCGCCCACGGCACCGGTGATGATCGTCGTCACCGTGCCGACGGTGTGCGTGGCGGCCGTGAAGGTCTCCTGGACGGCGTCCTTGCGGATCTCGGCGCGACTGAGCCGGTCGCGGTCGGGTCCTGTCTGCATGGGTCAAGTCTCCCTCAACCTCTGACGCTCAGGCGGCCAGGGGGACCGACTGCTCCGCCTTCGGCTCGGGACGCGGAGCGCGCTTGCCGGGCAGGGCGAGCCGGAAGATCTTCTTCGCGACGCTGCCGAGCTGCTTGTGCAGCGGACCGGTCGTGTACTCCAGGCCGTAGCGCTCGCAGATCTCGCGCACCTCGGCGGCGATCTGCGGGTAGCGCCGGGCCGGGAGGTCCGGGAACAGGTGGTGCTCGATCTGGTGCGACAGGTTGCCGCTCATGATGTGCATCAGCTTGCTGCCGCTGATGTTGGCCGAGCCGAGGACCTGTCGGTAGTACCAGTGACCGCGCGACTCCTCGCCGTCCTGGTCCTGGCACTCCTCCTCGGTGAAGGTCTCGGCGCCGGACGGGAAGTGGCCGCAGAAGATGATGTTGAACGCCCAGACGTTGCGCACCAGGTTGGCGATGGCGTTGCCCGTCAGCGTGAGCGGGAACAGCGGTCCGGTGAGTGCCGGGAACAGCAGGTAGTCCTTGAGCGCCTGCGTGCGCACCTTGCGCATGATGCCGGCGTGCAGCGCCTTGTTCTCCTCCAGCTTGCGGGTGCCCTTGACGATGTTCTCGACCTCGAGGTCGTGCATCGCCACGCCCCACTCGAAGAACACCATCAGCAGGAACGCGTAGACCGGGTTGCCCAGGTAGTAGGGGTGCCACTCCTGGTCCTCGTCCATCCGCAGGATGCCGTAGCCGATGTCACGGTCCTTGCCGAGGATGTTGGTGAACGTGTGGTGGATGTAGTTGTGGCTGTACTTCCACTGCTCGCTCGGGCAGACGTTGTCCCACTCGTACATGCGCGAGTTCAGGCCCGGGTCGCCCATCCAGTCGTACTGGCCGTGCATGACGTTGTGGCCGATCTCCATGTTGTCGAGGATCTTGGAGACGCTCAGCGCGGCGACCGCGAGCGGCCAGGCCGGCGGGAGGTACATCAGCGCGCGGCCGGCGACCTCGAACTGGCGCTGCTTCTTGACGATGCCGCGGATGTACGACGCGTCCTCCTCGCCGAGGTCGGCGATGAGGCGCTGGCGGATGGCGTCCATCTCGTTGCCGAACGCCTCGAGCTGTTCGGGGGTGAGCCTGGCGTTGGCGCTGGTGGTCTGGTGGTCGTGGTGGTCATGGTGTCTTCCTTTCGTGGGAAGCGGATCAGAGGTCGACGGCGCAGTCGCCGACGGGCGCGCTGACGCAGATGCGGATGTCCTCGTCGGGGAGTGCGGACTCCTCGCCGGTGAGCACGTTGCGGACGGTGCCTTCGGTCTTGCGGGACACGCAGGAGAAGCAGATGCCCATGCGGCAGCCGAACTCCGGGGTCAGGCCCTGCGCCTCGGCCTGCTCGAGGATCGAGTCGCCGGTGTTGGCGGCGGCCTTGCCCGACCGGTTGAAGCTGACGTCGCCCTCGACCGAGCCGGTCGCTGCGCCCACGGCGGTGGAGAGCTTGAAGAACTCCGAGCGCAGTCGCGGCGACTCGCCGTACGCCTCGTGGATCAGGTTCATCATCGGCGCCGGACCGCAGGCCCAGGTGTCGGTGTCGCGGTACGCCGGCACCAGCCGGGCCAGCGACTCGGCGCTGAACACGTCGTCGCCGAACTTGAGGTGCACGTCGACGTGGTTGTCCTCGAACTGCAGGCGGCGCAGCTCCTCGGCGAAGATCAGGTCCTCCTCCGAGCGGGCGTAGTGCAGGAAGGTCACCTTGCGGTTGGCCTTCCCGTCGTACCCGTCGCGCAGCAGGGTGCGCACCTGCGCCATCACCGGGGTGATGCCGGAGCCGCCGGAGATCATCAGCAGGTGGTTGTTCGTGGGGGTCGCCGGGCTCTCGGTGAGGGTGAAGTCGCCCTGCGCCTGGCTCAGGTGCAGGATCTGGCCGGGCTTCGCCTCGCGCACCAGGAACCGGCTGACCCGCTGCTGGCCGGGCTTCGCCTCGTCGTGGGCGCGCACGGTGATGGTGAACTGCTCGCCGGGGTCGGACTCGGCCGAGGAGATCGAGAAGCACCGCGTCGTACGACGGGCGCCGTTGATCTCGACGCCGACCTGGACGTACTGGCCGGCCCGGTGGCCGCGCCAGGTGTTCGTCGGCTGGAGCGTGAGGGTCGCGACCGGGTGCTCGCCCGAGGTCTCGCGGGTGATGTCGACGACGCGGGCCCGGACCTCGGTCGCGGCCCACATCGGGTTCACCTGCTCGAGGTAGCGGTCCACGCCGTGCGGCGCCGTCAGCGCCGCCAGGGTGCGGGAGCCGAGAATGCGTTCAGTGATCGTCATGGTTGGCCTCCCTTCCAAAACTTGAGTGAACATGTGTTCACTGAAAATCATGGTGGTCCCACCGGGCAGGGTCAAGGCGATCCGCGCGTGACGCCCGCCACCCACGCGGGCAGTGCGACTAGCCTCACGTCGCATGACCAGAACTGTGTTCACCGGCGGCCTGGTGTACGACGGAACGACCGCTGCTCCCGCCGAGGGTGACGTCGTCGTCGAGGACGGCCGCATCGTCGAGGTCGGGCCGGGACTGGACGGCGACGAGGCAGTCGACTGCTCCGGCGGGTTCGTCTCCCCCGGCTTCTTCGACTGCCACGTCCACGTGGTGATGGACAACCCGAGCTTCGTGGAGATGATCGAGCAGCCGTTCAGCCTGCAGTTCTACAAGGCGGCGGTGAACCTCGAGAAGACCCTGGCCGCCGGCGTCACGAGCGTGCGCGACGCGGGCGGCGCCGACCTCGGCGTCAAGACCGCCGTGGAGCGCGGCATGACCCCCGGACCACGGATGCAGATCTCGATCATCATGCTCAGCCAGACCGGCGGGCACGGCGACGACTGGAGCGTCTGCGGTGCCGACATCCCGGTCTTCCTGCCGCACCCGGGCCGTCCCAGCGGAGTCGTGGACGGCCCCGACGAGGTGCGCAAGCGGGTCCGCGAGCTGGTCCGCGCCGGCGCCGACGTGATCAAGGTGGCCACGAGCGGCGGCGTGCTGTCGTCCTCGAACCCGCACCACGGCCAGCTGCGCGACGCCGAGATCGCCACCATGACCGAGGAGGCGGCCGCTGCCGGCATCCACGTGATGGCGCACGCGCAGGCCGCCGCCGGCATCAAGGCCGCGCTGCGCAACGGCGTCCGCTCCATCGAGCACGGCATCTTCCTCGACGACGAGGCGATCGAGCTGATGCTGCAGAAGGGCGCCTGGCTGGTGCCGACGCTGCAGGCGCCGCGCGCGGTGATCGCGGCCGCCGAGTCTGGGTCGTCGATCCCGCACGAGCAGGTGGAGAAGGCACGGATGCTGACCGAGGTGCACGCCGACGCCGTACGCCGCGCCCACGAGGCCGGCGTGAAGATCGCGATGGGGACCGACGCCGGTGTCGGCGCCCACGGCACCAACCTCGAGGAGGTCGAGCTGATGGTCGGCGCCGGCCTGTCCCCGCTCGAGGCGTTGCACGCCACCACCGCGTCGGCGGCCGAGCTGCTCGACGTGGCCGACGACCGGGGCACGATCCGGCCCGGGCCAGCGCGCCGACCTGGTGGTCGTCGACGGCAGTCCCGAGGACGTCGCGGGCATCGGCGCGCGGGTGCGCGCGGTCTACCTCGACGGGGCCGAGGTCAGCCGCCGTTCCTAGGCGGTCGCGGTGCACGAACGTCCACCCAACACGGAGCGCGACCGTTAGGCTCGGGTGATGGTGCAGTCCGTGAGCCGACCGGTCGACCCCGTTTCCGGGGTGGCCGCCGGAGTCTCGCGGTGAGCGCAAGGAGCGCACCCGACGGCAGATCCTCGACGCCGCGCTCGACCTCTGTGAGGACAGCAGCCTGGTCGCCCTGTCGCTGCGCCAGGTGGCCAAGCAGGTCGGCATCGTGCCGACCGCCTTCTACCGGCACTTCGACTCGATCGAGGACCTCGGGCTGGCCCTGGTCGAGGAGTCGTTCGTCTCGCTGCGGGAGATGCTCAAGGACGTACGACGCAGCGACCCGACGTACCGCACGATCATCGACAGCTCGGTCAGGGTGCTCGGCGAGCACACCATGGCCCAGCACTCCCACTTCGCCTTCATCGCCCGCGAACGAGTGGCCGGACCCCCGGCCGTGCGCGAGGCGATCCGTCACCAGATCGACCTGGTCGAGCGCGAGCTGGCCACCGACCTCGCCCGCCTCACCGATCCCGCGCACTGGTCGGCCGAGGACCTGCGGGTGCTCTCGAACCTGATCGTCACCCTGATGGTGGGAGCGACCGAGGCCATCGTGAACGCCCGCCCCGAGACCCGCCCGGCGATCCTGGAGACCGCGCGCACGCAGCTGCGGATGATGCTCGTCGGTGCGCTGCGCTGGAGCTCGCGCTAGCTGGCGCACTCCACGGACTCGGCGTCCATCTCGGGGTCCATCTCGAGGTCCATGCCCGCCTCGGGGCCACCCGCGATGCGGGCCGGCAGCAGCGCCACCAGGCCGAGCACGACCACGCAGAGGAGCGCGGAGACCGCGAACGCCCACTGCATGCCGTTGAGCTGGGCGGCGACCGGCGCGACGCCGTCGCTGATCTGGGAGGCGGTGCGGGTCGACATGATCATCACGACCAGCGCGGTGCCCGTGGCGCCGGCGACCTGCTGGAGCGTGCCGAGCAGCGAGCTGCCGTGGGAGTAGAGGTGCGGCGGCAGCACGCCGAGACCCATCGTGAACAGCGGCGTGAAGAGGGCGGCCAGGCTCACCATCAGCACGACGTGCACGATCAGGATCTGCCAGGTCGGGGTCTCGGAGCCGAGGAACGCGAGCAGCGTCATCGCGCCGAGCAGGCCGGCCGCACCCGGGCAGGACCAGCACCCGCGAGCCGTAGGTGTCGTAGACGCGCCCGACCTTGGGCCCGAGCAGCCCCATCGCCAGACCGCCCGGCATCACCAGCAGGCCGGTGGCGAGCGGGGTCATGCCGCGGACGTTCTGCAGGTAGAGCTGGAGCAGGATCATCGAGCCGAGCATCGCCATGAACGCGATGGACATCGCGCCGAGCGAGATCGAGAAGACGCGCAGCTTGAGGGTGCGCAGGTCGAGCAGCGGCTTGTTCTCACGCTGGAGCACCAGCTGGCGCCAGACGAAGCCGCGCGATGCCGAGCACGCCGACGGTGAGGGCGGCGTACGCCGTGGTGTGGTCACCGGTCGCGCCGATCTCGCTGAGGCCGTAGACGAGGCTGCCGAAGCCGATCGCGGAGATCAGCACGCTCCACCAGTCGACCGTGCCCGCGACGGGCTCGCCGACGTTGCGCAGCCGGCGCAGGCCGAGGATGCCGATGCCGGCCGCGATCGGCAGCACCACCAGGAAGATCCAGCGCCAGGACAGCGACTGCAGGACCACGCCGGAGACGGCCGGGCCGAGCGCCGGGGCGACCGACATGGCCAGCGTGACGTTGCCCATCACGCGGCCGCGGTCGTGCACGGGGACGACGGCCATCAGGGTCGTCATCAGCAGCGGCATCATCACGGCGGTGCCGCTGGCCTGGACGACCCGCGCGACGAGCAGCACCGGGAACGACCAGGACAGCGCGGCCAGCAGGGTGCCGGTGCAGAAGGTGGCCATCGCCAGCCCGAACGCGAACCGGGTGGTCACGCGCTGGAGGAACCAGCCGGTGATCGGGATGACGACCGCCATGGTCAGCATGAACGACGTCGAGAGCCACTGCGCCGCGTTGGCGTCGACCTGGAAGTCGACCATCAGCCGCGGGATGGCGTTGATCATGATCGTCTCGTTGAGGATCACCACGAAGGTGGCGCCGACCAGCCAGCGCAGCACGCCGTAGTCGGGTGCGGCTTCGCGCTCCTGGAGTGCCGGGGCGGCGTCCATGTCAGGTCCTCACTGCTCGAGATCGGTGGACAGGGTCTCTGTTCTGGGGAGGTCCCTGCAAACCAATAAGACCGGCCCGCACCGACAAACTCATCGGGCGTGCTCGCATCCCGGACCCTCTGGCGCATCGGTAACAGCCGCGTTACGGTAGCCAGACGGTTACCGAAGGAGGATCCGTGGCCGCCACGCCTGACCCGTTCGACGCCCTGGGCGACCCGCAGCGACGCGAGATCCTGCGCCTGCTCGGCGAACGCGAGCTGGCCGTGCACGAGATCGCCGACCGGCTGCCGATCAGCAGGCCTGCGGTCTCCCGGCACCTCCGGCTGCTCAAGGAGTCGGGACTGGTCGAGGAGGAGCCGCGCGGGACGCGGCGCATCTACCGCCTCCAGGAGGAGGGGATGCTCGCCGTCCAGACCTACCTCCAGCAGGTCTGGGGTGATGCGGCCGCCCGCTTCAAGCTCACCGCGGAGAACCTGCCGAAGAAGGGTCGTTCGTGAGTACGCCGGCCGAGCCGCTCCGGCTGAGCCTCGACGTCGACTGCGAGCCCGACGACGCCTTCGCCGTCTGGACGGAGAAGTTCTCGCTCTGGTGGCCGGCCGACCACACCGTGACCGGCGACCCGGCCCTGGTCGCGCTCGAGCCTCGGCTCGGCGGGCGGATCTACGAACGCGGCGCCGACGGGACCGAGCACGAGTGGGGCGAGATCACCGTCTGGGAACCGCCCGAGCGGCTCGGCTACCTCTGGCACCTGCTGCGCGACCGCGACCGACGCCACCGACGTGGAGATCAGCTTCCGGCCGCACGGGTCGGGCACCCGCGTCGAGATCGAGCACCGCGGCTGGGAGCGGCTCGGCGCCGACGCCGATCTGTGGCGCACGCGCAACCAGGTCGGCTGGAGCACGCTGCTCCCCCACTACGCGACACGCAGTAGCAGAGAGGTGAGGACTGATGAGCTCGAGGGCAACGGCACCAAGGACGACCCCTGGCAGCTGACCACGGCACCGGGTTCGTCGTCGTACACGATGTGGCGCGACGAGGAGTCCGACCCGCCGCTGCTCGTCTGCCAGGTCGGGTCGACGAAGCTCACCTACCTGCTGCGGGTGCTCGACGACCTGCCGGCCTGGCTCGCGGAGCAGGGCGACTGGGTGCCGCTCGGCGCCGCCGACGAGAAGAAGGACGCGGCCGACGGCACCGTCGAGGCGTGGGGTCGCAGCGAGGACAACCCGGTCGGCGGCTGGTACGGCCAGCGCAAGGGCTACCGCGGCCGGCTCGGCATGTACGTCCCGCCGCTGCTCGAGGCGCTCGGGCTGGCCGAGCTCACCCACGACGCCCGGAACAACACCGTCAGGGCGCGCTGATCAAGGACCGGGGCTGACCGTCACGTCGGGGATGGTCGCGTCCCGCGGCAGGTCGAGCACGTGCCGGATGGCGTCGGCGACCGTCTCCGCGCGGATCCAGTCGGCTTCGTCGTACTCCTTGCCCTCCTGCTCGTGCACCTTCGCCTGCATCGGGGTGGCGGTGCGGCCGGGGAAGACGGAGGTGACGCGTACGCCGGTGCCGAGCTCCTCGGCGCGCAGCGCGTCGGCGAGCGCGCGCAGGCCGTGCTTGGAGGCGGCGTACGCCGACCACTCGGGGTTGGCCCGCAGACCGGCGCCGGAGTTCACGAACACGACCGTGCCGTGGGCTGCACGCAGCGCCGGCAGCGCGAGCCGGGTCAGCTCCGCCGGAGCGAGCAGGTTCACGTCGAGGTGCTCGCGCCACTGCGTCGGCGGTCAGCTCGGCGACGGGTCCGAGGTCGACCACCCCGGCGGCATGGACGACGGAGTCCAGCGAGTCGGGCAGCTCGAGCGCCGCCAGGGAGGGCACGTCCGCGAGGTCGGCGACGAGGGTCTGCGCCCCGTCGTACCGCGTGGACAGCTCCTCGGCGCGCTGCTCGGACCGGGCGACGAGCACGCAGGTCGTCGCCGCGGGCGTGGAGCACGTCGGCCAGCGCGGCGCCGATGCCCGAGCCGGCGCCGGTGATCAGGTGGGTCGGCATCAGCGGGTGAAGACGATCTTGCCGAAGACGTCGCCCTCGGCCATGGCCGCGAAGCCGTCGGCCGCCTTCTCCATCGGGATGGTCCGGTCGATCAGCGGGCGGGTGCCGCTCGCGTCGAGCAGGTTGACCAGGCTCGCGAGCTCGCTGCGGGTGCCCATCGTCGAGCCGATCACCCTCAGCTGGAGGAAGAAGATGCGGGTGAGCTCGGCGTCGTCGAGCTTCGGGCCGGACGTCGTACCCGAGATGACGATGGCGCCGCCCGGACGCAGCGACCGGATCGAGTGCGACCAGGTGGCGCGCCCGACGGTCTCCATCACGGCGTCGACCTTGACCGGCAGCCGCTCGCCGGACTCGAAGACCTCGTGCGCGCCGATCTCCAGCGCGCGCTTGCGCTTGGCGTCGTCGCGGCTGGTGGCGTACACCTTCAGCCCGCCGGCGCGGGCCAGCGTGATCAGCGCCGTCGCGACGCCGCCGCCGGCGCCCTGGACGAGCACGCTGTCGCCGGCCTTGAGGCCGCCCTGGGTGAAGAGCATCCGGTAGGCCGTCAGCCACGCCGTCGGCAGGCAGGCCGCCTCCTCGAAGGACAGCGACTCCGGCTTGGGCACGACGTTGGTCCTCGGCACGGCGACCTTGTCCGCGAAGGTGCCCTGGTAGCGCTCGCTCAGCAGCGACCGCTTCGGGTCGAAGGTCTCGTCACCGCGCCACGACGGGTCGCTGATCACGGCGTGCACGACGACCGGGTTGCCGTCCTCGTCGAGCCCGGCCGCGTCGCAGCCGAGGATCATCGGGAGGGCGTCCTCCTTGAGGCCGACGCCCTTGAGCGACCAGAGGTCGTGGTGGTTCAGCGAGGCCGCCTTGACGGTGACGGTGGTCCACCCGTCGGGTACGTCGGGATCGGGTCGCTCACCGACCACGAGACCGTCCAGCGGTGCGTCGGAGGAGAAGCTGTCGGCGTACACGGCAAACATGCTTCGACCCTAGCGGCCGGTCCTCGGCGTCGCGCGGGGGGCAAAACGGATGGGGCTGGCGGGCAATTCTGGAGGCTGGCGGGCCGAAGTATTGCCCGTCCAGCCTCGCAGTTTCCCCGGACGCCCGGGGAAACCGCCGGCCCCTACCGCCGAGCCACCCCGTCCCGCCGCGCAGCAGCAGCAACGGCCTCGGCGACCATCGGGCCGACCCGGGGGTCGAAGGGCGAGGGGATGATCAGGTCCTCGGTCGCGACGTCGGCCACGATCGAGGCGAGCGCGTCGGCGGCGGCGAGCTTCATGCCCTCGGTGATCGCGGTGGCGCGGGCGTCGAAGGTGCCGCGGAAGATCCCCGGGAACGCCAGCACGTTGTTGATCTGGTTGGGGAAGTCCGAGCGACCGGTCGCGACGATGCGGGCGTGCCGGTGGGCGACGTCGGGGTGCACCTCGGGGTGCGGGTTGGCGAGCCCGAACACGATCGCGTCGGGCGCCATGGTCGCGACGATCTCCTCGGGCACGGTCCCGCCCGAGACGCCGATGAACACGTCGGCGCCGGCCATCACGTCGGCCAGCGTGCCGGCTGCGTCCGGTCACGTCGGCCGTGGCCTCGGCGATCGCCTTCTTGGACTCGTTGAGCGGACCGCGCGAGGAGGCGAGTACGCCGAGACGGTCGGTGACCGCGATGTCGGTGATGCCGGCGGCGAGCAGGATCCGGGTGACCGCGACACCGGCGGCACCCGCGCCGGAGATGACGACGCGCGTGGTCGCCATCAACCGGTCGGTCAGCTTCAGGGCGTTCTCGAGGGCGGCCAGCGTCACGACCGCGGTGCCGTGCTGGTCGTCGTGGAAGACCGGGATGTCCAGCGCCTGCTTGAGCCGGTCCTCGATCTCGAAGCAGCGCGGCGCCGAGATGTCCTCGAGGTTGATGCCACCGAAGCTCGGCGCGAGCCGGACGACGGTCTCGACGATCTCGTCGACGTCCGTGGTGTCGAGGCAGATCGGCACGGCGTCGACGCCGCCGAACTGCTTGAACAGCACCGCCTTGCCCTCCATCACGGGCATCGCGGCCTTCGGACCGATGTCGCCCAGGCCGAGCACCGCGGTGCCGTCGGTGACGATCGCGACGGTGTTGGACACCCACGTGTAGTCGTCGGCCAGGTCGGGCTCGGCGGCGATGGCCTCGCACACCCGGGCGACCCCGGGCGTGTAGGCGAGCGAGAGCTCCTCGGGTCCGTTGAGGGCGACGCGCGACGCGATCTCCATCTTGCCGCCGGCGTGCAGGGCGAAGACGGGGTCGTGGGCGCGAGGGTTCTCGAGATCAGGCATGTGCTCCGATGCAACCATGAAGGGCTCCCCTTGGGCATACGTGGGTCGACAAAGAACGGCGAGGGCGAGTCGACGCAGGACCGGTGTGTGGCCGCGGATTCGCAGTACGAGTGGGGGGTGACCCACGCCCATGGTCGCACAGCAGGAGCGGCGTGCGGCGTACGGCCAGGTGAATGTGAGGTATCACGCAACGTCGTCGGGAGCCGCCGGCAGCCGGCCCGGTCGGGGCCACAGCCGCAGCAGCACCAGGGCGAGTACGCCGTCCTCGGCGATCGCCCCGCCTGACCAGGAGTCCCGTCCCTCGAAGGCGTTGTCGCGCACCACCCACCAGCCGTCGCTCGAGCGGTGGTCGAGCCGCTTGACCGCCACCACCCCGTCGGCGAAGCGCACGATCGCGATCGCGCCGGGTCGGGGCCGCGCGCCGTACCTCACCAGCAGCCGGTCGCCCTCCTCCAGCGTCGGCGTCATCGACCGTCCGCGGACCACGGCGATCCCGAGAGGGATCAGTCCGCCGGAACGGGGTACGGGACGACCGAACATCAGCGCTGGACCTCCCATGGAGCGCGTCGCTGCGTGCGCAGTAGTGTCGCAGGCAGGTCGTGACCGTGATCTGCACGGTGACGCCAGCACAGCCGACAGCGAGAGGAAAGAACCGCAATGCTGAAGAAGTTCTTCGCCCCGACCATCGAGGTCTCCGCCCACTGCGACCTTCCTTGCGGTGTGTACGACCCGGCCCAGGCACGGATCGAGGCCGAGTCGGTCAAGGCGATCATCGCGAAGGTCGCCGACAACGACGACCCCGACTTCCGTACCCGCGCGATCCTGATCAAGGAGCAGCGTTCCGAGCTCGTCAAGCACCACCTGTGGGTGCTGTGGACCGACTACTTCAAGCCCCCGCACTTCGAGAAGTACCCCCAGCTGCACACGCTGGTCAACGAGGCCACCAAGCTGGCCGGCGCGAGCGGCACCAAGGGCGAGCTCGACGAGGCCAAGGCCGACGAGCTGCTCGCCAAGATCGACGAGATCGCGGAGATCTTCTGGGAGACGAAGAAGTCGTGAGCTCCGCTCACGACTTCTCGTCTCGAGGAAGCGCTGAGCTTGCGAAGCGCTGACGTACGGAAGGCTTGAGCAAGCTCATCTTTCAACGTCAGGACCCCCGTTTGCACCACGGCAACGGGGGTTCTGCCATGTCCGCAGCAGATCCGGACCAATCCGGTCGGAGCACCGCCACGAACGACGGGGGACACAACGAACCCAACGTTCAGGATGTGAACCCCGATGAGCTCGATCTTCTCCACTCGGACCCGCAAGGCCATCGCGGCCGCGGCGCTCGTGACCACCGCCAGCCTCTCCGTCGCCGCGTGCGGCAGCAGCGACGACACCTCCAACGCGTCGTCGTCGACCAAGGCCTCGGCCCCCAAGCCCGTCGCATCGATCGACTCGCTGACCGGCAACAACACCCAGGTCACCCTCGACCAGGGCTTCGTCGACGCGCTGACCCAGCTCAAGCTGACCCCGGGCACCGTCGGCACCGCCAAGCTCGAGAACGGCGCGCTGATCTTCCCGATCACGGGCGGCAACGTGACCGTCTTCAAGCCGGGCCAGGTCTCGCCGTACGTCATCGGCCAGATCCAGCACGAGGGCTCCGGTCTCTCGCTGGCCGCCGGCGGCACCAAGGTCGAGCTGACCAACCTCAACGTCGACCCGGGCGTCTCGCGGGTCTACGGCGACGTGAGCCTCAACGGCAAGCCCGTCGTGTCCAGCGCCTACCTGTTCAAGCTCGACGGCCGCACGCTGAAGCCGCTGAGCACCGGTAGCGGCACGGCCACGCTCGAGGGCACCAAGGTGGAGATCTCCCCCGTGGCGGCCCCCCTGCTGGACAAGGTCTTCAAGACCGACGCCGTCAAGCCCGGCCTGCTCGTCGGCATCGCCAAGATCACCGTGAGCACCACCCCCGGCGACTGATCCGGGGCGGCCACCGGCCGCACCCACGAACACGTCGACCCCGGAGCCCCGCGCTCCGGGGTCGACGTCTGTCCGGGCAACGTCCCTGGCAACGTCTCTGGCAATGGCAGTCTCCGGGCGACGCGTGTCCAGCGGCGTCGGCGAACCGCCACACCGCGGCATTTCTCGGATTAGTCTGTTCTCACAGATCACACGTATCCCAAGGACACCATCGTGACCCAACGACCGGACGTCGAGCTGCGCCTGCCGGCAGAGAGCGCCTACGTCGCGGTGCTGCGCATGACCACCGCAGGTCTGGCCGCCCGGCTGGACTTCACCCTCGACGACATCGAGGACCTGCGGATGGCGGTCGGCGAGGCGTGCGCGCTGGTGCTGGAGAACGCCAACCCGGACGGCGACATGTACGCCGCCTTCGGCCTGCGCGACGGTTCGATCAGGGTCTCGGTCTCGGCCGATGCCCTCGGTGACACCGAGCCCGACGAGGACAGCTTCGGCTGGCAGGTACTCACCGCGTTGACGAGTGAGGTCGTCACCAGCCGCGACGGACACCTTCGCTGGGTCTCGTTCACCGTGCGCTCCAGCATTGCGGCGTGACGCGGTGGTCGATGCTGGGTCCGACGCGCGCGAGCGACGCGGGGCCGCCGCTCAGGCGACCCGCGAGCTGAGCCACGCGCTGTTCAGCGAGCTGGGCCACGCCGACACCTCGGAGGTACGACGGACCCAGTGCCGCGAGGAGCTGGTGCAGCTGCACCTCCCGCTGGTCGACCACTGCGCACGCCGTTTCACCAACCGTGGCGAGCCCCTCGACGACCTCGTCCAGGTCGGCACCATCGGCCTGATCAAGTCGGTGGACCGCTTCGACACCGACCGCGGCGTGGAGTTCTCGACGTACGCCACCCCCACGATCATCGGCGAGATCAAGCGCTACTTCCGCGACAAGGGCTGGGCGATCCGGGTGCCGCGGCGGCTGCAGGAGCTGCGCATGTCGATCAGCTCGGTCACCGGCGACATGTCCCAGGAGCTCGGCCGCTCCCCCACGCCGCGCGAGATCGCGGACAAGCTCGGGGTCAGCGTCGAAGAGGTGATGGAGGGCATCGAGTCCGCCAACGCCTACTCCACGCTCTCCCTCGACGCCGGCGACAGCAACGACGAGCGCGGCGGCAACAGCATGCTCGACAGCCTCGGGATGGACGACGAGGGGCTCAACCACGTCGAGATCCGCGAGTCGATCAAGCCGCTGATCGAGGCGCTGCCGGCCCGGGAGAAGCGGATCCTGCTGCTGCGGTTCTTCCGCGGGATGACCCAGTCGCAGATCGCCGAGGAGATCGGCGTCTCCCAGATGCACGTCTCCCGGCTGCTCAACCGCACCCTCGAGCAGCTGCGCACCTCGCTGACCGAGGTCGAGCTGAGGCTGCCTAGCTGGCGTGCTCGAGCGCGTCGATGGAGCGCGGGTGCAGCAGCCCGGCGAGCACGATCGCCGCCGCGAGGGCGAGCAGGATCGCGATCGGCAGCGTGGAGCCGCCCTTGAAGCTCCAGGCCAGTCCCAGCAGGATCAGCTGCGAGAGCAGCACCGGTCCGCGCGCCCACCCGCGCACGGTGTGCAGCCCGCGGGCGCAGACGAGCAGCACCACCCCGTAGGCCACGAAGAACACCGCCGTGGTCACCCCCATCACCAGCCGGTCGCTGTCGAGGCTGACCAGCTCGGTGATGCCGAAGAGCACGATGAGCAGGCCCTCGATGAACGTCATGCCGGCGGCCACGGCGAGCGGGGCCGGCGCGCCGTACGGGGAGTACGGCGAACGCGTCGTCGGGTCCGGTTCGGGGGCCTGTCCGGAGGGGTCGGGACGGGAGTCAGTCACGGGTCCGACCCTATTCCTCAGCCGGTGCCTGTGACCAAGGCGACGATCGAGGGGGGTTGTCATCGCGCCCGGGAGTTGCAACGATCAAATGCGTGCGCCGCCGCACATCTTCGCCGTGCGCACCACCTACATACCCGGTTCCCCACCCATGGATGCCGGGCTACGATAGTGAACGCGTTCACAAATGAGTTCGGAGGGGTCCCCCACCCATGGATTGGCGTCACCGTTCCGCGTGCCTCGACGAGGACCCGGAATTGTTCTTCCCGATCGGCAACACCGGTCCCGCGATCTTGCAGATCGAGGAGGCCAAGCAGGTGTGCCGACGCTGCGACGTGCGCGAACAGTGCCTCGCATGGGCCCTCGAGGCCGGGCAGGACCACGGTGTCTGGGGAGGCCTCAGCGAGGACGAGCGCCGCGCGCTGAAGCGTCGCAACGCCCGCGCCCGCGTGCGCACCGCCTGACCGGCCCTCATCTCGGCTGTCATCTCGGCTGGGGAGCCACGTTCGGGATCCACACCTCGACGCGCGTCCCGGGCCTCTCACCGCCGGGGTCCCAGGCTGATCTGACCCCCGAGCTCACCGACCAGGGTGAGCACGATGGACAGCCCCAGGCTGGCCGTCTCCTCGAGGCTGAACCCGTCGGGCAGGCCGACACCGTCGTCCTCGACCGCGAGCCGCAGCCCGTCGCCCTCGCGGGCGCAGCGGATCTCGATCGTCCCCGAGCGTTCGGCCGAGAACGCGTGCTCGACGGCGTTCTGGATGAGCTCGGTGTACACCATCGCCAGGGGCGTCGCCGCGTCCGAGCTGATCGAGCCGAACGAGCCCGGTCCGGTGCGCCCTGATCGGAGCCCCCTGCGAGCCGACGTCGGTGACCAGCCGGGTGAGCCGGTCGGTCACGTCGTCGAAGTCGACGCTCTCGTCGAAGGCCTGGCTGAGCGTCTCGTGGACGACGGCGATCGCCCCGACCCGGCGTACGGCCTCCTCGAGCGCGACCCGGCCCTCGGGTACGCCGATCCGGCGGGCCTGCAGCCGCAGCAGCGCCGCGACCGTCTGGAGGTTGTTCTTCACGCGGTGGTGGATCTCGCGGATGGTCGCGTCCTTGGTGACCAGCTCGCGGTCGCGCCGCCGCAGGTCGGTCACGTCGCGCAGCAGCACCAGGCCGCCGGTGTGCTCGCCGGTGGGACTCAGCGGGATCGAGCGCAGGATCAGCGTGGCCTGGGCGTTGCCGAGCTCGGTGTCGCGCGGCATCCGGCCGCCGAGCACGGCACTGATCGTCTCCTCGTCGGGGCGCATGCCGGCGGGGACGAGCTCACGGGTCTGCCCGGCCAGCGAGGTGCCGCTGAGGTCACCGGTGAGCCCGAGCTTGCGGTAGACCGACAGGGCGTTGGGGCTGGCGTAGGTCACGTGCCCCTCGGCGTCCACCCGGATGAAGCCGTCGCCCACGCGCGGGGTGTCGGCGTGGTCGGAGCGCTGTCCCGGGAACGGGAACGCGCCTCGGGCGATCATCTGCGAGAGCTCGCTGGCGGTCTGCAGGTAGGACAGCTCCAGCCGGCTCGGCGTACGCACGCCCTGGAGGTTGGTGTTCCGGGCCACCACGGCGATCAGCCGGTCGCCGCGTCGTACGGGAATGGCCTCGACGCGCACGGGCACGTCGTCGCGCCACTCCGGGTCGCCCTCGCGGGCGATGCGCCCCTCGCGCAGCGCGGCGTCGAGCAGCGGCCGCTTGCCCGCCTCGATGAACGACCCGACGATGTCGTCGACGAACGCGGTCGGCCCGGTGGTCGGCCGCATCTGCGCACCCGCCCAGTAGCCGGACCCGTCGCGCGCCGGCAACCACAGCACCAGGTCGGCGAAGCTGAGGTCGGCGATGATCTGCCAGTCCGCGAGCAGCAGCGAGAGCCACTCCACGTCCTCCCGCGAGAGGTCGGTGTGGGCACGGGCAAGCGCCTTGAGCGACGGCACGTGGTCAGCCTAGAGACAGCCATGTCCGCCCGACGTGGCCGAGGGCTAACCTCGCCTCCATGACCCAGGCGCCCCAACAGCCGACCGAGCAACCCACCGAGCAGACCGGCGAGCCGGCCGAGACCGTGGAGGCCCACTCGGGGCAGCACGCCGTCGCGGTGGCCCGCGCCCACGGGGTCGAGGTCATGTTCACGCTCTCGGGGGCCCACGTCTTCCCGATGTACGACGGTGCGGTGACCGCCGACCCGCCGATGAAGATCCTCGACGTGCGCCACGAGCAGACCGCTGCCTTCGCCGCCGAGGCGATGGGCAAGCTGACCCGCACGCCGGGCCTCGCGGTCCTCACCGCCGGACCGGGCGTCACCAACGGGGTCAGCGCGGTCGCCCAGGCCCAGTTCAGCGGCTCGCCGCTGGTCGTGGTCGGCGGCCGGGCACCGCAGAACCGGTGGGGCAGCGGCTCGCTCCAGGAGCTCGACCAGCCGCCGATCCTGGCGCCGGTCTCCAAGCTGGCGCGCACCATCCACACGGCGGGCGAGGTGGCCGAGGGGATGCACGAGGCGTTCACGCTGGCGGGCGCCTCGCACCGCGGACCGGTGTTCGTGGACGTCCCGATGGACGAGTTCTTCAACACCTCCGCGTCGGCCCGCCCGGTGGTGGGCCCGCGGCAGCGGCTCGAGCCCGACGGCGACGCGATCGCCGACATCGCCGAGCTGCTCGGCCAGTCCCAGCGCCCGGTGCTGATCCTCGGCACCGACGTCTGGGCCGACGGCGCCGAGGAGGCCGCGCTCCGGCTCGTCGAGGAGACCGGCATCCCGGTCATCACCAACGGGATGGGCCGCGGCGTCATCCCCGGCGGCCACCCGTTGCTCGCGACCAAGGCGCGCGGGGCCGCGCTCAACGGGGCCGACCTCGTGGTCGTCGCCGGCACCCCGCTCGACTTCCGGCTGGGCTACGGCGTCTTCGGCGGGAAGGAAGGGGCGACCCCCGCGCGCGTCGTACACCTCGCCGACTCCCCCGGCCAGGTCTCGCAGCACGCCGAGCTCGCCGGCGAGGCATCCGGCGACCTCACGCTGGTGCTCGACGGGCTCCGCGACGCCGTCGCAGGTCTCGTACGACGACCCGACTGGTCCTCCTGGGTCAGCGACCTCCAGGACACCGTCAAGCAGGCCACCGCGCGTGATGCCGAGCTGCTCGGCGCGACCGCCGACCCGATCCACCCGGCCCGCATCTACGGCGAGCTGGTCCCGCGCCTGGCCGAGGACGCCGTCGTGATCGGCGACGGCGGCGACTTCGTCTCCTTCGCCGGCAAGTTCGTCGAGCCGAAGCGACCCGGCGGCTGGCTCGACCCCGGCCCCTACGGCTGCCTCGGCGCCGGGCTCGGTGCCGCCATCGCCGCCCGCCTCTCGCGACCGTCCGCCCAGGTCGTGCTGCTGTACGGCGACGGCGCCGCCGGCATGTCCCTGATGGACGTCGACACCCTCGTCCGCCACCACCTGCCCGTCGTGATGGTCTGCGGCAACAACTCCGCCTGGGGACTGGAGAAGGGCCCGATGCAGATGCTCTACGGGTACGACGTGGCCGCCGACCTCGCTCCCCAGACCCGCTACGACGAGGTGGTCAAGGCCCTCGGCGGAGCCGGCGAGACCGTCACCGACCCCCAGCAGATCGGTCCGGCCCTCGACCGCGCCTTCGCCGCCAACGTCCCCTACCTGGTCAACGTGATCACCGATGTCAACGCGCCCTACCCCCGCAACACCTTCGGCATCTGATCCGGTGGGCTACGAGCTCCGCCTCGTCCGCGCCGAGGAGCTCGCGGCCGTCGGGCAGCTGACCGCCGACGTCTACATCGGCGACGGCTTCGTCGGCGCCACCGACGGCTACGTCGAGAAGCTCGCCGACACGGCTCGCCGTGCCCGGGAGGCCGAGGTGTGGGTGGCCGTCGACGGCGAGCAGGTGCTCGGCTCGGTCACCTTCGCGCTGCCCGGCTCGCCGTACCGCGAGATCGCCCGCGACGACGAGGGCGAGTTCCGGATGCTCGCGGTCGACCCGGCCGCCCGCGGTCGCGGGGTCGGCCAGGCGCTGGTCGAGCTGTGCCTGCGGCGCTCCCGCGAGCTGGGGTACGTCGGCGTGCGGATGTCCACGATGGACCGGATGACCTCGGCGCACCGCGTCTACGAGCGCCTCGGCTTCACCCGGCTCCCGGACGACGACTGGTCGCCCGAGCCGGGTGTGTCCCTGCTCGCCTACGGCCTGCGCTTCTAGGAGACGGCCGCCGCCTGCGAGGTCGCGTCGGCGTGGCCCGCCACGTTGAGCACCTTGAGCGTGTAGCTGCCGGCCGAGCGATAGCTCGTCCTGACCGAGAGGGTGCCGCTCGCGCTGGTCGTCGCCGAGGCGACCTGGGCGGCCACGCCGGTGCTGGTCGGCGTGAAGAACACCTTGACCGGCACGCCCGGAGCGACGACCGTGCTGCCGCCGTACGTCCTCGACAGCGCCGCCGGTGACCGTGACGCTGGTGCCGGAGCGGGTGGCCGCCGCCGAGGTGAACGACGTCGTCCAGCGTGCCGACCGTGACGGCACCGAGGTCGGCGCTGTCCGCGGGCAGGCCGGTCGCGCCGGCGTACGACACCGACATGGCGCCGGAGGCCTTCAGCGGCACCGCGAGGCTGTAGCTGCCGTCCGCCAGCGTGCGTGCCGTCCCCACGGTGGTGGCGGCGCGGGCACCGGACGCCAGCACCTTGACCGTCACGGACGCGGCAGCCGACACCGGTGGTGCTGCTGCCGGCCGTGCGCGTCAGCCGACCGGCCACGCGCACGGTCCCGCCGTAGCCGACGGCGGACGCGTCCGCGCTCCCCGTGAGCTCGGTCGTCGGCGTCCGCACGGTCAGTGCTCCGAGGTCGGCGCTGACGGCGTTCCACGAGGCCGAGGCCGGTACGGCGACGCCCAGGTGGCCGGAGCGGGTCGGCTTGACGGCCGCCGTGAACGAGCCGTCCGTCGAGGTCTTCACCGTCCCGAGGGCCAGCGACTTCGAGGCCGAGCCCTCGGTCCAGGTCAGCTTGACCGGGACCGAGACGCCGGCGACGCCGACGTCCTCGCCACCGACGCTCCGGCTGAGCGTGCCGGACACCGTGACCGGGTCACCCTGGTAGACGTCGTCGTCGCTGGCTGCGGCGTCGAGGTCGAGGGTGCACTTCGCCGGCGTCGCGGTGACGGTTGCCGAGGTCGCGGCGGCGAAGACGGTGCCGGCCGTGGTCCGGGCGGCGTACGACGTGGGCAGCGTGGCCACACCACTGGCGGTGGCCACGCCGCCGGTGACCGTCGTGGCCGCACCCGCGGCAGCAGCAACGGTCATTGCGGAGGTCTTCTTGGTGAAGGCGACGGCCAGTCCGAGCACCGGCTGTCCGGTCGCCGTGTCGGTGACCGTGGCCTTGACGGGGAACGTCGCGCTCGTGCACACGGACGCGGCACCCTGCTGGCCGTCGAGGCCGAGGGTGAGCCCGACCGGGCGCGCGGTGCCGGTCGCGAAGGTCAGCGGGCTGGTGACGACCTTGGTCGCCGCCGTCGAGTCGGTCACCGTGACCGTCACCGTGGTCGAGCCGCTGGCCTTCGCCGGGCAGGTGATCGTGGTCTGTACGGCGGTCGCGTCGGCGAACGTGCAGTCGGCACGTCCCGCCTTCCAGGCCACGCTCTGCACGGTGCGACCGGTGGGCAGCACCGGCGCCACCTCGACCTGCGTGCTCAGTCCGGGGACGGCCGGGTTGTTCACGCCGATGGTCGCGCCGAGGTGCGTCGGCGTACCCGCCGAGCCGCCACCTGACCCGTCCCCGCCGCCGATGAGGAAGCGCGAGTCGGCCGCGTTCCAGTGACCGGAGAGGTAGCTGCCCGGGTCGGGGTACGTCGAGAAGTAGTCGTCGGAGTTGCAGTCGAGCAGGTACTCCAGCGTCGGCGGGCAGACCTGCACCATCGCGTGGCCGCCGCCGTCGGCGTAGCACATGGTGTCGCTCTCGTCCCAGCAGTGACCGTTGGCCGTGGAGTGCGCCGCGCTGCGGTTCACCGCACCCAGGGTGTGCACCAGCTCGTGGGCCTCGACCGAGTGGTCGCCGGCACCGTCGCCGAAGCCCCAGCAGGCGGAGTCGATCCGGGCGTACTGGGCGTAGAAGCCGTTGTTCGGGTTGGCCTGCGTGGCCCCGTCGTTGGGGTAGAGCGAGGCGATGCCGCACTGCCCGGTGCCGTCGGTCCACATCAGGTACTTGCGGGTCGGGTCGGTGTAGCCGAGCGCCTGCACGGCGCTGATGGTGGCGTTGAAGCTGCTCATCGAACCCGCCGGCACGGTGACGTTGAGGACCTTGGCCTCGCAGGTGCCACCGGAGCCGGCCTCGGTCACGTAGCGCACGTTGCGCACGCCACCGGTCACCGCTGCGGAGCGGTTGATGACGTCGTCGACGCCCGCGGCCCAGAGCTTGAAGTTGGGCAGCAGGCTCGCGTAGCGGTTGGCGTGGCCGGCCTCCACGACGTACATCGCCTGGACCCGGAAGCCGCTGCTGCCGTCCCCGTCGCACCTCACCGCCGGGGTGGTCGCGTTGGAGGCCGCCGCCATCGGCACGCCGAGGTCCTCGGCCGCCTCGTACGCCGCCGGGCCGGCGCCGACGCGGGAGCGCAGCTCGGCGGTGCTGACGGGCTCGTCGACGTCCACGCCGGGCGGCGCGACGTCGGCGTGCGAGCACGCGACCGGCCCGGGCATCCGGCTGAGGACGTCACCGCCGGGGCCGCACACCGAGCCGGTGGAGCCGTGGCCGACCGCAGCGAGCAGGACCGGGGCCGTGACCAGGATGGCCGAGACGAGGACGCCACAGGCTCGGAGGACCACTCCGGTCCGTCCGTGCGGTGGTACGACGAGACGACGCATGCTGTGCCTTCCATGGCCCCGGGACTGCCGATCCGTCGGCCGTCCGGCGCCGCAGCACGCGACGCTCGCTCCAGATTAGGAGCAAACGGTGCGAAAGGGACGCGATTTCCGGAAGATCAGGCGCCGGTGACCCGCGACAGGAACCGCTCGGCGTCGACCACGACGCGGGTCACCTCGCCCGAGCCGACCAGCTTCCCGTCCTGGCGGACGGCGACGCTGAAGCGCACCAGTCGGCCGTCGACGTGGGTGGTGCCGGCCGAGACGCGTACGACGGCACCGACCGCGGAGGGCGCCAGGTGCTCGACCGAGACCCGCGTCCCCACGGTCGTCTGCCCCTCCGCCAGGCACGGCTCGACCGCAGCACAGGTGGCCGCCTCGCCCCAGGCGAGCAGCACGGGAGTGCCGAGCACGGGCAGGCTGCCCGAGCCCACCGCGGCGGCTGTGTCGGCCGTCGGTGACCGTGCGCTCGATGGTGGCCGTGAGGCCGGCGACGAGCGGTTGAGGGATCGGCGCAGGCGTCATCTGGCCGAGACCTCGAAGACCGACGTGCGTCCCGCCTCCTCGAGGGTGACCTCGCCGAAGGCGATGTAGCTGGCCAGGCTCCCGTCGAAGGGGTGGTAGAGCCCGGTGCAGCGGCCGATCCGGAAGGCGAGCGCGATGACGTCGCGGACGCGGCCCTCGTCGAGCTCCAGCGGGGAGGACGTCAGCGCACCGATGCCGTGCTCGACCCCGAACGCGCGCACCTCGGCAGCGGTCCGGCACAGCGGCTCGACGATCGAGTCGTTGTCCCAGGACCACACGAAGCTGCTCACCTGGGCGTTCCAGGAGCCGAGGATCTGCACCGGCGCCGAGGCGACGTGGTCCTCGAAGGCCCAGAAGATGCGCCCCTGGCTCTGGTCGAGCGACCACCGTTGCGCCGTACCCAGGCCCCAGCGTGCGGAGTGCTCCTCGGTCGTGCGGGCGATCTCCGCGTGCCCCTCGGTCACCAGCTTCTCGAGTTCCATGCCACCCATCCAACCAAGTCCGGACGCACGAGAGCCCCGGACCTGCTCGCCCGCGGTCCGGGGCTCCGGGATCGACACTGTGCGCTCAGGCGTTGGGGCGCTTGCCGTGGTTCGCGCCCTTCTTCTTGCGAGCGCGGCGCTTGCGGCCGGTCTTGCCCATGGTGGTCCTCCTACGTCGGTGGCCCTGGGGTTGCTCCCGGAGCCGGCGTACATCCTCTCAGGTACGCCGCGACAAGACGAATCGGGCGACCAGAGGTCAGACGCGCTCAGTCGCGGCGGGTGATCTCGACCTGCACCTCGCGGATCGACAGCATCACGCGCTGGCGCAGGCCGTCGGGCGCCTTCTCGCTGCACGAGCGAGCGACGAGGGTCTTCACCGTGCGCTCGAGGTCGTAGCGCGCGAGGCAGGGACCGCACTCGTCGAGGTGGTGCTGGATCTCGGCGCAGTCGGCCTGCTCGAGCTCGTTGTCGAGGAAGAAGAACACGCGACCGAGGACCTCCGAGCAGTCCTTGGCCGAGAAGTTCGACGCGGAGTCTCCGGTCGGCATCTCGGGGTCGTGGGTCGTCATCACGAGGCTCCCTTCGTAGCCCCACTGGAAAGCAGGTCGTTGTCTCGGACGTAGTCGGCCAGCATCTCGCGGAGCTGGCGGCGCCCCCGGTGCAGCCGCGACATCACGGTGCCGATGGGGGTCTCCATGATCTCGGCGATCTCCTTGTAGGGGAAACCTTCGACGTCGGCGAGATAGACCGCCAGCCGGAACTCCTCGGGCAGCCGCTGCAGGGCGTCCTTCACGTCGGAGTCGGGCAGGTGCTCGAGCGCCGACATCTCCGCGGACTTCAGGCCGCTGGAGGAGTGCGACTCGGCGCGGGCGAGCTGCCAGTCCTCGACGTCCTCGGCCATCGACTGCTGCGGCTCGCGCTGCTTCTTGCGGTAGGTGTTGATGAAGGTGTTGGTGAGGATCCGGTACAGCCACGCCTTGAGGTTGGTGCCGGGCTTGAACTGGTGGAAGGACCCGTAGGCCTTCGCGAAGGTCTCCTGGACGAGGTCCTCGGCGTCGGCGGGGTTGCGGGTCATCCGCATCGCGGCCGAGTAGAGCTGGTCCAGGAACGGCAGGGCGTCGCGCTCGAAACGCGTCTGGCGCTCCGCCTCGGTCTCGGTCTGGGGGTCGATCTCGGCCGGGTCGACGGCATTCACGTCGGCGGGGTCGAGGGTCTCGGGGTCGGTGTCACTCATCGTGTCCCAGAGTAGACGAGGGGTGGCGGACGACGGCCGGTCGAGCGTCGCGAGCACGGGCGTTCCTCCTCCGCAGGTTTGTCACGGTCTGTGGTCCCGGGGCTTTCCGGGGTCCAAGGGAGGAACACGACCTCAGTCGTTTCGATTCCCAGCGATCTCGCGCACCACCCACTCCAGGGTGGCCTCCAGCACGACGGCCAGCGCGTCGGCCTGGCTCAGCTCGGCGGACTTCGGGACCTTCATCGAGTGGTCCGCGCCGGGTACGACGGCGAGGTCGATGCCGTCGGGGAACTCCGCGGGCGTGCCGAACGGGTCGCGCTCGCCCTGCACCACGAGCGTCGGCACGCGGGTGTGCTGGAGCTCGGCGAGACGGGACTTCTCCGGCTGGCCGGGCGGGTGCAGCGGGAACGAGAGCGCGAGCACGCCGCGGGCACCGACACCTCGCGCGATCCGGCAGGCGGAACGGGCCCCGGCGCTGCGGCCGCCGAGCACGAGCGGGCTGCGGGTGCGCATGTCGTCGAGCACGGCGGTGTAGCACTCGTCGATCACCGACGGGGCCGGCGCGAGCTTCTTGCCGGCCACGCGCCAGGGCATCTCGACGAGGGCCACCGAGATGTCCTGCTGCGGCAGGGTGCGCGCGAGCCGGAGCAGGTCGGGCGCGTCGATCCCGCCGCCGGCGCCATGGGTGAGGACCAGCATCGCGAGCGGTCGCTTGGCGCGTCGTACGACGAGCCGGGCATCGCCCTTGGGCGTGGGCACCATCCGCTCGGGAGGCATCAGGCCTCCTCCTCGAGTGGGCAGCGGGTCGAGCAGCTCGGGACCGTTGTTCTTGACGTTGGAGACCAGCGTCGAGACCGGGTAGGCCTCGAGGCGGCCGGGAGCGGCCGGCTCGAGCAGCGCGAGCAGGTCGTCGGTCGCGTTGACCCGGGGGTCGAGCCACTGCTCGTAGCGGTCGGGGCTGAGCATCAGCGGCATCCGGTCGTGGATGTGGCCGAGGGAGTCCTCCGCGCTGGTGGTCAGCACGGTGCAGGTCCACAGGAACCGGGTCGGGTCGTCCTCGTCCTTCGCCGGGTCACGCCAGATCTCGTAGAGGCCGGCCATCGCCAGCACGCCCTCGTCCTTGGGCCGGATGAAGTAGGGCTGCTTGCGGGGCTTGCCCGCCTTGGTCTTCTCCGTCGGTGGGGTACCACTCGAAGTAGCCGTCGGCCGGCAGGATCGCGCGCCGGCGCTCGAAGGCGCGTCGGTAGGCCGGCTTCTCGGCGACGGTCTCCATCCGGGCGTTGATCATCCGGCTGCCCACCTTGGGGTCCTTGGCCCAGAACGGCACCAGGCCCCAGGTCAGCACGCGCAGCTGGCGCTCCGGGGTGGCTTCCTTGTCACCGCTGGGCGGCCGCTCGACGACGGCGTAGACCTCCTTGGTCGGCGCCACGTTGAAGTCGGGCTCGAGGGTGGGCAGGTCGGGGTTGCGGATCTCGAACTCCTCGACGAGGTCCTCGGGCTGACGGCTCGAGGCGTAGCGACCGCACATGGCGGCAAGGCTAGTCGGCAGACGCCGACAGCGTCGTACGCCGAGATCAGTACTCGCTGCGCGCGATCTCGTCGAGGAGAAGGCCGGCGCCGTCGTCGGACGGCGGCAGGCCCTCGATCCAGACCCGGGCCCTCTCCCCCCGCGGGTCCATGTCCTCGACGAGACCGCGCAACAGCCCTACTCGTGGTGCGAGTAGGTCCCCCCGCTCAGCGACCACGACGAGCCGTGACGGGCTCGCCAGGCCGATGGTCTCCCCTCCCGGAAACACCATGCGTGCGTACTCGGCCAGCCGAGCCAGCCACAGGGCTGACTCGAAGCCGGCCACCACGCCCACGTCGGCGCGGCCGCCCTCCACCGACGGCCGCTGTGCGAGCAGGGGAACGTCGACCACCACCAGCGCATGGCTGGTGTTCGTCGATCGTCCCCCCTGCTCGGCACCGCGATAGACCTCCGAGAGCCTGGCCCGCAGGTGCGCAAGGCTGGCCAGTCCGGTCAGAGGGTCTTCGCACGAGAGCTGGTGCAGGTACCCGAGGGTCTCCTCGCTCCAGGCGACGCACAACGCTTGCAGAGCCCGGAAATCGGGCTCCCCTCCCTGAACACGCGCGTAGGTGGTCCGCAACCCGTCCAGTGCCTCACCCAGGTCGGCACCGTCACGGGCAATCTCCCGGCCCACTTCTGCGCACGCGCTGCTCGCGTCGTGCCCTGCTGCGATGCGTTCGCCGACCGCCTCGAAACGTGCGGGCAGCCCCCGCTGCAGCACGTCACGATCCGGTACGGCGTCCGCCGTCACCTCGGCGTGCGCGCCCCTGCGAACCAACGTCGCAAAGATGCCCATGCCTGCCTCATCTCTCTTCGGTCGAGGCCACCCCCCACGTAGTGGCCTCGAGGAAGTAACGGGGCAACACGGGTTCCATGACGGGAAAACCGGAATAAACTCAGGCAGTTCCTTCCCGACCTCCCTGAAGGCCCCGCCATCGCCCATGAGCGCCACTCGACGCGACTCCCCACGAACTGACGGATCCGGAGCTCATCTCCCGGGTGCGTGAGGGCGACGTCGGCGCCTACGGGACGCTGTTCTCCCGGCACGTGGACGCGGCCACCCGGCTGGCCCGGCTGCTCGTGGGCCCGTCCGACGCCGACGACCTGGTCTCCGAGGCGTTCGTCAAGGTCCTCAACGTCCTCCTCGGGGGCGGCGGGCCCGACGTCGCGTTCCGCGCCTACCTGCTGACGGCGATCCGCCGGCTGCACATCGACAAGGTGCGCGGCCAGCAGAAGCTCACGACGGCGGGCGACATGACGCCGTACGACCCCGGTGTGCCGTTCACCGACACGGCCGTGGCCGGGCTTCGAGGGCGGAGCGGCCGCCAAGGCGTTCGCCTCCCTGCCGGAGCGCTGGCAGATGGTGCTGTGGCACCTCGAGGTCGAGAACCAGAAGCCCGCCGACATCGCCGTACTGCTCGGGATGAGCGCCAACTCGGTCTCCGCGCTCGCCTACCGCGCCCGCGAGGGGCTGCGCCAGGCGTTCCTGACGATGCACGCCGGCGACCTGGTCAGCGAGGACTGCCGCGAGACCAACGACCTGATGGGCGGCTACGTACGCCACGCCCTGTCCCGCCGCGACACCGCCAAGGTGGAGGACCACCTCGACCACTGCCGTCGCTGCACCGGCGTCTACCTCGAGCTGGAAGAGGTCAACTCCTCGCTCGCCGGACTGCTCGGTCCGGTGCTGCTGGGCGGCGCTGCCGCCGGCTACCTCGGCGGCGGCGCGGTCGTCGGCGCAGGAGCCGGTGCCGGTGTGCTGGCGGCGTTCGGGCGCATCCGCGACCTGGCCATGTCCAACCTCCCCGCGACCGCAGCCGCGACGGTGGCCGCGGTCGGCGTCGCGGGCATCACCGGTTTCGCCATCGCCAACCGCGGGCCCGGGCGAGCAGCCGGCCTCGGCGCGAGCCGCCCGCAGCCGTCGGGATCGCCACGTCGTCGACCCCGTCACCGTCGGACTCCTCGACGGCCGGCTCGGATGCATCCCGCCTGGCCTCCCCCACGCCGAACACGGCGAGCGCCCACCGGCTCCGCCGCCGCGCAGTCGCTCACCGGCGGCTCGACCACGGGCACCGACGCACGCCACGGGCACCGACACCACGGGCAGCACCGGTACGTCAGGCACGACCGGCACAGGCACGACGGGTGACGGGAACGGCGGGAACGGGAACGGCGGCAACGGCGGCAACGGGAACGGCGAACGGCGGGAACGGGAACGGCAACGGCAACGGCGGCAACGGCAACGGCGGACGGCAACGGCGGCAACGGCGGCAACGGCGGCGGCAACGGCAACGGCGGGAACGGCGAACGGCAACGGCGGCGACCGGCGGCAACCGCGACGGACCCGGCGGCCCCACGCCGACCGACCCCGGCACGCCCACGCCCACGACCGACCCGACCCCGACCGAGCCCACGCTCCGACCGGTGCTGAGCGCCGACCTCTCGCTCGACCTCCGCGCCGGAGACCTGCGTGGACGGGCCACCGTCACGGTGATCGTCTCGGGTGTCCCCAACGGCACGAGCGTGACCGTCACGGCCAGCGGCAACCGCGGCAAGTTCCACACGCACAACAGTCCGACCTGCCACCACTCCGGCGGCACGACCTGCGTCTGCACCGCGACCCGCGACCGGCAGTCCTTCCTGTTCCACTCGGCGAGCTTCGCCGACCAGCAGGTGACCTTCTCGGTCACTCCGCCCGACGGCTGGACCGACCCGCTGACGGGCAACAACACCCGCACCTACACGCTCCCCGGAGGACCCCGGGTCGGATTGACCCAGGGTCGATCGGGTAAGGATGAGGACATGACAGCCACCCGACTGATCGCGCGCCCGCTGCTGGCTTCCACGTTCGTGGTCGGCGCGGTGAGCGCGTTGAAGAACGCTGATGCCCTGGCCATCAAGGCCAAGCCCGTCGTCGACCGGATCCGGCCGACGCTGGAGAAGGTCGCCCCGGTGCAGGTCCCGGACGACACCGTGACCCTGGTCCGCATCAACGCGGCGGCCCAGATCGTGGCCGCGATCGCGCTCGCGCGTGGGCGTGCCCCCCGGCTGTCCAGCACCGTGCTCGCCGCCTCGCTGGCGCCGACGACGCTGGCCGGCCACCAGTTCTGGAACGAGACCGACCCCGCGCTGAAGGCGAACCAGAAGCTGCACTTCTTCAAGAACCTGTCGGTGCTCGGCGGCCTGCTGCTCGCCGCGGTCGACACCGAGGGTCGTCCCGGGGTGGCGTGGCGCGCCAAGCACGCCGTGACCGGCACCCGTCGCGAGGCACGACACCGGACCAAGCAGGCGAAGCTGGAGGCTCGACTCGCCGCCTCGTCGCTCGGCACCATAACCTCGGGGCGTGGAGACGCGCCCAGAGCACCGACTCGACCTGTGGCCCGCGCCGACGGCGCGCGGTCCGGTCGACGCGCGGGTCGAGCTCCCGGGCTCGAAGTCGCTGACCAACCGCGCGCTCGTCCTGGCCGCCCTGGCCGACGGTCCCTCCGTCGTACGACGCGCCCTGCGCTCGCGCGACACCGAGCTGATGGCGGCCGCCCTCACCACCCTCGGCTCCCGCGTCGACACCGAGGGACAGCACTGGACGGTGACTCCCGGCCCCTTCGCGGAGGGTCCGTCGACTGCGGTCTCGCCGGCACGGTGATGCGCTTCGTCCCACCGGTGGCTGCCCTGGCGGACGGTCCGGTCACCTTCGACGGTGACCCGCACGCGCGCACCCGGCCCATGTCCGGAGTCATCGACGCCCTGCGCGGGCTCGGGCGTGGAGGTCGACGACGGCGGACGCGGCACCCTCCCGTTCACCGTGGTGGGCACCGGCCGCGTCCGGGTGGGTCCGTGGTGATCGACGCGTCCGCCTCGAGCCAGTTCGTCTCGGCGTTGCTGCTCGCCGGTGCGTCGTACGACGACGGCATCAGCGTCCGTCACGAGGGCCTCCGATGCCCTCGCTCGGGGCGTGGAGACACGCCCTGAGCACCGCCTCGACCTGTGGCCCGCGCCGACGGCGCGAGGTCCCGTTGACGCGCGGGTCGAGCTCCCCGGCTCGAAGTCGCTGACCAACCGCGCCCTCGTCCTCGCGGCCCTGGCCGACGGTCCCTCGGTCGTACGACGTGCGCTGCGCTCGCGCGACACCGAGCTGATGGCGGCGGCCCTCACCACCCTCGGCTCCCGCGTCGAGACCAACGGACAGCACTGGACGGTGACGCCCGGCCCCTTGCGCGGAGGGTTCGTCGACTGCGGTCTCGCCGGCACGGTGATGCGCTTCGTCCCGGCGGTGGCCGCCCTCGCGGACGGTCCGGTCACCTTCGACGGTGACCCGCACGCGCGCACCCGTCCGATGTCCGGAGTCATCGGCGCCCTGCGCGGGCTCGGGCGTGGAGGTCGACGACGGCGGACGCGGCACCCTGCCGTTCACCGTGGTGGGCACCGGCAGCGTCCGGGGTGGGTCCGTGGTGATCGACGCATCCGCGTCGAGCCAGTTCGTCTCCGCGCTGCTGCTCGCCGGCGCGTCGTACGACGCAGGCATCAGTGTCCGCCACGACGGGCCGCCCATGCCCTCGCTCCCCCACGTCGCGATGACCGTCGCCTGCCTCCGCGAGCACGGCGTCGAGGTCGAGTCGGGCAACGACACCTGGACCGTCCCCCCGGCCACCGTTCGTGCCGTCGACGTGACCATCGAGCCCGACCTGTCCAACGCAGCGCCCTTCGTGATGCTGGCCATGACCAGCGGTGGCCGGGTGCGCGTGCCGGGCTGGCCGCGCTGCGACCACCCAGGCCGGGGACGCGCTGCGCGACCTGCTCGTGCGGATGGGGGCCGAGGTGTCGCTCGACGCGCACGGCCTCACCGTGGACGGCTCGGACAACCTCCTGGGCATCGACGCCGACCTGCACGACGTCGGCGAGCTCGCGCCCGCGATCGCCGCGCTCTGCGCCCTCGCGGAGACACCGTCGCGACTGCGCGGCATCGCGCACATCCGCGGCCACGAGACCGACCGGCTCGCGGCCCTGGCCACCGAGCTGCGCGGCCTGGGCGCCGAGGTGACCGAGCACGAGGACGGACTCTCCTTCGAGCCCGCGCCGCTGCACGGCGGGACGTTCCACACCTACGCCGACCACCGGATGGCCCATGCCGCGGTGGTCGTCGGGTCCGCCGTCGAGGGCGTGCTCGTCGAGGACGTCGCCACCACCTCGAAGACGTTCCCCGGCTTCGCCGAGGTGTGGGCGGGCCTCTTCTGATGACGAGCGGGCGCTACGAGGAGCACGACCCGGAGAGCTTCGAGCGCCCCCGCCGCCACACCCGCCCGCGCACCAAGAACCGGCCCAGCTACGACGACGCCGTCCCGGCCGTGGTGGTGACCGTCGACCGCGGTCGCTACACCTGCGACCTCGGCGAGGGTGGGGCGCTCGTGACGGCGATGAAGTCCCGGAGCATCGGTCGCAAGGGCGTCGTGGTCGGCGACCGCGTGCGACTGGTCGGGGACACCTCCGGCGTCGACGGGTCGCTCGCCCGGATCGTGCTGGTCGACGAGCGCGTGACCGTGCTGCGTCGTACGGCCGACGACGACGACCCCGTCGAGCGCGTCGTCGTCGCCAACGCCGACCAGCTCGTCATCGTCACCGCGCTCGCCGACCCCGAGCCCCGGCAGGGACTGGTCGACCGCGCCCTGGTGGCGGCGTACGACGCGGGCATGGACCCGCTGCTCTGCCTGACCAAGGCCGACCTCGCGGATCCCGAGCCGTTGCTGGCGGGCTATCGCCCGCTGGGGGTGCCGTACGTCGTGACCCAGCGAGGTGCGGACCTCAGCGAGATCCGGGACCGGCTCCAGGACCGGACCAGCGTGCTGCTCGGCCACAGCGGGGTCGGCAAGTCCACCCTCGTCAACGCGCTCGTGCCCGATGCCACGCTGAGGTCGGCATCGTCAACGCGGTGACCGGGCGCGGGCGGCACACGTCGACGAGCGTCTGGATGCTGGCGCTGCCCGGCGGCGGCTGGATCATGGACACCCCCGGCATCCGGTCCTTCGGCCTGGCCCACGTCGACCCCGACAAGCTGATCGAGGCGTTCCCCGACCTCGACGACCTCACCGAGGACTGCCCGCGCGGCTGCACCCACGGCGAGGGCGAGCCGGAGTGCGGGCTCGACGAGGCGACGGGGACCCAGCTCGAGCGGGTGCGGTCGTTCCGGCGCCTGCTCGCGAGCCGCGAGGCCGGCGAGCAGTACTGACCGGCTAGGACCAGACCGCGCGCGCTCCCGCGTCACCGGTGAGCACGACGAGAACCAGCACCGCGACCGCAGCGATCGGCAACAGCACCATCAGCGGCTTCTCCAGCGCCACGGCACCGCCTGCGCGGTCCGTGCCGCCGCTCAGCCGCGTCACGACGGGCAGCGCCCAGAAGGCGACCACCACCAGCACCGCGAAGATCCACATCGCGATCTGGAGCCGCTGGCCCCACTGCTGGTGGGTGTGGACCAGGGGTGAGGACTCCACGTGCCGGATCTTCTCGAAGGTCTTCCCTGTCATCACCGCGGTCTGCACGGCAGCCGCACCGCCGACGGCGAGCACGAGTGCTGGCCAGCGAACGACCCAGCGCCATCTCGGAACGACGAACAGGATCGCGGCCAACGCGGCGAGCGGGACGAAGACGACGGCCGCGTGGACCACGAGCGGGTGGAGCGGTACCCCGTTGATCTCCATGCCGGAAGCGTAGGGGCTGACCGCCGGGGCCTCTGCTGTCCATTGGTGCTACGACCTGGTGTTGTCCGGCCGAGCGGCGGGTGGCGCAGGCGTGTCGCTCGCGGGGCTTAACCTGTGCCCCATGCCGTCCGACTACACCGACGACCTCCGGCTCGCCCACGTCCTCGCGGACGACGCCGACTCCACGTCGCAGGCGCGCTTCAAGGCACTCGACCTGCACGTGATGACGAAGCCGGACCTGACGCCCGTCACGGACGCCGACCACTCCGTGGAGGAGGGCATCCGCCGGGTGCTGTCGCGGGCGCGGCCCCGTGACGCCGTACACGGTGAGGAGTCGGGGTCGACCGGGCACAGCCAGCGTCGCTGGGTGGTGGACCCGATCGACGGCACCAAGAACTTCGTCCGCGGCGTACCTGTCTGGGCCTCGCTGATCTCCCTGATGGTCGACGACGAGGTCGTCGTCGGCGTCGTGAGCGCGCCGGCGCTGAACCGGCGCTGGTGGGCGATGAAGGACGGCGGCGCCTGGACCGGCAAGTCGCTGCTGCGCGCCACGGCCTGCCAGGTCTCCGACGTCTCGCGCGTGGAGGACGCCTCGCTGTCCTACAGCTCCCTGCACGGCTGGGACGAGCGCGGCCGGCTGGAGGACTTCATGTCGCTGTCGCGGCGCTGCTGGCGCACCCGGGCGTACGGCGACTTCTGGTCCTACATGCTCGTCGCCGAAGGGGCCGTCGACATCGCCGCCGAGCCGGACCTCTACGTCTACGACATGGCCGCCCTCGACGTGATCGTGCGCGAGGCCGGCGGCGTGTTCACCTCGCTCGACGGCGAGCCCGGACCCATGGGCGGCAGCGCGCTCGCCACCAACGGCAAGCTGCACGACCAGGCGCTCGCCTTCCTCGGATCACACTCCGACCACGCCGATCCGCACCCCGGTGGCACCGTGCACGACCTCAGCGCCAGGCGAGGCGAGCCGGCCCCCGACGCCGACTGACGCAGGTCCGCCGACCCCCTGTGCATCGGCGCCCGGGACCACTAGATTCAGGACTCAGAGACCTCGACGTCAACGCTCACGAAGGGGCCGAGCACATGAACATCAACGACGTGATCAAGGGCAAGTCGAGCACCAAGGTCATCACGATCACTCCCGACGCCACGGTGCGCGATCTGCTGGCGCTCCTGGCCGAGCACAACATCGGAGCCGTGGTGGTGAGCGGCGACGGCAACTCCGTCGACGGGATCGTCAGCGAGCGCGACGTCGTACGCAAGCTCAACGGCAACGACGCGATCCTCGACTCCACCGTCGACGCGATCATGACCTCGGTCGTGCAGACCTGCGAGCCGGGTCACGACGTCGACGAGCTGATGGTCCAGATGACCGAGAAGCGCATCCGCCACGTCCCCGTGGTCGATGACGGCGACCTGGTCGCGGTGATCAGCATCGGCGACGTGGTGAAGAGCCGGATCACCCAGCTGGAGTTCGAGCGCGACCAGCTCGACTCCTACGTGCACCAGACCTGAGCCTCAGCGCTCCGCGAGGCACGCCTTCCTCATCGACTCGAGGATGCGGCGGGTGGCGACCACGTGTGCGTGGCTGCTGATGACGAGCAGGCGGTAGACCCGGCCGTGCGGTCCGGGGAAGGCCGCGAAGGTGCGGGCGCGCAGCACCGTCTGCTCCCCCGACGGGTCGAGCTCGAGGACCAGCGCGTAGCGGGAGAAGCGGTGCCGACCGCTGAGCACGACCCGTTCCTCGGGCACCTCCTCCGACACCTCGAAGCCTGCCGGCGGCTCGGTCCCGAGCAGCCGGGTGAACAGCCCGTGCTCGTCGGCGGCGAGCATGCGGTCGACGTACGCCCGCAGCCGTGGCCAGACCACCTCGCGCGGTGCCTCGATCGTGGTGCGGTGCTCGTCGATGAACGGCAGGTCGCCGTCCATGCTCAGTCGCCGGACTCGTCGAGGAAGAGGCAGAACGCGTGGCCTGCCGGGTCGAGGCAGACGCGGACGTCGTCCTGGGGCTGGTACGACGCGAGCTCGGCACCGCAGGCGACCGCGTGCTCCACGGCACCCTCGAGGTCGGTGACGCGGATGTCGAGGTGCATCTGGATCGGCGGCTGGCCCGGCTCGCTCGGCCACACCGGTCGCTGGTGGTTCACGTCCTTCTCGAAGGTGAGCCGGAAGTAGTCGTCGCCGTGCCCGACGACCACCCAACCCTCGCTCGTCGTGGACGACCTCCCAGCCGAGCAGCCGGGCGTAGAACGCACCGAGCGCGCTCGGGTCGGGGGCGTTGAGGTTGACAGTGGCGAGCCTGATCCCGTGCTTCATGCCTCCGCAGTCAACCACCGCGCGAGCCCGATCGGCAGTCGTGGCAGGGTGGAGCCCATGACTGCAGAGAAGCCCGAGATCGATCCGCCCGACGGCCCCCCGCCCGCTGACCTCGAGGTCATCGAGCTGACCGAGGGCGATGGCGCGGAGGCCACCGCCGGGAGCACCGTGTCGGTGCACTACGTCGGCGTGGCCCACTCGACGGGCGAGGAGTTCGACGCGTCGTACAACCGCGGCGCCCCGCTCGACTTCCGCCTCGGCGTCGGCCAGGTCATCTCCGGCTGGGACCAGGGCGTGCAGGGCATGAAGATCGGCGGCCGTCGCCGGCTCGTCATCCCGCCCCACCTGGCCTACGGCGACCGCGGCGCCGGTGGCGTGATCGGCCCCGGCGAGACGCTGATCTTCGTGGTGGACCTGATCGACGTCAAGTAGGGCTGTCGGTTTCCCCGGGCGCCCGGGGAAACTGGAGGCGGTCGGCCGATACTTCGGGGTACCGCCTCCAGAATTGCCTGCCAGCCCCGCCCGATTTGTCGATCGAAGGGCTTCAGGCCCGTACGACGACGCGACCCGTCTCCCCCCGCTCGAGGTCGACGCGGCCACGATGACGGCCAACGTCGCGCAGGTGTTCGTCACCGACGAGGACTGGCTGGCCACCCTGCGCGGCATCCGCGAGGCGTTGAGAGTCGGCGGCCATCTCGTCTTCGAGTCCCGCGTGCCGGAGCGCCGCGCCTGGCTGGAGTGGGACCGCGCGCACACCTGGGACCGCACTGACGTGCCCGGTGTCGGCGTCGTCGAGAGCTGGAGAGAGCTGATCGAGGCGCACGACGACCTGGTCAGCTTCCGCTCGACCTTCGTCCTCGAGGACACCGAGGTGCTCACCTCGGACTCCACCCTCCGCTTCCGCAGCCGCGAACAGATCGAGTCGTCGCTCGCCGACACCGGGTTCACGCGTCATCGAGGTCCGGGACGCGCCCGACCGGCCCGGCCGCGAGTACGTCTTCGTGGCCCGCCGCGCGGACTAGGCGCGCGCGACGCGCGCCTCCGCGGCACCCAGCTTCACCACGTCGCCGGGCACCAGCTGACGACCCCGCCGGGTCTCGACGTCCCCGTTGACCGTCACCATCCCCTGGATCATCAGCTCCTTGGCGTCGGAGCCGGTGTCGATCAGGTTGGCCAGCTTGAGGAACTGGCCGAGCCGGATCGACTCGTCGCGGATCGGCACGTCGTCCATGCGCTGCAACCTAGAGGACCAGCGACACGGCGTGGATCAGCACGCCCACGAGGCCGCCGACGATGGTGCCGTTGATCCGGATGAACTGCAGGTCGCGCCCGACGTGCAGCTCGATCTTGCGCGCGGCCTCCTGGCCGTCCCAGCGCTCGATCGTGTGCGTGATGACGGTGGTCAGCTCGTCGCCGTACCGCCCGACCGCCCAGACCGCGAGGTCGGAGCCCCAGGCGTCCAGCCGCTCCCGGAGTACGTCGTCCCGGCCGATGCGCTCGCCGAAGGCCACCAGCTCGCGCGACGCCCGCGCGCGCAACGGACCGGTCTCGTCCTCGAGCCCCTCGAGCAGCGCCTTGCGGAAGGCGCTCCACAGCGACATGCCGGTGACGATCATCTGCGGCTGCTCGAGCACCCGCATCTTGAGCCGCTCCGCGCGCTCCTGCGTCGACGGGTCGGTGAGCAGGTCCTGCGCGAGCTGTCGCAGCAGGCTGTCCAGCGCCTGGCGGGCGTGGTGGTCGGGGTCGCGCCGGATGTCGGCCAGCCAGCGGACCGCCTCGAGGTGCAGCCGGGTCGTGACCATCTCGTTGACCCGGTCGGGGGCCCACCACGGAGCGCGTTCGCCGATCACCTCGGTGAACGTCTCCGCGTTGTGCACCAGCCAGCGGTGCCCCTCCTCCAGGGCCAGGTCGACCAGCCCGTGGTGCGCGTTGTCGGCGACGATCTCCTGGAGCAGGCCGCCGGCGATCGGCGAGATCGGCTCGGCCATGAACCTCGGGATCAGCACCTCCTCGACGAGCGCAGCGACGTCGGTGTCCCGCATCCTGCGCAGGCCGAGCGCGAGCACGGTCGCACTCTCCGCCACCACCCGGTCGGCGTTCTCGCGGACGCTCACCCAGACGCCCACGCGCCGCGCGATGTCGGCCGTGGCGAGCCGCTCGCGGATCACCTGCTCGCTCAGGAAGTTCTCGGAGAAGAACTCCTCCAGGCTCTTGCCGAACTCGTCCTTGCGCTTCGGGATCAGCGCCGTGTGCGGGATCGGCAGTCCCAGCGGGTGCCGGAACAGGGCGGTCACCGCGAACCAGTCCGCGATCGCGCCGACCATGCTGGCCTCGGCCCCCGCGTTGACGAACCCGAGGAACCCGTCCTGGTCGAGGGTGGCGACGTACACGATCGCCGCGAACACCAGCAGTCCGAGCGCCACCGCCTGCATCCGTCGCAGTCGGGTACGCCGGACGGCGTCGGCCGCGGTCTCGGGGGTGATGAGGGGCACTGACATGGCTGCCTGAAACCTACCCAACCGCCGGTGCTCGTCCGATCTGCCACATATGCTGCCGAAGTGTCCTTCCCCTTTCGTGCCCTGATCGCTGCTGCCCTGGGCTGTGTCCTCGCCGCCTCGGCACCCGCCGCCTTCGGCGCGAGCAGCCGTGCCGACCGCGACCACGGGCAGCCCAACGGGTACTCCCGCAGCGAGGCTCGGCAGGTGCTCCACCAGGCCAAGAACCTGATGCAGCACGGGCCCCGAGTCCACCGGCCGCCCCGCGACGTCCGACCTGACCATGGCGCTGCGCGACCTGCACCTGGCCCGTCCGGCCCTGACCGGCGCCGACCGTCGTACCGCCGACCGGCTGCTCTCCCGGTCCACCCCCGCGGCCAAGGCCCAGGCAGCCGCACCAGCGCTGCAGGTGATCTGCCGCGACCACTTCTGCGTGCACTACGCCGCCCCGACCACCACGAAGTGGGCGGAGACCACCTGGACCACGCTCGAGCACGTCTGGGCGACCGAGGTGCCGCTGATGGGTCGCGCACCGATGTCCGACAACGGCTCGGCGAACCCCACCGCCGACAACCCCGACGACCGCCTCGACGTCTACCTCGAGGACCTCGGCAGCGAGGGCTACTACGGCTACTGCACGTCGGACGACACCTCCGGCGCGCACCAGGTCGCGGCGTACTGCGCCCTCGACGACGACTTCGCGCGCTCCCAGTTCGGCGCCCTCCCGCTGAACTCCCTGCGGGTCACCGCGGCCCACGAGTTCTTCCACGCCATCCAGTTCGCCTTCGACGTCACCGAGGCGACCTGGTTCATGGAGGGGTCGGCGACCTGGGCCGAGGACGTCGTCTACAACTGGATCAACGACAACTACCAGTACCTCTACAGCAGCCCGATCACGCACTCGCGCACGCCGCTCGACTACGCCGGCGGGTCCTACCCCTACGGCTCGTTCATCTTCTTCAAGTACGCCTCGCAACGGCTCGGCAACGACGTCGTACGTCGCTTCTGGAACGGCGCGATCGGGGCACCGCGCTCGGCGCCCGCCATCCGCTCGGTCATCGGTACGACGGCCTGGCCGGCGTTCTTCACCCTGTTCGCCAGCTGGAACACGCTGCCGGCGCACAGCTACACCGAGCGGGCCGGCTACCCCGCACCCGTGTGGTGGCACCGCAAGACGATGACCGGCGCGCACGCGACCACCGGCCTGCAGTCGGTACGGATCCCGCACCTCGCCAGCGCCGCCGTCCAGGTCGTTCCCGGCCAGCACCTCTCGCCGGGCAAGCACCTGCTCGTGACCGTCGACGCGCCGTCCACCTGGACGGGCTCGCGGGCCATCCTCCAGCGTCGCTTCGTCGACGGCCGGGTCTCGCAGACGATGATCCCGCTCACGGCCGCCGGCAACCGCCAGCTCCTGGTGGCCTTCAACCACAAGGGCCTCCGGTCGCTCGCCGTGGTCGTCGCCAACACCGGCACCAGCGGACCGGCCCGGCTGTTCAAGGTGAAGGCGACCGTCCGCTAGGCCCTGCCCTCGAGCTGCCGGAACAAAACCGGCACTCGAGCGTTGTACAAGACAACCAAGTCTTGAACCGACGATCGAGGAGCATCCAGCGTGCCGACCCTGAGCGACTTCACCGCCACCACCATCACGGGGGACGAGCAGCCCCTCGAGACCTACTCGGGCAAGGTGGCGCTGGTCGTCAACACGGCCTCCAAGTGCGGCTTCACGCCCCAGTTCGAGGGCCTCGAGAAGCTGCACCAGGAGTACGCCGACCAGGGCCTCGTCGTCCTCGGCTTCCCCTGCAACCAGTTCGGTAGCCAGGACCCCGGCAGCAACGAGGAGATCGGCGCGTTCTGCGAGCGCAACTACGGCGTCAGCTTCCCGATGTTCGAGAAGGTCGACGTCAACGGCGACGACGCCCACCCGCTGTTCGCGTGGCTCCGTGAGGAGAAGGGCGGCATCCTCGGCGACAAGATCAAGTGGAACTTCACCAAGTTCCTGGTCGGCAAGGACGGCACCGTGATCAAGCGCTACGGCTCCACGACGGCGCCGGAGAAGATCGCCTCCGACATCGAGAAGGCCCTCGCGGCCTGACGTTTCCTGGCCCAGCAGGAGGACCTGTTCGGGCACCGGGTACTGCGCGGTAACGTGGCCAGCACTTCGTCCGAACAGGAGCCCCGATGCAGCTTGCGCTCACCGAGGAGGAGACCGCTTTCCGCGAGGAGATGCGGACCTTCTTCACCACCAAGATCCCCCAGGAACTGCGCGACACCCTCGCCGCCGGCCGGCACGTCGGCAAGGAGGGGATCGTCGAGTCGCAGCGGATCATGAACGAGGCGGGCATCGCCGTACCCAACTGGCCCGTGGAGTGGGGCGGCCAGGACTGGACGCCGCTGCAGAAGCACATCTGGCACGAGGAGATGCAGCTCGCCTGCGTCCCGCCGCCGCTGGCGTTCAACGCCAACATGATCGGCCCGGTGATCGCGCAGTTCGGCAACGAGGAGCAGAAGAAGAAGTTCCTGCCGCCGACGGCCAACCTCGACATCTGGTGGGCGCAGGGGTTCTCCGAGCCCGACGCCGGCTCCGACCTGGCCTCGCTCAAGACCAAGGCGGTCAAGGACGGCGACGACTGGATCGTCAACGGCCAGAAGACGTGGACCACGCTCGGCCAGCACGCCGACTGGATCTTCTGCCTGTGCCGCACCGACCCTGACGCCCCGAAGAAGCAGGCCGGCATCTCGATGCTGGTCTTCCCGATGGACACCGAGGGCGTCGAGCTGCGGCCGATCGAGCTGATCGACGGCGGCTTCGAGGTCAACGAGGTCTTCTTCACCGACGTGCGCGTCCCCCCAGAGGGCCTCATCGGCGAGGAGAACCAGGGCTGGACCCAGGCGAAGTTCCTGCTCGGCAACGAGCGGGTCGGCGTAGCCCCGGTCGGCGCCACCAAGCGGGCGCTGGCCACCCTGAAGGCGACCGCGTCGGAGACCGGTGACCTCGAGGACCCGCTGGTGGCCTCGCAGTTCATCGAGCTCGAGAACGAGCTGCTCGCGCTCGAGCTGACCGCGCTCCGCGTCGTGGCGAACTCCACCGACGGCAAGCCCCACCCGGCGTCGTCCGTGCTCAAGCTCAAGGGCACCGAGCTCCAGCAAGCGGTCTCCGAGCTCGCCGTCGACCTCGCCGGTCCGTTGTCTCTCGCCTCCGGCGCTGGCGAGGGATCCGACATCCCCGACTGGGCACGCGTCGCGACGCCCAACTACCTCAACCTGCGCAAGGCCTCGATCTACGGCGGATCCAACGAGATCCAGCGCCAGATCATCGCCGGCACGATCCTCGGACTCTGAGAAGGACGACAGACATGGACTTCACGCTCGATGGTGAGCAGACCGCGCTGCGCGACGCCGTACGCGGACTGTTGAAGGGGTACGACAACGAGCACCGCCGCGAGGTCGTCGCCGAGGACCCGGGCTTCGACGAGAAGCTCTGGGGCAGGCTCGCCGAGATGGGCGTCCTCGGGCTCCCGTTCGCCGAGGACGACGGCGGCATGGGTGCCGGACCCGCCGAGGTCTCGGTCGTCGCCGAGGAGTTCGGCCGCGTGATCGCGCCCGAGCCCTTCGTCGAGGCAGTCATCCTCGCGGGCGGACTCGTGGCCGCTCTCGGCAGCGACGAGCAGAAGAAGGAGATCCTCGGCGGCCTCTCCTCCGGCGAGCTGGTCCCCGCGTTCGCGTGGAGCGACCCGACCGGCGGCGAGGGCGGCGTCACCGTCGACGGCGACACGCTCTCCGGCGTCAAGGAGCCGGTGCTCAACGGCGGTCGCGCCGACCTGTTCGTCGTGTTCGCGGAGCGGTCGGCTGTTCCTCGTGAAGCCCTCGGACGTCTCCGTGACGTCGTACTCCACCTTCGACGGCGGCCGCGCCGCCCGCGTCTCCTTCGACAACTCCCCCGCCACGCCGCTCGGCGAGGGCGGCGACGCCACCGAGGCGACCAAGGACGTCATCGCCGCGGCGACGATCGCCTACTGCCACGAGGCCCTCGGCGCGATGGACAGCGCGCTGAGGATGACGACGGAGTACCTCACCACCCGCAAGCAGTTCGGGATGACCCTCAACCGCTTCCAGGCCCTCACCTTCCGCGCCGCCGACATGTACACCTCGCTCGAGCTGACCCGCAGCATCGTCACCTGGGCGACCATGGTGCTCGCCGACGAGGACTCCGACGCCGAGAAGAAGCGCGAGGCCGCCGCCCGCGCCAAGCTCCAGGTCAGCAAGGCCGGCCGCCACATCGGCCAGGAGGCGATCCAGCTCCACGGCGGCATCGGCATGACCGCGGAGTACGCCGTCGGCCACCTCACCGCCCGCCTCACCGCCATCGACCACCTCCTCGGCGACGGCCGCCAGCAGATCAAGAACCTCTCGCGCCGGCTCACGTCGTACGACGTGGTCGAGCCGCTTCCCTGATCGCACCCACGCCAGGTCGGTCATACTGCGGACGTGCCCGCAGATGCGATGCCGCCCCCGGGCGAGGGCTCGGGTCCCCCGGTCGGTGAGCGACGGTGGCCGATGACGGCGGCGGCGATCAGTGCCGTGGCGCTGCACCAGCTGATGCCCGGGGACTTCCGGATCTCGCCCCACTGGATGTACCCCGCGTTCATGGCGGTGTTCCTCGTCATGCTGGTCGTGGGCGACCCGGGAAGGATCGACCGGCAGCGGCGATGGCTGCGGGTGACGACCGGGCTGATGATCGGGCTGATCACCCTCGTGAACGCCTTCTCTGCCGCCCGGCTCGTCGACGGCATCCTGACCAAGGGTCACTCGTTCGACACGGCCGGTCAGCTCCTGATCATCGGTGCCGTCGTGTTCGTCACCAACGTGATCGCCTTCGCGCTCTGGTTCTGGGACCTCGACGGCGGTGGTCCCGCTGCCCGGGCGACAGGCGACCGGCGACGCCCCACCGCGTTCGTCTTTCCCGAGATGACGGTGCCCGAGCTGGTCCCCGTGGGGTGGTACCCGCAGTTCATCGACTACCTGGCCCTGTCCTTCAACACCGCCACCGCCTTCGGTCCGGCCGACGTCTCGGCCATCAGGCCCTGGGCGAAGCTGATGATGATCGCGGAGGCGACGATCTCCCTCGCCCTGGCCACCCTCGTCGTGGCCCGGGCGGTCAACATCCTCTAGCTCCGGGGTCGCTTCGGCGCGCGGGGTGGTCCATGCCCGCTGTCAGCCGTGTCTGCGCGCGCAGCCCACCGCTCTGACCACTGCCCGAGTGGACGAAGCAGCTCCCTGAGCTCGCGCCCGTCGGCGGTGAGGCGGTATCCCCCGTCCCCCCGCTCGACGATCCCGGCCACCGTGAGGTCGCGCAACCGGTCGCGCAACACGCTCGACGACACGTCGTCGCAGCGGTGCGCAAGGTCGCGGAACGTGGCGTCGCCCTCGCGGAGCTCCCAGACGATGCGCAGCGCCCACCGGCGTCCGACGAGGTCGAACAGCGCCATGATCGGACGTCCGGTGGTCGAGCCGCGAACCGGGCGACCGGGGATCGGAGTGCTGGCCATGCGGGAAGTATTGCTTCTGAAAGCAAAGCGTGTCACCTTGGTGCTATGCCTCTGATTCCGAAGCGCCCGAGGATTGCTCCGATGGCACCACCCTTCGACGACGAGACCCGCGCGGCGCTCGACGTCCTCGGGCCGCCGATCGCGCTCTTCAACGTGTTCGCCCGCCGTCCCGACCGCGCGCACGCGATCGCAGGCTGGGGGCACTACTACCTGTCTCGGCGTGGCGCGCTGTCCCTGCGGCACCGCGAGCTCGTGATCGACCGCACGACCGCACTCTGCGGCGCGGGATACGAGTGGGGCATCCACATCGCTGTGTACGCCGGCAAGGCCGACTTGACCGGCGACCAGGTCGCCTCGCTGGCCACCGGGACACCGGTCGACGCCTGCTGGACCGACCCCTCCGACCGTGCCGTCCTCGCGACCGTGGACGCTCTGCACCGGCGCGCCGACCTCGACGACGCCGAGTGGCAGACGTTGCTGGACGCGGTTGGCGAGGACGCCGCGGTCGACCTGCTTCTGCTCTGCGGCTGGTACCACGCGATCTCCTTCGCAGTGAATGCGCTGCGGCTGCCGGCCGAGCCGGGCACCCCCGCCCTGCCGAGCAGGTCACGATGATCACCGTGATGGCGCACTGACCCGGCCGTCCCAGACGACCCCGAGAGATTCGACAACCACAAGGAGGCAACTGCCGATGTACCGACTGACCGTGGTCTACGACGAGCCTGCCGACAAGTTGGCTTTCGACCGCCGCTACACCGATGAGCACATTCCCCTCGTCAAGGCACTGCCCGGGCTGGTGAACTTCCAGCTCAGTCACCCGCAGGGCGGCGCACCGTACCTCGTCGCCGAGCTGTTCTGGCCCAGTGAGGACGCCTTCAAGGCCTACGCCGCGACGCGCGAGAGCGCCGAGATCCGCAACCACGCGGAGGGCTGCGGCACGACGTTCACGACCTACACCGGCGACGTCGCAGAAGTCTGACCGACCGCGCTGACCGGAAACCCCACCATCGCAAACGGGAACATCGGGCGCACGGGATTCCTTGAGACAAAAGAGACATTCCTCGAATCAGCCCAAGGAGACCGTGTGACCGAGAATCTTGCTGCCCCGTCCGGCACCTTCGAGCTGGGCGGTGACCTGCCCGTCGTACGTCTCGGCTACGGCACCATGCAGCTGCCCGGCGAGGGGGTCTGGGGTCCGCCGAAGGACCACGACGAGGCGCTGCGCGTGCTGCGCCGGGCCGTCGAGATCGGGATCAACTTCTTCGACACCGCCGACTCCTACGGCCCCTACGTGGCCGAAGACCTGCTGCGCGAGGCCCTGCACCCGTACGCCGACGACGTCGTGATCGCGACCAAGGCGGGGCTGACCCGTCAGGGGCCGGGCGTGTGGACCCCGCTCGGGCAGCCGGCGTACCTGCGCCAGGAGGTCGAGCTGAGCCTGCGCCGTCTCGGCCTGGACCGCATCGACCTGTTCCAGCTGCACCGGATCGACCCGGCGTACCCGGTGGCCGACCAGGTCGGCGAGCTCAAGCAGCTCCAGGACGAGGGCAAGATCCGCCACATCGGGCTCTCCGAGGTCAGCGTCGAGGACCTCCAGGAGGCCCAGAAGACGGCCGAGATCGTGTCGGTGCAGAACCTCTACAACCTCGCCAACCGCGACGCCGAGGAGCTCCTCGACCACTGCACCCGCGAGAACATCGGCTTCATCCCGTGGTTCCCGCTGGCCACCGGCGAGCTCTCCAGCGCCGACGGTCCCCTGGCCACGGCTGCCAAGGAGCACGACGCCACCCCGTCACAGCTGGCGCTCGCGTGGCTGCTGAAGCGGTCGCCCGTCGTACTCCCGATCCCGGGCACCTCGAGCGTCGACCACCTCGACTCGAACACCGCCGCGGCGGCGATCGAGCTGACCGACGCGGAGTTCGAGGCGCTCAGCTCGGCTGCGTGAGCCGGCGACGGTCGCGGATCTCCAGGAGGGGCTGGAAGCCGGCCGAGGTGTACGTCGCCACGGCGGGGACGTTGGCGCTGGGGGGTTCGATGAGGCCGGGTTTCCTGGGCCGGCGGACCACACCGTCACGGCTGCGACGGCGGTGTCGTGCTCGTCGTGGGCGACGAGGCAGCAGGCTTCGGCGTACGCCGGGCCGGTGGCCATCGCGTGCCAGCGGTCGTCGGTGAAGGTGGAGCTGTCGAAGGATGCGCGTTGTACGGCGGACCGCACGTCTGCGTTCTCAGGCCCGATGACTTCGATCCGCACGCCGGGGTCGGAGACCGGCTCGGTGAGGTCGCGGCGCAGCGGCGTCCAGGGCTCGTCGGTGCCCCAGCCGGCTTCGGCCAGCAGGGTCTGGAGCAGGGCATCCGGGGGTGCGTCGACGTTGGCCTCCCCCGCGAGCAGCACGCCGCGCGGCGGCGAGGTGATGTCGGTGAGGAGCTCGCGCGCCAGGTCCTTCCGGAGGGAGTCCGGCGCGATCGTCAGTCGAAGCACCCGAGGGCTGTCCAGCAGGCCGACGGCGAGGATCCGGCCGTTCCGGCGCCAGGTGCGGACCGACGCGGCGGTCTCGTCGGCACCGAAGCGCCAGAACCAGCCCAGGTCTCCCGGGTGCAGCTGTATCGGGGCGCCGTCGTACTGCCACCGGCCGGTCGATCACTTCGGTCACAGGCGCTCCGCGAGCTCGTCGAGGAGGGGTACGACGCCGGCGAACCGCTCGAGCTCATCGGGGCGCGAGACCCTCGAGCGCCCGGGCGATCAGCTGCACCGACTCCGAACGCCGGTCCGCAACCAGCTCGGGGGTCAGGTCACCGATCCTGTGCGAGCGGCGCAGCGTCCGGGCGATGCGGCCGGTGGCCAGCCGCTTATCAATCTGTGGGAACAATCGGCGCCGTTCCCCGTGGTTCATTGCGCCAGCAGGTACGGGAGGCTGCCACCGCGCCGGTTGTAGCCGTTCCACGCGCTGTGGTCGACCTCGACCCGGTCACCGGGTGTGCCGGTCGCGCCGGCGCCGACCGCGCGGTAGGGCTTGTCGCCGGCGCCGCTGTTGCCGACGTTGCAGGCGTTCCAGTCGCCCTTGTTGAGCGCGATGCACGAGTTGGGCGTGCCGGGACCCGAGTGGTCCGCCGTGGGAGCCGCCAAGGACGGTGCCGCACTGAGCCACAAGGTGGCCGCGATGGCCAGTGCAGTGGTCGTGATCTTCATCAGGATCTCCTGGGGTGATGTGGGCGTGCTCGTAGGACTGAGGTGGGAGGTGGGGAGACGCGGTGGCCGCCTGAATGGGGCGGTCGACGCGACGTGGGGGAAGGGCTTGTCGCAGAGGTGTCAGTGCCGGGCGGGCCGGCGTCAGGACAGGAGGGCGGTGATCGCGAAGCCGCCCAGGGTGAGGACGACGTCGAGCAGCGCGATGAAGGCGCCGAGGATGCCCGCGTAGCGGGCCGCGCCGGTCTGGGGGCTCGAGCTTCGGGTCAGGCCGCCGAGCCAGGCGGCACATGCGCCGAAGATGCCGGGAGCGCCCGACCAGAACGCCGGGATGGTGATAATCGCCAGTGCGGCGAGGACGAGTGCGCCTACGCGCGCTCGCTGGGCTCGGGCGGCGAACCACAGTCCCATGCCAACGCCCAGGACGAGCGCCAGCGTGCCGACCAGGCCCACGGAGACGATCGACTCGATCGGGCCCTGGTGCTTGTGTGGGTCGACGTCGGTGAACAGGATCTGGCCGACGAAGAACGCGACCGGGGCGAGCGTGCACATCGCGTAGACGAATCCGACCGTGACTGCGGCGGACGGCAGCCGGACGGTGCGAGTCGCTGTGCCCTCGATGGGGGTGTTGGTGGTTCTCATGGCTGACTCCGATGTTCTGCGGCACCGGTGCGTCCGAGCCGTGGAACCACCGTCGCCTCGTGCATGTCCCGCCCACCAGATCTGTCGCGCCCCGCCTGTCCCGGGGTTGCTCCTGCAGTGTCCCGCGGTTGTCCCGCGGTTGTCCCGCCCGTGTCCCGAGGTTCCGGATGACCTACCGCTGGGTGCCGGTGGTGGCCCATGCTGACGAGGTGGCCACCTGGGCACCGGATGACGCGAGACCCGACGGCATCACCGTCGAGGTCTTCGGCGCGGCGATCTGCTTCGTGCTGGGCGCGGGCGCCGCCGGAATGTTGGCCGCGATGGCCGACGACTTCCGGGTTGTCCTACCGCTGATCGGGTGGCCGGCCTTCGCGATGGCCGGGGGTGTCGTCCTGGACCGTCATCCCCGGGCACCGTTCGGTCGGCTGCTGATGACGTTGGCACTCGTCCCGCTGCCTGTCGTCGTGTTGGCGCTGCTGCAGGCGGGCGGACGTCCCGACGCCGCGGACGTGAGTGACGCGATCTCCGAGCTGACCGCTCTCGCCGTCGTCTCGCTCGCGATCGGCATCCCGGGGACCTTCCGCGATCGGGCTCTCTCGAGAGCCGCGATGGCCTGCTCGCTGGTGGCAACGGGTGGAGCGCTGGCGGTGCTGGCTGCAGGGATCACCGGGCCCGACGCGATGGCGTACGCCGGGTGGGTGATCGTGATCCTGGGGATCGCCGGGACCTATCTGTCGATGGCGCCTGAGGTGGCACGCGAGCCACGCGCGACGCGACGTCGAGACACGTGGCTGATCGTGACACTCGTCCTCGCCGGCCTGACGACGTTCCTCGCCTCGTGGTTGGTCCCCGGCAGCGCCGACGTCATCACCTGCGGCGTGCTGTGGCTCGTGGCGCTGTTCAGCACCCGGCTCTTCTTCGTCAGCGACTTCCGCCCCCTGGAGGAGGTCGGCCTCGACATCGGGCTCGTCCTCGCGACACTGGCGGCTGCCGCCCTGGTGGGAGCCCTGGTGTTGCTGGGGTCCCTGTGGGCGCCGATCCCGGCTCCTGGCAGCTCCGCCGCTTTCAGCGCGCTCGTCACCCTGGCGATGGCCACGCCCGCTGCCTGGTGGCTGCGTCGGTCGATCCTCGTGAGGCGATACGGCAACGGCACCATCTCATCCTCGGACGTCGAGCTGATCACCGCCGATCTCCACGCACAGACCCAGCCTCGCGACCTGCTCGACAAGGCCGCCCGCATCGTGGCCACCGCCAGCGGCAACCCGGAGGCCCGCATCGTCCTCGGGGAGGACTCTCCCGCGGTCTCCACCGGCTGGGTGCTGCACCCACTGGTCGTGGGCGGGGACCAGGTCGGCGCACTGCTCGTCTCCTCGGGCAACGACGAGGGACCCGAGCTGCGCCAGCAACGAGTGGTCGCCCAGCTGCTGCCGACGGTGGCCCTCGTGGCACGCGCCGTGGGACTCGCTGTGGAGGCTGAGCACGCCCGTCTAGGACGTCGCCCGGGAACGCGACGCCGAACGGACCCGGATCCTGGGCGACCTGCACGACGGCCTGGGCCCGGTACTGGCCGGGATGAGCATGCGGGTCCAGGCCACGCTGCGCACCTCCACGTCCCCCGAGTACGCCGAGCTGCTGGGCGACCTGGCCGCCGACCTGGCCCGTAGCCGGACCGATCTGCGTCGTCTCGTCGCGGGCATCACGCCTTCCGTGCTCGACGAGGGCGACCTCGACACGGCCCTGCAACGCCTGGTGCGGTCCTTCGGGAGCGTCGACGGAGGCCCGCGCGTCCGGCTCGAGCTCCAGCCTGCCGCGGCGTACTCCCCCAAGCGGTGGAGGTCGCCGTCTACCGCACCGTCGCGGAAGGCATCGCCAACGCCCTGCGGCACGCACACGCCCGATCGATCGACGTGTGTGCACGACGGGAAGGAGAAGCCGTCGTCGTGGACGTGGTCGATGACGGCACCGGCGGAGCAGTAGTGCCGGGCGTCGGGCTGCTCCTCGAACGGCGCGCAGCCGAGCTCGGAGGAAGTCTGGCTGTCAGAACCGGCGGCACCGGGGGCACCCGGCTGCACCTCGAGCTGCCGGCACGGTCGGGAGCCCGGCGATGATCGGGGTGCTGGTCGTCGACGACCACCCGGTCGTACTCACCGGCCTGAAGGCGCTGATCGACTCCGACGCCCAGCTGAGCGTCGTGGGCACCGCACGTTCGGCCGGAAGTGCCCGTGAGCTGCCGAACGAGCCCACACCCGACGGTGGCGGTCCTGGACCTGCAGCTACCCGATGGCGACGGGATCTCACTGGGCGTCGAGCTCAGGACAGCAGGTGGCCCGACCTGCGCGTGCTGATCCTGACGATGAACGCGGACGAGGCCACGGTCATCCGCAGTCTCGCCAGCGGGCTGAACGGCTACCTGCTCAAGGACGCCGACCCCGAGGATGTCCTCGCCGCCGTGCACTCCGCTGCCGGCGGCGCGCTGGTGATCGGGTCCAGCGTGAGCGCCGTGGTCACCGCCGCTGCCGCGTCCGCACCCCGCTCGGACGCGCTGGCCGCGCTCGACGCCAGAGACCTCGAGATCCTGGAGCTGATGGTCCAGGGCCTGCCGACCTCGCAGGTGGCCGCTCGTCTCTACCTGGCACCGAAGACGATCCGCAACCGGATCTCGGAGATGCTCGGCAAGCTCGGCGTGTCCTCCCGCGAGGAGGCTGTCGCACTGGGACGGGCAGGTGGCCTCGGGCACTGACCGCGCCACCGGGTTGCCGCGCAATTGCCTACGATGCCCGGATGGTCACACCCGGCAGGCATCGCATCGCGATGGCCCTCGGGCTGGTGCTGCTGGCGCCGACGGTGGGCGAGTTCCTGCTCGGCAACATCCCGATCTCGCAGTACGCCTCGGTGCTCGTGCTGGCTCCGCTGTACGGCGGCGGCGCGCTGCTCGTCCGCGAGACGGCCCGTCGGCTCGGCCGGGGCTGGCCGACGATCGTGCTGTTCGCGGCGGCGTACGCGCTGATCGAGGAGGGGCCGGTCGACCAGATGGTCTTCAACCCCGGCTACCTCGGGCTCGACTCGTTCGCCGGGTACGCCGAGATCCCCGGCCTCGGCATCAGCGGGACCCTCGTGCTGTGGAGCCTCGCGCTGCACACGGTCTGGAGCATCTGCGTGCCGATCGCGCTGGTCGAGGCCTTCGACCCGACACCCGACCGAACCGTGGCTGCGGCGGGTCGGGTTCGTCTCGACCGTGGTCGTGTTCGCGGCCGGCTGCGTCCTGCTGGGCTGGGCCCAGGTCGACGAGCTGCACTTCATCGGCTCGACCGTCGCAGTTCCTCGTCTCCGCCGCCGCCATCGTGGCCCTGGTGGTCGCCGGGCTGATGATCCGCCAGCCGTTGCTGTCACCGGTCGAGGGAGATCCGCCGGCGCCGATCCTGGTCGCGCTGGCGGCGTTCGCGGTCACCAGCGGCTACTGGTTGAGCACCGACCTGCCGCTCGACGGGGCGGCCGCCGTGTGGGCGCAGGTCATCGTCTTCCTGCTGGCCGGAGGGGTGTCGGTCGGCGCTCGTCCTGCACTGGTCACGCCGCAGTGGCTGGGACGGTCGTCACCGGGTGGCGCTGGCCGCGGGTGCCGCCGCGACGTACGCGCTCTGGTTCGGTCCCTCCCAGGCAGCCGAGGCCGGCACCGGCGCAACGGAGACGCTCATCGGCGCCGTCGTCTTCGGGATCGGTGCACTCGTCCTCGTCGTGGCGGCCTGGAACCGCCAGCGACGACTGCACGATCAGGCGCCGTTGCGGCCGACGAACCCCGTCTCGTAGGCGACCACGACGGCCTGCACGCGGTCGCGCACGCCCAGCTTGGCGAGGATGCGCGCGACGTGCGTCTTCACGGTCGTCTCGGCGACCACCATCTCCGCGGCGATCTCCGCGTTGGACAGGCCGCGGGTGATCAGCCGGAGCACGTCGAGCTCGCGCTCGGTCAGCTGCGCCAGCTGGTCGGGGATGCCGGGCGCGGCCACCGGCTCGGCGAACCGCTCGACCAGCCGCTGGGTGATCGACGGCTCGATGAGCGAGTCGCCGGTGGCAGCGGCGCGGACCGCGGCGATCAGGCGGGAGGACGGCGCGTCCTTGAGCAGGAAGCCGGCCGCGCCGGCACGGAGCGCGCGATAGATGTACTCGTTCTGGTCGAACGTGGTGAGCACGACGATCGTCGGCGGGTCCTGTTGGCGCAGGATCTGCTCGGTGGCGGCGAGGCCGTCGAGCTCCGGCATCCGGATGTCCATCAGCACGACCTCGGGCTTCGCGAGAGCCGCCTGACGGACCGCCTCGTTGCCGTTCTCGGCCTCGGCGATGACCTCGATGTCGCCCTCGGCCTCGAGGATCACCCGGAAGCCGGTGCGCACGAGCTCCTGGTCGTCGGCGATGAGGACGCTGATCACCCGCTCATTGTGCCGACACCGGCGTGCGTCGCGAGTCCTCCTTGAGGATGACGCGCGCGCCGAGGTTCATCCTCGCTGCCGACGCCGACTACGAGATCCGGTTGGGAGCGTGGGGCCAACGGCGTCAGTCAGACACCGAATCGAAAGGAAGCAGAGATGGACATCTTCAAGGGCATCCGCCCCCTCGACTACGTGCTGACGGCCGTCATGGTCGCGCTCGCCGTGCTGATCGGGTTCGAGAACGTCAACGCGGGGGCCGATGCGGACCTCGCCCACAAGCTCGACTCGCAGTCGGCGTGGATGATCCCGGTGTTCGCGCTCGCGGCGCTGCCGATCCTGTGGCGGCGACGCAACATCCTCGGCGCGATCGGCGTCTCGTTCGTGATCACCGCCGCCAGCGTCCCGATGTTCGGCTGGGTCACCCGGTGCGGGTGGGCGCTGCCGCTGTCGGTCGCGATGGCGTACGCCGTGGCGCGGTTCGCCGGCAGCAAGCAGAACCACGTCATCGGCCTGGTCGGGATCCTCGCGCTGCAGATCGTCACCCTGATGAAGGACTCCTCGACCGGAGGCCTGGGTGCGCTTGCTCTCTCGGTCCCGGTCGCTGCCGTCTTCTACGGCATCGGTCTCTTCGTCCAGTCCCGGGCCACGAAGACGCCGACCGACGCCTACGCTGGGCGTCGAGCACGTCCACGCCTGAGGGAGTCGAGCCATGAGTGAGGGCTTCAGCAGGGTCTTCCGGGGGATCCGACCCGTCGACTGGGTGCTCGCTGGAGCCCTCACCGCGCTCGGCGTCGTCCTGATGTACGGAGACGTCCACTTCGACGACGCCGATGCCGCGCCGGCGATCGCCAACGGCACCATGGTCCACCAGATGACGTCCCACTCGTGGGCCATGATCCCGGTCTTCGCGCTGGCGACGATCCCGGTGCTGTGGTGGCGTCGCAACGTCATCGCCGTGACCGGCTTCGCGTTGGTGGTGATGGTGGCCCACGACCTGCTCTTCGGCTGGGTCACCAGGTGCGGGGCCGGCGCTGCCGCTCGCGTTCGTGCTGGCCTACCTCGGCGCGGTCGCCCTCGAGCGCACGCAGGCGTGGGTCAACCTCGGCCTCGCCACCCTGCTCACCGCCGCGGTCCTCGTCGTCGACGCCACCACCGGGTTCGAACCGATCGTGCTCGCGCTGCCGATCGTGCTGATCGTCTTCGGCATCGGCCGGGCCGTCCGCCACCGCACGGCGATGAGCGCCGAGCTCAAGGCCCGCACCGCCCAGCTCCAGGAGCTGCGGGACGAACGGGTCGCGCTGGAGCTCACCAGCGACCGCGTCCGGCTCTCCCAGCGAGCTCGACGGGCTGCTGCAGGAGCGGCTCGGCCAGCTCACGACCGCCGCCGACTCCGGCAAGGACCTCGACCCGGACAGCGCAAAGGCGCTGTTCGAGTCGATCGAGAGCGACAGCCGCGCGACCCTCGACGGCATGCGCGAGCTCGTCGGCCTCCTGCGCGGCGGCGACGTCGCCCTGGCGCCGGCGCCGACCGTCGCGCACCTCGACGCGCTGCTGGCCCGGCACACCCGGGCCGACTCGCGGCTCACGGTCGCCGGCGACCCGCGCTCGCTGCCCGCGACGGTCGAGCTCTCGGCGTACCGCATCGTCGAGCACCTCGTGACCGTCCTGGCCGACCAGCCGGAGTCCCACATCGAGGTCGGCGTGCGCTTCGACGACGACGCCCTCGAGATCCGGGTCAACGGGCCGGTCGACAGGTCCGCCGACCTCAAGGCGGCCGTGGCCCGGGCCCGGGAGCGCGCCAAGTTCCTCGGCGGCTCGCTCGACGTCAAGGTGAGCCGGGGCCACGCCAACGCGGTGGCCCAGCTCCCCGTGCTGGGATAGCAGCGACCCATGCCTCGGCTCGAGCGGAGCGGCATCGCGTTGGGGGTCCTCCTCCTCGTGGTGCTGCCGACGGCCGTGCACGGCTGGCCGACGACGCTCCGCGGCAACCTGTTCACCCTCCTCGTCGTGTGCGGCGGACTCGCCCTGATGTGGTGGCGCACCCATCCGCGGGTCGCGTCGGTGCTGGCACTCGGCCTGTTCCTGGCGGCGCTCGCGCTCGGCGACGGCTGGTTCCCGGACACGGGGGTGGCGCTGTTCTCGCTCAGCTTCGCCGTGCTCGCGCTCGGCTGGTCGGGGCGCGCCGCCTGGCTGGTGGCCCTGTGCGCGGCGGCCTACCTGGTGCCGTTCTACTACCTGGCCGACATGGGCAGCTGGGTGGCGGCGATGATGTTCACGGTCCCGCCGTACGCCGCCGGCACCGTGCTGCGGCTGCGCAGGGAGACCGCCGACCAGCTCGCCATGCGGGCCCAGGAGCTCGAGGACGAGCGTGAGCTGTTCGCCGAGATCGCCCTGCGGCACGAGCGAGCCCGGATCGCCAGCGAGCTGCACGACATCGTCGGCCACGCGATCAGCGTGATGGTGATCCAGGCGGCCGCCGGGCAGCGACTCGTCGACACCGACCCGGCGCGGGCCAAGGAGGCCTTCGCCGCGATCTCGGAGTCCGCGCGGCAGGGCACCCAGGACCTCGAGCGGTTGATCGAGCTCCTCGGCGGCACCGCGGCCGAGGTCAGCGCCGGCCCTGACCTCTCCCTCGTCGACGAGGTGGTCACGCGCGCGGCCCGGAGCGGGCTGCACGTCACCTGCCGTTTCGAGGGCGACCGCGAACGGGTCCCCGCGCCGGTCGCACACCTCGCCTTCCGGGTGGTGCAGGAGAGCCTGACCAACGCGCTCCGGTACGCACCGGGTTCGGAGGTGCGCATCGTGATCAGCGTCGACGACGCCGCCAACGGTCTCGCCGTACGCGTCGAGAACGACAGCGCTGCGCCAGCGCGACGCTCCCCTGGTCGGCACCGGGCGCGGCCTGGTCGGGCTCCGCGAGCGGGTCCAGACCCTCGGCGGACAGTTCAGCGCCGGGACGACCCGCGTCGGCGGGTGGGCGGTCGAGGCGCGTCTTCCCGGAGCCTGAGCGCGCTATCGCCGTACGACGTCCAGGCCGACCGCGAGCTCGCCCTCCTCGTCGACGTCGATCCCCGCGGCCTTGCGCACCGCGACCTTGAGCGGGATCAGGTAGCAGCCGTCCTTGGGGAACAGTGCGGTCGTGAACTCGGTGTCGTTGATGCGCACCACGACGGGCACCTGCCCCCAGTACTCGATCGCCCTTGGCGGCGAACTTGATGTCCGCGCTCTCGTCCTCGGGGACGCGCAGGAAGTAGTACGGCGCCGGCCCGCGCCACTCGATGACCGGTCCCTCGAACTCGAAGTCCATCAGGCTCACGCGGCGAGTATCGCCCACGCCCACCCGGCACCCACGTAGCGTCGCAGTTGTGCCCGGGCGTGTGCAGCGTGTCGACGAGTTCCAGCGTCGTCATCGCGTCCTGGGGATCCCGCTCGGGATCGTCTACAAGTTCTTCGACGACCAGGGCGGCTACCTCGCCTCGGTGATGAGCTACTACGCGTTCGTCGCGATCTTCCCGGTCCTGCTGATCGCGTCATCGGTGCTGGGCTTCGTGCTCCAGGGGCATCCGCACCTCCAGCAGGACATCCTCACCTCGGCGTTGGCGCAGTTCCCGATCGTCGGTGACCAGCTGGGCCGGCCCGAGGGCATCCAGGGCAGCGCCTCTGCCGTCATCGTCGGTTCGCTGGCCGCGCTGTACGGCATCATCGGGCTCGGCCAGGCGGCGCACAACGCCATCAACGTCGTCTGGGCGATCCCCCGCAACAGCCGGCTCAACCCGGTGGTGAGCAGGCTCCGCGGCCTGGCGTGGCTCGTGCTGGCCGGGGTCGCCCTGCTCTTCGTGGCCGTGCTGTCGAGCGTCGGCGGCAACCTCGACATCTTCGGTACCGACCTCGGCGGCACCGTCAAGTGGATCGCCGCAGCACTGACCGTCGTACTCACCACCGCGGTGCTGGCCACGATGATGCGGCTGTCCACTCCCCAGAAGGAGCGGCTGCGTGAGGTGCTCCCGGGCTCGTTGTTCATCGCGGTCGGGTGGCAGGCGCTGCAGCTGCTCGGCGGGGTGTACGTCGAGCACGTGATCAAGAAGGCCAGCCAGATGAACGCGGTCTTCGCGACCGTGCTGGGACTCGTGGCGCTGCTCTACATCGCCACGGTGATCGCCATGCTGGGGCTCGAGGTCAACGTCGTGCTCACCAAGAAGCTCTACCCGCGCGCGCTGCTGACGCCGTTCACCGACTCCGTCGTGCTCACCGATGCGGACAAGCGGGTCTACACCGAGTACGCCCAGGCCCAACGCCACAAGGGCTTCGAGCGGATCCACGTCAGCTTCGACGATCAGGATCCCTGAGGTACCGGGACTCCTCCGAGCTCGCGCTGCTCGGCCCGGCACTGCTCCTGCTGCACGGTGGCGGCGTGCTGCGCGGACACGAGCAGGCCGACGACCTCGTCCTTGCTGCGGGACGGGGCGTCGTTCCAGTACGTCAGCTCGAGCACCGACATCATCCGGACGCGCGGTCCGGGACACCAGCGGACGGGTTGCCCGGGCTCTTCGCGCAGGACGTGCCACACCAGGTCGATGCTGCGCTGGACCAGCTGCGAGCGCACCGCGGTGGGTCCACCGCCTGCCTGGACCACGCCCCCGACCAGGCACGCGCCGACCACCGGGAGGTCGTCGGCCAGGCCGATGTCGTACGCCGTCACGGCACGCCGGCCACCGGGCACCTCCACGGCGAACCAGGCGCCCTGGACCCAACCCGTGCCGACGACCTCGGCCGCCCGCTCGAGGAGGGCGGCGATGCGGGGCAGCTCCGCGAGCTGGGCCGACAGCGCGTCGAGGCGCTTGAGCCGACGCTTCTCCGCGCGGCGCTCCCGGCGGGTGGGACGGATGGACCTCTGGGGTGGTGCGAGCAACGTGGCCACGTGGACTCCTCGTCGTCTGGCTGACGACCTTGCTTCCACTGTCATCCCCCAGCCCGCGAGAGGCAAGGGGTGAATCGTGTCGGGTCAGCCGCCGAACCAGAACCCGCGGCCGCCGTACCAGTCGCCCATGTGGCCGGAGCTGTCCCCACCACCACGACCGCCGAGGTAGCTGCCCACGACGGCCGCACCGAGGTCGTCCAGCTCGGGTGAGACCACGCGACCTTCGACGCGCTCGGCCATCTGGTTGATGAACCTGGCCAGTCCCGGGTCGTCGCCGAGCCGGAAGAACGTGGTCTGTGCGCCGAGCCGCGCGGCGTTGTCGAGCTCGCGGATCGACCACGCGACGGTGAGCGGGTGCGGCGGGTAGGAGAACCACACCTCGCCGTCGGGCTCGAGGTGGCTGGTCGGCTCGCCGTCGGTGACGATCAGCAGCACGGGTTGGGCGTTCGGGTGCTTGCGGAAGTGGCGGTTGGCGAGCAGCAGCGCGTGGTGCAGGTTGGTGCCCTTGTCCCACATCGCGTCGAGCGCAGTGAGCTCCTCGATCTCCATCACGCGGGCCGCGCGACCGAAGCCGATCAGCTGCAGGTGGTCGCCACGGAACCGGCTGGTGATCAGCTGGTGCAGCGCGAGTGCCGTGCGCTTCATCGGCACCCAGCGGTTGGCCATCGCCATCGAGAACGACGTGTCCACGAGCAGCGCGACCGCCGCCTGGGTGCGGGCCTCGGTCTCGTTGACCTCGATGTCGCGCACGTCGAGACGCACGCCCTGCTTCGGGTCGCCACCCTCGCCCACGGTGCGCACGACCGCGTTGGTGATCGTCCGGGTCACGTTCCACGGCTCGGTGTCGCCGAAGGTCCACTCGCGGCTGGCACCGCTCTGCTCGCCTGCTGCACCGGCATGGCGCAGGTCGCGCTGGCCCTGGCGTCCGGACATCCGGTTGGCGACGTCCTTGAGCAGCGCCTTGCCGAGCTGCCTCATCGCCTTCGGCGAGAGCTTGAGCTGACCGTCGGACCCGCGCTTGAGGTAGCCGGTGTCGTTGAGCGCCCGCTCGAGCTCGGCGAGGGTCTTGGCGTCGACACCGGCCTGCTCGCCCAGCTGCTTGGACAGCTTTTCCAAGTCGACGTCCTCCATCCGGGCGCCGCCGTACGACTGGGACAGCTGCTCGGCGAGGTCGTCGAGGTCGGCGAGGTCCTGGAGCACGCCGGTGCCGTCGCCCAGGCCGAGGCCCTCCTGGCCACCGAACTCCTCCGAGCCGCCCCAGTCCTCACCGGGCCGCAGCGCTCGCAGGTTGTCGTCGAGCTGGCTCAGGGACTGCATCAGCTCGGGACTGCCGAACGCCTGCGAGGCCAGCGCATCCAGCTCGTCGCGCTGCTCCTGCGTCATGGAGTTGCGCATCCGCTGCGCCGCGGCGGCGCGCTGCGCGAGGGAGTCCATCAGCTCGTCGATGTTCTGCGGGTTCTCCGGGAAGAAGTCGCCGTGCTTGTCCATGAAGTCGGCGAAGTCCTGCTCGGTGTCCTCGCCCAGGCGGTGCTTGTCGAGCAGCTCGTTGAGGTCGGTCAGCATCTCGTTGATCCGCTGGCGGTCCTCGTCGGTGGCGTTCTCGAGCGCCTCCTTCATGCCCTCGAAGCGCTGGTCGAGCATCTCGCGACCCAGCAGGTCCTTGATCTTCTCGAAGTCCGCGCGCGCCTCCTGGCTGGCCCAGTCGTAGGAGGACAGCTCGGTGACGGCCGCGGCGGTGCTGGTGGGGAGGTTGTCGAGCTGCAGCTCGCGGAGGGCACGGTCGCCGTCGTCCATCTGTACGTCGCGGGCCAGCTGGCCGCGCTCCTTGAGCACGGCCTGCTCGAGCAGCTCGCGCACCTCCTCGAGGGTGCCGTCGAGGCTGTGCTTCTGCAGCAGCTCGCGTCGCTTCGCCGCCACCTGCCGGGCGAGGTCGTCGAGACCGCGCTGGTTCTGGCCACCGCGACGCAGGAACTCGCGCATCGCCCGCTCGGGCGAGTACCCCGCCATCACGTCCTCGCCGATGGCGTCGAGGGCCTCGGCCAGGTCGACCGGGGGCGCGAGCGGGTCCGGGCCGCCGGCGTAGCGGCCGTAGCGGGACCGCCGCCGATCAGCCATAGACGGTCTCCCCGTCGCCGGTCTCCTTGCTGACCTTCTGGGCGAGGAAGAGTCCCTCGAGCGCGAGCTCGATCGCTCCGGCACGCTCACCGTCGTTGGTCGCGTCGAGACGGTCACAGACCTCGTCGTACAGCTCGGACTCGCCCAGCACCGGCAGCCCGCCGAGGAAGTCGCGCGCCGTCGACCTGCTCGCCGGTGCTGACGCTGTGGCCCTCCTCGAGGGCCCGCACGAGCAGCCCGAGGTCGACGCCGGCGAGGCGCGAGCGCACGGTCTCGGCCGTGGCACGGCGCAGCAGGTGCTCGAGGACCTGGCCCTCGCGGCCCTCCTCGCCGGTCTCGAACTCGATCTTGCCGCCGAGCACCTCGACCGCGGTCTCGAGGTCCACCGGCCTTGCGACGGCCTCGTCCTCGCCCTGCGACGTCGCGCGGTGCAGCGCCGCAGCAGCGATGGTCTCGGCGCCGGCGATGGAGAAGCGGGCCGAGACCCCGGAGCGCTGGTCGACCGAGCTCGACTCACGCAGCGCCCGGGTGAAGCGGGCCAGGATCTCCACGAGGTGGTCGGGTACGTCGGCCACGAGGTGGGCCTCCTGGCGGATCACCGCGATCTCGTCCTCGAGATCGATCGGGTAGTGCGTGCGGATCTCCGCGCCGAACCGGTCCTTGAGCGGGGTGATGATGCGGCCGCGGTTGGTGTAGTCCTCGGGGTTGGCGCTCGCCACGACGAGGGTGTCCAGCGGCAGTCGCAGCACGTAGCCGCGGATCTGGATGTCGCGCTCCTCCATCACGTTGAGCATTGCGACCTGGATGCGCTCGGCGAGGTCGGGCAGCTCGTTGATCGCGACGATTCCCCTGT
>CAWCQB010000036.1:0-85361 GCA_963797505.1 uncultured Actinomycetota bacterium | reverse complement strand
GGGGCGGAAGGCGAAGTAGCCGACCTTGCTGTCACCGCCTCCCGAGCACACCGCCACGCACACGCGTCGTACGTCGTGGGCGAGCGGCAGCGCGGCCAGACGTGCTCCGAGCTCGGCGCTCATCTCGTCAGCAGACGACGGGGCGTCGGGCCAGGAGAGGTAGAGGTCGACGACCGCGTCCTCGCGCGCTGCGCGGTCGGCGACGTACGACGCCACCGAGGTGACCAGCTCGGAACCCTCGGTGAGCTCGCCGACGGTGCCGATCGAGGACACCAGCCGGGTCGGCCGCTCGTCGAGCGAGTAGCTCGCCAGCACGGCAGGTCGCGGAGCGTCGGGACCGCGGTCGAACGAGCGCACGTCGTGCAGGGAGTACTCGCGGTAGTGACGTCGTGCCAGCACCTCCAGCATCGGCTCCCGGTCCGGGACGCCCTGCTCGAGGCGCTCGCACAGGAAACCGACCGTCTGCTCGGGGATCGCTGCCAGCGCCTCGATGCGTCGTACCCGGTCGGGGGCATCGGCGGACGCGGCGAGCGCCGCGATCTCGTCGCGCACGCCCGTCAGGACCTTCGAGCGCTCCACGTCGACCGCCGGCTGGTCGAACCAGCGGAAGCGGACGCTGCGGGCCAGGTCGCCGACGCCCGGGTAGCGCGACTGCGGGACGCGACCGACGCGCTCCAGCACCTCACGCGCCCGCCCGGCCACCTCACCGATGGGCGGGGTCTCGCGGCTCCACGAGCCGAGCAGGGCCGAGACGAGCGCGACCTCGGGGGTCGTGCGCTGCTGGGCCAGGAAGATGCGGAAGACCGCGGCCTCCAGCTCGGGCGTGCGGTCCAGCGAGTCGACGCCGTAGTGCCGCAGCACACGGCCCAGCCGCTCGCGGAACTGCTCCGGGAGCCCGCCGCGGTCGGCGTCGAGGCTCTGCAGGTAGGTGTGGAAGTGCTCACGCGAGCTGTGCACGCGCAGCTCGGACTGGCGGTCCTCGTCCACGGGCCGGTTGCGGGTCAGCTCGGCGAGGTCGGCGAAGACCTCGAGCAGCGACACCTCGTCGGCCAGCCCCTGGTCCCGCACGCTGAGGTACTCCGACAGCGCGGCGTCCTGGTCCTCGGGCGGTACGTCGTAGCCGAGCACGACCGCGCTCAGGGCGGACCGGGCTCGCGCCCGACGGGTCTCGTCGTCGAACTGGTCGTCGGCGGGGAGGTCGAGCGCGGAGTCCGCGGACACCGTCTCCTCGACGGCCTCACCCACCTGCTCGAGCTTGATCAGCGCGGCGCCGGTCTCGACCTGGCTGCCGGTGATGACCGACAGCTCCTTGACCCGGGCGGCGAACGGCGCCCGGATCGCGGTCTCCATCTTCATCGACTCGAGCACCACCACTGCAGTGCCCGCCTCGACCTCGTCGCCGACGGCGACGGGAGTGGCCACGACCAGCGCCGGCGCGGGCGAGCGCAGCACGCCGCCCTCGTCGCGGCTGACCCGGTGGGCGACACCGTCGACCTCGACGAGCGTCGTCGGCCCGTGGGTGGCGGTGACGACGCTGTAGCGACGGCCGCCGACGACCAGGCGACGGCGTACGTCGTCGACGTGCTCGACCAGGACATCCACCGTCTGCGAGGAGTCACCCGCGGCCACGCTCACCCGGAAGCGGCCGGGGCCGGTGTTGATGGTGGAGGCCTGGTAGGTCACGCCGCGAAGCTTGAGCTCGACCGGCTTGCCCACCTGGTGGGAGGCGCTCGGCCGGCCGCCGTGGGCGGTGTCGATCAGCCGCGCGGTCTCGATCCGGACGCCGTCGAGGTAGGCCTCGATGGCCGCAGCCACCACGGCGATGCCGGCGTGCGCGTGCGCGACCAGCCGGCCCTCGGCGCGGACGCGGTCGATCCAGCCGGTGTCGGCCCAGACCGGCGTGCCCTCGGTGACCTCGGGCTGGGCCAGCAGGTCGAGCACGAAGCTCTTGTTGCAGGCGCCACCCTCGATGACCACGGTCGTCGAGGTCATCGCGCGACGCAGGCGGGCCAACGCCTCGTCGCGGGTGCGGCCGTAGGCGATGATCTTGGCGATCATCGAGTCGAAGTCGGGCGGGATGGTGTCGCCCTCGGCGACCCCGGTGTCGACCCGGATGCCGGGACCGGCGGGCAGGGCGAGGTGCTCGATGCGGCCGGGCGACGGAGCGAAGTCACGGTCGGGGTCCTCGGCGTTGAGCCGGGCCTCGATCGCGTGGCCGATCTCGGCCGGCTTCTCGCCCTCGAGGCGGCCGCCCTGCGCCACGTGGATCTGGGCCTTGACCAGGTCCATGCCGGTGGTGGCCTCGGTGATGGAGTGCTCGACCTGGAGGCGGGTGTTGACCTCGAGGAAGGCGAAGGTCTGCTCGCCGGGGTGGTAGAGGAACTCGACGGTGCCGGCACCGACGTACCCCACCGCCAGGGCGAGGCGCTCGGCCGACGTCTTGAGCTCGTCGGCCTGGGCGTCGCTCAGCAGCGCCGAGCTCGACTCCTCGATGACCTTCTGGTTGCGGCGCTGGATGGAGCAGTCGCGTACGCCGAGCGCCCAGGCGGTGCCGTGGCTGTCGGCGATCAGCTGCACCTCGACGTGGCGGGCGCCGGTCACCAGGCGCTCCAGGAAGACGGTGCCGTTGCCGAAGGACCGCAGCGCCTCGTCGCTGGTGCGCTGGAAGGCGTCCGTGAGGTCCGCCGCGGAGGCGACCATGCGGATGCCGCGGCCACCACCGCCGGCGCTCGCCTTGAGCATCAGGGGGTAGCCGATGTCCTCGGCCTTGGCCAGCGCGTCCTCGAGGGTGTCGACGGCGCCGCGGCTCCACGGCGCGACGGGTACGCCGACCTCCTCGGCGATCAGCTTCGAGCCGATCTTGTCGCCGAGGCGGCGCATGGCGTCGGCGCTCGGGCCGATGAAGGTGACGCCGTGCTTGTCGCAGAGGTCGACGAACGCGGGGTCCTCGGCCACGAAGCCCCAGCCGGGCCACACCGCGTCGGCCCCGGTGTCGAGCAGGGCCCGCTCGAGCACGGCCAGGTCGACGTAGGGCCGGTTGGCGGCCGGTCCGAGGTCGTAGGAGAGGTCGGCCTCGCGCACGAACATCGCGGTGGCCTCGCCCGTGGTGTGCAGCGCGACCGTCTGGACGTGCTCGCCCCCGGCGGCGTTGAGCTCGCGGACGGCGTGCAGCAGCCGCATGGCGGACTCACCGCGGTTGACGATCGCGATGCGACGGAACGACACGACATTCCCCTCATGTTGGACGCGCAAAATGCGAGGCAGGTCTCGCATTGGGTCCACGGTGTCACGGGCAGGGGGTTACGCGCGAGTCACATAGCGGATTCGGGCGTGGCGTTCGTCTCAGGCGCCGGTTTCTCCAGCCGGCCGGCGCGTCGCGACGGGTCTACGCTACGGAACCGCCGGCGTACTCCCCGTTCCTCCCATTCAGCGGGGAGTACGTCGGTGCGGGCTGCTCGGTCGCGTCAGGAGACGCTGCGCTTCTTGGCGGCCTCGGACTCGGCCGCCACCAGGTAGCCGGTCAGCAGCGTCTTGAGCTGGACGACGGCATCCGGGTGCGACTGCCCGTCGCGGATCGAGAAGTTCAGCATCGAGTAGGTCACGTGCACGATGACCTCGGCGATCGACTGCCGGTCGCTGATCTTCGAGCCGGGGGTCAGCGGCGCGAGCAGCCGGGTCACCTGCGAGGCCAGGTCGCGCTCGTGCTCGGCGGCGATCGCCCGCGTCGGCGGCGTCGCCTGCATCGCCAGCCACACCGCGCGGCGCGACGGGTCGGTGCGCCACAGGCTGGCGAGGTGGTCGAGCAGCTTGTCGAGGAGCTCGAGCCAGTCGAGGCTCGGGATCTCGCCGGCGAACTTCTCCAGCTCGACCTGCACGTTGACGGTGTCGAGCCGGTCGAGCTCGCAGATGATGGCGTACTTGTTGCCGAAGAACTGGTAGAGCGACCCGATCGGCACGCCGGCCCGCAGCGCCACCTGCTCGGAGGTGAACGACTCGAAGCCCACCTCGACCAGCAGCGCACGCGCGGCCCGCAGGATCTCGTCGAACCGGCGCCGGCTCCGCTCCTGCGACGGCCGTCGCCGCGGCAGGAACTCCGCGGGATCGTTCGCCTGGCTGGTCATGGGCCAAGGCTACTTCGGAGTAAGGGTCTGATCGCCCTGAACATGCGAATGTGACGCAGCACTGTCAAGCCCATCCACCCCTCGTACGACGTAACCCGCACGTGACCCGCCCGCACTAGCCTCGACCCATGTTCTCCAAGATCCTGGTGGCCAACCGCGGCGAGATCGCGATCCGGGCCTTCCGCGCCTCGACGGAGATGGGCGCCCGCACGGTGGCGGTCTTCCCCTACGAGGACCGCTGGTCCGAGCACCGGATGAAGGCCGACGAGGCCTACCAGATCGGCGACGAGGGCCACCCGGTCCGGGCCTACCTCGACCCCGAGGCGATCGTCGAGGTCGCCCTCAAGGCCGGGGCCGACGCCGTCTACCCGGGCTACGGCTTCCTCTCCGAGAACCCCCATCTCGCCGAGGCGTGCGCCAACGCGGGCATCACCTTCATCGGCCCGACCTCCGAGGTCCTCGAGCTCACCGGCAACAAGGCCCGGGCCATCGCGGCGGCCAAGGAGGCCGGCGTACCCACGCTGAAGTCCGTCGAGCCCAACGACGACCTCGACGCGCTGATGGAGGCCGCCGGAGAGCTGTCCTACCCGCTGTTCGTGAAGGCCGTCGCCGGCGGTGGCGGCCGCGGCATGCGCAAGGTCGACGAGGAGAAGGACCTCAAGGACGCCATCGACACCTGCATGCGCGAGGCCGAGGGCGCGTTCGGCGACCCGACGGTGTTCATCGAGGAGGCCGTGGTCGACCCGCGCCACATCGAGGTGCAGATCCTCGCCGACGGCGAGGGCAACGTGATCCACCTCTTCGAGCGCGACTGCTCGGTGCAGCGTCGCCACCAGAAGGTCGTCGAGATCGCGCCGGCTCCCAACCTCGACCCGGAGATCCGCGAGCGCATGTGCGCCGACGCGGTGCGCTTCGCCGAGCAGATCGGCTACCGCAACGCGGGCACGGTCGAGTTCCTGCTCGACCCCGAGGGCAACTACGTCTTCATCGAGATGAACCCGCGCATCCAGGTCGAGCACACCGTGACCGAGGAGGTCACCGACGTCGACCTCGTGCAGTCGCAGATGCGGATCGCGTCCGGCGAGACCCTCGACGACCTCGGCCTGAGCCAGGACACCGTCCGGCTGCGCGGCGCGGCGCTGCAGTGCCGGATCACCACCGAGGATCCCGTCCAACGGCTTCCGGCCGGACACCGGCAGGATCACGACGTACCGCTCCCCCGGCGGCGGCGGCGTTCGCCTCGACGGCGGTACGACGTACACCGGTGCCGAGATCTCCGCCCACTTCGACTCGATGCTCGCCAAGCTCACCTGCCGCGGCCGCACCTTCGAGAGTGCCGTGCAGAAGGCACGACGCGCGGTGACCGAGTTCCGGATCCGTGGCGTCGCGACCAACATCCCGTTCCTGATCGCGCTGCTCGACGAGCCCGACTTCCGCGCGGGCCGGGTGACGACCAGCTTCATCGAGGAGCACCCCGACCTGCTCAAGGCGCGGCCCAACGCCGACCGCGGCACCCGGCTGCTGACCTGGCTGGCCGAGGTCACCGTGAACAAGCCGTACGGCGAGGCGCCGGTCAGCGTCGACCCGGTCAGCAAGCTGCCCGGACATCGACCTCGACGTGCCCGCGCCCGACGGGTCGCGCCAGGCGCTGCTCACGCTCGGTCCGGAGGGCTTCGCCGCCGACCTGCGCCAGCAGCGACGGGTCGGCGTCACCGACACCACCTTCCGCGACGCCCACCAGTCGCTGCTCGCCACGCGCGTCCGCACGCGCGACCTGCTCGCCGTCGCCGGACACGTCTCGCGGATGACGCCGGAGCTGCTCAGCCTCGAGGCCTGGGGCGGGGCGACGTACGACGTGGCGCTGCGCTTCCTCACCGAGGACCCGTGGGACCGGCTCGCCCGGCTGCGCCAGTCGGTGCCGAACATCTGCCTGCAGATGCTGCTGCGCGGCCGCAACACGGTCGGCTACACGCCGTACCCCACCGCGGTCACCAACGCCTTCGTCGCCGAGGCCGCCGAGACCGGCATCGACATCTTCCGCATCTTCGACGCGCTCAACGACGTCGAGCAGATGCGCCCGGCGATCGAGGCCGTGCGCGAGACGGGTACGGCGGTCGCCGAGGTCGCGCTCTGCTACACCGGCGACCTGTCCAGCCCCGACGAGAAGCTCTACACGCTCGACTACTACCTCGGCCTCGCCGAGCGGATCGTCGACGCCGGCGCGCACGTGCTCGCGATCAAGGACATGGCCGGACTGCTCCGCGCACCCGCCGCGCGCACCCTGGTGACCGCGCTGCGCGAGCGGTTCGACCTGCCCGTGCACCTGCACACCCACGACACCCCCGGCGGCCAGCTCGGCACGCTGCTCGCCGCGATCGACGCCGGCGTGGACGCGGTCGACGCGGCCACGGCGTCGATGGCCGGTACGACGTCACAGCCCGCGCTCTCCTCGCTGGTCGCCTCCACCGACCACTCCGACCGCGAGACCGGGCTCGACCTCGAGGCGGTCTGCGCGCTGGAGCCCTACTGGGAGGCCACCCGCCGCGTCTACGCGCCGTTCGAGTCGGGCCTCGCCTCGCCGACCGGCCGCGTCTACACCCACGAGATCCCCGGCGGCCAGCTCTCCAACCTGCGCCAGCAGGCGGTCGCGCTGGGGCTCGGCGAGAAGTTCGAGCAGATCGAGGACATGTACGCCGCCGCCAACGACATCCTCGGCAACGTCGTCAAGGTGACGCCGTCGTCGAAGGTCGTCGGCGACCTCGCGCTGCACCTCGTCGCCGTCGGCGCCGACCCGAAGGAGTTCGAGGAGAACCCCTCGAAGTTCGACATCCCCGACTCCGTCATCGGCTTCCTCTCCGGCGAGCTCGGCGACCCGCCCGGCGGCTGGCCCGAGCCGTTCCGCGAGAAGGCGCTCGCCGGCCGCACCTGGAAGCAGCCCGTCGGCGAGCTCACCGAGGAGCAGGCCGAGGGGCTCGAGCCGGCACCGACTCGTCGGCACACCCTCAACCAGCTGCTGTTCCCCGGACCGACCAAGAGCTACGACGAGTCGCTGGCGACGTACGGCGACGTCTCGGTGCTGCGGACCACCGACTACCTCTACGGCCTGCGCTCCGGCGAGGAGCACGTGGTCGACATCGAGGAGGGCAAGCGGCTGATCCTCGGGCTGCAGGCGATCAGCGAGGCCGACGAGCGCGGCTACCGCAGCGTGATGGCCACCATCAACGGCCAGATGCGCCCGATCAACGTGCGCGACGAGTCCGTCGAGTCCAAGGTCGCGGCCCAGGAGAAGGCCGACCCCAAGGACGACAGCCAGGTGCCCGCGCCCTTCGACGGCGTGGTCACCCTCCAGGTCGACGAGGGCGACTCGGTCGACAAGGGCCAGGTGGTCGCGACGATCGAGGCGATGAAGATGGAGGCCTCGATCACCGCCCCCAAGGCCGGCACCGTCGACCGCCTCGCCTTCTCCGGCACCCAGCAGGTCGAGGGCGGCGACCTGGTGCTGGTGCTGGCTGATCTGGGCTAGCCCCAGTTCTCGGCCTTGGTCAGGCAGAACGGGTGCCCGTCGGGTCGAGCAGCACGCGCCAGGTCTCACCGGGCTGCGGGTCGGCGACGGTCGCGCCCAGCGACACGGCCTCCTTCTCGGCGACGTCGAGGTCCTCGACCGCGAGGTCGAAGTGGAACTGCTTGCTGCCGTGGTCGTTCGGCCAGGCCGGCGGCTCGTAGTCCTCGACCCGGCCGAACCCGAGCGCGTGGTCGGGGCCGGTGAGCATCGCGTAGTCGCGCTCGGAGTGCGCCACGTCCCAGCCGAGCATGCCTGACCAGAAGGCGGCGCTGGCCTCGGCGTCGGCACAGTCCAGGGTGACCATGGCAAGGCGGGCGGTGGGGGTGCTCATCGGTGTCTCCTTCTCGAGGGTGTGTCGTCCTCCCAGACTCACCGATGCCGTCGTGGCCGATAGGAGAAACGCGTCAGGGTCGCTGCAGGGGAGCAGACTGGCGTCGTGACCGAATGGCTCAACCCCCACTTCAACATCGAGGAGCTGCCCGCTCGACCGATCCCCATCCGCGCCGGCGACTCCGCGTGGAAGCAGGTGAACGCCGGCGGCTCCCGGCGTACGTCGAGCGCTCCATCGACAACGGCCTGGAGTGGGTGGTCTTCGAGCCGAACGACGAGCACACCTGGGCGCTCGTGCGCGAACAGGTCGTCGAGTTCCTCACCATGCTCTGGCGCGACAGCCATCTCGTCGGCACCACGCCCGAGGAGGCGTTCTTCGTCAAGGTCGACCGCACCACGATGACCCAGAACGACCTCGACAACGGCCGGCTCATCGTCCTCGTCGGCATCGCGCCCCTGCGCCCGGCCGAGTTCGTGGTCTTCCGCATCGGGCATGTGGACCGCACTGTCAGACGACTGAGGCATCCTCGACCTGTGCCCGACCCCCGCCGTACGCCGACCACCACGTCTGCCGGCGTGCTCCGCCCCGACCAGCTCGCGCAGCACGTCACGCTCGAGCGTGCGGAGTGCTCGCCCGAGCTGGCGCCGTGGGTCGAGAACTACTGGTCGCTGCGGTGGGACCTGCCGCCCGGCACGTCCTACCTCAGCTCGACGCTGCCCCACCCCGCCTGCAACCTCAGCGTCGAGCGCGGCATCCGGCGCGACGGTGTCGGCGACGACCCCGTCGTGGTCACGGGCGTGGTGACGCGGCGCTTCGACGTGACCATTCGCGACGCGGGCTGGGTCTACGCCGCCAAGTTCCGTCCCGGTGGCCTGGCCGCCCTCACCGGAGCCCATGCCCGCGACCTGCGCGACGCGACCGTCCCCGCGAGCACCGTCTTCGACCGCGGTCGACCAGCGATGCCCTGCGCGACCTGGCCGGCATCCCTGGAGGAAAGGACGTCTTCGACGACGTCCTCGGTCGGTTGGCCACCACCCCGACCGACGACTACCTGCTCCTGCTCGACGTGATCACCGCGATGCTGGCCGACCGGTCGCTGCTGCGCGTGGCCGAGGTCGAGGAACGGTGCGGCGTCGGCACCCGGACGCTGCAGCGGCTCTTCGAGAGGTACGTCGGCGTCACGCCCAAGTGGGTGCTGTCCCGCTACCGGATGCACGACGTGGTCACCGACCTCGACGCGGGATACGGCGGATCGCTCGCCGACCTCGCGGCCAAGTACGGCTGGTTCGACCAGGCCCACTTCACCCGCGAGTTCACCGACCTGGTCGGCGTACCTCCCGGTGCCTATCAGGGTCACGCCGTCCAGCGGTAGACCTGCCCGTCGCGGATCTCCACGTCGGCGGGCGGTCTCGGCGTCGGTGAGCCGCGCAGGTGGTCGAGCACCTGGGAGCGGCCACGGAGCTCGCCCCGGCGGTCCTTCCAGTGCAGGTAGGGATGCAGCAACGGCTTGAGGTCGTCCCACCGCTGCTCGTCCATCGCCCACCACGCGGCAGCGACAGGCTCCGGCTGGTCGGGCAGGTCGTGCAGCATCTGCGGCACGCACATGCGCCAGGCGTCGGTGACCAGCTCGCGTGTCTCGGCCTCGTCGAGGCGCGCGAGGTGGGCGCACACCCACTGGTAGCGCAGGTCGGAGGTCGGCGGCAGGAAGAAGGTCTCCGGGTCCGACGCGATCAGGCTGTCGCGGGCATCCCTCGGGTAGCCGAACCCCATCGAGGTCTCGTCGCGGGAGAACGCGACGTAGACGAGCTGGCGCACCTTGAGCTTCCAGCGGCGCCCGATGAACGCCTCGTAGGTGCGTGGCAGCGCCAGCCCGACGCGGCGTACGGCGTCGGCATCGACCATGCGCCGACGCTAGCGCCGTGCACCGACAGGCAGGTCTCAGGACGTGAAGGTGACGATGGCCCTCGGCTTGCCGTGCCTGCGCACCGAGATGGTGCCGTGCTCGAACCTGGCCTTCACCCGCTTGCCGGCTCGCTGCGGCCTGGTCAACGGGAAGCCCAGCTTCGAGGTCGCGGCACCGCGGCGGACGTAGACGGTGAGCACCCGGCCGAACTCCTCGTGCGCGCCGAGGCCGGCCTTGTAGAAGATGCGGCCCTTGGCGAAACGCTGCGCGCGGCCACCGGCGACGGCGTACTCCGCGCCCTTCTGCCGTCCGACCACCGAGGAGGCGCCGCCGATCGCCAGCCAGCGGCGGTGGATCGGCGTGGCCTGCGTGTCCGGGGCCGGGGTCGGCGCCGGGGCGCTCGACCCGGAGCCGAAGTGGAACCAGCTCGAGCGCAGCCCGAACTTCGAGCGGAACGAGTCGCCGGTCAGGGTGACGTCGGCCTTGGAGCCGTCGAGCTTCATCTGCTCGACGCGGCCGTACCACTCGCCGTTGCCGTCGCGTCGGGTGACCAGCACCCGCTTGAGGGTGCCGAGCGACGGGTAGGCCTTCTGGATCGCGCCCTTGGTGAGGCTGGTCGTCCAGGTGTGCATCGGGTTGCCGCTGAAGCCGTCGTAGGGGTCGGCCTTGGCGACGAGGTAGGGCTGCCCACCGGCGGACAGCCAGCCGCCGTTGCTCGACGCGAACTGGGTGAAGGCCGGTTGGCCGGAGTAGCGCAGGATCTTGCCGGCGGTGGCCGTCGCGGCGGCGTTGCCGCGCGAGTCCTCGTCACCGATGCCGCCGTACACCTGGCAGGAGGTGGTGTCGCAGGTGTCGTAGTAGCGGGTCGGGTGGGCGTTGCGGTCGTAGACGCCGTAGGTCCGTGCCGCGACGGCCTGGGCGCGCACGGCCGCGGGCTGCCACGAGGTCGGCATCTCGCGCGGGATCACGCCCTGCACGTAGGCGTCGAGGCCGAGCACGTTGACGGTGTTGTTGTTGCTGAGCCGGAGGGCGCCGCGGTAGGCGCGCGTGGTTCCCGCGACGCGCAGGGTGAGCGAGGCCGGGCCGAAGAACTCGGCGTCACCGGCGAGGGTCTTCCAGTTCTTCCAGCCGGCGTTGGCGTACTGCACGACGGTGTTGGAGCCCGAGGCCACCAGTCGCCAGGTGGTCGCGCCGACATTCGTCGGGACGGTGTACGACGTCGCACTGCCCGCCTGGCGTACGGCGAGCCCGCTGGCCGGCACCACCCGCACGTCGTTGTCGGTGTCGGCGGTGATCAGCACCCGGATCGATCCGGTCGCGTCGCCGAGCGCGGTGCCCGGGTAGTAGAAGGACAGGATCTGCTGGTAGGTCAGCCCCTTGAGCGCGGCCCCCTGGGCGCCGTACTGCGACATCCCGTGGCCGTGCCCGAAGCCGTGCCCGGTGAGCGCGAGCTTGCCGCTCGCCGGGACCGTGTAGGCCTCCGAGACGGTCCTCGACGCCTGTCCCGGAGATGCGATGACGAGGAGGGTGGCGAGCAGTGCCAGCCCGGCGGTCGCGGCCGGGACGAGCCGTGCAGAGCGTGACATCTGTGTGACCCCAGTGACCAGTGGGAAATGAGCGAACTCGCACAGAATGGCACGCCTGAATAATCGATTTGCCCGGTTTCGAAATATCCTCGGGAATGGCGGATTGAATTACATTCTTGTCATTCAGGCTGCTGCCGCGCTCCTCATCTCATCGACTGGCATGGCGCCATTCCGCCATCCGGAGCCCGGGTTACCCCGCACGCGAAGGCGGGATAGAGGTGGCCGATGCGCTCTCTCGGGCTGGCGCTGGTCATGGCGGTCGCCGTCCTGGTCTTCGCCGGCAATGAACGCCCTCCGTCCACCACCCAGGCCTCCGACATCGAGGTCCCGACCCAGACCCCTCACTGGAACGGCATCTACGCCGCCACGTTCCCCGGCTGCACGGCCTCCGGGGCGTACATCCCGGCCCGCATCGTCGTCGTCCCCCGCGACAGCAGCAGGTACGGCAGCGCCCGCACGCTGCCCTACGACCGGGCCGGCGTCGCGCGGATCAACGCGACCTGGGACAACGACACCCTCGGCGACGACCTGTTCACCATCGGGAAGTGCGCCCGGTGAGTCAGCCATGGGGCTACGACAACCGCGACGAGCGCGGCCTCGAGGGGACGGCTGGCTCGCTGGTGGTACCGGCGGCGGTCGAAGGTCATCGCAGAGCAGCTGCGCAGGGTCAGGCAGGCCCGTGGTGCAGCCGCCGCGCGGCCTCGGCGATGGACCCGCTCATCGACGGGTAGACGGTGAAGGCGTGCGCCATCTGGTCGACCGTGAGCGACTCGGCCACCGCGATCGAGATGGGGTGCACCAGCTCGCTGGCCCGTGGCCCGACGACCACGCCGCCGACGATGATCCCGGTGCCGGGACGGCAGAACAGCTTCACGAAACCGTCGTGGACGCCCTGCATCTTCGCGCGCGGGTTGCCGGCGAGGTCGAGGCGGACGGTCTCGGCCGGGATCTCCCCCGCGTCGATCGCCTTCTGCTGCCAGCCGACGGTCGCGATCTCGGGAGCGGTGAACACGTTGGAGGAGACCTTCTTCAGGTCGAGCGGGGTGACCGCGTCGCCGAGGAAGTGCCACATCGCGATCCGGCCCTGCATGGCGGCCACGCTGGCGAGCATGAGTACGCCGGTGCAGTCGCCTGCGGCGTACACCCCTCGCGCGGAGGTCCGCGAGACCCGGTCGACGCGGACGAAGCCGCCCTCGTCGACGGCCACCCCGGCCTCCTCGAGCCCGAGGTCGGCGGTCTTGGGGATCGACCCGAGCGCGAGCAGGCAGTGCGAGCCCTGCACGGTGCGGCCGTCGGTCAGCGTCACCGTGACCTCGTCGCCGTCGCGCTTGACCGACTCCATCCGCGACTTGGAGAGCACCTCCATGCCGCGGCGCTTGAGCACGTCCTCGAGCACGGTCGCCGCGTCGGCGTCCTCGCCGGGCAGCACGCGGTCGCGCGAGGAGACCAGGACGACCTCGATGCCCAGCGACATGTAGGCGCTCGCGAACTCGGCGCCGGTGACGCCGGACCCGACCACGATCAGCTTGGTCGGCGCCTCGGTGAGGTCGTAGACCTGCTCCCAGGTGAGGATCCGCTCGCCGTCGGGCTCCGCGGTGGGCAGCGTGCGCGGCGCGGCCCCGGTGGCGAGGAGCACGGCGTCGGCGCTCGATCGTCTCGGTGCCGCCCTCGGTGAGCTCGACCACGACCTGGTCGGCCCCCTCGAGCCGCCCGAAGCCGCGGACCACCCGGACGCCCTCGCGCTCGAGTCGCCGGCCGATGTCGTCGGACTGGTCGGCCGCGAGCTTCTTGACCCGGCGGTTGACCCGGTCGAGGTCGACGACGACGTGGTCCGCGGAGTCGCCCTCGTGGTCCTCGAAGGACACCCCGAGCTCGGGCGCCCCGGACAGGTCGGTCATCAGCTCGGCGGTCGCGATCAGCGTCTTGCTCGGCACGCAGTCGGTCACCACGGCCGACCCACCCAGGCCGTCGGAGTCGACGACCGTCACCGTCGCGCCCAGCTGCGCCGCGACGAGAGCCGCCTCGTAGCCGCCCGGTCCGCCGCCGACGATCACGACTCGGTCGGGCTGCCCGAAGTTAGGTGTGCTCACCCGGTCATTGTGTCGCATTGCCGGGACCCCGGCTGAGGACCCTTAGTCTTCCCCCGTGACCTTGTACGCCGCCTACGGGACCAACCTCGATCCCGCCCGGATGGGCGAGCGCTGCCCGCACTCGCCCCTCCGCGAGACCGGCTGGCTCGAGGGCTGGCGACTCACCTTCGGCGGCGAGGAGCACGGCTGGGACGGCGCGCTCGCCACGATCGTGCAGGACCCCTTCGAGCAGGTCTTCGTGGCGATCTACGACGTCACCGACGAGGACGTCGCCGCCCTCGACGGCTGGGAGTCCGCGGACACCGGCCTGTTCCGCAAGACCAAGGTGCGCGTCTCCACCCTCGACGAGGAGGTCGTGGCCTGGGTCTACGTCCTCGACGCCTTCGAGGGCGGCCTCCCGTCGGCCAGCTATCTCGGCGTACTCGCCGACGCCGCCGAGGCCGCCGACGCCCCCGCCGACTACGTCGCGGCCCTCCGCTCGCGCCCCTGCCGGTCGAACTTCGGGGGCTGACGGCTCCGGCACTACGCTCCTCCCGTGAGCCAGACCTACACCGAAGCCGCCACCGAGGCCGCCCGGGTGCTCGCCGAGAAGACCGGCGTCGAGCACCACGACATCGCGCTGGTGATGGGCTCCGGCTGGCTGCCGGCCGTCGACGCGCTGGGCGAGGCGGTCGCCGAGATCAGCACCACCGACCTGCCCGGGTTCGCCGCGCCTGCGGTCGCCGGCCACGCCGGCAAGATCCGCTCGGTCCGGGCCGGCGAGAAGAACCTGCTGGTGTTCCTCGGCCGCACCCACTTCTACGAGGGCCTCGGCGTGCGCGCGGTCGTGCACGGCGTCCGCACCGCGGCCGCGGCCGGCTGCTCGACCATCGTGCTGACCAACGGCTGCGGCGGGCTCGACGAGCGCTGGTCCCCCGGCACGCCGGTGCTGATCAGCGACCACATCAACCTCACCGCGACCTCCGCGATCGAGGGCGCCAACTTCGTCGACCTCACCGACCTCTACAGCCCGCGGCTGCGCGCGCTGTGCCAGGAGGTCGACCCGTCCCTCGACGAGGGCGTCTACGTGCAGTTCCCCGGCCCGCACTACGAGACCCCGGCCGAGATCGGCATGGTGCGCGCGATCGGCGGCACCCTCGTCGGCATGAGTACGACGCTCGAGGCGATCGCCGCCCGCGAGGCCGGGATGGAGGTGCTCGGCATCAGCCTGGTCACCAACCTCGCCGCCGGCATCACCGGTGAGCCGCTCAACCACGAGGAGGTCCTCGAGGCCGGACGCTCCGCCGCGACCCGGATGGGCGAGCTGCTCGGCCGGATCGTGCCGCGCATCTGAGCTGGCCTGTCCGCGGGCGGTGCGCTCGCGTTGACATCGTCTCGACCGCCCGGATACCCATGAGGTCACACAGACCTGGGAGGGACCGATGAGCGACGACAAGTCATCCGACGACGGGGAATCCGGCGACGAGGGCGGCAGCATCCTCGACGACGGCGGCATCGACACCGACGAGCGCGCCGGGCGCAGCCTCGGCATCGAGCCCGAGCAAGGAGCCCGACGACGAGACCAAGCAGGACATGGAGGAGGAGCGCGAGCGGCGCCTCGACCCCGACAACCGTCCCGACGGCGCCGAGGTCGACAACACCGAGCGCACCTTCGACCACGAGCGCGGCCAGTTCACCGACTCCGACGACTACGACGAGAGCGAGCCCGCTCCGTTCAGCGACCCCGAGGACCCCAACAACGACGACGACAACGAGGACGAGACGACGAGGACGACGACAACGAGGACTGACCGCGCTCGCTGAGCCTGACCGCGCTCGCTAGCCTGAACGACATGGCGAAGGTCCTCCTCACCGGCTCCTCGGGAGCCATCGGCACCGCCCTGTCCGAGGGGCTCCCCGCGCTCGGCCACGAGGTGGTCGGGCTCGACCTGCCCGGCAAGGGCGCCGCGCTGTCCGTCGACTGCACCGACCCGGTCGCGGTCGACGAGGCGGTGGCCGAGGTGCGGCCCGACGCGGTGATCCACCTCGCCGGCATCCCGACCGAGTCCTCGCTCCCCGACGCGCTCAGCTCCCACGTCCTCTCCACGGGTGCCCTGCTCGAGGCGATGCGGCGCCACGGCGTACCCCGCATCGTCTACGCCTCCAGCAACCATGCCGTCGGCCGCGCCCCGCGCTCGGTGCTGCTGGGAGCCGACACGCACGCCCGCCCCGACACCTACTACGGCGTCGGCAAGGTGGCGGCCGAGGCGCTGCTGCACCTCTACGTCGACCGCTACGGCATCGACGCGATCAGCACCCGCATCGGCTCGTTCCTCGAGAGGCCCACGACCCGCCGCCAGCTCTCGACCTGGCTCTCGCCCGCCGACACGCTCCGGATGTTCGACGCGGCCCTGACCGCGCCGAGCCCGGGCTTCGCGGTGATCTACGGGATCTCCGCGAACACCCGCGGCTGGTGGGACCTCGCGCCCGGCCGCGCGCTGGGCTACGACCCCCAGGACGACTCCGAGGCGTACGCCGCCGAGGTCGAGGCCGAGCCGGAGACGGACGTCGACCGCGCCCAGGGTGCCCATGTGGGCGGACCGTTCGCGACCGGCGAGTTCGACCGCCCACCCTTCGATTGACTTGGAGCGCACTCGAAGTGCGAGACTGGCTGCGTGACCGAACCTGACCATCGCCCAGGCCGCCGAGCAGACCGGCCTGACCACGCACACGCTGCGCTACTACGAGCGCGACGGGCTGATGCTGGCCTCGGTCGACCGCTCCTCCTCCGGACACCGGCGCTACACCGACCGCGACCTCACCTGGATCGCGATGATCACCCGGCTTCGCTCGACAGGCATGCCGATGCGCGACGTACGCCGCTATGCCGCGCTCGTCCGCCAGCGGCGACGGCAACGAGGCCGAGCGGCTCGACCTGCTCAAGGCGCACCGCGAGCGCGTCGAGCGCCAGCTCACCGAGGTGACCGGCCACCTGCGCGCGATCGACCACAAGATCGGCCTCTACGAGGGCAAGCTCGAACAGCGCCTCCTGAGGCCCTTGACTTCGAGTGCGCTCGAAGGAGTTGGGTGGAGGGCATGACGATCACTCAACGCACTCTCGGAACCGGCGACGCCGCCCTCACCGTCTCCAGCCTCGGACTGGGCTGCATGGGGATGTCGGAGTTCTACGGAACTCCCGACGAGCAGGGCGGCATCGACACCATCCACCGCGCCCTCGACCTCGGCGTCACCTTCCTCGACACCGCGGACATGTACGGCCCGTTCACCAACGAGCAGCTCGTCGGCCGGGCCATCAAGGACCGGCGCGACGAGGTCCAGCTCGCGACCAAGTTCGGCAACGTGCGCGGCGACCGAACGGCGAGCGGCTCGGCATCGACGGCTCGCCCGACTACGTCCGCAAGGCCTGCGACGCCTCGCTGCAGCGGCTCGGCGTCGACCACATCGACCTCTACTACCAGCACCGCGTCGACAAGACCGTCCCGATCGAGGAGACCGTCGGCGCGATGAAGGAGCTCGTCGAGGCCGGCAAGGTCCGCCACCTCGGGCTGTCCGAGGCGGGCTCGGCGACCATCCGGCGCGCGCACGCGGTGCACCCGATCACCGCGCTGCAGAGCGAGTACTCCCTGTTCACCCGCGACCTCGAGGACGAGATCCTCGACGATCCTGCGCGAGCTCGGCATCGGGCTGGTGCCCTACTCCCCGCTCGGGCGCGGCCTGCTCACCGGCACGATCACGCGCGACTCGGGTGCCGACGGCGAGGGCGACAACCGGCGTTCGTCGTACTTCCCGCGCTTCCAGGGCGAGGCCCTCGACGCCAACCTCGCCCTCGTCGAGAAGATCACCGAGATCGCCCAGCGAGAAGGGCTGCACGCCCGGCCAGCTCGCGCTCGCCTGGGTCCTCGCCCAGGGCGACGACGTCGCGCCGATCCCCGGCACCAAGCGGGTGAAGTACCTCGAGGAGAACGTCGCCGCCACCGACGTCAAGCTCTCCGCCGAGGACCTCGCGGCGCTCGAGCAGGCCGTCCCCCGCGACGCCGTCGCCGGCGACCGCTACGGCGACATGACCTCCGTCGACGCCTGAGCCAGGCCGAGCGACTCTACCTGCCGGTAACATCAGGCCGGCATGAGCACCGAGACGACGCTGGTCACGCACACCGTCACCGACGGGATCGCGCACGTGCGGCTGGCCCGGCCCGACAAGCTGAACGCGCTCACGCTGCAGACGCTCGACGAGCTGGTGGCGACGGCGCGGGAGCTGCGCAAGGACCGCACCCTGCGGGCCGTGGTCATCAGCGGCGAGGGCGCGTCGTTCTGCGCCGGGCTCGACTTCGGCTCGGTGCTCAAGCAGCCGGCCGGCATCGTCGGCGCGTTCCTCCCCCGGCCCTGGCGCGGCACCAACACCTTCCAGGAGGCGTGCTGGGCGTGGCGGCGGCTGCCGGTCCCGGTGATCGCCGCGGTGCACGGCCACTGCTACGGCGGCGGCCTGCAGATCGCGCTCGCCGCCGACTTCCGCATCGCCACCCCCGACTCGGAGTGGTCGGTGCTCGAGGGGCGCTGGGGGATCATCCCCGACATGACCGGCGTCCGGTCGCTGGCCGAGCTGGTCGGCATCGACACCGCCAAGCGCCTGACCATGACCGCGCAGATGTTCTCGGGCAAGGAGGCCAAGGACCTCGGCCTGGTGACCGAGCTCGCCGCCGACCCCGTGGCCGCGGCCGAGGACCTCGCCCGCGAGCTGGCCACCCGCTCGCCCGACCAGCTGGCCGCGGCGAAGCGGCTGTTCAACCAGACCTGGACCGCCTCGCCCCGGCGTACCTTCGCCCGCGAACGCGTCGAGCAGCTGTTCCTGCTGTTCAACGCCAACACCAAGGCCGCCCGCGAGGCGGCGCTGAAGAAGGTCGCACCGCAGTTCGGACCGCGCAGCCGTTGAGGGTTGACTAGACAGACCTGTCTGTCTAGTCTGGGTAGACCGACCTGTCTACCGAAGGGCTCCCGATGTCCGCCACGACCTCGCCCGCCACCCGCACGCCCGCACCTCCCGCCTGTCCACGACCGCGTCCCTCGCGCTGCTGACCTCCCTGGTGGTCTCGTTCCTGGCGGCCTCGGCCGTCCCGACCCCGCTGTACGCCGTCTACCAGTCCGAGTGGGGCTTCTCCCCGATCACCACCACCGTGGTCTTCGGGGTGTACGCCGTGGCCGTGCTCCTCTCCCTGCTCGTGCTCGGCCGGCTCTCCGACCACGTCGGCCGCCGGCCCGTCCTCCTCGCCGGCCTGCTCGGCCAGACCGTCGCGATGGTGGTCTTCACGACCGCCGCCGGCGTGCCCGAGCTGCTGGTCGCCCGGGTCGTCCAGGGCATCGCGACCGGCGCCGCCCTCGGTGCCGTCGGCGCCGGCCTCCTCGACCTCGACCGTGCCCGCGGCTCGGTGCTGAACGCCGTCGCTCCCGGAGCCGGCACCGCGACCGGGGCGCTGCTCTCCGGGCTGGTCGTGCAGTTCCTGCCCGCCCCGACCCACCTGGTGTACGTCGCCGCGATCGCCGTCTTCGCCCTGCAGGCGATCGGCGTCCTGCTGATGGCCGAGACCGTGACCCGCCGGCCGGGTGCACGGCGCTCGCTGGTCCCCGACCTCGCGCTGCCGCGCTCCGCGCGCCGCGCCGTCCTCGGCGCCGCACCCGTCCTGTTCGCGGTCTGGGCCCTCGCCGGGTTCTACGGCTCGCTCGGCCCGGCCATCGTGCACGAGGTCACCGGCTCGACGACGATCGTGATGGGCGGACTGGCGCTGTCCGTGCTCGCCGGCGTCGCCGCCGCCGCGGTCTACGTGCTCCGCGAGATGGAGCCGCGCGCCGTGATGGCGCTCGGCATCGTCGCCCTGGTGGCCGGCGTCGCCATCACCCTGACCGCGATCGACGCCGGCTCGACGTCCCTGTTCTTCCTCGGCACGGCGGTCGCCGGCGTCGGCTTCGGCAGCGGCTTCCAGGGCGGCATCCGCACCGTGATCCCGCTGCTGCAGGCCCACCAGCGCGCGGGCGTGCTGTCGGTGCTCTACATCGTGTCCTACCTCGGGATGGGCCTCCCGGCCGTCGTCGCGGGCTTCCTCGTCGTGCACGGCGGCGGGCTGCTGACGACGTCCTACGAGTACGGCTTCGCGGTGATGGCCCTGGCCCTCGCTGCGCTCACCGTCGTCGTACGCCGCTCCGAGCCGGCCGTCGTCCCGGCATGGCACCGCCCGTCAGCCGTCGCGCCCGAGCTGTGCGGCCAGGGCGCTCGGTAACATAGACAGACCTGTTCAGGAGAGTGATGGACATGCCCAGCAGCGCGACCCAACCCGAAGCCGTCGGCCCGTGACCGGCTGCTCGCGTCGGCCAACGAGCTGTTCTACCGCGAGGGCGTGCAGAGCGTCGGCATCGACCGCGTCATCGAGCACGCGGGCGTGGCGAAGGCCTCGCTCTACAACTCCTTCGGCAGCAAGGAGGAGCTCGTGCACGCCTACCTCCTGGGCCGGCAGGCCACCACGACCGCCCGCGTCACCGCCGCGATCGAGGCCCAGGACGACCCGCGCGACAAGGTGCTCGCCGTGTTCGACAGCCAGGCCGAGTCCCAGCGCAGGCCGGGCTTCCGCGGGTGCGCGTTCGCCGCCGCCAGCGCCGAGTCCAAGCCCGGCGGCCTGGTCGAGGAGGCCACCCGCGGCTACCGCGACTGGCTCCGGGCGCTGTTCACCCAGCTGGCCACCGACGCCGGCGCCAGGGACCCCGAGACGCTCGGGCGCCAGCTGCAGCTGCTCTACGACGGCGCCGCCTCGTCGGGCAACCTCGACCACGACGCCTCCGCGGCCGACAACGCGCGTGCCGCCGCGGAGATCCTGCTCGACGCCAGTCTGGACGCCTAGCTCCGGCTCATGACCGCCCCGCTAGGTTGGGACGCATGGCTACTACTGCACTCGGGGACGACCCCGCCCACACCGTTGGAGACCTGCCCGCCGTCGGCGACAAGGCACCCGACTTCACCCTGGTCGACACCGACCTCAAGGAGTTCAGCCTCGCCGACATCCCCGGCCGCAAGGTGCTCAGCATCTTCCCGAGCATCGGCACCGGCGTCTGCCAGGCCGCCCTGCGCGCGTTCAACGAGCGCGCCTCCAGCCTCGAGAACACCACCGTCGCTGAACATCTCGGTCGACCTGCCGTTCGCCGTCCGCGACTTCTGCGCGGCCGAGGGCCTCGAGAACGTCAAGGTCGGCTCGGCCTGGCGCTCCAGCTTCGGCGACGACTACGGCGTCCGCCTGGTCGACAGCAAGTTCGAGGGCCTGCTCGCCCGCGCGGTCGTGATCGTCGACGAGGACGGCAACGTGACCTACACCGAGCTGGTCCCGCAACATCGCGCCAGGAGCCGGACTACGACGCGGCTGTCGCCGCACTCGGCTGAACCCTGGCGCGCAGTCCCTGCTCGGATCCCACGCATCATCCGGTGGTGGTTCCAGACCAGCAGCGGCCGCGCGACGTACGACGCCACCACGAACATCGGGGCCTCGGCACGCACCTCCTGCTCGAAGCGCAGCGAGGTCGAGCCGGGGCCCTGTTCGTCGAGGTGGTACCTCGCCCAGCCGCGGATCGGCCCGTCGATGCCGACCTCGAGCAGGTCCGGGTCTCGGCGTACGGCGCTCAGCTCCAGCTCGAGGTCGTAGGGCAGCGTCGACCGGCACACCACCAGCGCGTGGTCGTCGTCGATCTTCGCGACCGCGCGCACCTGCGGCCACCAGTCGGCGTAGAACTCGAGGTCGACCAGCACGTCGTGCACCCGTTTCCGGGGCGCCTCTAGGGTGAAAGTGCTGGAGAAGCGATAGGTCCTCAGGTCCACGCCTCCAGTATCTCGACCTCGGAGGAGAACCCATGAAGCTGGCCATCCACTGCGCGAACCTCAGCTGGCCCGGAGGTCCCGAGAAGCTCGGGTCCACGCTCGCCGAGGTGGCCCGCACCGCCGACCAGGGCGGCGTGAGCACGCTGACGATGATGGACCACTGGTTCCAGATGGAGACGCTCGGCGGCCCGCCCGAGCCGATGCTCGAGGGCTACACCTCGCTCGGCTTCCTCGCCGGACAGACCAGCAACCTCGACCTCGGCCTGCTCGTCACCGGCGTCACCTACCGGCACCCCGGGCTGCTCGCCAAGATCGTCACCACCCTCGACGTGCTCAGCGGCGGTCGGGCGTTCCTCGGCATCGGCGCCGCCTGGTACGAGCGCGAGCACGACGGCCTCGGCGTCCCGTTCCCCTCCACCAGCGAGCGCTTCGAGCGGCTCGAGGAGGCGCTCCGGATCGTCAAGCAGATGTGGAGCGACGACGACGGCGCGTTCGAGGGCACGCACTACCGGCTGGCCGAGACGGTCTGCACCCCGAAGCCGATCCAGCAGCCCGGCCCGCCGATCCTGATCGGCGGCAGTGGCGAGCGCAAGACGCTGCGCCTGGTCGCGACAGTACGCCGACGCCTGCAACCTGTTCGGCTTCGACCCGGCCGAGATGAAGCACAAGATCGAGGTGCTCGACGGGCACTGCGCCGACGTCGGACGCGACCCGGCCGAGGTGCGTCGTACGGCGCTCGCCGGCGGCGACCCCTTCGAGGACCCCGACGCGTTCATGAGCCGGATGGAGGCGTACGCCGGCCTCGGGATCGACCAGGTCTGGCTGATGCCGCCCGCGGAGGACCCGGTCGGCTACGTGAGCCGGCTCTGCGACGAGGTGCTCCCCCGCCTGGGCGAGCTGGGCTGATCCGCCTATACGTTGAGACCATGAGCGACGCCGACCTCCTGGACCGCGCCCGCGAGTGGGCGACGCAGGACCCCGACCCGGTCACCAAGGCCGAGCTCGAGGCGCTGATCGAGCAGGGAGCGACGCGCCGAGCTCGCCGACCGGTTCGACGGCACCCTCGAGTTCGGCACCGCCGGTCTGCGTGGTGCCCTCGGCGCCGGCCCCAACCGGATGAACCGGGTCGTGGTGCTGCGCGCGGCGGCCGGGCTCGCGGCGTACCTCCTCGAGAACGGCGCGACCGCCGACGACTCCGTCGTGATCGGCTACGACGCCCGCCACAACTCCGACGTCTTCGCCCGCGACACCGCCGAGGTGATGACCGGCGCCGGCATGAAGGCGTTCGTGCTGCCGCGACCGCTGCCCACTCCCCTGCTCGCGTTCGCGATCCGGCACCTCGGCTGCGTCGCCGGCGTGATGGTGACGGCGAGCCACAACCCGCCGCAGGACAACGGCTACAAGGTCTACCTCGGCGACGGCAGCCAGATCGTGCCGCCCGCCGACGAGGAGATCGCCGCGCAGATCGCGGCGGTCGGTGCCGTCGCGGACATCCCCCGCGGTGACGGCGGCGAGGTGCTCGGCGACCAGGTCCTCGACCACTACCTCGAGACCGTGGTCGCCCTCGCCGGTGGCGGTCCGCGCGACCTCGAACATCGTCTACACGCCGCTGCACGGCGTCGGCGGCGCCACCGTCGTCACCGCGCTGAAGCAGGCCGGTTTCCCCGAGCCCCACGTCGCGGCGGCCCAGGCCGAGCCCGACCCCGACTTCCCGACCGTGGCCTTCCCCAACCCCGAGGAACCCGGCGCGATGGACCTCGCGATGGCGCTGGCCGAGGAGGTCGACGCCGACATCGTCGTGGCCAACGACCCCGACGCCGACCGCTGCGCCGTCGCCGTCCCCGGCCCGCACGGCTGGCAGATGCTGCGCGGCGACGAGGTCGGTGCGCTGCTCGGCCAGCACCTGCTGTCGCTGCGGCGCGAGGGCGTCTACGCGACCTCGATCGTCTCGTCGTCGTTGCTGGGCAAGATGGCGGTCGCCGAGAAGCAGCTGTACGCCGAGACGCTGACCGGCTTCAAGTGGATCGGCCGCGTCGAGCACCTCGCCTTCGGCTACGAGGAGGCGCTCGGCTACTGCGTGGACCCTGCGCACGTGAAGGACAAGGACGGCGTCTCGGCGCTGATGATGGTCTGCGACATCGCCGCGCGCGCGAAGGCGACCGGGCGCACGCTGCGTGACCTGCTCGACGACCTCGCCCGCAAGTACGGCCTGCACGCCACCGACCAGCTCTCGGTGCGGATGGACGACCTCGCCGCGATCCCGGCGGTCGTCGACCGGTTGCGCGACCAGCCGCCGACGTCGCTCGGCGGGCTCGCGGTCGAGCAGGTCGACGACCTCTCGCTCGGGTCCGAGCACGTGCCCCCGACGGTCGGGCTGCGCTTCCGGCTCGGCCGACGACGGCCGGGTCGTCGTACGCCCCTCGGGGACGGAGCCGAAGATCAAGTGCTACCTCGAGGTCGTCGTACCCGTGGAGGACGAGGAGGACGGCGTCGACGCCGCCCGCATCAACGCGGTCGGCCGCCTCGACGCGATCCGGGGCGACCTGCAGGCCGCCGCGGGGCTCTAGCTCGTCGAGCTCTCCTTGGGCACCTGCTGGGGGCTGTTGCCACGCAGGCCCGCGCGGGTGACGACCCGCTGGATGGTCAGGTTGCGCTGGTCGGGGTGCCCGACGAAGCGGATGACCCGCAGGCCCTGGGCCTGGGCCGCGGACTCGAAGGTGAAGTGGCCGTAGTTCAGCATCCGGCCCTGGATCGGCTTGTCCACGGTGATGTCGAGGATGCGGCTCAACGGCATGGTGGCTTCCTTGCGGTTGAACAGGCCGTGCACGCGGAACACGCGCTGGTTGGTGACCACGAAGCGGTCGATGTTGCGCTGCAGGGCGCGGAAGCCGCCCCAGAGCAGCAGCCCGAGGCCGACCAGGATCGGCGCCCAGCCGAGCTTGACCGACGAGAACGGCACCAGGATCCAGCAGATCAGTCCTGCGGCCCCGAAGAGCGCCGGGACGACGTACACGACCCAGTGCTTGTGCACCACGTCGACGATGTCCTCGTCCTCCTCGCGCAGCAGCCGGTCGCCGATGTGCGGGTCGGTGAGCCAGCGCCAGACGGAGCCCATGACGTGGGGCTAGGAGCTGATCGACTTGAAGAAGCTGATGACGCTCTCGAAGAGCTTCGTCAGCAGGTCCCAGATCGCCGTCCCGGTCTGCTTGGCGCTCGCGGCGAAGCCGTTGGGATCCTGCACCAACCAGAAGCCGAGGAACAGGATGACGAGAAGGACGACACCCTTCTTCAGCACGCCGGTCATCGAGTGCTCCTTGCGTCGGGGGAAGGTTGTGTGCGCCGAAGCTCACGCGCACACCTCATCTTTGTACCAAGATCGCGCCTCATTTGGCTGTAGGCGCGCCCGCCTCGAGACTCTCCAGGAGCAGGTCCGCGGCGGCGTACGGGTCGCTCTCACCGGCCACCACCTCGGCCGCGAGCTCGTCCAGCGCGGCGTTCTCGTGCACGCCGCGCCACTGCTCGCGCAGCGCGGTCACGGCGATCGCCTCGATCTCGTCGCGGGCCCGGCGCAGCCGGCGCTTGTCCAGCTCGCCGCTCGAGGAGAGGTGCTCGAAGTGCTTCTCGAGGGCAGCCACCAGGTCGTCGATGCCCTCGCCCTTGCTGGCGATCGTCTTGACGATCTCGGGCCTCCAGGCACCGTCCGGCCGCTCCGCCAGCGCGAGCATCGAGCGCAGGTCACGGCGTACCTGGTCGGCGCCGTCGCGGTCGGCCTTGTTGATCACGTAGACGTCGCCGATCTCGAGGATCCCGGCCTTCGCGGCCTGGATGCCGTCGCCCATGCCCGGCGCGATCAGCACCAGCGTGGTGTCGGCCATCGCGGCGATCTCGACCTCGCTCTGGCCCACGCCGACGGTCTCGATCAGGATCACGTCGCAGCCGGCCGCCTCCAGCACGCGCAGCGCCTGCGGCGTCGCCCAGGACAGGCCGCCGAGATGGCCGCGGGAGGCCATCGAGCGGATGTAGACCTCCTTGTCGAGCGCGTGGTCCTGCATCCGCACCCGGTCGCCGAGCAGCGCGCCACCGGAGAACGGCGAGGACGGGTCGACGGCCAGCACCCCGACCCGCTTGTCCTGCTTGCGCAGCGCGGTCACCAGCGCCGCGGTGGAGGTGGACTTGCCGACGCCGGGTGAACCGGTGATGCCGATGATGTGGCTGTGCCCGGCGTACGGCGCCAGGCCGGCCATCACCTCGCGCAGCAACGGCGAGGCGTCCTCGACCAGCGAGATCAGGCGCGCCACCGACCGCGCGTCCCCGGAGCGGGCCTTCTCGACCAGCTCGGGGACGTCGCCCGTCGACCGCCTGCTCAGGAGGCTGGCACCTTGACGACCAGGGCGTCACCCTGGCCACCGCCGCCGCAGAGGGCGGCGACGCCGGTGCCGCCGCCGCGGCGCTTGAGCTCGAGGGCGAGGTGGAGCACGATCCGGGCGCCGGACATGCCGACCGGGTGGCCCAGGGCGATCGCGCCGCCGTTGACGTTGACCTTGTCCTCCGGGATGCCGAGCTCGCGGGCGGACTCGATGCCGACCGCGGCGAACGCCTCGTTGAACTCCACGAGGTCGACGTCGTCGACGGAGATGCCCTCCTTGGCGAGCGCCTTGGCGGTCGCGTTGGCGGGCTGCAGCTGCAGGGTGGAGTCGGGGCCGGCGACCTGGCCGTGCGCGCCGATCTCGGCGAGCCAGGTGAGGCCGAGCTCCTCGGCCTTGGCCTTGCTCATCACCACGACCGCGCAGGCGCCGTCGGAGATCTGCGAGGCAGAGCCGGCGGTGATGGTGCCGTCCTTGGCGAAGGCGGGGCGCAGCTTGCCGAGCGACTCGGCGGTGGTGTCGCCACGCACGCCCTCGTCGGTGTTGACGACGACGGGGTCGCCCTTGCGCTGCGGGATCTCGACGGGCACGACCTCGTCGTCGAAGACACCGTTCTTCCAGGCCGTCGCGGCGAGCTGGTGCGACCGGGCGGCGAACTCGTCCTGCTCCTCGCGGCTCAGGTTGGTGCCGTTGGCGTTGCACTGCTCGGTCAGTCCGCCCATGGCCTGCTGGGTGGACTGGTCGAAGAGCGCGTCGTAGGCCATCGAGTCGACCAGGGTGGTGTCGCCGTACTTGAAGCCCTCACGCGACTTCGGCAGCAGGTGCGGGGCGTTGGTCATCGACTCCATGCCGCCGGCCACGATGATGTCGTGCTCGCCGGCCTTGATCAGCGCGTCGGCGGTCGCGATCGCGTTGACGCCCGAGAGGCACACCTTGTTGATGGTGATCGAGGGCAGCGACATCGGCAGCCCGGCCGCGATGCCGGCGGTGCGGGCGGGGTTCTGGCCGGCACCGGCCTGGATGACCTGGCCCATGATCAGGTAGTCGACCTGGTCGCCGGAGACGCCGGCCTTCTCCAGGGCGGCCTTGATGGCGACGCCGCCGAGCTCGGCTGCCGAGAGGCTCTTGAGGCCTCCGAGCAGGCGGCCGATGGGGGTGCGCGCGCCTGCGACGATGACGGAACCGGACATGTGGGGCCTCCTGAAGAGCAAATCTGGGTCGCCTCGACACTACCTACGAACGGCGCGTCGCAGGAGGGGGGTCTGCGTCACACCCGACGCCGCAGGTATGTTCGGGCGCCATGGACGACACCGCACCCCTGGTCACGGACCTGGTCGAGAACATCACCGAGCAGTACCCGGTCCACCGCGCCTTCCTGAACCAGGCGATCAGTGGCGGTACGCCGGAGGAGATCACCCGGCTGAGCAAGTACCTCGAGTTCTGCCTGGCCAAGGACCTGACGCTCGAGTACCTCGCGGAGTGCTACCTCACCATCCTCGGCGACACCCTCGAGGAGCAGCTGTACTTCCGCGACAACGGGAGCTACCGCCACTCCACCTTCGACGAGGTGGCCGAGTCGGTCTACCACGACCGCGACTACATGGACCGCTACATGTACGGCCTGGCCATCACCAACTTCCTGTGGCCCAACCACCTGGCGATGGCCCGGTTCCTGCGCGAGACGCTGCCGCGCGACCGCTCCGGCCGCTACCTCGAGATCGGCCCCGGGCACGGCTTCCTGCTCCTCTCCGCCCTCGAGGTGGGCAGCTTCGACGAGGTGCTCGCCGTGGACCTCTCGGCGGCCAGCGTCGAGCAGACCCGCACGATCATCGACCACTTCAACCCCGACGCTCCGGCGCGCGTCGAGCAGCGCGACTTCCTCGAGGCCGCCGACCTCGAGCCGGGCTCGTTCGACGCGATCGTGATGGGTGAGGTGCTCGAGCACGTCGAGAAGCCCGACGTGTTCCTGCGCCGCATCGCCGAGCTGGCCAAGGACGACGCCTACATCTTCGTCACCACGTGCATCAACGCGCCGGCCGTCGACCACATCTTCCTCTGGCGTACGACGGACGAGCTCGAGCAGATGATCACCGACAACGGGCTGACGATCGTCGAGCCGCTGCGGCTGCCCTACGAGGGCAAGAGCCTCGAGGAGTCCCGCGAGCTCAACCTGCCGATCAACGTCGCCTACGTGCTGGCCAAGGCCTGACCGACCGAGGCGTCAGCGCTTCTCGCCCATCAGCTCGACGACGAGTCCCCCGCGCCGCTGCACGAAGGCCACGGTCGAGTCGAAGGTGACGGCGTACGTCGGCTCGACCAGCAGCATGGCGTCGTTCTCCAGCTCCTTGGCCAGCGAGGCATCGAGGTCCTCGACCCAGAAGCACAGGTGGTCGAGTCCCCCGCCGCGCTTGAGCCTGGCCGCGATCGGCGACTCGACGCCCTCGAGCGGGGCCACCAGCTCGACGTCGACGCCCTCGGGCAGCCGCAGCAGCGCGCAGGTGACCCCCAGCAGCGGGTCGTCGGTCGGACCGACCACGAGCTCGGCGCCGGCGTCCTCGAAGCGGCGTACGCCGCCCGCCATGTTGGGTACGACGTAGCCGACGTGGTGCAGCCGTGGCCCGGTGCGCTCCTCCTGCTCGGCCGCCATCTCAGTAGCCGCCGTAGACGAAGCGGATCGCGCTGCTCGAGGTCCACGCCACGAGCATGATGATCGCCGCCAGCCCGATCCCGAGGACCAGCTCGACGGCGAGCCTCGCGGGGAGTCCGCTGAGGGTTCGCTTCGACTCGCGTTGTTCCGTGGTGTCGCTCATGGCTTCTCGCAATCGGTCGTGTGGCCACCCATGGCAATCAGCTTGCACAGGTCACCGGTGAGCACGTCGACCTCCGGGTCGACGTTGAGCTTGTGCACGATGTCCTTGTAGATCGTCGGGCGGACCCGGTCCTGCAGCCCCTGCGGGTCGAAGAGGACCTTGCTCGTGGTCTGGCCCTTCGTGGCGTCGATCAGCTGGGCGCGCAGCTCCTCGATGGCCTTCCTGCCGTCCGGCGTCGCGTAGATCCTCGGCGAGATGGCCGGCATGTAGAAGTAGGCCTTCACGCCGGCGCGACGTACCGCCGCGAACATGTCGTGCAGGACCTCCACGTTGATGCTCGACTTCGACTGGACGCCACGCTGGAGGACCGAGAGCTGCTTGGTGTCCACCGGCGCGGTGGCCGGCACCCCGCCGTACTTCTCCTGCCAGAAGTCGACCGGTCGCCGCAGCGCGAGGAGACCGAGACCTGTCGGCGCCGGCTCCACGCCCTTGGCGACCTTGTCGAGGAAGGAGAGGTCCGCGGTCTTCTCGGTCAGCTTGGTGCCCCAGTACAGGCGGTCGTCGATCGAGCCGAACAGGGTGGACAGACCCTTCCACCCGACGTCGCCGGGGCTGACCAGCGACGCGGCGACGGGCCAGTCGGCGGGCGGCCAGGCGCTGCCGCGGGCGAGCAGGCCGTCCATGTAGCCCCACTGCTGCACGGCCAGGTCGTTGAGCACCCACACCGGGTTGAGGCTGACCACCACGAGGTCGGGCTTCGAGGCGAGCGCACGGTGCAGCGAGGACAGCTCGTCCGCGAGCCGCATCGCGTTCTGGAAGTAGACGTCGGTGGCGGTGCGCTTGCCGTCGACCTCGTTGATCCGGTTGTTGACCAGGCCCGGGATGATCGACTGGTGACGCGGCCGGACGCCGAGGATCTCCGAACCACCGACCCAGGCGATGCGGTAGGAGCCGGCCGGTGCGGCCGGGGCGTAGCCGCGGGTGTCCCCCAGCTGCAGGCTGACGACGTGCGAGCGGTCGGTGCCCTTGACCTTGTTCCACGGGCTGATCAGCTCGCCGGGCTTGTAGGGCACGACCAGCGAGATGACCAGCAGCCCGAGCAGCGTGAAGCACAGGATGCGCACCAGCGACCAGGCACTGGGGACGTACCCGACGAGGCTGCGCAGTCGCGCCAACAGCCGATCGGCGATCACGGGAGGAGCCTTTCGTAGAACGTGCCCAGCTGCGAGAGGTGGAGCTCGAGCAGCGGAAGACTGATCAGGAAGTAGATCAGGAACACCACGTTCGCACCGATCCGGCGCAGCAGCGGGCGCGGCGACGGCACGGGGTGTCGCGAGACCCAGACGCGGTGGCTGACCAGACCGGCCGAGTGGTAGAGCCCGAAGATGACGAGCGGGATGCTCAGCCCGTGCCAGAGGGCGATCACCATCATGGTGGCCACGATCGCGGAGTACTGCGTCCGTGCGCGCATGCCGCCCATCGGGACGAACACGTTGCGCTGCGCGAACCGCGTCAGGCTCATGTGCCAGGCGTTCCAGAAGTCCTGGGGGTTGGTCTTCAGGTAGGGGTTGTTGAAGTTCGGCGCCAGCTTGAAGCCGAGGAGTCGGGCCGAGCCGATCGCCATGTCGGAGAACCCGGAGAAGTTGAAGTAGAAGTAGCCGGCGTACAGCGCGAGCTCCAGCCAGTACTGCCACGCCGCACCGTCGTGGGTGGCCAGCAGGAACACGTCGGAGCTGTTGCGCAGCAGGTAGGCGAACAGGAACACCTTGACGGCGCCGATGGCGATGGAGAGGACGCCGCTGAGGAAGTCGTTCGCGTCGAAGCGGACCCGGCGGCCGAGCCCGTCCTCGATCTCGGTGTACTCGATCACCGGACCGATCACCTGCACCGGCGGGAAGAAGCCGAACGCGAACTGCCGCAGCGGGTTGAGCGGCGGGACGATCTCGAGGCGCACCTTGATGATCTGGTCGACCGCCCGGAAGGTCGCGAAGCTCAGCCCGATCGGCAGGATCAGGTTGCGCACGCGGTCGATCGCGCCCAGCCACTGGTTGGTGTCGGACACCGCGGTGTTCATCTTCAGGTTGAACTGCGTGACCGACCACTCGGGCCACAGCTTCCAGATGACCATCGGCGCGAGCGCCAGCCCGATCAGCAGCGTCGTCCAGACCCAGCTCGCCCGTTTGTCGCGGAACAGGACGGTGGCGTACTGCAGCACGAAGATCAGGAACCAGAACAGCACGTAGAACAGCAGCAGCCGCGGTGCGATCAGGAAGATCAGGTAGGCGCCGCTGAGGCCGAGCAGCAGCTGGCGCAGCCAGCTCCAGGGCGTCAGGAAGTACGCGGGAAGTACGACGACGAACAGGACGAGCAGGTCAGAGAAGTATGTGAAGGGATCGCCGTCAAGCATCGCGCTCAATCGTCACGTGCGCCGGCGCCAGGTCGAGTGGGAGCTTCGCCTCGAAGTGACCCTCGCGGGTCTCGGTGAAGCCGAGCTCGGGGTAGAAGGTGGCGACCTGGGAGTTCTTGGCCGTGGGCCGGTAGTCGCCCGCGAGCAGCGTGGCCCCGGCCTCGGCAGCGTCGTCGGCGATGCACTGGACGACGGCGTTCTCGACGCCCCGGCGCAGCACGCGGCAGCTCATCAGGAAGGTGTCGACCTCCCACGTCTCCGCGCCGGCCGCGACGATGGCGACCGCGACCAGGCCGTAGCCACCGAAGCGGTCGGAGACCTCGGCGGCGTACACGCGGTGGTCCTCGGAGGCGATCAGCGCGCTGACCTCGGCCTCGTCCCGGCGGATGGTGGTCAGGTTGAACTGGTTGGTCTTGTTGACCAGCTGGGTCACCCGGCCGACGTGGGCGGACTGGGGCCGGAACACGCGCACGGTCAGCCCGAGCGAGGCGAGGAAGTCCTCGTGCGACTGGGCATCCGCGGCCGCCGCCTTGCGACCGACCTCGACCTGCATCATCGAGGTGCGCTGCCGGTCCTCGCTCGAGACCTTCGCGAACCGGAACGCCGACAGCGTCGAGGTGAGCTCGGCGATCTCGTCGGGCTCGTCGGTGACCTTGATGACGCGTACGTCGGGGAGCCGCTGCCGGACCTCCTCGAGCTCGACGTCGTTGTCGTCGATGAAGATGAAGCTGTCGATCCCGAGGTTCAGCTCCTCGGCGATGCTCACCAGGTTGTCGGCCTTGCTGTTCCAGTCGACTCGCTTGGTGGCGAAGTGCTTGTCGGTCAGGACGAGGTCGCCCTGGCGTGCCGCGAACAGCTCGGCCACGTCGGTGTCGTTGTTCTTGCTGACCATCACGAGCAGGGTGCCGTTGGCCACCTGGTAGGCCAGCCCGTTCTGGAGAGCACGGAAGCCGTTGCCCGGGAAGCTGTCGCCGACGATCACCCCGTCGGCGCCGTCCTCCCCCACGATGCCGCCCCACAGCGTGTTGTCGGCGTCGACCGCGAGCACCTTGGGTACGGCGGTGGTCAGGCTGTTCAGCGCCTCACCGAGCAGCTGGCCGAGCGCCCGGGTGAACGCGCTCGCGAACGGCTGGCGGTACATCAGGTCGTTGCGGGTGTCGTAGGCCTGCTGCACGCCGTGGGACCGGACCAGCGCGTCGAGGTCGACGAGGGTGACGGGTGCGTCGTCCAGCCCGTCGAGGAACGCCTCGACCAGGCGACCGTGCAGCACGGTCAGCCGCACGCTGGTGCGGGTGTCGAGCGGGTCCAGCCACGCGAACACGGGGACCGGTGGCGTGGTGACCACCACCGGGGCCTTCGAGCCCGCTGCCGCCTGCTTCACCAGCCCGCCGAGCTGGCGCACGTCCTCGATGAGGCCGGCCGGGTCGGCTGCGTCGACCACCCAGTCCACGAGCGACTGCGTGAAGATGTCCTCCACGCGCCACAGCACCAGGAGTGCATCGGGCGCCGCTCCGAGGCTCTGCCTCGGGGTCGAGCAGCGTCTGGTGGACCAGGTTGAAGTCCGCCTCGACGACCTCCGCGTCCTCGCCGGACACGAACGTGGACAGCAGGGAGCGGTAGAGAGGGGTGGGCGTGAAGCTGGCCGTGACTCCGATCCGGAATCGTTCGACTGTCATCTCGTCCTTAGATGTCTTCGACGCCCTTGGAGCGCAGCACGGTGCGGGCCAGGCCGATGGAGCGCATCTTCATGATCTCGGCGGTCTTCAGGCGTACGCCGAAGGCGTCCTCGATGATCGTGACCATCTCCATGGCGGCCAGTGAGTCCCACGCCGAGGTGTTGCTGGGGCTGGTCTCGTCGCTGAGGTCTTCCGCGGGGATTCCGAGTCCCTGTGGAGAACAGCTCAAGCAGTCGGTCGGACAACGAAATCACTCCTGGGCTCGACGCTCTGGGCGGTCGTCAACGTATCACCGGGCACAGGGCGAATCCTGCCCGGGAGCCGTGTCATGGACAGGGCTGGACAGGGCACCCCCACGGGTGTCGGACCGGTCACACCACGTTGAGGCGCTGTACGACGCTGGGCGAGGATGCAGCCATGAGTGCTCCGCAGACTGTTCCCCTCGACCTCCCCGCCCACCTGTTCACCTGCATCGACCACGTGGGTGTCGCCGTGCCCGACCTCGACGAGGCGATCGCCCTCTACAGGGACTCCTTCGGGATGGAGGTCCAGCACCAGGAGACCAACGAGGAGCAGGGCGTCCGCGAGGCCATGGTGGCGGTCGGCGATTCCGGATCGTGCATCCAGCTGCTCGCCCCGATCGACGAGACCTCCACGATCGCGAAGTTCCTCGACCGCTCCGGCCCGGGGCTCCAGCAGCTCGCGTACCGGGTCACCGACGTCGAGCAGGTCTCCGCGATCCTGCGCGAGCGCGGCATCCGGCTGCTGTACGACGCACCCAAGCGCGGCACCGCCGACTCACGGATCAACTTCATCCACCCCAAGGACGCAGGCGGCGTCCTCGTCGAGCTCGTGCAACCGTCCGCGGACGGCGCACACTGAGAGACGCCCCACACCCCGACGACAGCGGCATTACCGACCGGTAATCTCTCCCGGGTCTGGCCCCGAACAAGGAGCAAACACGTGCAGCAGATCCTCGACGCCATCCTCGCCGGCGACACCAGCGGCGAGGAGTTCGCCAACCTCGAGCTTCCCGAGTCCTACCGGGCCGCGACCGTCCACAAGGACGAGGTCGACATGTTCGAGGGCCTCGAGAGCCGCGACAAGGACCCGCGCAAGTCGCTGCACATCGACGAGGTGGCGCTGCCCGAGCTCGGCCCGGGCGAGGCGATCGTCGCGGTGATGGCCAGCGCCATCAACTACAACACCGTGTGGACCTCGATCTTCGAGCCGGTCACGACCTTCGGCTTCCTCGAGCGCTACGGCCGGATCTCCCCGCTGGCCAAGCGCCACGACCTGCCCTACCACGTGGTCGGCTCCGACCTCGCCGGCGTGGTGCTCAAGACCGGCCTCGGCGTGCACTCCTGGAACCCCGGCGACGAGGTCGTCGCCCACTGCCTCTCGGTGGAGCTGGAGAGCCCTGACGGCCACAACGACACGATGATGGACCCCGAGCAGCGCATCTGGGGCTTCGAGACCAACTTCGGCGGCCTCGCCCACCTCGCGCTGGTGAAGTCCAACCAGCTGATGCCCAAGCCCGCCCACCTCACCTGGGAGGAGGCCGCCTCCCCCGGGCTGGTCAACTCCACGGCCTACCGCCAGCTGGTCAGCCGCAACGGCGCCGGGATGAAGCAGGGCGACAACGTGCTGATCTGGGGCGCCAGCGGTGGCCTCGGCGGCTTCGCCACGCAGTACGCCCTCAACGGCGGCGCGGTCCCGGTCTGCGTGGTCTCCAACGAGGAGAAGGCCGAGATCTGCCGCAAGATGGGCGCGGAGCTGATCATCAACCGCTCCGAGGCCGGCTACAAGTTCTGGGCCGACGAGAACACCCAGGACCCCAGGGAGTGGCGCCGGTTCGGCAAGGACATCCGTGAGCTCACCGGCGGCGAGGACGTCGACATCGTCTTCGAGCACCCCGGCCGCGAGACCTTCGGCGCCTCGGTGTTCGCGGCCCGCAAGGGCGGCACGATCGTCACCTGCGCGTCGACCAGCGGCTACATGCACCAGTACGACAACCGCTACCTGTGGATGAACCTCAAGCGCATCATCGGCTCCCACTTCGCGAACTACCGCGAGTCGTGGGAGGCCAACCGGCTGATCGCCAAGGGGATGATCCACCCGACGCTGTCGAGGTCCTACTCGCTCGACGAGGTCGGCCAGGCCGCGCTCGACGTCCACCAGAACGCCCACCAGGGCAAGGTGGGCGTGCTGTGCCTGGCTCCCGAGGAGGGTCTGGGCGTGCGCAACGAGGAGCTCCGGGCCCAGCACCTCGACCAGATCAACGCCTTCCGCGGGGTCTGAGCCCTCGTCCCGACCCCGTGAGCACCGAGTCATTCTGGTGCGGCGCGTCGCAGGGGTCGCCGGTGGGTTTCGCCCGGTTCATGGGCGACACTGGCGTCGTACGTCGGACCAGCGACCCGACCCACGACCACGGGATAGAGGATTGAGAAGCATGAGCGACCAGGGCCTGTCCATCTTTGACCACGAGCCCGACAACTCCGCAGACGAGCCCACGCAGGTGATCGACCGCGCCGGCGCCGAGCAGGGCACCCAGAAGACCGCCCAGAAGGTGGCCGAGAAGCCGGCGGAGAAGCCCGCCGCCCAGGCGCCCCAGGCACCCGACCCAGCGCAGCCAGCCGGCCCAACCGGCTCCTGCTCCCGCGCGCCCGGCCGCAGCCGCGACCCCGCCGCCCGCCGCGCAGCCGCCCTCCCTGCCGACCGTGCGTCGCGGTGGCTACGACACCGCAGCCGTGGACAAGCACCTGCGCACCGTGACCGCCGAGAAGGCCGGCCTCGCCGCCAGCCTCACCGAGGCCCAGGCCCGCCTCAAGGCGCTCCAGTCCGAGGTCGACTCGCTGCGCACCGAGGTCGACGAGAACCAGAACCCGACCTACGCCGGGCTCGGCGGGAAGGCCAGCGAGATGCTGCGCCTGGCCGAGGAGCAGGCCTCCGAGGTGATCGAGGAGGCCACCGCGCACGCCGCCAAGATCCGCCAGAACGCCCAGCGCGACGCCGCCGCGGTCAAGGCCGAGGCCGAGGCCGACGCCGAGGACATGCGGGTCGTGCAGCTGCGCGAGCTCGAGGAGAGCCGCAGCCGCACCATGGCCGACATCGAGTCCCACCGGGTCCGCTCGATGTCCGAGGCCGACGACCACCTCGCGGCCGCGAAGCGCGAGGCCGAGCAGCAGCGGCTCGCCGCCGAGCAGGAGACCAACGCCCAGCGCACCAGCGCCGCGCGTGAGTCCGAGGCCGCTCGCGCCGAGGCCGAGCGCGAGGTCCAGGAGGCCCGCCGCGCCCTGGCCGTCGAGAAGGAGCGCCTCACCCGTGAGGCCGCCGAGAACCACGACGCCGCCGTCGCCGAGACCAAGCGGCTCGTGACCGAGGCGGAGGAGCGTTCCACCGCCGCCGAGCAGCGGGCCCGCGAGGCCACCGAGGCTGCCAACGCCGCTCGTGAGGCCTCGACGCACGAGGCCGAGCAGCTGATCAGCCGTTCGCGCCGCGAGGCCGAGCAGATCGTCAGCGCGGCCAAGAAGCAGGCCGACGCGCTGCGCAACAGCGGTCACGCCGACTCCGAGCGCGAGCTCGAGGCCCTCAAGGCCGAGGTCTCCCGCCTGACCCGGCGTCGCGACTCGATCACCGCACAGCTCTCGGCACTGCGTGACGTGGTCGCCGGGTTCGGCAACGACGACGAGAGCTGACACGTGGCGGCTCCCGGATCCGGTGGCGAGACCGGCCTGCCGACGAGGCGGCCGGATCGGGGGGCCAGTCAGGTGGTCCCGTCGTACGACGGACCGCTGCGGCGCAGGCGACGGCCACGGCCGAGAAGCCTCCCCCGCCCCCTCCGACCGAGCACGTGGGCCGCGGCACCTGGAGCCGCGGCCCGTTCGTCACCGGCTTCCTGCTCGCGGCCGGGGCGTTGCTCGCGTGGTGGTTCGGCGGGCTGATCATCCAGGCCAGCTCGGTGCTGATCCTGGTCGTGGTCGCCCTGTTCATCGCCTTCGGGCTCAGCCCTGTCGTGCAGTGGCTGATGCGGCACGGCGTACGCCACTCGATCGCGGTGCTGCTGGTCGCGATCGCCTTCGTCGCCGCGCTGGCCCTGTTCGTGCTCGCGATCGCGCCCGTGGTCGCCGACCAGCTCTCGACGCTGACCAAGAACGCCCCCGGCTACTTCGACCAGCTCCAGCACAACAGCCAGATCGAGAAGCTCGACGACAAGTACGACATCATCGACAAGGCCAAGAAGTACGTCACCAGCGGTGACCTCACCCAGCAGGTCTTCGGCGGGGTGCTCGGGGTCGGGCTCGCGATCCTGGGCTTCGTCGCCAACACCTTCATCGTGCTGGTGCTGACCCTCTACTTCATGTCCTCGCTCGACACGGTCAAGGGCAACCTCTACCGGCTGGCCCCGGCCAGCCGCCGCGAGACCGTCGCCGACCTCGGTGACCGCATCCTCGCGGGCATCGGCGGCTACGTCTCGGGCGCGTTCATCGTCGCGCTCTGCGCGGGCCTGTCGACGCTGGTGTTCCTCTTCATCGTCGGCCTGGGCAAGTACGCCGTCGCGCTGGCCCTCGTCGTGTCGATCCTCGACGTCATCCCGATGATCGGCGCGACCCTCGGTGCGGTGATCGTCAGCGCGATCGGGCTGGCCACCGACCTCAAGGTCGGCATCGCCTGCATCATCTTCTACATCGTCTACCAGCAGGTCGAGAACTACCTGATCTACCCGCGGGTGATGTCCCGCTCGGTCGACATCTCCGGCGCCATGACCGTGATCGCGGCGCTGATCGGCGCCTCCCTGCTCGGGGTGGTCGGCGCCCTGCTCGCGATCCCCACCGCCGCGGCGATCATGCTGCTCGTGCGCGAGGTGTTCGTCCGCCGGCAGGACGCGTTGTAGCTCAGCTGGTCAGCTGGCGCAGCGCCTCGACGACGACCTCGGGTCGCTGCGAGTGCACCCAGTGGCCGGCGCCCTTGACCACGACCTTGCGGACGCGCGGGAACAGGCGACGCATCTCGGCCTCCTGCCCACTGCGCACGTAGTCGGAGTCGCCGCCCGCCAGCCAGAGCACCGGCCCCTCGAACGGCGCCAGCCCGTCGAGCCGGTCGGCCGGCCAGCCGCTGAGCGCGTCGAGGTCGCGACCGAGGACCTCGAGGTTGACCTGCCAGCGCCAGGAGTCGCCCTCGTGCCGCAGGTTCTGGAGCAGGAACTCCCGCACCGTCCGGTTGGGCACCGACGGCTGGAGCGCCGCGTCGGCGTCGCCCCGCCGCTCGAGCGAGTCGAGGTCGAGCGCCTCCATGGCCTCGACGTACCCGGCGAACTCGTCGCTGCCGCCGTAGTCGACCGGCGCGATGTCGACCACGCACAGCCGTTCCACCAGCTCCGGTGAGCGCAGCGCGGTCACCATCGCCGCCTTGCCGCCCATCGAGTGGCCGACCAGCGTGACCGGGTCGTCCTCGCCGAACTGGTCCGCGAGGAGCGCGGCGAGCTGGTCGGCCACCTCGACGTAGTCGAAGCTCTCGGACCAGGGCGACCGGCCGTGGTGCGGCAGGTCCACCAGCACGGTGCGATGGGCGTCGGCCAGCGCCTTGGCCACCGCCGTCCAGTTGCGGCCCTGGCCGAAGAGCCCGTGGCAGAAGACGATCGGTGACCCTTCGTCGCCGTACGTCGTGGTGTGCAGGGTCACCGCGGCATTCTGTCGCGCTGCCCCCGTCCCGGCGCGACCAGGGTGCCCCTGCGCGGCTCAGGCCGACCAGCGCACCGCTTCCTCCACGACGTCGGCGAACGCGTAGACACCGCGCAGGTCGGCGCGCACGGCGTACAACGAGCTGACCCCCTGGAGGTGTCGACTGGCGAGGTCACGCTGGGCAGCGCTGCGGGGGTACTCCTGCTCGATGAGAACGGTCATCGGGTCCATGTCCACTCCTTCAGGTCTGATGGGTTACCTGAATCGTGGAGCAGCAACGTCACCGAGAGGTTGACGCTTGGTTACCGGCAGGTCACCAGACGCCGGACCGTCGAACAATCAGAAGTCGAAGCCGTCGAACATGTCGCCGACGCCGTCGAACATGCCGCCGATGCCGTCGCCGATGGAGCCGATGCCCTCGCCGATGCCCTCACCGATCGCGCCGATCCCGTCGCCGATGCCGTCGAAGCCGCCGCCGAAGAGCATCCCCATGAACATCATGTCCATCATCCCGAAGCCGCCGAAGTAGCCCTGGGCGTAGGGCTGGTAGGCGCGACCGCCCTGCCAGTAGGGCACCCGCTGCGAGCCGACCATCACCTTGCGGATGTCGGGCTCGGCGCCGGCGCGCACGCGCTCGGCGTCGAGGGCGCAGGCGGGTACGTCGCGCGGGCTGCCGCCCGGCGGCGTGTAGGGCACGTCCTCGACCGAGAGGCCGTGCCGCGGGTCGAAGAAGCACGGCGGCCGACGGGTCGGCAGCGGCTCCCCCGCGACGCGGGCCCGCACGCAGGCCATCGCGTAGCGGCCGTCCTCGAGGATCTCGGTGACGTGCCTGACCTGCTCGGGCTCGGTGATCGAGTCGGCAGCGGTCTTCGCCGACTCGTAGGCGTCGAGCGCCCGCTGGTAGTCGGCGTTGGCTCCGGGCTCGAGCTCGCTGCCGGCGAGGTCGGTGTCGAGCTGCTGGAGCTCCTCGCCGAGGGCCGTGACGTCCTCGAAGGCGAGCTTGCGCACCGGCTCGAGCTCGGCCTGCTTGCGCTCCAGGGCCTTGCGCTTGTTGCCCTGCACGACGGCGCGCACGACGAGCGCGGCCACCGCGAGCAGCACGAGGAAGACGAGGAACTCCATGCGGCCAGAGTACGAGGCCGCCCCCAGCCCGACGACGTCGGCACGGTCAGTTCTGCTGGCCGATGACCCCGCCCATGGCGAGGAAGAAGCGGGTGCGCTCGTCGACCACGCCGGTGACGGGCACGCCCTGGCTGTGCTGGTAGTGGCGCACCACCCGGCGGGTCCCTGGTCCGAACGTGGCGTTGACCTTGAGATGACCACCCGCGGCGCGAAGGGCTCGCTGGAGCGTGCGGATCGCCGGCCCGTGCTGGCCGAACCTCAGGTCGCGGTCGGGCAGGTGCTGGCCGAAGAGGAGCACCCAGAAGCCGTTGTTGATCCGGCCCGGGTGGGGTGACGGGCCCTCGAAGCCGTTCTCGACGCGGCGTACGGCGGCACGCGTCTGCGGACCGTAGACGCCGTCGACGACCACGGGTCCGAAACCGTCGTCGTTGAGCACGCACTGGAGGGTGCGCACGGCCGGCCGATGAGCGCCCGGCCGGAGCACCGGGTAGTGCTTCAGCGTCCGGTGGCAGGACGCCGGCGCGAGCAGACGTGTGCTGGGCGGCCGGTGCGGCCACGGCCGCCGGCGCGAACAGGGTCAGGCTCGCCAGTACGGCGACGACGGTGATGGGTCGACGCATCGGAGTGGCCCGTGCCTCAGCGGTTCCGCCGGGACTTGCCGCGACGCGGCGTCACGAGGCGCGGCGAGTTGGCGTCGAGCATGTTCGAGACGATGGTGGTCATCCGGATCGGCGCGTGCATGGCGTTCTCCTCGGTTCGGGACGTCCTGGGCAGACCGTCCTCGATGGCCAGGAGCACGGCCGCCTGCGGGAGATACATCTCGCGGTCAGGTCCGTGCAGGTGGCCTGCGTAGGCTCATGGCTATGGTGCAAAGCCTGTTGGATGGATCCGGTCGGTCCCACCGGCTCTCGCCTACACGATCATCGCCCTGCTGGTGTTCGGCGAGTCCGCGTTCTTCGCCGGCTTCGTCATTCCCGGCGAGACGGCCGTGCTCCTCGGCGGCCTGCTGGCGAGCCAGGGCCATCTCGACATCGTCACCCTGATCGTCATCGTCGTGATCAGCGCCATCGTCGGCGACACCGTCGGCTACGAGGTCGGCAAGCACCTGGGACCACGCGTCCTGCAGTTGGCGTTTCTTGCGCAAGTACCAGGCTCAGCTCGACAAGGCCCAGGAGAGCCTGCGCCGGCGGGGCGGACCGGCCGTCTTCCTGGGCCGGTGGACGGCGTTCCTCCGGGCCATGATGCCGGGCATCGCGGGCTCAGCCGGATGCGGTACCCGGTGTTCCTGTTGTGGAACGCCGCTCGGTGGCATCACCTGGGGCATCACGTTCAGCCTCGTCGGCTACTTCGCCGGCGCCTCCTACGAGAAGGTCGCCTCGACGCATCGGCAAGGGCGCGGCGGTCGTGCTCGCCTCTGTGATCGCCGGGCACTCGTGGTCTGGCGGCGTCCAGGCGCAAGCGGCGCGAACGCCGTCAGCGGCTGCTGTAGTCGCGGAACCCGCGCTTGGTCTTGCGGCCGAGGTAGCCCGCGGTGACGAGGTGCTCGAGCAGCGGCGCCGGGGCGAAGCCGGGCTCGCGGAACTCGAGGTAGAGCTCGCGCTGGATCGCCAGCGACACGTCGTTGCCGACCACGTCGAGCAGCTCGAAGGGACCCATCGGCAGCGCACAGCCCTGCTTCATCGCGGTGTCGATGTCGTCGGCGGTCGCGTAGTGCGCCTCGAGCATCCTGATCGCGTCGTTGAGGTAGGGGAACAGCAGCGCGTTGACGATGAAGCCGGCGCGGTCGCCGCACGACACCGCGACCTTGCCGAGCTTGCCGCACAGCGCCTGGGTCGTCTCGGTGACGTCCTCCGACGTCGAGACCGTCGAGACGACCTCGACCAGCTTCATGATCGGCGCCGGGTTGAAGAAGTGCATCCCGACGACGTCCTGCGGCCGGTTGGTGGCCTGGGCGCACTGGATGATCGGCAGCGAGGACGTCGTGGTCGCGAGGATCGCGCCGGGCTTGCAGATCTCGTCGAGGTTCTCGAAGAGGGTGGTCTTGATCTTGAGGTCCTCGGCGATCGCCTCGACCGCGATGTCGACCTGGCCGAGGTCGTCGAGCGAGGTCGAGCCGGTGAGCCGACCGAGCACGTCCTCCTTGGCGGCCTCGTCGAGCTTGCCGCGCTGGATCGCCTTGTCGAGGGAGCGCTCGATCGTCGTACGGACGGCATCGACCTTGTCCTGCGACCGGCCGACGTAGATCACGTCGTACCCACCCTTGGCGAAGACCTCGACGATGCCGGTCGCCATGGTGCCGGTGCCGACCACGCCGACGAGCTTGATGTCGTGCTTGAGCTGCGGCTTGTCGTCGGCCGAGGGCGTCTTGTCGTCGTCGACCACGACCGGGCTGTCGGCCTGCTCGTAGGTGTAGAAGCCCTTGCCGGTCTTGCGGCCGAGCATGCCGGCGGTGACCATCTGCTTGAGGATCGGCGCGGGCGCGTGCAGCCGGTCGCGGCCCTGGCGGTACATCGTCTCGAGGATCTCGTACGCCGTGTCCAGGCCGATCAGGTCGAGCAGGGCCAGCGGACCCATCGGGTAGCCGCAGCCGAACCGCATCGCCGCGTCGATGTCCTCGCGGGAGGCGTAGCGCTGCTCGTACATGGACACCGCGTGGTTGAGGTAGCCGAACAGCAGCGTGTTCGCGATGAAGCCGGCCTTGTCGCCACAGACCACGGGGTTCTTGCCGAGCGCCTTCACCAGGCCGGAGACGTCCTCGAGCACGCTCGGCTCGGTGACGACGGTCTGCACGATCTCGACGAAGCCCTGGACGGGCGCCGGGTTGAAGAAGTGCACGCCGATGACCCGGCCCGGCTGCGAGTTCGCCGTCGAGATCTCGGTGACCGACAGCGACGAGGTGTTGGTGGCGAGGATGGCGTCCTCGGAGACGATGCCCTCGAGCTGCTTGAAGATCTGCTTCTTGATCTCGATGGACTCCACGACCGCCTCGACCACGAGGTCGGCGTCCTTGAGCTCCTCCATCGAGGTGGCGAAGCTGACCCGGTCGTGCAGCTGCCTGGGCCTCGTCCTCGCTCAGCTTGCCGCGCGAGACCGCCCGCGCCGTGGAGTGCTCGAGGTGCTGGCGTCCGCGCGCCACTGCGTCGTCGTCGACCTCCACACCCACGACGGTGTACCCGTTGCGGGCGAACACCTCCGTGATGCCGGCACCCATGGTGCCCAGTCCGACAACGCCGATGGTCTTGAAGTCACGTGCCATGAGGCGCATCCTGCCACGGGCTCTCCGGGGCCCGATTGTGTGTCCGCTCACGTCCGGGACGGGCGCCGTGGCACCGCCTCCGATGAGATCCGGCTCCCCCGCTGGTCGGAACTGGTGAGCGCGAACTCGGACAAAGGAGCGCAGATGACCAGCACCCTGACAGTCGACATCTTCCTCTCGGTCGATGGATGGGCCGGCAGCGACGGGCTGCCGCCGTACTTCGGCTACTTCGGACCGGACCTCGACGAGTGGAACTCCACACACCTGGAGGAGCCGCACCTCATGGTCATGGGGCGGCGCACCTACGAGGTGCTGGCGGCGATCCCCGAAGAGGCCCGCGACGAGTCGTGGCGACGGATGACCGAGCTGGGCAAGGTGGTCTTCTCGCGGACGCTGCGGGAGGCGGAGTGGGAAAACACGAGGCTCTGCGACGAGGATCTCGTGGAGGAGGTCGGACGGCTCAAGGGCGAGAGTGAGGTGCCGCTGCGCACCGTCGGCAGCCTGTCCGTCGGTCGGCAGCTGATCGACGCGGGTCTCGTCGACCGGCTCCGGCTGATGACGTTCCCGCTGCTCGCGGGGCCCGACGGTCGCGAGGCTGCCTTCGCAGACGTCTCGTCAACCGATCTCGAGCTGGTCGACCACCGCGTCCTGGACGGTCGGATCCTGCTGGTGGAGTACTCCCCGTCCGGCCGGGACATCCCCCGCTCCTAGCCGTGCTCCCCCACCAGGGCGGTCACCTCGTCGGCGCAGCCCCAGCTGACCGTCACCCCCGCGCCACCGTGGCCGTAGCAGTGGATGACCCGACCTTCCGCCTCCAGGCGCACGACCGGACGCACGGGACGCAGGCCGACCCGGTGGGCGACGACGCGGGCCCGGGCGAGCTCCGGCACGAGACGCGAGGCACGGCGGAGGATCTCCTCGGCCGTCTCGGGCGACGGGGTCCGGCTCCAGTCACCGTCCTGGTCGGTGCCGCCGACCACGACGGTGTCGCTGCGCGGGACGACGTACGTCGGACCGGCCGAGTCGAGCCACCAGCGGTCCAGGGTGACGCCGTCGACCAGCACCACCTGGCCGCGGACCGGGTGCACGTCGAGGTCGCCGGCCAGCCGACGCGAGCCCAGCCCGGCGCAGTTGACCACGACGTCCTCGGTCTGCGGCAGCGCGGCGAGCGCCATCCGGGTGATCGTGCCGCCGAGCTCGTCGAGCCGGCCACGCAGCCAGCGCAGGTAGACGGGCATGTCGATGACCGGGGCGGTGAAGCTCCACGCGTCGGCGTACGACGGAGGCGGCGTCACGTGCTCCAGGTCGGGCACGGCGCCCGACCACCACGGATCCCCGGTGCGCGCGTGCAGCACCTCGGTCCCGACGAGCATCCGGACGCCGGTGTCCTCCTTGGCCAGCTCCGCGAAGGCGTCGTACGACGTGGCCGACCAGGCGGTGACGCGCTCGGCCGGGAGTGCCTTGTAGGGGTACCAGAGCGCCGCGGCCACCACCGAGGTCGTCTCCAGCGGCAGGTCACGAGCGAGTACGTCGACCCGGTGCCCGGCCTCGGCGAGCCGGATCGCGCAGGACAGGCCGGTGACCCCAGCTCCCACCACGACTCCACTGCGCCCACGCGCCACGAGGCCAGCATGGCAGGTAGATTCTCCGCTCGTGAGACTCGTCGTGGCCCGCTGTCAGGTCGACTACGCCGGACGCCTGACCGCTCACCTGCCGATGGCCACCCGGGTGCTGATGCTCAAGTCCGACGGATCGGTGCTGGTGCACTCCGACGGCGGCTCCTACAAGCCGCTGAACTGGATGAGCCCGCCCTGCACGGTCCACGAGGGCACCACCGAGGACGGCCAGGTCGAGTGGACGGTCGACGCGAAGACCGGCGACAGCCTGCGCATCCTCATCGAGGAGGTCCTGCACGACTCCAGCCACGACCTCGGCATCGACCCCGGCCTGCAGAAGGACGGCGTCGAGAAGCACCTCCAGGAGCTGCTCGCCGAGCACCCGTCGACGCTGTCCGACGGCCTGACGCTCGTCCGCCGCGAGTTCCCGACCGCGATCGGTCCGGTCGACCTGATGTGCCGCGACGCCGAGGGCAAGTCGGTCGCCGTCGAGATCAAGCGACGTGGCGAGATCGACGGTGTCGAGCAGCTGACCCGCTACCTCGAGCTGCTCAACCGCGACCCGCTGCTCGCCCCCGTGCGCGGCATCTTCGCCGCCCAGGAGATCAAGCCGCAGGCCAAGGTGCTCGCCACCGACCGCGGCATCGCCTGCGCGGTCGTCGACTACGACCTGCTCCGCGGCATGGACGACCCGAGCCAGCGGCTCTTCTAGCGAGCTGTGCCGCTGACGCTGGCGGAGGCGCCGCTCCAGTTGCCGGCGGCATCGAGGGCGTAGACCTTGTAGGTGTACTTCGTGCCGGCCTTCAGCCCGGTGTCGACGTAGCTGGTCACCTTGCCGAGCAGCTTGTACTTCGCGTTGGCGCGGTAGAGGTAGTAGCTGGTCACGCCGACGTTGTCGGTGGAGGCGTTCCAGGCGATCGTGATCTGGCGGGTCCCCGTGGCCCCGACCGTGACGCGCACGCTGCCCGGCGTGGTCGGAGCGGTCTTGTCGGTCGGCACCGTGACGCTGACCGCGCTGGACGCCGCGCTGGTGTTGCCGGCCGCGTCGCGGGCCCGCACGGTGTAGCTCGAGGCCTTGCCGAGCGGCGGCGTGGTGTCGGTGTACGTCGGCGTGGTGCTCGTCCCGATCGAGACGCCGCCTCGGTAGACGGTGTAGCCGGTGACGCCGACGGCATCGGTCGAGGCGGTCCACGTCAGGCGGACGGTGAGGCCCGACAACGAGCCGGCCAGCCGCGTCGGTGCCGTGGGGGCGGTCGTGTCGGGCAGCGTCCTGCTGACCTGGTTGCTCTTCGCGCTCTCGTTGCCGGTCGCGTCACGGGCGGTGACCTGGTAGCGGTGCAGGGTGCTGCCGACCAGGGCGCTGTCGGTGTAGGAGCGCGCCGTGCTGCCGAGCGTGGCGAGCGGCAGCCCGTCGCGGTAGACGACGTAGCTGGTCACCCCACCGGCGTCGGTCGACGCCCCCCAGGTGAGCGCGACGCTCGTGGGAGTCGACACGGCCACGAGGGTGGCGGGAACCGTCGGCGCGACGGTGTCGATGGTCCGCGCCACCTCGTTGCTCGGCCCGCTCTCGTTGCCGGCCGCGTCGCGAGCGGTGACCCGGTAGCGGTGCAGGGTGTTCCCGACCGGCGCCGAGTCGGTCCACGAGGTCGTCGTACCGCCGAGCGTCATCAGCGGCAGCCCGTCGCGGTAGACCACGTAGGCTGGTCACCGCCGACGTTGTCGGTCGACGCGCTCCAGGTCAGTGCCACGCTCGTGGGGGCCGAGACCGCGCGCAGGTTCGACGGCAACGACGGCGCAGTGCTGTCGACGGTCCGGACGACCTCGTTGCTCAGCGCGCTCTCGTTGCCGGCGGCATCGCGGCCAGCACCCGGTAGCGGTGCGCCGTGTTGCCGACCGGCGCGCTGTCCGTCCAGCTCGTCGCCGAGCCGCCGAGCGTGGTCAGCGCCTGGCCGTCGCGGTAGACGACGTAGCTGGTCACGCCGACGTTGTCGCTGGAGGCGTTCCAGGTCAGCGCGACGCTGGAGGTCCCCGTCACCGCCTTCAGGCTGGTGGGGGCAGCCGGCGCGGTCGTGTCCGGGGTGGTCACGACGGCAGGGTCGCTGCGGTCGCTCTCGTTGCCGGAGGCGTCGTACGCCGTGACCCGGTAGCTGTAGCTCGTGGCGTCGTCCAGCCCGTCATCGACCCAGGTCGTGGCCGTGCCGGCGACCTGCGCGACCGGGCTGCCGTCGCGGTAGACCCGGTACCCCGCCACGTCGTCGTTGTCGGTCGACTCCTCCCACGTCACGGTGGCCTCGTCGGGACCGGTGAGATCCGCGTCCGACGACCGGGATCGTCGGGGCGGTGTCGTCGCCGGTGGTGACCTGGCGCGACTCGCTGAGGTCGCTCTCGTTGCCGGCAGCGTCGAGGGCGGTGACGGCGTAGCTGTGCGTGGTCAGGTTGGCGACGTCGTCGTCGACGTACTGCGTGTCCGTGGAGTCCAACGGTGGTGAACGGGCTCGCCGTCGCGGTAGATGCGGTAGCCGGTGACCGCCAGGTTGTCGGTCGACGCCGACCAGGTCAGCGTGACCCCGGTGCCGCTGCCCCAGGACAGCCGCCGCGTCCCGCGGGACTGCTCGGCGCCTCGGCGTCGGCGTTCTGCACCGTCACGTCGGCCGGCTCGGAGAGGGCGGTGTTGCCGGAGGTGTCGCGCGCCCACAGCCGCAGCGAGTGGGCGCCGTTGGCGACGCTGCCGCTGTTCCAGGAGACCGTGACGTTGCCGTCACCGTCCGGCGTCGCGGTGCCGGCGGGGCTGTCGTCGACGAGGAGCTGGACGGACTCGAGCGCCACGTCGTCGGAGGCCGTGCCGGTGACGTCGACCGTCGCCGTCGACGGTGGCGCCGTCGTCGGGCGTGAGGCGTACGACGGTCGGCGGCACCTGGTCGGTCGGCTCGGGGACGGCAGTGCCGACCAGGGCCGGGTCGTTCGCGAAGTCGTTGTAGTGCTGCTGCTCGACCGGGTCGAGGACGTGCCCCTGGGTGTAGCCGACCCGGTCGTCGTGGCTGCTGGAGGTGTAGTTGTCCCAGACGACGTAGGCCTTCAGCTTCGGAAAGGTGTTGTCGCGGATCGCGCGCGCGGCATCGTCGTACATCGCGTAGGCCGCGTTCTGGTTGGTGCCGAGGTAGCCGAACTCGGCAAGTCCCCACGGCTTGGACAGGAAGTCGTGGTCGGCGTCGCTGTTGGCGGTCAGGTGGTTGTAGAACGCACCCGACGACCGCGGCCCAGGTGCCGACCTGGGGGTAGGGGTCCCACATCACCCAGTCGACGTAGTCGTTGCCCGGCCACAGGTCGCGCGCCATGCAGAAGGTCGAGACGTAGCCCATGTAGTCCATCACCCAGACGACGTTGGTCACGCCCAGCGCGTCGAAGCGTTCGCGCACGTTGTGCCACATGTTCACGTAGTCCGCCGGTCGTGCCCGGCAGTGCCGGTGAGCTTGAGCGTCGGACAGCTCGGCGAGCCTCCGGGCGACACGCCGGCCTCCGGCTCGTGGTAGATCGTCAGCATGATCCTGGTCGTCCCGAGGGCCTTGATGCTGGCGGCCATCTGGTCGATCTGGCCGTTCACCGTGGCGTTGTCACCCCCGCCTGCCGCCCAGTTGAGCGAGACCCGCCAGTTGTAGAGACCGATCGTCCCCGGGCGCTTGGCCAGCGTGATCTGGTCGGCGCTCAGAGCGGTGGCACCAGCGGCCATGTAGGCGTGCACGATGTCGAGCGGGCGGCCGATCCGCGCCTCGTGCTCGAGCATGCGCGCCTTGAACGCGCCCTGGCCGTAGTTGCCGGACTCCGCACCCAGCCACGGCCGGCAGGAGTTCACCAGCTTCGCGGAGATCGTGCACACCGGGTCGGCGGCGCTGGCCGGCGACGACCGACGGAGCGGCGACGAGGAAGGGCGCGACGGCGAGCGCCACCACGACGCCGGCGCACACGACACTCTCCACGCCGCCGCACGCCTCCCACGGCGCTAGCGCGCCGTTCCGCTCGCGTTGGCCGTCGGGCTGCTCCAGTTGCCGGCCGCGTCGATCGCGTAGACCTTGTAGGTGTACTTCGTACCGGCAGTGAGTCCCGTGTCCACGAAGCTGGTCACGTTGCCGAGCAGGCGGTACTTCGAGTTCCCGCGGTAGACGTAGTAGCTGGCCACGCCGACGTTGTCGGTCGCGGCGTTCCAGGCCAGCGTGATCTGCCTGCGTGCCCGTCGCCCCGACGGTGAGCCGCAGGCTGCCCGGCGCGGTCGGCGCCGTCTTGTCGGCCGGCACCGTCACGCTGACGGCGCTCGAGGCGGCGCTGGTGTTGCCGGCCGCGTCGCGCGCGCGCACGGTGTAGCTCGAGGCCTGGCCCGGCGGAGGCGTGGCGTCGGTGTACGACGGGGTCGTCGACGTGCCGATCGACACGCCGCCGCGGTAGATCGTGTAGCCGGTGACGCCGACGTTGTCGGTCGACGCCGTCCAGGTCAGCCGGACCGTGGCTCCCGAGAGCGCACCCGCCAGCCGCGTGGGCGCGCTCGGAGGAGTCGCGTCGCCGAGAGTGCGGACCACCTCGTTGCTCGAGGTCGCTGGCGTTGCCGGCCGCGTCGCGGGCGAGGACGCGGTAGTGGTGCAGCGTGTCGCCCACCGGTGCGGTGTCGGTCCACGACGGTCGTCGTACCTCCGAGCGTCATCAGCGGCAGACCGTCGCGGTAGACGACGTAGTTGGTGACGCCGACGTTGTCGGTCGACGCGCGTCCACGTCAGGCCGACGCCCTGGGCGACGTTGGTGGCCTTCAGGTTGAGCGGGATGCTCGGTGCGCGTGACGTCCGGAGTCAGCACGGCCACCGGGTCGCTGGCGGTGCTGGAGTTGCCGGCCGCGTCGTACGCCACGCACCCGGTAGCTGTAGGAGACGCCGTCGTCGAGACCGTCCTCCACCAAGGTGTCGGAGCCGTCGGTGACGGTCCCGACCAGGGTGCTGCCGCGGTAGACGCGGTAGCCGGTCACCCCGACGTTGTCGGTCACGTCGCCCCACGTCACCGTGGCCTCGTCGGGTGCGGTCAGCTGGGCCTGGGCCGTCGGGCTTGGCGGGCGGGGTGTCGTCACCGGCGTTCGCGATCGCCTCGTTGCTCGGATCGCTCTCGTGCCCGGCAGCGTCGAGCGGCCGTCACCGTGTAGCGGTGGGTGCTCAGGTTCGCGACTCCCGGGTCGACGTAGCCGCGGGCCGTTGCGGGCAGGCGTCGCCAGCGGCACCGTGTCGTCGTCGCGGTAGACCCGGTAGCCGGTGACGGCGGCGTTGTCCGTGGCGGCCGACCAGGCGAGCGTCACCTTGCTGGGGCTGCCCCACACGGCGGTGAGGGTGCCGGGGGCGAGGGGGCCTCGTCGTCGACGTTCTGCACGGTGACCGAGACCAGGTCGGAGAGTCCGGTGTTGCCGGCGGCGTCCCGCGCCCGCAGCTGGAGGGTGTGTGAGCCGTTGGCGAGCGTCGCGCTGTTCCAGGGGATCGACACGGAGCCGTCGGTGGCCGGCGCGGTCGTGCCCGCCACGGCACCGTCGACCAGCAGGACGACCGACGTCACCCCGACGTCGTCGGTGGCCGAGCCGGTCACGTTGACGCGTCCCGTTCACGGGGTCGCCGTCGGACGGCGCCGTCCGCACGACCGTCGGCGAGGTCGAGTCGACCGGGTCGGGTACGCCGGTCCCGGTCAGCAGCGGGTCGTTGGCGAAGGCGTTGTAGTGCTGCTGCTCGACCGGGTCGGCCTTCGAGTAGTGGTCGTAGCCGACGCGGACGTCGGAGCTGGAGGAGGTGTGCTGGTCCCAGACCGACGTAGGCCTTGATCCTGGGATAGGTGCCGTTGTCCAGGGCGCGTTTCGCGTCGTCGTACATCTGGTAGACGTTGGCCTGGCTGGTGCCGTTGTTGCCGAACTCGGCCAGGCCCCACGGCTTGGAGAGGTAGTTGTGCTCGGCGTCGCTGTGCGTGGTCAGCCAGTTGTAGAACCCGCCCACGTGGTAGGCCCAGGTGGCGTTGCGCGGGTAGGGGTCCCACATCACCCAGTCGACGTAGTCGTTGCCCGGCCAGACGGAGTTCTCGACGCAGTTCCAGCCCTCGTAGCCCATGAAGTTCATCACCCACACCACGTTGGTGATGCCGAGCGCGTCGAAGCGGGCGCGCACGTTGTGCCACATGTTCACGTAGTCGGCGGTCGAGCCCGAACCGCCGTTGTACGTCGTGCAGGTGGGTCCCCCACCGGGTGAGATGTCGTTCTCGGGCTCGTGGCTCGACCGTGAGCATGATCTTGGTGGTGCCGAGCGCCTTGATGCTGCGCGCCATGTTGTCGATCTGCGTGTTGACCGAGGCGCTGCGGCCGTCACCGTCGGCCCACCGGCTGACGACTCGCCAGTTGACCAGCGCGATGGTGTTCGCCCGCTTGGCGAGGGTGACGATGTCGCTGGTCAGCGTGATGTTCCCGGTGCCGAGGTACTCGTGGACGATGTCGAGCTGGCGACCGATGCGGGCCTCGTGCTCGAGCATCGAGGAGCGGAAGCCGGTCGGGCCGTAGCCACCGGACTCGGCGCCCAGCCACGGGCCGGCAGGAGTTCACCAGCGTCGCCGAGATCGTGCAGGTGGGGTCCGGCGGCCCGCGCGGGCGACTAGCGGGGTCACGACCGCGGAAATGGAAAAGGCGACTGCCAGCACGAGAATGGGAAAGCAAAACCGTCCGAGCAGCCCATTTCGTACAAGTCGCCGCATATTCATTCCCGGAGCAGTCGAAGATTCTCTTCCCCTTTTCCCGAGGAATGCAGTTGTTTCTGTTTACGTCACCACATGGCCACGCAGCAACAATTGCTCGCGGGCTGAGCCTGCGGGCGTCCGGATGATCTAGACCATCGGGGTCAGGAGGCAGCAGAAGATCCGGTCGGCCGGAGCGGGAAGGTCATCCGGAAGGTGGTCCCTCCGGCGCCGCTCTCGACGACCTCGATGGTGCCGGCGTGCGCCTCCACGATCGCCAGGGCGATGGTCAGCCCGAGCCCGGCGCCCGGCGTCTGTTGTGCCACCGCGGTCTGGGAGCGGAACAGCCGCTCGAACAGGGCGTCGGGGTCCTCGTCGCCGATGCCGATGCCGGAGTCGATGACGTCGATCTCCGCAGAGGTCGCGCCGGTGCGCAGCACGACGCGCACGCGCCCGTCGGTGGGGGTGAACTTGATCGCGTTGGAGAGCAGGTTGTCCATGGCCTGGCCGAGGCGGTCGCGGTCGCCGTACATGGGTACGGCGGTCCCGGGGGTCTCCATCGACAGGGACAGCTGGGCCTCCTCGGCGCGCGGCCGGGCCGCCTCGACGGCCTCCCGCACGACGCGCTCGAGGTCGATCTCGGCGGAGCGGATCGCCAGGCCGGACTCCTCGATCGCCACCAGCGTGAGCAGGTCGTCGACGAGGCGGAGCTCGCGCTCGGCGCTGCGCACGATCACCGAGAGGAACCGCTGGCCCTGCGGGCTGAGCTCCTCGAGGTCGGTCATCAGCTCGCCGTACCCGATCATCGAGGTCAGCGGGGTGCGCAGCTCGTGGGAGACGGTGGCGAAGAACTCGTCCTTGACCCGGTCGTTCTCCTCCTGCATCCGGCGGCGCTCGGAGATGTCGCGGACGGCCGCCGAGACGAGCAGGCCCTCGTCGGTCTCCAGCGGGGACAGCGTCACCTCGACCGGGAACTCCGACCCGTCCTTGCGGCGGGCGTGCAGGTCGCCGGCCAGGCCCATGGGACGCGTGCGCGGCTCGCTGACGTAGCCGGAGCGGAACGCCATGTGCATGCCGGAGAAGCGGTCGGGCACGAGGATCTCGACCGACTCGCCGACCAGCTCGGCGCGCTCGTAGCCGAACAACCGCTCGACCTGGGCGTTGACCAGGACGATGACCCCGTCGCGGTTGACGATGACCATGCCGTCGGGCGCCGCCTCGAGCAGGCCGCGGAAGAGCTTGGTCTGGCGGTACTTGTCGTTGGGCTCGCGCATGCCGATGGCCACGAACGGCCCCTGGTCGGTGCGCGTCGGGCTCAGCGTCAGGTCGACGATGGTCGAGGTGCCGTTGGTGTGGCGCAGCTTGGCGTCGCGGACGGTGACCTCGATGTTGTTGTCGACGACCGCCGCGACGGCGATCTTCTGGAAGGCATGCATCGACTCGCGGCCGAAGTCCTCGACGGTGTGCCCGGGCATGGCCTCGGGGGGTACGCCGACCACCTCGCCGGCCGCCTTGTTGGCGAGCACGACAACACCCGAGGGGTCAGCGAGGACGATCGCGTCGTCGGACGTGTTGCACCATGTCCGCGAGTGCGTCGTACTTCCACTGCCCTTCGTCGTGCAGCATCTCCATGTGTCGATCCGCCTTGCGTCGAGCCCGAGGCAGCCAAGTCTCCCGGCCGCACGTGACGTCCTGAGGCACACTACGACGCCGAGGCCCTCCGGAACGTGCAACCAACGGGCAAGTCCGGATTGACCGGACCGTTTTCTAGACCAGTTCGTGGGCCGCGCGGATCGCCCGGACAATTCCGGCCATAGCCTGCGTCAGGCTGAAGTCCTTGGGCGTGAACACCTCGGCGACGCCGAGCTCCTTGAGCGCGCGCGCATCGCGGTCGGGGATGATGCCGCCGACGATCACCGGGATGTCCTCCAGGCCGGCCGCCTTCATCTGGTCGAGCACGTCCGGCACCAGCTCCATGTGCGACCCGGAGAGGATCGAGAGACCGACGCAGTGCACGTCCTCGGCCACCGCCGCGGCGACGATCTGCTCGGGCGTGAGCCGGATGCCCTGGTAGACGACCTCGAACCCGGCGTCGCGCGCGCGTACGGCGACCTGCTCGGCGCCGTTGGAGTGCCCGTCGAGGCCCGGCTTGCCGACCAGCAGCCGCAGCCGCCCGCCGAGCTCCTCACCGGTCGCCCTGACCAGCTCGCGGACCTCGGTGAGCTCCTGACCGGCGTCGCCCACGCCCACCGCGCCGGAGACCCCGGTCGGGGCACGGAACTCCCCGAAGACCTCGCGCAGCGTGCCGGCCCACTCCCCCGTGGTCGCGCCGGCACGGGCGGCGACGAGGGTGGCCTCCATCAGGTTGGTGTCGGTCTTGGCAGCGTCGGCGAGGGCCGCGAGCGCCTCGTCGACCTCGCCCTGGTCGCGCTCGGCCCGCCAGGCCTCGAGGCCCGCGATCGCGGCCCGCTCCGCCTCGGGGTCCGCGGCCTGGATGGCGGCGTCGAGGTCGGCGGTCAGCGGCGACGGCTCCGTGGTCTCGTACTTGTTCACGCCGACGACGATGTCCTCGCCGTTCTCGATGGCGGCCCGGCGGGCGGAGTGCGAGCTGACCAGCTGCTGCTTCATGTAGCCGGACTCGACCGCCGCGATCGCGCCGCCCATCGCCTGGACCCGGTCCATCTCGGCACGGGCGTCCTCGACGAGCTGGGCCACCTTCGCCTCGATGACGACGGAGCCCTCGAAGATGTCGTCGTACTCCAGCAGGTCGGACTCGAAGGCGAGCACCTGCTGGAGCCGCAGCGACCACTGCTGGTCCCAGGGACGCGGCAGGCCGAGCGCCTCGTTCCACGCGGGCAGCTGTACGGCGCGGGCGCGGGCGTTCTTGCTGAGCGTGACGCCGAGCATCTCGAGCACGATGCGCTGCACGTTGTTCTCGGGCTGGGCCTCGGTCAGGCCGAGGGAGTTGACCTGCACGCCGTAGCGGAAGCGGCGCATCTTCTCGTCGGTGACGCCGTAGCGCTCGCGGGTGATCTCGTCCCACAGGCGCACGAACGCGCGCATCTTGCAGGTCTCCTCGATGAACCGCACGCCGGCGTTGACGAAGAAGGAGATGCGGCCGACGACCTTGGCGAAGTCCTCGGGCTCGACCTGTCCGGAGTCCTTCACGGTGTCGAGCACGGCGATCGCGGTGCACAGGGCGTAGGCGAGCTCCTGCGTCGGCGTCGCGCCGGCCTCCTGCAGGTGGTAGCTGCAGATGTTGATCGGGTTCCACTTGGGGATCTCGTTGACGGTGTAGGAGATGACGTCGGAGATGAGCCGCAGCGAGTGCTCGGGCGGGAACACGTAGGTCCCGCGGGAGAGGTACTCCTTGATGATGTCGTTCTGCGTGGTGCCGGCGAGCTGGTGGGCGACCTCGAGGGGCTCGAGGTCGGGGTTCTGCTCCTCCGCGACGACCTGGTAGAGCGCGAGCAGCCACATCGCGGTGGCGTTGATCGTCATCGAGGTGTTCATCCCGGTGAGCGGGATGTCCTCGAACAGCCGGCGCATCTCGCCGAGGTGCGGGATCGGCACGCCGACCTTGCCCACCTCGCCACGGGCGAGCGCGGAGTCGGGGTCGTAGCCGGTCTGCGTGGGCAGGTCGAAGGCCACCGACAGGCCGGTCTGCCCCTTGGCGAGGTTCATCCGGTAGAGCTTGTTGGACTCGGCCGCGGACGAGTGACCGGCGTAGGTCCTCATCACCCACGGACGGTCCTTCTCGGGCCGCGCAGAGGGGTTCTCGCTCATGTGGCTGAGGGTAGGCCCGATCCGTACCGGTGGGTAAGGCTTGTTGGATGGCTCACCCTGCGTGATGGGTCACACCGCGGAGCGTGGCGGAGGTGGCTCCCGAGGCGGCGCGGCGACCACGTCGTACGGCTCGATCGGGATCATCCAGCGCATGTGGGACAGGTGCAGCAGGCGTCGTACGCCGGGAGAGGGGCCGCGCAGCACCACCCGCCTGGCCTGGCGCTCGGCGACCCGGTTGGCCACCGCGAGCATCTTCAGCGTGGTCATGTCGATGGAGTCGACCCGGCTGATGTCGACGATCACGTCGCCGGTGCTGCGGGCGAGCTCGGCGTAGACGGCGGCGCGGACGTCGGCGGTCCGGCGCACGTCGAGCACGCCGGAGAACTCCAGGGCCGTGCTCACGGACCCGTCCTCGCTCGCGTGCTCCATGGGGCCTCCCGTTGCCGAGCCCTACTATCGGCGCGCGTCGCGCCCTATCGACTACATGACGCGCGGAGCAGTACCGAAAATACCCCTCGAGGCCAACTGATTCCGAAACGTTATTCAGTCGGGCAGCCGGCTGACCTCGGCGCCGATCGACGCCAGGGCCTCCGCGAACCACGGATAACCGCGGTCGATGTGCTGCGACTCGGCCACCACGGTGGTGCCCTGGGCGGCCAGCCCGGCCAGCACCAGCGCCGCACCGGCGCGGATGTCGTGGGCGACGACGGGGGCGCCGGAGAGCATGGGTACGCCGCGGACGACGGCGTGGTGGCCGTCCGTGCGCAGGTCGGCTCCGAGCCGGGCGAGCTCCTGGGCGAACATGAACCGCGCCTCGAAGACGTTCTCGGTGATCATCGCCGTGCCCGAGGAGACCGACGCGAGCGCCATCGCGAACGGCTGCAGGTCGGTCGGGAAGCCCGGGTAGGGCAGCGTCGCGACGTCGAAGGAGGTGAGCCGCTTGTGCGTGCTCACCGTGAACCCGGTCGCCCCCTGCTCGATCTCGGCGCCCGAGGCGACCAGCTTGTCGAGCACGATGTCGAGGTGGTGGGCCACGCCGCCGCTGATGTGCAGGTCGCCACCGGCGATGGCGTTGGCGAAGACCCAGGTGCCGGTGACGATCCGGTCGGTCACGGTGGTGTGCTCGACGGGGTTGAGCCGGTCGACTCCCTCGATCTCCAGGGTCGAGGTGGAGACGCCGTCGATGCGCGCCCCCATCGCGACGAGCATCTGGCACAGGTCGATGATCTCGGGCTCGCGGGCCACGTTGTCGATGACCGTCGTGCCCTGCGCCATCACGGCCGCCATCAGCAGGTTCTCGGTCGCTCCGACCGACGGGAAGTCGAGCCACAGGTTGGCTCCGCGTCAGGCCCCCGGGCACCTCGGCGACGACCTGCCCGTGCTCGATGCGTACGACGGCGCCGAGCTCCTGCAGCCCGAGGATGTGCATGTCCAGGCCGCGCGAGCCGATCGCGTCCCCACCGGGAAGGGCCACGCTCGCGCGGCGACAGCGGGCGACGAGAGGGCCCAGCACGGCGATCGATGCCCGGAGGCGTCGTACGAGCTCGTAGGGGGCCTTGTGCTCGAGCTCCTCCGGCACGTCGATGGTCGCCCGCCCCGACGTCGGCTCGCAGGTCGGGTCCGCGTCGCCCGGGTAGGCGATCTCGACCGTGCAGCCGAGCTGGCGGAGCAGCTGGCCCATCACCGCGACGTCGAGGATGTTCGGCACGTTGTGGATCACCGACCGCCCGGGCGCGAGCAGCGCGCCGGCCATCAGCTTCAGCGCGGAGTTCTTCGCCCCGCCGACGTGGACCGTCCCCGACAGCGGTCGCGTCAGCGGACCCTCGGAGACCACACGGAAGCTGCCCACGCTCGTCACTCTAGTGAGCGGGATCGCACGCCCATGCAGTCCCCACTCGAGCCGGAACTCCTAGTGTGGAGACATGGTCAACCTGACGCGGATCTACACCCGCACCGGCGACGCCGGGACGACGCGCCTCGGCGACATGAGCGAGACCGGCAAGACCGACCTGCGGCTGCAGGCCTACGCCGACGTCGACGAGACCAACGCCCACCTCGGCGTGGTGCTGGCGACCGGCGACGTGGAGGACGACGTCGTCGCGGTGCTGACCCACGTGCAGAACGACCTCTTCGACGTGGGCGCCGACTTCTGCACCCCGGTCGTCGAGAAGCCGGAGTACCCGCCGCTGCGCATCGAGCAGGAGTACGTCGACCGCCTCGAGGGCTGGTGCGACCACTACAACGAGGACCTCCCCAAGCTGCGCTCGTTCATCCTCAACGGCGGCACCCTCGCCGCCGCCCACCTGCACGTGGCGCGCACGGTCTGCCGGCGGGCGGAACGATCCGCCTGGGCGGCGTACGGCGAGTACGCCGACTCGATGAACGTCCTCGCGATCACCTACCTCAACCGGCTCTCGGACCTGCTCTTCATCCTGGCCCGGCACGCGAACCGCGAGAACGGCGACGTGCTGTGGGTGCCGGGCGGCGAGCGCGGCGTACCCAACGAGGCACTGACTCGAGCCGGCGCACAAAGCGGACAGGGCTGGCGGGCAATTCTGGAGGCGGCGGGCCGAAGTATCGGCCGCCCGGCTCCAGGTTTCCCCGGGCGCCCGGGGAAACCGCCGCCCCTACCGCGAAGGCCGCGACCCCGGCGGCCCAGCCTCGAGCCACGACTGCAACCCGGTGAGCGAGCTCGGGCTCATCGCGAGCTCGGCCTCGCCGCGCGGCGTGCGGCAGAAGACGACCACGTGGCCGGCGTAGAGCGCGAACTCCTCGGCGCCCTCGGGGTCACGCTGGCCGAGCACCTTCAGGTCGTTGCGGCGCCAGGTGCGGCGCGGGCCGGGCAGCGGGGAGAAGATGCGGAACCACTCCAGGGAGTTCTCGCGGTAGCGGCCCATGCCGAGCACCCAGCCACGGCCCTCGGCCGAGCGGCTCTCCCGGACGCTGAGCTCGAAGGTGCCGCCGTTGCGCGAGAGCACCCGGCGTCGTACGACGAGCAGGACACCGAACAGCAGCAGGACGAGCAGCACGGCACCTGCTGAGTCCAGCAGCCATTGCCATACCGGCATCGAGTCCTCGTTCCGCCTCGCGATGCGTGAGGTCACAGACTAGGAGATGCAGCGGACACGGCCGAGGGCCGCCCCGGAAACCGGAGCGGCCCTCGATCGAGGTTCAGGAGCTGGTGTCGCTCAGGACGCCTTCTCCGCGGCACGGACGCGCGCCTCGAGCCGGCGGACCTCCGCGTCGCTGCGGGCGTCGTCGCCCTCGCCGCGGGCCTGCTCGAGCTGCGAGCGGGCCTCGCCGGCGTCGATGTCCTGGGCCAGGTCAGCGTGGCTGGCCAGGATCGAGACCCGGTTGGCGGCCACGGAGATGAAGCCGTCGTCGACCGCGGCCAGCAAGGTCTCGCCGTCAGCGGTCTCGACCTCGATGACCCCGGCCTCGAGCAGCGACAGCACCGGCATGTGGTTGGCCAGGATGCCGATCTCACCGCCCGCGGTCCGGGCGTTGACCACCGTGGCCTCACCGGACCACACGAGGCGGTCGGCAGCGACCAGCTCGACGTGGAGGGTGTCGTCGCTCACGAGTCGCTCTGTCCGGTCTGCTTCTGGATCTCTTCCCACTTGCGCTCGACGTCGTCGAGACCGCCGCACATGAAGAAGGCCTGCTCGGCCACGTGGTCGTAGTCACCGTCCGCGATCTTGTTGAACGCCTCGATGGTGTCGGCGATCGGGACCGTCGAGCCCTCGAGACCGGTGAACTGCTTGGCCACGTAGGTGTTCTGCGACAGGAACCGCTGGATGCGGCGGGCGCGGGACACGATGACCTTGTCCTCTTCGGAGAGCTCGTCGACACCGAGGATCGCGATGATGTCCTGGAGCTCCTTGTTGCGCTGCAGGATCTGCTTGATCCGCACGGCGCAGTCGTAGTGGTCCTTGCCGATGTACTGCGGGTCGAGGATCCGCGAGGTCGACGTCAGCGGGTCCACCGCGGGGTAGATACCGAGCGACGCGATCTCGCGCGAGAGCTCGGTGGTCGCGTCCAGGTGGGCGAACGTCGCCGCCGGCGCGGGGTCGGTGTAGTCGTCGGCCGGCACGTAGATCGCCTGCATCGAGGTGATCGAGTGACCACGCGTCGAGGTGATCCGCTCCTGGAGCGTGCCCATCTCGTCGGCGAGGTTGGGCTGGTAGCCCACCGCGGACGGCATCCGGCCGAGCAGCGTGGAGACCTCGGAACCGGCCTGCGTGAACCGGAAGATGTTGTCGATGAACAGCAGCACGTCCTGGTTCTGCACGTCGCGGAAGTACTCCGCCATCGTCAGGCCCGAGAGCGCCACGCGCAGGCGGGTGCCCGGCGGCTCGTCCATCTGGCCGAAGACGAGGGCGGTCTGGCCGATGACGCCGGCCTCCTCCATCTCCTGGATCAGGTCGTTGCCCTCACGGGTGCGCTCGCCGACGCCGGCGAACACGGACACACCACCGTGGTCCTTCGCGACGCGGGCGATCATCTCCTGGATCAGCACGGTCTTGCCCACACCGGCACCGCCGAACAGGCCGATCTTGCCGCCCGTGACGTACGGCGCGAGCAGGTCGATGACCTTGATGCCGGTCTCGAACATCTCGGTCTTGGACTCGAGCTGGTCGAAGGCCGGCGCCTTGCGGTGGATGCCCCACCGCTCCTTGACGTCGAACTCCTCGCCCTCCTCGAGGTTGAGGCACTCACCGAGGGCGTTGAACACGTGGCCCTTGGTGATGTCGCCGACGGGCACCGAGATCGGGCCGCCGGTGTCGCGCACCTCGGCGCCGCGGACGAGGCCGTCGGTCGGCTGCAGCGAGATGGCGCGGACCATGCCGTCGCCGATGTGCTGGGCGACCTCGAGCGAGAGCAGCTTCTTCTCGCCGAGCAGCTCGAGGTCGACCTCGAGCTTGTTGTACATCTCCGGCATGTTGTCGACCGGGAACTCCACGTCGACGACGGGGCCGATCACGCGGGCGATGCGGCCGACGCCGGTGGAGCCGCCCTCGGTCTTGTTCTCTTCAACGGTGGCAGTCATGTTCTCTCACTCACTCCCGGCTTGGGCGTCGGCGAGCGCGTTCACGCCACCGACAATCTCGCTGATTTCCTGGGTAATACCGGCCTGGCGGGCCTGGTTCGCGGTCCGCGTGTACTTCTTGATCAGCTCGTCGGCGTTGTCCGTCGCGGACTTCATCGCCTTCTGACGGGCGGCCAGCTCGGAGGCGGCCGCCTGCAGCAGCGCGAAGAAGATGCGGCTCTGGACGTACTTCGGCAGCAGCCCGTCGAGCACCTCCTCCGGGGACGGCTCGAACTCGTAGAGCGGCAGCACCTCGTCGCTCTCGGGCATCTCCTCGCCCTCGACGACCTCGAGCGGCAGCAGCCTGATGTCGCGCGGCTCCTGCACCAGCATCGAGCGGAACTGCGTGAACACCACGTGCACCTCGTCGACGCCCGGCGGGACCTCGCGGTCGTGGCCGTGGTCCTGGATGGTGCGCGCCTCGGGCTCGTCGTTGATGAACGCGCCGATCAGGCTGTGCCCGATCGCCTCGGCCACCTCGAAGTTGGGCTGGTCGCTGTGCCCGGTCCACGCCTCGATGATCGGGCGGTTGCGGAACCGGAAGAAGGCCTCGCCCTTGCGTCCGGAGATGTAGGTGTCGACCTCCTTGCCCTCGTCCTCGAGCCGGGTGCGCAGGCGCTCGGCCTCCTTGAGCACGCTCGAGGAGTAGGCACCGGCCAGCCCGCGGTCGCTGGTGATCACCAGGATCGCGGCCCGCTTCGGGTCCTCCGGCTCGGTGGTCAGCGGGTGGTCGACGTTGGAGTACGTCGCCACCGCGGAGACCGCACGGGTCAGCTCGCGGGCGTACGGCGCAGCCGACTGGGCACGCTGCTGCGCCTTGATGATCCGCGAGGCAGCGATGAGCTCCATCGCACGCGTGATCTTCTTCATCGACTCCGTCGACTTGATCCGCGCGCGGTACTCGCGCAGGGATACAGCCATGGGTCAGCCCTGCTTCTTCTGCTTGACGATCTGCTCCTGGTCGATGTCCTCGTCCTCGAGAGCCTCGTGCTCCTCGTGGCCGGCCTTGATCGAGCCGCCCTCGCTGGTCTCGAACTGGTCGAGGAAGTCGTCGTAGGCCTTCTCGAGTCCGCTCTCGGTCTCGTCCTCGAACTTCTGGCTGCTCGCGATGGCATCCAGGAGGTCACCGTGGGAGCGGCGTACGAAGTCGAGGAACTCCTGCTCGAAGCGCAGCACGTCCTCGGTCGGCACCTTGTCGAGGCGACCCGAGGTGCCCAGCCACAGCGACACGGTCATGTCCTGGAGCGGGTACGGCGAGTACTGCGGCTGCTTGAGCAGCGCCATCAGCCGCTGACCGCGGTCGAGCTGCTGACGTGACGCGGCGTCGAGGTCGGAGGCGAACATCGCGAACGCCTCCATCGCGCGGAACTGCGCCAGGTCGACCTTGAGCGAACCGGTGACGGTCTTCATCGCCTTGGTCATCGCCGCACCACCGACTCGCGACACCGACACACCGACGTCGATGGCCGGGCGCTGGTTGGACGCGAACAGGTCGGACTGCAGGAAGATCTGTCCGTCGGTGATCGAGATGACGTTGGTCGGGATGTACGCCGAGACGTCGTTGGCCTTGGTCTCGATGATCGGCAGACCGGTCATCGAGCCGTGGCCGAGGTCGTCGGAGAGCTTCGCGCAACGCTCGAGCAGCCGGCTGTGCAGGTAGAAGACGTCGCCCGGGTAGGCCTCACGACCCGGCGGGCGGCGCAGCAGCAGCGACACGGCGCGGTAGGCCTCGGCCTGCTTGGTCAGGTCGTCGAAGACGATCAGGACGTGCTTGCCGTCGTACATCCAGTGCTGGCCGATGGCCGAGCCGGTGTACGGCGCGAGGTACTTGAAGCCCGCGGAGTCGGACGCCGGGGAGGCCACGATCGTGGTGTACTCCAGCGCGCCGGCCTCCTCGAGGGCACCACGCACGGCGGCGATGGTCGAGCCCTTCTGGCCGATGGCGACGTAGATGCAGCGGACCTGCTTGTCCTCGTCGCCGGTCTCCCAGTTCTGCTTCTGGTTGATGATCGTGTCGATGGCGATCGTGGTCTTGCCGGTCGAACGGTCACCGATGATCAGCTGGCGCTGGCCGCGGCCGATCGGGGTCATCGAGTCGATGGCCTTGATGCCGGTGGCCAGGGGCTCGTGCACCGACTTGCGGGCCATCACGCCGGGCGCCTGGAGCTCGAGGGCGCGGCGGCCCTCGTTCTCGATGTCGCCGAGGCCGTCGATCGGGGTGCCGAGCGGGTCGATGACCCGGCCGAGGAACTTGTCACCGACGGGGACCGACAGGATCTCGCCGGTACGGCGGACCGTCTGGCCCTCCTCGATACCGGCGAAGTCACCGAGGACGACGACGCCGATCTCGCGGGTGTCGAGGTTCAGCGCGATGCCCTGGGTGCCGTCCTCGAACTCGAGCAGCTCGTTCGCCATCGCTGAGGGAAGGCCGGTGATCCGCGCGATGCCGTCGGCGGTCTCGGAGACCGTGCCGACCTCTTCCTTGCTCGCGGCGGAGGGCTTGTAGTCCTCGACGTACTTCTGGAGCGCGTCGCGGATCTCCTCCGGACGAATCGAAAGCTCCGTCATGTTCTGTGCCTCTTCCCTAATCCTTGGCGTCAACTGGAGTGGTCTGGGTGCCGGTCAGCCGGCGAGCTTGCGTTGGGCGTCTTCGAGCTTGCTGGACACGGTGCCGTCGATGACGTCGTCACCGATCTCGACCCGCAGTCCCCCGACGACGTCGGGGTCGATCACGACCTGCAGGTGGACCGACGTGGCGTACTGCTGCGAGAGGGCCTGCGTCAGCCGCTCGCGCTCGCTGTCGGCCAGCTCCCGCGCGGTGTGCACCGTCGCGATCTTCTCGTCCTTGGCCTCGGCGGCGACGTGCTGGAACTCCTCGAGCCCGCGGTCGACGGAGCCGTGGCTGCCGCTGACCGCCTGGCCCACGAGCACCAGGGTCGCCGGCTTGACCTTGCCCTCGAACAGCTGCTGCGAGCAGCCCGCGCTTGTCGGCGACCGTGCGAGCCGGGTCGGACAGCGCCGAGCGCAGGGGCTCGTGGCCGTCCACCGTCTGGCGGACCTCGAACAGCTCGTCGCTGATCCGTCCGCCCTCGTCGCCGGCGGAGCGGACCGTCGCCAGCACGCCGAGGTACTCGATCACGTCGGCGAGGTCGCGCGTTGCCGTCCAGCGGCGCCGGACGGCGTCCTTGACCAGGTCGACGCGCGTCGCGTGCCGAGGGCGTTGCCGAAGACGTTGCCCATCAGGCCGGCCTTGGCGTCGCCCTCGATCGAGGCGTCCGTGGCGATCCGGCGCACGGCTGCCTCGCTGCGGAGCACCGCCGCGACGGCGAACAGCTCCTCACCGAGGTTGGCGGCGTCGCCCGTGAGGCCCTCGAGACGAGAGCAGAGCTCTGCCTTGGCCTCGGCGGAGGCGCCACGCAGCATCAGCGGTCCCCGTCCTGCGCGGTTGCCTCGGCGGCCTGCATCGACTCGACGTCGGCCAGGAACCGGTCGACGACGCGCGTGCTGCGCTCGTCGTCGTCGAGGCTCTCGCCGACGATCCGGCCGGCGAGGTCGATGGCCAGCGTGCCCACCTCGGCACGCAGCGAGGCGACGGCCTGCTGACGCTCCGCGCGGACCTGTGCGTGGCCGTGCTCGACGATGCGGGCGGCCTCGGCCTGGGCCTGCTCGCGCGCCTCGCCCACGATCTGGGCGCCCTGCTCGCGGGCCTCCTCGCGGATCTTGGCGGCTTCGTGGCGGGCGTCGGCGATCTGGGCCTTGAACTCTTCCTCGGCCTTGTGGGCTGCGGCCTTGGCCTCTTCGAGGTCGGCGAACTCCTGCTTGATCGCGTCCTGACGCGCCGTCATCGCCCGGTTGATCGGGGGGATGACGAACTTCGCCAGGATCCAGACGATGATCCCGAACGCGATCAGCTCGACGAAGAAGGTGCCGTTGGGCACCAGGAAGTTGCTCGCCAGCGGGATGAGTCCCGCGGTCACGTGCACCATCAATCCGGTCCTTTGCTTGGTGTGGCCTGGTTCGCTCTAGGTCCTGCTCAGCCGAGGACGAAGACGAACAGCGCCATGAAGGCCAGGTTGATGAAGAACATCGCCTCGACCAGACCGACGGTCAGGAAGAAGATCGTCTGGAGACGGCCCTGGGCCTCCGGCTGACGGGCGACGCCCTCGATGTACGACGAACCGGCCAGGCCGTCACCAACGCCGGCACCGATCGCACCACCGGCGAGCGCAATGCCACCGCCGATGAACGCGCCAGCGGTCGTGACGGCCGAATCGCTTACTGCCATGTCAGTTTCTCTCCTTGGTTGGGCGCCGGTTGCCCGGCGCTCTGGTTACCTCTGTTGCGCCTGTGCCCCGTGGCTCAGTGCGCTGGTTCGGGTTCGGCCGACTTCTGCTCGGCCGTTGTGTCGTGCTCGTCGTGCTCGTCGTGGTCCCCGTGGTCGCCGCCGGCCATCCCGAAGTACAGGACGGTCAGCAGCGCGAAGATGAAGGCCTGCAGCCCGCCGAGGAACATCGTGTCGAACAGCTTCCAGACCACGTTGAGGATGATCGCGAGGACCGGACCGACGGGGATGTTGCTCGGCGCCAGGCTGACCAGCCCGGCGATCAGGCCGAGCATGATGCCGCCGGCGAAGATGTTGCCGAAGAGTCGCAGCGCGAGCGTGATCGGCTTGACCAGCTCCTCGAGGATGTTCAGCGGCAGCAGGTAGGGGTAGGGCTCCAGGAAGTGCTTGAGGTAGCCCTTCAGCCCCTTCTGCCGGATGCCGAAGGTCCAGACCCCGACGATCACCAGCGCGGCCATCGCGTAGGTGAGGTTGGTGTCGGCCGTCGGCGACGGGAGCAGGTGGGTGTCGGAGTTGAGCTCGGTCGGGATGACCTCGAGCCAGTTGGCGATCAGGATGAAGAAGAACAGCGCGGTCGCCAGCGGGATGACGAACGGGTTCACCTTGCCGAGGTTGGCCGTCACCTGCGTGGTGACCTGGTCGATGATCGTCTCCCAGACCAGCTGGATCTTGGTCGGGACGTGGTCGGGCGTCTCCTCGGTGAGCTTGGCCTTGGCCCAGAAGCCGAGAGCCACCACGATGGCGCCCGCGACGACCGTGACCCAGATCGTGTCCAGGTTGAAGGTCATCCCGAGAAAGTGCCCCTCAGGGTGCTCGCCCGGGTGGATCTCGATCGCGAGCGGTGCGATCAAAGCGGACGTCACTGTGACTTCAACTCCTTGAGCAACGGGATCGTGGTCATCACGAGGGCGATCAAACGGAACACGGCCAGTCCGAGCAGGAGGCCGATGCCATCGGGCCAGAAGGCCACGGCGCAGCCTACGGCCACAACGGAGAGGACTGCCAGTCGGGTGATCGTCGACGCGATCAGCTTCTTGCGTGTCGGCTGCTCGCCCGAGACCAGCAATTTGAGCAGCCAGTACTCGGTGACGAGGTGGTTCACCACGCCGAGCGCGATGCCACCGGCGATGCAGCCGGCGAGCGTCCACTCACCGAGCTGGACCAGGATCCAGTAGGTGGCGACGATCAGCACGACCGCCACCAGGAGCACCTTGCGCTGGTCGCGCAGCACCCGACCGAAGGAGGCCTTCTCGCCCGGGGCGAGCGGGGAGGTGCTGTCCACGTCGTGGGTCGGGGTCACGGGCTGTTGGGTCACGGGAGTACCTCAGTCTCGCAATGCAGAACGGACGCGGAGCCAGAAGGCGACGCATCCGACCACGACGCCGACGGCGATGCCGACCAGGACGCCGGCCGGTGAGGTACCGGCGCTGTTGTCGAACACCAAACCGAGGACCATGCCCCCCACGACGGCTGCGACCAGGAGCCCTCCGAGGCCCGCGAGATCTCGTCCCCGCAGGGTGTTCTCGGTGCGCTCATCGTCCATTCGGCCGGATCGCTTTCTTGAAGACTCCGCGTGCGGGGCTTCCGCCTGGCGAACCTGCTGGACAGACGGTGGCTGGTCACGTCCGTACCCGACCCCGACCGCGCGAAACTATCACAGCGCGATGGTGCCGCCGGTCCGGCGATCGGCCGCACGATGGCACCCCGGCGTCGGGGGCTCGAACTGGGGGTCGTCGTCATTGGCGGCCTCGTCGGATCGTCGTCGTGCGGCGGTCTTGTGAAAAGTAGCACAAAGTCCGGTGAGGCTCGAAACCGGGATCCGGTCAGCGGACGAGATGCTCCTCGATCCGGGCCTCTCCCGGGCGCTGGACGCGCGGCACCAGGAAGGTCAGCGCGACGGTGACGATCGCCCCGAGCGCGAGCAGGGCCCAGATCAGCGGACCCGAGTAGAGGGCGATCAGCACGCCCCCGAACGCGATCAGCCCGGCCCAGAGCCACATCACGATCACGGCCCGTCGCTGGCTGTGCCCGAACTCGAGCAGCCGGTGGTGCAGGTGCTCCTTGTCGGGTTGGTAGAAGGCCTGGCCGCGCCGGGTCCGTCGTACGACGGCCAGCACCAGGTCGGCCAGCGGCACCACCAGGATCGCGAGCGGCAGCAGGATCGGCAGCAGCTGGGCGAACCCTCCCCCGCTCTTCACGGTGATGCTGGCGAACTGGCCGGTCAGCGTGAGCGCCGACCCCGACAGCACCAGCCCCAGCAGCATCGACCCGGAGTCGCCCATGAAGATGCGCGCCGGGAAGAAGTTGTGCGGCAGGAAGCCGGCGCAGGCCCCGCCCATGGCCGCGCACAGCATCGCGGCCGTGATCGCGAGGGTGTAGCCGTTGGCGTCGGCGAGCTGGTAGCTGAACACGAAGTACGCCACCGCACCGATCAGCACCACCCCGGCGGCGAGGCCGTCGAGACCGTCGACGAAGTTGACGGCGTTCATGGTGCCGACCACGAGCAGGATCGAGAGCAGCATCGCCTGCGTCGGGTCGAGGGAGAACTGACCGACGCCGGGGAGGTTCAGCGACCAGAGCTGGACGCCGTTGAGCACCAGGAAGCCGGCGGCGACGATCTGGCCGCCGAGCTTGGTGAGGGCGTCGAGCTCGATGAGGTCGTCGACGACCCCGACGGCGCAGATCATCGCGCCACCCAGCAGCACGATCCCGGCGTCGTGGAACACCGTCGGCTGCGAGGTGCCCAGGAACGGGAGGTGCCGAGCCACCAGGAGTCCGGCGCCGAGGCCGCCGAGCATGGCGACGCCGCCGAAGTACGGGATCGGCGTCGCATGGACGTCGCGGTCGCGCACCCGGGCGACGGCGCCGGACCGGATGGCCAGCTCGCGGGCGAAGACGCAGAGCAGATAGCTGGCGACGGCCGGCTATCAGGAAGACGAGGAGGTACTCACGCACTGTCGTCGCCGGGGTCGGGATCGGTCTCCAGCTCGGTCCCGAGTCCCTCCAGCACCTTGCTCAGCTCGGCCACGCTGATCGCACCCTCGCGCAGCACGCGCGGCCGGGTGCCGGTGCAGTCGACGATCGTCGAGGCCACGGAGCCGTTGCTGGGGCCGCCGTCGAGGATCACCTCGACGCCCCAGCCCAGCATCTCCTCCGCCTCGTCGGCCGTGGTCGCGGCCGGGTGGCCGGTGTTGTTGGCCGAGGAGACCGCCAGCGGGCCGGTGCGACCCAGCAGGTCGAGGGCCCCCTCGTGGTCGGGCATCCGGATGGCCACGGTCCCGCGGGTCTCGCCGAGGTCCCAGCGCAGCGAGGGCTGCTGGCGGCACACGATGGTCAGCGGGCCGGGCCAGTACTCCGCGACCAGGCCGCTCGCCCAGCCCGGGCAGCTCGGTCGCGAGCGCCTCGAGCGTGGTGTCGGAGGAGATCAGCACCGGCGGCGGCATGTCGCGGCCGCGGCCCTTGGCGTCGAGGAGCCGCTGCACGCCGTCGGAGTCGAACGCGTCCACACCGACGCCGTAGACGGTGTCCGTCGGGAGCACGACCAGCTGTCCACGTCGTACGGCGGTGACGGCTGCGGCCAGCCCGGCCTCACGGGCCTTCGGGTCGGCCAGGTCGTAGTGGGTGCTCACGTCGTCCTCCTCACCGGGTCATCGTGCCAGTCGTGCCACGACGTAGCGCGCACGACCTGCCAGGTCCTCGTGGTCGCGTACGTCGGTCCAGCGTCCGGCGTCGAGGAACACCCGGGTCGCCGACTCGCCCTGCACGTCGGCGTGCTCCGCGCCCACCCAGCCTCCCGGCCTGAGCAGCCGGGCGGCGGTGGCCTCGAGCACGCGCATCGCGTCGAGGCCGTCCTCCCCCGACCACAGCGCGAGCGACGGGTCGTGGTCGCGGGCCTCGGGGGCGACGCTCTCGAAGGCCTCGAGCGGGATGTACGGCGGGTTGCAGACCACCACGTCGACGGTGCCGTCCAGCTCGGGGAAGGCGTCGGCCATGTCGCCGAGGCGGAGGTCGACGCCGGTGTCGGCCAGGTTGCGCTCGGCCCACTCGAACGCGGCGGGGTCCAGCTCGACGGCATGCACCCGCGCGGCCGGGACCTCGAAGGCGAGGCTCGCGGCGATCGCGCCGGAGCCGGTGCACAGGTCGACGACCACCGGGTCCTCGGTCTCCTGCGCCCGTTCGACGGCCCATCCGGCGACCATCTCGGTCTCGGGCCGGGGCACGAAGACGCCCGGCCCGACGGCCAGGTCCACGTAGCGGAAGCCGGTCGAGCCGGTCAGGTGCTGCAGCGGCTCGCGCGCGACCCGCCTGGCCACGAGCTCCTCGAAGCAGGCGAGCTGCTCGTCGGTGACGTCGCGGACGAGGCTGAGGCTCCCCCGCGAGATGCCGACGGCGTGGGCCAGCAGCTCGCCCGCGTCGTACGCCGGGCTGGCGACGCCCGCGTCGGCCAGCCGTTGCTCGGCCGCCCGGAGCAGAGGACGCGCAGCGGTCACTGGCCGATCGACTCCATCCGCGTGGCCATGTCGGCATCGACGCAGGACGCGATCACGGCCTCGAGGTCGCCGTCGAGCACGCGGTCGAGGTCGTAGGACTTGTAGCCGGTGCGGTGGTCGGAGATGCGGTTCTCCGGGTAGTTGTAGGTGCGGATCCGCTCGGAGCGGTCGACGGTGCGCACCTGCGACCGGCGGGCGTCGCTGGCCTCGGCGTTGGCCTCCTCCTCGGCCAGGGCCAGCAGCCGGGCGCGCAGGATGCGCATGGCCTGGTCGCGGTTCTGCAGCTGCGACTTCTCGTTCTGGCAGCTGACCACGATGCCGGTCGGGAGGTGGGTGATCCGGACCGCCGAGTCGGTGGTGTTCACGCTCTGGCCGCCGGGTCCGCTGGAGCGGAAGACGTCGATGCGCAGGTCGTTGTCGTTGATCTGCACGTCGACCGGCTCGGCCTCCGGCAGCACGAGTACGCCGGCGGCGCTGGTGTGCACGCGGCCCTGGCTCTCGGTCACCGGCACCCGCTGGACCCGGTGCACGCCGCCCTCGAACTTGAGCAGCGCGAACGGCGCCTCGCCCGGCTCGGGGGTCCCCTTGGCCTTCACGGCGAGGGTCACCGACTTGTAGCCGCCGAGGTCGGACTCGGTGGCGTCCAGGATCTCGGTGGACCAGCCCCTGCGCTCGGCGTACCTCGTGTACATGCGGAGCAGGTCGCCGGCGAACAGCGCCGACTCCTCGCCGCCCTCGCCGGACTTCACCTCGAGCAGCACGTCCTTGCTGTCGGAGGCCGGGCGCGGCACCAGCAGGTGGCGCAGCCGCTCCTCGGCGACGGCACGCGCCTTCTCGAGCTGCTCGGCCTCGGTCGCGAACGCCTCGTCCTCGCCGGCCAGCTCGCGGGCCGCCTCGAGGTCGTCACCCAGCCGCGTCCACTCCGCATGGGCGCGCAGGATCGAGTTCAGCTCGGCGTACCGCTGGTTGAGGCGGCGCGCCAGCGACTGGTCGGAGTGCACCGACGGGTCCGCCAGCTGAGTCTCGAGCTCCGCATGCTCGTCAACGAGCTGGGAGACGACTTCGAACACGGGTTGCTCCTGGGTGGGTGTCGGTTTCACTACCGGCGTCGGTGAAACCGGCGCGATGTGCGGAATGAACTTCGCTCGCCACGCGCCAGTTTCACTCCGGAGTCGGGAAACCTGGCAGCCCCTGGAGCTACTTCTCGGCCTTCTTCTTGGCGTAGCGGGCCTCGAACCGGGCCACGCGGCCACCGGTGTCGAGGATCTTCTGCTTGCCCGTGTAGAAGGGGTGGCAGTTGGAGCAGACCTCGGAGTGGATGGTGCCACTCGTCGCGGTGCTGCGAGTCGTGAACGTGTTGCCGCAGGTGCAGGTCACCTCGGTGGTCACGTACTCGGGGTGGATGTCCTTCTTCATGGTTTCCTCTCGGGTTACAGCCGCCGGGTCGTACCCGTACGGGTACGTGAACCGGAGCCAGCGTCCAAGTGTGCCATCGCCTACCGCATGGGGGCGAATCGACCTTGACGCCTGCTCAACGCTCCGGGCCGCCGGTCTGTTCCTCGTACGACGCCCGCCGCCGGCCGTCGGCGACCGCTGGAGGGGCAGCCGCAGCGTGGCCGTGGTGCCCTGACCCTCCTGGGAGGACAGCCCGAAGGTGCCGTGGTGGTTGTTGGCGATCGCCTGCACCATCCGCAGGCCCAGCCCGGTGCCGGGGATGTGCGCGGTGACGGCGTTGGAGGCGCGGTAGAACCGCTCCCCCACCTTGTCCTGGTCCGTCGCCGGGATGCCGATGCCGGTGTCGGACACGGTCACCTCGACCTGGTCGTCCCTCGTGGCCAGGCGCATCCGGACGTCGCCGCCCTGGTGGGAGAACTTCACGGCGTTGGAGACCAGGTTCACCAGCGCCCGTTGCAGCTGCGTGGCGTCCGCGAGCACCACGGGCCGGCGCGCCCCCGTCCAGGTCGACGGTGATCGTCACCTGCCGGCTCCCGGCCGACAGGCGCAGGTCCTTCGCCACGTCCTCGACGAGCCGCCCGACGTCGACGGGCTACAGCTGCTCGGGTTCCCGCTCGACGCGACCGAGGTCGAGCAGGTCCTCGATCAGGGTCTGCAGCCGCACCATGTTGCGCCGCATGACCGTCATCATCTCGGCGTGCTCGGGGTCCAGCGAGTCGCCGAGGTCGTCGGAGAGCAGCTCGAGGTAGCCCGAGATGCTGGTCAGCGGCGTACGCAGCTCGTGGGAGACGTTCGCCACGAACTCCGACTTGACCCGGTCGATCTCGAGCAGCTGGTCCTGGACCTGCTGCTCGACGGCCAGCGCCCGGGCGTTCTGCTCGGCCATCTCGTTGACGGCCGGCTGAGCCGCTGGATCTCCGCCGGCCCGTCCACCACGGCGCGGGCATCCTGCTCCCCTGCGGCGAGCCGGTCGACGACGCCCTCCAGGTCCTCGAGGGTGCGCCGGATGCTGCGCGCCACCCGCCAGCCCAGCACCCAGCAGACCACCGCCTCCGACGAGGCCGATCAGCACGATCAGCGCCACCGTCTCGTCGAGTCGCCGCTGGGCCTCGGCCCGCGCCGCGGTGACCTCGGCCCGGAGGCGGTCGGCGATGGTCCGGTTGATGTGCCTTGACGGCGTCGAAGCGGCGTACGCCGAGGTCGAAGAGCGGCCGGTCGGAGTCCGCGACGCTCGGGCCCTTCCGCGATGGCGACCTGGGCGAAGTCCATCGACCCAGGCGCGGGCTCGCTCGTCCTGCACCGCCACCAGCTTCGCCATCGCCGGGTGGCCCTCGGGCGTACCTCTCGAGGGCGGCCTCGACCATGGGCACCCGCGCCAGCGCCGCCGGTGGTCGCTGAGCTGCTTCGCCTCGCCGGAGATCAGGTAGGCCCTCAGCTCGGTCTCGGCGTCGAGCATGGCGCCCATGAACTCGGCGTTCGCCACCTGCGCCGGCGCCGAGCTCCTGGGAGAGGCGGTCGACGGTCTCGGTCGACTCGTGCACGGCGAAGCCGCCGACGAGCCCGACCACGAGCATCACGACGGCCGAGCTGGTCAACACGACGGCGAGCAGCCGGCGTACCGTCCAGCGACCCGTCACCGACTCATCATGGGTGAGACCGCGACGTGCCACGCGGTACACCAGATGCCGCAACCGGTGGCTATTGCCCCGGTCTGGGCTGACAGGTGGGTCAGCGGCTGCGTGCGAGCACTGCGGAGACGCGCGAGGCGAGCTCCCGCGGGCTGAACGGCTTGACGATGTAGTCGTCGGCGCCGGCCTCGAAGCCCTGCTCGATGTCCGACTCCTGGGCGCGGGCGGTCAGCATGATGATCGGCAGACCGTCCATGTTGGAGTCGGCGCGCAGGGCGCGGGCAGCGTCCAGGCCGCTCATGCCGGGCATCATCACGTCGAGAATCACCAGGTCGGGCTTCTCGGCGGTGCAGGCCTCCACGGCTGCAGCACCATCCCCCACTGGTACGACGTCGTGCCCACCGTGACGCAGCTTGAACACGACGAGCTCGCGGATGTCCGCGTCGTCATCCGCAATCACGATGCGAGCCATGTGTTTCCCCTCGAAATGTTCGTAAGTCCCGGATGAGCATATCCACACCCAAGGGTGGGCGCGGGCATATCGGACTCAGATGAGCAGGTGACTGCTCGTCAGTCGTCCTTCCCACCGGCGGTGGGCGTGGTCTTCTGCACCTGCATGAGGAACTCGAGGTTGTTCTGGGACTTCTTCAACCGTTCCAGCAACAGCTCGAGCGCCTGCTGTCCGTCGAGCCCGGAGAGCACCCGGCGAAGCTTCCAGATGATGGACAGCTCCTCCTTGCTCATGAGCAGTTCTTCACGACGGGTACCGGACTGTACGGCGTCGATCGCCGGGAAGATCCGCTTGTCCGCGAAATCGCGCCGCAGGCGGATCTCCATGTTGCCGGTGCCCTTGAACTCCTCGAAGATCACCTCGTCCATCTTCGAGCCGCTCTCGATGAGCGCGGTGGCGAGGATGGTCAGCGATCCGCCGTCCTCGATGTTGCGCGCGGCGCCGAAGAACTTCTTCGGCGGGTAGAGCGCCGCCGAGTCGACACCGCCGGACAGGATCCGGCCGCTGGCCGGCGCGGCGAGGTTGTAGGCGCGCCCGAGGCGGGTGATCCCGTCGAGGAGCACGACGACGTCGTGGCCGAGCTCGACGAGCCGCTTGGCCCGCTCGATGGCCAGCTCCGCGACGATCGTGTGGTCGGCCGCCGGGCGGTCGAAGGTCGAGCTGACCACCTCGCCCTTGACCGAGCGCTCGAAGTCGGTGACCTCCTCCGGACGCTCGTCGACGAGGACGACCATCAGGTGGCACTCGGGGTTGTTGGTGGTGATCGAGTTGGCGATCGACTGCATGATCATCGTCTTGCCGGCCTTGGACGGCGAGACGATCAGGCCGCGCTGGCCCTTGCCGATCGGGGCGGCGATGTCGATGACGCGGCCGATCAGGTTGGTCGACGTGGTCTCCAGGCGCAGGCGCTCGGAGGGGTAGAGCGGCGTCAGCTTGTTGAACTCGACGCGGGTCTTGGAGGACTCGGGGTCGGCACCGTTGACGGTGTCGAGCTTCACGAGCGGGTTGTACTTCTCCTTGCGCTCGCCCTCGCGCGGCTGCCGGACCTGGCCGGTGACGGCGTCACCACGGCGCAGGCCGTACTTGCGCACCATCGACATCGAGACGTAGACGTCGTCGACACCCGGCAGGTAGCCGCTGGTGCGGACGAACGCGTAGTTGTCCATCAGGTCGAGGATGCCCGCGCACGGCGCGAGGACGTCGTCCTCGAGGATCTGCAGGTCGGGCTCGTTGCGGTTGCGCGGTCCGCTGCTGGGCCCGGCGCCCTGGCTGCCGCCCTGGTTGCCCCGGTCGCGGCCGCGACGGCGCCGGTTGCGGCGGCTGCCACCCTCGTCGTCGTTGCGGTTGCCACCCTGGTCCTGCCGGTCCTGGTTCTGCCGGTCCTGGTTCTGGCGGTCCTGGTTCTGGCGGTCCTGGTTCTGCCGGTTCGGGCTCTGGTTGGCGTTGCGGTTGCCGCCCTGGTTCTGGCGGTCGTTCTGGCGGTCGTTCTGGCGGTCGTCGCTGCGGTCTGTCGTCGCGGTCCTGGTCGCGGTTCTGCTCACGGTTCTGGTCACGGTTCTGGTCGCGGTCGTCGCGGCCGCGGTTCTGCTCGCCGCGGTTGTCGTCGCGGCCGTTCTGCTCCGTGCGCTTCTGGTCGTCCTGCGCCGGGCGGTCCTGCTCCGGGGCCTCCTGGGCCTCCCGGGCGTTGCGCCCGCGGGCGCCGTTCTGGTCCTTCTTCTCGCTCTTCGTCGGTGGCGTTGCCGCCGCCGCTGCGGCCGCTCGGGCCGCCGCTCTGGCCGCCGCCCTGGGCGGACTTGATGGCCTCGATGAGGTCACCCTTGCGCATCCCGGTGGCCTTGATGCCGAGCCCGCCGGCGAGCTGCTTGAGCTCGGGGAGCAACATGGCGTTCAGGCCACCCTTGCGACCGCCCGACGCGGATGCGCCGGAGGCGGGAGCGGTCTCGGTGGTTTCGGTCATGCGGGGTTCCTTCCCCCTTGTGTGGCTGTACGACGATGCCGTCAGCTGCATTGGTAGTGCGCCCGACTCCTCAGGGAGGAACCCGGACATGGGCGTGTCGGGATTCCCCTGCGGGAGGTGATCGGCTTTGCGTCTGGTGTCGTCGGGCTCCGGAAGATGCTCAACCGAGAGGCCGGGCGTGACGCTTCGCTCAGATTAGCACGCGGGCTCCGGGCCCACCGACAGACTGGGTGGATGTCTGCCACCCGTTCGGAGCCAGGCAGTCGACCTCCTCGACACCCGGTGTCACGCCCTCCGCGACGAAGGCGAGCACGGTCGGTCCGGCCCCCGAGATGACCGCCGGAACCCCCTGGGAACGCAGGTCGGCGACCAGCGCGATCGACTCCGGCATGGCCGGCTCGCGCTGCCGCTGGTGCAGGAAGTCCTCGGTCGCGCGGAGCAGCATCGTGGGCTCGCCACCGAGCGCGGCGACCAGCAGCGCGGCACGTCCGGCGTTGGCCGCGGCCTCCGCGTGGGGCACCGTCTCGGGGAGCAGGCCACGCGCCAGGTCGGTGCGCACGCCGTACGGCGGGACGAGGACGACCGCCGAGATGGAGGGGTCGACCGGGGCGTTCTGGGCCCACACGACCTCACCGGCCTGGCCGCAGATCACGAACCCACCGAGCAGGGCCGGCGCGACGTTGTCGGGGTGGCCCTCGAGCCGGTTGGCCAGCAGCAGCGCCTGGCCGTCGTCGAGCAACGTGGTGCCGTCGGCCACCAGGGCGCGCGCGAGCACGATCCCGCCGACGATCGCGGCCGAGGAGGAACCCATCCCGCGGCTGTGCGGGATCCTGTTCGTGCAGGTCAGCCGCAGCCCCGGCGGCTGCTCCCCCATCGCCTCGAACGCGGCCCGCATGGCGCGCACGACGAGGTGGGACTCGTCGCGGACGACGTCGACCCCCTCGCCCTCGACGTGCGACCTCGAGGCCTGCGTCGAGCACCTCGCCGACCAGGGTGTCGCTCAGCTCGAGGGCGAGGCCGAGGCTGTCGTAGCCGGGTCCGAGGTTGGCGCTCGTGGCCGGGACCTCGACGGTGACCGGTCCGGGGACGAACGCCATCTCAGCCCAGCCCGGCTGCTGCCGCCGCCGCGTCGACGTCGGGGTCGCAGACGGTGTCCACGAGGTCGGTGAAGCTGGACAGGGCGGTGTCGATGTCCTTGAGGCCGTGGCCGGTCACGGTGACCACGACCCGCTGCCCGGCGTACCGCACTCCCTCGCGCGCCTCGAGCAGCAGACCGGCGATGCCGGCGGCGGAGGCGGGCTCGACGAAGACGCCGTCGCGGCTGGCGAGCTCGGTCTGGGCGGCGAGGATCTCGGCGTCGCTCACCGCGCGGAACTTGCCGCCGGAGGAGTCGGCGGCCTCCATCGCGAGGTCCCACGACGCCGGGTTGCCGATGCGGATGGCCGAGGCGACGGTCTCGGGGTCCGGCACCGGGGCACCACCGACGAGCGGCGCTGCGCCCTCGGCCTGCCAGCCGCGCATGACCGGGAGCTTGGTGGAGTCGCCGGCCTGGTGGGCCTCGCGGTAGCCGAGCCAGTACGCCGAGATGTTGCCGGCGTTGCCGGTCGGCAGGACGTGCACGTCGGGGGCGTCGCCGAGGAACTCGACGACCTCGAAGGAGGCGGTCTTCTGTCCCTGGAGGCGCATCGGGTTCACCGAGTTCACCAGCGCGACCGGGTAGTGCTCGGCCAGTCCGCGGGAGATGCGCAGGCAGTCGTCGAAGTTGCCGCGGACCATGATCACCTGCGCGCCGTGCACGATCGCCTGGGCGAGCTTGCCGGCCGAGATCTTGCCCTGCGGCACCAGCACCAGCGGCTTCACCCCGGCCCGGGCGGCGTAGGCGGCCATCGACGCCGACGTGTTGCCGGTGGACGCGCAGACGACGGCCTCGGCACCCTGGCCGACGGCGACGGACAGGGCCACGGTCATGCCGCGGTCCTTGAACGAGCCGGTCGGGTTGTCGCCCTCGACCTTGAGCCAGACCTCGGCCCCGGTGAGGTGCGAGAGCCACGCCGAGTCCACCATCGGGGTGCCGCCCTCACGCAGCGTGATGGTGGGGGTGCCGTCGGGGATGTCGAGGCGGTCGCGGTACTCCTCGAGCACGCCCATCCACGGCCGACTCATGCCGTGCTCCGGCTCATTCCTGGTCGCCCTCCACGCGCATCACCGAGGACACCTCGCGCACGTTGGCGAGGCCCTGCAGGTGGGCGACGGTGGCCGCCAGGTCGGCGTCGCTGGCGCGGTGCGAGACCACGACCAGCTGGGCGTCGTCGCCGCGGCCCTCCTGGCGCACGGTCTGGATGGAGACGTCGTGCTCGGCGAAGACCTGGGCGACGGTCGCGAGCACGCCCGCCTTGTCGTCGACGTCGATCTGCACGTGGTAGCGCGTCTGGGTCCGCCCCATCGGCAGCACCGGCAGGTCGGCGTACGACGACTCGCCCGCGCCGCGGACGCCCTCGAGCCGGTTGCGCGCGACGGTGACGAGGTCGCCCATCACCGCGCTCGCGGTCGGGGAGCCGCCCGCGCCGGGGCCGTAGAACATCAGCTGGCCGGCGGCCTGGCTCTCCACGAAGACCGCGTTGTAGGCCTCGCGGACGCTGGCCAACGGGTGTGTCCTCGGGATCATCGCCGGGTGCACCCGGGCGGAGACGGCCGGGCCGTCGGGGCCGTTCTCGAGCGCGCAGATCGCGAGCAGCTTGACCACGCAGCCCATCTCGGCAGCGGACGCGACGTCGCTCGCGGTCACCTCGGCGATGCCCTCGCGATGGACGTCGGCGGCGGTGACCCGGGTGTGGAAGGCGAGGCTGGCCAGGATCGCTGCCTTCGCGGCCGCGTCGAAGCCCTCGACGTCGGCGGTCGGGTCGGCCTCGGCGTACCCGAGCTCCTGGGCCTCCTCGAGCGCCTCGTTGAAGCCCGCGCCGGAGGAGTCCATCCGGTCGAGGATGAAGTTGGTGGTGCCGTTGACGATGCCGAGCACGCGGGTGACCTGGTCGCCGGCGAGCGACTCGCGCAGCGGCCGCAGGATCGGGATGGCGCCCGCGACGGCGGCCTCGTAGTAGAGGTCGCGCCCCGCCTTCTCGGCGGCCTCGAAGAGGGTGCTGCCGTCCTCGGCGAGCAGCGCCTTGTTGGCCGACACGACGCTGGCGCCGTGCTCGAGCGCGGAGAGGATCAGCGTGCGGGCCGGCTCGATCCCGCCGATGACCTCGACGACGACGTCGATGTCGCCCCGGGAGACCAGCGCCTCGGCGTCGGTGGTGAACAGGTGCTCGGGCAGGTCGACGTCGCGCGGGATGCCGAGGCGGCGTACGGCGACACCGACCAGCTCCACGGGCGCGCCGACGCGCGCGGCGAGATCGCTGGCCTGCTCGTGCAGCAGCCGCGCGACCTGGGAGCCCACGACACCGCAGCCGAGCAGCGCGACTCGCACGCTTCTTTTCTCATTCATCGAGATCAGTGTTCCATTCACGCTTCGGGGACCGCGTCGAGTCTCAGGAGGTCGTCCAGCGTCTCCCGGCGTACGACGACCCGCGACTCGCCGTCCTTGACCGCGATGACCGGCGGCCGGAGCGCGTGGTTGTAGTTGCTGGCCATCGACCGGCAGTAGGCGCCCGTGCCCGGCACGGCCACCAGATCGCCCGGCGCCACGTCGCCGGGCAGGAACTCGTCCTTGACGATGATGTCGCCGGCCTCGCAGTGCTTGCCGACCAGGCGGGTCATCAGCGCCGGGGCGTCGGAGACCCGGTTGGCGAGCGTGCAGGAGTAGTCGGCGTCGTACAGCGCGGTGCGGATGTTGTCGCTCATCCCGCCGTCGACGGAGACATAGGTGCGCACCGCGCCGCCGTCGAGCTCGACGGCCTTGACCGTGCCGACCTCGTAGACCGTGCACATCGGCCGGCCCGGCGATCGCGCGGCCCGGCTCGACGGACAGGCGCGGCACCTCGAGGTCGCGGGCGCGGCACTCGTCGCGCACGATCTTGGTCATCTCGGTGGCCAGCTGCGCGGCGTCGGACGGGTCGTCCTGGGTGGTGTAGGCGATGCCGAAGCCGCCACCGAGGTCGAGCTCGGGCAGCTGCACCCCGATCTCGCTCGAGATCTGCGCGTGCAGCTCCAGCACCCGGCGGGCGGCGACCTCGAAGCCCGAGGAGTCGAAGATCTGCGAGCCGATGTGGGAGTGCAGGCCGAGCAGCTCGAGACCCTCGGCCGCGTGGATCTGGCGTACGGCGTCGAGCGCGTCGCCGCTGCTGATCGAGAAGCCGAACTTCTGGTCCTCGTGGGCGGTGGCGATGTATTCGTGCGTGTGCGCCTCGACGCCCGCCGTCACGCGCACCATCACCCGGGCGGTGCGGCCGAGCTCGCGGGTGACGTGGGCGAGGCGGTCGATCTCGTGGAAGGAGTCGACGATGATCCGGCCGACCCCGAGCTCGACGGCCCGCTCCAGCTCGGCGAGCGTCTTGTTGTTGCCGTGGAAGCCGACCCGCTTCATCGGGAAGCGGGCCCGCTCGGCGACGGCGAGCTCACCGCCGGAGCAGACGTCGAGGTTGAGCCCCTCCTCGTCGATCCAGCTCGGCGACCGTCGTACAGAGGAACGCCTTGCCGGCGTAGAAGACGTCGCAGCCCGCGAACCCGTCGCGGAAGGCGCGGGCACGCGCGCGGAAGTCGGCCTCGTCCAGGACGTACGCCGGCGAGCCGTGCTGCTTGACCAGGTCGGTCAGCCGGACGCCACCGACCTCGAGCACCCCGTCGACCTTGCGTGCGGTCTGCGACCACAGCTCGGGCACCAGGGCGTTGACGTCACCGGGCTCGCGCAGCCAGGCGGGTCCTCGCACGGAGACCGCGGCGTGCGCCCAACCGGCCTCGTGGGCCCTCACATCCGCTCCGGGGCGGAGACGCCGAGCAGGGCGAGGCCGTTGGCGAGCACCGTCCGCGCGGCGACGGTCAGCACGAGCCGGGCCTCGTTGATCGGTGCCACCGGCTCGTCGCCCTTCGGCAGCATCCGGCACTCGCGGGTGTCGTACCACTTGTTGAAGATCGCGGTCGTGTCCTCGAGGTAGCGCGCGACCCGGTGCGGCTGGCGCAGCTCGGCCGCGGTGGCCACCACGCGGGGGAACTCGGCGAGTGCCCGCAGCAGGTCGCCCTCCCGCTCGTGGGAGAGCAGCGACGGGTCGAAGTCGCCGGAGGTCAGGTCGGGGAGGGACATGCCCAGGTCGGCGGCGTTCTCCATCATCCGGCAGGTGCGCGCGTGGCCGTACTGCACGTAGTAGACGGGGTTGTCGTTGGACGCCTTGGTGATCTCGGCGACGTCGAGCAGCAGCGGCGAGTCCGCCGGGTAGCGCGCGAGGGAGTAGCGCAGCGCGTCCACGCCGATCAGGTCGACCAGCTCCTGCAGCGTGACCATGGTCCCGGCCCGCTTGGAGAGCCGCAGCTCCTCGCCGTCCTTCATGATCTTGACCAGCTGGCCGATCAGCACGTCGAGGTTGTACGTCGGGTCGTCGCCTGCGCAGGCCGCCATGGCCTGCAGGCGCCGGACGTACCCGTGGTGGTCGGCGCCGAGCAGGTAGATGCAGATGTCGAACCCGCGTGCCCGCTTGTCGAGGTAGTAGGCGGTGTCGGAGGCGAAGTAGGTCAGCTCGCCGTCGGTGCGGATCAGCACCCGGTCGCGGTCGTCGCCGAAGTCCGTGGTGCGCATCCAGAGCGCGCCGTCCTCGTCGAACAGGTGGCCCTGGCCGCGCAGCTTCTCGATGTTCTCCACCACCGCGTTGTTCTCGTGCAGCGACCGCTCGGAGAACCAGACGTCGAAGTGGGTGCGGAAGGCGTCGAGCTGCTCCTGCTGCTCGCGCAGCTGGAGGGCGTAGCCGGCCTCCCGGAACGCGATCACCCGCTCGTCGGGGGGCAGGTCGAGGATGGCGGGGTCGTTGGCCACCACCTGGCGGGCGAGGTCGTGGACGTAGTCGCCGTGGTAGCCGTCGTCCGGGACGGGCACCCCCAGCGCCGAGGCCTCCAGCGAGGCGCCGAACAGGTTCATCTGGTTGCCGCGGTCGTTGATGTAGAACTCCCGCGTCACGTCGGCGCCCGCCGCGGCCAGCACCCGCGCGATCGCGTCGCCCACCACCGCCCACCGCGTGTGGCCGAGGTGCAGGCCACCGGTCGGGTTGGCGGAGATGAACTCCACGTTGATCCGGGTGCCGGCGAGCGTCTCGTTCTGGCCGTACGCCGCTCCGGCGGCCACCACGTCGGCGGCGACCTCGCCCTGCGCACCGGCCTCGACGGTCACGTTCAGGAACCCGGGTCCGGCCACCTCGACGGCGCTGATGCCCGTCGCCTCGCGCAGTCGCGCGGCCAGCAGCTCGCCCAGCGCACGCGGGTTGGTGGCGGCCCCGTCGACCAGCGCCTTCTTGCCCAGCTGGAGCGCCACGTTGGTGGCGTAGTCGCCGTGCCCCTTCTGCCGCGGACGCTCCACCGTCACCTCGGTCGGGACGCCGTCGGGAAGGGTGAGCGAACCGTCCTCGACGAGCGCGGTGAGCGCCTCGACGACGGTGGTGGAGAGCTGGGCGGGATTCACCGCCCCAGCGTATCGGCGGTCCTCGGTTTCCTTCGCGGGGATATCGGCCGGTAGTCTTCGCGGCGCGCCAGCAAGCCTCCGTAGCTCAGGGGATAGAGCACTGGTTTCCGGTACCAGGTGTCGCAGGTTCGAATCCTGCCGGAGGCGCTCCACCAGCCCACGGACCGACGACCTCCACGACCGCCAGGGGCCAGCAGGCTCTGCCGATCCCGGTAGGTGTCGCAGGTTCGAATCCTGCCGGAGGCGCTCCGAACGTGATGCTCGCTACACCACGCCCGATTCCGGCTCCTGCCCTGCGGTTCTCCAGTCGTGGGGACTAGCCTTGACGACGTACTCATACACACGCGTGTCGGAAGAGGCGAAACTGGCCGTGCCAGAGTCAGGCGAAGACAGCTCGAAGTCCTCGTTCGGAGCCAACGAATGGCTCGTTGACGAGATGTACGAGCGCTACCAGAAGGACCCCGACAGCGTCGACAAGGTGTGGTGGGACTTCTTCGGCAAGGACCAGCGCGCCGCCGCGCGCTCGACCTCGTCCTCGTCGCTCCGCCGGCTCGAGCGCCTCCTCCTCGTCCAACGGCTCCGTCGAACGGCTCGGTCAAGGAGTCCACGGGCGCGCCCAAGCGGCGACCCGAGAGCGAGCCCGACGCCGGCAGAAGACGCCCGGAGAAGAGCCGAGAGCAAGTCCGAGCCGCAGAAGTCCGAGACCCAGAAGCCCGAGAAGAAGCCCGAGAAGAAGCCCGAGGCGAAGCCCGCCGCGAAGAAGGAGCCCACGACGAGCACGTCGAGCAAGGACACGGCCGAGAAGAAGCCGACCCCCAAGGAGCCGGACAAGAAGGCCGAGGCGGAGGCGACCGACGAGCCGACGTACGCCGTGCTCAAGGGCGCCCCGGCCCGCACCGTGGCCAACATGGACGCGAGCCTGACCGTCCCGACGGCCACCAGCGTGCGGTCGGTGCCGGTGAAGCTGCTCTGGGACAACCGCATCGTCATCAACAACCACCTCGCCCGCGCCCGCGGCGGCAAGGTCTCCTTCACCCACCTGATCGGCTACGCGCTGGTCAAGGCGCTGAAGTCGATGCCGGAGATGAACGTCGGGTTCGACGTCATCGACGGCAAGCCCAACCAGATCACGCCGGCCCACGTCAACCTCGGCCTCGCCATCGACCTGCCCAGGCCCGACGGCACCCGTCAGCTCCTCGTGCCCAGCATCAAGGCCGCGGAGACGATGGACTTCGCGCACTTCTGGACCGCCTACGAGGAGCTGGTCCGCAAGGCCCGCAACGGCAACCTCGCGGTCACCGACTTCCAGGGCACCTCGATCAGCCTGACCAACCCGGGCACGATCGGCACCAACCACTCGGTGCCGCGCCTGATGAAGGGCCAGGGCGCGATCATCGGCGTCGGCTCGATGGAGTACCCGCCCGAGTTCCAGGGTGCCTCCGAGGAGACCCTCACCCGCAACGCGATCAGCAAGATCATGACGCTGACCTCGACCTACGACCACCGCGTGATCCAGGGCGCGCAGAGCGGTGAGTTCCTCAAGCGGATGCACGGCCTGCTGCTCGGCGAGGACCACTTCTACGACGAGATCTTCCGCGCGCTGCGGATCCCCTACGAGCCGATCCGCTGGTCCTCGGACATCTCCACCAGCCACGACGACGAGATCAGCAAGCAGGCGCGCATCCTCGAGCTGATCCACGCCTACCGCGTGCGCGGCCACATGATGGCCGACACCGACCCGCTGGAGTACCGCCAGCGCAGCCACCCCGACCTCGAGGTGGAGTCGCACGGCCTGACCCTGTGGGACCTCGACCGCGAGTTCGCCACCGGCTCCTTCGGCGGCGAGCGCCGCTTCATGAAGATGCGCTCGATCCTGGGCATCCTGCGCGACTCCTACTGCCGCACCGTCGGCATCGAGTACATGCACATCCAGGACCCCGAGCAGCGCCGCTGGATCCAGGAGCGCGTCGAGCAGCCGCACCAGAAGCCGCCCCGCGAGGAGCAGCTCCGCATCCTGCTCAAGCTCAACCAGGCCGAGGCGTTCGAGACCTTCCTGCAGACCAAGTTCGTCGGCCAGAAGCGGTTCAGCCTCGAGGGCGGCGAGACCACGGTCCCCCTCCTCGACGAGATCTGCGAGGCGGCCGCCGAGGGTGGCCTCGACGAGGTCACCATCGGGATGGCGCACCGCGGCCGGCTCAACGTGCTCGCCAACATCGTCGGCAAGAGCTACAGCCAGATCTTCCGCGAGTTCGAGGGCAACATCGACCCGCGCACGGTGCAGGGCTCCGGCGACGTGAAGTACCACCTCGGCGCCGAGGGCGAGTTCCTCGCCGACTCCGGCGACAAGATCAAGGTCTCCGTCGCGGCGAACCCCTCGCACCTCGAGGCGGTCGACCCGGTGCTCGAGGGCATCGCCCGCGCCAAGCAGGACGTGCTCAACCAGGGCGAGGCCTTCCCGGTGATGCCGCTGCTCGTGCACGGTGACGCGGCGTTCGCCGGCCAGGGCGTGGTCGCGGAGACGCTGAACCTCTCCCAGCTGCGCGGCTACCGCACCGGCGGCACCATCCACGTGGTCGTCAACAACCAGGTCGGCTTCACCACCTCGCCGGCCGCGTCCCGCTCGTCGCTCTACTGCACCGACGTCGCCCGGATGGTGCAGGCGCCGATCTTCCACGTGAACGGCGACGACCCCGAGGCGTGCATCCGGGTCGCGCGGCTCGCCTTCGAGTACCGCCAGGCGTTCAACAAGGACGTCGTCATCGACCTGGTCTGCTACCGGCGTCGTGGCCACAACGAGGGCGACGACCCGTCGTACACCCAGCCGCTGATGTACGACCTGATCGAGCAGAAGCGTTCGGTGCGCAAGCTCTACACCGAGTCGCTGATCGGCCGCGGCGACATCACCCTGGAGGAGGCCGAGCAGGTCCTCAAGGACTACCAGCAGCAGCTGGAGCGGGTCTTCACCGAGGTGCGCGAGGCGACCAACGTCCCCGAGTCGTGGACGACGGTGCCGGACTACCCGGAGAAGATCCACGAGGACTTCACCACCGCGATCCCGATGGAGACCGTGAAGCGGATCGCCGACGCCTACGTCAGCGCGCCCGACGGCTTCACGGTGCACCCGAAGGTGCTGCCCCAGCTGCAGAAGCGCGCGGCGGCGATGACCGAGGGCCCCATCGACTGGGGCGCCGGCGAGATCCTCGCCCTCGGCTCGCTGCTGATGGACGGCCGGCCGGTGCGGCTCGCCGGCCAGGACTCGCGCCGCGGCACCTTCGCCAGCCGGTTCGCCACGGTCATCGACCGCACCAACGCCAACGAGTGGACGCCGCTGGCCAACCTCACCGAGGACCAGGCGCAGTTCTACGTCTACGACTCGCTGCTCTCGGAGTACGCCGCGCTCGGGTTCGAGTACGGCTACTCGGTGGCCCGGCCCGACGCGCTCGTCGCCTGGGAGGCGCAGTTCGGCGACTTCGTCAACGGCGCGCAGACCGTGATCGACGAGTTCATCACCGCCAGCCACACCAAGTGGGGCCAGTCCTCGGGCGTCGTACTCCTCCTGCCGCACGGCTACGAGGGCCAGGGTCCCGACCACTCCTCGGCGCGCATCGAGCGGTTCCTCACCATGGCCGCCGACGACGCGTTCGTGGTGGCGCAGCCGTCGACCCCGGCGAGCTACTTCCACCTGCTGCGCCGGCACACGCTCGGCGACGAGCACCGGCCGCTGATCGTGTTCACGCCCAAGTCGATGCTCCGGCGCAAGGAGGCGGCCTCGAAGCCCGCCGACTTCACCGAGGGCACCTTCCGTCCGCTCATCGGCGACGAGGTGGCCGACCCGGAGAAGGTCGACACGCTGGTGCTGTGCAGCGGCCGCATCACCTGGGACCTGATGGTGCAGCGCGCCCAGCAGCAGGGTGACACGCCGACCACGGCCATCGCCCGCGTCGAGCAGCTCTACCCGCTGCCCGAGGAGGAGCTGAAGGCCGAGATCGCGCGCTTCCCGAACCTCAAGGACATCCGCTGGGTCCAGGACGAGCCCGCCAACATGGGACCGGCCCCGCACTTCCGGCTCAACCTGTTCCCGAAGCTCGACCGCGAGGTCCGGGTCAGCTCGCGGCCGCCGTCCAGCTCGCCGTCGGTCGGCCAGCACAGCCGGCACGTCGAGGAGCTCAAGGGTCTGATGAGCGAGGCGTTCGAGCCGGTGCGCGGCTCGGCCGAGGATCACTACTGAGCCGTGTACTTCACCGACCGCGGCATCGAGGAGCTCCAGACCAGGCGCGGTGACGAGGAGGTCACCCTCGCCTGGCTGGCCGAGCGCCTCCAGGAGTTCACCGACGTGCACCCGGAGTTCGAGACCCCGGTCGAGCGGTTCGCCACCTGGCTGGCGCGCCTCGACGACCCCGAC
>CAWCQB010000035.1:0-15029 GCA_963797505.1 uncultured Actinomycetota bacterium | reverse complement strand
CCGCGATGGCCCTGATGGTGGCCGGCGAGGTCGCCGCCGCCGAGGCGGCCTACGAGTGGTGCCTGCGGCACCAGCGCCACGACGGTTCCTGGCCGATGAAGACCGTCGCGGGTGAGGTCGAGGACGCCAGCGGCGAGACCAACATGTCGGCGTACCTCGCGGTGGGGGTGTGGCACCACTGGATGCTGCGGCGCGACTTCGCGTTCGTGCAGCGGATGTGGCCCGTCGTACGACGCGGGCTGGACTTCGTGGTCGGGATGCAGCTGCCCTTCGGCGGCATCGCCTGGTCGCAGGAGTGGGACGAGAACGGACCCGCGAAGGTGAACGACGCCGCCCTGCTGGCGGGGTCGTCGAGCATCTACCAGTCGCTGCGCGCCGGCGTCGCGCTCGCCGACCTGATGGACCAGCCGCAGCCGGAGTGGGAGCTCGCAGGCGGCCGGCTCGGGCACGCGTTGCGTGAGCACCGCGACCTGTTCCTGGACAAGTCGACGTTCTCGATGGACTGGTACTACCCGGTGCTCGGCGGCGCGGTGCGCGGCCAGGCCGGCCTCGACCTGCTCGCCTCGCGCTGGGACGAGTTCGTCGAACCGGGCCTCGGTATCCGCTGCGTCGACACCAACCCGTGGGTGACCGGTGCCGAGACCTGCGAGCTGGTGATGGCGCTCGACTGCCTCGACGACCGCGAGCGGGCGCTCGAGCTGTACGCCGACATGCAGCACCTGCGCCACGAGAACGGCAGCTACTGGACCGGGTCGGTGCACCCCGACGAGGTGTTCTGGCCGCACGAGCAGACGACGTACACCGCCGCGGCCGTGATCCTCGCCGCCGACGAGCTCTCCCGGACGACCCCGGCCTCCGGGATCATGCGCGGCGAGACCCTCTCGCGAGCACTTCCGCGAGATCGCCCTCGAGTGCGGCTGCCTCGACGACGCCCCAGCGTGGATCCAGGCTTAGCCGACGTCGTCTCCGGCCGCTCCTGAGGTCCGGGTCAGCACCCGCATCGAGCCGACGGTCCCGGCCGGAGTGAATGCGCCTCCGGCCACCGCCCGCTGCCAGACGTGGAAGGGCGCCTGACCGCCGTCCTCGGGGCGCTCGAAGACGTCGTGGATGACGAGCACCCCGCCGGGCTGCACCCAGCGGGCGAAGCCGGTGTAGTCGTTCTGTGCGTGCTCCTCCGCGTGGCCGCCGTCGATGAACAGCAGCGCGAGCGGCGTACGCCAGTGGGCGGCGACCGTGGTCGACCGGCCGACGACCGCGACCACGACGTCCTCGAGCCCGGCGCGGGCGACGGTGCGGCGGAACACGGGCAGCGTGTCCATCAGGCCGGTCTCCTGGTCGACGAGGGAGGCGTCGTGGTGCTCCCAGCCCGCCTGGTTCTCCTCCGAGCCGCGGTGGTGGTCGAGGGTGAAGACGGTGCTGCTCGTCGTGCGCGCTGCTGCTCCGAGCCAGATGGCGGACTTGCCGCAGTAGGTGCCGATCTCCAGGGCCGGTCCGTCGCCGAGGTGGGCCGTCGCGGTGGCGTGCAGGAACGCGCCTTCGTCCTCGGGCATGAAGCCCTTCGCGGCGCGGGCGTGCTCGAGCAGGACGTCGTCGATCTCACTCACGCGCGGAAGCGTAGCCATGGCATCATTGGAACACGTTCTAGTTTTGGGCGAGAGGATGCATCGTGCCGATCGGGATCAGCGACGACCACGTCGAGCTGGCTGACGCCTTCGGGAAATGGGCGAGCTCGCTGGGCGGGATCGAGGCTGCCCGGGCGGCGGAGGACGACCCCATCGCCACCTTCCCCGAGATCACCTCGGCGGTCGACGAGATGGGGCTGCTGGCGATCACGGCCGACGGTGGTTCGCTGACCGACCTCGCTGTCGCCGTCGAGGCGTGCGCCGCTGCGCTGCTGCCGGGGCCGCTCCTGGGTTCCGCGGTCGCCTCCGTCGTGCTCCCCGAGCTCCCCGGCCCGGTCGCGCTGTCGCTCGACGGCTCCCTGGTCCATGACGCACCGGGCGCGACCCACGCCCTGGTCGTGGTGGACGACGAGGTGCGGCTCGTGCCGCTCGAGGGTGTCGCCCTCACGCCCGGCGCCAACCCCGACCTGACCCGCCGTACGTCCCTGGGTGACCTGACCGCGGCCGAGGGCACCGTCGTGCCCGACCTCACGCCTGCGCGGCTCCGCTCGCTCGTGGTCACGCTGGCCGCCGCCGAGGCGTCGGGGGTCGCGCGGTGGTGCCTGGACACGGCCGTGGAGTACGCCGGCGTGCGCGAGCAGTTCGGCAAGAAGATCGGTGCCTTCCAGGCGATCAAGCACCTCTGCGCGCAGATGCTCGAGACCAGCGAGTCCGTGACGGCGGCCGCGTGGGACGCAGCATCGGCTGCTTCCGACGAGGCGCCCCAGCAGGAGTTCGCCACGCTCGTGGCCGGGACGATCTGCTTCGACGGTGCCGTCTCGGCCGCCAAGGACTGCATCCAGGTGCTCGGCGGGATCGGCTTCACCTTCGAGCACGACGCCCAGCTCTACCTGCGTCGGGCGATCGCCCTGCGCGGCGCTGGTCGGGTCGTCGAGCACGTACGCCGCCCGGTTGGCCGACCTCGCCGCCACCGACGTACGCCGGCACGTGCACCTCGACCTCGACGAGGCCGAGGATGACGCACGCGCCGAGGTCCGTGCCGAGGCCGAGCGCATCGGCGGCGCTCCCGGAGGAGGAGCGACGTGCCGCGCTCGCCGAGTCGGGCTACCTGACCCCGCACTGGCCCGCGCCGCACGGGCTCGGGGCCGACCCGGTGCACCAGCTCGTCATCGACGAGGAGCTGGACCGTGCCGGTGTGGAGCGACCCGACCTGAAGATCGGCGCCTGGGCCGCGCCCACGATCATCGCCCACGGCAACGACGAGCAGCGCGACCGCTTCGTCGGGCCGACCCTGCGCGGCGAGCTCCAGTGGTGCCAGCTGTTCAGCGAGCCCGGCGCCGGCTCGGACCTCGCCTCGCTGCGCACCAAGGCCGTGCGGGACGCCACCTCAGACGGGCAGAGTGGGTGGCGCCTCACCGGCCAGAAGGTGTGGACCTCGCTCGCGCATGCCGCCGACTGGGGGATCTGCCTCGCCCGCACCAACCCCGACGCCAAGCAGCACGCCGGCATCACCTACTTCCTCGTCGACATGAAGAGCGAGGGCATCGAGGTCCGTCCGCTGCGCGAGCTCACCGGCGAGGCGATGTTCAACGAGGTCTTCCTCGACGGCGTCTTCGTGCCCGACGACTGCGTGGTCGGCGAGGTCGACGGCGGCTGGAAGCTGGCCCGGACGACCCTGTCCAACGAGCGCGTCGCGATGGCGGGCTCGCACCTCGGCGACTCACCCGAGCGGGCCGTCCGGTTGCTGGCGTCCGGTGACGCTGCCGACCAGCGCACGGTCGTCGGCAGGGCGGTGGCCTGGGCGACCGTGGTCCGGCTGCTCGCGACCCGGTCGACCCTCCGGTCGCTGGCAGGCCAGGGTCCCGGCCCGGAGTCGAGCGTGGCCAAGCTGGTCGGCGTACGCAGCCGTCAGGACTCCGCCGAGCTCGTCGTCGAGCTGCTCGGGTCGCGGGTGTTCGCCGACGACGACCTGGCCCGCGAGGCGCTGCACGAGCAGCTGATGACCCGGTGCCTGTCGATCGCGGGCGGCACCACCCAGGTGCTCCGCAACGTCGCCGGCGAGCGGATCCTGGGACTACCTCGCGGGCTGAGATTCAGGAGGCGTCCCGCTCGTGCTCGGGGGTCTGCTTCGGTGGTTGAGGAGCGAGCGCCAGCGAGCGTCTCGAAACCACTGGATCGCGTGGTTTCGAGACGGGCCGCGGGCGGCCCTCCTCAACCACCGAGATTCAGGAGGCGTCCCGCTCGCGCTCGGCGCCGAGCCAGCGGGCGTGGTGGTGCAGCAGCCAGCGCTCGACCGCCTTGATGACGTGGTGGCTGCGGATCGAGCCGAACACCTCGAAGGCGTGCTGGGTGCCGGGGAACTCCGCGTAGGTCACGGTCGACTTCGACTCGGCCTTGAGGGCGTCGACGAAGGCGCGTGCCTGGGCGACGTGGACCAGCGAGTCGTTGGCGCCGTGCAGCACGAAGAAGTCGGGGGCGTCGGGGGAGACGTGCGCGAGCGGCGAGGCCTTCACGAAGTCGTCGAGGTGCGTGCGCGGGTCCTTCTTGAAGACCCGCGGGCCGAGGAAGTAGTCGCGCAGGTCGGTCGCTGCCTTGTCGCCGGTGATCCCGGCCAGGTCGTAGACGCCGTAGAACGGGACGCAGCCGGCGACACTCGTGTCGGCACTCTCGAAGCCGGGCTGGTACTCCGCGTCACCCGGGGTGAGCGCCGCCAGCGCGGCGAGGTGACCGCCGGCGGAGCCACCCGTGACGACGAGGTACGCCGGGTCGCCGCCGTACGACGCGATGTTCTCCCGCGTCCAGGCGATCGCCTTCTTCACGTCGACGATCTGTGCGGGGAAGGGGTGCTTGGGGGCGAGCCGGTAGTTCATCGCGACGCAGATCCAGCCGCGCTCGGCCATCCGGTTCATCAGCAGCAGGCCCTGCTGCTCCTTGGTGCCGATCGTCCAGCCGCCGCCGTGGACCTGCACGAGGACCGGGGCGTTCTCGAGGTCGACGCCCTTGGGCCGGTAGATGTCCAGACGCGCGCGCTTGCCGCCCGCGGTGTAGTTGATGTCGCGGATGACCTCGACGTCGGGCTTGGTCAGCTTGAACGGGCGGGCGATCTCGCGCAGCGGGGTCTTCAGGTCCTCGGGGCTCGGCGGCTCCTCGAGCTCGTCGAGGTAGTCAGCGCCGAGGCCGTCGCGCAGGGTCGTCTCGACGTGCGTGGCCGAGCGGGTGGCGTTGAGGATCAGGTAGCCCAGGCCCGCGGTCGCGGCACCGGCGAGCAGGAGTCCGGTGCGATCGGGGTGACCCGCCTTGCGGCGTCGTACGGTCAGCTCGGCCGCGGTGTCCAGCGCGCTCGCCGCCAGCAGCTGCGGGGCCAGCTCACTGGCCAGCCAGCCGGCGAAGAAGGCGGGGATCGAGGCGTACCTCCCGCGGAGCGGGCGGACGGCGTTGGCCGTCAGGGCTGCGGTCACGAGCTGGCGACGGAGGTATCCCATGGTCGGAAGGTTACGGCTCCGATCGCCCCTTTCGGTGTGAGAAGGGTGACCCTGCGAAAACTAGAACGTGTTCCAAGGTCCCGTCTAGGATTCGCGCCATGGACCGCCTCAGTGGACTCGACGCGAGCTTCCTCTACCTGGAGAGCTCGGCGCAGCTGCTGCACGTCTGCGGCGTGATCGTGCTCGACCCCGCGACGATCCCGGGCGGCTACGACTTCGGCGAGTTCAAGGACGAGCTCGAGCGGCGGATCGACGGCGTGCCGATGTTCCACCGCAAGCTCAAGCAGGTGCCGCTCGGCATCGACCACCCGGTCTGGGTCAACGACGACGACTTCGACATCGACCGGCACGTGCACCGGATGGCGCTGCCCTCGCCCGGCGGTGAGCGCGAGCTGGCCGACCTGTGCGGCCACATGGCCGGCATCCCGCTGGACCGGTCGCGTCCGCTGTGGGAGTTCGTGGTGATCGAGGGCCTCGAGTCGGGCAAGGTCGCGATCTTCACCAAGATGCACCACTGCACCGTCGACGGTGTCTCCGGCGCCAACGCGATCTCGTTCCTGTGCAGCCTCGAGCCCGACGCGCCGCCGCTGGAGTCGGCGCCCAAGGGCGGTGCGGAGACGCGTACGCCGGGCGACGCCGAGCTGTTCGCGCGCGGGGCTCGTCACCAACCTCGGCAAGCCGGTGGCGGTGGCCAAGCTGGTCGCGCCCACCACCGGCGTACTCACCAAGACGATCGGCCGCGCCCGCAGCGGCACGGCGATGGCGGCTCCGCTGCGCGCGCCGCGCACCTCGTTCAACGGCACCATCACCGGCCACCGGACCGTCGCGCTCGCAGGACGTGTCGCTGGACAAGATCAAGGAGATCAAGAACGCCGTCCCGGGCGCCACGGTCAACGACGTCGTCCTCACCCTGTGCGGTGGCGCGCTGCGTCGCTACCTCGACGAGCGCGGCGAGCTGCCCTCGAGCTCGCTGGTCGCCTCGGTGCCGGTCTCGGTGCGCGGCAAGTCGAAGAAGCAGAGCGGCAGCAACAAGGTCTCCACGATCTTCTCCCGGCTCGGCACCGACATCGAGGACCCGCTGGACCGGCTCGCCCAGGTCTCCGAGGGCAACACCAACGCCAAGGACCACCACAAGGCGATCCCGGCCGACACGCTCCAGGACTGGGCCGAGTTCGCGGCCCCGCGCACCTTCGGGCTCGCCGTACGGATGGTGTCCTCGCTGCGCCTGGCCGACACCGGCCCGGTGATCCACAACCTGGTGATCTCCAACGTCCCCGGCCCGCCGGTGCCGCTGTACTTCATCGGCGCGAGGATCGAGGGCCTCTACCCGCTCGGCCCGGTCTTCCACGGAGCCGGGCTGAACATCACCGTGATGTCGAGCGACGGCAAGGTCCACGTCGGCGCGATCGCCTGCCGCGAGCTGGTGCCCGAGCCGTGGAAGCTCACCGAGAAGTTCCCCGAGGAGCTCGACGCCCTGCACGCCGCCGCCACCAGCGGCCGCACGCCGAAGAAGGCCGCGCGCCGAAGAAGAAGCCGGCAGCCAAGAAGAAGCCGGCCAAGAAGACCGATGCAGAATCGGACCCTGCCTAGGCTGCTTCCGGAGGGTCCGAATGCATCGGACTATCCGGCTCTACGCATCCAGCCGCTGCCGGTCCCGGATCCGGGCGGCGGTGACGTTGACGGCCTCGAGGAAGACCGGGGTGAAGCGGTCGGACTGTACGACGCAGCCGGCGTGGCCGCACGGAGCCTCGTGCACCGTCGCGCCGGGGATCCGCGCGGCGAGCCGGCGCTGACGCGCAGGCGGGATCGCCTTGTCCTTGCTCGGGATCACCACGGCGGTGGGCACGTCGATGCGGGAGAGCCACGGGGTCGAGTGGTGGCGGCCGAGTGCGGCGACCGCCTGGGCGACCGCCCACGGGCTGGTGCTGCGCCACTCCTCGAGGGCCCACTGGGCCAGGTCGAGCTCGGGCACGTTCAGCGCCTCGGCGGTCGAGCGGGTGGCGCGGCGTACGGTCCGCGACTTCGAGAGCGTCCGCAGCGCGCCCATGCTGATCTCCATGCCGGAGTGGAAGACCGACTCGCTGCGGTTGCGTGCGGAAGTGGTCGGTCGTGGCCGCGAGGACGAGCCCGCCGACGAGATCGGGGTGCTGGCGCCAGACGCGCTGGGCGACCACCGAGCCCATCGAGTAGCCGGCGACGATCGGGTCCTCGAGACCCAGCTCGGTGATCACCGCCGCGACGTCGTCGGCGCAGTCGTGCAGCGAGAAGCTCTCGGAGATGATGCCGCGGCCGTGCCAGCGCTGGTCGAAGACGACGACGCGGTAGCGCTCCGCGAGCTGGTGCACCACCGGGAACCAGGTGAGCATCCCGGTGCAGCCGACCGCGTGCAGCAGCACGATCGTCGGGGCGCCGGGCGGGCCGGGCAGCTCGGTGAGCCAGGTGCGTCCACGCCGGGGCAGCTGCAGCCAGCGGCCCGGGGGGATCTCGACGTTGGGGAGCGCGACGTACGGGTCGACTGACCCGGCGCACCGCCGTGCCGACGCAGCTGGCGACCTTCGAGATCACAGGAGCCTCCGGTTGCGGTTGTCGGGCGGATCCCTAGACTAGAACAGGTTACAGTTTCTGACGTGAAGGGGCCCGCATGAGCGACGACGTGTCGGTCGAGATCCGCTCGGTGCTCACCGACGTCCTCGACAAGGGGCCCGAGGAGATCGAGGCCAGCTGGGCCGCCTGTGCCGAGGCCGGACTGCTCGGCCTGGCCGCGCCCGAGGCGTACGGCGGCGAGGGCCTCGGCCTCGCCGAGGTCGGGGTGCTCGTCCGCGAGCTCGGCACCCGCGCGGGTGACCTGCCCTTCCGCGAGACGCTGCTCTGCGGCCTGCTGACCCTCGCCCGCTGCGGTACGCCGGAGCAGCAGGAGACGTTCGTCCCGCAGATCACCGCCGGCACGCTGCTCGTCGCTCCGGCCCTGAACGAGCCCGGTCGGGCGCTGCCGACGCGGCCCGGGACCCGTCTCGAGGGACGACCGGCTGACCGGGCAGAAGATCGGCGTGCCCACGTTCGCGTCGCTTCCCGGCCTGACCACCCTGCTGCTCGTCACGGCCTCCGACGACGACGGCGTGCCGTTCGTCGTACTCGTGGACCCGCAGAGCGACGGCGTCTCGCGCACGACCACGCCCAGCTCGCGGGGGAGCGAGGCCGAGGCGAGCTATGTCTTCGACGGCGCGCCCGTCCTCGGCGTCCTCGCCGACGGAGCGGCCGACGTGCTGCGCGAGCACGCGATCGCCGGCCTGCTGCTCCAGGGCGACGGCCTGCTCGCCGGAGCGCGCGACCTGACCGCCGGCTACGTCAAGGAGCGGACCCAGTTCGGCCGCCGGCTCGCCGAGTTCCAGGGCGTGGCGATCCAGATGGCCGAGGTCTACGTCGCCTCGCGGATGGTCACCCTGGCCGCCGAGGAGGCGTCGCGTCGGGTCGGAGCGGGGCGAGCCGGCCGCCGACGACCTCGCGATCGGGGCGTTCTGGTTCTGCGACCGCGCGCCGACGGCGCTGCAGACCTGCCACCACCTGCACGGCGGCATGGGCGTCGACGACACCTACCCGCTGCACCGCTACTTCGCCCGGGTCAAGGACGTCGCCCGGCTGCTCGGCGGCGCTCGAGGCCGCGCTCGCGGCAGTGCCCGCGCGCGAGTCGGCCGAGGCGAAGAACATCGAGCTGACCGAGAGCGAGCGCGCGTTCAAGGACGAGGTGCGCAGCTACTTCTCCGGTCTGGTCTCGCGCGACGACCGGCTCGAGATGATGAGCGACCGGCACGGCGAGGCCTACCACCGGACCATCAAGCAGATGGGCGACGACAAGTGGATGGGCGTCGGCTGGCCGAAGGAGTACGGCGGCAAGGGCCTCGGCGTGATCGAGCAGCAGATCTTCGCCAACGAGGCTGCCCGGGGCGACGTACACCTGCCCGCCGTGACGCTCCAGACCGTCGGCCCGACGCTCCAGGCCTTCGGCACCGACCAGCAGAAGGACATGTTCCTCGGCAAGATCCTCGCCGGTGACGTGCACTTCGCGATCGGCTACTCCGAGCCCGACGCCGGCACCGACCTCGCGTCGCTGCGCACGACGGCCAAGAGGGACGGCGACCACTACGTCGTCAACGGCCAGAAGATGTGGACCACCGGCGGGCACGCGGCCGACTACGTCTGGCTGGCCGTGCGCACCGACCCGGATGCCCCCAAGCACAAGGGCATCTCGGTGCTGATCGTGGACACCAAGGACCCCGGCTACTCCTGGACGCCGATCATCACCTCGGACGGCTCGCACCACGTCAACGCGACCTACTACAACGACGTGCGCGTGCCCGTCGAGATGCTGGTCGGCGAGGAGAACGAGGGCTGGCGGCTGATCACCACCCAGCTGAACCACGAGCGCGTGATGCTCGGACCGGCCGGCCGCCTCGAGGGCCTGCGCGACCTCGTCGCCGAGTGGGCCGAGTCCCGGACCGACGGCCACGGGAAGCCGCTGCTCGAGATCGGCTGGATCCGCGACACCCTGGCGCGCGTGACCGCCGCCTTCCGGGTCAACGAGCTGCTCAACTGGCAGGTCGCCAGGAGCGGGGCGACCGGCCGCGAGGCGGTGGCCGACGCATCGGCCTCGAAGGTGTTCGCCTCCGACGAGGTGCAGGTGCTCGGGCTGGCGCTGGAGCGCATCGTCACGTCGTACGGCGACCCGGCGGACCCGGACACCGCGCTGCTGCTGCACTACCTCGACGCGACCTCGAAGCGGAACCTCGTGCTCACCTTCGGCGGCGGCGTCAACGAGGTGCAGAGCGAGCTGATCTCGATGTTCGGCCTGGGCCTGCCGAAGGTGCCTCGATGACGCGACACCCACGAGCGGATCCTCAGCGAGACCGAGCGGATCAAGGCGCTGGGGGAGACCGCACCCCGCTCGCGCGCGACCCGGTGAGCCAGCCGATCATCAACGCCTGGCTGGACGCGATCGACGAGACCGACCCGCGGTTCACCGAAGGGCTGGCGCCGCCGGCGATGGCACAGGTCTGGACGATGCCCGGCCTGCGCGGCACGCGCGGCGCCGACGACCCGCTGTCGCAGGCGATGGAGATGCTCGACGCCGCCGGCTTCACCTCGGTGCTCGGCACCAACTGCGACCAGGTCTACGAGCGCTACCTGAAGGTCGGTGAGCAGGTGTCGGTGACGACCCGGCTCGTGGACGTCGCCGGACCGAAGCAGACCGGCGTCGGCGAGGGCTACTTCGTCACCACCCGCAACGTCTGGCGCGTGGGCGACGAAGAGGTCGCCTCGATGCAGTTCCGGGTGCTCAAGTTCAAGCCCGGCCCACGGTGGTCGAGCAGCGAGCGCAGCGAGCGATCAGTCGAGACCAGCGGACCACGACCCGACCGCTCCAAGATCATCCGGCCGGTGGTCAACCAGGACACCGCGTTCTTCTGGGAGGGCACCCAGCAGGGCGAGCTGCGGCTGCAGAAGTGCAACGCCTGCGGCGAGCTGCGCCACCCGCCGGGGCCGGTCTGCCCGTCGTGCCACGCGATGGACCGGGGGTACGTCGTCGCGAGCGGCCGCGGCACCGTCTTCAGCTTCCTCGTGCACCACGCCCCGCAGATGCCCGGGCGTGAGCTGCCGTTGACGATCGCGCTCGTCGAGCTCGAGGAAGGGCGTGCGGGTCGTGGCCGACGTACGCGGCAACCCGGAGGACCTCGCCATCGGCGACCCCGTCGTCGTCGGCTGGGACAAGGTCGACGACGAGCTGACCCTGCCGATCTGGGAGCTGGCCCGATGAAGGGACCACTCGGGTCCTGCCCGCGTGGGAGCTGCCGATCACGCCGACGGTCGTCACCTCGACGGCGATCGCGACGCGCGACTACCAGGACGTGCACCACGACCGCGACCTCGCGCAGTCGCACGGCTCGAAGGACATCTTCGTGAACATCCTGAGCACGACCGGGCTGGTGCAGAAGTACGTCGGGGACTGGGCTCGTGACGCGGTCGGACCGGAGTTCGTCGTACGTTCGTGTGCGCTGCGGCTCGGTGCTCCCGCCCACCCCTACGACACGTTGAGCTTCTCCGGCGAGGTCGTCGACGACACCGACGGCGTGCTCACCATCGACGTGGTCGGCCGGGTGCCGCTCGGTCGACCACGTGACCGCGAAGGTGGCGATCAGCGATGAGCGCTCAGCGGCAAGGCAGCGATCGTCGGGATCGGCGCCACGGAGTTCTCCAAGGAGTCCGGTCGCTCCGAGCTCCAGCTCTCGGCCGAGGCGACCCTCGCGGCGCTCGCCGACGCCGGGCTCACGCCCGCCGACGTCGACGGGCTGACCACGTTCACGATGGACAACAGCTCGGAGATCGCGCTGGCGCGCGAGCTCGGCATGGGCGACCTGCGGTTCTTCAGCCGGATCAACTACGGCGGCGGCGCGGCCTGCGCGACCGTGCAGCAGGCGGCGATGGCCGTCGCGACCGGCGTCGCCGACGTCGTGGTCTGCTACCGCGGCTTCAACGAGCGCTCGGGCCAGCGGTTCGGCCAGGTCTCCAACTGGGCGGCGGCGCAGGTGAACACCAACGGCCTCGACAACGCCATGACCTACCCGCACGGGCTCTCCACGCCGGCGGCGACGGTGGCGATGCAGGCGCGGCGCTACATGCACGAGTACGGCGCCACCTCGGCCGACTTCGGTGCCGTGGCCGTCGCCGACCGGCGGCACGCCGCGAACAACCCGGACGCGTTCTTCTACGGCAAGCCGATCACGATCGAGGACCACCAGTCCTCGCGGATGATCGCCGACCCGCTGCGGCTGCTCGACTGCTGCCAGGAGAGCGACGGTGCGGTCGCGTCGTGGTCGTCTCGCCCGAGCGCGCAGCGTCGTTGACGCAGCCGGCCGTCTCGATCACCGCGGCGGCGCAGGGGAGTGCGTCGGACCAGTACGTGATGACGTCGTACTACCGCGACGACATCGGCGTCCCCGAGATGGGCGTCGTCGGGCGCGAGCTGTGGCGCCAGTCCGGGCTCAGCCACGACGACATCGCGATGGCGGTGCTCTACGACCACTTCACGCCGTACGTCCTGATGCAGCTCGAGGAGCTCGGCTTCTGCGGCCGCGGCGAGGCCCCGGGCTTCATCGCCGACGGCGCCATCGAGATCGGCGGCCGGCTGCCGCTGAACACCCACGGCGGCCAGCTCGGCGAGGCCTACATCCACGGCATGAACGGCATCGCCGAGGCCGTCCGCCAGGTCCGCGGCACCTCGGTCAACCAGGTCCCCGACGCCGAGCACGTCCTCGTCACCGCCGGCACCGGCGTCCCCACCTCCGGCCTGATCCTCTCCCGCTATGCCGGAGGGGACTCATGGTTGCCGACGCCCCGAGGGGGACTGATGGTTGGCTCGCCGAGGGGCCGAGTGGGCGTCCTGCGCGGGGCAACCACAGCCCCCGCTCGGCGTCCGCCCACCAGAACTGCCCGCTCGGCGGAATTGCAGCGCGACTGATCCCCGCTAGACTCGGCGGCTGTGCCCGCACGCCGAGGCGCCCCTCATCCCCGACGACGAAGGCGCGAGAACACGCATGGCTACGACGAACGACCTGAAGAACGGCATGGTGCTCAACCTCGACGGCCAGCTCTGGCAGGTCATCTGGTTCCAGCACCACAAGCCCGGCAAGGGCGGCGCGGTCGTGCGCACGAAGCTGAAGAACATCAGTCGGGCAAGACCGTCGACAAGACCTTCAACGCCGACGTCAAGGTCGAGGTCGCCAACGTCGACAAGCGGACGATGCAGTACCTCTACAACGACGGCACCTCCTACGTCTTCATGGACACCGGCACCTACGAGCAGCTCGAGGTCTCGCCGGAGATCGTCGGCGACGCGACGAACTTCATGCTCGAGAACCAGGAGGCGATCGTCGCCACCAACGACGGCCGCGTGCTCTACATCGAGCTGCCCGCCTCGGTCGAGCTCGAGGTCACCTACACCGAGCCCGGCCTCCAGGGCGACCGCTCCACCGGCGGCACCAAGCCGGCCACGGTCGAGACCGGCGCCACCGTCGCCGTACCGCTGTTCATCATCACCGGCGAGAAGATCAAGGTCGACACCCGCGACTCCTCCTACCTGGGGCGCGTCTCTACCTCGATGAGCGCTCGCTCCAAGGCCCGCAAGCGGGCCCTCGACCTGATCTACGCCTCCGAGATGCGCAACCGCTCGGCGCTCGAGGCGCTCGAGGAGCAGGCCGAGGACGGCCCGGTGAACGAGTACACCGTCGAGCTCGTCCACGGCGTCACCGAGCACCGCGACCGCCTCGACGAGGTGATCTCGTCGTACGTCGAGGGCTGGACGCCTCGACCGGATGCCGGCCGTCGACCGCAACGTGCTGCGGCTGGCCACCTACGAGGTGCTGTACGTCGACGACGTGCCTGACGCCGTCGCCGTCTCCGAGGCGCTGCACCTGGTCCGCGACCTGTCCACCGACGAGTCGCCCGCCTTCGTCAACGGCGTGCTCGGCAACATCGTCCGCGACCGCGAGACGCTGGTCGGCTGAGCGGATGCGTCGGGCAGAATGATCGTGAGTCCGCGCGACGAGCCCCGAGCTCGCTGCCGCGGACTTCCCGCGGGCTGGACCGCCCGCGTCCCCGAGCTCGACGACCTCGCCGTGCTCGTCGAGCTGCGCGGTGCCGACCGGCAGCCCTACACCGGTTCGGCTCGGTCGACCGCGAGGAGATCGAGTCCGAGGTCGCCGGTCCCGCGTCCTGGACCCGCCGCCAGCTGCTCGCCATCGACCCCGACGGCCGTCCGCGGGGGTGGTCGTCCACGACCGGGCGGCCGCCGCACGATGGTGATGCTGTACGTCGACCGCACCGTCGGCGACGCGCGGTGCTCGACCGGTCGCGGCCGCGTTCTACGCCTGGGCCGAGGAGCAGGCCCGCGAGTTCTGCCGCCTGCGCGAGGTCACCGAGACCCGGCTCGACGCCAGCCCGTTCGCCGAGACAACGTCCAGCAGCGAGTGGCTGGCCGCCGCCGGCTACACCAAGCGCCGTACCTGGCCGCAGATGACCCGACCCGTCGCTCCCGAGGAGGCCACCGTCGCTGCCCGGTCCCCGCGAGGGCGTCACGATCCGCCGGGTCGAGACCCACGAGAACGGCCTGCCCGTCGCCGGCGACCTGCACCTCGTGCACGAGATGCTGGAGTACTCCTTCGAGGACCACTTCAACTCCTACCGCGAGAGCTTCCCGGAGTTCCTCCAGCGACTGCGCGAGGACCCCGGCCACCGCTGGGACCACTGGTGGCTCGCGTTCGTCGAGGGTCGACGGCCAGCAGGGCCGGCCGGGGCTCTGGTCAGCACCGTGCTGCCGGAGAACAGCGCCGGCCACGAGGGCAGCTACGTCGACTACATCGGCGTGCACCGCCACGCCCGCGGCCGCGGCGTCGCCAAGGCGCTGCTCCACACCGTGATCGCCGACGCCGCCCAGCGCGGCCGCGACCGGGTGGGCCTCGAGGTCGACGCCGACTCGCCGACCGGGGCCGACGGGCTCTACGGCTCGATGGGCTGGAAGACCGACTACGTCACTCGAGTCCTGGTTCAAGGAGATCGACGTCTCGGCCTGATCGTTTTCGCGCGAGGCCGGTCTCGGGTGCGAGAGTCTGCGCTGTGACGAACCTCAGCAACGACGCGGAACTTCGGCCGCCAGGCCGAGAACAGCGACTGGCTCGACCACGCCGTACGGATCGGTCTGGTGGCGTACGGCGTCGTCCACCTGCTCATCGGCTGGCTCGCCGTCCAGCTCGCGCTCGGCCACCACACAGAATGCCAGCGCCAAGGGCGCGATGTCCGAGCTCGCCCAGCAGCCGTTCGGCAGGTGCTGGTGTGGGCGGTCGCGGTCGGCCTCTACCTGCTGTCATCTCTGGCGACTCCT
>CAWCQB010000034.1:0-56357 GCA_963797505.1 uncultured Actinomycetota bacterium | reverse complement strand
GGTCCGCCGACGGTTCACACTTGGACTACTAGCTGGCCTGTGCGTGGTCCGCTGCTGTCAGCGCCGAACCGGCCTCCTCGCCGAGGATCCGGTCGACCAGGCGACGCAGCGTCTGCTCGAGCAGCTGGGCGTCGGCATCCGCGGTCTCGGCGGTGCTGCCCATCCGGTCGAGCAGCCAGGACCTCAGCTCGGCGCTGAACACCTCCCACTGCACGCGCGCGTCCTCCGTGGTGTGCCAGCCGCGGTGGCGTCCCCGGTCAGGTAGCCCCCGCTCTCGGTCTGCGCGAACGCCGGCAGCAGCACGCTCGCCGGCACGTTGGTCAGCGAGGCGATCGAGTCCAGGTCCGCGGACACCTCGTGCCGTTCGCGCAGCAGCACCTGGGCGACGCACCACGTCTCGGCGCCGCCCAGCGCCGTCCCCGAGGCGACCCTGATGGCGGGCAGCGCGCGACGGCCCTCGCGCTGCATCAGCCGGGCCAGGAGCACCTCCATCGCGCGTTCGGAGTCGGTGTTCTCGGCCATCCCGAACCCCTCGCCGAGGTCGCCGGCCCCCGCCCTGGCGGCGTCGCGCAGCGGCACCTCGGGCAGGAAGAGGCTGAGCACGAACGCGAGCAGGCCGACCGGTGCGGCGTACAGGAACACGTCCTGGAGCACGCTGGCGTAGGCGTTGACCACCGGCGCGATGACGTCGGCGGGCTGGCTGTGCAGGGTGGCCGGCGAGGCCGCCGACTGCGGGTCGATACCGGACTTGATGATGGCGGGCGGCAGCACCGACTCGAGCCGTCCGGAGTAGATCGCCCCGAACACCGCGGCCCCGAACGAGCTCCCCAGCGCGCGGAAGAACGTGACCCCGGACGTGGCGACGCCGAGGTCGCGGTAGTCGCTGGTGTTCTGCACGATGATCGTGAGGATCTGCATGCACAGGCCGATGCCCACGCCGAGCACGAGCATGAAGGCGGAGATCACCCAGAAGCTCGGTCTGGGCGTCCATCGTCGACATCAGCAGCAGGCCGACCGTCATCAGCGCGGACCCGACGATCGGGAAGATCTTGTAGCGGCCGGTGCGGCCGACGATGGTGCCGGCCGTGATCGACGCGACCAGCAGCCCCGCGACCATCGGCAGCGTGCGCAGGCCGGACGAGGTCGCGCGACACCCCGTGCACGTACTGCAGGTACGTCGGCAGGAAGGTCATCGCGCCGAGCATCGCGAACCCGACGACGAGCGAGATCACCGACGAGAGCGAGAACACCGCGTTCTTGAACAACCGCAGCGGCAGCATGGGTTCGACGGCCCGACGCTCGGCGTACACGAACGCGGGGATGCCGATGATCGCGGCCGCGAACAGCCCGAGGATGAACGGCGAGGTCCAGTCGTACTGGGTGCCGCCGAGGCTGGTGGCGAGGGTCAGCCCACCGGCGACGACCGAGATGGCGGCGATGCCGGCGTAGTCGATGGTGGTGCGGCCGCCCGTGCGCACGTGGGCATCGTCTTCGCCGCGACCGCGATCACCACGATCCCGATCGGCAGGTTGACCAGGAAGCACCAGTGCCAGGACAGGTGGTCGGTGAACAGCCCGCCGAGCAGCGGCCCGATCACCGTGGTGACCCCGAACACGGCGCCGAGCGCGCCCTGGTACTTGCCGCGCTCGCGCAGCGGCACGACGTCGGCGATCAGCGCGGTCGCCGTCACCATCAGGCCGCCGGCGCCGATGCCCTGCACCGCGCGCCACGAGACCAGCCAGGCCATCGTGGTCGCCAGCGCACACATCAGCGAGGCCGCGACGAAGATCCCGGCGCTGAGCTGGAAGATCAGCTTGCGGCCGAACAGGTCGCCGAACTTCCCGGCGAGCACCGTCGCGATGGTGTCGGTCAGCAGGTACGACGTGACCACCCAGGACACGTGCGCGGCGCCGCCGAGGTCGCCGACGATGGTGGGCAGCGCCGTCGACACGATCGTCTGGTCGAGGGCGGCGAGCAGCATCCCGAGCATGATCGTGCCGAAGACGAGGTTGATCTGCCGCCGGGTCAGTACGGGTGCCGCCACTGGCTCACCCGAAGTAGGAGTCGCGGTCCCGATTGCCACCTAAGGACCATAGACCCGCGCCGGGGCACCCGGCACGGGTCTGGGGCTCAGGCGACGTCGTAGCGGTCGAGGTCCATGACCTTGGCCCAGGCGGCGACGAAGTCCTGCGCGAACTTCTGCTTGGCGTCGTCGCTGGCGTACACCTCCGCGACCGCGCGCAGCTCGGAGTTCGAGCCGAAGACGAGGTCGGCCCGCGTCCCGGTCCAGACCGTGCCGTCGGCGCCGCGACCCTCGAAGGTGGTGCTCTCGTCGTCGGACGACGTCCACGTGGTGCCCATGTCGAGCAGGTTCACGAAGAAGTCGTTGGTCAAGCGTGCCCGGCGACTTCGTGAGCACGCCCGCGGTGGACCCGCCCGTGTTGGCCCCGAGGACCCGGAGGCCGCCGACGAGCACGGTCAGCTCCGGAGCGCTCAGGTCGAGCAGGTTGGCCCGGTCGACGAGGTGGTACTCCGCCGGCAGGTGCGTGCCCTTGCCGAGGTAGTTCCGGAAGCCGTCGACGGTCGGCTCGAGCGCGGAGAAGGAGTCGACGTCGGTCTGCTCCTGCGTCGCGTCGGTGCGGCCCGGGGTGAACGGGACCTCGACCGAGACGCCCGCAGCCTCGGCAGCCTGCTCGACCCCGACGGAGCCGGCCAGCACGATGAGGTCGGCCAGGGAGACCTGGCTGCCGCCCTGGGCGTTGAAGGCCTCCTGCACGCCCTCGAGGGAGCGCAGCACGATCGCGAGCTCGTCGGGGTCGTTGACCTCCCACCCGTTCTGCGGCTCCAGCCGGATGCGGGCGCCGTTGGCGCCGCCGCGCTTGTCACTGATGCGGAAGCTCGACGCCGAGGCCCAGGCCGTGGAGACCAGCTGTGCGACGGAGAGGCCGGTCCCCCGGATCTGCTCCTTCAGCGCCGCGATGTCGTCGGCACCGATCACCGGCGTGGTGGCCGCCGGGACGGGGTCCTGCCAGAGCAGCTCCTCCTGCGGCACGAGCGGCCCGAGGTAGCGCTGGATCGGGCCCATGTCGCGGTGGGTCAGCTTGTACCAGGCCCGCGCGAACGCGTCGGCGAACTCGGCAGGGTTCTCGTGGAACCGGCGCGAGATCGGCTCGTAGACCGGGTCGAAGCGCAGCGCCAGGTCGGTGGTGAGCATCGTCGGCGGCCGCGAGAGCGAGCCGTCCTCCGGGTCGGGCACCGTGTTGGCGCCGGCGCCGTCCTTGGGCTGCCACTGGTTGGCGCCGGCGGGGCTCTTGGTCAGCTCCCACTCGAAGCCGAACAGGTTGTCGAAGAAGTGGTTCGACCACTGCGTCGGCGTCTGCGTCCAGGTGACCTCGATGCCGCTGGTGATGGCGTCGCGGCCCTTGCCGGTGCCGTGGGCGTTCTTCCAGCCGAAGCCCAGCTGCTCGATGGGCGCACCCTCGGGCTCCGGTCCGACGTTGGCGTCGGGGTCGGCCGCGCCGTGGGTCTTGCCGAAGGTGTGGCCGCCGGCGATCAGGGCGACGGTCTCCTCGTCGTTCATCGCCATCCGGCGGAACGTCTCGCGGATGTCGCGGGCCGCGGCGAGCGGGTCGGGCTCGCCGTTGGGGCCCTCCGGGTTCACGTAGATCAGGCCCATCTGTACGGCGGCCAGCGGGCTCTCGAGCTCGCGGTCACCGGTGTAGCGGGCGTCGCCGAGCCACTCGGTCTCGGGACCCCAGTAGACGTCCTCGTCGGGCTCCCACACGTCGGCACGGCCGCCGGCGAAGCCGAAGGTCGTGAAGCCCATCGTCTCCAGGGCACGGTTGCCGGCGAAGACCATCAGGTCGGCCCACGAGATCTTCTTGCCGTACTTCTTCTTCACCGGCCACAGCAGCCGCCGGGCCTTGTCGAGGTTGCCGTTGTCGGGCCAGCTGTTCAGGGGCGCGAACCGCTGCATCCCGGCGCCGGCTCCCCCGCGGCCGTCGTCGATGCGGTAGGTGCCGGCGCTGTGCCACGCCATCCGGATGAAGAGCGGGCCGTAGTGGCCGAAGTCCGCGGGCCACCAGTCCTGCGAGTCGGTCATCACCGCGTCGACATCCTGCGCGAGCGCATCGAGGTCGAGGCTGTTGAACTCGGCGGCGTAGTCGAAGTCCTCGCCCATCGGGTTCGCGACCGCGGGGTGCTTGCGCAGGATCGACAGGTTCAGCTGGTTGGGCCACCAGCCACGGTTGTTCGCGCCACCCTCGACGGGGTACTTCGCGTGGGCGACCGGGCAGCTTGCGTCGCGGTCCTCGTTCATCTCGCCGACTTCGGCGTCTGGCTTCTCAGACACGGGATTCCTCTCGGGGGTGGTGGTGAGCTCAGGAAATCTGGGCGGTCGAACCTTGGTCGATCGAGCACTGGGGGCAGGTGCCCCAGTAGATGACCTCGGCCTCGTCGATCACGAAGCCGGAGTCGTTGGAGGCGGTCAGGCACGGAGCATCGCCGGTGGCGCAGTCGACGTCGGCGATGGTCCCGCACGAGCGGCACACCACGTGGTGGTGGTTGTCGCCCACGCGGGCCTCGTAGCGCGCGACGGCGCCGGACGGCTGGATGCGGCGCAGCAGCCCCGCACCGGTGAGCGCGCGAAGGACGTCGTAGACGGCCTGGTGGGACACCTCGCCGAGATCGTCGCGCGCCGCCCCGATGAGCGACTCGGTGTCTGAGTGCGGGCGCTCGTGCGCCGCCTTCAGTACGGCGACTCGCGGGCGCGTCACACGCAGGGAGGCCGAGCGCAGCATCTGCTCGATGTCCGCCGTCGTGAACACCCTCGCAGTATGTCGGAGTGTCTTGAATGGTTCAAGATCTCGACCCACGATCGCGCCGACTCGCCGCACTAGCCGGTCGCGTCAGGCTGAGCAGATCGGCGTTGAAGCCGTGCTGCGCGGTGGCGTTGGTGACGAAGACATGGAAGGCGAGGGCGTTGCCGGTCGCGGACGCGACGTAGGAGTTGGTGATCCGCTGCCATCCCGTGGACGTCGCCGTGATCGTCGTGGTCTGGACCTGACGGTGGTGCTCGACCCCGGCCGGGTCTCGCGCAGGTAGATGCTGATGCGCTGGCCCACCGCGTCAGGCTTGACCCACACCGAGGCGACGTACGTCTTCCCGGCGACCGTCTTGGTGGTCGTGCCGTCGATGGTCGAGGGCTTGCTGGCGAAGCCGTTCTTCCCGGTGGCGGTGGAGCCGTTGATCGAGCGGATCGCGTAGGTCCCGTCGTACCCGCCGGTGACGCGGGAGTTCCGCGAGATCGAGGTCGCCTGACCGGTCCACCCTGTCAGGTTGGTCTCGAAGCTCGGGTTGGTGACGAACTCCTTGGTCGTGGGAGGTGGCGGCGGTGGCGGGGTCGCACAGGCGGTCGCCGCCCAGGTCACGTACGCCGCGGCGTTGTTGGTCATGATGGCGTCCACTCCGTCGTTGCGCAGGGCCGCCCAGTCGGTCGCGCCGTTCGGCACCCACGCCCGCACTGCGAGCCCGGCCGCGTGCAGCTGCGTGACTCGATCGGGGGTGATGTAGGTGAACTCCATGTCCTCGCCGGAGAGCCCCGACGGGGCGGGCAGCGCCGGATCGTACGTCGCCAGGCTGATGCTGAGCTGGGGATCCGCGAGCTTGAGGGCCTGCAAGCTGGACAGGTGTGCCACGAAGCCGTTGGGGTGGACCTGGGCCTCCAGGCCTCGGAGCTTGTCGAGCAGGATCACCTGTTGGGCCGCGGTGAGGTCCGTCTTGACCTCGAGGACCATCTGCCGCGCGGGGTTGGCCCGCATCAGGGCCAGTGCCTGGTCGAGGGTCGGTGGGTGCTGTCCGTCGTTCATCGTCAGCGCGGTGAACTGAGCGGCCGTCGTGGAGGCCACGGCACCGGTGCCGGTCGTCGTACGGTCCACGGTCGCGTCGTGCATCAGGACCGGCACGTTGTCACTGGTGAACTGCACGTCGGCCTCGAACCACTTCGCCCCCGCGCTGTAGCTGGCGTTGAACGCGCCGATGCTGTTCTCGATCGGGCCGCCCGAGAACGTGTTGCCCCGGTGGGCGATCGCGGTGGGACACGGCGGTGCGGCGGTCGCGCCCGGGTTGGGCACCACCACTGCGCCGACGACCAGTGCCAGCGCGCTCAGCATGCTTCTCGGTCTCATGGGGACCACCTGTCCGGCTGCACGCCGATCGTGGTCGCCGTTGATCCCTCACTCGCTGGGTGCGAGTGGAACAGGCTCAGTGCACACGGATCTGGTAGGCGTGTCCGGAGCCAAAGGTCCTGACCTGCGGTGACGTTCCGTTACCCGGTCGGGCTACCAGGTGCCGCCGATACGGGCGTGGTCGTTGGTCCCGCTCCCGCCGACGTCCGCGCCCAGGGCTCGCGCGTCGCTGCCGAGGTAGGCGCCGATGCCCGCCACGACCAGACCGACGACGGCCACGATCACGCCGGTGCGCAGTCCCCGGTCGACCGCGTGGAAGGCCTCGGCCACCCGTTCGAGGGCGTCGCCCACGTCGTGGATCGGGTCGTCGTCCGGCACCCCGACCATCGCCGGGCGTCCCGCGAGCCGCGGCCGCAGGGCGAGGCCGACCCCGATCAGGGCGACGACGAGGCCGACGACGAGGAGTGCTGTTCCGGCCGACATGAGCTCAGTTGTGTCTCATTCCGCGACCTTCGCGTCCGCGTTGCTGTGCCTAGCGTCGGGAGCAGGACGCCACCACTGCGCGTCCTCCTGACGCACAGCTGGAGGAACCATGAAGGCACTCGTCTACCACGGCCCGGGGAAGAAGTCCTGGGACGACGTCCCCGACGCCGCGATCCAGGACGCGACCGACGTCGTCGTACGCGTCGACACCACCACCATCTGCGGCACCGACCTGCACATCCTGGCCGGAGACGTCCCTGCGGTGACCGAAGGCCGCATCCTCGGCCACGAGGCGGTGGGCACGATCACGGCGGTCGGTGACGCCGTCAGCTCGTTCGAGGTCGGCGACCGGGTGCTGGTGCCGGCCATCACGCGCTGCGGACGGTGCGAGTACTGCCAGCGCAACATGCCCTCGCACTGCCAGACGGTCGGCGGCATCGGCTGGATCTTCGGCCACCTGATCGACGGCACCCAGGCCGAGGCCGTGCGGGTGCCCTTCGCGGACACCTCGCTCTACCACCTGCCGGAGGACGTCTCGGACGAGAAGGCGATCTTCCTGGCCGACTCGTTGCCCACCGGCTACGAGGTCGGGGTCCTGGCCGGCGGCGTACGCCCGGGCGACACCGTCGCGGTGGTCGGCGCGGGAGCCGTCGGCCTCTCCGCCATCCTGACCACGGGGCTCTGGGGTGCCGCGCGCGTGATCGCCGTCGACACCAACAAGTTCCGGCTCGAGAAGGCCGTGGACTTCGGCGCGACGGACACCGTCGAGGTCGGACCCGACACCGTCGCCGAGGTCCTCGCGCTCACCGACGGTCTCGGCGTCGACGTGGCGATCGAGGCGGTCGGCTACCCGGAGACGTTGCTCAGCGCGGCCGCCATGGTCCGCCCGGGAGGCACCGTGGCCAACATCGGCGTGCACGGAACCCCCGTCGAGGTGCCGATGCAGGACCTGTGGATCCAGAACATCAGCATCACCATGGGACTCGTCGACACCGTGTCGATCCCCACGCTGCTGAAGATGGTCGCGAGCGGCAAGATCCCCAGCGAGAAGATGGGCACCCACACCTTCACCTTCGACCAGCTGGACGAGGCCTACGACGTGTTCAAGAACGCCGCGGACAACCTGGCCCTCAAGGTCGTCATCCAGCCCGCCTGACCGTGACGACGTACCGGTTCCTCGACGCGATGGGGCAGGTCGTCGCCGAGGACGACTTCGAGGACCACGCCTCGGCGATCGCCTGGGCCGCCGAGGGCGACGACGAGCTCGAGGAAGAGGTGCAGCGAGTCGAGTACCTCGGCCCGGAGGGCGACTGGCGGTGGGCCGGGCCGTTGCTCGGCTGAGACTGGTCCCTCCACCGCAGGCAGGGCAGGATCGGAGCCACCGCCCGCGACGAGAGGGATGCTCATGCGACCTGACCACGGGATGACGCGCTGGAAGCGGCTGCGCCGTACCGTCGAGGGCTGGCTCCCGATGCCCATCACCCACGTCGTTGCGGGCGAACGCCGTGAGCCGGCCGAGGTGGTCGCGCGCCGACGCAAGGTCGTCGCCGCCACCTCCGTCGCAGGCGCAACGCTGCTGGGGATCTCGCTGTCGACCGAGCCGGACAGCAAGCCCTTCTACGCGCTGACTCTCGGCACGGCCGCGGCCTGGTCGATCGGGGGCCTGGCGTCCGGCCCGCTGCACCGCGGCTGGATCGAGGACCACGAGCGCCGTCTCAGACGACCGTGGATCACACCGATCGCCACAGGCGTCGGAGCATTCGGCGTCTTCTACGTGGGGGCGCTGGTGGCGCGACAGATCCCGTTCGCCGAGCGCGCCATCAGCTCGATCCTGCAGTTCGCCGAGGAAGGCAGCATGCCGCTCGTCCTGCTCACGACGTACGCCAACGGCGTCGGGGAAGAGATCTTCTTCCGTGGCGCCCTGTACGCCGCACTCCCCTCCCACCAGGCCGCGACTGCCTCGACCGGCATCTACGCCCTCGCGACCACGACCACCCGGAACCCCTCGCTGGTCCTGGCAGCCGTCTTGATGGGGAGCCTCTTCGCTCTGCAGCGCCGGGCTTCCGGCGGACTGCAGGCCCCATTGCTGACCCACCTGACCTGGTCGACGTTGATGGTGCGCTACCTGCCGCCGCTGTTCCGCAGCCCGCACCGGCCGTGACTCCCGTGGTCCGACTTGGCGGCACATGGGACAACACAAGGCCTCTGACCGCGTTTCCGCAGTTCAGAGGCCTTGAGTCTGGTGTCCGAGGGGGGACTTGAACCCCCACGCCCGTTAAAGGGCACTAGCACCTCAAGCTAGCGCGTCTACCTATTCCGCCACCCGGACGAGAGCGACGCAACATTAGCAAGACAGACACTCGTTCGAGGAATCGGGGGGATCGGTGTGGCTCACCCGACTGGGGTGAGCCGCGAGCGCGGCGGCGGGGCGTGAATGGGAGTCGTCGAGGAGGTTGTCGTGTGTCGCTGGCTGGCCTATTCCGGATCCCCGGTCAACCTGGAGGATCTGCTCTTCAAGCCCAAGAACTCGATCGTGGTGCAGAGCAAGCACTCCGAGCTCGGGGCGACCACGACGAACGGTGACGGCTTCGGCGTCGGTTGGTACGGCGCCCTCGAGACGCCGGGTGTGTTCACCAGCATCGAGCCCGCGTGGAACGACCGGAACCTGCGTGAGCTCTCGGCGCAGGCGACCTCGCGACGGGTCTTCGCGCACGTCCGCGCCACCACGGGGTCGGCGGTGCAGCAGACCAACTGCCACCCGTTCCGGCACGACCGCTGGCTGTGGATGCACAACGGCGCGATCTTCGGCTTCCCGCTGCTCAAGCGCGAGCTGGCCTTCGCGGTCGACCCGGCGCTGTTCCCGTTGATCGAGGGATCGACGGACTCCGAGCTGTTCTTCTACCTCGCGCTCACCTTCGGGCTGCTGGACGACCCGGTGCCCGCGGTCGCCAGGGCCGTCGGACTGATCGAGGACGCCGGCCACCGCAACGGTGTCGAGTACCCGATCCAGATGACCGTGGCCACCACCGACGGGGAGTCCACCTGGGCGTTCCGCTACTCCAGCGAGGGGCGGTCGCGTTCGCTGTTCCACAGCAACGACATCGCGACGCTGAGGGCGCACTACCCGGAGAACACGACGCTGCACGAGCTCTCCGACGACGCCCGGCTCATCGTCTCGGAACCCCTCGGTGACCTGAAGGGCGCCTGGAGCGAGGTGCCCGAGTCCAGCTGCGTCGAGGTGCGCGGAGGCGAGGAGACGCTGCACCCGTTCGCACCCGCGGCCGCCTGACGGACCGGCTCACCAGCCCCCGGGGAGCGGACGGCCCTCGGCGAAGCCGGCCGGCGACTGGACGCCGATGACGGCACGCTCGTGGAACTCCTCGAGGTCGTGCGCCCCGGCGTACGTCGCAGCGGAGCGGACGCCCGAGCAGATCTCGTCGACGAGGTCCTCCACGCCCGGACGCTCGGGGTCGAGGAACATCCGCGAGGACGAGATGCCCTCCTCGTAGAGGGACTTGCGCGCCCGGTCGAAGGCGCTGTCGCTCGACGTACGACCGGCCACGGCGCGCGCCGAGGCCATCCCGAAGCTCTCCTTGTAGGGGCGTCCGTCGGTGTTGATGTGCAGGTCGCCGGGCGACTCGTGGGTGCCGGCGAACCAGGACCCGATCATCACCTGCGAGGCGCCGGCGGCCAGGGCGAGCGCGACGTCGCGCGGGTGGCGCACTCCCCCGTCGGCCCAGACGTGCTTGCCGTGGCGGCGGGCGGCTTCGACGCACTCGACGACGGCGCTGAACTGCGGCCGCCCGACGCCGGTCATCATCCGCGTGGTGCACATCGCCCCGGGGCCGACGCCGACCTTGACGATGTCGGCACCTGCCTCGACCAGGTCGTGCACGCCGTCAGCGGCGACCACGTTGCCGGCGACGACCGGGACCTTCGGGTCGACGGAGCGTACGGCGGCCAGCGCCTCGAGCATCCGCTCCTGGTGTCCGTGCGCGGTGTCGACCACGAGACAGTCGACGCCCATCTCCAGCAGCCGCTTGGTCTTGCCGGCGACGTCGCCGTTCACCCCGATGGCGGCGCCCACCTTGAGGCGGTCGAGGTGGTCGAGGGCGGGCCGGTAGATCGTCGAGCGGAGTGCGCCGGTGCGGGTCAGGATGCCGACCAGTGCCCCGTCGTCGTCGACGGCCGGGGCCAGCCGGTGCCGGGTCGAGGAGAGCACGTCGAAGGCCTCGCGCGGCTCCATCGTGTGCTTCAGCGTGACCATGTCGGTGGTCATCACGTGGCCCGACCTGGGTGAAGCGGTCGACGCCGAGGCAGTCGGCCTCGGTGATCACGCCGACGGGCCGCCCCTCCTCGAGCACGACGGCGGCGCGGTGGGCGCGCTTCGGCAGCAGCGCGAGCGCGTCGCTGACCGTGTCGGTCGGCTGCAGGGTGATCGGGGTCTCGAAGACCGGGTGACGTCCCTTCACCCAGCCGACGACCTCCTCGACGATGTCGAGCGGGATGTCCTGCGGGAGCACGCTGATGCCGCCGCGGCGCGCGATCGTCTCGGCCATCCGGCGGCCCGAGACGGCGGTCATGTTCGCGACGACGATCGGGATCGTCGTACCCGTGCCGTCGCCGGAGGCCAGGTCGACGTCGTAGCGCGAGGCGACGCCGGAGCGCCGGGGCACCATGAACACGTCGTCGTAGGTCAGGTCATACGCTGGCCGCGTGTCTGAGAGGAATCGCACGGGAGTCGAATCTACCCGCCGCACCTCGGTGACCGGCATCGCTCCCGGGCGGGTGAACCTCATCGGCGAGCACGTGGACTACAACGGCGGTCGCTGCCTGCCGATCGCGCTGACCCAGGTGACGCAGGCGACGGTCACCCCTCGAGGCGACGACGTCGTGCGCGTGGTCAGCGGTTCGCGTTCGTGGGAGGGCCGCGTCGGCCGTCTCGACGAGGCGGAGCAGTGGGCGTCGTACGTCACGGGTGTGGTGCTGGCGCTCGACGTCCGTGACAGGCGTCGACGTCGAGATCAGCAGCGACGTACCGATCGGTGCAGGGCTGTCGAGCTCGGCAGCGCTCGAGTGCAGCGTGGCCTTCGCCCTCGACGAGGTGTTCTCGCTGGGACGCTCGCACGAGGAGATCGTGGCGGCCTGCGTGCGCGCGGAGCAGGAGTACGTCGGCGCGCCGACCGGCGGGCTCGACCAGGCGATCGCGGTGTACGGCGAGGCCTCGCAGGCGTTGCTGATCGACTTCGCGTCCGGGAGCCGGGAGCAGGTGCCCTTCGACCCGTCGGCGCACGGGCTCGCGCTGCTGGTGATCGACACGAAGGTGAGCCACACGCTCACCGACGGCGGCTACGGCTCCCGGCGCGACGAGGCGTGGGAGGCGGCGAAGGTGCTCGGCCTGGCGCAGCTGGCGCTGGCCTCGGACCTCACCGGGCTGTCCGACCCCTTGCTGCGCCGAGCGCGACACGTGGTCAGCGAGGTGGCACGGGTGGACGCGTTCGTCGAGGCGCTGCACGCGGACGACTGGGACGCGCTCGGTCCGCTGCTGGTCGCCTCGCACGTCTCGCTGCGCGACGACTACGAGGTGTCCTGCGAGGAGCTCGACGTGACCGTCGACGTGGCGCTGCGAGGCCGGCGCGGTCGGAGCCCGGATGACCGGTGGCGGCTTCGGCGGCTCCGCGATCGCGCTGGTGCCGACCGAGCGGGTCGACGCGGTGCAGGCAGCGGTCACCACGGCGTTCGTGGCGCGCGGCTGGGGCCGGCCGGCGTACATCCTCGCCGAGCCGGGGCCGGGCGCCCGGCTCGCCGACCAGCACGACTAGGTCGCGGCGACCCCGATCTCGCCGCTGCGGAACGCCTCCACGAAGAGCGCGTGGTCGCGCCGGACGCGGTCGGCGTAGGACAGGCCGAAGTCGACGATGTGGTCGGTGAAGGCACGACGACGGTTCTGCAACGTCGACACGATCGCCTCCTCGACCTGGAAGTCGACCAGGTCCTGGTCGCTGTCCTCGTCGCTCGCGCAGTGGATCTTGGCGGTCGCCCGGCCGAGCAGGTCGACGACGGCTGCCATCTCGTCGGGCTCGGTGATGTTCTCCCAGGCCAGGTCCACCTCGTAGGGCGACACCTCGGCGACGACGTAGCCGACGCCGTCCAGCTCGGCGTGGCCGAGCAGGGGGTCGGTGTGCACCTGGAGGGCACGCTGGCTGACCGCTGTCCGGTGACCCTCGTGCTCGAAGTAGCGGTCGACCGCGCGGCTGTCGCTGAAGCGGCTCACGGCCGGGACGTTGGCCTGCTTCATCGAGAGCACCACGTCGTTGTCGAGCGCCTGGCTGTAGCCCTCGACCAGGAAGTTGTACGCCGGCAGGCCGGCACTGCCGATGCCGAACCCGGACTTGCCGACGACGTCGCGCAGCTCGTAGAACAGCTCGCGGTCGAAGCGCTTCGAGTGCGGGATCGTCTCGACGTACGCCGCGAACGCCTTCTCCACCTTGGCCCGTTCGCGCTTGGGCAGGGGCCGCACCGACGGGTCGTGGGAGAACATCCGCACACCCGCGTCGACGTACGTCATCTCGTCGAGCAGGTCGGCCCGGCGGATCTTGCGGGCGTTCACGAGCGCCTCCTGCACCGGGCCCTCGGTGTTGTCGAGGTGCAGGGCGAAGTCCTCGTCGTCGTCGCTCCCGGCGTACTGGTCGACCTGCCGGAGGTAGGCGCGCACGTAGCGGGCGATCAGGGAGCGGATGTCGTCCTCGGGCAGGGCCTTCTGCCAGCCGAGCAGCGCCAGGCTGGCCGCGAACCGCTGGAGGTCCCAGGTGAAGTGCCCGATGTAGGCCTCGTCGAAGTCGTTGACGTCGAAGACGAGCCGGCCGTCGGAGTTGAGGTAGGTGCCGAAGTTCTCGACGTGCAGGTCGCCGTGGATCCAGATCGCGCCGCTGCGCTCGTCGACCCAGGGGTCACCCGTGGTCGTGACGTCGGCGTAGTAGAGGCAGGCCGAGCCGCGGTAGAACGCGTGCGGGTCGGCGGCCATCTTCCGGTACTTGGTCCGGAACGCCAGCGGGTCGGCCTGCATCAGCGGGTCGAAGGCGTCCTTGAACACCTCGACGATCCGGTCGGTGCGCTTCGTCATGACGCCACCCTGCCACTGGGCGCGAGCCGGCCGGCGTACACCCTCGCCGGGCCCGGACCTGGCGCGTGACCCCGCCGTCGTACAAAACGGACAGGGCTGGCGGGCAGAACTGGAGGCGGTGCGGGCAAAGTATCGGCCTACCGGCGTCGCGGTTTCCCCGGGCGCCCGGGGAAACCGCCGCCGCAGCCCCTACTTCAGCTCCGCCGAGCTCAACCCCAGCAGCCGCCGGGCCACGATCAGCTGCTGGATCTGCTGGGTGCCCTCGAAGATGTCGAGGATCTTGGAGTCGCGGCCCCACTTCTCGAGCAGCTCGGTCTCGGAGTAGCCGAACGTGCCGGCCAGCTCGACGCAGCGCAGGGTGACGTCGGAGCCCACCCGGCCGGCCTTGGCCTTCGCCATCGAGGCCTGCATCGAGTTGGGCTCGCGGTTGTCGGCCATCCAGGCGGACTGCAGGGTGAGCAGGTACGCCGCCTCCCAGTCCGACTCGAGCTGGAGGAAGGTCGCCGCCGCCGCCGACTGGGTGAGCGCCGGCTTGTCGTAGTCGACGACGACGCCGGCGTCCTCGAGGATCTCGCGGGTCAGGTCGAGCGACGCCCGGGCGCAGCCGACCGCCATCGCGGCGACCAGCGGACGGGTGTTGTCGAAGGTCGCCATCGCGCCGGCGAAGCCCTGCTTGGGGTCGACGTCGGCGGAGCCGAGCAGGTTCTCGGCCGGGACGCGGCAGTCCTCGAAGATGATCACCGCGGTGTCGGAGGCGCGGATGCCGAGCTTGTGCTCGAGCCGCTCCACCCGCATGCCGGGCGTGCCCTTCTCGACCACGAACGACTTGATCGCCGCGCGGCCCAGGCTCTTGTCGAGGGTCGCCCACACCACCACGCTGTCGGCGCGCTCGCCCGAGGTGACGTAGATCTTCTCGCCGTTGATGACGTACTCGTCGCCGTCCTTGCGCGCGGTGGTCTGGATGTTGCGCGGAGTCCGACCCGGTGCCGGGCTCGGTGATCGCCATCGCGGCCCAGGTGCCGGCGAACCGCTCGAGCTGCTCGTCGCTCGCCACCGAGGCGATCGCCGAGTTGCCGAGGCCCTGGCGGGGCATCGAGAGCAGCAGGCCGACGTCGCCCCAGCACATCTCCATGATGGAGAGCACGGACGCGAGGTTGGCGCCGTTCTTGTTTCCCTGCTTCTCCTCAGGCTTCTCGCTGCGGCGTACGCCGGCCGCACCTGCACCACCGGTCGCTCCGGACTCGGAGATGCCGTCGATCATCGCGGCGAGCATGTCGAGTTCCTTGGGGTACTCGTGCTCGGCCTCGTCGTACTTGCGCGAGATCGGCCGCAGCATGTTCATCGCGACCTGGTGGGCCTGGTCGATGAGCGGGCGGATCTTCTTGGGGGTCTCGAGATTGATCATGGTGTGGTCGTCCTCAGACGAGGACCGCTCCTTCCATCAGGCCGATGGCTCGCAGGTCGCGGTACCACCGCTCCACGGGGTGTTCCTTGACGAAGCCGTGTCCGCCCAGCAGCTGTACGCCGTCCAGGCCGATCTGCATGCCGCGCTCGGCGCAGAGCCGGCGGGCCAGGGCGATCTCGCGCTCGGCGGGCTTGCCCTGCGCGACGCGGCCGGCGGCCTTCCAGGTCACCAGCCGCATGCCCTGGAGCTCGATGGCGATGTTGGCGACCATGAACGCCACCGACTGGCGGTGCGCGATCGGCTCGCCGAACGCCTCGCGCTCCTTGACGTAGGGGGTGACGTAGTCGAGCACGGCCTGCGCCGTACCGACGGCCAGCGCGCACCAGGCCAGGCGGGAGAAGCGCACGCAGTCGAGGTAGTCGTCGGCGTCGCCGAGCAGCGCGATCTTCTCGACGGCGACGTCCTTGAGGACGAGGCGCGACAGGCTGGCGGCGCGCAGCCCCATCGACGGGTCGGACTCGATGGTGATGCCGTCGGCCTTCGACTCCACGAGGAACAGCTGCGGCTTGCCGTCGAGCTCGGCGCCCACGACGAACAGCTCGGCGTCCGCGCCACGCACCACTCCGGACTTCACCCCGTTGAGCACGAAGCCGTCGCCCTTGGCCTCAGCCGTGGTGGCCGGACTGGTCGGGTCGAACAGCGGAGTCGGCTCGGCCAGAGCGAGTGCGGCGGCAGGTACCTCGTCGCCGGTGAACGCGGGCAGGTACGTCGACTGCTGCTCGTCGCTCCCCCACAGCGACAGCGCGGTGGCCACGGCGCCGGGAGCGAGGAGCGCCACGGCCAGGCCCATGTCGCCCTTCGCGAGCGCCTCGTGCACCAGGGCGCCCGCCACGGCGGAGCGCTCGGTCGCGATGCCACCGAGGTCCTCGGGCACGCCGAGGATCGGCAGGCCGATCTCCAGCGACGCCTTGAGCAGGTCGTCGGGCGCGGTGCAGGCCTCGTTGGCGTCGGAGGCCGCCGGGCGGACCATCTCCTCGGCGAACTCCCCCACGACGTCGGCGAGCATCTGCTCGTCCTCGCCCGGGGTCAGGTCGAACAGCCCGGTGTTCTTCGCGGCGGGCACGCGGTTGCCACGCGTGGCCTTGCCGGCGCGGGCGAAGGTGCGACCGACGTTGCCCGCGGTGCGGAACCCGGCGCTGGTCACCCGGTAGACCGTTTGCTCGCTCGCCTTCCGGATGCCGAGGCGGTCGATCAGGTCGCTGGAGGCGAACTTGTTCAGGGCGAGCACGGCGAGCCCGATGGGGTCGCGCGTCTCGTTGTCGGAGAGACCGTGGCGGCCGCCGGCCCGGAGCAGGCTCCACGGCAGCTTCAGGGTCTCGCGCTGGCTGGCGTTCGAGGACATGACACCGAATGTAACTGTGAGTTACACATTGCGCCACAGTTTGCCCACGTGTCGCGGCTCACGCATACCATTCCCCTCATGTCCAGCTCCGAGGCAACCTCCTCCCCGGGACGCGACGCGCTCCCCGTGTCCCCCACGTCGGCCGAGCTCCCGGCCGACGGCACCGTCCGCCCGGTGACCCGGTGGGGCACCGAGGTGATGCACCGCAAGGCACGCCCGGTCACGTCGTACGACGAGGAGCTGCGCAGCCTGGTCGCCGACATGGTCGCGACGATGTACGCCGCCGACGGGGTCGGGCTCGCCGCCTGCCAGATCGGGGTCGACCTGGCGGTGTTCGTCTTCGACTGCCCCGACGACGACGGCATCATCCATCGCGGCGTGGTCTGCAACCCGCTCGTCGAGCTGCCGGAGGGCAAGGACCGCAAGCTCGACGACTCCGAGGAGGGCTGCCTCTCCTACCCGGGTGCCTTCGTCGACTGCGCCCGTCCCGACCACGCGAAGGTGGTCGGCCAGGGCCTCGACGGTGAGGACGTCGTCTACGAGGGCGGCGGGCTGTTCGCCCGGTGCCTCCAGCACGAGACCGACCACACGGTCGGGATGGTGTTCGGCGACCGGCTGAACAACCGCGCGCGCAAGAAGCTGCGCAAGCAGATGGAGGACGCTGCCGAGGACTACCCCGGGCAGTGGCCGGTCGTGGCCGGCGACGGGGCGGCGTCGTCCGGCACCGTCCACGACCGCCGGAGGCGTGACCGACGCCGTCGGAGGTCGATCCCGAGCGCTGACTGGGAGCCGACGGCTTCAGGTAGGCGTGCGAGGGCAGCTCCACCGTGACGGTGGTGCCCACTCCGACCTCGCTCTGGATCGAGACCGTGCCGTTCTGCTGGCGGACCAGCTCGCGCACGCTCGCGAGGCCGAGACCGGTGCCGCCGTCGTCCTCGGCCATCCGGCCGCGCACGAACTCGTCGAAGATGTGGTCGATGTCGCCGCGGGTCGATCCCGCGTCCGCGGTCACGCACGGACATCTGCTGGAATCCCGCCCGCGCACGGCTGAAGGTGATGTCCACCAGCGAGTCGGGCGGGGAGTACTTCAGCGCGTTGACCACGAGGTTCGTGATCACGCGGTGCATCGCGACCCCGTTGGCGGTGGCGAGTGCGACGTCGTCGGCGACGTGCACCCGGGCGGGGTCGAAGTGGGTGGAGAGGTCGTGGACCGCGCTGCGTGCCACCTGCGACAGGTCGATGTCGGCCAGCACCAGCGTGGCCTGCCCGGCGCGCTGGCTGGCGAACTCGACCAGTCCCTCGACCATCCCGAGCAGGCGGTCCGCGCTCGACTCGACCCTGTCGATCAGGATGGGCCCGGGTCTCGTCGTCGGCGTGGCGGATCGCGTCGACGAAGCCCTTGATGGCGGTGACCGGCGTCCGGAAGTCGTGGTTGAAGGTGGCGTAGAACGCGTCCTGGGCGTCCTCGAGCGCCTTGACGTCGGTGCGGTCGCGGGTCACCTTGGCGTAGCCGGCGAGGTTGCCGTGCTCGTCGTGCAGCGCGGTGATGACCACGTCGCCCCAGAACCGGGTGCCGTCCTTGCGGACCCGCCAGCCGGTGTGCTCGACCCGGCCGGTCTCCCGCGCGACCGACAACAGGTCCAGCGGCAGGCCGCGTCGGCGGTCCTCCTCGGTGTAGAACATCGCGAAGCTGCGCCCGATCGCCTCGTCGGGGGTGTAGCCCTTGACCCGCTCGGCGCCGAGGTTCCAGGTCTCGATGATGCCCTGGGGGTCGAGGGCGATGATCGCGTAGTCGACGACCTGCCCGACCAGCAGGCGCAGCCGTTCCTCGCTGGACCTCAGTGCGGTCTCGAGGGCGTGCTGCTCGGTGAGGTCGCGGGTGACCTTCGAGTAGCCGGTGAGGTCGCCCGCCTCGTCGTGCAGCGCGGTGATGACGACGTCGCCCCAGAAGCGGGTGCCGTCCTTGCGCACCCGCCAGCCGAGGTGCTCGACCCGCCCCTGCTCGCGGGCGGTCGTCAGGAGCTTCATCGGCAGCCCGTCGCGGCGGTCCTCGTCGGTGTAGAAGGTCGCGAAGCTGCGCCCGATGATCTCCTCGGCGGTGTAGCCCTTGACCCGCTCGGCGCCGAGGTTCCAGGTCTGGATGATGCCCTGGGGGTCGAGGGCGATGATCGCGTAGTCGACGACCTGCCCGACCAGCAGCCGCAGTCGCTCCTCGCTGGACTTCAGTGCGGTCTCGAGGGCGTGCTGCTCGGTGAGGTCGCGGGTGACCTTGACGAAGCCGGTGAGTGCGCCGTGCTCGTCGTGCAGCGCGGTGATGACCACGTCGCCCCAGAACCGGGTGCCGTCCTTGCGCACCCGCCAGCCGAGGTGCTCGACACGGCCTTCGTCGCGGGCCTGCATGAGCAGCGTGAGGGGCAGCCCGGCGCGCCGGTCCTCGTCGGAGTAGAACATCGCGAAGCTGCGCCCGATCGCCTCGTCGCGGGTGTACCCCTTGAGCTTCTCCGCACCCAGGTTCCAGGAGGTGATCGTGCCCTGCGGGTCCAGGCCGATGATGGCGTAGTCGGACACGTGCGCGACCAGGTCGCTGGACGACGCCTCAGCCGGACTTTCCTCCCACCCCACGCGCACAGAATAGGAGCAAACTCAGCCTTCCGGTGTGATTCGCCTCCGCGACGCTGCGTAGCAGGCGACCGCGGTCGCGGCCGCCACGTTGAGGGAGTCGATCCCGCGCCCCATCGGGATCACCGCACGGCGCTCGGCGGAGCGTTGCCAGCGGTCGGACAAACCATGACCTTCCGACCCGACAACCAGGGCCAACCTGTCCAGTCCGGACACCGCCTCCTCGATCGGGACGGCGTCGTCGGCCAGGGTGAGGGCGACCGTGTGGAAGCCGCGGCGGCTCAGGTCGGGCAGCGCGTCGTACCAGTCGGTGCAGGCGGGTCCAGGGCAGCGCGAACACCGCGCCCATCGCCACCTTCACCGAGCGCCGGTAGAGCGGATCGGCGCACCGCGGGGCCAGCAGCACGGCGTCGACCCCGAGCGCGGCCGCGGACCGGAAGATGGCGCCGACGTTGGTGTGGTCGACGACGTCCTCGCAGACGACGACGGTGCGGGCCCCGTCGAGCACCTCGTCGACGGACGGCAGCGGCGTCCGCGCCAGCGAGGCCAGCGCGCCGCGGTGGACGTGGAAGCCGGTCACCTGCTCGGCGAGCGCCTCGCTGACCACGTAGCAGGGCGCGTCGGTCGCTCCGAGCACGTCGTCGAGCCCGTCGAGCCAGCGCGGCGCCATCAGGAAGGACCGGACCGGGAAGCCGGCCTCGGCGGCCCGTCGTACGACCTTCGCGCCCTCGGCGAGGAACAGCCCGTGCTCGGCCTCCAGCGACTGCCGCAGCTGTACGTCGCGCAGGTCGCGGTAGTCAGCGAGGCGTGGGTCGGCCGGGTCGTCGATCTCGACGTACGTCGCCACGCTCAGCGCTGCTCCGGAACCGGGTAGTCATCGGGTCGGGCGATGGCCACGACCTCGCCGATGACGATGATCGCGGGTGGGTGCACCGTCGTGGGTGACGAGGTCGTCGGCGAGGTTGCCGAGCGTGCTCAGCACGGTGCGCTCGGTCGGCATGGTGCCGTCGCAGATCACCGCCACCGGGGTGCGCGCGTCCCGGCCGCCGCGCAGCAGCACCTCGGCGATGAGCGGGGCGTTCTCGACGGCCATCATCAGCACGATCGTGCCGCGCAGGCTGGCGAGCGCGCCCCACTGGACGAGCGACTCGGGGTGGCCGGGCGGCAGGTGCCCGGAGACGATGGTGAGGTCGTGGGTGACGCCGCGGTGGGTGACCGGGATCCCGGCCACGGCCGGGCACCGCGAGCGGGCTGCTGATGCCGGGGATGACGGTCACCGGGACGCCGGCCTCCTGGCAGGCGATGACCTCCTCGTAGCCGCGGCCGAAGACGAAGTTGTCGCCGCCCTTGAACCGGCCACCCGCTTGCCCGCCTTCGCCGCCTCGACGATGACCTCGTTGATCTGGTCCTGGTGGGCGGAGCGGCCGCGCGGGAGCTTGGCGACGTCGACGATCTCGGTGTCCGCCGGCAGCTCGGCGAGCAGCTCGCGCGGCGCGAGGCGGTCGGCGACCACGATGTCGGCCTCCATCAGCGCCTTGCGCCCGGCGACGGAGATGAGCTCGGGGTCGCCGGGACCGCCGCCGACGAGCACGACCCCCGGACCGTGGTCGCGGTGGTGCCTGGTGGCGAGCGCACCCTCGCGCATGGCGGTGACGATGTCGTCGCGCAGGCTGGCGTGGCGGCGCGGGTCGCGCTCCCCCGCCGAGCTGCCCATCACCGCGATCGTGTCGCCGGCGTGGCGCCCGACGGCGGGCGTGAACGCGGTCGCGGCGTACGCGTCGTCGGCCCGCACGCAGAAGACGCGTCGCTCCTCGGCCAGCTCGCTGACCCGCTCGTTGACGTCGGGGTCGTCGGTGGCGGCCATCACGTACCAGGCGCCCTCGAGATCCGCGTCCTCGAAGCCGCGCTCGAGCCAGCGCACCTCGCCGGAGCCGACCAGGCCCTCGATGGCGGGGGTGACCTCCGGGGACACGAGCTCGCACGTCGGCTCCGGCGGCGATCAGTGTCGGGCACCCGGCGCTGCGCGACGTTGCCCCCGCCCACGACGAGGACCTTGCGGCCTGCGAGCCGGAGGCCGACCGGGTAGATCGGGGGGTCGCCGTACTCGTCCGGAGGTGTGTCCACGGGTCCATTGTGTCCATCTCCGATGGCGGACGGGTTTGCCCCTCCCAGCCTGCGGACTAAGTTCGGTGACCATGAGCATCGAACGCCCCGTCAGCCCCGATCCCTACGACCTGCTCCCGCCGGCCCCGAGCTTCACCGTCACGAGTGACGACGTCACCGACGGCCAGCCGCTCAAGGACGACCAGGTCAACGCCGAGGGCGACAGCTCGCCGCAGCTGTCCTGGAGCGACGTCCCCGAGGGCACCAAGAGCTTCACGGTGACCTGCTTCGACCCCGACGCCCCGACCCCGTCGGGCTTCTGGCACTGGGTGCTCGTCGACCTCCCGGCCGACGTGACCTCGCTCGACGCCGGAGCCGGTGCCGAGGGCGCCACCCTGCCCGGGCAACGCGTTCATGTGCCGCAACGACGGCGGCACCAAGGCGTTCATGGGTGCCGCTCCGCCGGAGGGCGACCAGGTGCACCGCTACTTCTTCGTGGTGCACGCGGTGACCGAGGAGTCGCTCGGCGTCGACTCCGAGGCCTCGCCCGCGGTGGTCAGCTTCAACCTGGCGTTCAAGACCGCCGGCCGCGCGATCGTGACGGGGACCTACCAGCACTGAGCCTCGTTCCGGGGCTGCGGTTTGGCCGGGCGCCCGGCCAAACCACGTCACTGGAGGGTTGAAACATCGCCCCTCCGCTGACAGTTCTGCCCATCCGGTCACCGGCTGTCATTTGATTCATTCCAGTCTGGGTGGTTGTGTCGAAGGTCCGTGGGTACGGGCACGGTGTGCCCTTCCCGGACCGGCACGACGACTGACGAGGAGTGAGCCATGACAGACCTGCCCCAGCCGAACGACGGCACTTCCATCGCGACGGCTCCGTCGTCCGAGGCCACCATCGGCTCGACGACCGACACCGGCGCCCCCGCGCCGAGCGACCGCAACAGCCTGACGATCGGTCCCGACGGGCCGATCCTGCTCCACGACGTGCACTTCCTGAACCAGATGGCGCACTTCAACCGGGAGCGCATCCCCGAGCGCAACGTGCACGCCAAGGGCTCGGGTGCCTTCGGTGAGTTCGAGACGACCGAGGACGTCTCGGCGTACACCAAGGCCGGGCTGTTCCAGCCGGGCGTGAAGACCGAGATGCTGGCCCGCTTCTCCACCGTGGCCGGCGAGCAGGGCTCCCCCGACACCTGGCGCGACCCGCGTGGCTTCGCGCTGAAGTTCTACACCGACGAGGGCAACTACGACCTCGTCGGCAACAACACCCCGGTCTTCTTCATCCGCGACACCATGAAGTTCCCGCACTTCATCCGCTCGCAGAAGCGTCGCGGCGGCAACGGCCTGCGCGACAACAACATGCAGTGGGACTTCTGGAGCCTCAACCCGGAGTCGGCGCACCAGGTCACCTACCTGATGGGCGACCGCGGCATCCCGAAGACCTACCGCCACATGAACGGCTACGGCTCGCACACCTACCTCTGGGTCAACGAGGCCGGCGAGAAGCACTGGGTCAAGTACCACTTCCACAGCAACCAGGGCGTCGAGGGCCTCAAGGACGAGGACGCCACCCAGATCGCCGGCGAGGACGCCGACTTCCACCGCCGCGACCTCCACGACTCGATCGCCAAGGGTGACTTCCCGAGCTGGACGCTGTCGATCCAGGCGATGCCGTACGACGACGCGAAGACCTACCGGATCAACCCGTTCGACCTCACCAAGATCTGGCCGCACAGCGACTACCCGCTGATCAAGGTCGGCACGATGACGCTGAACCGCAACCCGGAGAACTTCTTCGCGCAGATCGAGCAGGCCGCCTTCGAGCCGAGCGCGCTGGTGCCCGGGCATCGGCTTCAGCCCCGACAAGATGCTGCTGGGTCGGGCGTTCTCGTACTCCGACACGCACCGCCACCGGATCGGTCCGAACTACCTGCAGCTGCCCGTCAACCGGCCGCACGTCGAGGTGAACACCTACACGCAGGACGGGCCGATGGCCTACGAGCACCGCGGCGACGACCCGGTCTACGCGCCGAACTCGTTCGGCCGCGGGTACGCCGACAACGTCGGCGAGGTCGACCCGGGCTGGGAGACCGACGGTGCCATGGTGCGGCAGGCCTACACGCTGCGCGAGGACGACGACGACTTCTCGCAGGCCGGCACCCTCGTGCGCGAGGTCTGGGACGACGAGCAGCGCGAGGCGTTCGTCAAGACGGTGGCCGGTCACCTGCTGGGCGGCGTCGAGGGCGACGTGCTCGAGCGCGCCTTCCAGTACTGGCACCACGTCGACGCCGAGTGCGGCAAGAAGATCGAGGAGCTCGTCCGCGAGGGCGCCGACCTCGGTGCGCCGGGCGCCCAGCCGGACGAGGCGCAGGACGACGCGAGCGACCCGATCGTCGAGTCGGACACCAACGCGAGCAAGTAGCCCGCACCGACCAGGACACCGGGCTCGGTCATGGCAGGATCACGCCATGGCCGAGCCCGACGTGTCAGTGGTGACCGACGTCCTCGGGCCGCCGTACACCGCACAGACGCTGCAGCTCCGGCCCGACGACGAGGGTGAGGTCGTCGCGACCCTGGTCCGCCGACCGGCCGAGTCGTCGACGCGCAAGGCCGTGCTGCACGTGCACGGCTTCGCCGACTACTTCTTCCAGACCGGGCTCGCGGACTTCTGGGTGGACCGGGGCTACGACTTCTTCGCGCTCGACCTGCGCAAGTACGGCCGCTCGCTGCGCCCGAACCAGACGCCGAACTACGTCGCCGACCTGCACGCGTACTACGAGGAGCTCGACCTCGCCTACCGCCTGATCGCCGAGGACCACGACCACGTCGTGTTCTCGGCGCACTCGACGGGTGGGCTCACCGTCCCGCTGTGGCTGCACGACCGGGGTCTGCCCGCCGCCGGGGTCTTCCTGAACGCGCCCTGGATCGACATGCAGGGCGATGCGTTCACCCGGCTGCTCGCGCTGCCGGTCATCCAGCGCCTGGGGGCGATCGACCCGAAGCGGCAGATCCCGCGCGAGGTCAGTGGCGTCTACGCGCGCAGCCTGCACCGCGACCACATCGGCGAGTGGGACTTCAACCTCGAGTGGAAGCCGCTGGCGTCGTACCCCGTGTACGCCGGCTGGATCCGCGCCATCCGCACCGGCCAGGCGCGCGTCGCCCGGGGGCTGGAGATCGAGTCGCCGCTGCTGATGATCACCTCCGACCGGTCGTCCGTGCCGACCTCGGTCGACGACCCCGACCTGACCTGCACCGACGTGGTGCTCGACGTCGAGCGGCTGCGCCGACGCGCCCCCGAGCTCTCCCACCACGTGACCATCGCGCAGGTGCACGGCGCCGATCCACGACGTGGTGCTCTCCCCCGAGCCGGCGCGGACGAAGGTGTACGACGAGCTGGGTCGCTGGCTCTCGGCGTACGTCGAGTGAGCCGCTAGCGCTAGCCTCCGGTCATGGATCCCATCTCCGGCCTCGCCTACGGCCGCATCACCATCGGCACGCTGTCCCTGCTCTTCCCCTCGCTGACCGGGAAGCTCTTCCTGCTCGACCCGAAGTCGAACCCGCAGCTGTCCTACATGGGCCGCATGTTCGGCTCGCGCGAGATCGCCCTCGGCGCGATCACGCTGGCGGCGTCGGGCGAGGCACGCCGCCGGCTCGTCCAGCTCGGCGTCGCCGTCGACGGTGCCGACGCCTTCACCGGCATCGCCTCGGCGGCCACCGGCTCGGTCCCGAAGAAGGCCGGCTTCCTGCTGACCGTCGTGGCCGCGGCTGCCGTGGCGACCGGCGTGATGGAGCTCCAGGAGTCCTGAGTGCCGCGTGCGTCATACGAATCGAGCGCTCCAGGCACCAATTCGTATGACGCAAGCGCCGGTCAGAAGACGAAGCTGACCACGGCGACGACGCCGACCACGACGATCACGGCGCGGAGCACGTTCGGGGGGAGACGGCGGCCGACGGTGGCGCCGAGCTGGCCGCCGATGGTCGAGCCGATGGCGATGAGCAACGCCACCGCCCAGTCGACGTGGCCACCCTCCAGGCCGGGGATGTGCACGAAGTCCAGGATGATGAACGCGATCGCCGCGATCCCGTTGACGATGAGCGCGAGCACGTTCTTGGTGGCGTTGTGCCGCTGCATCGAGTCGACGACGCCGATGCCGAGGATCGCCATCAGCAGGACGCCCTGGGCGGCGCCGAAGTAGCCGCCGTACACACCTGCGGCCAGTACGGCGGGCCACACCCACCAGACGCCGTGCTCGGCCACGCCACCGCGCTCCTCGGCGCGGGCCGCGACCCGGCGCTGGATCCGGGGTCCGACGACCACGAGCACGCAGCCGAGCACGATCAGCACCGGCACGATCGCGTCGAACGCCGACGAGGGCAGCAGCAGGAGCAGCAACGCCCCGGCGATGCCGCCGATGAAGGAGGCGCTGCCGAGCCGGAACAGGCGGGTGCGCTGGCCCTCGAGCTCGCGCCGGTAGCCGATCGCCCCGGACAGCGATCCCGGGGCGAGCCCGATCGTGTTCGAGACGTTGGCGGTCACCGGAGGAATGCCGAACGCGAGGAGGGTCGGGAACGTGATCAGCGTTCCCGACCCCACCACGGTGTTGATGGTCCCGGCCGCCATGCCTGCGAACAGGATGGCGACGATCTCCCAGAAGCTCACTGCGCGCGGCGGCGCCTCTCCGGTGGAGTCGGTCGGGTCACTCGGGCCGTCGCCGGAGGCGTGGCGGGCGGTGGCGCCGCGCCGGGACCGGCCCGTCGAGCGCGCGGCCCCCTCGGCCGCGGCGATCGCCTTCTCGACCTCTGCGTGCGTGTCCGCCAGGATCGAGGCGGCATCGCTGCTCCGGGCAGCCTCCGGGTCGGTGTCGACCCGCACCCGCGGACCCCCGGAGTACTTGGGGATCCCGGCGACCTCGTGGACCGCGGAGCCGAGCCCCTCGAGCGCCTTGGTGATCTCGGACGGCACCACCCACACCTTGTTGGCGGAGCCCTCGGCGATCTTCGGCATCATCTGGAGGTACTGGTAGGCCAGCAGCGCCTGGTCGGGCTGTCCGTCGTGGATGGCCTGGAACACGGTCTGGATGGCCTGCCCCTCACCCTGGGCCTTGAGGATCGCGGCCTCGCGGTTGGCCTGCGCGCGCAGGATCAGCGCCTCGCGGTCACCCTCGGCCGACAGGATCGCGGCCTGCTTGTTGCCCTCCGCGGTGAGGATGGCGGACTGCCGCTGACCCTCGGCGGTGAGGATCACCGCACGCTTGTCGCGGTCGGCGCGCATCTGCTTCTCCATCGAGTCCTTGATCGACGGCGGCGGGTCGATGCCCTTGATCTCGACGCGTCCGACGCGCACGCCCCAGCGGCCGGTCGCCTCGTCGAGCACGCCGGAGAGACCGCGGTTGATGTCCTCGCGCGAGGTCAGGGTCTGCTCGAGGTCCATGCCACCGACGATGTTGCGCAGGGTGGTCATGGTGAGCTGCTCGATGGCCGAGATGTAGTTGGCGATCTCGTACGTCGCCGACACCGGGTCGGTCACCTGGAAGTAGATGACCGTGTCGATGGAGACCACCAGGTTGTCCTCGGTGATCACCGGCTGCGGCGGGAAGGAGACCACCTGCTCGCGCATGTCGATGACGTAGCGGACCCGGTCGACGAACGGCGTGACCACGTTCAGTCCCGGCTGCAGGGTCGTCTTGTACTTCCCGAACCGCTCCACGATGCCCGCACGCGCCTGCGGAATGATCCTGATCGTCTTCGCGAGCACGAGGACGACAAAGATCAGGAACAGCGCGAACACGACCAGTACTGCTGCACCCATCGCGACCCCTCTTCTCTCTCTGGTGGTGCTCGAGCCTCAGGACCCGAGCTTGTGGGCGCGCAGCACGTAGGCCGTCGCGCCCTTGATCTGGACCACGTCGACGATCTCGCCGACCTCGATGCGGTCATCTTCGTCATAGGGCTCGGCGGTCCACTCCTCGCCGCCGATCTTCACCCGCCCCGGGCATGCCGTGGACGAGCTCGCGCAGCACCATCGCGCGCTTGCCGATCAGCGCGTCGGCGCCGGTGCGGAGGGTGGGGCCACTGTGCAGGCGGCGTACGACGCCCGGGCGGATCACCGCGAGCAGCGCCACCGACGTGATCAGCGCGAGCACGATCTGGAGGGCCACCGGACCGCCGAGCAGCGCCGTGATGCCGCCGACGACGGCGCCGCCGGCCAGCATGATCAGGAAGAGATCGAGACTGACCAGCTCGAGCGCACCGAGTGCGACGGCCAGCCCGAGCCAGCCGACCCACAGGTGATCGTTGAGCCAGTCCATGTCTCGACCCTATCCAAGAGCTCGCAATCCGAACCGCAGTTACGCGTGTCGACGCGCCACCCGACGGGCGCTGTAGCGGCCGTCCTCCTCGTGCAGGGTCAGGCGCATCCCGAAGGTGGCCGAGAGCTGCTCGGCGTTCATCACGTGCGGGATCGGGCCGGCGGCGACGACCTGGCCCTCGCGCAGCATCAACGCGTGCGTGAAGCCGGGCGGGATCTCCTCGACGTGGTGCGAGACCAGGATGGTGGCCGGCGAGAACTCGTCGAGCGCGATCGCCGAGAGGGTCGAGACGAGGTCCTCGCGTCCGCCGAGGTCGAGTCCGGCGGCGGGCTCGTCGAGGATCAGCAGCTCGGGGTCGGTCATCAGCGCGCGGGCGATCTGCACGCGCTTGCGCTCCCCCTCGCTGAGGGTGCCGAAGGTGCGGTCGAGCAGGGCACCGGCGCCGACCTCGCGGAGCAGGGCGGTGGCCCGGTCGTGGTCGAGCTCGTCGTACCGCTCGCGCCAGCGGCCGACCACGCCGTACGACGCCGACACCACCACGTCGCGGACGATCTCGTGCCTCGGGATCCGCTCGGCCACCGCGGCGCTGGTCCAGCCGATGCGCGGACGGAGCTCGAAGACGTCGACCGTCCCGACGACCTCGCCGAGGATGCCGACGACGCCGGAGGTCGGGTGGATCTGCGCCGAGGCGATCTGCATCAACGTCGTCTTGCCGGCGCCGTTGGGTCCGAGGATCACCCAGCGCTCGTCGTCCTCGACGGCCCAGTCCACGCCGTCGAGCAGGGTGGCAGCCCCTCGCTTGACGGTGACGTCGGCGAGCTCGAGCACGGCATTCACGAAAGGGACCTCAGCGGCGCATTCGGGATCAGGTGGAGTCGGACGTCAACCTACCCGGCCGCTGCGCCGTCCTGCAGCGGCATGCCTAGGCTGCCGGCTGTGAGCTCGCTGCCCGTCGCCGCCGTCCTCGCCACCTGGCTGGACGCCTTCCGGTCCGGCGAGGTCGGTCCGGACGACCTGGCGGACGCCGTCCGGGGCGACGACCCGCGACACCTGGTCACGGGAGTCGACGAGGACCGCACGCTCGAGCTGCACGAGCTGCCGGCCCTGCTGGACGGCCCGATCTCGCTCGCCCTCCCGGCCCCGGGCGACCTGCTCGGGCTGGGCGGTCCCGAGGAGCTCAACCTCGCCGCGCTGGACGCCGGGCAGGCAGTCGTCGTCGGCAAGGTGGGGCTGGTCCCCTTCGAGGACGCGCGCACGGTCGTGTGGAGCGCGTTCCCCGCCGAACCGGCGCCCTGGGTCGACGAGCGGGAGACGGCGATCGAGCTGCGCACCACGCTCGCGGAGGTCACCCGCCGGCTGGTCGACCTCGACGTCGCCTCCTGGCAGCCCGACATCCCCGACCTGTTGATGAACCTGCGCCACCGGCCACCACTCCCCCTGCCGCGCGGGTTCGACGCCCGGCGGGTCGAGACGCTCGACCGCGCGCTGCTGTGCCTCGAGATCGTCGCGCTGGCCCGTGCGGGCGACGGCGGGGCCGTGTCGTCGTACGAGATGCAGCAACGGGCCGGCGCGCTCGGCGAGCTCGACCGGGCCGCTCGGAGGGCCGTGGTCGGCGCCTGCTCGGGCCGCGCGGGCTGACGGGTCGGGCGCCGGTTAACCTCGTGCCGTGCTGGACGAGAGCAACGGCGAGCAGCCGCGGACCCTGTTGATCACGCTGACCGGCAAGGACCGGCCCGGCGTGACCTCGATGGTCTTCGACACGCTGGCCCGGTTCGGCGTCGAGGTCATGGACATCGAGCAGATCGTCCTGCGGCGCCGGCTGATCCTCGGACTCCTGGTGAGCTCGCCACGCGACTGGAAGCCGCTGCGCGCCGAGATGGAGCGGGTCGCCACCGAGCTGGGCATGACGCTCGAGCTCGACCGCGGCTCGGGCGACAACCGCCGCCGTCCCGAGGGACGCAGCCACGTCACGGTGCTCGGTACGCCGCTCAAGGCACCCGCTGTCGCCGCCATCGCCGGCCGGATCGCCGACACGGGCGCGAACATCGACCGCATCGAGCGGATGGCGCGCTACCCGATCACCGCGATCGACCTGCACGTCTCGGGCGTCGACCCCGACAAGCTGCGCGACATCCTGGCCCGCGAGGCCGCCGAGCAGGGCGTGGACATCGCCGTACAGGCCGCCAACCTGCTGCGCCGCGGCATGCGACTGATCGTGATGGACGTCGACTCGACGCTGATCCAGGGCGAGGTCATCGAGATGCTCGCGGCGCACGCCGGCTGCGAGGCCGAGGTCCACCGCGTCACCGAGGCCGCGATGCGCGGCGACATCGACTTCACGCAGAGCCTCACGCGAGCGCGTCGCCCTGCTCGCCGGGCTCGACGCCTCCGCCCTCGACCGGGTCTACGAGGAGCTGGAGCTCGCCCCGGGTGCGCGGACGACGGTGCGGGTGCTGAAGCGGCTCGGGTACCGGTTCGCGATGGTCAGCGGCGGGTTCTCCCAGCTCACCGACCGGCTCGCCGAGGACCTCGGCATCGACTTCTCGGTGGCCAACGAGCTCGAGATCGTCGACGGCAAGCTCACCGGTCGGGTCGTCGGTCCGGTCGTCGACCGCGCGGCGAAGGCGGAGGCGCTGCGGACCTTCGCCCAGCGCAGCGGCGTACCCGAGCACGCGACCATCGCCATCGGCGACGGCGCCAACGACCTCGACATGCTCAACGCGGCCGGCCTCGGCATCGCCTTCAACGCCAAGCCGCTGGTGCAGGAGGCCGCGCACGCGTCGGTGAACGTGCCCTACATGGACGCGATCCTCTACCTGCTCGGGATCAGCCGCGAGGAGGTCGTCGCGGCCGACGCCGAGGAGGGCCTCACCACTCCTGAGCCGCCTGTCTGAGTCGCCTCGGCCCCCGACATGCGAATGTCACTGAGGGGCGCTGAATGCGCTCAGCACTCGCGCCACATTGCATGTTCGGGGCGCGGGCCGTCGGTTTCCCCGGGCGCCCGGGGAAACCGACTTCGTGTCACATGAGGACTGTTCGGACCCCTCATCGAGCGTCCTGGTGTGACAACGACGGCTCGGGTCCGCGGCGATGCCGTCAGGCGACTCGCCCGCCGAACCGCGTCGATGTACCGCAGCGCGGCCCGGTGCTGCAGCCGTCGTACGACGGGGCCGCCCGAGTGCCGACGTACCAACGCCCCGGCCGTGAGAACGCCCGGACCTCGGCCCAGGTCTCGTCGCCCACGCGCTCGACGAGGAACAGCTCCTCGCCGCTCTCCGGGTGGCCGGGCAGGGTGCCGTAGGCGAAGCCACGGCGATCCGGCTCGTCGACCACGTAGACCACCCGCGTCGGGGCGGTCATCCGGACCGGACCGATCCACGCCCGGACCGTCAGCTCGGCGCCCTCGACGGCCCGCGCGCGGAGGTGACGACCCGTGAACCCCGACCCGCGCTGCATGCCGAAGGTGAGCACGCACTCGGCCGCGGCTCGAAGACGTCGGCAGGTCCGATCGGCTGCCGGACCGTCAGGTGGTGAGCCGACGGAGGCATCGTCGAGGCGTCGCGGGTGGCGCCGACCTCGGCATAGGTCAGTGGCGTCATCCGAGCCCGGGATAGAAGCCGACCAGCCGGGCGCTGGCGGCGTCGAGCTCGGCCCAGGGCACCTGTACGTCGAGCACGGCCATCGCCGAGGTCGGGAAGCCGGCGCTCATCGCCCGGAACGCGTCGGGGTCCGCCTCGCCGTCGTCGAGCAGGTGGGCGAGCGAGGCCGCGGTCGGGTTGTGCCCGACGTACAGCACCACCTCGGCGTCCTCCGGGGTGCCGCGCAGGATGTCCAGGGCGCTCTCGGGGCCGGCGGTGTAGATGGCGTCGTCGATCACGGGGTCGATCCGGGTGCCCGGTGGTCGCCACGAGGTTCTCCCAGGTGTCCTGGGTGCGGATGGCGGAGGAGACGAACGCGTACGTCGGGACCAGTCCCTCCTCGGCCAGCCACTGGCCGGCACCGTGGACCTCGCGGACTCCTCGTTCGGTGAGCCGACGCCGGTGGTCCTCGGGGGCGAACGACTCCGCCTTGCCGTGGCGCATGATGACGAGCAGGCGTCGGCGCACCGGGGCAGAACCCGAGGACGAATCGGGCGAAGGTGGGCTCACGTCAGTCAATCTCCCACCCCTTAGGCTTCCTGTCATGCCAATGGGAGCCCACGGTCCAGCCCGGAGCGGAATCGGCGACCTGCTCGTCATCGGAGGAGCCGAGGACAAGCTCGGCAAGCGCACCGTGCTCGCCGAGTTCGTGAAGCGCGCCGGCGGCCCCGACGCGCGGATCGCGGTGATCCCGACGGCGTCCTCGCTGGGCCCCGAGATCGTCGACGTCTACGCCGCGCTGTTCCACAAGCTCGGTGCCGCGGAGGTGTACGGCGTCCGTCCCGAGGACCGCGCCCAGGCCTCCTCCCCCGACGTCGTGCGACAGCTCGACGGAGCGACCGGCATCTTCATGACCGGTGGCAACCAGCTCAAGCTGTCCACGGTCATCGCCGGTACGCCGTTCGCCGACGCCATCGTCGAGGCCCGCGGCCGCGGCGTCACCGTCGGCGGTACGTCGGCCGGGGCGAGCATCCAGTCCTCGCACATGGTCGCCTTCGGACCGGGCGGCTCCACCCCGAAGCAGCGGATGACCCAGGTCGCCGCCGGCCTCGGACTCGTCGAGAACTGCGTCATCGACCAGCACTTCGCCCAGCGCAACCGCTACGGCCGGCTGCTGATGATCGTCTCCCAGAGCCCGCAGCTGCTCGGCATGGGCGTCGACGAGGACACCGCCGCCATCATCACCCGCACCGAGGACGCCGAGATGCTGCGCGTCGTCGGCCGCGGCTCGGTCACGCTCTTCGACGGCAGCCACATGGTCACCAACGCCCACGAGGCCAAGGAGCGTCGCCCGATCCTCGCCTCGGGGGTCGTCCTGCACGTGCTGCCCGCACGGCGCCGAGTTCAACCTGACCGCCCGCACGCTGGTGCCCGCCGACGCGCGTGGTGGACCCCGCCGAGGCCGATGAATTGGCCATGGCCAACCGTGATCTGCGCAAGATGGCACGAGACATCGCGGCCGGGGACGTCTCGCCCTCGGTCCTGCGCCGCCGCATCGCACGACGAAGCAGAGGAGCATCGGAGTGACCGACAGCGTCAACGACAGCGGGGACCCCCGCGCCACCTCGGTGAGCACCGGAGGCCGGCCGACCGCCGATCTCGCGATCATCGAGACGAGGGTCTACCGCGGTGCCAACGTCTGGTCCTACGACAAGGCGATCCACCTCGTCGTCGACCTCGGAGTGCTCGAGGACTTCCCGACCAACACCATCCCGGGCTTCACCGAGCACCTGCTCGAGGCACTGCCCGGGCTGCGCGAGCACTCCTGCTCCCGCGGCCGTCGCGGTGGTTTCGTCGAGCGGCTCAACGAGGGCACCTGGCTCGGCCACGTCGCCGAGCACGTCGCCCTCGCGCTCCAGCAGGTGGTCGGCCACGACATCCGGCGCGGCAAGACGCGTCAGGTGAAGGGCCAGAAGGGCCGCTACAACATCATCTACGGGTACGTCGACGAGCAGGTCGGTCTCGAGGCCGGGCGGCTCGCCGTACGCCTCGTGAACCACCTCGTCGAGGCCGACCCCGACCTCGACTTCGAGCAGGAGCTCGACGACTTCATCCTGCGCGCCCAGCGCACCGCGTTCGGCCCGTCGACGCAGGCGATCATCGACGAGGCCGTCTCCCGCGACATCCCGTGGATCCGGCTCAACAAGCACTCGCTCGTGCAGCTCGGCCAGGGCGTCCACGCGAAGCGGATCCGCGCGACGATGACCTCGGAGACCAGCTCGATCGCGGTCGACATCGCCTCCGACAAGGACCTCACCACCCGGCTGCTCGGCGCGGCGGGGCTCCCGGTGCCCAAGCAGGACTCCGTGCGTACGGCGGAGCAGGCGGCCAGCGTCGCCAGGCGCATCGGCTTCCCGGTGGTCATCAAGCCGCTCGACGGCAACCACGGTCGCGGCGTGTGCCTGGACCTCCAGAACGAGCAGGACGTGCATCGACGCGTTCCCGATCGCCAAGGAGCAGTCGCGCCGCGGCTGGGTGATCGTCGAGTCGTTCATCACCGGCAAGGACTACCGGTGCCTGATCATCGACGGGAAGATGGCCGCGATCGCCGAGCGGGTCCCGGCCCACGTCATCGGTGACGGATCGAGCACCGTGCGGTCGCTGGTCGACCTGACCAACGCCGACCCCCGTCGCGGTGTCGGCCACGAGAAGATCCTGACCCGCATCAAGGTCGACGCGGCCGCCGAGGAGGTGCTCGCCGACCAGGGCCACACCCTCGAGTCGGTGCCCGCCGAGGGCGAGATGGTCAAGCTCGCGCTCACCGGCAACATGTCGACCGGCGGCATCTCGATCGACCGCACCTTCGAGGCCCACCCGGAGAACGCCGAGATCGCCGAGGAGGCGGCCCGGATGGTCGGCCTCGACATCGCCGGCATCGACTTCATCTGCCCCGACATCACCCAGCCGGTGCGCGAGACCGGCGGCGCGATCTGCGAGGTCAACGCCGCGCCCGGCTTCCGGATGCACACGCACCCGACCATCGGTGAGCCGCAGTTCATCTCCAAGCCGGTCGTCGACATGCTGTTCCCGCCCGGCGCACCCAGCCGGATCCCGATCGTGGCCATCACCGGCACCAACGGCAAGACGACCACCAGCCGGATGATCAGCCACATCTTCAAGGGCATGGGACGCAAGGTCGGCATGACCTCCACCGACGGCGTGGTCATCGACGAGCGGCTGCTGATCCGGGCCGACGCCTCCGGTCCGCGCAGCGCCCGGATGGTGCTGCAGAACCCGCGCGTCGACTTCGCGGTCTTCGAGGTGGCCCGCGGCGGCATCCTGCGCGAGGGCCTGGGCTACGAGCGCAACGACGTGGCCGTGGTGCTCAACGTGCAGCCCGACCACCTCGGCCTGCGCGGCATCGACACCGTCGAGCAGCTCGCCGACGTCAAGGCCGTCCTCGTCGAGGCGGTCCCCCGCGACGGCCACGCCGTGCTGAACGCCGACGACCCGCTGGTGCGCGAGATGCGTCGCCGCTGCTCGGGCCAGGTGGTCTGGTTCTCGATGGCCGAGCCCGGCTCCGAGGAGCGCGACATGATCGACGCGCACTGCCGTCGCGGCGGCAAGGCACTGGTGCTCCAGCCGACCGAGCGCGGCGAGATGATCGTCGTACGCCACGGCGCGCGCGACATGCAGCTCGCCTTCACCCACCTGCTGCCGGCGACCTTCTCCGGCCGGGCACGGATGAACGTGCAGAACTCGCTGGCGGCCGCGGCCGCGGCCTTCGCCGTCGGTGCGCCGCTGCACGACATCCGCCAGGGACTGCGCACCTTCTCGACGAACTACTACCTCTCCCCCGGCCGCCTCAACGAGATCGAGGTCAACGGGGTCAACGTGATCGTCGACTACTGCCACAACGCGCCCGGCATGAAGGCGCTCGGCGACTTCGTCGACCGCATCGGCGACAGCCTCGACTCCGGCAGCGAGCTCGGCAAGCCGTCCCGCATCGGCGTCATCGCCACCGCCGGCGACCGGCGCGACGAGGACATGCGCGAGCTCGGCGAGGTCGCGGCCGAGCACTTCGACGTGGTGATCGTGCGCGAGGACGTCAGCCTGCGCCGCCGCAAGCGCGGCGAGACCGCGACGCTGGTCGCCGAGGGCGTACGCCGCGCCATGGACAAGGGTGTGCGCTGCAAGCAGCTCGAGGTGATCCACGACGAGATCGAGGCCGTGCACCACGCGATGAGCCGCGCCAACCGCGGCGACCTGCTCGTGGTCTGCGTCGACCAGCACCCGCTGGTGATGTCGGAGCTGGAGAACTGGTCGCCGATGGCCCAGGCCGGTGCGACCGCGGGCGGCGACGACGCCCCGGTGGCCGACCCCGACTACACGCCTCCGCCGCCGCAGGAGTCCTGACCGGCTAGGACTTCTTGGCGGCCTTCCTGGCCGTCTTCTTCGCCGGGGCCTTCTCGGCCGGGGCCTCGGTGGCTCCGACGCCGACGCTTGAGCCGCACCCAGAGCTGGCCACGGCCGCTGGCGCCGGTGACGGTCTTGGTCTCCAGGAACGGCTGTCCCTTGACCAGGTCGCCGAGCTTGGCGAACCCGTAGCTGCGGGCGTCGAAGGACGGGTCGGTGCGGTTCAGGTGGTTGCCGAGGGAGCCCAGCGAGGTCCAGTCGTCGTCGTCGGAGTCGACCTTGTTCAGCGCCTTGGTGAGCACGCTCTGGATCGGGCGCGGCTGGTCGTCCTTCGACGGCTCGGTCGCCTGGCCGGGCGGGGCGCTCTCACCCTGGAGCACCTCGAGGAACACGAACTTCTCGCAGGCCTCGACGAACGCCTTCGGGGTCTTGCGCTGGCCCACGCCGATGACCCGCTTGCCGGACTCACGCAGCCGCGTGGCCAGCGGCGTGAAGTCGCTGTCGCTCGAGACGATCGCGAAGCCCTCGACGTTGCCGGAGTAGAGCAGGTCCATCGCGTCGATGATCAGCGCCGAGTCGGTGGCGTTCTTGCCGGAGGTGTACGCGAACTGCTGCTGCGGCGAGATCGCGTTGGCGAGCAGGTGCTCCTTCCAGCCGGTGAGGTGCTGGTTGGTCCAGTCGCCGTACGCACGCTTGACCGTGAGGGTGCCGTAGCCCGCGAGCTCCTCGAACATCTCCTTGATCAGCTTCGGCGAGGTGTTGTCCGCGTCGATCAGGACCGCGAGTCGGCTGTTGTCGTCGCGTCATGCGCGATGTCTCTCCTCGATGGGTGGACGGCCAGTCTCCTGCAGCCTGCCCACCTCGTGCAGTCCGAACCAGGACACCACGCCGCCGACGACCAGCATTCCGGCGCAGAGCAGCAGCGCCTGGTGGTAGCCGGCGGTGAGTGCCGTGGGGTCGCGGTACTCCTCGCCCGACAGGCCCACGATCGCCGGCAGAGCGGCCACCGACAGCAGCCCGCCCGCGCGGGCCAGGGCGTTGTTGACGCCGCTCGCGACGCCGGCGTGGTTGCCCGGCACGGCCGCGAGCACGGCAACCGTCAGCGGCGAGACCAGCATGACGAGGCCGAGGGAGAACACCTGCACGCCCGGGATAGACGCCCGTCCAGTACGACGTGCCCTCGTCGACGCCGCTGAGCAGCACCACTCCGACCGCGCACACGATCGGTCCGACCGTCATCGGCAGCCGTGGGCCGATCCGGGCCGCGATGATCGAGGTGCGCGAGGAGAGCAGCAGCATCGTGATCGGCAGCACGAGGGTGGCCACACCGGCCTGGATCGGGTCGTACCCGAGCGTGACCTGGAGCTGCAGCACGAGGAAGAACAGCACCGCGCCGAGGGCGCCGTACACGAGCAGCGTCATCAGGTTGGCGGCGCTGAACGTGCGCGACCGGAACATCGACAACGGCGCCATCGCGCCCGGACGCTCCTCGAAGACGATGAAGGCCCACCCGGCGGCCACCACGAGGACGCAACCGAGGACGATCACCACCGGGGGCAGCTGCGGCCACGAGGTGAGCAGGTACGTCGAGACGCCGAGCGCCACGATCCCGCTGAGCGCGCCCCGGTAGTCGAAGTGGCGCGGGGCGTCCTCGTCCCGCGACTCGGGCAGCCGGGTGCCGAGCAGGAGCACGAGCGCGCACAGCGGCAGGTTGATCGCGAACACCCAGCGCCACCCCGCGTGCACGATCAGCAGGCCGCCGACGAACGGGCCGATCGCCACCGCGATGCCGGACATGCCGGCCCAGGTGCCGATCGCCCCGGCGCGGTCCTCCTGGCGGAAGGACGACTGGATGATCGACAGGGCTCCCGGGGTGAGCAACGCGGCCGCGACTCCCTGGAGGATGCGGAACGCCACCAGCTGCGTCGGCGACTGGGCGAAGGCACACAGCGCGCTGCACACCGCGAAGCCGGCGACGCCGGTGAGGTAGACGCGCCGCCGGCCGAGGCGGTCGCCGAGCGCACCGCCGACGAGGATGAGCGAGGCGAGGCTGAGCAGGTAGCCGTTGGAGACCCACTGGAGCTGGGCGAGCGACGCCCCGAGGTCGATCCCGATGCGTCGCAGCGCGATGTTCACGATGGTGCCGTCGAGGATGGCGATCCCGGAACCCAGGGTCAGGGTGCCGATGACGACGCGACCGCGAGCGGTGCCTCGCCGGAGGAGCTCGGTGTCCGAGTCAGGCCCGCCCGGCGGCACGTCGTACTTTCTCGCGCAGCTGTTCGGGGGTGTCCGCGGTCGCGCCCTGCGAGGCGAGCCAGTCGTAGACCTGCTGCCGCTCGGCGTGGCACATCAGCCCGACCACGTCGCCGGGCTCGGCGAGCTTGAGCAGGGCCTGGAGGGAGTCGAGCTCGGTCGGGTAGGCCTCGATGTCGGTCACCCCGACGCGTTCGGCGCCGGCGCGCAGCAGCCCCTCGAGCTCCTCGAGGGTGCGGCCACGGAGGTACTTCTCCTTGTGGCCGATCGCCACGACGTCGGCGTCGCGTGCGGCGATCTCGCCGAGCATCTCGAGCAGGTCGTCCTGCCGGTCGCCCACGGCACCGAGGCCGAGCAGCAGCCGGCGTCCCGGCGCGCGCACCCCGCGCATGATCTCGATCATCGCCTCGAGCCCGGCCTCGTTGTGGGCGAGGTCCATCACCACGGAGACCTCGCCCATGGTGAAGAAGTTCATCCGGCCCGGGTTGTGCTCGGGGTCGGGGCGGAACGACTTCAGCCCGGCGACGACGTACTCGCGGTCGATGCCCGCGGCCAGGGCCGCCGAGGCCGCTGCGAGGGCGTTCTCGACGTTGAAGCGGGACAGCCCGCTCAGGGTCATGGGTACGTCGACGACCTCGACGAGCGCGTCGGCGCGGCTGCCCTCGAGGACGGTGATCCAGCCGTCGATGATCGTGGTGGCCCGCCCGTGGCCGTTGAGCACCTCGCGCAGGGCCGGCGAGTCGGAGTCGCGGGAGAACACCCACGGGCGTGCGGGGGTGGTGAGCCGCATCGCGAAGACGCGGGGGTCGTCGGCGTTGAGCACGGCCCACCCGGTCTTCTTGGTGATGCGCGGGACCACGCCCTTGACCTCGGCCAGCTGGTCGACGGTGTCGATGCCCTGCAGGCCGAGGTGGTCGGCGGTCACGTTGGTCACCACGGAGACGTCGTTGCTGACCAGGCCGATGCCCTTGAGCAGGATGCCGCCGCGCGCCGTCTCGGTGACCGCGAAGTTGACCTCGCGGTGGGCCAGCACGCGACCGGCCCCGGACGGGCCGGAGTAGTCGCCGGACTCGACCTCGACGCCGTCGACGTAGATGCCGTCGGTGTTGGACCAGCCGACGAGGTGGCCCGCCTCGCGCGCGATGTGCGCGATCATCCGCGAGGTCGTGGTCTTGCCGTTGGTGCCGGTGACCGCCACGACCGGGCACCTTCGGACGGATCGTGGTCGGGCCCGGGGCCGCGCTCGGCGGAGGCCACGTGGCGGGCGGCCTCCTCGACGAGTACGCCGACGTCGGTGGTGCCGAGCCCGTCGATCACCGAGGCGACCGCCTCGCCGAGAGCGCGGGCGCGGTTGCGGTCGCGCCACGGGTAGGCGACGACGATGCGTTCGTGCTGCGAGGTCGGCCGGACGCGTACGCCGAGCCGGGTGGTGCCGGACTCCGCGGCGACCTTGCGGACGAGCCGGGTCACCAGACGGGCCAGCGAGCGCTGGCGGAAGCCGCTCATCGGCGCGTCGGCGCGCATCGACCCGATGCCGAGACGTTCCGCGAGCCGGCGTACCTCGGGTTCGGGGGCCTGCGCCAGAGCGGTCACGTCCAGGGTGAGCTTGATGGCGGCTCGAGGGAAGTACAGGTTGGGCCCCTCGAGGACCCTCAGCTCGACCAGGGCGGGTGGTCGCTCTGACGTGTCCGACATGGCGTCAGTCGTCCTCGAGGCGGAACCCGACCTTGAGCCCGACCTGGAAGTGCTCGACGGTGCCGTCCTTGACCTGTCCGCGCACCTGGGTCATCTCGAACCAGTCCACGTGACGCAGGGTGAGGGCGGCCCGCTCGACGGCGTTGCGGATGGCCTGGTCGATGCCGTCCGGTGAGGTGCCGACGATCTCGGTGACGCGGTACGTGCGGTTGGACATCGGCGTACTCCCTGGGGTTCTGGCGGGTTCTGGATGGTGGACCCGTCAAGAATGCCACGTCGGTCGCCGGCCGGGTCCGGGGCCCGGCGGCGGCCGGGCAGCGCCGACGTAGGCTGGCAACGTGGCCACATCCCGCCGGGCGCGACATGAGACCGCACCGGTCCGCATCACCACCGCGCCGACCAGTCATCACGACGACATCGACCGTCGTCGGAGGCGCTATGTCTTCTCGATGGCGATCCGCACCGCCTGCTTCATCGGGGCCGTCGTGGTGGACGGGTGGCTGCGCTGGGTGCTGGTCGTGGGCGCGTTCATCCTGCCGTACGTCGCGGTCGTGATGGCCAACGTCGCCAGCCCGCGGATCGAGGGTGCCGACCTGGTCCCGCCGAACCAGGGCCACCGGGAGCTGGGCCCGTGACGGACGACCTGCTCGGCGAAGGGCTGCCAGGCTCCCGCCGTACACGAGCTGCGGTGGAACAACCCCAAGCTGCACACCCCCGACCGCCGCAAGGTCTGGCTCGCCTGCGACGACCACCGCCAGAGCCTCGCCGACTTCCTCTCCGCCCGGCAGTTCCTCAAGGAGATCGCGCCGCACTAGTCCCGCCGAGCGGGCGACGTCGATCGGCGTCGTACGGCGCCGAGCGGGTCTCGATGTACGGTCACGTGTAGCCAACGCACTGCCCGGTCGAGCGTACTCTGCAGCGTCGACCATCGAAGTGCCCGGTCAGCGAATTGACTCAGCCGCCGATGGCGGACATCGGGCGAGTGGGCTGGAGGAAGGTCTCGTCGTCGATGCCGTGGCCGGGGCGCTTGGTCATCATCGCGAGGCGCCACTGGTCGGCGATCTCCGCGTCGGTGGCGTCGCCGCGCAGGGCTCGACGCAGGTCGGACTCCTCGCGGGCGAACAGGCAGTTGCGGACCTGGCCGTCGGCGGTCAGCCGGACCCGGTCGCAGTCGCCGCAGAACGGGCGGGTGACCGAGGCGATCACGCCGACCTTGGCCGGTCCCCCGTCGACCAGGAAGGTCTCGGCGGGTGCGCTCCCCCGGTGCTCGGGGTCGGGCGTGAGCTCGAACTCCGACTCGAGCAGCGCGAAGATCTCCTCGGCGGTGACCATCCCCTCGCGCGACCAGCCGTGCTGGGCGTCGAGCGGCATCTGCTCGATGATCCGCAGCTGGAAGTCCTGCTCGAGGCACCAGCGCAGCAGCTCGGGCGCGTGCTGGTCGTTGATCCCGCGGAGCAGCACCGCGTTGACCTTGACCGGTGTCAGGCCGGCGCGCTTGGCGGCAGCGAGCCCGTCGAGCACGTCGTGCAGCCGGTCGCGCCGGGTGATCTCGTGGAACGCTCGCGGTCGATCGTGTCGAGGCTGACGTTGACCCGGTCGAGCCCGGCGGCGGCGAGCGTCTCCGCCGTACGGGAGAGCCCCAGCGCGTTGGTGGTCAGCGAGACCTCGGGGCGTCGGGCGCAGCGCCTTGGTGCGCTCCACGATCTCCGGCCAGCCCGCGTCGCAGCAGCGGCTCGCCGCCGGTGAACCGGACCTCGCGGATGCCGAGCTGCTCGACGCCGATCGTGACGAGCCGGACCACCTCGTCGTCGGTCAGCGTCTCCTCGGTGGGCAGCCAGTCGAGGCCCTCGGCCGGCATGCAGTAGCTGCACCGCAGGTTGCAGCGGTCGGTGAGCGAGACGCGCAGGTCGGTGGCGACGCGGCCGTAGCTGTCGGCCAGTCCCGAGGTCGGCTGCGTGAGGTGCTCACCCGGCCAGTCTAGGTACTGGGGCCACGAACTACCGTGGCCGCGTGGGATTCCTGCTGAGCCGGCGCTGGGTGCTGTTCGCCATCACCGTCGTGCTCCTGGCCTGGGGGGCCTGGGCGCTGGGCCAGTGGCAGTTCCACCGGCTCGACGAGCGCAAGCACGACAACCGCATCGTGGCCACCAACCTGAACGCCGCGCCCGGTGCCCGTCGACGACGTGCTCTCCACCGCACCAGGCGCCCTCGGAGCAGGACGAGTGGCGGCGCGTCACCGTGCACGGCACCTGGGACGACAAGCACACGATCGTGCTGAAGTACCAGACCCGCGACAGCGGCGCGGGCGTCGACATCGTCACCCCGCTGGTCACCAGCGCCGGGTCCGCGGTGCTCGTCGACCGCGGCTGGATGTCCACCGAGAACTCCGGCGCGTCGCGGCCCAAGCTGCCGCCGGTGACCGACGGGCCAGGTCACCGTCACGGGCTGGGTACGCCGGGACGCGACTGGCGGAGCCACCCGGGTCAGCGAGCTCTCCACGCGGGCCGTCTCCTCGGCGCGCGATCGGCGAGGTGCTGCCGTACCCGCTCTACCGGCGGCTTCCTCGACCTCGCCGCCGAGAGCCCGGCCCCCGCGAAGGCGCTCGGTGCCGTCGAGCTGCCCGACGACACCAGCAACGGGCCGCACTTCTTCTACGGGCTGCAGTGGTGGTTCTTCGGGGCCCTGGCGATCTTCGGGTTCTGCTACCTGGTCTGGGACGAGCTGCGGCAACGGCGGGGCCGACGCGAGCAGGGCCGCGCGATCAGAGCGCCCGCAGCATGCCGCCGTCCACGGGCAGCATGGTCCCGTTGACGAACGATGACGCCGGGCTGAGCAGGAACACCGCCGCGGCGGCGAACTCCTCGGGCCGCCCGTAGCGCCCCAGCGGGATCGCCGGCGATCGCCTTCTCGCGAGCCGCCTCGGCGTCGCCGCTCGCCTCGTCCAGCTCGGCGACCCGCTCGGTGCCGACGCGCCCGGGCAGCAGCCCGTTGACCCGGATGTCGCGCGGGCCGAGCTCGTCGGCCAGCGTCTTGGCGGCCATCGCCAGGCCCGGACGCAGCCCGTTGGAGATGGCCAGGTTGGCGATCGGTGCGCGCACCGAGCTGGACAGCACGAACGCGATCGAGCCCGGGCCCTCGATCGCGTTGGCCACGGCCCGGGCGACGCGCAGCCCGCCGACGAACACCGACTCGAAGCTGCTGGTCCAGGCCTCGTCGGGGGTGTCCATCACGGTGCCGGTGGGCGGGCCGCCGACGGAGATCAGGGCGCCGTCGAGCCGGCCCCACAGGTCGGTCGCCGCGGTGACCAGCCGGTCGGCGGTCTCGGGGTCGGCGTTGTCGCCGACCTGGGCCGACCGCGCCCTCGCCGAGGTCGGCCACGGCCGCCTCGAGGCTGTCCGCGGTTGCGCCCGGAGAGCACCACCCGCGCGCCTTCGGCGACGAGCAGGTCGACGGTGGCGCGGCCGAGCCCGCGGGCGCCTCCGGTGACGATGTAGACGCGATCCTTCAGTCCGAGGTCCATGCGCCGACCCTAGGCGATCAGGCCACCGGGTCAGGCTGGACGGCGTCCTCGACGAACTGGGTGCGGTAGAGGTCGGCGTAGAGGCCGCCCTGGGCGAGCAGCTCGTGGTGGGTGCCGCGCTGGACGATCCGCCCGCCGTCGACGACCAGGATCTGGTCGGCGTTGCGCACGGTGGAGAGCCGGTGGGCGATCACGAGCGAGGTGCGGCCCTCGAGCGCCTGGTCGAGGGCACGTTGTACGGCGTACTCCGACTCGGAGTCGAGGTGTGCGGTCGCCTCGTCGAGCACGACGATCCCGGGCGCCTTGAGCAGCAGCCGGGCGATCGCCAGCCGCTGGCGTTCGCCGCCGGACAACCGGTAGCCGCGGTCGCCGACCACGGTGTCGAGCCCGTCGGGCATGCCGCGCACCAGCGTCGCGATGCGGGCCGCCTCGAGCGCCGACCAGATCTCCTCGTCGGTGACCTCGGGCCGGGCGTAGCGGAGGTTCTCGCGGATCGTGTCGTGGAACATGTGGGCGTCCTGCGTGACGTAGCCGACGGCGTCCTCGAGCGACTGCAGGGTCACGTCGCGGACGTCGTTGTCGTCGACCCGGACGGCCCCTCCGTTGACGTCGTAGAGCCGCGCGACCAGGTGGGTGATCGTGGTCTTGCCGGCGCCGGAGGGCCCGACCAGCGCGACCATCTGGCCCGGCTCGGCCGCGAAGGTGACCTCGTGGAGCACCTCGCCGTGCTCGCGGCTCTCGACGCGCGCCACGGTCTCCAGGCTGGCCAGCGAGACGTCCTCGGCGCGCGGGTAGGTGAAGTCGACCCGGTCGAACTCGACGCGCGACGCGGTCGGCGGCACGTCGACGGCGTCGGGCTTCTCGACCACGGTGGAGGGCAGGTCGAGCACCTCGAAGACGCGGTCGAAGCTGACCAGCGCGGTCATCACGTCGACGCGCACGTTGGAGAGCCCCTGGAGCGGGCCGAGCAGGCGCAGCAGCAGCGTGGCCAGCGCGGTCAGCGTGCCGATGGTCAGCGCGCCGCTGACCGCGAGGCTGCCGCCGATGCCGTAGACGAGGGCGGTCGCCAGCGCCGGGATCAGCATCATCGTCGCCATGAACACCCGGGTGACCAGGGAGATGCGGACGCCGAGGTCGCGGACGAGGCCGGCCTTCTCGGCGTACTTCGCGTCCTCCTCGTCGCGGCGGCCGAACAGCTTGAGCAGCAGCGCGCCGCCGACGTTGAAGCGCTCGGTCATCAGGTTGCCGAGGTCGGCGTTGCCGTCCATCTGGCGACGGGTCAGGCCGCTGATCTGGCGGCCCACCCAGCGCGAGGCGAGCAGCAGCAGCGGGAACAGCGCGAGGCAGGCCAGCGTGACCTGCCAGCTCAGCGCGAACATGGTGATGCCGACGACGACCACGCTGATCGAGTTGGAGACCGTGCCCGAGAGGGTCGAGGTGAACGCGCGCTGGGCGCCGATCACGTCGTTGTTCAGCCGGGAGACCAGCGCGCCGGTCTGGGTGCGGGTGAAGAACGCCAGCGACATCCGCTGGACGTGGGCGAACACCCGGGTGCGGAGGTCGAAGATCAGGCTCTCGCCGATGCGGGAGGAGAGGTAGCCGGTGGCGACGCCGAGCGCCGGCGTCGAAGATCGAGATGACCGCCATCGCGAGGGCGAGCCACAGCACGAGGCTGGTGTCCTTGCCGATGATGCCGTCGTCGAGGAGGTGCTTGATCAGCAGTGGGTTGACCACGACGAGCGCCGGCGTCGATCACCACGAAGAACGAGGAACCAGACGATCAGCGAGCGGTGGGGCAGCGCGAAACCGACGATCCGGCGCACGGTGTCGCGGGAGACCTTCTGCTCGACCACGGACCGGTCACGACGTGCGGAACCGAGCATGGCCCAGGGACTCATGCCGCTCATGGCGCCCCCTTCCGTCTCCTGGCCTGAGTGTCTCAGCCATCTCCGACAAGATCGCGGAACCGACGTACCTGCGCCTGACGCTCGGCCAGCCGCTGCGCCTCGAGGTCCGCGCCCCCGCCTGCTGCAGCAGCGCCTTGGTCTCGCGTACGGCGCCCGTGTTGCTGGCGAGGATCGCCTCGACCAGGTCCGAGGTGGTGGCGTCCAGCTCCCCACGAGGTACGACGACGGTGGCGATGCCCAGCTCCAGGGCCTCGTCAGCCTCGACGAACCTCGCAGTGGCGCAGATCTCCAACGCCCGCGAGGAACCAACAAGCTCGACGAGCGGTTTTGTTCCCGCGAGGTCGGGCACCAGGCCGAGCGCCGGCTCCTTCATGCAGAACTGCACGTCGTCGGCCACGACCCGGAGGTCGCACGCGAGCGCGAGCTGGAAGCCGGCTCCGATCGCGTAGCCGTGCACCGCCGCGACCGACACGATGCGCGGGTCGGCCAGCCAGGTGAACCCGCGCTGGTAGCCGTCGATCGTCTCGAGGATCGTCTCGTCGCTCTCCCGCATCAGGTCGGCCACCGAGTCCTCGCCGTCGACCCCTTCACCGGTGAGCAGCCGGGTGTCGATGCCGGCCGAGAAGGACTCGCCCGCGCCCTTGACCACCACGACCCGTACCTCGTCGGAGAGCGACTCGCCCGATCGCGTCGAGCGTGTGCCACATGCGCGGCGTCTGGCTGTTGCGGCGCTCGGGCTTGTCCAGCGTGATGGTCGCACGGCTCCCTCGACGTCCAGCGGAGGCCGGCCTGCTGCGAGCCGCTCGTGCTCCACGATGCGTCATGGCGCGGAGCCTAGAGGCATCGTCTCAGGAGAGCCCGAGGATGGTCCCGTCGTCGGCGAGGTCGATGCGCGACGCCGACGGGTCGCTCGGCAGCCCGGGCATCGTCATCATGTCGCCGCACACCACGACCACGAAGCCCGCGCCGGCCGACAGCCTGACCTCGCGCACGTGCAGCTCGTGACCGCTCGGTGCGCCGAGCGAGGTGGGGTCGCTCGAGAAGGAGTACTGCGTCTTGGCCACGCACACCGGGCAGCGTGCCGTAGCCGTCCTCGCTCGACCGCGCAGCCGCCGCCGTGCCTTGGGGTCCCAGGTCACCTCGCCGGCGCCGTACAGCCGGGTCGCGATCGCCTCGACCTTCTCGATGAGCGGCAGCTCGTCGTCGTAGGTGAAGGAGAAGGCGTACGGCGAGGGCTCGTCCAGCACCTGCAGGACACCCTTCGCCAGGTCGTGCGCGCCCGCCCCGCCGTCGGCGAAGTGCGTCGCCGGGAACGCCCGCACGCCCTCGGCCGCCACCAGCTCGACGACCTTCGCGATCTCGGCGTCGGTGTCGCTCGGGAACCGGTTGACCGCGACCACGCACGGGATGCCGTAGACCTCGCGGATGTTGTCGAGGTGCCGGCGCAGGTTGACCATGCCTGCCTCGATCGCGTCCAGGTCCTCGTCGCCGAGGTCGGCCAGCGCCACGCCGCCGTGGTACTTCAGCGCCCGCACCGTCGCCACGACCACCGCCGCGTCGGGTCGCAGGCCGGACTTGCGGCACTTGATGTCGACGAACTTCTCCGCGCCGAGGTCGGCGCCGAAGCCCGGCCTCCGTCACGACGATGTCGGCCAGCCGCAGGCCGGCGCGGGTCGCCATCACCGAGCTGCAGCCGTGGGCGATGTTCGCGAACGGGCCGCCGTGCACGAACGCCGGCGCGCCCTCCAGCGTCTGCACGAGGTTCGGCGCCAGCGCGTCGCGGAGCAGCACCGCCATCGCGCCGTCGGCGCCGAGGTCGCGGGCCGTCACCGGCTGCGTGCCGCGCGTGTAGCCGACGACGATGTCGCCGATGCGACTCTTCAGGTCGGCCCACGACTCGGTCAGGCAGAAGATCGCCATCAGCTCCGAGGCCACGACGATGTCGAACCCGTCCTCGCGCGGGAAGCCGTTCGCGTGACCGCCGAGGCCGACGACGACCTCGCGCAGGCGCGGTCGTTCATGTCGAGCACGCGCTTCCAGCGTGACGCTGCGCACGTCGATGTCGAGCTCGTTGCCGTGGTGCACGTGGTTGTCGATCAGCGCGGCCAGCAGGTTGTTACGCCGCCGCGATCGCCGCGAAGTCGCCGGTGAAGTGCAGGTTGATGTCTGTCCATCGGCACGACCTGGCTGTAGCCGCCACCGGCCGCGCCGCCCTTCATGCCGAACACCGGGCCCATCGACGGCTCGCGCAGGCACGCGACCGTGCGGTGGCCCAGCCCGTGCAGCGCGTCGGTGAGGCCGACCGTCGTCGTGGTCTTGCCCTCACCCGGAGGCGTCGGCGACAGCGCCGTCACCAGCACCAGCCGTCCCGAGCGGCCGGTCGGCCAGCGACGCGAGGTAACCGAGGTCGACCTTCGCCTTGTAGTGCCCGTAAGGCACCAGGTGCTCCTCCTCGATGCCGAGCGTCTCGGCGGCCACGTCCCTGATCGGCCGCAGCGTCGCCGCGTTGGCGATCTCGATGTCCGACAGCACAGTCGTCCACCCTCCCTAGGCGAGCTCCCGCTGTGCACGCTAGCCGGGACGGCCAGGGCGAGCAGATCGCGTGTCCTGGGTCCACGGAGGTCATGGAGCACTGTAGGGCGGTTTGCGACCGGAGGCGAGTAGGTCGCGTCGGCTCACTGGACCGTGATGTCGGCTCCGTTCGGTGCCAGCTCGGGAGTGAGTCTCTGCACGCCGTCCAGGTTGTAGTCCGGGGAGAACCACGAGACCATCCGGTCCTTGTCCTGGACGTAGGCCTGGAGGACGTAGGTCCCCGGAGCGCGCCCCCTGGTATCGTGACGCCGAGCTCGCCACGTGCCGTCCTTGACCGTGCCGCCCACCAGCGTCGCGTCACCCGACGAGCAGCCAGACCTGGCCGGGGTCGCCGTCCATGTGTGCGTCGAGCCCGACACCGGTCACCCCGACGTCGTCCGTCGCGTGGAAGGTGACCGTCACGAGGACAGCGCCCTGACGGCTGTCCACGTCGGCTGGCGACAGTGTCAGCGAGCTCAGCGCGGTGGAGCGTCCTGGCCGGTCCCCACCACCGTCAGTCGGCCGGCACCCGACGGGATCGGATAGACCGAGCCCAGCGTGCAGCCTTCCTGGCACCCCGCCGTCGCAGCGGCGTACATGTCGCTGCCGTAGAACACCGCTTCGTTCCCACCCCGGTCATGAACACTGACCGAGACGTTCCAGGTACCACTCGTCGACCCCGCCGGCACGACCAACGACGCCCGGTAGACCCCGTCCTGCGCGTCCCCGCTGACGAGCTCCAGCGAGGGACACGCACCATCCCCGACGTACTGCCCGTCGACGCTCTTGTTCAGGCAGACATGGCCGTAGAACAGACCTGCCACGGCATCGGTCACGCGGACCGTTGCCGTCAACCTGCGGGCTCCGCCGCGGACATCGACGGTGGTCGGGGACAAGCTCACCGAACGCACCTGCGGAGCGTCCCCGTCCGGCGTGGCGTCGGCGACCTGCACCGTGAGCGGCTCCGGCTTCCAGCCGTTGCGACCCACCCGGTCGATGGCGGAGACGTAGTAGTCCGCGGACCGGGAAGGTGAATCGGGGATGACCACGTTGCGTCGCCACCACCCGTCCCGCACGGTGCCGGAGACGAGGGTTCCGCCGTCGACAGACCGCACCCCGGTGTCGTCGGTGACGTGAGCAAGTGATGGTGAACGTCGCAGGCGCCTTGGTGACGTCGACGGCCGAGCGGGACAGCTGGGCCGACACCACCTGAGGAGCCTCGAGGTCGCTCTTGCAGCGGTCTGCTTGTCGGTGGAGACGGCGTCGCACCAGTTGGTGCCCGAGCCACCGTTGATGGTGTCGTTCCCGGCCTGCCGGAGAGGTCGTCGTTGCCGCTCTCGCCCGAGGAGTACGTCGTCCCCGCTGCTGCCTGTCTCGGTGTCGTTGCCCGCACCACCGGACACGCGGTCGTTGCCCGTGCCGCTCGCGACGGTGTCGTTGCCCGCTCCGGCGCTGACGACGTCGTTGCCGGCGCCAGCGTCCACGCGGTCGTTGCCGGTCGCGGCCGTGATCGGTCGTTCCCGGCCTGACCGGAGAGCACGTCGTTGCCGAGCCTCCGAGCAGTCGATCGTTGCCGACTCCGCCCGACGAGGGTGTCGTTGCCGGCGCCGCCGTCGATCACGTCGTTGCCACCGAGTCCGTCGATGACGTCGTTGCCGCCGAGGCCGCAGATCACGTCACGGTGGGCGTGCCACGCAGGTGGTCGGCCCGGCTTCCCGACGATCGTGCACCGCAGCCCCGTCGAGTGTGCACGGCAGCCTCGCTCCCGGGCCAGCGTCAGCGCAGCGCCGAACAGCGTCGCGGCTGCCGTCAGGGAGAGGAGGCGTGGGGCGTGCATGCGCGAAGGATAGGTGTCGGCGAGACCTATTTAGTCCGAAATGCCGGAATCAGGCGAGCGCGACCAGGTCGGCGTAGTCGGGCGTCCAGAGGTCCTCGACCCCGTCCGGCAGGATCAGCACCCGGTCGGGCTCGAGCGCGTGCACGGCGCCCTCGTCGTGGGTCACCAGCACGATCGCGCCGGCGTACGAACGGATGGCGGCCAGCACCTCCTCGCGGGAGGCCGGGTCGAGGTTGTTGGTGGGCTCGTCGAGCAGCAGCACGTTGGCGCTGGAGACCACCAGGATCGCCAGCGCGAGGCGGGTCTTCTCGCCACCGGAGAGCACCGACGCCGACTTGTTGGCGTCGTCGCCGGAGAACAGGAACGACCCGAGCACCGACCGCGCCTCGGTGTCGGTCAGCTGGGGCGCGGCCGTGTGCAGGTTCTGCAGCACCGTGCGGGTGGTGTCGAGGGTCTCGTGCTCCTGGGCGTAGTAGCCGATCTTCAGGCCGTGCCCCGGCTCGACCTGCCCGGTGTCGGGGCGGTCCACCCCGGCGAGGATGCGCAGCAGGGTCGTCTTGCCGGCGCCGTTGAGCCCGAGGATGACCACCCGGCTGCCCTTGTCGACGGCGAGGTCGACGTCGGTGAACACCTCGAGCGAGCCGTAGGTCTTGGAGAGCTCGCTCGCGGTGAGCGGGGTCTTGCCGCACGGCGCGGGCGAGGGGAACTTGATCCGGGCCACGCGGTCGGCCCTGCGCTCCCCCTCGATGCCCTCCATCAGCTTCTCGGCACGCTTGAGCATCGACTGCGCGGCCTGCGCCTTGGTGGCCTTGGCGCGCATCTTGTTGGCCTGGTCGGTCAGCGTCTTCGCCTTGTTCTCGGCGTTCATCCGCTCACGCTTGCGACGCTTCTCGTCGGTCTCGCGCTGGTTGAGGTAGGCCTTCCAGCCCATGTTGTAGACGTCCATCACGGCCCGGTTGGCGTCGAGGTGCAGCACCCGGTTGACGCACGCCTCCAGCAGCCCGACGTCGTGGGAGATCACCACGAGGCCGCCCTTGTGGTTGCGCAGGAACTCCCGCAGCCAGCCGATCGAGTCGGCGTCGAGGTGGTTGGTGGGCTCGTCGAGCAGCAGCGTCTCGGCGCCGGAGAACAGGATCCTGGCGAGCTCGACGCGTCGTCGCTGGCCACCGGAGAGGGTGCGCAGCGGCTGGTCGAGCAGCCGCTCCTCGATGCCGAGCGACGCGGCGATCTGGGCCGCCTCCGCCTCGGCCGAGTAGCCGCCCGCCGCGTGCAGGGCCGCGTCGGCCTTCTCGTAGCGCCGCATGGCCCGGTCGCGTACGTCGTGGTCGTCGCTGCCCATCTCGGTCTCGGCGAGCCGGAGGCGGCGTACGACGTCGTCGAGCCCGCGCGCCGAGAGGATCCGGTCGCGCGAGAGCACCTCGAGGTCGCCGGTGCGCGGGTCCTGCGGCAGGTAGCCGACCGAGCCCGACGACGTGACTGCCCCGCTCGCCGGGAGGCCCTCGCCCGCGAGGATCCGGGTCAGCGTGGTCTTGCCGGCGCCGTTGCGCCCGACCAGCCCGATCCGGTCTCCGGCCGCGATCCGGAAGGACACGTCGTCCATGAGCAGGCGCGCGCCGGCACGCACCTCGAGCTTGGACACAGTGATCACGACAGGGCTTTCGCAGTTGGGTCGGTGCCTCCTGATGAGGGGCGCCGCGGCGGGGTACTCGGACCGCGCGCCCCTAGTCTACGAGGGCGTATGGGGGCGAAAGGACGCAGGCGATGCGGTTCAACCCGAAAGCCAGGATCGACCAGAGCCAGATCGAGACCCGCAGTGGTGGTGGGCTCGGCGGTGGCGGCATGCGGCTACCCGTGCCCAGCGGGGGCGGCGGCAAGATCGGCCTCGGCACGATCGTGGTCGTGGTGCTGCTCGTCGTACTCACCCAGTGCACCGGCATGGACCTCCTCGGCACCGGCGGGTCGGCAGGCGACTCCCCCGGCACGAACACCTGTCAGAGCGGCGCCGACGCGAACCAGTCGGAGGACTGCGCCGTCGACCTGTTCACCAACTCGGTGCAGAGCTTCTGGTCGCAGGCCTACCCCGACCAGACCGGCCGGCAGTACGACGTGGTCAAGACGGTGCGCTTCCAGGGATCGACCGACTCCGGGTGTGGCCAGGCCAGCACCGACATGGGGCCGTTCTACTGCCCCAACGACCAGATGGTGTACCTCGACAGCACCTTCTTCGACGACATGCTGCAGGGCCAGCTCGGCGCGAAGGGCGGGCCGTTCGCGATCGGCTACGTGATCGCCCACGAGTACGGCCACCACGTCGAGGACCAGCTCGGCATCCTCGGCAGGATGCGCACCGTGCGGGGTCCCAAGAGCGACTCGGTGCGCGCGGAGCTGATGGCCGACTGCCTCGCGGGGGTGTGGGCCGGTGCTGCCCAGAAGACCACCGACGCCGACGGCAACGCGATCATCACCGAGCTGACCCCGGACGACGTCAAGCGCGCCATCGACGCCGCCCAGGCCGTCGGTGACGACCGCATCCAGAAACGCACCTCGGGTCGGGTCGACACCGACTCGTTCACGCACGGTACGGCGGCCCAGCGGGTGCGCTGGTTCAACCGCGGCATGGAGCAGGGCACCATCAAGTCCTGCGACACCTTCGCGACCGACAACCTCTGACCTCCCCATGGTGGTCGAGGCCGCTCTTCGGCTCACGGCACGTGGTCTCGACTATCCGCTCGCTCCGCTCGCTGCTCGACCACCTGGCGCAGCCTCCCGGCTAGGTGGTCGAGCAGCGAGCGCCAGCGAGCGATCAGTCGAGACCACCCAACAGCGAACCCGGGCACGGCCCGATTCGGCTCACCGCACGTGGTCTCGACTATCCACTCGCTCCGCTCGCTGCTCGACCACCTTGTTCTCACGGCGAGCGCCGCCACCGTCGAGACCACCCAACAGCGAACCCGGGCACGGCCGATTCCGGCTCACCGCACGTGGTCTCGACTATCCACCGCTCACCTCGTGCTCGACGACCTTGGCTCACGGCCACCCGGTCTAGGTGGTCGAGCAGCGAGCGCCAGCGAGCGATCAGTCGAGACCACCCAACCGCGGACCCCGGGCACGGCCGGATTCCGGCTCACGGCACGTGGTCTCGACTATCCACTCGCTCCGCTCGCTGCTCGACCACCTCGTGGCTGGGCACGGTTGTCCTCACTCGACCTCCTTGTGGTGACGGTGCGAACCTGAGGCATGGACCTCGACGACACCCACCGCCAGCACCTCCGCCGTTGCGTCGAGCTGGCCCGGAGGCCCTCGAGGCCGGGGACGATCCGTTCGGGTCGGTCCTGGTGGGGGCTGACGGGCGGGTGCTCGCCGAGCGGCTCAACCGGGAGCGGACCGGGCAGCCCCTCGCCCACCCCGAGATCGACCTGGCGCTGTGGGCGGGTGAGCACCTCTCGCCCGAGGAGCGCGCGGGCGCGACGGTCTACACCTCCGGCGAGCACTGCGCGATGTGCTCGGCCGCGCACGGGTGGGTCGGCCTCGGCCCGATCGTGTACGCCGTCTCCTCCCGCCAGCTCGACCAGTGGCGTCGCGAGTGGGGTGCCGGCCCTTCGCCGGTGGTGACGCTGGCGGTCAACGAGGTCGTGCCCGACCTTCCGGTGCTCGGTCCCGATCCGGAGCTCGAGGCCGAGATGCGCGAGCTGCACGAGCGGGCGTTCCGCCGAGGCTGACGCGGGCGCTGGATCGGCTTGTGACCGTCCAGTACTCACCCGTGTCGTACGACGGGCCGCGGCGTGGGCCAGAATGACTGCCATGTCAGTGCACATCGAGCCGTCCCTTCACGACCCGAGCCAGCTGGCCGACCTCCGGGAGCAGGTGCTGGAGCGGGGTGAGGGTCTCAGCGAGGAGCAGATCCTCTCCGTGCTCACCTCGCCCGACGAGCTGCTCCCCGACCTGCTCGAGCTCGCGCACGCCGTACGCATGAAGTGGTGCGGCCCCGAGGTCGAGGTCGAGGGCATCGTGTCGCTGAAGACCGGTGGGTGCCCCGAGGACTGTCACTTCTGCAGCCAGAGCGGCCAGTTCACCTCGCCGGTCCGCTCGGTGTGGCTGAACATCCCCGAGCTGGTCAAGGCGGCCGAGCAGACCGCGGCGACCGGCGCGAGCGAGTTCTGCATCGTCGCCGCGGTGCGCGGACCCGACGAGCGGCTGATGAGCCAGATGCGCGACGGCGTGAAGGCGATCAAGGAGGCCGTCGACATCGAGGTGGCCGCCTCGCTCGGGATGCTCACCCAGGAGCAGGTCGACGACCTGGTCGCGATGGGCGTGCACCGCTACAACCACAACCTCGAGGCCGCGCGCTCCTACTTCCCCAACGTGGTGACCACCCACTCCTGGGAGGAGCGGTGGGACACCTGCGAGATGGTCCGCAACTCCGGCATGGAGCTGTGCTGCGGCTGCCTGGTCGGCATGGGCGAGACCATCGAGCAGCGCGCCGAGCTGGCCGCGCAGCTGGCCGAGCTCCAGCCCGACGAGGTCCCGCTGAACTTCCTCAACCCGCGCCCGGGCACGCCCTTCGGCGACCTGCCGCTGATGGACAGCAAGGACGCGCTGCGCACCATCGCGGCGTTCCGGCTGGCGATGCCACGCACGATCCTGCGGTACGCCGGCGGCCGCGAGCTCACCCTCGGCGACCTCGGCACCCGCGACGGCCTGCTCGGCGGCATCAACGCCGTCATCGTGGGCAACTACCTCACCACCCTCGGGCGCGACCCGGAGGAGGACCTCGAGCTGCTCGAGGACCTGAAGATGCCGATCAAGGCGTTGAGTGAGCAGATCTGAGGCCCTGCACGAGGCCGACGTCCTCTACTGCGGCCACTGCGGCCGCGACCTCGCCGACGGCGACCACGAGGTGTGCGCGGCCAAGCTGCGCCTCGAGCCGCCGCGCTACTGCGCACACTGCCGCCGTCGGATGGTCGTGCAGGTGATCCCCCGCGGATGGAGCGCGACCTGCGTCGAGCACGGGACGCTGACCGGTGGCTGACCTGCTCGAGTGGGACCGCGAGCACCTGTGGCACCCCTACTCCTCGGCGACCACCCCCTCGGTCGTCCACGAGGTCGAGTCCGCCAGCGGCGTACGCCTGAGGCTGAAGCGCGGCGATGACCTCGTCGAGGTGATCGACGCGATGTCGTCGTGGTGGTGCGCCATCCACGGGTACGCCGTACCCGAGCTCGACGCCGCCGTCCGCGACCAGCTCGGCCGGATGAGCCACGTGATGTTCGGCGGCCTGACCCACGAGCCGGCCGTCGAGCTCGGCCGCAGGCTCGTCGAGCTGAGCGGCCTCCCCCACGTCTTCCTCGCCGACTCCGGCTCGGTCTCCGTCGAGGTGGCCATGAAGATGGCCTGGCAGGCGCAGGCCGGCACCGGGCGGACGAAGTTCTTCACGGTCCGCGGCGGCTACCACGGCGACACCTTCTCGCCGATGAGCGTCTGCGACCCCGACGGCGGGATGCACAGCATGTACGCCGGCATCGTGCCCGAGCACGTCTTCGCGCCCCTGCCGCCCGAGCGACGACGACGGCTTCGAGACCTGGGCCGCCGAGGTGGCGGACCTCTTCGAGTGGCACGCGTCCGAGATCGCGGCCGTGATCGTCGAACCGCTCCTCCAGGGCGCCGGCGGCATGCGTCCGTGGTCGGCCCGCTGCGTGGACCACCTCAGCCGTCTCGCCCGCGAGCACGGCGCCCTCGTCATCCACGACGAGATCGCCACCGGCTTCTGGCGCACCGGCACGGCCCTCGCCCAGGACCGGCTCGACGAGAGGGCCGACATCGTCTGCGTGGGCAAGGCCCTGACCGGCGGCTACCTGACGCTGGCCGCCACGCTCTGCACCGCCGAGGTCGCGCAGCGGGTCAGCGGGTCGCCGGCCGGCGCGATGATGCACGGCCCGACCTTCATGGGGAACCCGCTCGCGTGCGCAGTGGCCAACGCGAGCCTCGACCTGCTGGCGTCGTACGACAACGACGCCAACATCCGGCGCATCGAGTCGGGACTTCGTCAGGGTCTGGCACCTGCAGCCGACGCACCGGGCGTGGTCGACGTACGCACGCTCGGAGCCGTGGGCGTGGTCGCGCTCGACAGCCCGGTGGACGTGCAGAAGGTGACCGAGCGCGCCCTCGACCGCGGCGTCTGGCTGCGACCGTTCCGCAACCTCGTCTACACGATGCCGCCGTACGTCACCTCCGACGACGACCTGGCCACCATCACCGCCGCCATCTGCGAGGTGGTGGCATGACCGACTTCGAGCAGCTGGCTCTCCGAGCAGGCGCAGCAGCGCGAGGACGCCGGCCTGACCCGTCGGCTGGTCCCCCGCCACCCGTCGGAGCAGGTCATCGACCTGGCCGGCAACGACTACCTCGGGCTCGCCCGGCACCCGCGCGTCGTCGAGGGCGCGGTCGCCGCCGCGCAGGAGTACGGCGCCGGGGCCGGTGCCTCGCGCCTCGTCACCGGGACCCTGACCCTGCACGAGGAGCTCGAGCAGGCACTCGCCTCGTTCACCGGGTTCCCCGCTGCGCTGGTCCTCTCGACCGGCTACCACGCCAACCTCTCGGCGGTCTCCGCGCTGACCGACGCCGACACCCTCGTCGTCTCCGACGCCCACGTGCACGCCTCGATGATCGACGCGTGCCGGTTGAGCCGCGCGCAGGTGCAGGTCGTCCCGCACAACGACGTGGCCGCGGTCGACGCGGCCCTGGCCGCCCGCACCCAGCCGCGTGCGGTGGTGCTCGTGGAGACCATCTACTCCGTGCTCGGCGACGCCGCTCCGGTCCGCGAGCTCGCCGACGTCTGCGCCGCCCGCGGTGCGGTGCTGGTCGCGGACGAGGCCCACGCGCTCGGCGTTGCCGGTGCCGGCGGCCGCGGGCTGCTGCACGAGGCCGGGCTCGGCGACCGGACCGACGTCGTCGG
>CAWCQB010000033.1:0-153320 GCA_963797505.1 uncultured Actinomycetota bacterium | reverse complement strand
CGTGCGTCCGCTGCCGTGGGCGACCTGATCGACCGCGTCGGGGACGACGAGTGGGCGGCCCCGACCCCGTGCACCGAGTGGACCGTGCGCGACGTCCTCCAACACCTCGTCGGGCTGAACCTCGTCTTCGTGGCGATGTTCGAGGGCACGCCGATGCCCGAGCGGGGGCAGGACCGGCTCGGTGACGACCCGGCCGGCGCCTACCGGCAGTCGGCCGAAGCGCTGCTGGCGGCGGTGTCCCGACCCGGTGTTCTCGAGCAGAGCCAGACGACCGCCGTGGGTGCGGCCAACGGAAGGGACCGCCTGAAGTGGCGCATCGCGGACCTGCTCACGCACGCCTGGGACCTCGGCCAGGCCACCGGTCTCGACGCCGACCTGCCCGACGACCTCGTCGCCCGTGCCCTGACCTTCGTCGAGGGCCAGCTGCCCGGACAGTCGCGCACCGGTCGGTTCGGTGAACCGCAGCCCGTGCCGGAGGACGCTCCGACGCTCGACCGGCTCGCCGCGTTCACCGGCAGGGCGGTCCCCTGGACGCCCTGAGCGATCAGCGCGGGATGTGCTCGGTCCAGGTGCGGTGCGAGATCCGGTCGCCGTCGTCGAAGGCGTCGAGCGTCGATGACCACGTCGTAGCCCTCGGCCGTCACGTCGACGCGCATCGTCGAGGACGACGCGAGACGTCGATGCCGGGCCAGGTGAGCCGGTAGGTGCAGTCGGCCGACGGCGTGCTGGGCGAACGTACGACGGTCCACGCCGACCGACGCCGGCGTACTGCTCGGACGCCCGGCCGTCGTAGGGCACGTCGTACTCCGCGCCGTGGCGCACGGCGCAGGTCGTCGTCTCGCGCAGCACGTCGCGGGTGACCGTCCACGAGACGTCGCCCGGCGTCCTCCGACGACGCTGCCTCGCCCGGGGCGAACGTCGGGGCGGCTCCTCGGCGCCCGTCCGGCAGCGGCAGCTCGAGCGACCCGTCGTGCACGGTCAGCGTCACCGGGGCCGGGGGAGCGATCGTGTTCGGCCAGTCGGCGCCGGCGACCGAGAGCCGCAGCGGTCTGGCCCGGGTCGAGCCGGTAGGCGCAGGCGTCGAGGACCACCTCGACGTCGTACTCCTCGCCGGGGACGAGCGGCGACGGCGTCGCGGGTGCGTGCACGCCGTCGCGGAAGGCGAGGTCGAGGCTGCCGCGCGCGATCAGCGCCGAGGTGCCGTCGGGGAAGACGTCGCACAGCTTGACCGACAGCGAGGCCGCCGGCGCGTCGGCGCTGACCCGCAGCCGCACCCGGGGCTGGCCGATCACGGTCTCGGCGTCGCCGTCCCACTCCCAGACCAGCGACCGGGCGTCGTCCTCGCGCTGGTCGGTGGACAGCCCCCACGGCAGGTGGCCGGCGCAGTCGATCCAGGCGGCGGTGCCGACGTCGGGCTGGACGACCAGCGTCGCGCGGCCCGGCCAGCGGCGCGCGTCTGCGTCGACACCGACGGGGACGGCCAGGTGTCGCGGATCCAGTGCCCCTCGTGCTGGTCGAGGAACGCCTCGGGCCGGGTGGAGGTCCGCACGAACACGTCCGCGCACGTCGCTGGTGCGGCGTCTCGTCCCGCCCGCGCAGCCAGCGGTCCCACCACGCGACCATCTCGCGGTCGAGGTCGATGCGCGGGCCCGGGTACGCCGTGGCCGGGTCGGCGTGCACCCACGGCCCGGCGAGCAGCCGGTGCGGGACTCCCGCCTCGGCAGCGCCTCGATCGTGCGGAAGGAGTTGTTGCGGTAGCCGTCGGCCCAGCCCGCGACGATCATCACCGCGCAGTCGATGCGGTCGTAGCCGTGGCCGTCGCCGTCGGCGCGGACCGAGCCGTGCCGCCAGTAGGGGCCGTCGCGGTTCTCGCGCAGCCAGGTCAGCACCCAGGGCTCGTTGGTCTCGAGGCGCCGCGCGCCACTCCTCGCGCCACGTCGTCGCCCCACACGGCCGGCACCGGGCGGCAGCACGCACATCGGCGTCATGTAGTGGCAGTAGTCGACGAGGTCGACCAGCCGCAGCGCGCCGCCGCGCCAGTGCACGTCGTCGGTCCACCGGTCGTCGCTGGCGTAGATCGCGCAGATCGCCTTGAGCGCCGGCGGCCGCTCGCAGCGCGATCTGCAGCGAGTTGAAGCCGGAGTACGACGTGCCCCACATGCCGACGTTGCCGTCGCACCAGGGCTGGTCGGCCAGCCAGGCGATCACCTCGACGAGGTCGGTCTGCTCGGCCTCGGGGTACTCGTCGGTCGCGTCGCCCTCCGACGACCCGGTGCCGCGCAGGTCGAGCCGGCACACGGCGTACCCGTGCTCGTCGCGCAGCGCGCACGTAGGACTCGGCGTACGACGAGGTGAGGTCGTCCTTGCGGTAGGGGAGTGCCTCGAGCAGGCACGGCTGCGGTCCGGCCGACTCGTCGGGCAGGTAGAGCGTCGCCGCGAGCCCGACCCCGTCCGGCATCGCGATCCGGACCTCGCTGCTCAGTCCCCGGCACGGCCGGCCTCCGCGAGCAGTCGCGCGACGACGTCGGGATCGAGGCCCTCGCTGGTGTTGCCGTCGCGCCCGACGGTCGTGGAGGCGCCGAGCAGCGAGTTGAGCACCGACTCCTCGGCGGCGTCGACCACGGCCTCGAACAGGTCGTCGAGGCCGCGGCCGGCGACGCGCGGCCCGTCCTCGGGGTGACCGTCGCGGTCGAACCGGCAGGTGGTCGAGGCGCCCACGAAGATCTCGCCGCTGCCGTGGTGCGCCGTCGACCCCGTGCGCGCCAGCCCGAGACCGATCCGCCGCGCCAGGCGGGCGCAGTCGGCGCCGGTGACGGGGGCGTCGGTGACGACGACGCCGATGCACGAGCCCGGCGGGCTTCGGCGGGCCCGTCGTCCGCGGGCAGCAGCGCGCCGACCGGGACGCCGTCGACCGTCAGCCGCTTGCGCTCGCCGAAGTTCGTCAGCAGCAGCACCGCCACCGTGTGACCGGCCGGGGTCACCCGCGACGAGGTGCCGATGCCGCCCTTGAAGCCGAGGCAGGACATCCCGGTGCCGGCCCCGACCGCGCCCTCGTCGGGGGCGTCGCTGACGCCGCGCGAGTCCAGCGCCGCCTCGGTGTGCCGCGAAGCACGTCGGCGGTCTCGACCTGCATCACGCGGCAGTCGTTGAGGAACGAGTCGTCGCACTCGCCGACCACGGGGATGACCACGTCGCCGGCGACGGCCGGGTGCTGCTCGAGGGCGATCTGGCAGGCGGCGTCGTACACCCGGCCCAGCTGCATGGTCGAGGTCAGGTAGACCGGCGTCTCGACCACCGCCCACTCGCGACGCGGTGAGGAAGCCGGTGCACTCGCCGGCGCCGTTGAGCACCGCGCCGCCGGCCGCGAGCGGTCGGGTGTAGGCGTCCTCGGCGAGCAGCAACGTGGTCACGCCCGTGCGCGCCGTACCGCGACCCTCCGGCGGTGCCGGCTCGTCGCGCACCAGCGTGGTGTGCCCGAGGCCGACGCCGGCGACGTCGAGCACCGAGTTGGTCGGACCGGTCGGCAGGACACCGATGCTGATCCCGATCTCACGAGCTCGCGGCATGCCGCCATCTTGCCCGAAACGGCCCGCGACGTGGTGGGATACTGACTCATGGATCAGTACGCCGCGCCGGTGGTCTGGTCGCCGGCCACCCGCGACCACGACCCGAAGCACGAGGTCTGGGTCGGTGTCGCCACCGAGGGCACCGAGGTCGCCGCCCGCGTGGACGCGATCCTCGAGAGCGCGACGTCGGCCGGCCACCGCATCGTCGAGGCCACCGACCACCCCGACGACGTGCTGCGTGCGGTCCACGACCCCGCGCTGCTGGAGTTCCTGGCCACCGCGTCGGACCGCTGGCGCGAGGGCCCGTACGACGAGCTCGTCGGCCAGGACCGCGTGGTGCCCTACCTCTTCCCGACCCCGGCGATGACGGCCGGCCTGCCCACCCGTCCGGCCGTCTCGGTGCACGCGGACGCGGGCCGGTTCGCCTACGACACGATGACCCTCATCGGCCCGGGCACGTGGACGGCGGCGCGCGCAGCGGCAGACTGTGCCCTGACGGCGGTCGACCTCGTCGTGGGAGGAGAGCCGATGGCCTACGCACTGTGCCGGCCGCCCGGCCACCACGCGACCCCGGCGGGCTTCGGCGGCTCCTGCTACCTGAACAACGCCGCCGTCGCGGCGCAGGCGCTGCGCGTGGGCGGCTTCGACCGCGTCGGCATCGTCGACGTCGACGCACACCAGGGCAACGGCACGGCCGCGATCTTCTACGAGCGCGCCGACGTGCTCTACGGGTCGGTGCACGTGGACCCCGCCGCCGGGTGGTTCCCGCACGTCGTCGGGCCACGCCGACGAGACCGGCAGCGGCGAAGGAGCCGGCGCGACCCGCAACCTGCCGCTGCCCGAGGGCACCGGCGACGAGGCGTGGCTCGACGCGGTGCGCGAGCTCGCCGACTGGGTCGCGGGCGAGGGCTGTACGGCGCTCGTCGTCTCGCTCGGTGTCGACGCGGCGAAGGACGACCCGGAGAGCCCGCTGCTGGTGACCGCTGACGGCTACCGCGAGGCCGGCGCCGCTGCTCGGCGCGACCGGGCTGCCCTCGGTGGTCGTCCAGGAGGGCGGCTACCACCTGCCGACGCTGGGCGGGCTGGTCACGTCGTACCTCTCCGGCCACGGCTCCCGGGTCGCGTCGTGAGCGAGGCCAAGCCGGCAGCGGCGCCGGCTCTCTCGGGCATGACCTACCTTCGACTGGTGCTGCTCGGCGCCCTGATCGGCATCCCCGCGGCGCTGGTCGCCGCGCGTTCCTCGCGATGGTGCACACCGGCGAGAACTGGCTGTGGGACGACCTGCCCACGTCCATGGGCTACGCATCGCCACCGTGGTGGCTCGTGCTCGGGCTGCCCACCATCGGCGGCGTGCTCGTGCTGCTGGTGCGGAAGTTCCTCCCCGGAGACGGCGGGCACTCGCCGCTCGACGGGATCGGCGGCGGCGTGACGACCGCTGTCGCACGCCCCCGGCATCGCCCTGGCCGCGTTCGCCACCCTCGCCTTCGGCGAGGTGCTCGGGCCGGAGGCGCCGCTGATCGCGCTCGGCTCGGCGACGGGGGTCGCGGTCACGCTGCTCGTGAAGGTGCAGGCTCGCGAGAAGGACGTCCTGGGCACGGCGGGCTCGTTCTCCGCGGTCTCCGCGCTGTTCGGGGGACCGCTCGTCGCGGGCATGCTCCTGCTCGAGGGGCCGTGGGCCTGGGCACGGCCGCCATCCCGATGCTGCTGCCCGGCCTGGTCGCCGCGGCGGTCGGCTACGTGCTGTTCGTCGGGCTGGGGGACTGGGGCGGGCTGCACGCGGCCAGCCTGCGCGATCCCCGACCTGCCCGCGTACAACGGCACCCACATCGTCGACCTGCTGATCGCGATCGTCGCTCGGCGTGCTGCTCGCCGTGGCGATGCACGCGGTGCGCGGCCTGGCCACGTCCCTGCCGTGCACGCGCCAAGGCAGGAGCGCATGGGGCTGCTGCTCGTCGGTGGCGGCCTCGCCGTCGGACTGCTCTCCCTCGCGGCGGGCGCCCTCGGGCGCCGACCGGCAGGACGTGCTCTTCTCGGGCCAGACCGCGATCCCGGAGGTCGTCGCGGAGACCTCCGCCGCCACGATCGTGGTCCTGTTCCTGGCCAAGGGCGTCGCCTACGCCATCTGCCTGGGCGTCGGGTTCCGCGGCGGCCCGGTGTTCCCGGCGATCTTCCTCGGCATCGCGATGGCCATGCTGGCCGTCGTCTGGCTGGACGTCTCGCCCACGTTGGCCGTGGCCGTCGGGCGCCGCGGCGGGGATGGCGGCTGCGACCAGGCTGGTGTTCTCCGCGCTGCTGTTCTCGCTGCTGCTCGTCGGTGAGGGCGGCCTCGACGCGGCCCCCGCCGCCGTCCTCGCCGTCGCAGCCGCCTGGATCACCACGGCCGCTCTCAACCGCCACGACTGAACGAGGCTTTCGTCGGCAAATGTCGAAAGTCCTCAGCGCCGCGAGCCACGACTTTTTCCGCGGGCCGACGAAACCGAGGCCGACTAGTGGCATTATCCGGGCATGGCGCATGTGCTGTCCGGCCGGGCTGAGACGCCGACGCAGTCCCGGATCCTGACCTACGTCCGGGACGAAGGACCCCTGTCCCGGATGGACCTGGCGAGCCGGCTGAACGTCTCCCGGACCACCGTGGCCGCCGAGGTGGGACGGCTCGTCGAGCTCGGTCTCGCCGAGGACGGTGGCCCCGCGGCCTCGCGTGGCGGACGTCGCTCGACGCTCGTCGACCTCGATGCCGGCCTCCGGTTCGTGGGCATCGAGCTCGGCGCGACCTCGATGAGGGTCGCGATGACCGATGGCCGCCTCAGCGTGCTCGCGCGGGCGGCCGCCCCCGAGGCTGACATCCGCCGCGGACCCGAGTCCGTGCTCGGTGAGGCCATCGCCCTGGTCCGCAAGCTGCTGGCCGACCACGGTGTCGAACGTCCGGCCGGCATCGGCATCGGAGTTCCGGGTCCGGTCGACTTCCAGTCCGGCGTGCCGGTGTCGCCGCCGATCATGCCGGGCTGGGACGGCTACCCGGTCCGGGACGCGCTGTCCCGCGAGTTCGGCACGCCGGTGCTCCTCGACAACGACGTCAACGTGATGGCGTTGGGCGAACAGCACAACGGGGTCGCCCGGTCCGCCTCGGACTTCCTGTTCGTGAAGATCGGCACCGGCATCGGCTGCGGGATCGTCGTACAACGTCACCTCTACCGCGGTGCCGACGGTTGCGCCGGCGACATCGGGCACATCCGGCTCGAGCAGGACGGCCCGCTGTGTGCCTGCGGCAACCACGGCTGCCTGGAGGCGTTCTTCGGAGGTACGGCGCTGGCCCGGGACGCCACGGCCGCAGCCCGATCCGGTCGCTCCGGCGTGCTGGCCCAGCTGCTCGAGGAGCAGGGTGTGCTGACGGCGGCCGACGTCGGGTCCGCGATCACGCAGGGTGACGCCGTGGCGCTCCAGCTCGCCCGCGACGGGGGTCGTCGCGTCGGCTCGGTGCTGGCCAACCTGGTGTCCTTCTTCAACCCCGGCCTGATCGTCATCGGTGGCGGCGTGGCCGGGCTCGGGCACTCGCTGCTCGCCGAGATCCGCAGCGTCATCTACCGCCAGTCGCTGCCCCTCGCCACCGGCAACATGCCGGTCGTGCTCAGCGAGCTCGGCGGCGACGCCGGGGTCATCGGCGCGGCCCGGCTGATCAGCGACGCGGTCTACGCCGCCGGGTGACTAGGTCACACTTTCGCAACTAACTTTCGAAATAGTCTTGCTCTCTTTCGCTTTGCGCTCTAGGTTTCCGGCCAGGAGCGAGTGACGCCGGTCACATCGCGGGACGGCTGAGGAGACCGGGTGAGCGACGTTCTGGACGACGCAGCCGACGGCCGGCCGTTGCTGGAGATGCGCGGCATCGTCAAGACCTTCCCGGGCGTCCGCGCCCTCGACGGCGTCGACCTGGTGGTCCGCCCCGGCGAGGTCCACTGCCTGCTCGGCCAGAACGGCGCCGGCAAGTCGACCCTGATCAAGGTGCTGGCCGGGGCGCACCGGCCGGACGAGGGCGAGATCCGCTGGCAGGCAGGAGCCGGTCTCGCTCGCCAACCCGGACGCGTCGATCACCCTCGGGATCTCGACGATCTACCAGGAGCTCGACCTGGTCGCCGGGCCTGACCGTGGCCGAGAACATCTTCCTGGGGCACGAGAAGTCGCGCGGCGGGCTGGTCAAGCGCGCCGAGACCCGCAAGGCCGCCCGGTTCCTGCTGGCCCGGCTCGGTCACTCGGAGATCCGCGCCGACCGCGAGGTCGGCACGCTGCCCGCCTCGGGCCAGCAGATCGTCAGCATGGCGCGGGCGCTCTCCCACGACACCCGGCTGATCGTGATGGACGAGCCGTCGGCCGCGCTCGACCAGCAGGAGGTCAAGACCCTCTTCCGGGTGATCCGTGACCTGACCGCCCAGGGCGTCGCGGTGGTGTACATCTCCCACCGCCTCGAGGAGATCCGCCAGGTCGGCGACCGGGTGACGGTGCTGAAGGACGGTCGCACCGTGGCGACCGACCTGCCCGCCAAGACCACCGCCACCGCCGAGCTCATCCGGCTGATGACCGGTCGCGACATCGAGTACGTCTTCCCCGACCGCCCCGAGGCCGACGCGACGGCCGAGACCGTGCTTGTCGGTCTCCGACCTCAGCGTGAACAAGGTGTTCGCCGACGTCAGCTTCGACGTCGCGGCGGGGGAGATCGTGGGCCTCGCGGGACTCGTCGGGTCCGGACGGTCCGAGATCCTCGAAGCGGTGTACGGCGCCCGCAAGCCGTCCAGCGGCACGGTGACCGTCGACGGCAAGCGGCTCCGCGCCGGCTCCGTCGGTGCCGCGGTCAAGGCGGGCATCGGGCTGGCTCCCGAGGAGCGCAAGAGCCAGGGGCTGCTGCTCGACCAGTCGATCTACCAGAACATCACCGTCTCCAGCCTCGGCCGCTTCGCGCGCGCAGGTTTCCTCAACGGCTCGGCCGAGCGCGCCTCGGCGCTGGAGTGGACCGCAGGCCCTCGACGTGCGGCCGAGCGGGGTCACCCGGCCGGTGCGCACCCTGTCGGGCGGCAACCAGCAGAAGGTCGTCCTGGCCCGGTGGCTGCTGCGCGACTGCCGGGTGCTGCTGCTCGACGAGCCGACCCGAGGCGTCGACGTGGGTGCGCGCAGCGAGATCTACACGCTCATCCGCTCGCTCGCGGCGCGGGGGCTGGCGGTGGTCGTGGTGTCGAGCGAGGTCGAGGAGGTCCTCGGTCTCGTCGACCGCGTCCTCGTCGTACGCGAAGGGCGCATCGTGCACAGCGGTCCGGCCACGGAGATCGACGAGCACCGGGTCCTCGACCTGGTGATGGAGGGAAGCGCGGCGTGACACAGGAACGAGAGGTCACCGACACCCCCGTGTCCGACACGGAGACGGCTCAGGAGTCGCTGTCCGGCACCGGCAACGAGCGCAGCGGGTTCGTCGGGGTGCTGCTCGGCACCTCGGTCGGGCGCAACCTGGGCCTGGTCATCGCGCTGTTCGTGCTCTGCCTGGTCGGGATCTGGACCGCGGGGGAGCAGTTCGCGAGCGTCGACAACGCGCTCACCATCCTGCGGCTGGCCTCGGTGATCGGCGTGGTCTCGGTGGGCATGACGTTCGTGATCACCGGAGGCGGCATCGACCTGTCCGTCGGGGCGATCGTGGCGTTGTCCTCGGTGTGGGCGACCACGCTGGCGACCCAGTCGCTGGCTCGCGGCAACCACTGGACCGTGATGGTCGTCGTCGCGCTGGTCGTGGGGTTGGGCTGCGGCCTGATCAACGGCCTGCTGGTGGCGTACGGCGGAGTGGTGCCGTTCATCGCCACGCTGGCCATGCTCGCCGCCGCTCGCGGCCTGGCCGAGATCATCGCCCAGCGACGGACGCAGATCGTGAACGTGCCGGGCTTCACCGACTTCTTCCGGCACGACGTCTTCGGCATCCCGCTGCTCGTCATCATCTTCGCGCTGGTCGCGATCATCGGCTGGGTCGTGCTCAACCGGACCACCTTCGGCCGTCGTACGTTCGCGGTCGGGGGCAACCCCGAGGCCGCCCGCCTGGCCGGCATCAACGTCAAGCGGCACACCGTGGCGCTCTACGCGATCGTCGGGCTGTGCTGCGGCATCGCGGCGGTGATGATCGTCGCGCGCACGACGACCGGCTCCTCGACCCACGGGACGCTCTACGAGCTCGACGCCATCGCGGCCGTGGTGATCGGCGGCACCCTGCTCTCCGGAGGGCGGGGCACGATCGTCGGCACCGTCCTCGGCGTACTCATCTTCACGACGCTGTCCAACGTCTTCACGCAGAACAACCTGTCCAGCTCGGCCCAGTCGGTCGCCAAGGGACTCATCATCGTCGGCGCGGTCCTGCTCCAGCAGAGGTTCGCGGCGCGCAGCAACAGCGGAAGTCCCTAGACGCCGCCAGCACGCACGCACGCACAGCCACCACTCTCGGACCGTCAAGAAGGAGCAGTCATGTCCCGCACCACCCGTTTCGGCCGGCTCTCGCTGGTCACCGGAACCGCCCTGGCCGGGGTGCTGTTCATCTCGGCCTGCAGCACCGACACCAACGACACCGACAACGACTCGAGCAGCGCCAGCGACACGACCAAGGCCACGTCGAACAACGACGACCCGGGCAAGAAGGTCGTGATCGGGTTCTCCGGTCCCGCCGCCGACCACGGCTGGCTCGCGGCCATCAACAGCTCGGCCATCGCGGAGGCGAAGAAGTACTCCGACGTGGAGCTCAAGACCGCGGAGGGCACCAACGACGCCAACCAGCAGATCAGCCAGGTCGAGACCTTCATCAACGACAAGGTCGACGCGATCGTGCTGCTGCCCACCGACGGCGCCGCGCTCACCGACGTGGCCACCAAGGCCATGGAGGCCGGCATCCCGGTCATCAACGTCGACCGTGAGTTCTCCACCCCGTTCGCCGCCCGGACCACGGTCCTCGGCGACAACTACGGCATGGGCGTCTCCGCCGGCACCTACGCGTGCCAGGTGATCAAGGACAAGGGCATCAAGGACGCCGTCGTCGCCGAGATCGCCGGCATCGACGCGCTGCCCCTGACCCAGGACCGCTCGAAGGGCTTCAAGGACGCGCTCAAGGGATGCGGCGAGAACGTCGACAACCGGGTCGCCGCGGAGTTCACCGTCGAGTCCGGTGAGAAGGCAGCCTCGAACCTGCTGCAGGCCGCTCCCAAGATCGACGTCATCTGGAACCACGACGACGACCAGGGTGTGGGCGTCAAGGCCGCCTTCGACAACGCGGGCCGTGACGAGTTCACCTTCATCGGTGGCGCGGGCTCCTGCAACGCGATGCAGTGGATCAAGGACGGCGAGATGGGTGCCACGGTCATCTACCCGCCCACCCAGGCTGCTGACGGCATCAGGCTCGCCCGCCTGGTCGCGCAGGAGAAGGGCATGTCCGACCTCGTGCAGGTCGAGGTGCCGAAGCGGGTCGTGCTGAACGCTCCCGTGGTCACCAAGGACAACGTCGACGACTACAAGGACCTCTGCTTCGAGTCCTGACCGACGGGGGTGACCGGATCTGGCACCGGTCCGGTCACCCCACCCCACCACCACCGAAGGACTTCGTATGGACTCCCACGCCCCTGCCCTCGGCGTCGGCATGGTCGGGTACGCCTTCATGGGCGCTGCCCATTCCCAGGCCTGGCGCACCGCACCACACTTCTTCGACCTGCCGCTGCGGCCCCGGATGCTCGCCCTCTGCGGCCGGGACTCCACCCGCGTGGCGGAGGCAGCCGGGCGACTCGGCTGGGAGACGACCGAGACCGACTGGACCCGGCTGGTCGCCCGCGACGACATCGACCTCGTGGACATCTGCACCCCGGGCAACACCCACGTCGACATCGCCGTGAGTGCCCTGGACGCAGGCAAGCACGTGCTCTGCGAGAAGCCGCTCGCCAACACCGTGGCGGAGGCGGAGGCGATGGCAGCGGCGGCCGAGCGCGCGGCCGAGCACGGCGTCCGGTCGATGGTCGGGTTCACCTACCGTCGTACGCCGGCCATCGGGCTGGCGCGACGACTGGTGGAGCAGGGCCGGATCGGTGAGATCCGGCACGTGCGCGCGCAGTACCTCCAGGACTGGCTCACCGACCCGGCGAGCCCGATGACCTGGCGACTCGAGAAGGACAAGGCCGGGCTCCGGAGCCCTGGGCGACATCGGTGCGCACGTCGTGGATCTCACGCAGTACATCACCGGCGACCGGATCGTCACCGTGAACGGGCTGCTCGAGACGTTCGTGCACCAGCGGCCGGTGGCGGGCTCGGGATCCGGTCCGTTGCTCGGCGGCGAGGCCGTCAACGGTGCCGGCGCCGAGACTGCCGACGTCACGGTCGACGACACCGCGGTGTTCCTTGCCCGTTTCGGGAGCGGTGCCGTCGGGGTCTTCGAGGCGACCCGGTTCGCGACCGGTCGCAAGAACGCGATCCGGGTCGAGATCAACGGCTCGAAGGGGAGTCTCGCCTTCGACTTCGAGGACATGAACGTCCTCGAGTTCTTCGACGCGGAGGAGCCGTCCGAGACGGGCGGCTTCCGGCGCATCCTCGTCACCGAGCCGCAGCACCCCTACGTCGGCAGCTGGTGGCCGCCCGGCCACGGCCTCGGCTACGAGCACGGCTTCACCCACCAGGTCGTCGACCTCGTCACGGCGATCGGCCGGGGCGAGCAGCCGCTGCCGTCGTTCGCCGACGGCCTCCAGGTGCAGCGCGTGCTGGCGGCCGTGGAGCGCAGCTCCGAGGCGGGCTCCTGGCAGTCCACGGCAGCAGACGACGAACAGCTGCTCGGCGCACACTGAGCCGCACGATCGAAAGGACCCCGCGATGACGCGTCCCATCACCCTCTTCACCGGTCAGTGGGCCGACCTGCCCTTCGAGGAGGTGTGCCGACTCGCCTCGAGCTGGGGGTACGACGGCCTCGAGGTCGCCTGCTGGGGCGACCACCTCGACGTGTGGCAGGCCGTCGAGGACGACGCCTACCTGGCCGCGAAGCAGGAGGTGCTCGCGAAGTACGACCTGAAGGTGTGGACGATCTCCAACCACCTCACCGGCCAGGCCGTCTGCGACGACCCCATCGACGAGCGCCACCACGGGATCCTGTCCAGCCGGATCTGGGGGGACGGCGATGCCGAGGGCGTGCGCGGTCGTGCTGCCGAGGAGATGAAGATGACGGCCCGCGCGGCCCGTCGGCTCGGTGTCGACACCGTCGTCGGGTTCACCGGCTCGTCGATCTGGAAGTACGTCGCGATGTTCCCGCCTGCGACGCAGGAGATGGTCGACGCCGGCTACCAGGACTTCGCCGACCGCTGGAACCCGATCCTCGACGTCTTCGACGAGGAGGGTGTGCGCTTCGCCCACGAGGTGCACCCCTCGGAGATCGCCTACGACTACTGGACGACGACCCGCACGCTGGAGGCCGTCGGCCACCGGGAGAGCTTCGGGCTGAACTGGGACCCGTCCCACTTCGTCTGGCAGGACCTCGACCCGGTGTCCTTCCTCTGGGACTTCCGCGACCGGATCTACCACGTGGACTGCAAGGACACGAAGCTCCAGGTGGGCAACGGCCGCAACGGCCGGCTCGGCTCCCACCTCGCCTGGGCCGACCCGCGGCGCGGTTGGGACTTCGTCTCCACCGGTCACGGCGACGTGCCGTGGGAGCGGTGCTTCCGGATGCTCAACACCATCGGCTACGAGGGGCCGATCTCCGTCGAGTGGGAGGACGCCGGCATGGATCGCCTGCGCGGCGCGCCCGAGGCGCTCGAGTTCGTGCGCTCGCTGGCGTTCGACCCGCCCGAGGCGGCCTTCGACGCGGCGTTCTCGTCCAGCGACTGAGCTGGCCCCACCGGTGACCTGAAAGGGTGGGGTGCATGGCTGAGCACACCACCATCCCGACGTACACGCTCAACGACGGCAGCACCCTGCCCGCCGTCGGCTTCGGCACCTACCCGCTGAAGGGCGAGGACGGCATCACTGCCATCCAGGGCGCCCTCGAGGCCGGCTACCGGTTGCTCGACACCGCGGTGAACTACGAGAACGAGACCGAGGTGGGCGAGGCGCTGCGCCGTTCGGGGCTCCCGCGCGACGAGGTGCAGGTGGCGAGCAAGCTGCCCGGCCGCCACCATGCGTACGACGACGCCGTCGCCTCGGTCCGCGGATCGCTCGAACGGCTCGGGCTGGAGTACGTCGACCTGCACCTCATCCACTGGCCGAACCCCAGCGTCGACCAGTACGTCGAGGCCTGGCGGGCGCTGGTCGACCTCCAGAAGGAGGGACTGGTCCGGTCGATCGGCGTCTCGAACTTCACCGAGGCCCACCTCACCCGGATCATCGACGACTCCGGCGTGACCCCGGCCGTCAACCAGATCGAGCTGCACCCGCGCTTCCCGCAGGCGGAGATGCGCGCCGTGAACGAGCGGCTCGGCATCCGCACCGAGGCGTGGAGCCCGATGGGCAAGCGCAACGCCCCGCTCGAGGAGGACCCGGTGACAGCGGCCGCGGCCAGGCTGGGTGTGACGCCCGGTCAGGTGATCCTGCGCTGGCACGTCCAGCTCGGGTCGCTGCCGATCCCGAAGTCCGCGAACCCCGAGCGCCAGCGGCAGAACCTCGACGTCTTCGGCTTCGAGCTCACCGACGCCGAGATGGACGCCATCTCAGGTCTCGGACGGCGCGACGGACGACTCTTCGGCGGTGATCCGGACTCCCACGAAGAGATGTGACCACCCGTGGGGTATGTCTGGGAGACATGAGCGACGAGCAGACAGTGGCCGGCGTCGCCGTCTCGCGACCCGGCAAGGAGCTGATCCCCGCCTCGGGGCCGGCAGCCGCCGTGACCAAGCTCGACCTGGCCAGCTACTACGCCGGCGTGGCACCGGCGATGGTGCCGTTCCTGCGTGACCGGCCGGTCAACATGCAGCGCTTCCCCGACGGCATCGGCGGACCGTCCTTCTTCGAGAAGAAGGCGCCCGGGCACTTCCCGGACTTCGTCGACACGGTCGAGGTGAACACCTCCGACGGCGAGCAGCAGCAGGTCGTCGCCGCCGACGAGCGCAGCCTGGTCTACCTCGCGGACCAGGCGTGCATCACCCCGCACACCTGGCTCAGCACGGCCGAGGACCTCGAGCACCCGGACCAGCTGGTCTTCGACCTCGATCCGTCGGTCGAGGGACTCGCTGCCGTACGCCGCGCCACCCGGCTCGTCGGTGACCTGCTCGACGACCTCGGGCTGACGACGTACCTGAAGACCACCGGCTCACGCGGTTACCACGTGCTCGTGCCGCTGCGCCGGTCGTGGACGTTCGAGGAGGTGCGCGCCTTCGCGCGCGGCGTGGCCGAGGTGCTCGTCGAGCGTGAGCCCGACCTGCTCACCCTCGAGGCCCGCAAGGACAAGCGCGGCGACCGGGTGCTCGTCGACGTGCAGCGCAACGGCTACGGGCAGACCGCCGTCCCGCCGTACGCCGTCCGGGCGCGCCCGCGAGCGCCGGTGTCGACCCCCATCCGCTGGGACGAGCTCTCCCGGGTGCGACCCGACCAGTACACGATCCGCTCGATCGGCCGCCGCCTCGGCCGGATGCACGACCCGTGGAAGGGGCTGCGCCGTCGCGGGCAGGGGCTCGACAAGGCGCGGGAGCGGTTGCAGAAGCTCAAGTCGTGAGACGACTCGTCGGGGTTGCTCCCGCCCTGCGCGGGTTTGGTCCCGTTGCTGGTCCGGAGACCCGGGTCTAGCCTCGAAAAACGGGTGGCCCGTGGGCATGGGCACCTCTCGGGACAACAGACAGCGCGCTGACCTTTCGGCTACGCCACCTTGCGGGAATCTCTCGAAGGGGCGGACATGGCCGAAGCATCCAAGCGCACTGCTGCGAAGAAGAGCACGTCACGAACGAGGAAGACCGAGTCCCAGGACAACCCTGAGCTCCTGGAGTCGGACGAGGTCCACACCGCGATCATCTCGGGCGTCACGTTCGCCTCGAAGGCCGTGCAGTACGCCGTGGTCAACGGCCGTGGCATCTTCGAGGGAGACATCGACCTCGGCGCGGTCGAGGACCTCGAGCAGAGCAACGACGCGATGCGTGGGCTCGCTCCGGTCGAACGGGCTGTCGTCCTCACCGGCAGCCAGTTCCGCTGGCCCGGCGGCGTCGTGCCGTACGACATCGACGCGGCGATGCCCGACCAGCAGCGCGTGCACGATGCCATCGCGCACTGGGAGCAGCACACCGTGATCCGCTTCGTGCTGCGCACTCCGGCCAACGCCGGGAGTCACCCCAACTACGTGCACTTCATGCACGGCAACGGCTGCTTCTCGTCGGTCGGGATGCAGGGGAACGGCCGGCAGGACATCTCCCTGGGCACCGGCTGCGACGCCGGTCGGGGCATCCACGAGATCGGTCACTCGGTGGGCCTGTGGCACGAGCAGAGTCGTGAGGACCGCGACCACTTCGTCGTCATCCACTGGGAGAACATCACGGCCGGTCAGGAGCACAACTTCAACCAGCACATCAGCGACGGCGACGACGTGGGCGCCTACGACTACGGCTCGATCATGCACTACGAGCGCACTGCCTTCACCAAGAACGGGCAGGAGACGGTCACGCCCATCAACCCGGCCAACGCCCAGATCGGTCAGCGGGTCGCACTCAGCGCCGGCGACCTCGCCGCGGTCGCCAGCATGTACGGCGCCCCGAGCACCTTCAAGAAGCCGGCGGACGACGGCGTCGTGCACAAGCAGGTGCTCGACCCGCCCCACGGCGTCAAGAAGGTCCTCGACGACGGGGTCGTCGGCCCCAAGCGGGTCTTGGACCCACCTCCCGTCGGGATCAAGAAGATCCGCGACGACATCGTGAACCCGAAGACCGTGGTCGACCCGCCGGCCGGCGGGATCAAGAAGATCCGCGACGACGTCATCGTCGTCCAGCCACCGTTCGGCCCGATCGGTCCCGGTCCGCTGCGTCCGGGTGGACTGTCGCCGTTCCTGCTCGGGACCGGTCATCACGCCGCGATCGCGGGGGCTCAGGGCGACCCGACCGGTGTTGCTGCTGCTGCGCTGGACGAGGCCTCCGCCGCGGTGAGCGAGGCGCGACGCAACGTGGTCGCGTTGCAGACGGCGCTGACCGGTGCGACCTCCGAGCTGGCCCGCGCGCAGGAGACCTACGACGCGGTGGCCGCGTCACTGCAGGGATGACCGGGTGATCCTGCTCGTCTCCCACGAGGGCGACGACCATCTCGCCCCGGTCCTGGCCGAGCTCGGCCGGATCGGCAGCGAGTCGGTCGTCGTCGACACCTCGCAGATCCCGTCGACGATGGCGATGTCGGCCGCGCACTCCTCGACGGGCGACGCGTGGCGGGTGCGGATGGCCGACGGGTCCTGGCTCGACCTCGCGCAGTGTCGCTCGGGGTGGTGGCGGCGTGCCTTGCCCGCGGGACCGGATGCCCGCATCGCCGACCCGGTGCAGGCCTCCTGGGCCGCCACCGAGACCTACGAGGCGATGAGTGGCTTCTGGGACGCGCTGCCGATCACCTGGGTGAGCCCGCCGCGGGCGATCCTGACCTCGATGATGAAGACCTGGCAGCTTCCCGCGGCTCGCTCGGTGGGTCTGGTGGTTCCGCAGACCCTCGTCACCAGTGATCCCGACGAGGCGCGCGCGTTCATCGACCGGGTCGGCCTGGGCCGGGTGATCTGCAAGGCCTTCTCGGCCACGATGGAGAACTGGCGCGAGACGCGGATGATCGGCCAGGCGGAGTACGCCCTGCTCGACCAGGTCTCCGTCGCGCCGGTGATCTTCCAGGAGTTCGTGCCCGCCGAGGTCGACCTGCGCATCACCGTGGTGGGGGAGCAGCTCTTCGTCGCCGAGATCCACTCCCAGGAGCTCGACTACCCGCTCGACTTCCGGCTGTTCCTGGAGACGGGACACGGGTGTGCGGATGACCCCCGGCGTCGTTCCGGCCGAGGTGGAGGAGGGGTTGCTGCGGCTGCTCAAGTCGGTGGGACTGCGCTACGGGGCGATCGACATGCGTCGTACGCCGGACGGGCGGCATGTCTTCCTCGAGGTCAATCCTGCGGGACAATGGCGCTTCGTCGAGGAGGTCACCGGGCAGCCCATCACCGCAGCGATGGCGCGGTTGCTGACCGATCTCGACCAGCCGTAGGAGGGAGCAGTCGGATGGCGCGGGTCTCCGTGCAGATCGAGTGGCCCCCCGGCGCTGACGTCCCTGCCCGCCGATGCGCGGGCGCGCGTGACGCTCGAGGACTCGACCCGTGCCGACGCGGCGTCGGTCGTGGTCGCCTCGACGGAGCTCACGGACCTCGACGTCACCCGCCCGGCCACGGCCGAGCTCGAGGTCGGCGACGTGGATCCCGTCGGCGTCGCTGCTCGTGCGGGTGCACGTGGCTCCCGGCGATCGCCGGGCTCTCGGCGTGGAGGTGGGTGACCTGATCACCACGCAGTCACACCCGGTGCTCACCCGAGGCCACGGCGCCTCGGTCGTCGTACCCCTGACGAAGGTGGGCGGATGACCGAGCGCGTGCCCGAGCCCGGCGACGGCGACGAGCGCGACCTGCTGCTGGGCTGGCTGGCCTTCCACCGCAACGCGCTCGAGGCCAAGTGCGCCGGGCTGACCGACGACCAGCTCGTGTCGCGATCGGCACCGCCGTCGCCGCTCTCGCTGCTCGGACTCGTCCGCCACCTGTCCGAGATGGAGCGCGTGTACGGCGTCTGGGCGAACGGCTGCCGGAGCGAGCTGGTCTGGGTCTGGGGGCCGTACGACGACGGCGGACCCGAGCACGACATCGACTGCGACGCCTCGCAGGTGGCCGCCTCGATGCGCGCCTGGGGCGACGAGAAGGCCAGCACCGACGGGGTGATCCGCGACCTCGGCCTCGACGACTCCGGCGGTGCGAACGGCCGCTCCCTGCGGTGGAACCTGCAGAAGCTCGTCGGCGAGTACGCCCGCCACAACGGCCACGCCGACCTGATCCGCGAGCGCATCGACGGAGCGACGGGGGAGTAGCTCTATGGTCGTCAGCGTGAGTGAGCTCCCCGTGCTCGGCGCCACCGATCAGCGCATCCTGGGCAGCCTGATGGAGAAGCAGGCGACCGTGCCGGCGTCGTACCCGCTCACCGCGAACGCGCTTCGGTCTGCCTGCAACCAGGCGAGCAGTCGCGAACCCGTCGTCGACTTCGACCAGCAGACCGTCGAGCAGACGGCGCGCGAGCTCAAGGACCGCGGCCTGCTCAGGATCGTGTGGGCCGACACCGGGCGGCGAACGCTGAAGTACCACCAGACGCTCACCGAGCGCCTCGCCCTCGAACCCGACGAGCAGGCGCTGCTCACGGTGTTGCTGCTCAGGGGTGCGCAGGCGGCGGGTGAGCTGCGCACCCGGACGGAGCGTCTGCACGGCTTCGCCGACCGGGGCGAGGTGGAGGCGTGTCTGGAGCGGATGGCGGCACGCCCGGAACCGTTGGTCCAGGAGCTCGAGCGTGGCCCCAGGCAGCAGGACCCTCGCTGGATCCACCTGCTCGGACCGGTGCCCCACAGCACGCCGTCTGCCGCCACGCCGTCTGCCGCACGCTGGGCGACGACCTGTTGGCGAGAGCGAGCGAGGGCCGGGTGGCAGCGGCAGAGGTCATGGACCTGGTGCGGGCCTCGGGGCTGAAGGATCCGGACGACCTTCGTGACCTGGCGCTCGGTCTGGTCGTGCGGTTGGTGGCTGGCGGACAGCTGGTTCCGGGCGAGCGCGACGCCTCGACGCATCGGCCCTGGCCAGGCAGCACTGCCGATTCGGTCGCGCGCATCGTGGAGGACTGGCCCGGTGAGGTCCTGTGGTTCACGGCGACCTCCCCACCCGTCGGTGACTGACTCGGCGCGTTCTCCACAGCTCTTGCAGGGCATCTGGCACGTGGAGCCCGGGGTTGCACTTCCCGCGAGTGGCCTGGTCGGGATGTGGAGCCGGGGTTGCACTTCCCGCGAGCGGCCTGGTCGGGATGTGGAGACCGGGGTTGCACTTCCCGCGAGCGGCCTGGTCGGGATGTGGAGACCGGGGTTGCACTTCCCGCGAGCGGCCTGGTCGGGATGTGGAGACCGGGGTTGCACTTCCCGCGAGCGGCCTGGTCGGGATGTGGAGACCGGGGTTGCACTTCCCGCGAGCGGCCTGGTCGGGATGTGGAGACCGGGGTTGCACTTCCCGCGCGTGCCCTGGTCGGGATGTGGAGACCGGGGTTGCACTTCCCGCGCGTGGCCTGGTCGGGATGTGGAGACCGGGGTGCTTGCGACCGGGGTTGCACTTCCCGCGAGCGGCCTCGTGCGGGAAATGTCTGGAGCGGCCCTTCCCGCGGGCGTGAGGAGGCTGACGGGTCGTTCGTGCGTGAAGCCTGGTGTCCGGTGGTTGAGGAGCGAGCGCCAGCGAGCGTCTCGAAACCACTACTGGGTACGGTCGAGGCATGAGCGAGAACCCGACTGTTGCCCTGCTCGGTACCGGCACCATGGGTGCCCCGATGGCCCGCAACATCGCGCAGGCCGGGATGCCGGTGCGGGTCTGGAACCGCACGCGCGACAAGGCTGAGGCCCTGTCCGACGTCGCCACGGTGAGCGACACCGTGGCCGACGCGGTCGAGGGAGCCGACGTGGTGATCACCGTGCTCTGGGACGCCGACACCGTGGCCGAGACGATGGAGCAGGCGCGGGGACACCTGGCCGACGGCGCGGTCTGGCTGCAGATGAGCACCGTGGGGGTCGAGGCCTCCGACCGGCTGAAGAAGCTGGCCGACGACCTCGGCGTCACCTACGTCGACGCGCCCGTGCTCGGCACCAAGAAGCCTGCCGAGGACGGCGCGCTCGTCGTGCTCGCCTCGGGTCCCGAGGACGCGCAGGAGAGGTTGGCGCCGGTCTTCGACGCGGTCGGCAGCCGCACCCTGTGGGTCGGCGAGGCCGGCGCCGGTCAGCGGCTCAAGCTCGTCGCGAACGCGTGGGTCGCCACCGTGCTCGAGGGCGTCGCCGACTCCCTGACGCTGGCGCGCGACCTCGGCCTCGACCCGGCGCTGTTCCTCGAGGCGGTCAAGGGCGGGGCGATGGACGCGCCGTACGTCCAGCTCAAGGGCGCCAACATGCTGGCGGGGAAGTACGACCCCGCGTTCACGCTCGCCGGTGCGCTGAAGGACGTCGACCTGATCATCGAGGCGGCCGCCGAGACCGGGACCGACCTCGGCCTGATCCCCGGCGTACGCGACCACCTGGCCCGCGGCGTCGAGGCGGGTCACGGCGACCTCGACATGGCCGCGACCTACCTCGAGCACTGAGAGCTCAGCCGAGCAGGTCCAGCCCGGTCCGCTCACGGAGCTCGTCGAGGGTGGCGCCGTACGTCGACCGGGCGCGTACGCCGTCGGGCGTGATCTCGAAGACCCCGTAGTCGGTGTAGACACGACTCACGCAGGCCACCCCGGTCAACGGGTAGGTGCACTCCTGCACCAGCTTGGAGGAGCCGTCCTTGCTGAACAGCGTCATCATCACGTAGGTGTCCTTGGCCCCCATGGCGAGGTCCATCGCCCCGCCCACAGCGGGGATCGCGTCGGCGGCACCGGTGTGCCAGTTGGCCAGGTCGCCGGTGACCGAGACCTGGAAGGCGCCGAGCACGCACACGTCGAGGTGGCCGCCGCGCATCATCGCGAAGGAGTCGGCGTGGTGGAAGTACGACGCACCGGGGGTCTCCACGACGGGCACCTTGCCGGCGTTGATCAGGTCGGGATCGATCTCGTCACCGACGGCCGCGCGGCCCATCCCGAGCATGCCGTTCTCGGTGTGCAGCACGACGCCGCGTCTCGAGGTCGAGGTGGTCGGCGACCAGCGTGGGTTGGCCGATGCCGAGGTTGACGAACGACCCGGTCGGGATGTCGTCGGCGATCAGCTTGGCGATCTCGTCCTTCGACAACGGAGTCTTCTCCAGCGGCGAGCTCATGCGGTCAGCACCACCTTGTCCACGTAGATGCTCGGCGTCACGATGACCTCCGGGTCGAGCTCGCCGGTCGCGACCACGTCGTCGACCTGCGCGATCGTCGTACTCGCTGCGGTGGCCATCACCGGCCCGAAGTTGCGTGCGGTCTTGCGGTAGACGAGGTTGCCCATCCGGTCGGACCGATGCGCCTTGATCAGCGCGTAGTCGCCGTGCAGCGGGTACTCCAGGACGTAGTCGCTTGACCGTCGATCGTGCGTTCCTCCTTGCCCTCGGCCAGCGGTGTGCCGACGCTGGTCGGCGTGAAGAACCCGCCGATGCCGGCACCGGCGGCACGCATCCGCTCGGCGAGGTTGCCCTGCGGCACCACCTCGAGCTCGATCCGGCCGGAGCGGTAGAGGTCGTCGAAGACCCACGAGTCGCTCTGCCTGCGGGAACGAGCAGATCATCTTGCGCACGTGGCCGGTCTTGAGCAGCGCGGCGAGGCCGTAGTCGCCGTTGCCGGCGTTGTTGTTCACCACGGTGAGGTCCTGGGCGCCGTGTCGGGCGAGCGCGTCGATCAGTTCCAGTGGCTGGCCCGCCGGCCCGAAGCCGCCGATGAGCACGGTGGCCCCGTCGGGGATGTCGGCGACGGCCTGGTCGGCGGCGTCGCGCCCTTCGAGTACGTCGGTCATGACACGTTCTCCAGCACCACGGCGAGGCCCTGGCCGACCCCGATGCAGATCGCGGCGACTCCCCAGCGGTGGCCGCCCTCGCGCAGCACCTTCGCCAGCGTGCCGAGGATGCGGCCGCCCGAGGCGCCGAGCGGGTGACCGAGGGCGATCGCGCCACCGCGGGTGTTCACGATGTCGGGGTCGATGCGCCAGGCGTCGACACAGACGAGCGACTGCACCGCGAAGGCCTCGTTGAGCTCCACGGCGCCGACGTCGGACCAGCCGATGCCGGCCCGGGCGAGCGCCTTCTCGGCGGCCTCGACCGGGGCGTACCCGAACAGGTGTGGCTCGAGGGCGTGCGCGGCGCGGCCGGCGATCCGGGCGAGCGGTGCGCGGCCCAGCGACTCAGCCGCCTTCTCCGACCCGAGCAGCACCGCGGAGGCGCCGTCGCTGAGCGGGGAGGCGTTGCCGGCGGTGATGGTGCCGTCCTTGCGGAACGACGGCTTCAGCTTCGCGAGCGACTCGACGCTCGACCCGGCGCGGATCGACTCGTCGCGCGGGACCTCGGTGTCCGGCACGGAGACCACGAGGTCGTCGTAGAAGCCATCGGTCCACGCCCGGTCGGCGAGCTCGTGCGAGCGCGCGGCGAAGGTGTCCTGGCGTTCGCGCGAGACGTCGTACTTCTCCTGCAGCTGCTCGTTGGCCTCCCCGAGCGAGACCGTCCACTCCGCAGGCATGTTCTGGTTGACCAGCCTCCAGCCCAGCGTCGTGGACACCGCCTCGACGTTGCCGGCGGGAAAGGCACGCGACGGCTTCGGCAGCACCCAGGGCGCGCGGGTCATCGACTCGACGCCACCGGTCAGCACGATCTCCGCGTCGCCGGTCTCGATCATCCGCGACCCGCCCATGGCGGCGTCGAGGGAGGAGCCGCAGAGGCGGTTCACGGTCGAGCCGGGCACCGAGACCGGGAAGCCGGCCAGCAGCGAGGCCATCCGGGCGACGTTGCGGTTCTCCTCGCCGGCGCCGTTGGCGTTGCCGAGGATGACCTCGTCGACCGACTCGAGATCGAGGCCCGGAGTGCGGTCGCGGACGGCGCCGAGGACCACGGCGGCCAGGTCGTCGGGGCGTACGCCGGCGAGCCCGCCGTTGAACTTGCCGAACGGGGTGCGGACTGCGTCGTAGACGAACGCGTCGCTCATGTGTCTCCTTCGTTGTCGAGCTCGTCGAGCACGCCCTGGGCGATGCGGAACGCGGTGTTCGCGTCCGGCACGCCGCAGTAGATGGCGCACTGCAGGATGAGCTCCTTGATCTCGTCGTTGGTCATGCCGTTGGTGCGGGCGGCCCGCAGGTGCATCGCGAGCTCCTCGTGGTGCCCGCGCGCGATCAGGGCGGTGAGCGTGATCATCGAGCGGCTGCGGCGGTCGAGCCCCGGGTCGCGTCCAGATGCCGCCCCAGGCGTACTCGGTGATGAACTCCTGGAACTCGCGGGTGAGGTCGGTGGCGTTCGCGGTCGCGCGGTCGACGTGCGCGTCGCCGAGCACCGCGCGGCGTACGGCCATGCCGGGGGACTGCTGCTCGTCGGACACCTCGGGCTCGCCGAGCACGTGCTGCCGGATCAGTCGGGCCACGATCGAGGGCGCTTCGGCCGGGGCGAGGTGGCTGACGCCGTCGAGCTCGACGTAGCGGCCGTCCTTCACCTGCTCGGCGATCGTGCGCAGCATCTCCGGTGTCGTGGTGACGTCGTCGCTGCCCGACACGGACAGCACGGGCGTGGCGATCTCGCCGAGGCGATCGCGTACGTCGAAGTCGGCCAGTGCCTGACAGACCGCGATGTAGCCCTGGTCGTCGGCGTCCTGGAGCGCATGCAACAGGTTCGAGGCGGTGGCCTGCTCACGTTCGAGGAAGCCGGGCCCGAACCAGCGCTCGGCGGAGCCGGAGACCATCACCGACGTGCCGGAGACGCTGACCTGGCCGATCCGGCCGGCCCAGCTCGAGGCGTCGCCGATCCTGGCGCCGGTGCAGAGCAGCACGGCCGAGGTGACCCGGTCGGGCTGGTCGAGGAGGAGCTGCAGACCGACCGTTCCGCCGACCGAGTCGCCGGCGTAGGCGAAGGGGCCGCGGTACTGGTCGCGCTGCTCGAGGATCTCGTCGACCACGCGCAGCACTCCCTGCGCGAGCTCGGCCATGGTGAACGGCTCGTCGGGCACGGCGTGGTTGTGCCCGTGGCCGGGGAGGTCCCAGGCGACCACGTCGAAGACGTCGGTGAGCTCCTCGGCACATCGGCCCCAGAGCGTCGTGGCGGACGTGCCCAGCGAGGGCCCGAGCACGAGCAGCGGCAGCTCGGCACGGTGAGCGGCGCCGGTGAGCCGGACCGCGGTGATGGACGGGATGCTCACAGGTCCTCCTGCTGGTCGTCCTGGTCGTCTGGCTGGTGCGGGAGAGCACCTCGTCGATGATCTCGCCGGCGGCTCCGAGGTAGTGGCGGGGGTCGCCGCCGGTCTCCCGGTCGAGCAGCTCGGCGATGCTGCGCTGCTCCGCGGTGAGCGCGGAACCGTGCTGCTTGACGACTGCCGCCATCCGGGCGGTGTCGACGTGCAGGCCGTCGAGCAGCTCGGCGGTCTGGGAGGCGGCCGTCAGGGTGTGCCGGGAGAGCGCGGCCAGCGCCGACCACTCGGTGTGCCAGCTGCCGTCGGGTCGCTCGTCCACGGTCGCTGCGGCCGCGAGGTGCAGCTGGGCGGCGAGCCCGGGGGAGGCCAGCGCCGCGCGACGGATCAGCACCGAGAGCACCGGGTTCGCCTTCTGCGGCATCGTCGAGGAGCCGCCGCGCCCGTCGGCCGGCGGGCTCGGCCAGCTCGCCGATCTCGGGTCGCGCGAGCAGCAGTACGTCGTTCGCGACGTGGCCCATCGCATCGGTGGCGCGGACCAGCGCGTCGGCGTACCTCGTGAGCGGAGTGCGCGTGGTGTGCCAGGGCGGCGCGTTGTCGAGGCGAAGTGCCCGCGCGGTCTCGGCCACCAGGAACTGGGCGGCATCCGCGTCGCCGGCCAGCTCGACGACCGCCGCGAGGGTCCCGGCGGCACCGCCGACCTGGACCGGGAAGCGCAACGCCCGCAGGTCGTCGCGCGCGTCGAGCACGCCCTGGAGCCACTGGGCCGCCTTCAGGCCGAAGGTGATCGGCACGGCGTGCTGGGTCAGGGTGCGCCCGGCCATCACGTCGTCGCGGTGCCGGCGCGCCAGGCGTGCGAGTGCGGAGGCCGGCGGTATCGAGGTCCTGGGCCACGCCCTCGGCACGTCGCACGCGCACAGAGGACCAGTGCGGTGTCCAGCACGTCCTGGCTGGTCAGCCCGCGGTGCAGCCAGGTGGCGGCCTCGGAGCTCGTCGGGGCCAGGCGTTCGCGCAGCAACGACACCAGGGGTACGACGGGGTTGCCGCTCGCCTCGGCCGCCGAGGCGACCTGCTCGAGGTCGCGCGCGAGTGACCAGGCCGTCCAGGTCGGCGCGCGCACCGGCCGGGGCCACTCCGGCCTCGACCAGTGACCTGCAGCCAGACGTCCTCGACCTCGACCAGCGTCTCGAGGAAGGAGCCCGGGTCGAAGGCCAGCGCGGCCCGTTCGTCGCCGGGCCAGAAGAGGTCGGCCATCACGATCCCGGGAAGGCCAGGAAGACGGTCTCGCCGTCGCCCTGGAGCCGGATGTCGAAGGCATACCCGTCCGCATCCGCCGTTGCGACCAGAGTCGAGCGTCGGTCCTCGGACACCGACTGGAGCAGCGCATCCCCGGACGAGCGCGGCCTCGTCGTCGGGCAGGTAGACCCGCGTGAACAACCGGTTCAGCAGTCCGCGGGCGAACACGGTCATCGCGAAGAACGCCGGGGCGCCCTCGTCGGTCGGCGCCGGGGCGCACCGTGGTGAAGGAGTAGTGCCCCTCCGCGTCGACGGCGGCACGGCCGAAGCCGGTGAAGGTGAAGCCGTCGCGGCGCAGGGAGCCCCCCGTCTGGGGAACGGTGCCGTGCTCGTCGGCCTGCCAGATCTCGATCAGCGCATCGGGGACCGGCTGGCCGGCGCCGTCGTACACCGTGCCGTGCAGCCGGATCGCGTCAGCGCGACCAGGCGGCACGAGCTCGCTGTCGCCGGCGTAGGGGAGGGCGTAGCCGTAGAACGGGCCGACGGTCTGCCCGGGCGTGGCAGGAAGGATCGCCTGACTGCTCATGAGTCGTGCTCCTCCTCTTCCATCGGGGTGCGGTTCGAGCCGGTGAGGACAATGTCCCACCTGTACCCCGTGGCCCACTCGTGCTGCGTCACGTCGTGGTCGTACGACGCCACCAGCCGCTCGCGTGCCTTCGGGTCGACGATCGACTGGTAGATCGGGTCCAGCGCGAACAGGGGATCGCCGGGGAAGTACATCTGGGTGATCATCCGCTGCGTGAACTCCTGCCCGAACAGGGAGAAGTGGATGTGCGCCGGCCGCCACGCGTTGTGGTGGTTCTTCCACGGATACGGGCCCGGGCTTGATGGTGGTGAACGAGTAGTTCCCGTCGCCATCGGTGAGCGCCCGCCCGACGCCGGTGAAGTTCGGGTCGATCGGGGCCGGGTGCTGGTCGCGCTTGTGGATGTAGCGCCCGGACGCGTTCGCCTGCCAGATCTCGACGAGCTGGTGGCGCACCGGACGTCCTTCGCCGTCGACGACGCGACCGGTGACGACGATGCGCTCGCCGACCGGTTCGCCGTTGTGCTGGATGGTCAGGTCGGACTCCAGCGTGCCGATGTCGCGCTGCCCGAAGACCGGGGCGAACAGCTCGATCGTCTCCGGGTCGGCGTGGTGCAGGTCCTTGGTCGGGTGGCGCAGCAGGCTGCTCCGGTAGGGCGCGTAGTCCAGCCGCGGCTGCGTCTCCTCGACGCCCGCACGCTGGTAGTCGTCGTGGATCCGCGCGATCTCGTCGCTGATCGTCGCCTGGTTGTCCTGGGCGGAGTCGGAGTCGGTGGTCGTCACACGCAAACCGTACGCCGGGGCGGCAGTGGCTCGCGTGCCGCACATTTCACTGAGCGGAAGCGGTGCTCCTCAACCCTCGGGTGCCAGATCGAGCACCCGCAGGGCCGTGGCGGCCTGGGCATGACCTGCCTCCATGCAGTCGGCGAGGTCGCGACCGGCGAGGTGGGAGCTCAGGAAGCCGGCGAGGAAGGCGTCGCCCGCGCCGTTGGTGTCCACGATGTCGTCGACGGGTGGGGCGGGGACCTGGAGCGTGCCGCTCGCGGTGACGGCGACGGCGCCGGCCGCGCCCTGGGTGCACACGACCGTGGTCGTCCCGGCTCGGACGCGATCGGTCATGAACGGGAGCGGGTCGGGGAGTCCGTCGTCGTTGAGGAACAGCACGTCGGCCGTGTCGACGAACTCCTGGTGGAACCCGCTGCGGCCGTTGTAGTCGTGCAGGTCGCACCACACCTCGGCGCCCAACCGTCGTGCCTCGGCCAGCAGCGGACGACTGTGCTCGGCGAGGTCGATCACGGCCACGTCGCAGGCGCGCAGGGCCTCCCGCGTGCGCTCCGCGTGCTGCTCGTGCTCGAGCTCGGGCACGTCGAGGTAGATGGACAGCCGTTCCCCGGCGTCCGTCATCAGGTTCAGGTGCTGCTCGCTGGCGCCCGGCGCGGTCTCGGCGACGACCTCGATGCGGTCGCGGTCGAGCCTGCGCAGGATCTTGTCGGCCAGGTCGTCGGTCCCGACGAGGGTGCGCAGCGTGACGCGCTCGCCGAGGAGAGCGAGGTGCAACGCCTTGCCCGCCGACGTGCCACCGATCGCCGTGGCGTGCCCCGAGGCGCGGACCATGTGCGGGCGGCTCTCGGGCAGACGGTCGAGGCGGACGAGGGTGTTCCACGACGCCGGACCCGCGACGAACACGTGCGCTGTCATCGCCCCATCTTCTACCCAGTGGAAGGATGGCCAGTGGAAGGATGCAGAGATGGCCGGCAACGTCTCCACCCCGGGCGCGAGCGTCACCAGTCGGGCGCTGGCGCTGGTCGGGGCGTTCGACGAGGACCATCGCAAGCTCTCGCTCTCCGACCTCGCCGAACGCGCCGGGTTGCCCGTCGCGACGGCTCACCGCCTGGTCGGCGAGCTGGTGACGTGGGGCGCGCTGAGCCGCACGGCGTCGGGGGAGTACGTCGTGGGCAGGCGACTCTGGGACGTGGGACTGCTCGCGCCCGTGCAGACGGGACTGCGCCAGCTGGCCTCGCCGTACCTCCACGACCTCTACGGCGCCACCCTCGCGACCGTCCACCTCGCCGTGCGCGACGGCCACCAGGTGCTCTACCTCGACCGGCTCTCCGGCCACGCCTCGGTGCCGGTGGTGAGCACGATCGGGTCGCGGCTGCCGATGTACGCCACCGGCGTCGGCAAGGTGCTGCTGGCCCACGCCCCGGCGCCGGTGCAGGCCGAGGTGCTGGCCAACCTGACCCGGATCACGCCGTACACCATCAACCAGCCGGGCACCCTGCGTCGCCAGCTCGCGCGGGTGCTCCGCGACGACTACGCGACCACGGTCGAGGAGATGAGCCTCGGCGCCTGCTCGGTCGGGGTGCCGATCCGGGCGAGGGGAGACGTGGTCGCGGCGCTCGGCATCGTGGTGCCGAGCCTGAAGAAGGACCGCGCGCGCCTGGTGAGTGCGATGCAGGTCGCCGCCCGCAGCATCGGCCGCGCCCTGGTCGATCCGGCCGCCTCGGTCGACCGGTTCCACTGAACGGAAGGTGGTCGTCGTGACCGACGTCGAGTGACCGAGCGATACTCCCGCCATGCCACCTGACCTGACCCGCACGCCCGTCGGCATCGTCGGTGGCGGCCCGGCGGGGCTGATGCTCTCCCACCTGCTCTCGCGTGCGGGCATCGACTCGGTCGTCGTCGAGCTGCGCACCCGCGAGGAGATCGAGCACACCCACCGCGCCGGGATCCTCGAGCAGGACAGCGTCCGGCTGCTCGTCGAGACCGGCGTCTCCGACCGGGTGCTGCGCGACGGCTACCGGCACGAGGGCATCGACCTGGCCTTCGGCGGCGAGGGGCACCGCATCGACTTCGAGGGACTGGTGGGCGCCTCGGTGCAGCTCTACCCGCAGACCGACGTCTTCATCGACCTGGCCGACGCCCGCGAGCGCGACGGTGGCGACGTCCGCTACGACGTGAGCGACGTGAAGGTCGTCGACGTGACCAGCGACCACCCCGGCATCCTGTTCACCGACTCGGCGGGAGCCGCGCAGGAGATCCGGTGTGACTACCTCGTCGGTGCCGACGGCTCGCGCAGCATCTGCCGGGACAGCTTCCCCGAGAGCCAGCGCCGCCAGTTCTTCCGGGAGTACCCGTTCGCCTGGTTCGGCATCCTCTGCGAGGCGCCCCCCAGCGCGCCCGAGCTGATCTACAACCACTCCGAGCGTGGCTTCGCGCTGATCAGCCAGCGCACCGAGACGCTGCAGCGGATGTACTTCCAGTGCGACCCGCACGAGAACGTCGACGACTGGTCCGACGACCGCATCTGGGAGGAGCTCCAGGCGCGCGTCGGGGCCAACGGCTACACCCTGGAGCAGGGACCGATCACCTCGCGCACGGTGCTGCCGTTCCGCAGCTTCGTCCAGGAGCCCATGCGCCACGGCAACCTGCTGCTCGCCGGCGACGCCGCCCACACGGTGCCGCCGACCGGCGCCAAGGGGCTCAACCTCGCGCTCGCCGACGTGCGGGTGCTGGCCGAGGAGCTCGAGCGGGCGATCACGAAGAAGGACGGCTCGCTGCTGGACTCCTACACCGCACGGGCGCTGGACCGGGTGTGGAAGGCGCAGCACTTCTCCTACTGGATGACGACGATGCTGCACCGGCTCTCCGACGCCAGTCCGTTCGACCTGCGGCGCCAGGTGGGGGAGCTCTCCTCGGTCGTCTCGTCGACGGCCGGCTCGACGTACCTCGCCGAGGCCTACACGGGCTGGCCGGGCCGCGATTAGTCGACCGCCTCGGAGGCTTCACACACCGGCGTGAGGGGCATGCTGGCCACGTGGACACCTCCGCAGCAAGTAGTCGAGGCGGCCCGCCTGCGGGCGGCTGCGCTGGCGACCGGTGACGCGCAGGAGCTGCGCGAGATGCTGCACCCCCAGTTCCGCTGGTTCTCCCACACCGGTGAGCGCTTCGACCGCGAGTCCTACGTGCGGTCCAACACCGGCGGCACCAACCGCTGGGACCGCCAGGAGCTCTCCGAGGTCAAGGTCGTCGCGCACCCGCACACCGCGGTGCTGCGCTGCCAGGTGGTCGACACCGTCGACCGGGGCTCCGGTCCCGAGCAGTTCCGGATGCCGATGACCCAGGTCTGGGTACGTCGGGAGGACCGCTGGGTGTGCCTGGCGGGGCACGCCGGACCCTCGCTTTCCTGAGCGTTTTGTCCTGACTGGTCCATAAACGCCCGAACCGGTCCAGACCGGTCAACGGCGTCGAGTGACCTGTGCGAGTCAATATCCATGGCCCGTTCGGGCTATTTGTGCGTGTCACGCGTCAGACAAAACCGGACAAGGCGTCTCATGGTCATAGGACCTCAGAGGGAGATTCCGATGATTGCGACAGAAGCGGCCTTGTACGGCCGCACCAGCGCCAGCGGATCTGGCGTGACCACCTTGCTCGTGTGTGGCTGCGGCCAGGAGATCGGCACGACCAAGCGCCTGCACTGCCCGCGTTGCGGGTGCTGCCTGAACTAGCTCGAGTCGGCCGACGCCACCTGGCGGCACGGCACCTCAAGCACCGCAAGACCCGCAGATAGGGTGACCTCCGACGACCCGTCAGGAGGACACCGTGGCTCGGCAGCCAGTGCGGGAGCGAACCTCCGCCGTGTGGACGCTCCCCAACATCATCAGCACCGTCCGGCTGGCCGGCGTCCCCCTCTTCCTCTGGCTCGTGATCGGCCCCGAGGCCGACGTCTGGGCCCTCGTCGTGCTGATGGTCGCCGGCTTCTCCGACTGGCTCGACGGCTACCTCGCCCGCCGGCTGAACCAGATGTCCAAGCTGGGCGAGATCCTCGACCCGGTCGCCGACCGCCTCTACATCCTCGCCGCCGTCATCGGCCTGCTCTACCGCGACATCATCCCGTGGTGGGTCGCCGTGATCCTGCCCCTGCGTGACGTCTTCCTCTGGGGCCTGGTGCCGTTCCTGCGCACCCGCGGCTACTCCGCCCTCCCGGTCCACTACCTCGGCAAGACCGCGACCGCGGCGCTGCTCTACGCCTTCCCGCTGCTGTTCCTCGGCGACGGCGACGGGGCCATCGCCACCCTCGCCCAGGTCTTCGGCTGGGCCTTCGCCATCTGGGGGATCGGGCTCTACTGGTGGGCCGGCCTGCTCTACGCCTGGCAGGTCCGCAAGCTGATGGCCGACCGCGACCGACGTGCCCCGACCCTCGCGGACGGCTGACGCCGTGGCCCGAGACGCCGACACCCGGCTCCCACCCCAGGCGGCGATGGGGCTGCTCGACTACCTCACCACGCACGCGATGGACGAGGACTACGAGTTCGTCTCCGAGCGCCGCCAGCAGGCCGAGGCGCCCGACGAGGCGGCGGAGCCGGCCCCGTCGAAGTCCCGGATCGGGCTCGTCGGGCGCCCTCGTGATGGCGGTGTTCGCCGTGCTGGTGGTCACGGCGGCCGTGCAGACCTCGCGCAACTCGGTCAGCAACGAGAAGGAACGGCGCGAGCTCGTCGGCCAGGTCGACCAGGCGCGCGCCCAGGTCGACGGCGACCGGTCGCAGCTGACGTCCCTCCAGCAGGAGGTACGCCGGCTGCAGACCCGGCAGCTGAGCAGCGACACCTCGGCCAAGGGAGTCCTCGACACCATCAACCTGCTCGGCATGCGGGCGGGGACGATCCCGGTGCGCGGCCCCGGCGTACGCGTGGTGGCCGACGACGCCCCCGGCGCCGACAGCGCCCGCAACGAGGTGCTCGACTCCGACCTGCAGAAGCTCGTCAACGGGCTCTGGGAGGCGGGGGCCGAGGCGATCTCGCTGAACGGCCAGCGGCTGACCAACCTGAGCACCATCCGGCTGGCCGGCAACGCGATCACGGTCAACGCCCACTCGCTGCGTCGCCCGTACGTCGTCCAGGCGATCGGCAACAAGGACACGCTGCCGGCGCGTTTCGCGGAAACGACGAGCGGTCAGGCATGGTTGGACCTGCAGCGCGAAGTCGGCCTGCGCCTGAAGATCACGCCGGAGTCCTCGCTCCGGCTCCCCGCAGCGGAGGTCTCCCTGCGCTACGCCAACCAGAAGAAACCAGGAGGCGCGTCGTGATCGCGATCATCGGGCTCGTGGTCGGTGTCGTCCTCGGCCTGTTCCTCACCCCTGACGTGCCGCTCTCGATGGAGCCCTACCTGCCCATCGCCGTCGTCGCGGCGCTCGATGCGGTCTTCGGCGCCTTCCGGGCCTTCCTCGACGGCATCTTCGACGACAAGGTCTTCGTGGTCTCGTTCATCAGCAACGTGCTGATCGCGGCGATGATCGTCTTCCTCGGCGACAAGCTCGGTGTCGGCGCCCAGCTCTCCACCGGCGTCGTCGTCGTGCTCGGCATCCGGATCTTCTCCAACGTGGCGGCGATCCGCCGCCACATCTTCCACGCATGAGCGCCGACGGGGCACCACCCCCGCGAGCGGTCCGGCATGGACCGGCTGCGTCGGGCCCTCAAGTCGCCCTCGCGCGGCCAGGCCGTGGTGGCGGTCCTCGTCGGCGTCCTCGCCTTCGCCGCGGTGACCCAGGTGCGCCTCGCCGGCAAGGACGACACCTACGCCAACCTTCGCGAGGCCGAGCTGATCCAGGCGCTCAACGGCCTCCAGGCCGCCTCGCGGAAGGCCGAGCGGGACATCTCCGCCCTCGAGACCACGCGTGACCAGCTGCGCAGCAGCACCCAGCGCCGGACGACGGCCCTCGAGCAGGCGCAGAAAGAGGTGCAGACCCTCGGTGTGCTCGCCGGCACCGTGCCGGCCACCGGCCCGGGCATCGAGATCACGGTCGACGACCCGAAGAACGAGCTCAGCCTGAACCACCTGCTCGACGGGCTCGAGGAGCTCCGCAACGCGGGCGTCGAGGCCGTGGAGATCAACGACCGGGTGCGCGTGATCGCCCAGACCTCCTTCGAGGAGGACCCCGACGGAGTCCGGGTCGACGGGGTGGTGCTCAAGCCGCCGTACGTCATCGACGCCATCGGCAGCCCGGACACCCTGGCGGGGGCGCTGCAGTTCCAGGACGGCTTCACCGACGACGTCGAGATGGACGGCGGGAAGGTGTCGATCAAGAAGGCCGACCGGATCGACGTCTCGGTCACCCGCACTCCCGTCAAGCCCCGCTACGCCGAAGCCGTGCCCGGGCAGTAGCCTCGACCTTCAGTGGTGCCACGACAACAAGGAGCAGCGTGTTTCCTGAAGAGCTGAAGTACACCGCCGAGCACGAGTGGCTGCGCGATCCGGGCCAGGCCGACGGCTCGGTCCGGGTGGGCATCACCTCCTACGCCCAGGACGCGCTCGGCGACATCGTCTTCGTCCAGCTGCCCGAGGTCGGGGAGACGGTGACCTCCGGTGCCGTCGTGGGTGAGCTCGAGTCGACCAAGTCGGTGAGCGAGGTCTACGCGCCCGTCGGCGGCGAGGTCGTGGCCCGCAACGAGGCGCTCGACGCCACCCCGGAGCTGGTCAACACCGACCCCTACGGCGACGGCTGGCTCTTCGAGATCGCCCCCGACAACAGCGGCTCGGCCGACCTGCTGGACGCCGCGACCTACGAAGCCGGGCTCGAAGGCTGAGCCCCACCGGGACGTCGACGAAACTCCGCTCGGGGTTGTCCAACCGGTTGCCTGCCGCTGGTAGGTTGACGGCCAGAACCCTGAACCTCCACTGGTGGTTCAGGGTTACCTCGGAGAAGGGAGAGGCACGAGATGCCCTATTGCTCGCAGTGCGGGAGTCAGAACTCCGACAACGCCCGCTTCTGCTCGCAGTGCGGTACCCCGCTGGCCCCTCCCACCGAACCAGAGGCTGAGCAGGTCCCCGACGACGCCACCGCGACGATCACCTTCGGTGCCCCGGCCAAGGCCGCCGACGCCGACGAGCGCACCTCTCTCAACGCCGCCGACGCTGCCGCGGTCGACGCGCTTCCCGCCGGCAGCGCCCTGCTGGTCGTCCAGCGCGGTCCCGGCGCCGGCAGCCGCTACCTCCTCGACACCGACCTCTCCACCGTGGGTCGACACCCCGAGAGCGACATCTTCCTCGACGACATCACCGTCTCCCGGCGTCACGTGGAGTTCCGCCGTGAGGACGACACCTTCCGCGTCCACGACGTCGGCAGCCTCAACGGCACCTACCTCAACGGCGATCGCGTCGACGACGCCGAGCTGCAGAACGGCGACGAGGTCCGCATCGGCAAGTTCCGGTTGATCTTCTTCGCCAGCGACGCGAAGGGCAACTGACCCGTGCGTGAGGCGGCCCGGATCACCATCGGGCAAGCGGTCGCCGACCTCAAGGCAGAGTTCCCGGACGTCGACATCAAGGAGTCGAAGATCCGGCACCTGGAGAACGAAGGGCTCGTCGAGCCCGAGCGCACTCCGTCGGGCTACCGCAAGTACTCCGTGCAGGACATGGAGAAGCTGCGCTACATCATCCGGGCCCAGCGCGAGCACTTCCTGCCGCTCCGCGTCATCCGCGAGCACCTCGACGCCCTCGACCGGGGTCTCGAGCCGCCGGCGCTGAGCGGAGCGCCGAGCATCCCCGGGTCGCTGATGGCCAACCCGGCCCCGGGTGCCGAGTCGCTGCTCTCGCACTCGGCCGACGTGCGCATCTCCCGGCGCGAGCTGATCAAGACCGCCGAGATCACCGAGGAGCTCCTCGACCAGCTCGAGAACTTCGGCCTGGTCCGCACCCGCACCGGCTCCAAGCACTACGACGCCGACGCGCTCGTGATCGCCAAGGTGGCGGGGGAGATGGCGGCGTACGGCCTCGAGCCGCGGCACCTGCGCGCCTTCCGCACCGCCGCCGAGCGCGAGGTGGGCCTCGTCGAGCAGGTCGTGTCACCGATCCGGCGCAGCCGCGAGGACGGCGCCGAGGGACGTGCCGCCCAGACGATGGACGAGATGGCGGTGCTCTCCATCCGCCTGCACGCCGCCCTGGTCAAGTCCGGGCTGCGCTCTCTCCGCTAGGTGGTCGAGCAGCGAGCGTCAGCGAGCGATCAGTCGAGACTCAGTGGGCGCCGTGCAGGTTGAGCACGACGACGCCGACGATGATCAGGGTCAGCGCGAGCACCTTGGTCAGGTCCCACGACTCACCGAGCAGTACGACGCCGACGACCGCGATCGCAGCCGTGCCGAGCCCCGCCCAGATCGCGTAGGCCACCGAGACGGGGACCTGGCGTACGACGATGGCCAGCATCCAGATGGACACGGCGTACCCGGTCAGCACGATCGTCGTCCAGAACGGGTCGTGGAAGCCGTCGGCCCGGGGGAGCGCTGCGGTCGCCCCCACCTCGATACCGATCGCCAGCAGCAGCACTGCCATCGCCACGCCCATGTCGTCCACGTCCTCGTAGGTCTCTCTGTAGCGTTCGCTACAAACACAAATGTAGCACTCGCTACACTCGACACATGAGTGATCGTCGACACGACCTGGCGGAGGCCGCCACGGACTACGTCCTCGAGCACGGGCTGCTCGACCTGAGCCTGCGCCCGCTCGCGGCCGCGCTCGGCACCAGCGACCGGATGCTGCTCTACCACTTCAAGGACAAGAACGACCTGGTCGCGACGGTGCTCAACGTCTCCAACGCCCGCTCGGTGCGGGGGATCCGCGAGCTGCGGCCGTCGCGCGACGTGCGCCAGGCCGTGATCGACCTGTGGAGCCGGGTCAGCGAGCCCGAGCAGGCGCGCTGCCAGCGGCTGTACGTCGAGGCCGCGGCCCTCGGGGTCCTCGGCGCCGAGCCGTTCGCGACCGTGGTCGGGCGAGGCCAACGAGCAGTGGCTCGGGGCGCTCGCGGACCACCTCGTGTCCTCCGGGATGCGGCCCTCCGACGCCGGTCGTGCCGCCCGGCTGGTGGAGGCTGCGTTCATGGGTTTCCAGCTCGACGAACCGCTCGAGCCGGCGCTCCAGATCAGGCGCAGCATCGGCGATCTTGCCGACGCCGTCGCGGCTGTTTGGTCCGAGTAGGCTGGCCGCATGCGCGAGGTCGAGGTCGTCGGGGTCCGGGTCGAGATGCCCTCCAACCAGCCCATCGTGCTGCTGCGCGAGCTGATGGGGGAGCGCTACCTGCCGATCTGGATCGGGGCCGTCGAGGCGACCGCGATCGCCTTCGCCCAGCAGGGCGTGGTGCCGCCGCGTCCGCTGACCCACGACCTGCTGCGCGACATCCTCGAGGCCACCGGCAACGAGGTCTCGGAGATCCGGATCACCGAGATGCGCGACAACGTCTTCTACGCCCAGCTGGTGCTCGCCTCCGGCGTCGAGGTCAGTGCCCGTCCGTCGGACTCGATCGCGCTGGCGCTGCGCACCGGATCGCGGATCGTGTGCTCCGAGGAGCTGCTCGACGACGCGGGGATCGTCGTACCCGACGAGCAGGAGGACGAGGTGGAGCGGTTCCGCGAGTTCCTCGACCACGTCTCGCCCGAGGACTTCGACGAGGGCCAGGAGTGACCCAGGAGTGACCCGAGCGCGTTCCTTCACCTTCAAGTGAAACTTTAAGGTTGAGCGACACGCCGCAGCGTTCTTTGACCAACCCTCGCGCTGAGGTCTACCTTCGAACTGTCTTCGCTGTAACTCCACGGCTGGTATTCCGCTCCTGAACCCAGGTCAAACGGTCGCCCGCCACCCTTCCCGGGGGTTACGGTCAGTGGAGGAAACTTCGGAGGTAGCAGTGGCGATCAAGGACCAGCCGCACGACGAGCAGGCGGCGCTGGACGCAGCGCACAACGCCGACGAGCAGGGTCTGCTCTTCGACGACGACGTCTCGCCACTGCCCCAACGACCTCGGCTACCGCGGACCCACGGCGTGCAACGCCGCCGGCATCACCTACCGCCAGCTCGACTACTGGGCCCGCACCGGCCTGGTCGAGCCGACCGTGCGCGGTGCCACCGGCTCCGGCACCCAGCGCCTCTACAGCTTCCGCGACATCTTGATCCTCAAGATCATCAAGCGACTGCTCGACGCCGGCATCTCGCTGCAGCAGATCCGCACCGCCGTCTCCCACCTGCGCGCTCGCGGCACCGACGACCTGACCCGCGTCACCTTGATGAGTGACGGCGCCAGCGTCTACGAGTGCACCAGCAACGACGAGGTCATCGACCTCCTCCAGGGTGGCCAGGGTGTCTTCGGCATCGCCATCGGCGGCGTCTGGCGCGAGATCGAGGGGTCGCTCGCCGACCTGCCCTCGGAGCGCACCGCCGAGGCCGAGGAAGCACACGAGAGCGACGAGCTCGCCGCGCGCCGCAAGGCGCGGCTCACCGGCTGACCACGCCCTGACTGGTAGTTTTGTCCGTGCTGACCAACCCTGCGCGGGAGAGTTCCCGGTAGATCCATCCGGGGCGCCGAAGGGGCAACTCCTCCCACCAACCTCTCAGGCTCACGGACCGCACAGGCTGGCACTCAGGAGCAACGACGACGTTGTGACTGAGGGGAGGCGCACTCACCGACTCATCGGTAGCTCGCCTCACGACCAGGAGAGACATGTCAGACCAGAACCTCGCGGACGACCTGGAGCCACGCCCCTTCAGTGAGCGGCACATCGGCCCGGACGACCACCAGGTCACCGAGATGCTCAAGGCACTCGGCCTCAGCAGCCTCGAGGCGTTGATGGACGACGCCGTCCCGGGCCGGATCCGGTCCGACGGGCTCGGGTTGCCGCCGGCCGCCTCCGAACGAGCGGCCGCCGCCGAGCTGCGACAGATCGCGGAGATGAACAACCCGCTGGTCGCGATGATCGGCCTCGGCTACCACGGCACGATCACCCCGCCCGTCGTACGACGCAACGTGCTGGAGGACCCGTCCTGGTACACCGCCTACACGCCGTACCAGCCCGAGATCAGCCAGGGCCGGCTCGAGGCGCTGCTGAACTTCCAGACGATGGTCGCCGACCTCACCGGGCTGCCGACCTCCAACGCCTCGCTGCTCGACGAGGGCACCGCCGCCGCCGAGGCGATGACGCTGGTCCGCCGCGCCAACAAGGCCGACGGGCCGTTCGTCGTGGACGCCGACGCCCTGCCGCAGACCATCGAGGTGGTGCGCACCCGCGCCGAGGCGATGGGCATCGAGGTGCTGGTGGCCGACCTGGCCGACGGGCTGCCCGAGGGTGACCTGTCGGGCGTGCTGGTGCAGTACCCCGGCGCGTCCGGCCGCATCCTCGACCCGCGCGCCGTGATCGAGGAGACGCACGCGCGCGGCGGGCTCGCCGTCGTGGCCGCCGACCTGCTCGCCCTCACCCTGCTCGAGTCGCCCGGGCACCTTCGGCGCCGACGTGGCCGTCGGGTCCTCCCAGCGCTTCGGCGTCCCGCTCTTCTACGGCGGCCCGCACGCCGGCTTCATGGCGGTGCGGTCCGGGCTGGAGCGCCACCTCCCCGGTCGCCTCGTCGGGGTCTCGGTCGACTCGGCCGGGCGTCCGGCGTACCGGCTCTCGCTGCAGACGCGCGAGCAGCACATCCGTCGTGACCGCGCCACGTCCAACATCTGCACCGCGCAGGTGCTGCTGGCCGTGGTCGCCTCGATGTACGCCGTCTACCACGGACCCCAGGGCCTCCGGCAGATCGCCGGAGCCAGCCCACCACCACGCCCACCGGTTGGCCGCGCTCCTGCGTGAGGGCGGCGTCGAGGTCGTGCACGCGGACTTCTTCGACACCGTGCTGGCGCGGGTGCCCGGGCGGGCCGCCGAGGTCGTCGCCGCCGCTCGCGAGGCCGGGGTCCACCTGCGACTGGTCGACGAGGACCACGTCGGGGTCACCACGTCGGAGACCACCGATGCCGACGTCGTCGACACCGTGGCGACGGCCTTCGGGGTCGCGACCGGCGACGTCGCCGTGCGAGCGACGCTGCCCGACGAGCTGCGGCGTACGACGGACTTCATGACCCACGAGGTGTTCAACACCCATCGCTCCGAGACCTCGATGCTGCGCTACCTGCGCCGGCTCTCGGCGCGCGACTACGCGCTGGACCGCGGGATGATCCCGCTCGGCTCGTGCACGATGAAGCTGAACGCGACCACGGAGATGGAGCCGGTGAGCCTGCCCGGCTTCGCCGACCTGCACCCGTTCGCGCCGGCCGAGGACGCGCTCGGCTACCGCACCCTGATCGACCAGCTCGAGTCGTGGCTGGCCGAACGTCACCGGCTACGACCGCGTCTCGGTCCAGCCCAACGCCGGGTCGCAGGGCGAGCTCGCCGGGCTGCTGGCGATCCGTGGCTACCACCAGGCCAACGGCGAGGGCGAGCGGCGCGTCTGCCTGATCCCGTCGTCGGCCCACGGCACCAACGCGGCCTCCGCGGTGATGGCGGGGATGAAGGTGGTCGTGGTGAAGTCGGCCGAGGACGGCTCGGTCGACATGGACGACCTGCGCCAGCAGTGCGACGCGCACCGCGACGACCTCGCCGCGATCATGGTCACCTACCCCTCGACGCACGGCGCCTACGAGGACACCATCTCCGAGCTCTGCCAGATCGTGCACGACGCCGGCGGCCAGGTCTACGTCGACGGCGCCAACCTGAACGCGCTGCTCGGCTACGCCAAGCCCGGTGAGTTCGGTGGCGACGTGTCGCACCTGAACCTGCACAAGACGTTCTGCATCCCGCACGGCGGTGGCGGCCCCGGTGTCGGCCCGGTCGGTGTGCGCGAGCACCTCGCGCCGTACCTGCCCTCGCACGGCATGCACCCCGAGCCCGAGAAGCGCACCGGCATCGGGCCGATCAGCGCGGCGCCGTACGGCTCGGCCGGGATCCTGCCGATCTCGTGGGCCTACGTGCGCCTGATGGGTGCCGAGGGACTGACCGACGCGACGGCCGTGGCCGTGCTCGCGGCGAACTACGTCGCCGAGCGGCTCCAGGACCACTACCCGGTGCTCTACCGCGGTCACAACGACCGGGTCGCGCACGAGTGCATCCTCGACGTGCGCGGCCTGACCAAGTCGAGCGGGGTGACCGTCGACGACGTCGCCAAGCGGCTGATCGACTACGGCTTCCACGCCCCGACGATGAGCTTCCCGGTCGCCGGCACGCTGATGGTGGAGCCGACCGAGAGCGAGGACCTCGGCGAGCTCGACCGCTTCTGCGACGCGATGATCGCGATCCGCGAGGAGATCCGCCGCGTCGAGGCGGGGGAGTGGACGCCGGAGAACTCGCCGCTGCGCGGAGCTCCGCACACGGCGGCGTCGGTGATCACGGACGCTCAGGAGCGCGCCTACTCCGCCGAGGTCGCGGTGTTCCCGGCCGGCCCCGACCCGGACAAGTACTGGCCGCCGGTCGGCCGGATCGACCAGGCGTACGGCGACCGCAACCTGTTCTGCTCCTGCCCCTCTCCCGAGGCCTTCGCATGACCACCCCAACGAAACACTCGCTTCGCTCCCGTTTCGCCGGGGGCCCCGGAAAACATGATCGGGAGGGCCGAGCACTTCCAGGCCGTTCTCGACCGCTACCAGTCCGACCGTCGTCTGCCGTCCATCGTCGCGGGCGTGCTCGACGGGCCCGAGCTGAGCTGGTCGGGCTCGGCGGGTGCCCCGACGACGACGGACACGCAGTACCGGATCGGCTCGATCACCAAGGTGATGACGGCGGTGCTGGTGCTGCAGTGCCGTGACGACGGGCTGCTCGACCTCGACGACCGGATCGGAGCGCACGTCCCGGAGACGGGGTACGCCGACGCGACCGTGCGCTCGCTGCTGGCCCACGTGTCCGGGATGCAGAGCGAGCCCGTCGGCCCGTGGTGGGAGCGGTCACCCGGGGTCTCGGTCGAGGCACTGCTCGCGGCCAACGACGGATCGGGTGCGGTGTTCGCACCGGGGGAGCAGTGGCACTACAGCAACCTCGGGTTCGGCCTGCTGGGCGAGGCGGTGGCCCGGCTCCGCGGGGCGGCCTGGTTCGACGCTGGTCGACGAGCGGATCCTCGGGCCACTCGGGATGACGCGCACGTCGTACCTTCCCGAGGAGCCGTACGCCCGCGGCCTGAGCGTGCACCACCTCGCCAACACGCTGACGCCGGAGCCGCTCCAGGACACCGGTGCGATGGCGCCGGCCGGCCAGCTGTGGAGCACGGTCGAGGACCTGGCGACGTTCGCTGCCTTCCTCGCCTTCGGCAAGCCCGACGGTGCTGGCCGACCAGACCCTCACCGAGATGCGCGAGGCGGTGCCGCCGGCGATCGACTACGGACTCGGCGTCCGCCTGCTGCCGTACGCCGACGGCGTGCTCTCCGGACACACCGGCTCGATGCCCGGCTTCCAGGCGACCCTGTTCGTCGACCCGCTCGCCCATGTCGGGGTGGTCGCGCTCACCAACGCGACGACCGGCTTCTCCGGCAGCGAGCTCGCGCTGGCGCTGCTGGGCGACCACACGCCGACGCCGGTCCCGCCGTGGAAGCCGGCAGAGTCGGTGCCCGACCGGGCGCGGGAGCTGCTCGGCTACTGGCACTGGGGGAACACGGCGTTCGAGGTGCGCTGGCAGGCTGACCTGCTCGAGTTCCGGGACCTCTCGATGGGCGGGGTCGTGGACGAGCAGTTCGAGCTCCGCGACGACCGCATCGTCGGGGTCGCCGGCTACCACCACGGCGAGACGCTGCACGTCGTACGCCGTGAGGACGGGTCGGTCGACCACCTCGAGTGCGCCACCTTCGTCTACACCCGGGAGCCCTACCCCGACGGACCGTGACGGTGTGCCTCAGCCCGCCGGCACGAACCCTTCGTGCGCTCGCGGGCGATCTTGTAGTGCCCGTCCTCGAAGGTCAGGTCGAGCACGGTCGGGCCGGGTCCGTTCTTGAAGTTGTCGAAGTGGACCTGGTAGCTGACCGAGAGGTTCTCGGGGTTGGCGGAGATGTCGAGCACCCGGCCGTCCGTGGCGTTGTCCCAGAACCGGCGATAGGTGTCGAGACCCCCGCTCGCCTTCTGGAAGCCCGGCGTGAGCATCTTCCAGGACGTGTCGGGATCGGTGGAGACCGTGGCCACGTAGTCGCGGATGAACGACTCCATCCCCGCGGCGGTCGGCTTGGCTGCGGCGGCCTGGGTGGTGGGGCTGCTTCGCCGGTGGGTCGGCGGTCGTGCCCTGGGGGGTGCCGCCGCTGGTGAGGACGGCGAACATGATCCCGGCCAGCAGCAGCACCACCAGCACGCCGGCACCGGCCAGCAGCGCCTTCGTGGGGGGACGCCTGCGGCTCGCCGACTGGTGCCGCGACCGGTGGCGGCGCGACGGGAATGATCACCTGGGTCGCCTCCTGGTCCTCCGCCGGCGGAGCGCTCAGGAAGTCGCGGACCTGCGTCATCGACCAGCGCCGGGACGGGTCCTTGACCAGGGTCGCCTCGAGGAGCGGCGCCAGCGGGCCGGCGTCGGGCAGTCGGGGAGGGTCCTCGTTGACGATGCGGTAGAGGGTGCTCATGACGTTGTCGCCGACGTCGTACGGCGGGCGCCCCGACAACACGTAGAAGAGGGTGGCGCCGAGCGACCACACGTCCGCGGACTGGTCGCCGCGGCCTCCGGTGACGACCTCGGGAGCGAGGTACGCCGGCGACCCGGTGAGCAGACCGGTCTGGGTGAGGGTGGCGTCCGACTCGATCCGGGCGATCCCGAAGTCGGCGAGCTTCAGCTGCCAGGTCGGTCGACGAGGATGTTGGACGGCTTCACGTCCCGGTGCAGGATGCCCGCCGCGTGTGCGGCCGCGAGTGCGTCGGCCACCTGGCGCAGCAGCGGGCCGGCGACGTCGGGGGAGAGGGGTCCGCCCCTCCGGATCGCCTGGGCGAGGGTGGTGCCGTCGACGTACTCCATCACCAGCCAGCGTGCGTCGCTGTCGTCGTCCGCGACGAAGTCGAAGACCGAGACCACGTGCGGGTGGTTGAGCCGGGCACTCAGCCGCGCCTCTCGCTCCGCGCGCGCCAGGTCGGCCTTGTCGGCGCCGGGCAGGAGGCCGATCCGCTTGAGCGCCACCTGCCGCCCGAGGACCTCGTCGCGGCCGAGCCACACCGCGCCCATGCCCCCTCGGCCGATCTCACGATCGAGCGAGTATCTGCCTGCGATCATCGACTAGAGCGCCTGGCTGACCGAGCTCATGTTGAAGTCGGGGATGCGCAGGGCCGGGGTGGCGGTGCGGGAGAAGTAGTCCTCGCCCCACTCGCGGGAGAAGCTCGGGACCGTCTCGGAGGCGTGGGTGTAGCGCCGGAGCATGTCGATCGGGCTCTCGTTGTAGCGGAAGTTGTTGACCGCTCCGGTGATCTCGCCGCCCTCGACGCGGTAGACGCCGTCGCGGGTCAGGCCGGTGAGCAGGAGGGTCTGGGGGTCGACCTCGCGGATGTACCAGAGGCAGGTCAGCAGCAGGCCGTCGTCGACACCGGCGACGAGGTCGGCCTCGGTGCCGGAACCGTTGGCGGTGTCGAGGACGAGGTTGTCCACGCCGGGGGTGGCGGGCTGCGCCGGTGGCGGCGGCGTTGTGGCGGGTCTGGATCAGTGAGGTGAGCCGCCCGTCGGCGATCCAGTCGGTGGAGCCGGTGGCGAGGCCGTTGTCGTAGACGCTGCTGCGGTCCGAGGAGCCGCTGGCGACGACGAACGGGGCGCACTCGCGGCCCGGGTACGCCGGGTCGGAGTAGAGCCGGACGCCCGGGTTCACCAGGTCCTCACCGATGCGGGTGCCACCGCCGGGCTTGGAGAACACCGTGCGACCGTCGTCGGCGTTGCGGGCGCTCATCTCGAAGTACGCGTAGGCGACCATGTCGGCGACGCAGGTGGGGGAGAGGACCGTGTCGTAGCGGCCCGCGGGCAGGTCGATGCGGCGCTCGCCCCAGCCGAGCCGCGTGGTCAGGTCGGCCGCCATCTGCGCGGCATCGACGTCGGCGAAGTCGCGGGTGGCGCCGCCGACCCAGGCGCTGTTGGTCAGCTCGGCGTTCTTGCCGGTGCAGCCGTAGTGGCCGGTGGGCTGCACGTGGCGCAGGCGCAGTCCGGTCGAGGAGCCGAGGTAGGTCGTGCTGACCTCGTGGAAGACGAACCCGTAGAGGATGCGCTTCTCGGCATCGGCCTGCTTGAACGCCTCGCCGAGCTTGGCGGCGAAGGCGTCGAAGACCTGGATCGAGGTCTCGCCCGACGGGTCCTCCCAGTCGCCGGCGACGTCGCCGGCGACCAGCTCGGCCTTGTCCTCGGCCGCATCGGCGAGCGTGGCCGCGCGATCGGCGCTCTCGACGAGCGCGGTCACCTGCTCGGGCGAGGCGGCAGTGCCGCTGACCGAGGCGTTGCCCGCGCCCTGGAACGCGATCACGGTGACGTCGATGGAGTGCATCACCCCGTTGGTGGTCAGGGTGTTGTTCGCCCAGCGCAGGTTGGCGCTGGTGCTGTCGTTCACGATCACGATGCACTGCTCGGAGGTGGAGGTCTCCAGGGCGTGCTCGACGAGTCGCTGCGGACGGCCGTTGCCAGTCAGTAGTGCCATCAGGCCGTGCCCTCCTCGTTCGTGTTCAGGATCCGGATGCCGCGGAACAGCGAGGTCGGGGCGCCGTGGCTGACCGCCGCGATCTGCCCCGGTTGGGCCTTGCCGCAGTTCATCGCGCCTCCGAGCTCGTAGGTCTCGGGTCCGCCGACCGCTTCCATGGCGCCCCAGAAGTCGGTGGTCGTCGCCTGGTAGGCGAAGTCGCGGACCTGGCCCTTCAGCTCACCGTTCTCGATGGCGTAGGCCCGTTGTCCGGTGAACTGGAAGTTGTAGCGCTGCATGTCGATCGACCACGACTTGTCGCCGAGGATGTGCAGGCCGCGCTCGACCTGGCTGATCAGGCCCGCGGTGTCAGGCCCGTCGGTCGCCGGCTGCAGCGAGACGTTGGCCATGCGCTGGATCGGGATGTGGCCGGGGGAGTCGCCGAAGGCGCAGCCGTTGGAGCGACCGCCGTTCAGCTCGGCGCCGTAGGTGTGCGCCATCGAGCGGTCGAGCTGGTAGCCGACCAGTACGCCGTCCTTGATGATGTCCCACTGCTGCGCGGCGACTCCCTCGTCGTCGTACCCCACCGTGGAGAGGCCGTTCGGAGTGGTGCGGTCGCCGGTCACGTGCATGACGGGGGAGCCGTACTGCAGCGTGTTCACCTTGTCGTACGTCGCGAACGACGTGCCGGCGTAGTTGGCCTCGTAGCCGAGCGCCCGGTCGAGCTCGGTGGCGTGGCCGATCGACTCGTGGATGGTCAGCCACAGGTTGGACGGGTGGATGACCAGGTCGTAGGTGCCGGCCTCGACGCTCGGCGCGGCGAGCTTCTCGCGCAGCAGCTCGGGCAGCTGGGCTCGCTCGGGGCGAAGTCGAAGGTGTCGCCGGTGAGGTACTCCCAGCCGCGTGCGACCGGCGCCGCGAGGGTGCGCATCGAGTCGAAGACGCCGGTCGACTGGTCGGCACCGTGCACCTCGATGACCGGCTCGACGCGGACCCGCTGCTGGGCGATCGAGGAGCCGGCGAGGTCGGCGTAGTACTTGTTCTCCTGCACCTGCTGGAGGTAGCCGGTCGCGTGGTCGACGCCGTCGGCAGCGAGCAGCTCGCTCGTCCAGCCGGCGAGCAGTCCGGTCTTCTCGGCGAGCGGCACGTCGAACGGGTTCACGTCGTACGCCGAGACCCAGGTGGCGTCCGACGTACACCGGCTCCGGGCGAGCTCCACCTGTCGGCTGGTCATCTTGGCCGCCACCCTCGCTACGTGACAGCCGTCTCGGCGACCGTCACCGCCTCGGACTCCGTGAGCGCCACGCCCGAGGCAATCCCCAGGCGCCGTCGAGGATCACCCGCACCGCGAAGCCGAGGTCCTCCGCGTCCTGGGCTCCCTCCAGAGCACCGTCGCGCACCGAGAAGAACTGGTAGCGGTTGCGCTCGAACCGGAAGTCCGCGTGGCTGACACCGAAGTCGCGAGCACGCTCCAGGCGATCTGCCGAGCGCTGTAGCAGCGCCAGGAACGTCGGATCGATCTCGTTCTCTGCCATGACGTGACGTCGATCGAGTGCATCACCCCGTTGGTGGTCAGGGTGTTGTTCGCCCAGCGCAGGTTGGCGCTGGTGCTGTCGTTCACGATCACGATGCACTGCTCGGAGGTGGAGGTCTCCAGCGCGTGCTCGACGAGTCGCTGCGGACGGCCGTTGCCAGTCAGAAGTGCCATCAGGCCGTGCCCTCCTCGTTCGTGTTCAGGATCCGGATGCCGCGGAACAGCGAGGTCGGGGCCCCGTGGCTGACCGCCGCGACCTGCCCCGGTTGGGCCTTGCCGCAGTTCATCGCGCCACCGAGCTCGTAGGTCTCGGGTCCGCCGACCGCCTCCATCGCCCCCCAGAAGTCGGTGGTCGTCGCCTGGTAGGCGAAGTCGCGCACCTGACCCTTCAGCTCGCCGTTCTCGATGGCGTAGGCCCGCTGTCCGGTGAACTGGAAGTTGTAGCGCTGCATGTCGATCGACCACGACTTGTCGCCCAGGATGTGCAGCCCGCGCTCGACCTGGCTGATCAGGCCCGCGGTGTCAGGCCCGTCGGGCGCCGGTTGCAGCGAGACGTTGGCCATCCGCTGGATCGGGATGTGGCCGGGGGAGTCGCCGAACGCGCAGCCGTTGGAGCGGCCGTCGTTCAGCTCGGCGCCGTAGGTGTGCGCCATCGAGCGGTCGAGCTGGTAGCCGACCAGGACGCCGTCCTTGATGATGTCCCACTGCTGCGCGGCGACTCCCTCGTCGTCGTACCCGACCGTGGAGAGGCCGTGCGGAGTGGTGCGGTCGCCGGTGACGTGCATGACGGGGGAGCCGTACTGCAGCGTGTTCAGCTTGTCGTACGTCGCGAACGACGTGCCTGCGTAGTTGGCCTCGTAGCCGAGCGCCCGGTCGAGCTCGGTGGCGTGGCCGATCGACTCGTGGATGGTCAGCCACAGGTTGGACGGGTGGATGACGAGGTCGTAGGTGCCGGCCTCGACGCTGGGAGCCGCGAGCTTCTCGCGCAGCAGCTCGGGCAGCTGGGCTCGCTCGGAGGCGAAGTCGAAGGTGTCGCCGGTGAGGTACTCCCACCCGCGTGCGACCGGCGCCGCGAGGGTGCGCATCGAGTCGAAGACGCCGGTCGACTGGTCGGCACCGTGCACCTCGATGACCGGCTCGACGCGGACCCGCTGCTGGGCGATCGAGGAGCCGGCGAGGTCGGCGTAGTACTTGTTCTCCTGCACCTGCTGGAGATAGCCGGTCGCGTGGTCGACGCCGTCGGCAGCGAGCAGCTCGCTCGTCCAGCCGGCGAGGAGTCCGGTCTTCTCGGCGAGCGGGACGTCGAACGGGTTCACGTCGTACGCCGAGACCCAGGTGGCTCCGGAGTGAACCGGCTCGGGAGCGAGCTCGACCCGCCGGCTGGTCATCTTGGCGGCCACCCGCGCGACGGTGACGGCTGTCTCCGCGACGGTGACCGCCTCGGACTCCGTGAGCGCCACGCCCGAGGCGAACCCCCAGGCGCCGTCGAGGATCACCCGCACCGCGAAGCCGAGGTCCTCGGCGTCCTGAGCGCCCTCGAGGGCACCGTCGCGGACCGAGAAGAACTGGTAGCGGTTGCGCTCGAAGCGGAAGTCGGCGTGGCTGACCCCGAAGTCGCGGGCACGCTCCAGGGCGACCTGGCCGAGCCGCTTGTAGGGCAGCGCGAGGAACGTCGGATCGATCTCGTTCTGTGCCATGCAGACGACCTTAATGGTCGACCAATGACGCCCGGACGGTGGAGCCACGGCGTGCCTTGCGGACCTCGAGCTGGGCGGGAACCCGGTTGCGCAGCTCGGCCACGTGGCTGACCAGGCCGACCACGCGGCCACCGTCGCGCAGCGCGTCGAGGGTGTCCATCACCCCGTCGAGCGTGGTGGCGTCGAGCGCTCCGAAGCCCTCGTCGATGAACAGGGTGTCGAGCTGGGTGCCGCCTGCCTCGTGGCTGACGGTGTCGGCGAGACCCAGCGCCAGGGCGAGGGAGACGATGAAGGTCTCGCCGCCCGACAGCGTGGCCGGGTCGCGCTGCTTGCCGCTCCACTCGTCGCGGACGCGCAGGCTGAGGCCTCCACGCTGCTCGCCGGCGCCGCGCTCGTCGGCCTGCTCGAGGCTGAATCGACGGTCGGTCATGGTGCCGAGCCGCTCGTTGGCGGCGGCCACGACCTGGCGCAGCCGCTCGGAGAGGACGTACGCCGAGAGCCGCATCCGCTGCTGGTTGTCCACGCTCTTGCCCTCGACCAGCGCGGCGAGCCCGGCCGTCAGGGCGTGCTCCTGCCGCACCGGCGCCCAGGCAGCCAGCGCGTCGGTGAGCTCGTCGGTGAGCGACTCCAGCCGGCGGACGCGCACGGCCGCCTGCTCGTGGGCGGCGTGCATCTCGTCGCGCAGCCGACCGGACTCGGTGAGCCGCGCGGCGAGCGCCACGAGGTCGGGAGTCTCGGCGGCCAGGGCGCTCACGGACCGACTCCTCGGCGAGCACGTCCTCGGCGGCCGCGCGGGCGATGCGACGCTCGTCGAGCTGTCGCGCCCGGGCTGCGGCCTCGCTACCGGTGAGCACTGCCGCGACCGCCTGCGCGAGCGAGGCGAACCCGGCCTCGGTCGCCGCTGCCTCTGCGGCTGCCGCGGCCTGGGTGAGCTCGCGGGCCGCCCGTTCGCGCGACTCGAGCGCGGCGCGCGCCTCGTCGAGCTCGTGCACCGACCGGCGGTGCTGCGCGACGAGCGCGCCGACGGAGGTGATGTCGGGGTGGTCGGCGAGCAGGGTGTCGCAGCTCGGCACGGAGGTGGTCGACGCGCTCGGCCGCCTCGTCTCGCTCGCGGGTGCGTTCCTCCAGCGACACGCGGGACGCGGCGAGCTCGGTGGCGAGCGGCTTCTCCTCGACCTCGATCTCGGCGAGCTCGTCGCGCAGGCGGGTCGCCTCGCGCTCGGCCGCGGTGCTCGCGGCCGCAGCCGTCGCGGCGGCGGCAGCCGACCTGCGCCAGTGGTTGACGGTGTGACCGCCGCAGCGGACGAGTGCTCCCTGGAGCCGGGTGGACAGGGTGGCGACGAGCTCCCTGACGTTCTGGCTCTCGAAGTCGGCGTTCTCGTAGCGCTCGCGGGCGGCGTCCTCGTCGGCGCGACTGATCGCCCCCGACGCAGCCGCGGGAGCCGGGTGGTCGACGCTGCCGCAGACGGGGCACGAGCAGCCCACAGCGAGGGCTCCGGCGAGCTCGGCCGCCATCCCGGTGATGCGTCGTTCGCGGAGGTCGAGGTAGGCCTGCCGGAGCTCCTGGGCGTGGCCGGTCGCCTCGGACAGGCGTGCTCGTGTCTCGGTCAGCTCGGTGGTCAGCTCGGCTGCCTCGGAGGCTGCCTCCAGCCCCTGCTGGGCGAGCTCGAGAGCGGTCCGGTCGGTGGCAGCGCGCTCTGCCACCGGGGCGGCCTCGGCGAGTGCGGTGGCTGCCTGCTCGCGCGCGCCGACCAGCTCGGCGGCCCGCTGGTCCTGACCGGACACGACGGCCGTCGAGACGGGTCGTCTCGGTGATCAGGGCATCGAGGCGGATGCGTTCTTCCCTGAGCTCCCGCTCACGCGGGAGCCACGACTCGGCGACGGCTCGCTCCTCGGCCAGCCGCGTGCCGGCGGCCACCAGCGAGTCGAGGTCGACCTGGTCGGCCTCGACGCGGAGGACCGCGCAGACGGCATCGACATGGCCGGCAGCACGGTCCTCGGCCTCGGCGAGCTGGGCCTCGGCCGTCTCCATCCGCATCGCCTGCGGAAGCACTGGAGCGGCTCGCCGGTGGGCGTCCAGCGACGCGGTCACCGCCTTCTCCTCGTCGATCGAGGCGTCCAGCTGGGCCAGCTTCTGCTGCGCCGACGCGCCCCGGGCCCTGGCGTCCGTCGCGGCGCGGGCGCGGTCGACGGCGTGCTGGTCCGCGGCGACCCTGCGCGGTGGCAGTGGTCAGCCAGCCCGAGCGACGACGCTCGAGCTCGGTGGACGCTGCGGTCAGGCAGGCGGCGGACCAGCGTTCGAGCGAGCCGTCCTCGGCCACCGTCTCGAGCGCGTGCAGGTCCCAGGTCTCGGGTACGCCGACCCCGGCAGCCTCCTGGAGCCGGTTGACCACCCCGGCGGCGCATGTCGTGGTGGGTCTGGCAGCGTCGCCGCAGGTCGACGCGCCGCTCGACCAGCCAGCGCTCGACCTCCTCGAACCTCCGCGTGCGGAACAACCGCTGCAGCACGGCGTGGCGCTCGGTGGAGCTGGCGCGCAGGAAGGCCTGGAACCGGCCCTGCGGCAGCATCGCGACCTGCGTGAACTGGGTGCAGGTCATCCCGAGCAGCCCGGTGACCAGCTGACCTGCCTCGTCGAGCCGGTTGGTCAGCGCGATCCACTCACCGGAGCGCAGCTCCTCCACGACGACGTGGGCCTGGACGCGCGTGGTCCCGGACCCGCGTCGCTTGGGTCGTTCCCACGCGGGGGAGCGGGTGAAGCGGAAGGTCCGACCACCGACGCTGAGGCTCAGCACGACGAGCGGCTCGGTCTGCGGCGCGGCCTGGTCGCTGCGCAGGTGTCGTGCGGTGTGCCGGTCGCCCGGGACCTCGCCGTAGAGCGCGAAGCAGACCGCGTCGAGCACGCTGGTCTTGCCCGAGCCGGTGTCGCCGGTGAGCAGGAACAGGCCGCCCGCAGCGAGCTCGTCGAAGTCGACGTGCACGGTGTCGACGAACGGGCCGAAGGCGGTGATCGAGAGCTCGTGGAGGCGCATCAGCCCGACACCACGGCGTCACGCGCGGCGACGAGGTCGGGGTCCTCGGAGCAGCACTCGAGGGCCTCGCGGAGCAGGTCGGACTCGGCCTCGGTCGCCGCGGCGCCTCCGCGCACGTGGGCGACGAAGTCGAGCGCCACGTCGTGCGCCGATCGGCCGGTCGTGGCGACGCCGTGCCGGCTGGGTCTCTCCGCCACTGGGCGCGAACCGCAGGGCCAGGGCGTGCGGGAAGCGGGCGCGGAGGCGCTCCATCGCCTGGAGCGGGCGGGTGTCGTCGGTGAGGGTCGCCTGCACCCAGGACTGCTCGTGGGGCGCGAACCGCTCGTCGGTGAGCAGCTCGTCGATCGTGCCCTCGAGCCGGGCGAGCGGACGGTGGACCGGCGCGGCGACGAAGGTGGCCGCCTCGAGGCCGTCGGCGCCGAGGTCGACCAGCCACGACCCCTTGACGTGGTCGGCCTCGGAGAACGAGTAGGCGATCGGTGACCCGCTGTAGCGCACCGTCTCGCTCAGGGTGGCACGCCCGTGCAGGTGGCCGAGGGCGGTGTAGTCGATGCCGTCGAAGAGCTCGAGGGGTACGACGGAGACGCCGCCCACCGAGATGTCGCGCTCGCTCTCGCTGGGCAGCCCGCCCGCCACGAACGCGTGCGCCAGCACGACCGAGCGCGTGCCCTTCGGGCGGGTGGCGAGATCGGCGCGGACGCGGTCCATCGCCGCCGACATGACGGCCCGGTGGGAACGGGTCGGCAGGTCCCAGGCGCGGGTGAGCACGTCGGGCTCGAGGTAGGGGATGCCGTAGACCGCGACCGGGCCGTGCTCGTCGTCGAGCAGCACGGGCTCGTCGACGCGCCCGGCGTCGGTGCGCAGGTGGACCCCGGCGAGGTCGACCAGCCGCGAGTTGAAGCCCAGCCGACGCTGGGAGTCGTGGTTGCCCGACGTGATCACCACGCGTGCACGGGAGGTGCCCAGCCGGTGAAGCGCCTCGTCGGCCAGCTCGACGGCGTCGACGGAGGGCAGCGCCCGGTCGTAGACGTCACCCGACACGACCACGAGATCGACCCGCTCTGACTCGACCGTCTCGATCAGGTGGTCGACGTACGCCGCCTGCGCGACGAGGAGGTCCTCGCCGTGGAACGACCGGCCCAGGTGCCAGTCGGAGGTGTGCAGGATGCGCATGCTTCAACGGTAGGAGCGGGCGCCGACAGAACGCCTGAGCACACGCCGGATTCCCCCGCGATCAGGTCTGCGTGACGCGATCCGCCCCGGCGTACACCACGCACCTCTGGGCGCGCGTGAAACCCACCAGCACGAGCCCGGCGTCCTGGGCCAGCGAGAGCGCGAGCGAGGTCGGCGCACCCACGGCCACGACGGCCGAGACCCCGGACACGACGGCCTTCTGCACCAGCTCGAAGCCGATCCGGCCGCTCAGCACCAGCACCGGCGGCACCGGCGCCTGGGAGAGGATCCGCGAGCCGATCACCTTGTCGACCGCGTTGTGCCGCCCGACGTCCTCGCGTACGACGACCCGGGTGCCGTCGGCCTCGAACAGCCCGGCCGCGTGCAGCCCACCCGTCTTGCCGAAACCGGGCTGCTGCTCGGCCAGCTGGTCGGGCAGCGACAGGATCGTCGCGAGGTCGAGGCTCACCGGCTCGAACCCGGCGGCGTTGGCCAGCACGTCCTGCACGGTGTCGGTCCCGCACACGCCGCACGCCGAGTTGACCAGCCGGGCCGTGGGCATCGCCAGCGGGGGAGTGGAGAGGTCGACCGTGACGACGTTGAACTCCTCGAGCGGGGTCAGGGTCACGTCGGTGCAGTACTTCACGCCGGCGATCGCGTCCGGCGTCGTCACCCGCTCGTGCACCAGCCATCCGGCGGCGAGCTCGAAGTCGTTGCCCGGCGTACGCATCGTCACGGCCACGCGCTGGGCAGGGGAGTGGGGCGCGGCGACGCGGATCTCGAGCGGCTCCTCGGTCGCGACGCGGTCCTCGTGGTCGAGCCGGGTCGCGTCACGGAACTCGGCCACGCGCGTGCGCACCGATGGCCCCGGACGTCGCGCCCTCGTCGTACTCACACGCCCGACTGTAGGCCGAGGATTGCGCGACCAGCACAGGTCTACCGTGGGCGGTATGCCGGAACCGTCTGGTCCTCGACTGCGTCCCATCCCCATGAAGCGTGCGCTGATGGTGGCTGCCCTCCTGGTCCTCGCCGGGTGCGGTTCGGCCGAGAAGAGTGACACCGGCACGAGCGCCGGCTCCGACCAGGAGAAGGGCTCGGCGATGGTCGGCGACTGCTCCGCGACCTCCGACCAGGTGACCGGGGCGAAGACGCTCGTCAGCGCCGACCTCGACGGTGACGGGACGCCCGAGGCGGTCAAGCTGACGACGCCGGGAGGCGACTGCTCCACCACGCTGTTCGCCAAGCTGGGGGAGGGGTACGTCGCCACGGCGATCCCGACCGATCCGCCGGTGACCAGTGCGTTCGCCGTCGACCCCGGCAGCGGTGGCCAGCTCGTCGTCACCAAGGCCGACCACCCGCGTGGCGGCTACCAGCTACGCGTCTACGCCGCCGGCACCGACGAGCTCGCCGAGCTGAAGGTCGACGGCCAGTCGCTGCTGCCGTTCGTGGCGCTCGACGTCCAGGACCACCCGTGGAGCATCGACTGCTCCGCCGACGGTCTCGTGTTCACCGAGGCCGTCGCGCACGAGCCGGTGGGCATCGCCCCGGCGTGGGACATCAAGCAGACGACGTACGCCGTCGACGGCACCACCGTGACCAAGGGAGCCACGAAGGAGATCGCCGACAACGTGCTCCCGAAGGACCTCGAGGCGAAGTACCCCGACCTCGTCAAGCACAGCGCCTTCGAGAGCTGCCGCGCCTCCTGACGCGAGTCAGACGACGCGGGTCTCGGGTGTCTGCGAGGCCGTCTTCGACGGGTCACGCTCGACCACGTCGCCGAGAGCGTCGTCGATCCTGGTCATCAGCTCGGGCGGGATGGTGACGCCCGCGGCCTTGACGTTCTCGCTGACCTGCTCGGGACGCGAGGCGCCGACGAGCGCTGCGGCGACGTTGTCGTTCTGCAGCACCCAGGCGACGGCCAGCTGCGCCATGGTCAGGTCGAGCTCCTTGGCGACCGGCTCGAGCTCCTGCACGCGGGTGAGCACCTCGTCGTTCATGAAGCCCTTGATCATGTTGGCGCCGCCCTTGTCGTCGGTCGCGCGCGAGCCCTCGGGCGGAGCCTGGCCGGGCTTGTACTTGCCGGTGAGCACGCCCTGGGCGATCGGCGACCAGACGATCTGGGAGATGCCGAGCTCGCGGCAGGTCGGGACGACCTCCTCCTCGATCACGCGGTAGAGCGCGGAGTACTGCGGCTGCGAGGAGATCAGCTGGAAGCCGAGCTCCTTCGAGAGGCGGTGCCCCTCGCGGATCTGGTCGGCGGTCCACTCGCTGACGCCGATGTAGAGAGCCTTGCCCTGGCGTACGACGTCGGCGAAGGCCTGCATCGTCTCCTCGAGCGGGGTCTCCACGTCGTAGCGGTGCGCCTGGTAGAGGTCGACGTAGTCGGTCTGCAGCCGCTCGAGCGATCCGTTGATCGACTCCATGATGTGCTTGCGCGACAGGCCGGTGTCGTTCTTGCCGCGCGGTCCGGTCGGCCAGTAGACCTTGGTGAAGATCTCCAGCGACTCGCGCCGTTCGCCCTTGAGGGCCTCGCCGAGCACCGTCTCGGCGGCCGTGTTCGCATAGACGTCTGCGGTGTCGAAGGTGCTGATGCCCTCGTCGAGGGCGGCGCGGACGCACTGCGTCGCGACGTCGTTCTCGACCTGGGAGCCGTGGGTGAGCCAGTTGCCGTAGGTGATCTCGGAGATCTTGAGTCCCGAGTTGCCGAGGTAGCGGAATTCCATGCCTCGACCCTACTCAGGGGTCAGCTGGCGCTGTCGACGCGCGTCTGGATCTCGCCCACGGGCAGCACCGTGTCGGCGCCGGGGATCGTGAACGCGTCGGGAACGGTGACCGGTCCGCCGGGGATGGTGAACCTGACGGTGTAGGTGCGCGAGACGTGGATGGCGTAGCTGCCCTCGCCCAGGTAGGCGTGCTCGACGGCACCGGGTGCACCGACGGCGGCGTCCTCGATGCCGCTGCCGGTCGCCGTGGCGCCGTCACCGAAGTCCCAGGTGTCGCCCACCGGCTCGAAGGTCACCGCGATCTGCTGTCCGAGGACCGTCACCGGGACGGTGGTCGGTGCGCTGTCGGTGAAGTAGTTGTTCGGGATGTTGACGTAGGACCTGGTGCCCGGTTGGACCTCGGCCACGGGTTTGGGTGCGATCTGCTGCGCGGCGTCGGTCACCATCTGCGGGGTGATCACCGGCACGGGCGCGGCGTTCGGGTCGCGGCAGAGGGTGCCGGCGAACTGCGCCACCGCGCCGGCGGCGGGCTGCACGTAGCGCGCGAAGCGCTTCTGGGCGGGGTCGGGGCACGGCGGCTGCGGGCAGTAGTACATGACCTGGAGCTGTACGCCGCCCGAGGCCGCATCGCCCGAGCAGGAGGGCATCACGATCGTCTTGGGGTACTCCGGCGCCGGAGTGCCGGACACCGGGCCTCCGGGACCGGGCCCGGATCCGCCGGTCTGGCAGCTGCCGCCCTCGTGGACGATGCCGTCCGCGCCGGTCCACGGCACCCGGGGTGCAGGGGTCCGGCGGAAGCGGCAGGCGTGGTCACCACCATGAGCGCGGCGACGACGCTGAACAGGCCGACGATCACGCTCGCCGCCAGCCTCCCCGAGGAGATTCCCTGCTTCACGACCGCAGCATTCCCCAACTCCGGCCGGACCTAACCGAGGACATGGAAATCCTCGAGGGCCCAGCGGCCGTCCACCCAACCCAGGCTGAAGGTGTAGTCGAGGTGCCCGCCGTCCTGCGTCTGCAGCACTCGACCTCCCTGGCGCAGCGTGCCGCGCGGGACCGCCGCCTCGTACTCGACGAACCAGCCGTTTCCCTGCTTCTGCGCGCGTACGACGGTGCGCACGAACCGTGGCGTCGCGGCGTAGCGGAAGACCTGTCCCTTGGACGCCTGGTCCTGCCAGATCCCGGCGGACTTCCGACACGCCTCGCATCCGGTGCCTGCTGCGTCCAGCCACAGCTGGGTGGTCGCGTCCTCGCGCGGCGTGTGCAGCAGCAGCGAGAGCGTCCACGCGGCGAACAGGGAGGCCCCCTCTGCCGACTCCTGGTCCTCAGGTCGTGCGCTGACCTCCCCTCCGATCTTGTCGCCGGGCGACGGCATCGAGAACGTCGGTCCCGTGGACGTGGGGGAGGGGGACGTGCTCGTCGAGGGCGGCGGCAGCGGTGGCAGGTCGACCTTCTTCTCCCCACCACAGCCGGTGGCGAGGCAGGCCAGCAGCCCCGTCGTCAGCAGGGTCGTCAGTGCGGTCCCGAGTGTCCGTCCCACGTCAGCCGGCTACTTCACCGACTGGATGATCACCGGGTTCTTCGGCGTACCGTCGCCCGGGCCCAGCTGGGGGTTGTTGCTCGGCGTACCGATGCCCTCCGCTGCGATGCCCTGCACGAGCTTGAGGCCGGCGGCGTTGACGTGCCCGAAGACGGTGTACGACGGCGGGAACGGGCTGTCCTTGAAGACGATGAAGAACTGGGAGCCGTTGGTGTTCGGGCCACTGTTGGCCATCGCCAGCGTGCCGGCCGCGTAGCTCTCCTGGCCGGACAGCTCGTCGTCGAAGATGTAGCCCGGACCGCCCTGGCCCGGTGCCGGTCGGGTCGCCGCACTGCAGCACGAAGTAGTCGGTGATGTGCAGGCGGTGGCACTTGGTGTCGTCGAAGTAGCCCTGCTTGGCCAGGGAGAGGAACGAGTTCACGGTGCACGGGGTGGTGTCGCCGTTGAGCGTCGCCTTGATGTCGCCGCGGTTGGTGGAGATGTTCACCGTCGTGGGCTTCTTGGTGACCGGGGTCCCGGGCGGGAGGTCGACCTTCTTCGCGGCCTCGCGACCGTCGTCGGTGTAGGTGCACTCGGCATTGCCGGACGACTTCGGCGTGCTGTCCGAGGAGCCACCACTGCCGCAGGCCGCGACCATGGCCAGCGAGAGGTACGACGAGCAGCGCGGCGAGACGGGTCCGGGAACTCACCCGCCGAATGGTAGCGACGCCTACACCGCGAGCAGCTGCAGGTACGCGAGGCCGAGGATGCCGCGGTAGCCACGGAAGTACGCGTCGCGCTGCCTGCGCGCGCGCTCGCGCACCTCGGGCGCGTCCGGGTGATCGGGCTCGTGCGCGGCCAGCCAGGTGGCGTAGTGCGCGGTGAAGCCCGACTCGAACGCGTCCCACTCGTCCTGGCTCGCCTCCTGCACGGCGACCGGGGCGAACCCGTGCTCCACGACGAGATCGAGCAGCTCGGGCAGCGTCACGAACTCGTCGTCGCGGCCGGCGAGCGGGGCAGTGGCTTCGGGCGTGGGGGAGCGCGACCAGATGCCGTCGCCGTACAGCACTCGTGCGCCGAGCCGGACGCGGTCGCGGATCCCCGACAGCGCGGGTGCGTAGGGGAGTGGCTGCAGCTCCTCGGTCTCCTGCCCCCAGACCTGGCTGGCGCCGATCGCGACCAGTGCGTCGACCTCGTCAGGTCCGGTGATGGCGCCGTCGCCCGGCAGGAACTGGGTGCGGTCGTCGAGGTGGCGTTCGCGTGCGCGACGCCGCGCGACCTCGAGTGACTGCTCGTCCAGGTCGACGCCGACGACGCGTGCCTGGGGTGCGGCGGCGGCCACCCGGAGGCTCAGCTCGCCCCACCCGCAGCCGACGTCGAGCAGCGTCGCGCCGGCGGTCAGGCCGCCGGCCAGCCAGTCGACGAACCCGGCGGCGCGCTGCTCCGAGATCGGGCTGAGGAACACCATGTCCTCGTGCAGCGGCGGGATCTCGATGGCCATCAGCTGACCTCCATCAACCGACCGAGCCGCTCCGGATGCCGTACATCCGACCGACGACGCGTTCGATGGCGCCGCGGGGGAGGGCACGCCGAAGAGCGAACACCGCCGGGGCGTTGCTACCGACGGCGTAGAGCGAAGCCGGTGCCTTCTCCTCGATCGCGTCGACGATCGTCCGGGCCACGCGCTCCGGTCCCACGCCCTCGCGCTCGTTGCCGTCGAGGGTCTTGAGCATCTTCTTCATCGCCGGCGCGTGCGGGGAGTCGTCGGCGACGTACTTCGTGCGACGGGTGCTGATCCCGGTCTTGATCGAGCCGGGCTCGACGGTGGTCAGCCAGACGCCGAACGGCGACATCTCGAAACGAGCCGCGGTCGCGAACCCCTCGATGGCGGCCTTCGACGCGACGTAGGAGGACCGGTAGGCGAGCGGGAAGCTGGCCAGCATCGAGCTGACCATCACCACCCGGCCGTACTCGCGCCGGCGCATGCCGGGCAGCAACAGCTGGGTGAGGTGGACCGGCCCGAGCACGTTGATCTGGAAGATCCGTTCGAGCGCACCGAGCGGGATCTCCTCGAGCGGTCCGCTCTGCGACTCCCCGGCGTTGTTGACCAGGATGTCGACGTGGATGTCCTCGGCGTACAGCGCGCCCGCGAAGCCGTCGATGGAGCTCTTGTCGCGCAGGTCGAGCGCGCGGTAGCGCAGCCCCTCGGGTCGCGCCGAGTCCGGGACCGTCTCGGGGTTCCGGCTGGTGCCGTAGACCTGGTAGCCACGGTCGAGCAACCGCTTCGCCGTGGCCAACCCGATGCCCGAGGACGCGCCCGTGACCAGCGCGGTGCGAGAGGTGTTCATGTCATCGGAGACTAGGGGAGTCTCGGCCGTGCGGCCACGCCCGGACTACATCACATGTCGGCGTAGCGCCTGGCCTCGGCGAGCTTCTCCTCGAGCAGCGCAGCGGTGACCTGGCGGGGCGTCCCGGGCAAGCCACCAGTTGAGTAGAGGCCGGCGTACGCCGCAGTGTCACGCTGGTAGCGCCAGCCCTCGGCGAGAGGACCGACGTCGTAGGCGTCGTAGCCGAGGTCGTCGAAGAGCGTGGTGACCTGCTTCTTGGCGTCATCGTCGTCGCCCGCGATCGCGAGCACCGAGCGTTCCGGGTCGCCCGACGGACGCGCCAACGACGCAAGGTGGGCGAAGTAGATGTTGTTGAACGCCTTCACGACGTACGAGTCCGGGAGGTGTGCCTGGAGCAGCTCGCTGACCGTGGTCGACTCGTCGTCGAGCTCGGCGATGTGGCCGTCGCGCTGGGGGTAGTAGTTGTTGGTGTCGATCACCACCTTGCCGCGGAGGGGTTCGACGGGCACGTCCTGGTAGGCCTTGAGCGGGATGGTCACCACGACGACGTCGCCGGCGGCCGCAGCCTCGCGCGGCCGTCGCGGCCCGGGCGTGCGGGCCGAGCTCGTCCACGAGGTCGGCGAGCGTCTCCGGCCCGCGGCTGTTGCTGAGCACCACGTCATGGCCGGCGGTCGACCGCCAGTCGCGCCACGGTGCTGCCGATGTGTCCACTGCCGATGAGTCCGATGGTTGTCATGCTTGCCGCAACAACCTCTACCCTCGGGATATGCCTCCGATCCGGATCGTGCACCCCGACGAGCTCGTCGAGGCCGACCCCACGTCGGGGATGACGCGCGAGCGCGCCTTCGAGGTGCCGGGGCTGTGGTCCGGCCGGCTGACGACGGCTGCGCGGACGGTCTCCGGCTGGCACCACCACGACAGCAACGAGTCGGGGCTGTACGTCGTCCGCGGGGTGCTGCGGTTCGAGTGCGAGGGCGTCGAGGGGTACGTCGACGCGCAGGCGGGTGACTTCGTGCACGTGCCGGCGTACGCCGTGCACAGGGAGAGCAACCCGACCGACGAGCCGTCGCTGTGCCTGATCGCGCGTGCCGGATTCGGTGTCCCGACGATCAACGTCGACGAGCCGCCGGCTCCTCATCGCTGAGGTCCGGCCAGCGTCCGTCGGCCTTCGCCGCGTCGACCTCGGCCTGGCCCGAGGGCCGCATCCGCCCCGCGGCGGTCAGGGCGGCGACCTTGCGCACGTTGAGCTCTGACCAGTTGCTGCGCGGGCGGCGGGGGACGTACTTCTGCAGGTAGTAGGTGTCGTCGAGGGCCATCCGCTTGCCCGAGATCCAGCCGAAGCAGAGCCCGACGTCGACGGCCTGGTCGCTGGTGAGGGACGGGATCCCGCTGCCGGCCTTGGCCAGCTTCAGCCAGACACCCGGAGTGTGGTCGACGTGGTCCTCGAGCCAGGCCTCGAAGGCAGCAACGTCGCGGAAGGGGAGCACCTCGGCCCCGTCGGACCCTGGTTCGGTCGCCATGGCCCGACCCTAGGGTGCCCGCCGGATCCGAGAACTGGAACGTGTTCCACTTTCGGCGTCGTCGGGCTAGCGTCAGGGCATGCCGCGCATCGCCGTACCCGAAGGACAGGACCCGCTGATGCACCTGTGGGGCGGCGCTGCGCCCAGGACTCTCGGTGCCGGCGGCGAAGTTCAGTGACGCGGTCTACAACCGCAGCACGTTGCCGCTGGGGGAGATGGAGGCGGCGCGGATCACGATCGCGCGGATCAACGACTGCCAGATCTGTCGCACGATGCGGTCACCGGACGGGCCGGACGAGGAGTTCTACGAGGCGTTGCTCGGGGGAGACCGCGAGGCAGCAGCCCTGAGTGAGCGCGAGTCGTTGGCCGCGGAGTTCGCCGAGCGGTTCGCCACCGACCACCTGGAGATGGACGACGCGTTCTGGGAGCGGCTGCACGCTGCGTTCAGCGACGAGGAGCTGGTCGAGCTCGGGCTGTGCGTGAGCTCCTGGCTGGCGTTCGGGCGGATGAACCGCGTCTTCGACGTCGACGGCGTCTGCCGGGTCCCGGAGGCGCACGTGGGTGGTCGCACCGTCTGAGGAGTGACTTTTGTCGGTGGGGCTGTCTAGCGTGGAGCCAAGACACGCAACTCTCGAGGAGACACCATGACCACGCTGTCCGACCGACCCAACACCGCACTCGTCGTGATCGACGTGCAGAACGGCGTGGTCACCGGCGCCCACGAGCGCGACGCGGTGGTGGCCAACATCAACTCGCTGGTCGACAAGGCCCGCGAGCGAGGGCGTCCCGGTGGTGTGGGTGCAGCACTGCCGACGACGACATGCCGCAGGGCACCCCCGACTGGGAGTACGTCCCCGAGCTGGTCCGTGAGGACAGCGAGGCGCTCGTGCACAAGAACTACGGAGACTCCTTCGAGGGCACCGACCTGGAGGACGTCCTGGCGAAGGCCGGCGTCGGACGCCTCGTCGTCACGGGCGCCCAGACCGACGCGTGCATCCGTTCGACGATCCACGGAGCGTTCGCCCGGGGCTACGACGTGACGCTGGTCGGCGACGCACACACCACCGAGGACCAGACCCAGTGGGGCAACATCCCGCCGGCCGACATCATCCGGCACGTCAATCTCTACTGGAAGTACCAGGACGCTCCCGGTCGCACGGCCGGTGTCACCGAGACCAAGGACGTCTCCTTCGCCGGCTGAGGGGAGCGGAGAGAGACCCTTTCAGGCCCGATCAGGCGTGGTTCCGCCTGTACAAGTTGACATAATGTACCTTATCGGCGGTACTTCTACGCTTGGGGACTCCCTGACGTCATACGTTCTGGTTCCTATGGCGACCACCTCGCATGACGTTGCGCAGGACGTCATACGACGTGGCTGTCATAGCGACCAGTTCGTATGACTCCGTGACCGCGGCGGACTGTCATACGAAGTGGACTGCATAGCGACCAGTTCATGACGTCCCGGGTGACCGCAGATTCGGGTTCAGCTCGCGACGTACGACGCCAGGTGCTGGCCGGTCAGCGTCTTTCGCTTCTTCACCAGATCGCCGGGTGTGCCCTCGAAGACGATGCGTGCCGCCGTCGTGGCCGGCGCCCGGGCCCAGGTCGATGATCCAGTCGGCGTGCGCCATCACTGCCTGGTGGTGCTCGATGACAATGACCGATTTGCCCGATTCAACCATCCGGTCGAGCAGACCGAGCAGCTGTTCGACATCGGCGAGGTGCAGGCCGGTCGTGGGCTCGTCCAGGACGAAGACCTCGCCCTTCTCGCCCAGGTGGGTGGCCAGCTTGAGCCGCTGGCGCTCGCCGCCGGACAGCGTGGTGAGCGGCTGGCCCAGGGTGAGGTAGCCCAGCCCGACGTCGGCCAGGCGGTCCAGGACCTTGTGGGCCGCCGGCGTGCGCGCCTCGCCGTCGCCGAAGAACGCCTCGGCCTCCGCGACGGGCATCGCCAGCACCTCGGCGATGTTGCGGCCGCCGAGCGTGTACTCCAGCACCGAGGCCTGGAACCGCCTGCCCTCGCACTCCTCGCAGGTGGACTCGACGGTGGCCATCACGCCGAGCTCGGTGTAGATGACCCCGGCGCCGTTGCAGGCCGGGCAGGCGCCCTCGGAGTTGGAGCTGAACAGTGCGGGCTTCACGCCGTTGGCCTTCGCGAACGCCTTGCGGATCGGGTCGAGCAGCCCGGTGTACGTCGCCGGGTTGCTGCGCCGCGAACCACGGATCGCGCCCTGGTCGATCGTCACCACGCCGTCCCGGCCGGCGACCGAGCCCTGCACCAGTGAGCTCTTGCCCGAGCCGGCGACGCCGGTCAGCACGCAGAGCACACCGAGCGGGATGTCGACGTCGACGTCCTGGAGGTTGTGGGTGCTCGCGCCCCGGACCTCCATCGCGCCGGACGACGTACGCACCGACTCCTTCAGCCTGGCCCGGTCGTCGAGGTGGCGGCCGGTGATGGTGTCGCTCCCCCGCAGCTCTTCGACGGTTCCTTCGAAGCAGACGGTGCCGCCGTCGGTTCCGGCGCCGGGCCCGAGGTCGATGACGCGGTCGGCGATGGCGATGGTCTCGGGCTTGTGCTCGACGACCAGCACGGTGTTGCCCTTGTCGCGCAGCTGCAGCAGCAGCGCGTTCATCCGCTCGATGTCGTGGGGGTGCATGCCGATGGTCGGCTCGTCGAAGACGTAGGTGACGTCGGTGAGCGACGAGCCGAGGTGCCGGATCATCTTGGTGCGCTGGGCCTCGCCGCCGGAAAGCGTGCCCGCCGGCCGGTCGAGGGCGAGGTAGCCCAACCCGATCTGCGCGAACGCGTCGAGCAGGTGCTGCAGCCCGTTGAGCAGCGGAGCCACCGACGGCTCGTCCAGGTCACGCACCCAGTCGGCGACGTCGGTGATCTGCATGGCGCAGACCTCGGCGATGTTCTTGCCGGCGATCTTCGAGGACCGCGCCTCCTTGCTGAGCCGGGTGCCGTCGCAGTCCGGGCAGGTCTGGAAGGTGACCGCCCGCTCCACGAACGCGCGGATGTGCGGCTGCAGCGAGTCGATGTCCTTGGAGAGCATCGACTTCTGGATCCTCGGGACCAGGCCCTCGTAGGTGAGGTTGATGCCCTCGACCTTGATCTTGGTCGGCTCCTTGTAGAGGAGGTCCTGACGCTCCTTCTTGGTGTACTTCCCGATCGGCTTGTCCGGGTCGAAGAAGCCGGAGCCCTTGAAGATGCGGCCGTACCAGCCGTCCATGCTGTAGCCCGGGATGGTCAGCGCACCCTCGTTGAGCGACTTGCTCTCGTCGTACAGCGCGGAGTAGTCGAAGTCGTTGACCGAGCCCATGCCTTCGCAGCGCGGGCACATGCCGCCCTGGTAGACGGCGTTGCGGACGACGCTCTTCTCCTCGCGACCGCCCTTCTCGGTCTTCATCACGCCACTCGCCGTGCGCGTCGGCACGTTGAACGCGAACGCGGTGGGCGGGCCGATGTGCGGCTTGCCGATGCGGCTGAACAGGATCCGCAGCATCGCGTTGGCGTCCGTCGCGGTGCCGACGGTGGACCGCGGGTTGGAGCCCATCCGCTCCTGGTCGACGATGATCGCGGTGGTCAGGCCGTCGAGTACGTCGACCTCGGGCCGCGACAGCGTCGGCATGAACCCCTGCACGAACGCGCTGTAGGTCTCGTTGATCAGCCGCTGCGACTCGGCGGCGATCGTGCTGAAGACCAGCGAGCTCTTGCCCGATCCCGAGACGCCGGTGAACGCGGTCAGCCGGCGCTTCGGGATCTCGACGTCGATGTCCTTGAGGTTGTTCACCCGTGCGCCCTGCACCCGGATCATGTCGTGGGAGTCGGCGGTGTGCTCCATGCCTGGAGATTCTCCTTGGCTCGCTCGTGCGCTCAGTCGTCGGGAAGGGCCGCGAAGCTCTTCTTGGTGTCCTTGTACCAGCCCATGCCCTTGATCGGGTGCTTCCACCGACCCTTCATGTCGTTCAGGGCGGGCTCGTGCGCGGTGTCCCCCGCGGCGACCGCCTCGCGCAGGTGCTTGTCCTGGGCCTTGATCACCTCGTCGGCGGTCTCGCCCCGGAGCTCGAGGTCGCACGCTCCCCCGAGCTGCTGGCACGTCATCGTCTTCATCTCAGCCCACCTCCTGGATCCGGACCATGTTTCCTGCTGGGTCGCGCACGGCGCAGTCGCGGACGCCGTACGGCTGCTGGGTCGGCTCCTGGACCACGTCGGCGTCGCTGGCCGCGAGCTTCTCGAAGGTGGCGTCGAGGTCCCGGGTGGCGAGCAGGATGCTGCCGTAGGTGCCCTTGGCCATCATCTCGGTGATGGTGCGGCGTTCCTCCTCGGTGATGCCGGGGTCGACGGCCGGCGGGTGCAGCACGATCGAGACGCCCGGCTGGTCGGCGGGACCGACGGTGAGCCAGCGCATCCCCTCGTAGCCGACGTCGAGACGGAGCTCGAAGCCGAGGGTGTCGCGGTAGAAGGTCAGTGCTGCTTCCGGGTCGTCGTGCGGCAGGAAGCTCGAGTGAATGGTGATGTCCATGTCGCTCAGGCTAGGCGGGGCTCGACGACCGTGCTTCTCGATTCCTGACCGGTCTGGTGACCTTCTTGGTCTCGCACGACGGGATCCCGGCCAGCTCGCGGGCCTCGGCGCGTCGGTAGGCGCTGGGCGGCATCCCGACGAGCTCGGTGAAGCGGGTGCTGAAGGTGCCGAGCGAGGAGCAGCCGACGGCGAAGCAGACCTCGGTCACGCTGAGGTCGCCGCGGTCCAGCAGCGCCTTCGCCCGCTCGATGCGTCGCGTCATCAGGTAGGCGTACGGCGACTCGCCGTACGCCTTCTTGAACTCGCGGCTCAGGTGTCCTGCCGAGAGGTGCACCCCACGCGCGAGCGCCTCGACGTCGAGCGGCTCGGCGTACTCGCGGTCCATCCGGTCCTTGACCTGGCGCAGCAGCCGGAGCTCACGCAGACGCTGTGCCGTGGCGGGTGTGCTGGTCACCTGCGAAATCGTCCCACGTGCGCCCACGGTCCGGCGAGGGTGCGAGCTCCTCGACGAGCAGCGGCAGCGTGAAGCAGAACGTCGACCCGACGCCGAGCTCGCTCTCCACCCAGATCCGTCCGCCGTGACGCTCCACGATGGCCTTGGTGATCGGCAGTCCGAGCCCGGTGCCGCCGAGCTTGCGGCCGTCGGCCTCCTGGACCTGGTGGAACCGCTCGAAGATCGTCTCGAACTCCTCCGGCGGGATGCCGCGTCCCTGGTCACGGACCGCCACCAGGATCTCGTGGTCGGCAGGAATCGCGCTGACCTGCACGGTGCCGCCGTACGTCGTGAACTTCAGCGCGTTGCCGATCAGGTTCACCAGGGCCTGCACGATCCGGTCGGCGTCGCACAGCGCGCTGCCGTCCGCCTCGGTGATCTCGATCGTCACGCTCGCGCTCGGCGGCCAGTGGCACCAACGAGTCGACGGCGTCGACGACGAGCGGGGCCAGGTCCTCGGGCCGCGGCCGGATGTCGAAGGTGCCGGCCTCGAGCCGCTCGATGTCGATGATGTCGTTGACCAGTCGGGTGAGCCGCTCGGTGCCGCGCGCGCCCACCTCGACGACGTGCTGTGCACGGTCGGGCAGCTCGCCGGTGTCGCCGTCGGCGAGCATCTCCAGCGCGCCGCGGATCGCCGACAGCGGGGTCCGCAGCTCGTGGCTGACCGAGCTGACGAACTGGCGCTTCATGTCGTCGAGGACGGTGCGCTCGGTGATGTCGCGGAAGATCACCACGGCGCCGTCGACCCCGTCCGGTCCCGCCATCGGGGCGGCGGTCACCTCGACCGGGAAGTCGGTGCCGTCGGAGCGGCGGTAGCTGCGGACCGACTGCGTGACGGCCTCGCCGAGCGCCATCACCATGCTGACCAGGCACTCGTCGTGCTGCTCGGTGCACAGCGCCTCGCACGCGTCCTCGCCGAGCAGCTCGTCGGCGTCCCAGCCCAGGAGCTCGGCACCGGCGGGGTTGACGAAGGAGATCCTCAGCTGCCGGTCGACCCCGAAGATGCCCTCGCCGACCGAGTCGAGGATGCGCTGGTGCTGCTCGGAGAGGTGCTCGAGGTCCTGCGTGCGGGCCGCGACCCGCCGCTCGAGAGCGGCGTGCAGTCGCTGGTTGTCGAGCGTGCGGGCCAGCTGCCGGGTGCCCGTCAGCGCCAGCACGGTCGCCGCCAGCGCCCACTCGGCCCAGCCGTCCAGACCGTCGATGGCGCACACGGCCAGCGCGGCCAGGGCCATCAGGTCGGGCAGCAGCATGGCCAGCTTGCCGGTCAGGTCGCGACGCAGCGTCTGGCTCCACGTCGGCCGACCGGGCCGCGTTGAGGGCGGCCAGCGCCAGCAGGGCCGGTGCCAGGACGTAGGCCATGTCGACCGCCGTGCCGGCGTAGTCCTGGCCGCGCACCGACATCAGCGCGAAGCCGTTGTCGGCGAAGGTCCACACCGCGAAGGCCGCCGCGATCAGCAGCAGGTCGAGGCGTGGCCGACCGCTGCTGCGCAGCAGGAGCAGCGCGGCCAGTCCCGCCATCAGCACGTCGGTGATCGGGTAGATCGCGTAGACGAAGGAGTCCCAGCCGATCCCCTGGCTGTCGACCACCTCCCCCAGCACCACGAGCTCGCTGATCAGCAGCAGGGCGCTGCCGAGGACGACGATGTCGAGGAGCAGCCGGGCCCGGGCGCCGGGTTCCCACCGGCCGACCGGGTAGAAGATCAGGCCGAGCGAGGCCGGGACCAGCCCGAGCAGGTACATCGCGTCGGCCATCGACAGGATCGAGTGGAACCCGTCGGCGGTGCCGTAGGCGTACCAGAGCAGGTCGGCCGCGGTCCACATCGCCATGGTCGTGCCGAACAGGATCCAGGAGCGGCGCAGTCCCGCCGGGCGTCCGCCAGGCCACCACGAGGCAGCAGACCGCCGCCAGACCGGTCAGACCGGTGCTGATCGAGTCACCGGAGAGCACCGGATCAGCGGACAGCGGACGCAGCGCGATGACCACCAGGGTGACGACGAGCGCGCCGAGCCAGAGGACGACTCCGTGCAGCCAGGAGCGATCGCTCGTGGGGCTGCGGTGCCGCATGGCTCTCCCTGGGTACGCCGATGCGGTGACCCGCACCGGTGGGTCGATCTCGATGATCGCACCCAGAACCGGGCAAGAGCGCTAAATAGCGATTAAAACGCGCGCGTGTCAGTCGTCCTCGATGGTGTGCATGGCCGCTTCCTCGGCGCTCGCGCCGGCGCCGTCGATGCCCTCGTCCTCGGCCACGAGCTCGGAGTCGACGTCCTCGTGCGACCCCTCGTCGGGGGCGAGCAGCCTGCCGCTGCGGGCACTGCCGACCTCGCCGCCGACGTCGCCGTCGAGGATGTCGGCGTCGGCCTCCTCCTCGGCCCGGGCCCACACCTCCGGCTCCTCCTCGTCGAGTCGCTCGTCGATGGACTCGCCGCCCTCGGGGTGGCGCAGGTGGTCGGGCTCGCGCTCCGGGGGCGAGTAGCCCTCGTCGAGCACGTCGTCGACTCCCCGGTCGTCGAGGGTGTCCTCGGGCTGCAGCTGGTCTCCACTCATGTCCCGACCGTACCCACGCGGGTGGGTCAGGATGCAGCGGCGTCCAGGACCGTGTCCACCAGCTCGAGGAGCTGGCGCATCGAGCCGCCCTTGACGACGTACTTGTCGGCGCCGGCCTCCATCGCCTTCTCGGCCAGGGTGCTCTGGTTGAACCCCGAGAGCACGATCACGCGCACCCCGGGCACGGCGGCCCGGATCAGCGGAAGCGCCTCGAGGCCGTCCATGCGCGGCATCGCGAGATCGAGCATGACCAGGTCCGGCTGCAGCTCGGAGGCGAGCTCGACCGCTGCGAGACCGTCGGCCGCCTCACCGACCACGGTCAGCCCGTTGCGCGTCTCCATCCGCGCGCGCAGCAGCATCCGCAGGTCCTCGGCGTCGTCGACGACGAGGACTCGGTGGGAGTCGTTCTGCTCGATGTTCTCCTCCTGGTCGGACGTGGCGGTGCGGGGTGGTGGCCCGATCGACGCCGGTGTGGTGCGGACGAGGTCGCCGGGCTGCAGTCCCTCGCCGTCGAGAGGCTCGAGCAGATCGTCCATCATCGCTCGCGCTGCGGACAGGGTCTGGTCGAGATAGGCCCGTGACGAGGGCATCGACCCCTGGTCGAGGGCGTACGACGCAGCGACGAGCCCCTGCACCACGTTGTCGTTGATCTCGAGCGCCTGGCGACGACGCAGGTGCGCCTCCCCCAGACGCGAGGCGAGTGCCTCCTGGGCGAGCCGGGGCTCGGCGTCGCGCAGGTAGAGCGCCACGAACGCGTCGCCGGCGTCTTCCTCCGGGTTGACCGCGGCCGTGGTGATGTCCAGCACCAGGTCACGTCCGTCGAGGCTGCGCGCAGCGGCCGCTGCGCTCTCGGTGTCGGGCCAGGTCGGCAGGATCTCGGTGATGGCGTGCCCCTGCGGATCGGCCCCGAGCAGCTCGTGCGCCTGCGGGTTGTGGTCGAGGATCCGCTGGTGCTCGTCGAGGACCAGGATCGCGTCGGGTGCCGACTCCACGAGACTGCGGAACCGGGCAGCGATCTGCGCCTTCTCCGCGTCGGCCTGCACCCGGTCGGTGATGTCGATGCAGGTGCCGCGCATGCGCACCGGCACGGAGTCAGGACCCATCACGACCTCGCCGTTGGTCAGCAGGTGCCGCACCTCGCCGTCGGGTCGGACGATGCGCTCGATCACCTGCCAGGGCTCGCCGCTGGCGTAGGCCTTCTGGTGCAGCGCCTGGATGCGCTCGCGGTCGTCGGGGTGGACCAGCTCGAGGAACCGTTCGTACGACGCGTTGAACGACTGCGGCTCGTGGCCGTAGATGCGGAACAGCTGGTCGGACCACCGGTTGGTGTCGGTGGGGATGTGCCAGTCGTAGTCGCCCATGTTGGCCAGGTGCTGGGCGTTGTCCACGCGCGCGGCCAGGTCGGTGAGGCTCTCCTGGGAGACCGCTCGGCCGACAGCCGTGTCGACGTACGACAGGGCGAGGTCGAGGGTGGGCGGGGTCGTCGGCGTGCGGCGTCGGCCCAGGCGAGCAGCAGCAGACCGACGTGGCCGGGGAGCTGTTGTACGGCGACGCGGCCGATGCCTGCGCCGCGCCAGCTGTCGGGCACCGTCGTCGTGGTCAGCGAGGGGCCCGCCCCGGCGACGCCGACCAGATCCTCGACGGGAAGCGCGGCGCCGTCGTGTGCCAGCACCTGGTTCGGGTTCGGCAGCGCTCACCACCAGCACGGCCTCCGCCCCGGCGATCTCACGGAGCAGCGGCAGGGCCGCGGCGGCCACCAGGCCGGACTCGCGCTCCCCGGCCAGCACCTCGGCGAGACCGACGAGCTGCCCCGTGTGGGCCGTCGTTTCCATGCGACCGCTTTCTGGACGTGTGGCGTGCGTGCTTGGACTCTACGTCTGTGGCTCGTGGGGTGCGCTACGAAAGCCGGACTCGGTCAGCGGGCCGTGCTGCGCAAGTCCGGGACCTCGGCTCGACGAGGACGGAGCCGGGCATCGGTGCTGGTCGGATGCGACTGTTTCGCCCGGTTGTGCGCCGTGGAATGCGTCGCGGCCCCTCCCCCGGAGCCGGATGTGCGGCTTGCCGGAGTCGTCACGATGTGAGACCTGCGGTCTAGCCCAGTGCGGGGTTCGGGTCTACGGTCCTGTCCGTGAGCGTTCCAGAAACGGGTGCCGGCGGCGCTCTCGTCGTACGACGAGCCACCCCCGATGACGCCGTCGCCTGCCAGGCCATCTACGCGCCGTACGTGCGGGACAGCGTGATCAGCCTCGAGATGGATCCGCCCTCGGTGCCGGAGGTCCGGGACCGGATGGAGCGATCCCTGGAGACCCACGACTGGCTGGTGCTCGAGGACGACCTGGGCATCCGCGGCTACGCCTACGGCAGCGCCTACCGGAGCCGCGCGGCCTACCGGTGGTCCTGCGAGGTGAGCGTGTACGTCGAGACCGGCCGTCGTCGCACCGGTGCCGGCCGGATGCTCTACGAGGCGCTGTTCCCGCGCCTGGTCGACCGGGGCTACCTCACCGCGCTCGCCGGCATGACGCTGCCCAACGCGGCCAGCGAGGGACTCCACCGGAGCCTCGGCTTCGAGGACGTCGGCACCTGGCGGCGCATCGGCTGGAAGTTCGGCGCCTGGCACGACGTGCTGTGGATGCAGCGCCGGCTGGCGACGGGCAGCGAGCCTCCGGCCGAGCTCAGCTGAGGGTCAGACCTCGAGGTAGACCTTGATCGCGGTGCGCTCGTCCATCGCGCGGTAGCCCTCCGCGACCTTCTCGAGGGGCAGGGTCAGGTCGAAGACGATGCCGGGGTCGACGGTGCCGGAGGTGACCAGCTCGAGGAGCTCGGGCAGGTAGCGGCGTACCGGCGCCACGCCTCCGGCCAGCCCGATGTTCTTGCTGAACATCCGGCGCACGGGGAGGTCGACTCCGTGCGGCGCGCCGACGAAGCCGACGGTCGAGCCTGCCCGGGCGGAGGCGAACGCCTGCTTCATCGACGAGTCGGTGCCCACGCACTCCAGCACGGCGTCCGCGCCGACTCCGTCGGTGAGCTCCTTGATCCGCTCGGCGCCCTCCTTGCCGCGCTCCGCGACGATGTGGGTCGCGCCGAACTGGCGGGCGATCTCCTGGCGCTGCTCGTGTCGCGACATCGCGATCACCCGCTCGGCTCCCATCTCGGCCGCGGCGAGCACGCCGCACAGGCCGACCGCGCCGTCACCGACGACCACGACCGTGTCGCCCGGGCTCACGTCGGCCGAGACGGCGCAGTGCCAGCCGGTCGGGAAGACGTCGGACAGGGTCAGCAGCGAGGGCAGCAGCGAGGCCTGGGGCATCCCGTCGGTCTTGACGAGGCTGCCGTCGGCCTGGTTGACCTTGGCGTACTCGGACTGCCCGCTCTGGGTGAACCCGCCGTTGACGCAGGCGGACTGGGCGCCGGCCCGGCAGTTGGCGCAGGTGTTGTCGCAGTGGCAGAACGGCGCGATCACGAAGTCGCCCGGCGCGAACGCGGTGACCTCGCTGCCGACCTCCTCGACCACGCCGATCATCTCGTGCCCGATCGTGTCGCCGGGCGTGATGTCGTTCTCGCCGCGGTAGGGCCACAGGTCGGAGCCGCAGATGCAGCCGGCGGTCACCTTCACGATGGCATCCGTGGGCGCCTCGATGGTGGGCTCCGGGCGTTCCTCGAGGCGGATGTCGCGGGGTGCGTGGATGGTGGTGGCGCGCATGACACGCATGCTGCCATGTGCGGTCCTATCTCATATCTGAGATACAGTCGCGCGGTGACTGAGGACTACCTGGCCCGCATCGGCAACCTGATCCGCGACGCCCGCAAGCACCGTGGCTGGACGCAGCAACAGCTCGCCGACGAGCTGGCCACCAGCCAGAGCGCGGTGAACCGCATCGAGCGCGGCCACCAGAACCTGTCGCTGGAGATGATCGCCCGCATCGGCGAGGCGCTGGACTCCCCCATCGTCAGCATCGGCCAGGGGCCGACGCACCTCCGGGTCACCGGACCCACCACGCTGCACGGCTCGATCGAGGTGAAGACCTCCAAGAACGCCGGCGTCGCGCTGCTCTGCGCGTCCCTGCTCAACCGTGGGCGTACGACGCTGCGCCGGGTCGCCCGGATCGAGGAGGTCAACCGGCTGCTCGAGGTGCTCGACAGCATCGGTGTGAAGACCCGCTGGCTCAACGAGGGCAACGACCTCGAGATCACCCCGCCGCCGAACCTCGACCTGAGCGGCATCGACGCGACCGCGGCCCGTCGTACCCGCTCGATCATCATGTTCCTCGGCCCGCTGCTCCACCGGATCAGCGACTTCGAGCTCCCCTACGCCGGCGGCTGCGACCTCGGCACCCGCACCGTCGAGCCGCACATGACCGCGCTGCGTCCCTTCGGGCTGCAGATCAAGGCGACCGAGGGCAGCTACCACGCGAACGTGCAGCCGGGCATCTCCCCGACGCGCCCGATCGTGCTGATCGAGCGCGGTGACACGGTCACCGAGAACGCGCTGATGGCCGCCGCCCTGTCGGACACCACGACCACGATCCGCAACGCGAGCTCCAACTACATGGTCCAGGACCTGTGCTTCTTCCTGGAGAAGCTCGGCGTGCAGATCGAGGGCATCGGCACCACCACGCTGGTGGTCACCGGCTGCACCGACATCTCCCGCGACGTCGACTACGCGCCGAGCGAGGACCCGATCGAGGCGATGTCACTGCTGGCGGCCGCCATCGTCACCGACTCCGAGATCACCGTGAAGCGGGTGCCGATCGAGTTCATGGAGATCGAGCTCGCGGTGCTGGAGGAGATGGGCTTCCGCTACCGGCTCTCCGAGGAGTACCTCGCGGCCAACGGGCGCACCCGCCTCGTCGACGTCTCCACCCAGCACTCGCTGCTCCGCTCCCCCATCGACAAGATCCACCCGATGCCGTTCCCCGGGCTGAACATCGACAACCTGCCGTTCTTCGCGATCATCGCGGCCACCGCGCAGGGCCAGACGATGCTGCACGACTGGGTCTACGAGAACCGCGCCATCTACCTGACCGAGCTGAACAAGCTCGGTGGCCGGGTGACCCTGATGGACCCCCACCGGGTGATGATCGAGGGCCCGACCCGCTGGTCGGGCGCCGAGGTCGTCTGCCCGCCGGCGCTCCGGCCGGCCGTGGTGATCCTGCTGGCGATGCTGGCCTCGAAGGGAACCTCGGTACTGCGGTCGACGTACGTCATCCACCGCGGCTACGAGGGCCTCGCCGACCGCCTCAACGAGATCGGCGCGCAGATCGAGACGTTCCGCGACCTCTGAGGGGGGGATGGCGACGTCGGTTTCACTACTCAGTAGTGAAACTGACGCTCTCAACGAAACTTCGACGTCGGAGCCAGTTTCACTACTCCGGTTGTGAAACCGTCAGCCGCGTGAACAGCGAGTCGACGTAGGACCTCGCCTTGGCGCGCGGCGGCGGGGCGACCATGTCGGGCGTGATGCGCGGGAGCCGGGCCGTGTCGGTGGAGCGGTTGGCGTGCCAGTCGTTCTCGCTCTCCACCAGGGAGCCGAGGTCGGCGCGGTCCAGGAACACTCCCTGGCAGTTCTCGCACTGTCGGACCGTCACCCGGCCGTGGGAGCGCGCGGCCATCGTGCCGGCGCACTTGGGGCACGTCATCTCCTCCATGTCTCGCACCGTACTCCCCCGCCCGAGAGCACCTGAGTAGGAACGCGGATGGCCCGGGCGGCGATTCGGGCGCACCATCGCAGGGTGCCGGTGAATACTGCTCGCGTGACCGCGGAGACCCCGGCGGGGATGCCCTCGCCAGTGACGGGGTTCGGCTATCTCGACTCGGTGCTCGACCAGCCGGGCTCGGTGATCGCCATGGCGCATCGCGGTGGCGCCCTGCACCCGGAGATCCCCGGCACCGAGAACACCCTGCATGCCTTCGCGCACGCCGTCGCGCTCGGTTACCACTACCTCGAGACCGACGTGCACGCGACGAGCGACGGGGTGCTGCTCGCGTTCCACGACCGGGTGCTCGACCGGGTCACCGACTCCCACGGCGAGCTGTCGCGGCTGACCGCCGACCAGGTCCGCACGGCGCGCATCGGTGGCGCCCACGCCGTTCCCTCGATGGCCGAGCTGCTCGAGGAGTTCCCCGACTGCCGCTTCAACATCGACATCAAGTCGGCCCCGGCCGTGCAGCCGCTCGCCGACCTGGTCGCAGCGCACGCGCAGCCACGACCGGGTCTGCATCGGGTCGTTCTCCCAGCGTCGGCTCGATGCCTTCCGCCGTGCCACCGGCGGACGGGTGGCGACCTCGGCGGCCCCGACCGAGGTGGCCGCGTTCCTCGCGCTGCCCTCGGGCCGCGCCGCCCGGCTGGCCACCCGACGGACGCGTCGCGGCCCTGCAGGTGCCCCATCGCCGGGGGCCGCTCCCCATCGTCACCCGCTCGCTCGTACGACGCGCCCACGCGGCCGGCGCGCACGTGCACGTGTGGACCGTCGACGAGCCGGCGGAGATGGACGAGCTGCTCGACCTGGGTGTCGACGGCCTGATCACCGACCGGACCGACGTGCTCAAGCAGGTGCTGATGAGGCGCGGACAATGGAGGGACCACCCATGAACCTCACCCCACGAAGCCACTCGCTTCGCTCGCGCCTCCGCGGGGGCCCCGAATGAGCACAGATGCACCGTCCGGCGTCGCCGACCTGTCTCCCGTCGACCGGCTCCAGCAGCAGCGGGCGTGGAACTGGTACGACTGGGCCAACAGCGCCTACTACACGACGGTCCTGAGCGTGCTCTTCGCGCCGTACATGAGCACCGTCGCGGGCCGCGCCGCCGGCTGCACCGACGACACCGACTCGTGCAGCAAGACGGTGAACCTGCTCGGCCTGCACCTCGCCGCCGGGCTCCCTGCCGTTCTACCTGACCAGCTTCGCGACGATCGCCAGCGCGTTCGTGCTGCCCGTCGTCGGAGCGTTCGTCGACCGCTCCGACCGCAAGAAGTGGAACATGGCGGGCTTCGCCTTCGCCGGCTCGTTCTTCTGCATGCTGCTCTTCTTCATGAAGGGCGACCAGTGGCAGCTCGGCGCCTTCGCCGTCGTGATGAGCAGCATCCTCGGCGGGTGCTCGCTGGTCGCCTACTACGCCATCCTGGTCGACATCTCGACCGAGGAGGAGCGCGACGGCGCGTCCTCGCGCGGCTGGGCGTTCGGCTACCTCGGCGGCGGCCTGCTGCTGGCGATCAACCTCGGCATGTACCTCGGCCACGACGCCATCGGGCTCGGCGAGGAGATGGCGGTGCGCCTCTCGCTGCTCAGCGCCGGCCTGTGGTGGGCCCTGTTCACCATGATCCCGCTCGTGCGGCTCAGGAACCAGCCGGCACTCGGTCGCCTCGTCGAGCGGGGCGGGCTGTGGCAGCGCAGCTTCGGTCAGCTGTTCACCACGCTCGGCGAGATGCGTGGCTTCCCGATGACGCTCACCTTCCTGATTGCCTACCTGTTCTACAACGACGGCATCCAGACGGTGATCTACGCCGCCTCGACGTACGGCGAGAAGACGCTCGGCTTCGACAAGACGGTGCTGATCGCGACGATCCTGCTGATCCAGTTCGTCGCCTTCGGCGGGGCCCTGTACTTCGGGCGGCTGGCCCAGCGCTTCGGCTCCTACCGGGTGATCCTCTGGGGCACCTTCGCGTGGATGGGGATCGTGGTGGTCGCGATGGTGCTGCCTGCCGGCCAGGCGGTGCTCTTCTACCTGCTCGCGCTCGCCATCGGCGTCGTGCTGGGCGGCACCCAGGCGCTGTCGCGGTCGTTCTTCAGCCTGCTGATCCCCCGCGGTCGTGAAGGTGAGTACTTCAGCCTCTACAACGCCGCCGAGCGCGGCACCTCCTGGTTCGGGACGCTGCTGTTCGGCGTGGTGTTCCAGATCACCGGGTCCTACCGGCCCGCGATCTTCGCGCTGATCATCTTCTTCGTCCTCGGCGTGGTCTTCCTGCTCCGCCTCGACCCGGAGCGCGGCATCCGCGAGGCCGGGAACCGGCCTCCCGAGGCCATCTGAGGCCTCTCCAGGTGTGAGGCAGGTCTCGCGGGGAATCCTGACCGCATCACGTTCGTTGGATACTCGTGACGCCCGCCGCTGAGCGGTGGATGATGAGAGGTCGGACCCACTGGGTTCGACCAGCGTCATGACCGGCTTGATGTTCCGTCTCAGGGACGGTACGCATGAGCAGTACACCCGCGATTCGTCTGGACGCGGGCGCATAGTTTTGGAGGTTCCCATGGGAGAGCGCACGCTGCGAGGGGCACGACTCGGAGGTCAGAGCTTCGAGGACGAGCGCGGCATCGAGTTCGCCGCCCGCCAGCAGGTCGGCTACCGCTGCGCCCAGGGCCACGAGTTCGAGGTGACGATGTCGGTCGAGGCCGACGTCCCGGCCCTGTGGGAGTGCCCGCGGTGCGGCGCCGAGGCCCGTGCCACGTCCGGCATCGAGCCCGAGGTGAAGGCCGAGAAGCCCGCCCGCACCCACTGGGACATGCTCCTGGAGCGCCGTTCGGTCAAGGAGCTCGAGGACATCCTCACCGAGCGCCTCGAGCTGCTGCGCGGCGGCGAGATCGGCCCCGCGCACCTGCACCGCGCCAGCGCGCGGAAGAAGAAGTCCTCCGTCTGAGCTGACGGGCTGACCGCTCCGGTCAGTCCACGACCTCGCCCTGGACCACGCCATCGTCGGGTCCGGGGCGTTGTTGTGTCCCGGGTCGGGAGGCGGGGTAGGTCACCCCGACCAGCCGGCGGCTGATCACCCCGGACAGGAAGCGTCGGCCGATGGGCCGCGTGAACGGCAGGATGCAGATCGCCCCGACGATGTCGAGCACGAAGCCCGGGGTCAGCATCAGCAGGCCGCCGACGAGGATCAGGATGCCGTCGGCGAGCTCCTTGTGGGGCATCCGGCCCTCCTGGAGCGTCACGCGCAGGGCCTCCCACGCCCGGCTGCCCTCACGCTTGACCAGCCAGGACCCGAAGATGCTGTCGGCGATCAGCAGCAGGATCGTCCACCAGGCGCCGATCACCTGCCCGACCTGGATGATCACGTAGATCTCCACCAGCGGCACCAGGATGAAGGCAGCCACCAGCAGCCCCCACGGGAACCTGCGTCTGCGGATCTCGCTCATGTCTGGCTCAACGACCGGGAGGCGTGGGCTGTTCCGGGCGCCCCAGGGCAGCCCGGAGCTGTCGGCGCCGTTCGCCCAGGCCCCACACCGTGATCCGCTTGAGCGACTCGGTGGCCACGTCCCGGCTCATCTTCGAGTCGCCGCAGCTCCCGCTCGACGAACTCGATGGGCACCTCCACGACGCGCAGGCCCGCCTGGATGGTCCGGAAGGCGAGGTCGGCCTGGAACACGTAGCCGGAGGACTGCACCTGCGCGAGGTCGATCCGCTCCAGCGTCGTACGACGGAACAGGCGGTAGCCGGCAGTGGCGTCGCGCACCCGGATGCCGAGCAGGTGCCGGGTGTAGAAGTTGCCTCCTCGGGACAGCAGCTCGCGGTGCAGCGGCCAGTTGACGATGCTGCCGCCGGGCACCCAGCGCGAACCGATGACCAGGTCGGCGTCGCGCAGCGCGTCCAGGAGCAGGTGCAGCTGCTCGGGCTGGTGGGACCCGTCGGCGTCCATCTCGCCGATCGCGTCGTAGCCCCGCTCCAGGGCGACCCCGAAGCCGTGCCGGTACGCCGCCCCCAGGCCCTCCTTCCTGGTGCGGTGCAGCACCGTGACCTGCGGGTCCTCGGCGGCGATCGCGTCGGCCAGGTCGCCGGTGCCGTCCGGCGAACCGTCGTCGACCACGAGGACGTCGACCTCGGGCTGCGCGCGGCGCAGCCGCTCGATCACAGGCCCCAGGTTGAGGGACTCGTTGTAGGTGGGCACCACCATGACGACCCGACCCAGACCGTCCCCTGCAGGCATGCCGAGCAACCTATCGAAGAGGTGGTCGCGGCGACTGAGAGAGGTGCCGCCGCTGACCGGGGGGCAGGACGGACTGGGTGACCTTCGGACCGCTCACGCCCTGGCCGGCTGCCAGAGTCGTAGGCGTTGTCTACTGGACGCCTCACTCCCCCCGTGTCCTCCCGTCGAGGCCGCGTTGCTCAACCCGCCAAGTGCGACCCCGAAGCCATCTTGGCGAGATGGCCCGGAAACCGCATCCGTCGAGCATGCGACTGACGTTCTGCCCGGAGTAACTCGCAGACTTTCGCGCGGCAAACCCACCGGTGTCAACAGGCGGCTGAGCAGGGCCTTCGGCAAAACCGCAGGTCAGGCGCGGCCCGTAGATGAACATCAGGTTTCAAATTGCTTCGCGGCGTGTCGCGCTGGACACGCCGGCGTCCAGACCTCAGCCGTTCGGCGTAGCCCGTGTGCAGCAGGTGCACGAGCTGCTGCCGTGTCCGGTCGAGGAGAGCATCACGAAGAGCTTTCCTTCGTTGCGCGTGGTGCGCCTCGACGTAGAGCTGCGGCGTCGCTCGGAGGCCGGATCGGTGCCGACCCAGGCCTCGCCGGTGGCGTCGATGGCGACCCGTCGTCGACCACGTAGGACGTCGACCTCGAGCTGCGACGCGGCGCAGCCGTTCGGTGCACGCGGCGCGCAGGTTGAGCGGAATCGTTGTAGGTCGGGCACCACCATGACGACCCGACCCAGACCGTCCCCTGCCGGCATGCCGAGCAACCTATCGAAGGGGTGGTCGCGGGGGCCGACGAGAGGTGCCGGCGCGGCACCGGGGGGCAGGACGGGGGGAGCTGGGTGACCTTCGGACCGCTCACGCCCTGGCCGGCTGCCAGAGTCGTAGGCGTTGTCTACTGGACGCCTCACTCCCCCCGTGTCCTCCCGTCGAGGCCGCGTTGCTCAACCCGCCAAGTGCGACCCCGAAGCCATCTTGGCGAGATGGCCCGGAAACCGCATCCGTCGAGCATGCGACTGACGTTCTGCCCGGAGTAACTCGCAGACTTTCGCGCGGCAAACCCATCGGTGTCAACAGGCGGCTGAGCAGGGCCTTCCGGCAAAACCGCAGGTCAGACCCGTGACCCGTAGATGAACATCAGGTTTCCGAAATTTGCAGTTTCGCGGCGTGTCGCGCTGGACACGCCGGTGTGGTCCAGACCTCAGTCCTCGGAGGGTACCACGACCGTGCCGGTCGCCGTGGTCGCCACGATCGGCTCGTGCGAGCACCCGTCGCACGAGGTCGGCGGACCCGGCCGAGGCAGTACGCCGTGCGCGAGCAGCCGCAGTCCGAAGCCCATCACGAAGGAGCGCCGGCCCACCGGGATCAGCGTGGAGACCTGTCTCGTCCACGTCACCGGCGGGCACGGGTTGCCTCGACTGCAGGTCGGAGTACGACGCGGTCGCCACGATCGGCTCGTCGAGCATCCGGGCCGCCGAGGCCGACCCGGCGGAGGCGTCGCCGCGGGCCACCACGCGGAGCTCGAAGCCCATCTCGCGGGACCGCCGGCCCGACCCGCGTCAGGGTGGCCACCGCCTCGACGACGTCGCCGGCGTGCACGGGAGCCCGGAACTGCACGTCGGAGTACGACGCGAACAGGCCCTCGTCGCCGTCGGTGCGGATGCACATCTCCGTGGCGACGTCGCCGAACAGACCGAGCCCCCAGGCGCCGTCGACGAGGTTGCCGGCGTAGTGGGCCTCGGCGTACGACACGTAGCGGCGGTGCACGACGGTGGTGCCGACCTCTGCGCTCATGCGGACATCTTCTCGGTGACGACGCGGTGGACGAGGTAGCTGGCCACCTCGCCGGGTGTCGTGCCGCGGGTGAAGACGCGGTCGACGCCGAGGTCGGCGGCCATGGTCTCGTCGAAGCGGGGTCCGCCGACCACGAGCAGCGGACGGCGCGCGGGCGGGAACGCCTCGCGGAACGCGGCCGACATCTCGCGGGTGTTGAGCAGGTGGGCGTCGCGCTGGGTGACCACCTGGGAGACCAGGACGGCGTCGGCCTTCTCCTCGACGGCGCGCTCGACGAGCTGGGGCACGGAGACCTGGGCGCCGAGGTTGACCACCTTCAGCTCGCGGTAGTACTCCAGCCCCTTCTCCCCCGCGAACCCCTTGATGTTCAGGATCGCGTCGATGCCGACGGTGTGGGCGTCGGTGCCGATGCAGCCGCCCACGACGACCATCCGGCGGCGCAGCGCGCGCTTGATCGCGGCGTTGACCTCCTTGGGCGTCAGCAGCTCGTAGTCGCGCTCGACGACCTCGACCACCGACGGGTCGACCAGGTGGTTCACCCGGCCGTAGACCACGAAGAAGGTGAAGTCGGGACCCATCGCCTTCGCGTGCACGACGAGCGCGGGGTCCATGCCCATCTTGTTGGCCAGCTGTACGGCGGCGCCCTCGGCGATCTTGGAGTGGGGCATCGGCAGCGTGAAGGACAGCTGCACCATCCCGTCGCCCGTCGTGTCCCCGTACGGCCTCAGCAGCGCTGCTTGCTCACGACTCCTCCAGGATCTCGGCGGCCGGGTTGAAGTACGCCGCCGACTTCTTCGCCACGCCCTCGAGCCCCCGACCGGCGTTCGCCGGGCGCTTCATCAGCCCGAAGGTGCCGTCGGCGATCGCGTCAGCAGTGGAGGGTCGCCGCTGTCGGTGTCGTCGGCGATCCGGTCGAGCAGGTCGATCGACTCCCCCAGCACGGTGCGGGCGCGCTCGGCGATGAACCCGTCGGGCGCCGGGCGGAAGTCCTCGTGGAGGGCGCCGGCGGCGTCCATCACGTAGCGGACGTTCTGCAGCGCCAGGTCGCGGTCGCTGATCCACGGCGTGACGACCGCCTCGGTCATCATGCCGACGAGCAGGATCCCCTGGCCGGTGAGCGCGCCGGCGAGGTTGAAGAAGCCGTCGAGCAGGTAGCCGCGGAACACGTCGCCGGTCATGTGCCGGGTCGGCGGCATCCACTTCAGCGGCGCCTTCGGGAACAGCTCGCGGGCCAGCAGCGCGTGGGCGAGCTCCATCCGGAAGGAGTCCGGCAGCTCGGGGTTGATCTCGAAGGCGTGGCCCAGGCCGAGCTGCCAGTCCTCGAGCCCGGCCTCCTTGGCGAAGTACTCGTTGAGCAGCTGGCTGGTGGTGACCGTGTGCGCGGCCTCGACGGCGTCGGCGGTGGTGAGGTAGTTGTCCTCGCCGGTGTTGATGATGATGCCGGCGCGGGCGTGGACCTGGCGGCTGAAGCGCTGGTCGACGAAGGTGCGCACCGGGTTGATGTCGCGGAAGAGGATGCCGTACATCGAGTCGTTCAACATCATGTCGAGCCGCTCGAGGCCGGCCAGCGCCGCGATCTCCGGCATGCACAGGCCGCTGGCGTAGTTGGTCAGCCGGACGTAGCGGCCGAGCTCCTTGCTCGAGTCGTCGAGCGCGGCCCGCATCAGCCGGAAGTTCTCCTGGGTGGCGTAGGTGCCGGCGAAGCCCTCGCGGGTCGCGCCCTCGGGCACGTAGTCGAGCAGCGACTGGCCGGTCGACCGGATCACCGCGATCACGTCGGCGCCCTCGCGAGCCGCCTGCTGGGCCTGCGGGATGTCCTCGTAGATGTCGCCGGTCGCGACGATCAGGTAGATCCACGGCTGGCGGGGAGCGTCACCGATCCGCTTGACGAGCCGCTCCCGCTCGCGACGACGGGCGTCGATGCGTCGTACGCCGGCGGCGACCTGCTTGCGCGAAGCGGTCGTCGCCCTCTGCGCGTCGCGGCCCTCGGGCAGCCGGAACCGGACCGAGCCGGCCGACGCCTTCTGGGCGAGCGTCGAGAGGTCCTCGGCCTCGCCGCGCACCAGCGCGTCCCAGACGGGAAGGGCGAGGCCGTGCTCGAGGCCGACGTCGGCGCGCACGGCGTCGGCGAGCCGGTTCACCCACGGGGTGCCGTCGGGGTCGGCGCCCGCGAGCCCGGCCAGGCGCAGGGTGGCGCGCTCGACCGAGACGGTCGTGTGCTGCTGGGCGAGCTTGACGATCGGCCGGCCGACCTTGCGGGCGAGGCTGCGCGCCTTGCGGACGGTCACCGGGTCGAGGTCGAGCTTCGGCTTGGTCTTCTGGGTGGTCGCCACGTTCACAGTCTCCGCTCGAACAGGGCCCGGACGGCAGGGGTGGAGCGCACGATCTCCAGGGCGAGGTCGGCGTGGCCGGGGACGTAGCCGTTGCCCACGATCATGGTCACGTCGGCGGCCAGGCCCTCGGCGCCGAGCGCGGCCGAGCTGAACGAGGTCGCCATCGAGAAGAAGATGACCGTGCCGCCCTCGGCGGTGGCCAGGATCGCGCCGCCCTCGCAGCCGGGCACGTCGACGCAGACGATGGTGAGGTCGGCCGGTCCGCCGGCGGCGGACACGGCGTCGCGCAGGGCGACCGGGTCACGCGCGTCGCAGACCACGACCTCGTCGGCGAGGCCGGTGGGCTCGAGGAGGTCGGCCTCGCCCTGGTGGGGTACGACGCCGATGGTGCGCCGGGCGCCGGCGCGACGGGCTGCGGCCAGGCAGAGCGACCCGGACTTGCCGGCGCCGCCGACGACCACGACCACCGGCGCGTCGTACCGCCGGACGTGGCGCTCGGTCAGCGCCGGCGCCCCGCAGACGTCCATCACCGACAGGGCCAGCGGAGCGGGCAGGTCGTCGGGCAGCTTCGCCGCGATCGACCGGCCGAACAGGATCGCGTAGCCGTCGGCCGGGACCTGCTCGCTGCGGCCGTCCCAGCCGGCCAGCCCGTCCTCGATCACCAGCGGGCGTGAGGGTGAGCGAGACCAGCGTGGCCACCCGGTCGCCGACGGCCAGGCCGAGCGGCGAGCCCTCCCCCACCTCCTCGACGGTGCCGACGAGCATGCCGCCGGAGCCGGTGACGGGGTTGTGCATCTTGCCGCGGCTGCGCACGATCTCGAGCACCTCGGCGCGGACGGCGTCGCCGTCACCGTCGTGCTTGGTCTCGAGCTGGCGGAAGGAGGCGGCGTCGAGGTTGAGCCGCTCGACCCGCACGCGGACCTCGTCGTCGCGGATCGCCGGATCGGTGTCCAGCCGTTGCGCCGCCTGCGGCAGCACCCCGACCGGCTCCAGCACCCGGTGCATCCCGACCGGATCGCCTGTCATGCGTCCCACGATTCCAGAACCCTCCCGTTGAATACGACAGTCACAGTAAATCTTACGGTGATGTGTTTGATGCACCGCAAACTTCGTGGTCCCATAGTGGCATGAGCATCGAGACCTCCATCGCCTCCATCGTCGAGGGAGAAACCGGTCAGCCCTACCCCTACCGCCGTGTCGAGCTGGTCGAGCCCGACTGGACCCGGTTCCCGGGCTGGAAGGACGTCACCCGCGAGCAGTGGGAGAGCGCCCAGTGGCAGCGCTCCCACTGCGTGAAGAACCTCCGCCAGCTGCGCGAGCTCCTCGGTGACCTGGTCGACGAGCGGTTCTACGCCGACCTCGAGCGCGACCAGGCCGAGCGGGCGACGATGTCGATGCTCGTCCCGCCGCAGATGATGAACACGATGGCGCCCCACGAGCTGCCGTCGGGACCGGGCTCGCTGACCGAGGCGTTCTACGCCGACCCGATCCGCCACTACATGATCCCGGTGTTCTCCGACCGCCGTACCGACTGGCCCTCGCACCCCTACTCCAGCCGCGACTCGCTGCACGAGCACGACATGTGGGCGGCCGAGGGGCTCACCCACCGCTACCCCACCAAGGTGCTCGCCGAGCTGCTGCCGACCTGCCCGCAGTACTGCGGCCACTGCACCCGGATGGACCTCGTCGGCAACTCCACCCCGACGGTCGACAAGCTGAAGTTCCTCGGCAAGCCGGTCGACCGGCACGCCGAGATGCTCGACTACCTGCGCACCCACCCCGGCGTGCGCGACGTGGTGGTCTCCGGCGGCGACGTCGCCAACATGCCGTGGGCGCGGCTCGAGGAGTTCCTCACCAAGCTGCTCGAGATCGAGAACATCCGCGACATCCGGCTGGCCACCAAGGCGCTGATGGGGCTGCCGCAGCACTGGCTCCAGGACGAGGTCGTCGAGGGCATGAGCCGGGTCGCCGGCACCGCCCGGGCGCGCGGCGTCGGCCTCGCGATCCACACCCACGTCAACCACGCCAACTCGGTGACCCCGCTGGTGGCGAAGGCGGCGCAAGGCGATGTTCGACGCCGGCGTGCGCGACGTACGCAACCAGGGCGTCATCCTCAACGGCGTCAACGCCGACCCGCACGCGATGCTCGACCTGTGCTTCCGGCTGCTCGACGGCGCGCAGATCCTGCCCTACTACTTCTACATGTGCGACATGATCCCCAACGCCGAGCACTGGCGGATCTCGGTCGCCGACGCCCAGCGGCTGCAGCACCACATCATGGGCTACCTCCCCGGCTTCGCGACGCCGCGCATCGTGTGCGACGTGCCGTTCGTCGGCAAGCGGTGGGTGCACCAGATCTCGTCGTACGACGAGGTCAAGGGCATCTCCTACTGGACGAAGAACTACCGCACCTCGATCGAGGCCAGTGACCCCGAGGCGCTGACCCGCACCTACGAGTACTACGACCCGATCCACACGCTGCCGGCCGAGGGCCAGGCGTGGTGGGCCCGCCAGGGCCAGGAGACCGTGCACTCGGTCTGAGTGGTCCCGCCTGCCTACGCTGGCAGGGTGGACCTCCCACGCCGGACCGTGCTCCTGCTGGGAGTCGGCACGCTCGCCACCGGTGCGCCTCGAGCAGCAGCTCCGAGCCGTCCTCGTCGCCCTCGTCGCCGTCCGTCGTCGACCCCGTCGGCCGGTTCCGCCTCGACCTCTCCGTCTCCCTCGGCCGCCGCCCTGCCCGCCGTACGCCGCTGGCAGCCCTCGTCCAACGACAAGGTGCCGGAGTGCAAGACGGTCGCGGTCCGACACGTCGAGCGGGCCGGGACGTCGTCGTCGCAGGCGATCCAGGTCATCGACGCGCAGTACGGCGGACTGCTGACCGACAGCGCCAGCGTGCTCGTCGTGACCCGCTCCTGGCGTCGGCAGGGCGATCATCTCGTCACGGGCGGGCGCACCTTCGACGTACGCCTGACCTTGCACGGGAACACCTGGCGGGTGGACGCGGTCCATCCGTCGAGGCCGGGGCCTCCTCTCGACCGACCGTCCGCGCTGGCACGCCGCGTGCTCGGCAGTGAGCGCATCGACCTGCCGCCGGCCGCGACGGCGGGACGTGCAGTCGGGCAACATCCACCCGAGCGTGCTGACCGCGCTGCTCACGCTGGCGCGGTTCGCACCGGCTGGGGATCAGCGTCCTTCGGTCGGGGCACCCGCTCTACGTGTTCGGCACCGACCGGCTCAGCGACCATCCGCAGGGCCGGGCCTTCGACACCTGGCGCATCGACGGCCACGCGGTCGTCGACCCGCGGACCTCACGCGCACTGGTGACCGAGTACATGCACGCGGCAGCCGCCGCCGGGCTCCTACAACGTCGGCGGCCCCTACCTGCTCGGGGCCGCGCCGCAGTGGTTCAGCGACGACACCCACCACGACCACGTGCACGCCGGCTTCCTCGGCTGAGGGCTACCGGATGCCGTCCCAGGTGGCGCGCTCGTCGCCGTCGGGGTCGTCGACGATGGTGAGCTCCTCGGTGATGACCCCGGTGGTGCGGGTCTGCGAGGTGTACGGCGCCCAGCCCGGGTCGCCCGACGTCACGAAGGCCACCCACGTCGAGTGGGCGGTGTCGGCGACCGCCTGCGACGGGTGGTCACCGATCAGCGCCTTGGTCTGGTCGAGACCGATGTTGTCGAAGACGAACGGGATCTCGACGGCGTGGCAGGCGCCGTAGCGGTTGTTGTCCTCCTGCGCGGGACGGTCGAACCGGTAGGCCCACGTCGTGCCGCCGCCCGTGGCGCGTGCCTCGGCATGACGGATCGCGGGGACGGTGAAGAACCAGTCGGTGACCACGGACGCCAGGACGTCACCCGGGGAGGCACCGGGCCGGTTCTTGCGGTAGAGGTCGACGCCGTCCGGCGGGAGCCCGTAGGCGGCGGCACCGCCGACCAGTGACGGCTCGTCGATGAAGTCGATCGCACCGGGGGCGACCAGGAACAGCCGGGACTCCTCCCGGTTGGCGCCCACCAGCACGCGCACGTCGGAGGACGCGCCGGCGGCGAAGGCGTCGAGGGGGTGCTGCGGCAGCACGGTGCCGTCGACCACCGGGGCGAAGGGCAGCAGGCTCAGCGCCAGCGAGCCCCACTTCACCGGGTCGGGCGCGCTCTGCACCTCGATGACGAGCTCGGCGGCGACGCGGATCAGGGTGTCCAGGTCGACGGCGGCGATCGCCTCGCGCGTGGGCTCGACCCCGAGCGCCTCGGCGAGCGTCCGCATCACCGTGAGCCCGATCTCCTGCGTCAGGGTGTGGGCCGCGGCGCCCGACTGGGTGATGGCCTGGGCGAACAGCCCGGCGGCCGAGGGCATCGCCAGCAGGGTGGTGACGCTCATGGCGCCGGCGGACTCCCCGGCGATCGTCACCCGCGACGGGTCACCGCCGAACGCGGCGATGTTCTGCTGCACCCACCGGAGCGCGGCGACCTGGTCCTGGAGCCCCAGGTTGGCCCGGCCGTCGGCGACGTCGGACTCGGTGAACAGGAAGCCCTCGGCGGAGAGGCGGTAGTTGATGGTCACGCAGACGACACCGTCGCGGGCGAAGTTCGCTCCGTCGTACTCCAGGACCGAGCCGGAGCCGTTCATGAACGAACCGCCGTGGATCCAGACCAGCACCGGCAGGGTGGCGCCGTTCGCCGGCGCGTCGGCCGGGGTCCAGACGTTGAGGTTGAGGCAGTCCTCGCCCGGGATCACCTGCTCGGGCAGCAGCGGCTGGTACTGCGGCGGGTAGTCGCCCTTGGGTGACGTCGGACCGTACTCGGTCGCGTCGAAGGCCCCGTCCCAGGGCTCGACCGCTGCCGGCGGGGCCATCCGCAGCGCGCCGAAGGGCGCGGCGGCGTACGGGATCCCGAGGAACCGGGCGATGCCGCCTGCTTCGCTGCCGCGGACGGTTCCGCTGCTCACCTGGACGTCCATCGTTTCCCCATTCGCTCGCACCGGTCCCCCGACTGCCTGCAGCGTGGTGGACGTCACGGCAGCCGGTCAAGCATGCGACCGGCCACCTCGGGGAACGTGCCTTCCATGCCCCGACTGCGGACGGTCTCCCCCAGCTCCCAGGGCTACTCGCGTCGTCGTGCCGGGTCGGGCTGGACGTTCCTCGACAAGGCCGGGGCGCGCATCGCCGACGCCGAGGAGATCGAGCGGATCAGGTCGCTGGCGATCCCGCCGGCCTGGCAGGACGTGTGGATCTCGCCGTACGCCAACGGGCACATCCAGGCCGTCGGCACCGACGACGCCGGGCGCAGGCAGTACCTCTACCACCCCGACTGGCGCACCAAGCGGGACAAGCTGAAGTTCGACCGGGTGCTGCAGGCCGCGCGCAAGCTGCCGGCGGCCCGGCGCGCGGTGATGCGTGACCTGGCGCTGGAGGGGATGCCGCTGGAGCGCGCCGACGCGGTCGCCGTACGCCTGCTGGACCTCGGCTACTTCCGGATCGGCAGCGACATCTACGCCGACACCAACGGCTCGTTCGGGCTGACCACGCTGGAGAAGCGGCACGTCTCGAAGGACAAGGACCACCTGGTCTTCCGGTTCGAGGGCAAGTCCGGGGATCGAGCACAGCATCGAGATCGACGACCCCGCGCTGCTCGAGGTGCTGGACAGCCTGCGCCGCCGTCGCGGCGGCAGCGAGCGACTGCTCGCCTACCAGCTGCAGCGGCGGTGGCGCGACCTCGACTCGACCGCCGTGAACACCTACATCGGCGGCCTGCTCGAGGACCTCACCGCCAAGGACTTCCGCACCTGGCACGCCACCGTGATCGCGGCCTCGGCGCTGGCCGCCTCCGACGAGCCCGGCGACACCAAGCGCTCGCGCCAGCGCGCGATCAAGGCGGCGGTCACCGAGGTGTCGGAGTACCTCGGCAACACCCCGACGATCGCGAGGAACTCCTACATCGACCCGCGGGTGATCGACCTCTACGAGAGCGGTACGACGATCGACCCGGAGCTGGTCACCAAGCGGTACCGCTCCCCCGCCGCCAAGCAACGCACCCTCGAGGCAGCAGTGCTCGACCTGCTCAGCTGACGACTGCGGCCGGCGGCAAGGCGGCTGTAACGCGGAGTTATTGACGCTGAACACGGGCTGTGCGCGGCGTGTCGCGACAGGAACACCGCGTTACAGCTGGGCGGTGGCCGGTATCAGCGCCAGGAACGACAACGTGCACCCGATCGTGCGTACGGCGTTCCAGCGGACCCAACGCGTCTCGAACAGTGCGCGGGCCCCCTCGACGGGTTCGGTGCTGTCGAGCCGGTTGTTCAACGGCACGTTCACCACACCGGTGACGACGAGCGTGCCGACGTACAGCAGGAGTCCGAGCACCGTCCACCACAGCGCGTCGTGGTCTGGCAGCCGCGTGACCACCGCCAGAATCCCCAGGAGCAACGGGCCGAGGAACACCACGAAGAACCAGCCGTTCATGATGGCAACGTTCATGCCCCTCATCGCAGCGACGTACGTCCGGTCGTCGTTCCGCGTCAGCCCGGGCAGCACCGCGATCGAGAAGGCCAGGTAGATGCCGGCCATGAGCCCTGTGGTCGCCAGCTGCCCCACAAGGGCCGCCTGCCCGACTGTCTCCATGCCCTCAGTCTGCCGGGGTCAGGCACTCGCCGTCCGCATGTAACGCGGTGTTCCTGTCGCGACACGCCGAGCACGGGCATTGTTCAGCGACCGTAACTCCGCGTTACAGCGGGTCGGTCGGGCTACGAGGTGTGGTGCACCTCCTGGAGCCCGTAGACGGGAGTGTCGATCCCCTCGTGGCGTGCCTTGAGCTGGAGCGCGAGGTAGAGCGAGTAGTGCCGCGACTGGTGCAGGTTGCCGCCGTGCATCCAGAGGTTCTCGACCTGCGTGGGCTTCCACATGTTGCGCTGCTCGCCCTCCCACGGGACCGGGGTCCTTGGTGGTGTCGGACCCGAGGCCCCAGCACTTGCCGAGCCGGTCGGCGGTCTCGCTGTCGATCAGGTCGGCGACCCACCCGTTCATCGAGCCGTAGCCGGTGGCGAAGACGACCACGTCGGCCGGCAGCTCGGTGCCGTCCGCGAGCACGACGGCGTCCTCGGTGAGGTGGTCGATCTGCCCGTGGGCCAGCTTCACGTCACCGTTGGCCACGAGGTCGGCGGAGCCGACGTCGATGTAGTAGCCGGAGCCACGTCGCAGGTACTTCATGAACAGCCCCGAGCCGTCGTCACCCCAGTCGTGGCAGGAAGCCGGACTTCTCCAGGCGGTCGTAGAAGTCCTTGTCCCGCTCGGCCATCGCCTCGTAGGCCGGGATCTGGAAGGTGTGCAGGATCCGGTAGGGCAACGACGCGAAGATCAGGTCGGCCTTCTCGGTGGTGACGCCCGCGGCGACCGCGCGCTCGGAGTAGAGGTCGCCGAGCCCGATGTCCATCAGGCTGTCGCTCTTGACGATGTGCGTCGAGGAGCGCTGCACCATCGTGACGTCGACGTCGTTCTCCCAGAGGGCGCCGCAGATGTCGAAGGCCGAGTTGTTGCTGCCGATGATCACCGCCTTCTTGCCCCGGTAGGCGTCCGGCCCCGGGTGCGCCGAGGAGTGGTGCACGTCGCCCTTGAAGACGTCGGTGCCCGGGACCTCGGGGACGTTGGGCTTGCCGGACATGCCCGTCGCGAAGACGAGCTGCGTGGGGCGCAGCGTCAGCGGCTTGCCCTCGCGCTCGACCTCGACGGTCCACTCGCCCTTGTCTTCGGACCAGGTCGCGCTGGGGCCGTCGTACTCGACCAGTAGGGCACCTCCATCACCCGGGTGTAGGACTCCAGCCAGTCGCCGATCTTGTCCTTGGGTGCGAACACCGGCCAGTTGTCGGGGAACTTCAGGTAGGGCAGGTGGTCGTACCAGACCGGGTCGTGCAGGCACAGCGACTTGTAGCGGTTGCGCCACTGGTCGCCGGGTCGCGGGTGCTTGTCGATGACGAGGCTGGGTACGCCGAGCTGGCGCAGCCGCGCGCCGAGGGCGATGCCACCCTGGCCGCCGCCGACCACCAGCACGTAGGGCTGGGTGGTGCTGCCGATGGTCTCGGCCTCGTGCTGGCGCTTCTCCTTCCAGGTCATCCGCTCCTTGTTGGCGCCGTGCTCGGCTCCCATGGGCCGGTGGGTGCCGCGCGGCTCCTCGAAGCCCTTGAGCTCGTACATCGTGGTGAGCAGGGTCCACGCCTTGTCCGCGCTGCCTGAGCCGTCCTCCGCCTCTTCTGCTACGAGCCGGAGCAGGCCGCGGCCCCGCCCGGTGGCGGTCTCGAAGCCGATCCACGCGGTGACCACGCCGTCGGCCTCGTCGGCCGGCTCCTCGGTCGCGAAGCCGCCGGGGTCGGTGGTGTCGAGGGTCGCGTCGAGCAGGTCGGTGACGCCGTCGCGGCCCTCGACCGTCTTGAGGTTCCAGGTGAACGCGACCAGGTCGCGCCAGTAGCTCTCGGTCGCGAACAGGTCTGCGGCCGCCGCGACGTCGCGGGCCTTCAGGGCCGACTCGAACTTCGCGAGCCACGCGTCCGTGCGTGCCTGCGGATCCGGCGTCGCGCCGCGCTGTGCGGGGGCGGCCGAGGTCTCCCGTTCGGGGGCCTGGGTCATGGTTCCTCCTTCGCCTAGGCTGATGTGATCGAGCACACACCCCGTGGGCCACCGCGCGAACAGGGTTGCAGGGCGTTGCATCCGCGGGGTGTTCGGGAAGGACCGGCCGTGGACGGCGAGCAGGAGCTGCACCGCAGGCGCGAGGCCGTGCTGACCGGTGCCCAGCTCCGCCTCCGCGCCGAGGACGACCATCGCTGCCTCGTGGCGCCGCGTCTCCGCCGGCGGCCTCGAACCCGGGTCCGCGCCCGAGGTGCCGCCCCTGGAGGCCGGCGAGCTGGAGCGCCGTCGCGCCGACAGCGTGCTCGGCGAGTTCGTGCCGCGCCTGACCCAGACCCTCGCCTCGGTGATCGACGCCGGCCAGCTGGTGGTCGTGGCCGACGTCGATGGCCGCGTGCTCTGGCGGGCCGGCTCGACCGGCGTACGCCGGATGGCCGACGGTCTCGGCTTCGTCGGCGGCTCGGCCTGGACCGAGGGCAACGTCGGCACCAACGCGATCGGCACCAGCCTCGTGCTCGGCGAGGGCGTGCACATCCAGGGGCCCGAGCACTTCGTCGAGTCGCACACCCGCTGGGGCTGTGCCGCGGCTCCGCTGCGAGACCCCTGGTCCGGCCGCACCCTCGGCGTCGTCGACGTCAGCGGCCCCTCGCGGGGGATGCACCCCGCCGAGCTGGCCCTGGTCGAGACGGCCTCGCGGCTGACCTCGATGGAGCTGGTGGAGCGCCGCCGGGTCCAGCTCGACCGGCTGCGCGCGACCGCCGCTCCCCTGCTGGCGCGCATCGGCGGCGACGCCCTGGCCGTGGATGCCGACGGACACCTCGCGGCCGCCGTGGGTTCGCGGGCGCCCGACCGGGTGGCGCTGCCCGACGACCTCGCCGGAGGGGCGGTCTGGCTGCCGACCCTGGGCGCCGCCGTGGCCGAGCCGCTGGCAGGCGGGTGGTTGCTCCGGCTCGACGGAGAGGCCAGTGCCCCGACCGAGCTCGTGCTCGACCTCACCGGCGCTCCGTGTGTGCGCGTCTCCGGTGCGAGCGGGTCGTGGTCGCGGCAGCTCTCGCCCCGCCACGCCGAGATCCTGGTCGCCCTCGCGGAGGCAGGGCCCTCGGGGCGTACGGCGACCGGGCTGGCGCTCGACCTCTTCGACGACGCCGAGCGGGTGGTCACCGTGCGTGCCGAGATGTCGCGCCTGCGCCGGGCGATGGGCAGCGTGCTGCTCTCCGGCCCCTACCGGGTCTCCCCCGGCATCGCGGTGCGCGTCGAGCTGGCCGGCAGACCGTGCCGGCGTACTCCCGGGATCGAGCGCTCCGGCCGTGCACCGGCTCAGGCGGCAGCGATGAGTCCGGCGGCGCGGCACGGTCTGTCCTCCTGAACCCGAACGCTCACGCAGAGGAGAAAGTCATGCAGCGGATCACTCCCAACCTGTGGATCAACGACGGCAAGATCGAGGAGGCGGTGGCCTTCTACTGCTCGCTGTTCGAGGACAGCCGGGTGGTCAGCTCCTCCGACTACGGTCCCGATGCCGGCGAGTGGTCCGGGCAGAAGATGGCCCTCTACTTCGAGCTCCAGGGCCAGCCGTTCACCGCCATCAACGGTGCCCACACCCGGTTCGAGGCCAACGAGTCGGTGTCGCTGGCGATCCCGTGCGACACCCAGGAGGAGATCGACCGGCTCTGGGACGCGCTCGTCGACGGTGGCGAGCCCGGCCCGTGCGGCTGGCTCAAGGACCGCTACGGCTTCAGCTGGCAGGTCTACCCGTCGGTGCTCGACAAGATGATGACCGACTCCGACCCGGAGCGGATCCAGCGCGTCACCGCCTGCTTCATGGCGATCGACAAGCGCGCCTTCCGGATCGACGAGCTCGAGGCGGCCTTCGCGGGCAGCTGAGGCGCCCTCAGGACGTGGACGTGGGCGGTGCCATCGTCCTCGGATTCCTACCACGGCGAGGAACCCGGGAGGTTGACACCGCCCACGTCGGAGATTCTGCGGCATCGGGCGAACAACAAGCGAAATGTCGGCAGGAAAGCCTCGAACCGGTGTAGACCGGACGTGCCCGGGTCTTGCGCCGAGGACGCGCGATCAGTGCGCGGGACGGTTCTCGTACGGCGTCGACAGCACGATCGTGGTCCGCGTGGAGACGTTCGCCGCGGCACGCACGCGGGCCAGCAGCTCCTCGAGGTCGGCCGGCGTGGCCACCCGCACCTTGAGGATGTAGGACTCCTCCCCCGCGACCGACCAGCACGACTCGATCTCGGCGATGTGCTCGAGCCGCACGGGGTAGTCGTCGGGCTCCGAGACGTCGAACGGGGTGATGCTGACGAACGCCGTCAGCGGCTTCCCGGCGGCGGCATGGTCGATGGTGGCGCCGTACCCCAGGATCAGCCCGCGCTCCTCGAGCCGCTTCACCCGCTGGTGCACGGCACTGGTCGAGAGCCCGGTCGCCTTGCCGAGGTCGGTGTAGGACATCCGCCCGTCGTCGGCGAGCAGTCCCAGGATCTGGCGGTCGATCTTCTCCACGGAGGTGAGCCTAGACGGGCGCTGGTCCACCTAGACTCCCGGAGTGAACTCTCGGCTGATGCTGCTCGACACCGCCTCGCTCTACTTCCGCGCCTTCTTCGGCGTGCCGGACAGCGTGGTGGCCCCCAACGGGATGCCGGTCAACGCGGTGCGGGGGCTGCTGGAGTTCATCAACCGGCTCGTCGACGAGTACCAGCCGACCCACCTCGCCTGCTGCTGGGACAACGACTGGCGGCCGCAGTGGCGGGTCGACCTGCTGCCGACGTACAAGGCCCATCGGGTGGTGGCGCAGCGTCCGGGTGACACCCCCGACATCGAGGAGGTGCCCGACCCGCTCGAGCAGCAGATCCCGATCATCGTCGCCGTGCTCGAGGCCTTCGGGATCGCGATCGTCGGCGCCGACCACTACGAGGCCGACGACGTCATCGGCACGCTGGCGACGGACGCCGGCATGCCGGTGGACATCGTCACCGGCGACCGCGACCTGTTCCAGCTCGTCGACGACGAGGCCGACGTGCGGGTGCTCTACACCGCACGCGGGGTCGGCAAGCACGAGCGCGTGACCAACGACGTCCTCCGCGAGAAGTACGACGTCAACGCCAACCAGTACGCCGCCTTCGCCACCCTGCGCGGCGACTCCTCCGACGGGCTCCCGGGTGTCGCCGGCGTCGGTGACAAGACCGCGGCCGTGCTGCTCAACCGGTTCGGCGACCTCGACGCGATCATCGCCGCGGCGAAGGACCCCGACGGCGACATGGGCCCCGGACCGCGCGGCAAGATCAAGGCCTCGCTCGACTACCTCGCGGTCGCACCGACGGTCGTCGCCGTGGCCCGCGACATCGACCTCGGCGACCGCGACCTGACGCTCCCCTCCTCGCCGCACGACCCCGAGATGCTCGAGGCGATCGCCGAGCAGTGGGGCCTGAACAGCCCGGTCGAGCGGCTGCGGGAGACCCTGGCGCGATGAGTGACGCGGCCGGCGACTCCTCCTCCTGGGCGATTCGCTGGCGCGCGGTCTACGACGTCGCCATCGGCGTGGTGCTGTTCCTGGTCCTGCTCGTGCCGGCCATGCGGCAGGCCAGCACCGGCACCCACGCCGGGCTGCGCCACGCGATGCTGCTCCTGCTGCTCGACCTCGTCGTGCTGGTGATGCTCTCCCGCTACATGACCTCGGAGGGTCGTCAGCGGCTGTGGGGACCGGCCGTCGACGAGAGCCCCGCGGACCCACCTCTGCCGCCCGAGGAGGTCGCCGGACTCCTGGACTCACGAGGTGCGCCCTCGCCCGAGCTCGGGCTGGTCTTCACCGACGACGACATCGCCATCCGCCAGGGTGCCGAGGACCACGCGCCGCTGGCCCACCTCGCCTGGTCGGACTGCGCGGCCGTGGTGGCGAGCGAGGTCGACGCGCCGGACGGGACGGCGATGGTCTTCCTGCAGTTCGTGGCGGTCCGCGAGGACCGCATCCGCCCGTGCGCGGTCTGCAGCGAACCCGCGGTGCCGGCCGGCTGCTGGGCGTCAGCGAGGCGGCCGGCGCGATGGTGTGGGGCGTGCCCGCGCGGTTCGTGCACCTGCTGCCGCCGCTGCTGGCCCACGTGGAGCAGCACCACCCGCACGTGCGCGTCGTGCTCCCCGAGGGCCCGATGGCAGCTAACGGCTGACGCGCCGAGCGAACAGCACCGACGAGGCCAGCGCCGAGACGACCAGGATGCCCACGCACCAGACGACGGCCCAGAGCGGCTGGTGGTCCAGCGGCGTACCCATCCACAGCCCGCGCAGGGTCTCGATCACGGGCGTCATCGGCTGGTGCTCGGCGAAGCCCGCAGCCACGACGGCATCGTGTCCACCGGCACGAACGCGGTGCTGATGTAGGGCAGGAACATCAGCACGATCGTCATGCTGTTGGCGGCTTCCGGGCTGCCGGCGACCAGGCCGACCGCAGCGGCCAGCCACGACAGGGCCAGGATGAACAGCACCACGAGGAGGATCGCGCCGATCCAGTCGAGCACCGACCCGTCGGGCGCCAGCCGACGGCCAGCCCGACGCAGATCACCAGGAACGTCGCCAGCAGGTTGCGCAGCACGCTGGCCACGACATGACCGGTCAGCACCGAGGACGGCGCCACCGGCATCGACCGGAAGCGGTCGACGATGCCGTTGGTCATGTCCTGGGCGACGGCGGTCGCCGTGGTGCCGGCGCCGAAGCCCGCGCACAGCACGATCAGTCCGGGCACCACGTAGTCGACGTACGACGTCCCGGTGCGCATGGCGCCGCCGAACACGTAGACGAAGAGCAGCATCAGGATCACCGGCAGCATCAGCGCGGTGAAGAAGGCCTCGGGGTCGCGCAGCGACCGGCGCACGCTGCGGGTCACCATCACCCGGGTGTCGAGGGCGGTGTCAGAGATTCGGTCGGCGAGGTGGTGCATGGTCAGGCTCATCTGGGTTCTCCGGTTCAGGCCGCGACGGGGCGGCGGTCGGTGAGGGACAGGAACACGTCGTCGAGGGACGGGCGGACCGTCTCCACCCGTCGTACGTCGAGGTGGCGGCGTGCGGCGTCGGCCAGGACCTCGGCCAGCGCCGTGGCTGAGCCGTCCGTCGGCACGGTGTGCACGGAACCGTCGGCCAGCTCCAGCCGCACCTGCTCGGCGCCGATCGTCGACTTGAGCTGCTCGGGCGTCCCTTCGGCGACGATCCGGCCATCGTCGAGCACGCCGACGAGGTCGGCGAGACGGTCGGCCTCCTCGAGGTACTGGGTGGTGAGCAGGATGGTCACGCCCTCGGCCTTGAGCTGGCTCACGGTCGCCCAGACCTGTTCCCGGCTGCGGGGGTCGAGCCCGGTCGTGGGCTCGTCGAGGAAGAGCAGCCTCGGTCGCTCGATCATGCTCACCGCCAGGTCGAGCCGACGCTTCATGCCGCCCGAGTAGGTGCCGGCACGGCGACCGGCGGCGTCGACGAGGTCGAACTCCTCGAGCAGCTCGGCCGTGCGGGTCCGGGCCGCCGGCCGCCGAGAGCTTGCGCAGCCGCGCCATCATCAGCAGGTTCTCCTCCCCGGTGAGGACGTCGTCGACCGCGGCGTACTGCCCGGTCAGGCCGATCGAGCGCCGGACGGCGTCGGCGTCGGCGACCAGGTCGTGCCCCGCGACGAGGGCGGTGCCCGCGTCGGGTCGGACCAGGGTCGACAGGATCCGGACCAGCGTGGTCTTGCCGGCGCCGTTGGGACCGAGCAGGCCGTAGATGGTGCCGGTCGTGATGCGGAGGTCCACGCCGTCGAGGGCGCGGGTCTGGCCGAAGGTCTTCGCGAGGGCCTCGACTTCAACTGTGTACGTCATACACAAACTGTATGCGGCGTACACTGAAAGGCGCAAGCACCTCCGTGTGAAAGATTTCCGCCATGCCTGACCGACCGTCCGAGCCCGCCGTACGGCTGCCACCTGCCCTCGAGATCCTCTGGGGCCGTCGCGCTCCCAGCAGCCGCGGACCGCGCGCCGAGCTCGACGTCGACCGGATCGTCGTCCGCGGCCGTCGACATCGCCAACGCCGACGGGCTGGAGGCGGTCTCGATGGCGCGAGTGGCCAAGGCTCTCGGCTTCACCACGATGTCGCTCTACCGCCACGTGCCCAGCAAGGACGACCTCCTCGCGCTGATGTGGAACGCCAGCGCCCGCAGCCTCACGGGCGGGTCGATCGAGGGCGAGACCTGGCGCGAACGGCTGACGTCGTGGGCGGTCATCCAGCGCGCGGTCGATCGAGGAGAACATCTGGATCGTGCAGCTGCCGATGGCCACCCCCCCGCTCGCGCCCAACTCGCTGGCCTGGGTCGAGCTCGGTCTCGCGGCCCTCGACGGCCTCGACATCCCGGCGCACGCCAAGATCCGGGCGCTCGGGCTGATCAGCCAGCACGCGCTCATCGACGCGCGGATGGCCTTCGACGAGCGACGCGGCAAGGCGGCCGCCGCGGAGTCCGGCGTCGAGACCGACTACGGCGTGCTGGTCCGGGAGCTGGCCGACCCGGCGACGTACCCGCACCTGACCGAGATCGTCGGCACCGAGCCGCCGCCGGGGTTCGCCGGCCGACGACCCGAGCGCCGAGTACGCCTTCGACATCGGGATCATCCTGGACGGCCTCGAGGTGCTGGCGGAGCGCTCAGTCACGTGACGGGTCGGTGGAGCGGGCGCGGACGTGGATCCGCTCCCCCTCGCGGCTGAAGATCGACAGGAACTCGACCGGGTGGGTGTCCGCGCCGCCGAACCAGTGCGGCAGCCGGGTGTCGAACTCCGCGGCCTCGCCGGGCTCGAGCACCAGGTCGTGCTCACCGAGGACCATCCGCAGGCGACCGCTGAGGACGTAGAGCCACTCGTAGCCCTCGTGGGTCTTCGGCTCCGGCGTCCGACGGCGTGAGCCACCGGGGATCGTGGTCTTGAACGCCTGCAGGCTGCCCGGGCCGGCGGGTCAGCGGCACCATCGTCATGCCACCCATCCGGATGGCCTTGCCACGCACCCGCGGGTCCTCGGCGGGACCGGTGCCGACGAGCTCGTCGAGCTGGACCTGGTGCACCCGGGCGAGCGGCAGCAGCAGCTCCAGCGTCGGCTTGCGCTGCCCCGACTCCAGCCGGGACAGCGTGCTCACCGAGATGCCGGTGCCCTCGGACAGCTCGGCGAGGGTCAGGTCTCGTTCCTGGCGCAGCGCGCGAAGCCGCGCGCCCACACCGTCCAGCACGTCGTCGGTCATGGAGTCAGTTTGCCGTTCCAGCAACATGATTTGTCAAATCGGCGTGCGCGGCGGAGTCTGGACACCAGACCTCAGAGACAGGAGCACGACCATGGACATCGACCACATCGACCACGAGGTGATCGTCGTCGGCGGCGGGGCGGCAGGACTGAGCGCGGGCATCGCGCTGGCCCGCTCACGTCGCTCGGTGCTGGTGATCGACGCCGGCGAACCCCGCAACGCGCCGGCCGAGGGAGTGCACAACTTCCTCTCCCGCGACGGGATCGGGCCGCGCGAGCTGGTCGCCGCGGGTCGGCTCGAGCTGGCGCACTACGGCGGCGAGCTGCTGCTCGGACGGGTGCTCGCGGCCGAGCCGGTCGACGACGGGTTCGCGGTCGTGCTGGAGGACGGCGCGCGCCTGGCCGCCCGGCGTCTCGTCGTCACCGCGGGCGTGGTCGACGCCCTGCCCGAGATCGAGGGGCTGCGCGAGCACTGGGGCACCGGCGGTGCTGCACTGCCCGTACTGCCACGGCTGGGAGGTGCGTGACCAGACGATCGGAGTCGTGGCGACGAGCGCAGCGTCGGTGCACCAGGCGCTGCTGTTCAGCCAGCTGACCGACGAGATCACGCTGGTGACGCACTCCTTCGAGCCCGACGCCGAGTCGCTCAGCCTGCTGGCCGGTGCTGGCGTGGACCGTGCTCGACGGGACTGTCCGGTCGGTGGAGTCCGACGGCGATGCCGTCTCGGGCTCCGGCTCGAGGACGGCAGCCTGCTGCCGGTGCAGGCGGTCGTGGTGTCGCCGTACGCCAGCGCGCGGAGCAGCCTGCTCGAGTCGCTCGGCATCGAGGCGGTGGCACATCCGTCCGGCATGGGTGACGCCGTCGAGGTCGACCTGATGGGTCAGACCTCGGTCCCGGGTGTGTACGCCGCCGGCAACGTCACCGACATCTCCGCGCAGGTGATGGGTGCCGCGGCGGCCGGCACGAAGGCCGGCGCCGCGGTCAACGCCGACCTGGTGATGACCGACGCGCGCGAGAAGGTGGTCGCATGAGCACGCACCAGCACGGTCACCACGCACGGCGCGACCGAGCCCGAGGACCCCTCGGTCCGCTGGACCGCGGAGTTCTGGGACGAGCGCTACGACTCCATGCCCTCGCTCTGGAGCGGTCACGTCAACGCCGTCGTGAAGACCGAGGCCGAGGCGCTCTCCCCCGGCAGTGCGCTCGACGTCGGCTGCGGCGAGGGTGGCGACGCCCTCTGGCTGGCCGGACGCGGCTGGCGGGTCGAAGGAGTCGACGTCTCGCAGGTCGCCCTCGACCGGGCCGCACGCCACGCCGCCGAGGCGGGCGCGGAGATCGAGGGACGACTCACCTGGACACGGCGCGACCTGATGACCTGGCGGCCGCCGAAGGAGACCTACGACCTGGTCACGGTGGCGTTCATGCACCTCCCCGGCGGCGACCGGCGGGCGGTGTACGCCGCCCTGGCCGACGCCGTCGCCGTCGGCGGCACCTTCCTGGTGGGGGCGCACAGCCCGCTCGACATCGGCGTGGTCCCGCGGCCGGACGACCCGGACCTCTACTTCACCGCCGAGGAGCTCGCCGCCGGCCTCGACGACCGCTGGGAGATCGTCACCAGCGAGGAACGACCGCGGCCGGGCACGCACCCCGACGGCGGGGACGTGACCCTGCACGACACGGTGCTGCGCGCGCGGCGCGGCTCACTCGCTGACCGAGGAGTACGCCACCACGCCGCGACGGAGCCGGGTGGAGGCCTCGCGGGCCACCGAGCGGAGCGTCGAGTTCCCGGCCGCGTCGGCGACCTGGTCGGCGAGGTCGAGCAGCTGCTTGACCCAGCGCACGAAGTCGCCGGCGGCGAGCTCGGTGACGTGCAGGATGTCGTCGAGCTCGTCGCCCTCGGCCCAGCGGTAGGCCGCCCAGGCGAAGCCGAGGTCGGGCTCGTGGAGCTGGTCGAGGTGGTGGTCGCGCTCGAGGGCGTCGAGGTCGGACCAGATGGAGACCATCTCGGCGAGCACCTGCCGCACCTCCCCGCCCGGCACCCGCGGGGAGGCCGCGTCGTCGGGGCGGCGGGACTCGTAGACCAGGGTGGAGAGCACGGCGGCGAGCCCCGAGGCGTCGAGGCCGTCCCAGAGGCCGGCGCGCAGCGACTCGGCGGTGAGCAGGTCCATCTCGTTGTAGATCCGCATCAGGGTGCGCCCGCGGTCGGTGACCCGTGACGACCCGTCGTGGTCCTCGAGGTAGCCCAGGGCGGTGAGTACGTCGCAGACGCGGTCGAACTGCCGGGCGATGGTGTTCGTGCGCTGCTCGATGCGCCGCTTCAGCGTCTTCGCGTCGCGGTCGAGCTTGAAGTAGCGCTCGGACCAGCGGGCGTGGTCCTCGCGGTCGGGGCACTCGTGGCACGGGTGCGCGCGCAGCTGGCGTCGGATCTCCTCGATCCGGTGGTCCTCCTCGGGAGTGCGCCCGGACGTGTGCCCGCCGGTGTACTGGCCCTTGCCCGGAGGCGGCGGGGTCAGGTTGTGCGTGCGGTTGCGCAGGGTCGAGGCGAGGTCTCGTCGCGACTGCGGGTCGCGGCCGTTGAAGTTGCGCGGGATCTTCACCCGGGTGATCGAGCCGACCGGGGTCGGGAAGTCCATCACGCTCAGCCGTCGCGCGTGGCGGTCGGCGGTGAGCACGTAGGGACGCGGCCCGTCGCGGTCGGCGCGGGTGCCCGGGTCGATGACGACGGCCATCCCGGCGAAGCGGCCGCCGGGCACCTCGATCACGTCGCCGGGCCGCAGCGACTCGAGCGAGTCGATGACCTCCTGGCGTCGGTCGGCCTTGCGTGACCGGGCGAGGGTCTTCTCGGTCTCGGAGAGGCGGTGCCGCAGGCCGGCGTACTCCATGAAGTCGCCCTTGTCGCAGGCGGCCGCGTCGGCGTACCCCTTGAGTGCGTCCTCGCTCTTGCGCAGCTGACGCGCGAGCCCGACGACTGCCTTGTCGGCCTGGAACTGCGCGAACGAGGACTCCAGCAGCTCGCGGGCACGCTCGCGGCCGAACTGGTGCACCAGGTTCACGGCCATGTTGTACGACGGCCGGAAGCTCGACTTGAGCGGGTAGGTGCGGGTCGACGCGAGACCGGCCACCGCCTTCGGGTCGAGTCCCTGCTGCCAGAGCACCACCCCGTGGCCCTCGACGTCGATGCCGCGGCGGCCGGCACGGCCGGTCAGCTGGGTGTACTCCCCCGGCGTGATGTCGGCGTGGGTCTCGCCGTTCCACTTGGACAGCTTCTCGATCACCACGGAGCGCGCCGGCATGTTGATGCCGAGCGCGAGGGTCTCGGTGGCGAACACGACCCGGCACAGGCCGCGGAGGAACAGCTCCTCCACGCACTCCTTGAACGTCGGCAGCATGCCGGCGTGGTGGGCGGCGATCCCGCGCGTCAGCCCGTCGAGGAACTCGTGGTAGCCGAGCACCTGGAGGTCCTCGTCGGGCAGGTTCGAGCACCGCTCCTCGACGAACGCGAAGATCTCGTCGCGCTCCTCGGCCGTGGTCAGCCGCAGGTTGGTGTTCAGGCACTGCTGGACGGCGGCGTCGCAGCCCACGCGGCTGAAGATGAACACGATCGCGGGCAGCAGCCCGGCGCGGTCGAGCTGCTCGACGACGTCGGCCCGGCTGGGGCTCCACACGCCCCGGTTGGTGCCGCGGCCGCGGTAGGGCTGCTTGCCGCCGCGCTTGACCCGGCGGTCCTTGATCCGGCCGCTGGCGAAGTCGTCGCGCGCCACGCGGAGCAGCTGCGGGTTGACCTTCGGTTCGTGGTCCTCGATCTCCGAGGGGTCGCCGCCCTCGTCGGCGAACAGGTCGTACATCCGCTTGCCCACGATCACGTGCTGGTAGAGCGGCACCGGGCGGCGCTCCTCGACGATCGTGGTGGTCTCACCGCGCACCGTGCCGAGCCACTCGCCGAACTCCTCGGCGTTGCTGACCGTGGCCGACAGCGAGGCCACCGCCACCGACTCGGGGAGGTGGATGATGACCTCCTCCCAGACCGCTCCGCGCATCCGGTCGGCGAGGTAGTGCACCTCGTCCATCACCACGAACCCGAGGCCGGTGAGGGTCCGCGACCCGGCGTACAGCATGTTGCGGAGCACCTCGGTGGTCATCACCACGATCGGTGCCTCGCCGTTGATGCTGTTGTCACCCGTCAGCAGGCCGACCTGCTCGGGCCCGTAGCGGCGTACGAGGTCGTTGAACTTCTGGTTCGACAGCGCCTTGATCGGGGTCGTGTAGAAGCACTTGCGGCCGCTCTCCAGCGCCAGGTGCACGGCGAACTCGCCGACGATCGTCTTCCCGGACCCCGTCGGTGCCGCGACCAGCACCGAGCGGCCGTCCTCGAGCTCGCGGCACGCGCGCACCTGGAAGTCGTCGAGGGTGAAGGAGAGCCGCGAGGAGAAGTCCGCGAGGCCGGGGTGGGCGCGATGGCGTTGTGCGCGTTCGTAGCGCTCCGCCGGTGACAGGCTCATGGCACCTCGATCATGGGACGAGGACGCGCAGCGCCAGCGGCGCGACCTCCACGGTCAGTGGCAGGGGGGCGAGGCGCTCGCCGTCGGCGTACGCCGTGATGCCGGGGGCGGCGATGGTCACCTTCTTCGCATGGTGGTGGCGGTAGTCGGGATGGTGCACGTGGGTGCCCTTGAACAGCTTGGGATAGGTGCGGACCAGCTCGACCTTGCTCATCGGGCGGATCACCACGACGTCGAGCAGGCCGTCGTCGAGCACGGCGCCCTCGGTGATCCGCAGGCCACCACCGAACGACGGTCCGTTGCCGACCGCGACCATCATCGCCTCGAACCGCTGCTGCTCGCCGTCGATCTCCACGACGTACGGGATCGGCTTGAAGGTGCGCAGCTCCGCCAGGGTGGCGAGGTTGTAGCGCATCTGGCCCTTGGGCCAGGTCATCTCGTTGGCGCGCTCGTTGACGATCGCGTCGAAGCCGGCGGCGAGCACGGTCACGAAGTACTTCGAACCGATGCGCGCGAGGTCGACCCGGCGCTCCTTGCCGCCGATGACCACGTCGGTGGCGGCGGCCGTGTCGGACCGCGGCAGGTCGAAGTAGCGGGCGACGTCGTTGCCGGTGCCGGCCGGGACCAGGCCGAGCCGGGTCTCGGAGTCCGCGAGCGCCTGGATGGCGAGGTGCACCATGCCGTCGCCGCCGACCACGACGAGCGTCTCCACCTCGTCGGCGACGCACTGGTGGGCGAGGTCGAGGGCCTCGTCGGCGTCGCGCCCGACCAGGTTGCGGACGACGTACCCGGCGTCCCGCAGCCGCGGCAGCACCTGCTCGACGGTGCGTGCACCCTTCCCCTTGCCCGAGGTGGGGTTGGTGAGCAGGGCGATCTCCTGGGGCACGCTGTGACCCTATCTGTCGGGTTGCAGCGCTAGAGGGGCGAGATGGCGTCGTCGTCCAGCTCCTCGGGACGACGGGCTCGCTTGCGCTTGTCCAGCAGCCGGGCGATCAGCTCCGAGGCGATCACCAGCACCAGCATCGGGATGGCCAGCATCAGCATCGAGTAGGGGTCGGTCGACGGCGTCGCGACCGCGGCGAACACGAACACCCCGATGATGATCCACGGCCGGTAGCGCCCCAGGGCCTTGCCGGAGACGACGCCGGCGAGGTTCAGCATGACCACGAACAGCGGGATCTCGAAGGCCACCCCGAAGACGAGCAGCATCCGGGTGATGAAGGTGAAGAAGTCGCCGAACTCGGTGAGCTGGATGACGCCCTTGGGGGTGAAGCCGATCAGCGTGGCGATGCCCTTGGGGAGCACGTAGTAGCCCAGCGCCACGCCCACGATGAACAGCGGCCCGGCGGTGAGCGCGAAGATGCGGGTCCAGCCGCTTCTCGTTGCGGTGCAGGCCCGGGACGATGAAGCCCCAGATCTCCATCAGCCACAGCGGCGAGGTGACCACGAGCGCCGCGATGCCGGACATCTTCAGCTGGAGCATCAGCGGCGTGCCGACGCCGGTGATCACGGCCTCGGTCTGGGTCGTCTGGCCCAGCGACTCGCGTGCCTGGTTGTAGGGGTCGAGGATCAGCTGGAACAGCTGGTCGTAGAAGAACAGCGCGACGATCGTCGCGACCACGAGGTAGAGCGCGATCCGCATGACCCGCGCGCGCAGCTCCCGGAAGTGGTCGCCGAGCGACATCCGGCCGCCCTCGCCGATCGGATCGCGGGGCCGGCCGCTGAACAGGCCCGAAGACCCCGGTCAAGGACACAGCGGTGCCGCTCCGGGGTCAGGCAGTGCCGGTGGTGCCGGGCTCGTCAGTCCCGGCGGCCTTGTTCTGGGCGTCGATCTGCCGCTGCTCCGGCGTCTTGGCGTCGTCGTCATCGTCGTCCATCAGGCCCTTGGTCTCGGCCTTGAAGATCCGCAGGGCACGACCACTGCCACGAGCCAGCTCGGGGAGCTTCTTCGCGCCGAACAGGAGCACGATGATGCCCACGATGATGATCAGCTCCGTGGGGCCGAGACCGGCCAGGAGCGGAATGACGAGCAGGTTGGTCATGGCGGCCATGCTACGCCGTGAACCTGAGGGGAATCCGGTGGACGGGGGTTGTGGCGTGGGTTTCACAACACGCGTTGTGAACCGACCCGCCGCGACCGAACCTTTGTTCGCAACGGCCAGCTTGTTCGCGCCGGATGCCTCGGCCCACCTCACGGCCTCCGGTCGGGGCGGTCGGCGAGGAGCGGTAGCGACGGGTCCCACGTGGTCCCGTCCGCCTGGTCGCGTCGGCGGCGGGCGATGCCGGTCAGTGCCTCGAGCACCACCCGGTTGGCCAGGAACGAGGTGATCTCGGCGTGGTCGTACGGCGGGGACACCTCGACGACGTCGACCCCGACGACCGGCAGCTCGTAGGCGATCCGGCGTACCGCGTCCAGCAGCTGCCGCGCGGTCAGGCCACCGGGCTCCGGGCGTACCCGTGCCCGGGTGCGTGGCCCGGGTCGCAGACGTCGATGTCGACCGAGAGGAAGACCCCGTCGCAGTCGTCGGTGGCGATCGCGAACGCCTCGGTCAGGCACTCGCTCGAGCCCGCGGTGCGACGATCTCGGTCATCTCGTAGGAGCGCATCCCCTGCTCGGCCATCCAGTCCAGCGTGTCCGGCTCGGGCCAGTAGCCGCGCAGCCCCATCTGCAGGAACCGGTCGCCGCGCAGCGCGCCCGTACTCGATCAGCCGGCGCATCGGCTGGCCGTGCCCGACCAGCGAGCCGAACTCGATGTCCCCGGTGTCGGCGTGCGCGTCGAAGTGGATCATCGAGACGCGGCCCTGCCCGAGGTGCTGGGCCACGCCCGCCGCGTCGGGCCAGGCGATCGTGTGGTCGCCGCCGAGGATCAGCGGGATCGCGCCCGCGCGGTCGACCGCGTAGACCGCTTCCTGCAGGTCGCGCACCGAGCGCTCGGCGTCGCCGGAGTACATCTCGACGTCGCCGGCGTCGTAGACCCGCAGGTCCTTGAGCCCGTCGACCCGCATCGCGAGCGACGGTCGCGAGCCGTCCTGCGGCAGGTAGCAGGTCTGCCGGATGTACTGCGGCCCGAACCGGGTGCCCGACCGGTGCGAGGTGCCGCCGTCGAACGGCGCGCCCGAGGATGACGACATCCGCGTCGGCGTAGCGATCCACCGCCTGCAGGCACAGGCCCGGAGCTGTACATCGTCAAGATGTTGTTGGTGATGCAGCCGAACACGATCATCAGCAGGAAGACCGGGTAGAACCAGCCGGGCAGGATCGCGGCCAGGCTGCTCTGCGGGTCGGTCATGTCGACGACGCTGCCGGCCAGGACGCCGATGGCACCGAGGATCACGCGAGGGCAGGAAACCACCGAACGCGGTGCACGAGGCGATCGCGACCTTGGAGGTGTCCGAGGGGAGGTAGCGCGCGTAGTCGGCGGAGATGCCCCACGACAGCGGGGCCGAGGCCATGATCGTGACGCCGGCGATCATCGTGCCCCAGAGCGAGCCCGCCGCTGCGGCGCCAGGTCCGGGCCGGCCGAGTAGCCCCAGTGGGCGTGGTCAGGACGTAGCCGCCGAGCACGACCATGCCGAGACCCAGGATGCCGGTGAACAGGCCGCTCATCCGCAGGATCGTGGCGTGCCCGTAGACGCTGATGATCAGGGTCAGTGCGGCGGTCGCGACGACGACGAGCATCTTCACCGGCTTGTTGGGCGACAGGCCCAGCTGGTCGGCGAGTGCGAAGCCCGCCAGCGAGCCGAGGCACAGGTTGATCGCCTCGTAGGCGATGAACGTCGGCCAGTTGAAGAGACCGGTGAAGACGCGGTTGCCGCGGATGCCGAACTGGCTGCGGGTGATGACGCTGCTCGGCGTACCGGCAACGGGACCGCTGATCGCCAGGAACCCGATGGCCGCCCAGAACAGGTTGCCCACCACCACCACGGCCAGCCCCTGCCAGACGTTGAGGCCGAAGACCATCAGCAGGCCGCCGAGCACGATGTAGAGGTAGTTGACGTTGGCCGCGGCCCACACCCAGAAGAGCTCGCGCGGCGTGCCGTGGCGCTCCTCGTCGGGGATCCGGTCGATGCCTCGCGCCTCGACCTGCCCGAAGTGGTCGGTGCCGCGCTCGTCGTCCAGGCGGGCGGCGGGTGACTGCTGGGCCGGTCGCACGGGGCTGCTCTGTCATGGTCATGGGTCCTCCGGTTGCCGTTCCCCCACTTATTGAGCATCAACTCAATTGCTTGTTGAGCATGAAGTCAATAGGGTGAATCGCCGTGACGTCAAGAGCTGAAACGAAAATCGTGTCCGCAGGTCCGCCGAGGACCGCCGAGCCGAGATCGTCACCGCCGCCACGCAGCAGGCGCTGTCGAGTGGCCTCGACCAGGTGACCCTGCGCAGCGTCGCCGACGAGCTGGGCGTCGTCAGCAGCCTGGTCAGCCACTACTTCCCGTCCGTGGACACCCTGCTCGCCGAGGCCTTCGCCGACAGCAGCCGGAGGCGAGCTCGACGAGCTCTTCGCCGACGTCGACCGTGCGGCCTCCCCGCTCGAGGGCTTCCGCGGCTGCTGACGGCCACGGTGGCGGCCGAGGAGCGCGACCAGATCAGCATGCTGTGGATCGACGCCTGGCACGTGGCGCGTCGCCGGCCCGCCCTGTACGACGAGGTCTCCCACCAGATGTCGCGCTGGCTCGACCTCTGCACCGGCCTGGTGGAGGCCGGCTGTCGCGCCGGTCAGTTCACCAGCTCCCGAGCCGCGCGTGAGTGCGGGCCGCATCATCGCGGTGATCGACGGGCTCAGCGTCCAGTCGGTGATGCGAGGAGCGATCGACTACGCCTCGGTGCGCGAGCTCGTCTTCCTGGTGGCCGAGCGCGAGCTCGGCCTCGAGACCGGCACGCTGTCGCCGGTGGTTCAGTCCCGGTCGTAGAGCGCCAGCGTGGAGCGCGCCGTCCGGGCGACCTCCGCGCTGACCTCCGTCGGTTCGAGCACCGTGAGCCCGGGGGCGACGCGCAGCGCGAGGCGCACCAGCCACCGAGGGTCCCCGACCCGCAGCCGGGCCTCGAGGCGCCCGTCCCCCAGCTCCCTGACGGAGTCGACCGGGTAGTAGTCGGCCACCCAGCGGGCGTAGCGCTCGAGGTGGAGCACCGCCTCCACGTCGTCGGGGCCGGGCTCGAACAGTCCGTCGGAGAGGTCGCGCGGGGTCAGGTCGTCGTGCTGCTCGCGCGGCTCGTCGACGATCGTCACCGAGTGCATCCGGTCGAGCCGGAACAGCCGGCGGGCCTGGGCGAGGTGGCACCACGCGTCGAGGTAGTCGCGACCCTCGCTGGTGAGCAGCTCGAGCGGGTCGACCGTGCGGGTGGTGGTCTCGTCGCGCGTCGGCACGTAGTAGTCGATGCGCGCCTGGCGGTTGCTGCGGATGGCCTCCTCGAGCAGCCCCGTGTTGCGTACGGCGAGCGGCGACTGGCGCAGGTGCACCTCGACGGGCGGTGGCGCCTGGCCGCTGGCCGTGGCCTCCTCGAGCTTGACCAGGCAGCGGTCGATGACCTCGTGGGAGGACTCGGGACTGCCCTCGCGCAGCGCCCGCAGCGCCACGATCAGCGCCGAGGCCTCGGAGCTGCCGAGCCGCACCGGGCGCGAGAGGAAGTCGGCGTTGTCGATGCGGACGACGCCGTCGGGGTCGTCCTCGATCGCCTCGAAGTCGACGTCGATCATCTTGTCGGGGGTCAGGCCCGGGAGCCCGCACATCCAGAGGACCTTGAGGTCCTTCATGATCTGGTCGGGCCGGACGCCGAAGTCGGCGGCCACCTGGGCCAGCGAGACGTTCGTGCGCGTCTGGAGGTAGGGCACCAGCGCCAGCAGCCGGGAGACCTGCTCGCGTGCGCCGCTCATGATGCGGCCTCGTCGAGCTCGGCGATGCCGCGCAGGCGGTCGACGACGGCCTTGCGCAGCTCGTCGGGCGACTCGGCGACCACCACGTCGGCGTACATCAACAGCTCCTCGGCGAAGTCGGTGTCCGAGACGTAGGGCACCCGCAGCTCGTCCCATCCGGGGCGTCCGTCGGGACCCGTGACGCCGGTCGCGCTGACCTCGGAGCGGCGGCGCAGGCCGTTCGCAGCGCCCGCGCGGGCCAGCACGGTCGCCGTGCGGTCGGGTCGCCGTGGCGTGAGCGACTCGGAGAGCTCGCGCAGGTCGGTGCCCTCCGGCACGGTGTAGGAACCGGCGTCCCCGTCGGCCTGCACCGAGGAGTCGATCCGGCTGAGGCGGAACATCCGCGGGCTCGCCGCGGTCGGTGTCCAGTCCGACGACGTACCAGCGGCCCTGGGCGGTCACCACGCCCCAGGGCTGGAGGTGCCGCGTCCTGCTCTCGCTCTCCCCCGACCGGGTGTAGTCGAAGCGCACCGGCGTGCGGTGCACCGTGGCCTGCCACATCGCCTCGAACGCAGGCTCCTCCGCGGCCAGTGCCGGGGCGACGAGGTCCAGCTGCTCGCGGTCGAAGCTGAGCCCGGCGGCCTTGAGCTTGACCAGGGCGTCCGAGGTGGCGCCGGCGAGGCCGGCGTGCCGCCACACCTGGGCGGCCAGCCCGAGCACGGCCACCTCGTCGGCGGCGAAGTCGATCTCGGGGAGCTCGAACGCGTCGCGCTTGATCCGGTAGCCCTGCTCGTCCTCGAAGAACTTGTCGACGTAGCCGACCTCGAGCGGGATGCCGAGGGCGCGCAGGTCGTCCTTGTCGCGCTCGAACATCCGGTCGAAGGCCTCGTCGGTGGTGTCGCGGTAGGGCTCCATCAGGGCCCGGATCTGGTCCTTGGTGGTGTAGTTGCGCGCGACCAGCAGCAGGATCACCAGGTTGAGCAGGCGCTCTGACTTCGCAGCGGACACGGTCTGTCCTCAGCCGACGCCGAGCACGTCGATGACGAAGACCAGCGTGGAGTTGGCCGGGATGCCGGGCTGGGCGGTCTTGCCGTACGCCGTGTCGGGCGGGCAGATCAGCATCACGCGGGCACCCTCCTTGAGGCCGGCCAGACCCTTGTCCCAGGCCTTGATGACCCCACCGAGCCCGATCGAGAACTTCGCGGGCTCCTTGCCGTAGGTGTTGTTGAACGGCTCCTTGGCGCCCCACACCTGGCCGATGTAGTCGGCGGCGATCCGGTCGGGGTTCTCGATGGCGGGTCCGGTGCCCTCGCGCAGCGGGATGGCGGCGAACTGCTTCGGCTTGGTGAGGCCGCTGAAGTCGAGGCCGGTGAGGTCGTCGCCCGACGACTCGAGCTTCGGCGCGGTCGCCGGGGCCTGGAGGGTCGCCCCGGTCGGCCCGTCGAGGATCTTGCGTCGGGTCGGTGGAGAGGATGTCGGCCACCATCACCAGCGAGTCGCCCTTCTTGATGCCGATCTGCGGGGCTCCGGTGGTGCCGTAGGCGTCGTCGGGGGTCGAGGCCACCACGACCCGGCTGTCGGCGCTCTGGCCGACGAGGGAGTTGGTGAGGGACGGGAAGACCTGGTCGCCGAGCTTGACCTCGAGCGGGCGCTGGCCGGCGTCGTGGGTGGAGATCGCGGTCTTGCCGGTGCGGGCGTCGGCGATGGTGAGGCCCAGGATGGTGGTCGCCTCGGCTCCCGACCTTGTCGCCCTTGCCGTCCACCTCGTTCCACGAGGTCGTCTTGTCCACGGTCAGGGGCGAGTCGATCGTGATGGTCGGCTTCTCGCCGTACTTCCCGGTGACCTTGATCTTGTCCTGGAGGCTCGAGGTCTCCTTGCTGTCCGCACTCGACCCACAGGCGGAGGCAGAGAGGGCCAACACGAGCGCTGTGACGACGAGACCGACACGGCGGGGGTGGTGAAGCAGGGTCACATTCCCTCTATCAGTCGTTCCACTCGCTCGTCGTGGGAGCGGAAGGGGTCCTTGCACAACACCGTGCGCTGGGCCTGGTCGTTCAGCTTCAGGTGCACCCAGTCGACGGTGAAGTCACGTCGACGCTCCTGCGCGCGCTTGATGAAGTTGCCCCTCAACCGCGCCCGCGTGGTCTGCGGGGGCACCGACTTGGCCCGGAAGATCGCCAGGTCATTGGTCACCCGCTTGACCGCTCCGCGCTTCTCGAGCAGGTAGTAGAGCCCTCGTTCGCGGTGGATGTCGTGGTAGGCGAGGTCCAGCTGGGCGATCCGCGGGTGCCCCAGCGGCAGCCCGTGGCGCTCGCGGTAGCGCTCGAGCAGCTTCCACTTGATCACCCAGTCGATCTCGCGCTCGACCAGCGACAGGTCACCGGACTCGACGGCCTTGAGGCCGCGCTCCCACAGGTCGAGCGACGCCTCGATGACGGGGGTGTGCAGCTCGCGGCGGTCGACGAAGTCGCGCACGCGGGAGAGGTACTCGCCCTGGATGTCCAGGACGCTCGCCTCGCGGCCGTTGGCCAGCCGCACCTTGCGCTTGCCGGTCATGTCGTGGGAGATCTCGCGGATCGCGCGGATGGGGTTCTCCATGGTGAGGTCGCGCATCACCACGCCCTCCTCGATCATCCGCAGCACCAGGTCGCAGCTGGCGACCTTGAGCATGGTGGTGGTCTCGCTCATGTTGGAGTCGCCGACGATCACGTGCAGCCGGCGGAAGCGCTCGGCGTCGGCGTGCGGCTCGTCGCGGGTGTTGATGATCGGTCGCGACCGGGTGGTCGCGCTGGAGACGCCCTCCCAGATGTGCTCGGCCCGCTGGCTCACGGAGTACGACGCACCGCGGGGTGTCTGGGTCACCTTGCCGGCGCCGCAGATGATCTGGCGCGTCACCAGGAACGGGATGAGCACGTCGGCGAGCTTGCTGAACTCGCCGTGCCGGCTGACGAGGTAGTTCTCGTGGCAGCCGTAGGAGTTGCCGGCGCTGTCGGTGTTGTTCTTGAACAGGTAGACGTCGCCGGAGATGCCCTCGTCGCGCAGCCGGCGCTCGGCGTCGACGAGCAGTCCCTCGAGGACCCGCTCCCCCGCCTTGTCGTGGGTGACCAGGTCGATGATGTCGTCGCACTCGGGGGTGGCGTACTCGGGGTGGCTGCCGACGTCGAGGTAGAGCCGGGCGCCGTTGGCCAGGAAGACGTTGCTGCTGCGACCCCAGCTGACGACCTTGCGGAACAGGTAGCGGGCGACCTCGTCGGGAGACAGCCGCCGCTGCCCCTTGAACGTGCACGTGACGCCGTACTCGTTCTCGATCCCGAAGATTCGCCGGTCCACGTCCACACCCTATGCGTCCGATGGCTGGTCCGAGGGCGCCCGCGCGGACCGGTTCACGAAACTGTGCAGATCTGCAGGAACGTGCAGCGCACATTCTCCGGGCTGTTGCACCGGGCCGCGGCAGGCAAGGCTCTGCGCAGCCATCGCGCCCTCCCCCACCAGACCCACCGGTCGAGTGCGGCCCGGGCACCTGGCGCCGGCACGGAGATCCCGGCCGGTTGCAGAGAAAGGCAGTGCTGTGAATCGAGCACATCTCGGGACATGCGCCGGAGCCGTTGCGGCTCTCGCGCTGAGCTCTCTGGCCATGACGGGGACGGTCCAGGCCGCCACGCCGGCCAGGGTCACGTCCGGCCCGTCCGGGCACCAGACCAGCCATCGAGCGGATCCGTCGTTCGGGCCGGGTCAACGCAAGGCCGCGGTGGCTGATGCGAAGCAGGGTGAGGACACCCGCGCGCGCCAGCTCCGCCTCGGGGCGAAGCAGGACCTCGTCGTCAAGGACGTCCAGCGCGACGTCGACGGGGTCGAGCACGTCCGCTACGAGCGCACCTACGCCGGACTCCCCGTCGTGGGCGGCGACCTCGTCGTGCACCAGACCGAGGTCGGGTGCGCCGCAGACGGTCGACTGGGCCTCGAGGGCCGACATCGCGCTCGGCTCGACCGCGCCGACGCGTGGCCGCGAGCAAGGTCCGCGGCCAGGACGCACGCAAGGTCGTGTACGCCGCGAACCACAAGCCCGTGCTGGCCTGGGAGTCGACCGTGACGCGGCACCGCGAAGGACGGCACGCCGATCCGCAACCTCGTCTACACCGACGCGCGCACCGGCAAGCAGCTCGCCGTACTGCCGCAGATCGTGACCGACACCGGCACCGGCAGCTCGCTCTACAGCGGCACCGTCAGCCTGACCACCACCCCGAGCGGCTCGAGCTGGACGCTCACCGACGGGGCGCGCGGCGGCCACAAGACGTACGACGCCACCGGGATCACCAGCGAGAGCGACTACCGCACCGGCACCCTGTTCAGCGACACCGACGACGTCTGGGGCACCGGCACCACCTCGAGCAAGCAGAGCGCGGCGGTCGACGCGCACTACGGCGCGGCCCTCACGTGGGACTTCTACAAGAACACCTTCGGCCGCAGCGGCATCCGCAACAACGGTGTCGCTGCGTTCTCGCGCGTGCACTTCGGCAACAGCTACGAGAACGCCTTCTGGGACGACTCGTGCTTCTGCATGACCTACGGCGACGGCGGTTCGACCCTCAAGCCGGTCGTCGCCATCGACGTGGCCGGCCACGAGATGTCGCACGGCGTCACCGCGGCCACCGACGGGCTCGGCTACTCCGGCGACGCGGGCGGTCTCAACGAGTCGACCTCCGACGTGATGGGCACGATGGTGGAGTTCTCCGCCAACAACGCCTCCGACCCCGGTGACTACTACATCGGCGAGAAGATCATGAAGGACGGCACCTACCTGCGGCGGATGGACAACCCGTCCGCCGACGGCGGCTCGGTGAACTGCTGGTCGACGAGCACCAAGAACCTCGACCCGCACTACTCCTCGGGCGTGGGCAACCACCTGTTCTACCTGCTCTCCGAGGGCACCGGGTCGAAGACCATCGGCGGCCTGCCGCACAACGGCACCACCTGCAACGGCACCACGCTGACCGGCATCGGCCGGGCGGCCGCGGCGGCCGAGTGGTACCGCGTCGATGACGACCTACTGGACGTCGACCACGACGTACCCGCAGGCCGCCAACGGGATGATCAAGGCCGCGAAGGACCTCTACGGCGCGACCTCGGCCCAGTGCACGGCGACCGTGGCTGCCTGGAAGGGCGTCAGCGTCACACCGACCGAGACCTGCGGCACCACGGGTGGCGGCGGGACGGGCAGCAACCTGCTGGCCAACCCGGGCTTCGAGTCGGGTGCGACGTCGTGGACGTCGAGCTCCGGAGTGATCACCAACTCCACGAGCGGCACCCCGCACGCCGGCAGCTACTACGCCTGGCTCGACGGGTACGGCACCACGCACACCGACACGCTGTCGCAGACCGTCACGGTCCCGGCCGCGTCGAGCGCCTCGCTGTCCTTCTACCTCTACATCGACACCGAGGAGACCGGCAGCACGGCGTACGACAAGCTCACGGTCGCGGTCACGAGCGGGGGTACGACGACCACGAAGGCGACGTACTCCAACGTGAACGCGAGCGCGGGCTACGTGCAGAAGACGATCGACCTCTCGGCGTACGCCGGGAAGACGATCACCTTGAAGCTCACCGGCACCGAGGACTCCGCGGCGGCCACGAACTTCCTGCTCGACGACACCAGCCTGACCACCGGCTGAGCAGCGCCGACGTGCACGCTAGCGGGGTCCGGGCCGGTGCCCGGGCCCCGTTATGTCCGTGAGATGGATCAGGTCACAGCACCGTTGACGATGCGGTATTCCGCGAGCCTCCTCGCTGATCGCCATCATCGTGCTGGTCGTCATCTTCGGGTGCCGTTCTCGCTGGTCGTCTTCCTGATCGGCCGGGCCCCGCAGGTCGCACGACGAGTCGTTCGCCCCCCGAGGCGCCGAGAGATGCCGGAGAGCCGCCGGCCTAGTCGCTCAGGTCGACGAGGATCCCGTCGAGCACGATCGCGAGCATCGGCTCGGCGTCGTCGGCCTTGATGCCGGACTGGTCGACGACCGTGGCGATCCCGCTGACGATGCGCATCACCTCGCGCGCGTCGACGCCGTCGCGCAGGGCGCCCTTCTCGCGGACGCTGTCGAGCACCTTCTGGTTGGCGCCGACCAGCACCTGGCACTTGCGGTAGATCGGTGAGGCCGGGTCGTCCATCGCGGCCATCACCTTGGCGGCCGCGCCGTGGTAGATCCCGACGTTCTCGACGAACTTGCTGAACCAGCCCGACAGCGCCTCGCGCGGCGGGCAGCTCGGAGGCGGCGGCCTCGTCGCTGTCGGCGTTGATCCGGTCGGCCCAGTCGCGCATGACCGCGTCGATGAGGGCCTCGCGCGTCGGGAAGTGCCGGTAGAGGGTGCCGGGTCCGACCCCGGCCCGCTTGGCGATCTCGTCCAGGGAGGCGTCCGCGCCGCGCTCACGGAACATCGCCCGCGCGGTCTCGACGATCTTGTCGTAGTTGCGCTGGGCATCGGCCCGCAGCGGCTTGCGCTCGACCTCGGTCGCGGTCGGACACCTCGGCACCCAATTGCGTTGCACCCCTTGCTAAACGGAGACTGTCTCCGTACTGTACCGGTTAACCGGAGGAACTCTCCGATAAGTCTACGTCACTCTCGTGAGACAAGGAAACATCCCATGTCACCTCAGGTGAAGCGCGCCCTCGGACTGGCGCTCATCCTCACCGTCCAGCTCATGCTCATCCTCGACATGGCTGTCGTGAACGTCGCCCTCCCCGACATCCGCGGCGACCTCGGCTTCACCCCCTCGGCCCTGTCGTGGGTGCTGAACGGCTACACCCTGACCTTCGGCGGACTGCTGCTCCTCGGCAGCCGCCTCGGCGACGTCTTCGGTCGTCGTCGCACGTTCATGGCCGGCCTGGCCGTGTTCACCTCGGCCTCCCTCCTCGGTGGGCTGGCCCCCACCGCCGAGCTGCTGGTCGCGGCCCGGGCGCTCCAGGGCGTCGGCGCCGCCATTGCGGCCCCGAGCGTGCTGGCGCTGCTCACCACCTCGGCACCTGACGCGGCCGCCCGCAACAAGGCGCTCGCCCTGTTCAGCGCGGTCTCCTCGGCCGGCGCCTCGATCGGCCTGCTGCTCGGCGGCGTGCTGACCGGCTACGCCTCGTGGCGCTGGTCGCTGCTGATCAACGTCCCGCTCGGCATCGTCGTGCTGCTCGCTGGTCCGTCGACTGGTCGCCGAGACCGAGCGCCAGCGCGCCCGCTTCGACGTGGCCGGTGCCGTCATGGCGACGCTCGGCTCGGCGAGCCTGGTGTTCGGCTTCATCAACGCGCCGGACCACGGCTGGACCTCCGGCCGGCACGCTCGCCGCGTTCGCCGTCGCGGTCGTGCTGCTCGGCTCGTTCGCCGTCCACCAGCGGCGTACGGCTGCCCCGCTGCTCCCGATCGGAGCTGCTGCGCAGCCGGATGCGCGTCGGTGCGGTCACGGTGATGGCGCTGTTCGTCGGAGCGCAGTTCGCGTTCTTCTTCTTCACCGTGCAGTTCATGCAGGGCGTGCTCGGGTACGGCGCCCTCCGCTCCGGCTTCGCGTTCCTGCCGCTGACCCTGCTGATCTTCGCCACCTCGCGGATCTCCCCGCGGCTGGTCCAGCGGTTCGGCGTACGCCCGCTGATCGCGACCGGCGCGACCCTGGTCGCCGTGGCGAACCTGTGGGTCTCGGCCCTCGGCAACGACAGCGGCGTACGTCGACGGCCTGCTCGGCCCGATGCTGCTCGTCGGCATGGGCGCCGGACTGACCTTCATGCCGATCACCGTCGCGGTGCTCAGCGACGTCGAGCCGGCGCACGCCGGGTCAGCGTCCGGGCTGCTGCAGATGTCGCAGCAGATCGGCGGCAGCCTGGGCCTCGCCGTGCTGGTCACCGTCTACGCCTCGCACACGGTGCCGGGCGACGTGGTGGCCGGGATGCGGCAGTCCTTCGAGACCGGCGCCGGGTTCCTGGCGCTGGGCGTGCTCGTGGCCCTGGTGATGCTGCGGCGCCCCCGCCCGGAGGACGCCGACGCAGCCGTCGAGGACGCCGAGCTCGAGCTCGCGGCCTGACGCACGCCCGACGAGCCGCTCGTCGCACCTACGGTGCGATGGGCGGCTCGTCGTCGTTCTCGGCGCGGTGCCGTCGTCGGGAGCGCGGCCGGCTGCTCGGGATCGGTCGAGGTCTCCTCGGCCTCGGCGCGACTCGCCCTGGTCCCCCAGGATCCCGACGAGCACCGGCGGGGCGATCCGCTTGAACTTGCGCTCCTGCGTGCGGGTGCGGTCGAGCACCGCGACCTCGAGGTCGCGCGCCGGGACGTCCCGGTGCCCGGTCTCGTTCTGCCCGAGCGCCGCGGCCGCGAGGGCCAGCGCCTCGTTGCGGGACAGGCCCGCGGTGTAGCGCTCCTTGAGGTACGTCGTCACCGCCTCCGCCGCGCCACCCATGACGGCGTAGTCGTGCTCCTCGACGACCTGGCCGTCGAAGGTGAGCCGGAAGATCTGGTCGTCGTCGGCGGTGTCGCCGACCTCGGCCACGAAGATCTCGATCTCGTAGGGCTTCTCTCCCCCGCTGGAGAAGATCGTGCCGAGGGTCTGGGCGTAGGCGTTGGCCAGCCCGCGGCCGGTCACGTCGCGCCGGTCGTAGGAGTAGCCGCGCATGTCGGCGAGACGGACGCCGGCGATGCGGAGGTTCTCGAACTCGTTGTAGCGGCCCACCGCGGCGAAGGCGATCCGGTCGTAGATCTCGCTGATCTTGTGCAGCGCGGCCGAGGGGTTCTCGGAGACGAAGAGCACGCCGTCGGCGTACCGCACCACCGCGACGGAGCGCCCGCGGGCGATGCCCTTGCGCGCGAAGTCCGCCCGGTCCTTCATCAGCTGCTCGGGCGAGACGTAGAACGGCATGCTCATGGGCGACCTCGCTTCGCATCGGCAGGCAGGCCTGCCGGATGCCTCGTGCGCTCGGTCACTGCTCGCTTCGCTCGCTCATGGGCAGGTCCGTTCACTGGTCAGTGGGGAGGCGTTGGGGCCGTCGGGTCGCTGCATCCGGCCGGTCACGACCTCGTCGGCGATCGCGGCGACCTGGTCCTGCGACATCCGGGTGTGGCCGTCGGCGGTGATCACGCTGACGACCGGGAAGATCCGGCGGGTGAGGTCGGGCCCACCGGTGGCGGAGTCGTCGTCGGCGGCGTCGTACAACGACTGGATGAGCGCGGTGACGCACTGCTGCTGGTCGAGGTCGTCGCGGTAGAGCTTCTTCAGCGAGCCGCGGGCGAACACCGAGCCGGAGCCGACCGAGTGGAACGCGGTCTCCTCGTAGCGGCCGCCGGTGACGTCGTAGGAGAAGATCCGGCCCTGCTCGTTGACGAGGTCGAAGCCGGCGAACAGGGGTACGACGGCCAGGCCCTGCATCGCCATCGCCGAGGTTGCCGCGGATCAGCGCGGAGAGCCGGTTGGCCTTGCCGTCGATCGAGAGCGTGGTGCCCTCGATCTTCTCGTAGTGCTCGAGCTCGGTCTGGAAGAGCCGCACCATCTCGACCGCGAGGCCGGCGGTGCCGGCGATGCCGACGCAGGAGTACTCGTCGGTCGGGAAGACCTTCTCGATGTCGCGCTGGGCGATGATGTTGCCCATCGTGGCGCGCCGGTCACCGGCCATCACGACGCCGCCGTCGAACGTCGCCGCGACGATCGTGGTCGCGTGCGGGGCCAGGTCGGCGGCGCTGCCGGCGGGCAGGGTCATCCGCGAGGGCAGCAGGTCGGGCGACACCGCGCCGACGAACTCGGAGAACGAGGACGTGCCGGGGGTCAGGAAGGACTCAGGCAGTCGGGCACCAGAGTGTCGGGCGTGGAGTCATCGAGGCTCACTGACCGCCCTTCTGGATGAACGACTTCACGAAGTCCTCGGCGTTGGTCTCGAGGACGTCGTCGATGTCCTCGAGGATCGCGTCGATGTCCTCGTCGAGCTGTTCCTTGCGCTCGGTGACGGCATCGGCCGGTGCGGGCGCCGCATCGGTCGGCTCCTCTTCCTCGTGGGACTTGCGCGGCTGCTTCTGCTCCTGCGCCATGGCGACCTCCTGTGACCGGACGCTGGTACGTCGTTGCCTCGACCCTATCCACTCACCCGAGCGGTGTGACCCGAACACACCTGATCGAGAACCGTGCACGATCCCACGCGGCATGCCTCCCCCAAACCGGGACGAAACCGTGGTGGGCTGGGAGCGACCTGTTCCTTGTCCGGAAGAAGACAGATGTCTCTCCCTCTCAAGGCCTTCCCCCATGGTCGGCCGGTTACCCCTGCGCGCGCGTCCGTGCGCGCCCTCGCCACCGTGCTCGTCACGTTCGTGGCCCTGCTCCTCACCCTGCTGCCGCTCGCCGCTCCCGCGGGTGCCGCGACCGCCGCAGCCGCCAGCGCCACGCACCAGCAGGCCAAGCACCAGCAGCACCAGACGCAGCCACAAGCCCAAGCACCACAAGCCGAAGAAGCAGCACCAGAAGAAGCAGCACCAGAAGAAGCAGCACGCCCAAGCCGAAGCCCAAGCCGAAGAAGCCCAAGGCGCCGCCGAAGCCACCCGGGCCAGCCGCCGCGCAGCTACGTGGTGCCGGCCACCAGCTACTTCAGCTACCCCAACCTGGGCAAGGCCGAGCGGCTGGCCATCCGCAACCGGGTGCTGAAGACGATCAACAGCACCTGGGGCGGCCGGCGTACCAGCATCGGCACGCCCGCTGCCGGAGAACGGCTCCATCCGGATCGCGACCTGGTCCTTCGACGACTGGGACGTCGCCCACGCGCTGGTGGCCGCGCGCAAGCGCGGGGTCAGCGTGCAGATCGTCGCCGCCAAGACCCGCAACTCGACGCACCCCGCCTGGCGCTGGCTGCGCAAGCGCCTCGGCCAGAAGCTGTACCGCCCGGGCTACCCGCTGAGCCGCGACACGGCCAGCTTCGCGCGCGTCTGCCGCGGAGCCTGCCGAGGCCCGGGCGGCACCCCGCACGCGAAGTACTTCCTGTTCAAGGACGTCGGCGCCGCGCACGTCCCGGCGATCACCTTCCAGACCTCGATGAACCTCACCTACATGGCCTACCAGGGCCAGTGGAACCAGGCGCAGGTCTCCCACTCCCCCGACGTGTACGCCGACTTCCTGAGCATCTTCAGGCAGGCGCGGCTGGCCCGGCCGGTGGCGCAGCCCTACCACGTGAAGGTGCTCGGGCCGGTCGTCGACTACTTCTTCCCGCGCCCGCAGGCCACCGCCGCCGCAGGATCCCGGCCATGCAGATCCTGAACGCGCACCCGCTGCGTCGGAGCCACGACGCCGGGTGGCAGGACGAAGATCCGCGTCAACCAGTACGCCATCTACGGCGACCGCGGGCGTGTGGCTCTCCAAGAAGCTGCGGGCGCTGTGGAAGGCGGGCTGCGACGTCTCGATCATCTACTCCGTCAGCAGCAGGCCGGTGCTCTCGATCCTGCGCAACCCGACCGGGCGTGGCCCGATCCCGATGCGGCAGTCGGTGGTGACCGACTCGTGGGGCAACCTCGTGAAGTACAACCACAGCAAGTGGATGACGATCATCGGCGCCTGGGGCAAGTCGCAGGGCGACCTACGTGACCTTCAGCGGGTCGGCCAACTGGGCGAACCTCGCCTTCGGTGACGACGAGCAGATGCAGCGCATCTCCAGCGCGCGCGAGGCACTGCGCTACAACGCCAACTTCGTGAAGACCTGGAAGCAGGAGTCCTCGGACGAGCCCAGCTACGGCCGGGTGGCAGCGTTCGGTCGCGGCCGGGCGCCGTACCTGACCCGGGCCGCCCTGCTCCGTGGGCTGCCCGAGGACGAGCCGGCGTTCGGCAAGGGCATCTACCGCTACCTGACCCGCGACTGAGCGCCCGGGCGCGCTCCCCAATATCGAGACCGCTGCGTGTTAGTTTCCAAGTCCCTCTCAGGTCTCTCGGTCCGCTACTCCTGCGAAGGAGATCCCATGCGTCGTACGCCGCGCGCGATCCTGCTCGGTCTGGTCTCTGCCCTGGTGGCAGCCGGACTCACCACGACCTCGGTGTCGGCGGCGTCCGCCGCCGAGGCGCACGCCGTCGCGGCCGCGCCCGCCGCGACGAAGTCGGCCCGTGCCGTCGGGCAGCCGCCGCATCATCTACGCGCCCGCCGTCGGGGAACTTCTTCGCCTACCCCAACCGCGAGCAAGAAGGCGAAGCTGGCCATCCGCAACCGGGTGCTGAACAGCATCAAGGGCACCTGGGGCGGTCCGCCGGACGAGCATCGGCACGCCGATGCCGGGCAACGGCAAGATCCGCATCGCCACCTGGACCTTCGACGACTGGGCGATCGCGCGCGCACTGGTCGCTGCGCGGGCCCGTGGCGTGAGCGTGCAGGTGGTCGCCGCCAAGGCGGCCAACAAGCAGAAGGCGCCCTGGAAGTACCTCAAGAAGCGCTTCGGCAGCCGCCTCACCCGGCCCGGGCTACCCCGCCAGCGCCGACACGGTGAGCTTCGCCCGCGAGTGCCGTGGCTCGTGCCGCGGGCCGGGCGGAACCGCGCACGCGAAGTACTTCCTGTTCGACAAGATCGGCCGCAGCCAGCAGCGCTACGTCACCTTCCAGACCTCGATGAACCTCACCAAGTTCGGCTACACCGGCCAGTGGAACCAGGCGACGGTGATGAAGTACAAGTCGGTCTACGACGACTACCTGAGCGTCTTCAAGCAGGCCCGGCTCGCGCACCGCGACCGCGAACCCGTACCACGTGCGCAGCTTCGGCCGAGCGTCGCCGACTACTTCTTCCCACGCCCGGGCGCGGCGCGGCGCAGGACCCGGTCATGCAGAACCTCGCGCGGCGTCCGCTGCACCGGCGCCGGCTACGGCGGCACGGCCAACCACCGCACCCGCATCCGGATCATCCAGTACGCCATGTACGGCGACCGCGGCGTCTGGATCGCCAAGCGCCTGCGCGCAGCTGTGGAACGCCGGGCTGCGACGTCCGGATCATCTACAGCCTGGTCACCCGCCCGGTGCTGCAGATCCTGCGCAACGGGTCCGGACGCGGGCCGATCCCGATGCGGCAGTCGGTCACCAAGAACAGCGCCGGCGAGATCGACAAGTACAACCACAGCAAGTGGATGACGATCACCGGCCACTGGAACGGCATGCCCTCGGCCTGGGTGACCTTCAACGGGTCGGCCAACTGGTCGCTGTCCGCGTTCGGCAACGACGAGCAGATGCAGCGCATCCGCAGCGTCGCCCAGACCAGGCCCTACCTGGCGGCCTTCAACACGCACCTGGAACCAGAAGACCTCCAAGAAGCCGCCGCACGCACGCCTCTCGGCCTCCGGCCGGGCACTGCCCATCCCGGGCGTCCCCGAGACCGCGCCGACCTGGGGCAAGGGGATCTACAAGTACATGCAGCCCTGACGCTCGCGCTGCTCCGGAGACGATCCGAGTGAGAGCCAACCGATCGTGTCTCGGGTCACGACTGGCTGGCTCTCACGGAGGAACCTACTCCCCCGGCCTGAACGCCCTCTTGGAAATGTCCAAGAACGCCCTGTGCGTGGCGATCAGGGCGGGTTCAGCGGCGGGTGAGCGCCTCGAAGAGCCCGAGGGCGGTGTCGTGCTCGTCGAGGAGGGCGCCGACGTGGGCGCGGCTGCCGCGGAGGGGGTCGATGGTGGGGACGCGCTGGAGCGACTCGTGGCCGGGGAGGTCGAAGATCACGGAGTCCCAGGACGCGGCGGCGATGTTGTCGGCGTACTTGCTCAGGCAGCGGCCGCGGAAGTAGGCCCGGGTGTCCTCCGGGGGCTCGTGCATGGCCTCCTCGACGACGGAGTCGGAGACCAGCCGCTTCATCCGGCCGAGCTTGAGCAGCCGGTGGTAGAGGCCCTTCTCGGGTCGCAGGTCGGCGTACTGCAGGTCGATCAGGTGCAGCTTGGCGTCCGACCAGGCCAGGCCGTCGCGGTCGCGGTAGGAGTTGAGCAGCTTCAGCTTGGCCACCCAGTCGAGCTCGTCGGCACACTCGAAGGGGTCGCGCTCGAGGCGGGTGAGCACCGACTCCCAGCGCTTCATGACGTCCTTGGTGGGCGGGTCGACGTCACCGCCGCGGCGCTCCTCGAGGTAGCGCTCGGCGAGGTGGAAGTACTCCCACTGCAGCTGTACGGCGGTCATCTTGCGGCCGTCGCCGACCTCGAGCAGGTGGGTGAGGCTCGGGTCGTGCGAGACCTCCTTGAGCGAGGCCACCGGCCGCGAGACGCTCAGGTCGGTGGTGATGAACCGGTCCTCGATCATGGAGAGCACCAGGGCGGCGGTGCCGACCTTGAGGTACGTCGAGGTCTCGGCCAGGTTGGCGTCGCCGATGATCACGTGCAGGCGGCGGTACTTCTCCGGGTCGGCGTGCGGCTCGTCGCGGGTGTTGATGATCGGCCGCTTGAGGGTCGTCTCGAGGCCGACCTCGACCTCGAAGTAGTCGGCCCGCTGGCTGATCTGGAAGCCGTCGCCGTGCCCGTCCTGCCCCAGGCCGACCCGGCCGGCGCCGCAGACCACCTGGCGGCTGACGAAGAACGGGGTCAGGTGGCGCACGATGTCGCCGAACGGCGTGGAGCGGCGGACCAGGTAGTTCTCGTGGGCGCCGTACGACGCGCCCTTGTTGTCGGTGTTGTTCTTGTAGAGCACCAGGTCGCCCTCGCCCGGCACGCGTGGCGAACCGGGTGGCGTCGAGCGCGATCTGCTCCCCCGCCTTGTCCCAGACGACGATGTCCATCGGGTTGGTGCACTCGGGAGTGGAGTACTCGGGGTGCGCGTGGTCGACGTAGAGCCGGGCGCCGTTGGTGAGGATCACGTTGGCCAGCCCGAGGTCCTCGTCGGTCAGCTGGCTGGGGTCGGCGACGTCGCGGGACATGTCGAACCCGCGGGCGTCGCGCAGGGGCGACTCCTCCTCGAAGTCCCAGCGGGCCCGTCGGGCCTTCAGGGTGGCCGTGGCGTAGGCGTTCACCAGCCGGGTGCTCGCCACCATCGGGTTGGCGTGCGGATGCCCGGCGACCGAGATGCCGAACTCGGTCTCCGTCCCCATGACCCGTCGAACGCTCATGGGGCCGAGCGTACGGCGCCCCCGCACGCGTCTAGACAAGTGCCTATGAATCGGGTCCTTGGCACGGACTGGCATGTTAGGTTTCCGAGGCCCCAGCCCGGGTGTCTCGGCTCAAAATTGTCTTCGGGGGAAGCCCATGCCCGTTCGTCGTACCTCGATCGTCGTCCTCGTCGCGGCCCTGCTCGCGTCGTTGCTCGCCTTCGCCGGATCCTCCTCAGCCGCTGCTCCGACCGCAGTCGCAGCCAAGCCGGCAGCCGCCCGCGTGTTCGGCCAGCCCCCGGCGAGGTACACCATCCCGGCGAACAGCTACTTCAGCTTCCCCAACGCCGGGAAGAAGGCGAAGTTCGCGATCCGCAACCGGGTGCTGATGACCATCAACAGCACCTGGGGCGCCCGTCGGCTGGCCAACGGCCTGTCCTCCCCGAGCGCGGGCACCATCAGGATCGCCACGTGGTCCTTCAAGGACTGGACGATCGCCCGGGCCCTCGTCGCGGCGAAGAACCGTGGCGTCAGCGTCCAGGTCGTGGCGGCGAAGGCCCGCAACGCGCCCAACCCGCAGTGGCGCTTCCTGAAGAAGAAGCTCGGCACCAGGCTCGCCCGGCCCGGCCACCCCGAGACGGTCAACCAGGTCAGCTTCGCCCGTGAGTGCCGTGGCTCCTGCCGTGGCCGTGGCGGCACGCCCCACGCGAAGTACTTCCTGTTCACCAACGTCGGTCCCTACCACGTGAAGAACACCGTCATCCAGACCTCGATGAACCTCACCACGATGGGCTACGAGGGTCAGTGGAACCAGGCCGAGGTCACCCACGACCCCGCGATCTACGGCGACTTCATGTCGGTCTACTCCCAGACCCGCATCGGCGTGCCGGTGGCGGCGCCGCACAAGCTGTGGGACCGCGGCGTCTACACCGACGAGTTCTTCCCGTTCCACGCCAACGCCAGCACCGACCCGGTGATGCGCACGCTCGCCCCGGTCAAGTGCACCGGCGCCGACGTCGGTACGCCGGGCGGCCGCACCCGCATCCGCATCATCAACTACTCGATCTACGGTGACCGCGGTGTCTGGATCGCCAAGCGGCTGCGTCAGCTGTGGAACCAGGGCTGCGACATCAAGATGATCTACTCGGTCAGCAGCCGGCCGGTCATCTCGATCCTGCGCAACGGCTCGGGCCGCGGCGGCGATCCCGCTGCGCCAGTCGGTGATCACCAACAGCAAGCGCGAGATCGTCAAGTACAACCACAGCAAGTGGTTCACGATCATGGGCCACTACGGCAACGACACCAAGGGCTACGTCACGATGAGCGGCTCGGCCAACTTCAGCCTCTTCGCCTTCACCGGCGACGAGCAGGTCCAGACGATCAAGAGCGCCGGCCAGGTGTTCCGTCACAACGCCAACTTCAACGCCACCTGGCGCCAGAAGACCTCGCACAGCCCGGGCTTCGGCATCAAGGGCTCCGAGGGCCGGATGACCGAGGCCGCCCGGATCGCGCTGATCCCGGAGGAGCCGACCTGGGGCAAGGGCATCTACAAGTTCCTCGGCCCCGACGGCGACTGACACCACCCGGGACAACGACGAAGGGCGCCGACCGCGAGGTCGGCGCCCTTCGTGTTCGGTGGTTGAGGAGCGAGCGTCAGCCTGGTTGAACAGCGACTCCGCGAGCGCTCGTCGAAACGAGCGTCTCGACGCACTCGTCGCCTCGCTCGGCGCAGCGCTCAGGTTTCGAGACGCGGTGCACGTCCCGTCGCTGCGCTCCGGTGCGTGCAGCCGCTCCTCAACCTCTTCGCTCTTCTGCGCCTCGCGAGCTCGGCGCAGCGCTCAGAGGTACTGACCGGTGTTGGAGACCGTGTCGATCGAGCGGCCGGGCTCGGTGCCCTGCTTGCCGGTGATGAGCGTGCGGATGAACACGATCCGCTCGCCCTTCTTGCCGGAGATGCGCGCCCAGTCGTCGGGGTTGGTGGTGTTGGGGAGGTCCTCGTTCTCCTTGAACTCGTCGACGCACGCCTGGAGCATGTGCTGCACGCGCATGCCCGGCTGGTCGTGGTCGATGACCTCCTTGATCGCCATCTTCTTGGCCCGGTCGACGATGTTCTGGATCATCGCGCCGGAGTTGAAGTCCTTGAAGTACAGGACCTCCTTGTCGCCGTTGGCGTAGGTGACCTCGAGGAAGCGGTTCTCCTCGGACTCGGTGTACATCCGCTCGACGGTCGCGGTGATCATGCCGGCGACGCAGGCGTCCTTGTCGCCACCGAACTCCGCCAGGTCGGCGGCGTGCAGCGGCAGCTCGGCGGTGAGGTACTTGGAGAAGATGTCGCGGGCGGACTCGGCGTCCGGACGCTCGATCTTGATCTTCACGTCGAGACGGCCGGGCCGCAGGATCGCGGGGTCGATCATGTCCTCGCGGTTGGAGGCGCCGATGACCAGGACGTTCTCGAGCCCCTCGACACCGTCGATCTCGGAGAGCAGCTGCGGGACGATGGTGTTCTCGACGTCGGAGGAGACGCCCGAGCCGCGGGTGCGGAACAGGGAGTCCATCTCGTCGAAGAACACGATCACCGGGCGTGCCGTTGCTGGCCTTCTCGCGAGCACGCTGGAAGACGAGGCGGATGTGCCGCTCGGTCTCGCCGACGTACTTGTTGAGCAGCTCGGGGCCCTTGATGTTCAGGAAGAAGGAGCGCCCCTCCTGGCCGGTCCGCTCGGCGACCTTCTTGGCCAGCGAGTTGGCGACGGCCTTCGCGATCAGCGTCTTGCCGCAGCCGGGAGGCCCGTAGAGCAGCACGCCCTTCGGCGGCTTGAGCTGGTAGTCCTTGAACAGCTCGGGGTGGAGGTAGGGCAGCTCGACCGCGTCGCGGATCTGCTCGATCTGGCCGGAGAGGCCGCCGATCGAGCGGTAGTCGATGTCGGGCACCTCCTCGAGGACGAGCTCCTCGACCTCGGACTTGGGCACCTTCTCGTAGACGTAGCCGGACTTGGCGTCGAGCAGCAGCGAGTCGCCGGCGCGCAGCGTCAGCTCGCGCAGCGGCTGGGCGAGGCGTACGACGCGCTCCTCGTCGGCGTTGGCGATGACCAGGACGCGTTCGCCGTCGGCGAGCAGCTCCTTGAACATGACGACCTCGCCGACCTCCTCGAAGTCGAGGGCGGCGACGACGTTGAGGGCCTCGTTGAGCATGACCTCCTGGCCCTTGGTCAGGTGGTCGAGCTCGACCGAGGGGCTGACGTTGACCCGGAGCTTGCGCCCGCCGGTGAACACGTCGACGGAGTCGTCCTCGTTGCGCTTGAGGAAGGTGCCGAAGCCGGTCGGCGGCTGGGCCAGCCGGTCGACCTCCTCCTTGAGCGTGATGATCTGCTCGCGGGCCTCGCGCAGCGTCTGGGCGAGGCGCTCGTTCTGCGAGGTCACCGCCGAGAGTGAGCGCTGCGTGTCCAGCAGGCGCTGGTCCAGGTCGCGGGCATTGCCCGGTCCGTCCGCGAGCCGACGGCGCAGCTCTGCGACCTCGGCCTCGAGGAAGGAGACCTGGTTCAGCAGCTGGGCCGTGGTCGGGCCGTGCTCGGCACCTGAATCAGGCACGTGAACCACCTCCGTGGGCAGGATCTGGATTTCGACCCTACTCGGAAGAGTTGCCCTGCCAAGTGGTTAGCGACGTGTGTCACTCGTTTGGTTGTCGATCTGAAACATTCCGTTCACACGAGCGGGGCTGGAGGCGTCATTCCGGGTCGCTACCCTGCGGCGGCATGCCCGGCCGGACGCGGCCCGTCGTAGTCGACTCCGTAGGCCCCGGGGGCGGGACGACGCTTCTTCACCGGGGCCGAGTTGCCGGGCGCCATCCGGCGCGCGGTGACCAGGAACCCGGTGTGGCCGTTCATCTTGTGCCCCGGGCGTACGGCGAGTCCCTCGACGTGCCAGTCGCGGACCAGGGTCTCCCACGGCTGGGGCTCGGTGAACTCGCCGTGGGCGCGCAGGGTCTCGACGATCCGGCCGAGCTGGGTGGTCGTCGCGACGTACGCCACCACGATGCCGCCGGGGGTGAGCGCGTCGGCGACGACGTCGACGCACTCCCAGGGCGCCAGCATGTCGAGCACGACCCGGTCGACGCTGCCGGGCTTCTCGGCCCCGGGCAGGCACTCGACGAGGTCACCGACGGTGAGGGTCCACGCCGGATGGGTCTCGCCCTCGGGTGCGCCGAAGAACTGCGCCGACGTTGCGGCGGGCGATGTCGGCGAACTCCTCGCGGCGCTCGAAGGACGACACGTGTCCGCCCGGACCGACGGCGCGCAGCAGCGAACAGCTCAGCGCGCCGGAGCCGGCGCCGGCCTCGACCACGCGGGCGCCCGGGAAGATGTCGGCCATCGCGACGATCTGGGCGGCGTCCTTGGGGTAGACGACGGCCGCGCCCCGCGGCATGGACACGACGAACTCGCTGAGCAGCGGGCGGAACACGAGGTACTCGCCGCCCGAGGTGGAGGTCAGCGTGAACCCCTCCTCGCGGCCGATGATGTCGTCGTGGGAGATGCCACCCCGGTTGGTGTGGAAGGACTTCCCCACCTCGAGGCAGATGTTGTGGCGGCGCCCCTTGGCGTCGGTGAGGCGGACCCACTCGCCGGCGCTCAGCGGCCCGCGGCGTACGCCGGACCAGTCGGGGGTGCTCACTTGCGTGCACCCTCCTCGAAGGCGCGGTCCACGTCGGCGGTCGCGAGCACGCCCAGGATGGAGCCGTCGCCCTCGACGAGGACGTACTCCTCGGCCGGCGTGGCCGACATGGCGCGGACGAGGTCCTCCCCCACGATGTCGGCGGGCAGCAGCAGGCCGTCCTCGATGGATCGGGCGAGCGAGCTGACCGGGCACCCACGCGCGTCGGTCCTCGGGGGTGGCCAGCAACGCGGTCTCGCTGACGATGCCGCTGAGCCGGTCGTCACCCACGTGCACGACGATCGCCCCGGCACCGGCCTCCTGGGCGCGGCGTACGGCCTCGCTGACCGGCAGGTCGTCGGGAACGGCGATCACGCGCCTGGCCAGCGGACGTGCCTTCAGCGCGGGCAGCCGCCGGCGTACGCGTGCACTGACCATGGACGCGGTCGCACCGGACCACAGGAAGGCGGCGATCACGACGGCCAGCACGTAGTCGGTGATGTTGGTCTGCAGGTCGAAGAACTGGCGTGCCACCCACGGCCAGAACAGCACCAGCACGGCGGCGACGCGACCGCCCCACGCCGCCACGATCGTGCCGCGGTGGACGTTGCCGGTGATCCGCCAGACGAAGGCCTTGAGCACGCGACCACCGTCGAACGGCAGACCGGGGATGAGGTTGTAGATCGCCGACGACGATGTTGGAGAACGCGAGACCGCGCACGGTGAGCCCGATCAGACCGTCGGGGATGGCCAGCCACAGCGGGATGAACAGCAGCCCGACCACGATCGAGGTCAGCGGTCCGACGACGGCGACCTTGAACTCCTGGCCGGGAGTCCGGGTCTCGGAGTCGATCTCGGTGAACCCGCCGAGGAAGACCAGGCTGATCGAGCGCACGCCCAGCCCGTAGCGCTGCGCCATCAGCGCGTGGGCCACCTCGTGGAGCAGCAGGGAGAGGTAGAACAGCACCGCGAAGCCCACGCCGGCGACGTACTTGAGCACGCCCAGTCCGGGCTCGACCTCCTCGATGCGCGGCGCCAGCCAGATGGCGATCAGCACGGCGATCAGGAACCACGAGGAGCGCACGAGCACGTCGACGCCGCGGATGGACCCCACGCGCAAGGTGCCGGGAGGGTACGTGCGAGGACCGCCCCCACTCCCCGCCGCTGCGGGTGAATCCTCGTCGCTCACGAGGCAACGCTAGCGCGAGGCGTCCCTGTCGGCGCCCCCACCTACGCTGGCCGCATGGAAGCAGTGCCGGAGGCCGTCGTTCCCGAGGAACGCACGCGCATCGGCACGCCCGTCGACGGCGAGCGCGTGCTGGCCGCGCTCTCCCCCAGCCGGGCCGCCGACTTCCGCACCTGCCCGCTGCTCTACCGCCTGCGGATGATCGACCGGCTGCCCGAGGAGCCCTCGCCCGACGCGGTGCGCGGCACGGTCGTGCACAAGGTGCTCGAGGACCTCTTCGACCTCCCGGCCGCCGACCGCACCCCCGAGCGGGCCGAGGCGATGGTGCAGGACGCCTGGGAGTTCGTGCTCGACGCCGAGCCCGAGGTGGCCACGCTCTTCACCGACGAGGGCCCGGAGATCACCGCCTGGCTGGCCTCCTGCCGCGAGAGCCTGCGCGGCTACTTCGCGCTCGAGGACCCGCGACGGCTCGAGCCCGCCGAGCGCGAGCTCTACGTCGAGGCGCTGCTCGACTCCAAGCTGCTCCTGCGTGGGTTCGTCGACCGCATCGACATCGCCCCCGACGGGGCGATCCGGGTGGTCGACTACAAGACCGGGCGCTCCCCCGGCGTCGGCTTCGAGGGCAAGGCGCTGTTCCAGATGCGCTTCTACGCGCTCGTCATCTGGCGCACCCGCGGCGTCGTCCCCGCGCTGCTGCGGCTCGTCTACCTCGGCGACGGCCAGATGGTCAGCTACGAGCCCGACGAGCACGACCTGCTGGCCACCGAGCGCCTCGTCGAGGCGATCTGGCACGCGATCGAGCTCGCCCGGGAGACCGGGGAGTTCCTGCCCAGCCCGGGCTGGGCCTGCAGCTGGTGCAGCTTCCAGGCGCACTGCCCGACGTTCGGCAACGAGCCGCCACCGATGCCGGACCTCGCACGCGGAGCAGGTTGCGCCCGCAACCTCACCCGCGTCGGGTGAAGGGGTGCCGGAGGTGCGCTGACAGGGTCGGCCCCGAGCTGGCAGGAGGTACGCCGTGGGCGGTGTCATCGGGGACCTCTTGCCCCTTGCCGTGGGAGTGGCGATCAGCCCGATCCCGATCATCGCCACGATCCTGATGCTGCTGGCCCCGAAGGCGGGCAGCACCAGCGTCGGCTTCCTGATCGGCTGGGTCGTGGGCATCGTGGTGGCGACCGTGCTGTTCACGGTGCTCGCAGCGACGGCCGGGCTCGACGGGGATTCCTCGGGGCCGTCCTCCACGGCCTCGTGGATCAAGATCGTCCTGGGTGTCCTGCTGCTCCTGCTCGCGGTCAAGCAGTGGCGCAGTCGTCCCCGGCCCGGCGAGGACGCCACCCTGCCGAAGTGGATGAGCGCCATCGACTCCTTCACCCTGCCCAAGGCCCTGGGCCTGGGGTTCCTGCTCTCGGCCGTGAACCCCAAGAACCTGCTCATGTGTGTCGCGGCCGGCACCATCGTCGGTGGTTCCACGCTCGCCACGGGCGAGCAGGCGGTGGCAGTCGCGATCTACACGCTCCTCGCGGCCTGCACCGTCGCGATCCCGGTGGTGGGCTACCTCGTGGCGAGCGAACGGCTGCGTGCTCCGCTGGAGGAGCTCCGGGTGTGGCTGCAGCAGAGCAATGCCGCCGTGATGAGCGTGCTGCTGCTCGTCCTCGGCGTCGTCCTCATCGGCAAGGGCCTCGGCGGGCTCTGACGGTGCTCCGAGTTGGCTCTCGGAGCGTCAGGGAGCCTCCGGGTCCCGGTGACGTTGGGCCCACAGGGCTGCCCCCGTCCGGTCCGTGACGCCGATGGAGTTGAACACCGAGGTGAGGTGCGCCTTGACGGTCCGCTCGCTGATGCCGAGGCGGCGGGCGATCTGCTTGTTGGCCAGGCCCTGACGCACCAGCTCGAGCACCTCCCGCTCGCGCGTGGTGAGGTCCCCGCTCGGCGAACGGCCGCGGTTGCGGGCGGTGAGCAGCTGCCGGGCGACGCGCGGGTGGAGTGGTGAGTCGCCGCGGGACACCGAGCGCACGGCCTCGAGCAGCTCCTCGGGGTCGGTGTCCTTGAGCAGGTAGCCGACCGCTCCCGCATCGAGCACGTCGACGATCCGGTCGGTGTCGGAGAAGGACGTGAGCACCAGCACCTGCGAGCGGCCCGCCGACACGATCTCCCGGGTGGCGCGCACACCGTCCATCTCCGGCATCTGGAGATCCATCAGCACGACGTCCGGCTCGAGCTCCGCGGCCCGGGCCACCGCCTCGACCCCGTTGGCTGCCTCGCCGACCACCTCGAGGTCGTCGGTGGTCGCGATCAGCTGCACCAGGCCGAGGCGCACCATGGTGTGGTCGTCGACGACGAGCACCCTGACGGTCACCCCGGTGATTATGCAGGGCCGAGGCGGTGGGCTCCGGCTAGAAGCGCACTGTCCCGCGACAGATCTGGCTGGTCCCGGGCCGGCGAGCCTGGAAGACATAGGTGTCGGTGCCGGCACGGTTGCCCGTGACCCGGCGTACCTCGAAGGAACCGCTCGCGCCGGCCGTCCTGCGCGTGCCCGAGCCGGCCGCGGCGCCGTTGTGGGTGAGCGTCCAGTTCCAGGTCTGGCCGCTGCGGTTGCTGTCGACCTCGGCCTCGACCTCGATCCCGCGGTCGTCGGCCTTGGCCTTCAGCTTCCAGTGGGCGCCGCCCTGGCAGGTGCCGGCGGTGCGGACGTCGTTGCCGCCGCCCTTGGCGAGCGCGGGTGCTCCGGTGGTGAGCAGGATGGCCGACGCCAGGGCGACGGTGGGTACGAGTACGCGAGTGGTGTTCATGGTGGCCTCCACGGCTTGAGTCGGTGCTGTTGCCCAGACTCTGTCCGCGGCGACGGACGCACTGCCAGTGGACGTGGGTACTACGACGCCCGTCAGATCGGGCAGGTCAGCCGAGGTCGGCCAGGTCGTCGACGCGCAGGCCCACGAGGCTGTCGCGGTGCACCGTGCGCTCCCCCGGCGGCACCGGCACGTGGTGGGGCACGATCAGCACCTGGCAGCCCGCGGCCTCTGCGGCCGCGGCTCCGGTCGGGGAGTCCTCGATGGCCAGCGTCTCGCCGGGGTCCACGCCGAGCAGCTCGGCAGCACGTCGGTAGGCCTCCGGGTGCGGCTTGCCCTGGGTGACCTCGTCGCCACAGACCAGCGCGTCGAAGGAGCCTTCGGGCAACGCCTCGAGGACGGGTACGACGAACCGGCGCCACGACATGGTCACCAGCGCGCACGGCACGTCCTGCGCCCGCAGGGCGGCGAGCAGCTCACGCGCACCCGGGCGCCACGGGATCTCGCGCTGGACCATCACGGTCACGTGGTCGAGCAGCTCCTCGACGATCTGCAGGGGCGTGCGGTCGATGCCCATGTGCTCGCGCATGTAGGCCGCGGAGTCGAGCAGGTCGCCCCCGACGACGGCCATGCAGTCCTCGTAGGACCAGCGGCCGCCGTACTTCTCGGCGAGGGCGTACTCGCACTCCATCCAGTACGGCTCGGTGTCGACGAGGGTGCCGTCCATGTCCCAGAGGACGGCGGTTGGCAGCGACACGTCAGTCCTCGGGGTCGTAGCCGAGGTTGGAGGACAGCCAGCGCTCGGCCTCCGCGAGGCTCCAGCCCTTGCGCTCGGCGTACGACGCCACCTGGTCGCGCGCGAGCCGGCCGACCACGAAGTACTGCGACTGCGGGTGCGAGAAGTACCAGCCGCTCACCGAGGCGCCCGGCCACATCGCCATCGACTCGGTCAGCTCGATGCCGGCGGAGTCCTCGACGTCGAGCAGCTCCCAGAGGGTGGTCTTCTCGGTGTGCTCGGGGCAGGCGGGGTAGCCCGGCGCGGGGCGGATGCCGGTGTACTTCTCGGCGATCAGGTCCTCGTTGGCCAGCTGCTCCTCGGGGACGTGGCCCCAGAGGTCGGTGCGGACGCGCTGGTGCATCCGCTCGGCGAAGGCCTCGGCGAGCCGGTCGGCCAGCGACTCCAGCAGGATCGCGCTGTAGTCGTCGAGGTCCTCCTTGAACTCCTTGATCTTGTCCTGGCTGCCGAGACCGGCGGTGACGGCGAACGCGCCGACGTGGTCGGCGAGCCCGGTCTCCTTCGGCGCCACGAAGTCGCCCAGCGACCGGTTGGGCACGCCCTCGCGGTGCTAGCCCCTGCTGGCGCAGGTTGTGCAGGGTGGCGAGCACGTCGGTGCGGTCGTCGTCGCTGTAGACCTCGATGTCGTCGCCGACGGCGTTGGCCGGGAAGAAGCCGATCACACCGTCGGCGGTGAGCCACTTCTCCTCGATCAGCCGGTCGAGCATCTCCTGCGCGTCGTCGTACAGCTTGCGCGCGGTCTCGCCCGACGTCGGGTTGTTCAGGATGTCGGGGAACTTGCCCTTCATCTCCCAGGCGTTGAAGAACGGCTGCCAGTCGATGTACTCGCGCAGCTCGGCGAGGTCGTAGTCGGAGAAGACGCGGGTGCCGGTGCCCATGGCCGGCACCGGTGGGCTCGTACGACGACCAGTCGATCGGCGTCCGGTTGGCTCGCGCGTCCTCCAGCGAGACCATCGGCCGGTCGGTCTTCGCGGCGTGGCGCTCGCGCAGCGACTGGTAGTCGGCCTCGGTGTCGGCGAGCAGCTTGTCGCGCTGGTCCGGGGACAGGAGCGGCGCCGCCACGGGGACGGAGCGGGAGGCGTCCTTGACCCAGATCACGGGACCCTTGTACTTCGGCGTGACCTTGACGGCCGTGTGCGCGCGCGAGGTGGTCGCCCCGCCGATGAGCAACGGGATCTCGAACCCCTGCCGTTCCATCTCGCTGGCGAAGTTGACCATCTCGTCCAGCGACGGCGTGATCAGGCCGGACAGGCCGATCAGGTCGGCGCCGACCTCGGTGGCCTTGTCGAGGATCTTCTGGGCCGGCACCATCACGCCGAGGTCGATCACCTCGTAGTTGTTGCACTGGAGCACCACGCCGACGATGTTCTTGCCGATGTCGTGGACGTCGCCCTTCACCGTGGCCATCACGATGGTGCCGTTGGTGTCCTTCGCGGTGGCGTACTCCGGGTTGTCGACTTCTCCTGCTCGATGAACGGGATCAGGTAGGCGACCGCCTTCTTCATCACGCGTGCGGACTTCACCACCTGGGGCAGGAACATCTTGCCGGAGCCGAACAGGTCGCCGACGACGTTCATGCCGTCCATCAGCGGCCCCTCGATGACCTCGATCGGGCGGCCGCCGCGCGCGGCGATCTCGGCCCGGAGCAGCTCGGTGTCGTCCTCGACGTGGGCGTCGATGCCCTTGACCAGCGAGTGGGTGATCCGCTCCCCCAGCGGCAGCGAGCGCCACTCGAGAGCTCGGCGACCTCCTCCTGCTCCCCGGAGCCGCGGTGCTGCTCGGCGATCTCGAGCAGGCGCTCGGCGGCGTCGGGCCGCCGGTTGAGCACGACGTCCTCGATCCGGTCGCGCAGCTCGGCGTCGATCTCGTCGTAGACCACCAGGGCGCCGGCGTTGACGATGCCCATGTCGAGGCCCGCCTCGATGGCGTGGAACAGGAACACCGCGTGGATCGCCTCGCGCACCGGGTTGTTGCCGCGGAAGGAGAAGGAGACGTTGGAGATGCCGCCGGAGACCTTGGCGCCGGGGAGGTTCTGCTTGATCCAGCGGGTGGCCTCGATGAAGTCGACGCCGTAGTTGGCGTGCTCCTCGATGCCGGTCGCCAGCGCGAAGCAGTTGGGGTCGAAGATGATGTCCTCGGAGGGGAAGCCGATCTCGTCGACGAGGATCCGGTAGGCGCGCTCGCAGATCTGGTTGCGGCGCTCGAGGTTGTCGGCCTGGCCGTCCTCGTCGAAGGCCATCACCACGGCGGCAGCGCCGTACTTGCGACAGAGGCGGGCCTGCTCGCGGAACTTGTCCTCGCCCTCCTTCATGGAGATCGAGTTGACGATCGACTTGCCCTGCACGTTGCGCAGCCCGGCCTCGATGACCTCCCACTTGGAGGAGTCGATCATCATCGGCACCCGGCTGATGTCGGGCTCGCTGGCGATCAGCTTGGTGAAGCGGTCCATCGCCGCGACGCCGTCGATCATGCCCTCGTCCATGTTGACGTCGATGACCTGCGCGCCGGCCTCGACCTGCTGCACCGCCACCGAGAGGCCGGCGTCGTAGTCGCCCGCCTTGATCAGGTTGCGGAACTTCGCCGAGCCGGTGATGTTGGTGCGCTCGCCGACGTTGACGAACAGGGAGTCCTCGGTGATGTTCATCGGCTCGAGGCCGGAGAGCCGCATCGCGGAGGCGATCTCGGGCACCTCGCGCGGCGCCTTGCCGTCGACGGCCTTGGCGATCGCGGCGATGTGGTCGGGGGTGGTGCCGCAGCAGCCGCCGACCAGGTTGACCAGCCCGGCCTCGGCGAACTCGCTGAGGGTCGCGGCGGTCTCGGCAGCGGCCTCGTCGTACTCACCGAAGGCGTTGGGCAGGCCGGCGTTGGGGTACGCCGAGACGAAGGTGTTCGCGACCCGGGAGAGCTCGGCGAGGAACGGCCGCATCTCCTTGGCGCCCGAGCGCGCAGTTGAGCCCGACGAGCAGCGGGTGGGCGTGCCGGACCGAGTTCCAGAACGCCTCGGTGGTCTGGCCCGACAGGGTGCGGCCGGACGCGTCGGTGATCGTGCCGGAGATGACGACGGGCCAGCGGCGGCCGTAGTCCTCGAAGACGGTCTCCACCGCGAAGATCGCGGCCTTGGCGTTCAGGGTGTCGAAGATCGTCTCGATGAAGATCAGGTCGGCGCCGCCGTCGAGCAGTCCCTTGGTCGCCTCGACGTACGCCTCGACCAGGGCTTCGTAGCTGACGTTGCGGGCGCCGGGGTCGTTGACGTCGGGCGAGATCGACGCCGTGCGCGTCGTCGGGCCGAGCGCGCCGGCGACGTAGCGGGGCTTCTCGGGGGTGCGCTCGGTGACCTCGTCGCACGCCGCGCGGGCGAGCCGGGCCGACTCGTAGCAGAACTCGTAGGCGAGCTCGGCCATGCCGTAGTCGGCCAGCGAGATCGCGTTGGCGTTGAAGGTGTTGGTCTCGATCAGGTCGGCGCCGGACTCGAGGTACTCGCGGTGGATCGAGCGGATGATGTCGGGCTGGGTGAGCGTGAGCAGGTCGTTGTTGCCCTGGACGTCGGAGTCCCAGTCGGCGAACCGCTCCCCGCGGTAGCCCGCCTCGTCGGGGCGGTCGCGCTGGATCGCCGTACCCATCGCCCCGTCGACCACCAGGATGCGCTCGCGCAGGGTCGCGACGAGCTCCTCGGTGCAGTCAGGGCGGTGGAACGTGGTGTCGGGCAACGGGCAACCTTTCGTGGTGGGCGGCGGGCTGCCGCACCCACCAGCCTACGGAGGCGCCTCCGCGCGCCCCGGGAGATACCGGATCCTGACATGGCGTGTCCAACTAGGCTTGAGCGGTGTGATCGAGATCGAGGAAGTGCCGCACCTCGTGGAGCCCGTGATGGTGGCGGCCTTCGAGGGCTGGAACGACGCGGCCAGCGCAGCGACGGGCGTGGTCGACCACCTGATCGACGTCTGGGACGCCCAGGTGGTCGCGGTGGTGGACCCGGAGGAGTTCTACGACTTCCAGGTGAACCGGCCGACGGTGTCGACCACCGACGAGGGCATGCGGCGGATCACGTGGCCCTCGACCCAGGTCTACGTCGCCCGGCCGCCCGGCTCGCACCGCGACGTGGTGCTGCTGCGCGGCATCGAGCCGAACATGAAGTGGCGCCAGTTCTGCGCCGAGCTGCTCGCCTGCGCCGACGAGCTCGGCGTCGAGGTCGTGGTGACGCTCGGGGCGATGCTGGCCGAGACGCCGCACACCCGGCCGATCCAGGTCAGCGGGACGGCCACCGAGCTCGACCTCGAGGACCGGCTCAAGCTGGAGCCGGCCACCTACGAGGGCCCGACCGGGATCGTGGGCGTGTTCCAGGACGCGTGCGCCCGGCTCGACGTACCCGCCGTGTCGTTCTGGGCCGCCGTACCCCACTACCTGCCGCAGCCGCCGTGCCCCAAGGCGACGCTGGCGCTGCTCGGCCAGGTCGAGGACCTGCTCGAGACGAGCATCCCCCTGGGCGACCTGCCCGAGGACAGCCGCGCCTGGGAGCGCGGGGTCGCCGAGCTCGCCGAGGAGGACGAGGACGTCGCGGAGTACGTCCGCAACCTCGAGGAGAGCCAGGACGCCTCCGAGCTCCCCGAGGCCAGCGGCGAGGCCATCGCCCGGGAGTTCGAGCGCTACCTGAAGCGGCGGGACGCGCCGGAGGAGTAGGTGGCTCGTCGGTTTCACTACCGGAGTTGTGAAACTGGCACCGACGTACGAAAGCTTTCCGAACATCGCGTCAGTTTCACTACCGGAGTAGTGAAACCTGTGGCCAGTGAGACTCAGAGCGCCACGCCGAGCGAGGCGTCGACCAGCCGGCGGATGACCTCGCCGGCACCGGGCTCGGAGTCGTCGCCGAAGTCGGTGGCGTTGGCCCAGTGGTCGACCAGGCGCAGGGCGGTGGGGGCGTCGAGGTCCTCGGCCAGGGCGGCGAGTACGTCGGTCACGACCTGGGCCGTCGGGGCACCGGCACCCTTCGCGACGGCGGAGCGCCACTTGTCGAGCCGGGCGCCCGCGGCGGAGACGTCGGCCTCGTCCCACTGCCAGTCGCTGCGGTAGTGGTGGCCCAGCAGCACGAGCCGGATCACCATCGGGTCGAGGCCCGACTCGCGGAGCTTGGAGACCAGCACCAGGTTGCCCTTGGACTTCGACATCTTCTCGCCGTCGAGGCCGACCATCCCGGCGTGCACGTAGGCCTGCGCGAACCGGGACGACGGGTCGGCGACCTGGGCCTCGGAGGCGCTCATCTCGTGGTGCGGGAAGACGAGGTCGCTGCCGCCGCCCTGGACGTCGATCGCCGCGCCGAGGTGGTGGCGGGCGATCGCGGAGCACTCGACGTGCCAGCCGGGACGGCCGCGACCGTACGACGAGTCCCAGGCGGGCTCGCCGGGTCGCTCGGCCTGCCAGACGAGGCAGTCGAGCGGGTCCTTCTTGCCGGCCCGGTCGGGGTCTCCCCCGCGGTCGGCGAACACCTCGAGCATCTGCTCGCGCGTCCAGCCGGAGACCTCACCGAAGGCGGGGTCGCGAGTGACGGAGAAGTAGAGGTCGCCGTCGACGTCGTAGACGCTCCCGGCCCGCTGCAGGTTCTCGATCATCGGCAGGATCAGCGGGATCGCCTCGACGGCACCGACGTACGCCTCGGGCGCGAGCACCCGCAGCGCCTCCATGTCGGTGCGGAACAGCTCGGTCTCGCGCTCGGCGAGCTCGACCCAGTCCTGGCCGGTGGCGTCCGCGCGCTCGAGCAGCGGGTCGTCGACGTCGGTCACGTTCTGCACGTAGCGCACGTCGTGGCCGGCCGAGCGCCAGGCGCGGTTGAGCAGGTCGAAGGCGACGTACGTCGCGGCGTGGCCCATGTGGGTGGCGTCGTACGGCGTGATCCCGCAGACGTACATCCGGGCGGGGCCGTCGGCCGGGGTCACGTCGCGCAGCGCACGGGTGGAGCTGTCGAAGACCCGGACGGCCGGTCCGCGCGCGGGAGGTGTCCCGAGGTCGGGAGAGGTCCAGGCACGCATGCAGCGGAGCCTATCGGCCGGGTCTCAGAACGGCGGCCACGGGATCGAGGGCCAGCCGCCGGCGGGCACCGGGAACCGCCCCTTGGACAGCAGGCGCTCGCTGCGTCGCTCGATCGCGTCCACCTCGCGCACGGTGAGCAGGTCCTCGAGCTGCTCGCGCAGGTCGCCGGCCAGCCCGTCGAGGACGCTCTCGATCCCGGCGCGACTCCGCCCGCGAGAGCCGCTGCCCGGCCCAGCCCCACAGCACCGTGCGGAGCTTGTCCTCGACGTGGAAGCAGACCCCGTGGTCGACGCCGTAGCGGTGGCCGTCGCGCATCGGCAGCACGTGGCCGCCCTTGCGGTCGGTGTTGTTGGTGACGATGTCGAAGACCGCCATCCGGCGCAGCGGCTCGGAGTCCTCGTGCACGAGCGCGACCGGCTCGTCGCGGGCACCGGTCGCGTCCAGCACGTGCAGGTAGCCCGGCGGCAGCTCGCCCTCGGGTACGACGTCGACCGGGTCGGGAGTCCCCTCGGGACCCTCCTCGGGCTCCATCCACAGCTGCACCATGCCCGGGACCGGCCGGGCCGTCGCGCAGGACGGTCGGGGGAACGACGTCCCAGCCGAGGTGGTCGGAGATCACCCAGGCGGCGTACTCCCGGGCCGCGAGGGTGCCGTCGGTGAAGTCCCACAGCGGCCGCTCCCCCGAGCTCGGCTTGTAGACGCACTGCACGCCCTCGTCGCCGAGGCGGGTCAGGAAGGTGTGGTTCGAGGCGGGCATGATCCGGCCGAGCACGACCAGCTGCCCTTCGAGGAGCGTGGAGGGTGCGGGGGCGGACATGTCGGTCTCCGGTCGCTCAGGCTTGGGACCGGCGGTACCCGTTGGAGCGCGGGCACAGGTGACCGTCGGCGTCGATCGGCCCACCGCAGAACGGGCACGGGCGCGCGACCGGCGGCCACGACGGACTCGGCGCGGGCCGCGAACGAACGTGCCATGGCGGGCGGCATCCGCACCAGCAGCACCTCCTCGGGCTCGGGCTCCTCGATCGGCAGGTCGATCAGCTCCTGCTCGGCGGCCTCGACGGGCAGCTCCACCTCGACCTCGGCCACCGGGAAGACCTCGATGACCACACGCTCGTCACCGGCGTCCCACGACAGCGTGATGGTGCCGGCGCGGAACTCCTCCTGGATCGGCTGCTCGAGGGGCTCGTTGTCGATCAGCGCGACCGGTGTCATCGCCGGGATCGTGGTCGAGGAGTCCTCGGTCTGGATCAGCTCGTCGAGCAGCTCGGCCACCCGCTCGCCGAGGATCTGCACCTGCTGCTTCTCCAGGGCCACCGAGGTGACCTGGTTGCCGGCGCGCGCCTGCAGGAAGAACGTGCGGCTCCCGGGCTCGCCGACCGTGCCCGGCACGAAGCGCTCGGGCGGGTCGAAACGGTGGATGACCGGCATGCGAAAGAGCCTAGGCGGTCTTCCCAGACGGACCGGCGCCACCTCCGACGACCGCGTCGCTGGAGCGGGTACGTCGTTTGCGCGGCTTGCTCGCGAGGTGGGCCAGGGAACCCGCGCTGGAGTTCATGGTGAGCACGAAGGCCCGGTGCGGGGTGTAGCGGACCACCGAGAGGCTCCCGGGATCGACGGCGATGCGCTGGAAGGCGTCGAGGTGCATCCCGAGCGCGTCGGCGAGGATCGCCTTGATCGGGTCACCGTGGGACACCGCGAGCCAGACGGCGTTCTCGTCGACCTCGTCCTCGACGGCGGCGTCGCGGGCGCGTACGGCGGAGACGACTCGCGCGGACATCTCCTGCAACGACTCCCCGCCGGGGAACCGCGCGCCGGACGGCTGCACCTGGACCGTGCGCCAGAGCTTCTCCTTGGCCAGCCGCTTGATCTCCTGGCCGGTCCACTCGCCGTAGTCGCACTCCACCAGCCGGCGGTCGCTGACGGCCTTCAGGCCGGGGGCCATCAGCTTGGCGGTCTCCCGACACCGTTCGAGCGGGCTGCTCACGACGGCGGTCAGCGGCAGCCCGGTGAGCCGCTCGGCGGCCGCGCGTGCCTGCGCGATGCCGGTGTCGTCGAGGTGGACGCCCTTGGTCCGACCGGCCAGGACACCGCCGGTGTTGGCCGCGGTACGTCCGTGCCGGGCCAGGATCACGGTTGCCATGCGGGGAGCGTACGCGGCTCCCGTATTCGCGAGGGCGTGCACGCATCCGCCGCGGCCAGCACCTAGCCTGCTGGTGTGATCGTCGACAACGCGCTGTACCGCAACGGAGAACGGGTCGACCTCGGCACCGAGACGCACGACCTGGCCGGCGTACGTGCCAAGGCGACCGGCGCCGACGACTTCGTCTGGGTGGGCCTGCACGACCCCGACAGCGACGAGCTCGACGCCGTGGCCGACCTCTACGACCTGCACGAGCTCGCGGTCGAGGACGCCCTCTGGCGCACCAGCGTCCCAAGGTGGAGCGCTACGGCGACTCGCTGTTCATCGTGCTCAAGACGCTCTGGTACGTCGACGAGCAGGATGCCGTCGAGACCGGCGAGATCAGCATGTTCGTCGGCCACAAGTTCGTCGTCACGGTCCGCCACGGCTCGGGCGGCGGTCTCAAGGAGGCCCGGCAGCGGCTCGAGGCGGCCAGCAACGTGCTCGCGCACGGCCCCTCCGCGGTGGTGTACGCCGTGTGCGACGCGATCGTCGACCACTACGAGGAGGTGGCCGGGTCGTTGCAGGAGGACGTCGACGAGGTGGAGCAGTCGGTGTTCTCGACCGAGCGCACCAACGACTCCGCCCGCATCTACATCCTCAAGCGCGAGCTCGCCGAGATGCGTCGCGCCGTGCTCCCGCTGCGCGACCCGATGAACAAGTTCACCGCCGGTTCGGTCCGCGGCATCCACAGCGACGCCGGGCCCTACTTCCGCGACGTGGCCGACCACCTCAGCCGGGTGGCGGACACGATCGACACCCTGGACTCGCTGCTGTCGACCGCGTTCGACGCGCACATCGCGCAGATCTCCATCCAGCAGAACGACGACATGCGCCGGATCTCCGCCTTCGTCGGCCTGATCGCCGCGCCGACGCTGGTGGCCAGTCTCTACGGCATGAACTTCGAGCACATGCCCGAGCTGAAGTGGATGTTCGGCTACCCGATGGCCATCGCGCTGATGGTGCTCAGCTCGCTCGTGGTCTACATCATCAGCAAGCGCGCCGGCTGGCTGTGACGTTCGCGATCGAGCTCAGGTCGCGCTGATGACACCCGTGGCGAGCAGGCCGATCACGGTGAAGCCGACCACGAGCCGGTAGGGCACGAACCAGACGATCGAGTGCCCGGCGACGAACTTCAGCAGCCAGGCGATCGCGGCGTAGGCGACCACGAAGCTGACCGCCGTGCCGACGACGGTCGGGCCGACGCCGATGTTGCTGCCGATGGCGTCCTTGAGCTCGTAGAGCCCGGCCGCGAGCAGGGCCGGGATCGAGAGGAAGAAGCTGAGCCGGGTGGCCGTCACGCGGTCGAAGCCGCGCAGCAGGCCGCCGGAGATGGTGGCGCCCGAGCGCGAGACGCCCGGGATGAGCGCGACGCACTGGACCAGGCCGACGATCAACGAGTCGACCATCGTCAGGTCGCGCTCGGACCGGTCCTTGCGACCGACGCGCTCGGCGTACACCATCACCGCGCACCAGAAGATCAGCGAGGCGCCGACCCACCACAGCGAGCGCAGCGGGCCGCTGATCACGTCCTTGCCGAGGAAGCCGACGATCCCGATCGGGATCGAGCCCACGATGATGTACCAGCCGAAGCGGTGGTCGAAGTGGCCGCGGTACTCCGGCCGGAAGAGGCCCCGGAACCAGGCCGCCGCGATCCGCACAGATGTCCTTGTGGAAGTAGAGGAGTACGGCGGCGATGGCACCCATCTGGATCACGGCGGTGTACGCCGTGACGCCCTTGTCGTCGATCTGGAGGCCGAGCATCTTCTCCACGATGGTCAGGTGTCCGGTGCTGGAGACCGGGAGGAACTCGGTGAGTCCCTCGACGATCCCGAGGATGATGGCGTCGAAGTAGTCCATGGCAGGAGTCAGGTTACGCATGGCGCCTGACCACTACCTGACCGGCGAGCCGCGCGTCCCCGGTTATCTCCGGGTGGGTAGCGTTTGGCCATGCAGCAGCGGCTCCTCGGTGCGACGGGACTCTCCGTCTCGCGCTTGGGGCTGGGCACGATGACCTGGGGTCGCGACACCGACGAGCACGAGGCTCGCGAGCAGCTGGCCGCCTTCGTCGGCGCCGGCGGCACGCTGGTCGACACCGCGGCGGGCTACACCGACGGTGACTCCGAGCGGCTGGTCGGCTCCCTCATCGGCGACGTCTGCGAGCGCGACGAGATCGTGCTGGCCACCAAGGCCGGCATCGGGCGGCGCAAGGGCGAGCGCTACACCAACGCCTCCCGCGGCCACCTGGTCAGCTCGCTGGACGCGTCGCTCGAGCGGCTCGGCGTCGACCACGTCGACCTGTGGCAGGTGCACACCTGGGTCGACGACGCTCCGCTCGAGGAGACGCTGAGCGCCCTCGACTACGCCGTGACGAGCGGACGTGCGGCGTACGTCGGCGTGAGCAACTACAACGGCTGGCAGTCCGCCCAGGCGGCCACCTGGCAGCGGGCGGTCCCGGGCCGGGCGACGCTGGCGTCCAACCAGGTCGAGTACTCCCTGCTCAACCGGGCCGTCGAGGCGGAGACGATCCCGGCGGCGCAGGCCCTCGGGCTCGGCGTACTCCCCTGGTCGCCGCTCGGCCGTGGCGTGCTCACCGGCAAGTACCGCAGCGGCACGCCCGCCGACTCCCGCGCGGCGTCGCCGCACTTCTCCACCTTCGTCGGGCGCTACCTCGACGACTTCTCCCAGCGCGTGGTCGAGGCCGTGGCCAGGGCCGCCGACGGCCTCGGCTGGTCCTCGCTCGAGGTGGCGCTGGCCTGGGTGCGCGACCGACCCGGCGTGACCGCGCCGATCATCGGGGCCCGCACCGCCGCCCAGCTGCGCGAGTCGCTGACCGTCGAGGAGTGCGAGCTCCCCGGCGAGATCGTCCAGGCGCTCGACGACGTGTCCGCCGACAAGCAGGAGGCTCTGGATTGAGCGAACGGAGTGAGCTCAACATTCAAGACGGTGTCCAGCGTGCCTCATGTGCGCACGGAGCGAAGCGAGTACGTGCATGAGCTCCACGAAGCAGCGACGCATCGAGCAGCGCCGGGCGCTGCGTCCCGGCGTCGAGTACGAATACTCCAAGATGCTGATCTCGCGCGAGCACTCCCGCAGCGCGGTGACCCGGATGCTCGTCGAGCGGGCCGAGCAGGGCGGCTGGGAGCTCGACCGCGTGCGAGTGGGGTACGACGGCACCCGCCGGGTGCAGCTCCGTCGGCGGATCATCCGTCAGCGGATCGCCTTCCTCGTCGAGGTCTAGCGACTCAGGGACGCCGCCGCGCAGTCGTCCGGCTCGCTGCTGCCAGCCGGTTGACCATCAGGACGGCGAGCGGCACCAGCGCGACGTACAGGATCTGCGAGCGCCCGAGCGGGGCGTCGACGAGGCCGAACCCGGTGCCCAGCCAGGTGTAGGCCACAGTCGTGGCGAGGGCCATCCCGACGGACTCGGCCAGCACGACTGCCGCGGCCATGCGGTCCGGCGTGATCCCGTCGTCGTGCTCCGGCTGGCTCAGGCAACGGCCGAGCAGGTCGGGGTACAGCGCACCCATGCCCGCTCCGAGCAGTCCACGCTCCGAGCACCAGGCCCAGCGAGCGCGGACGCTTCACCGTGCGGCGAGCAAGCGTGGTCGTCAGGAGCGATCACGACGCCGAGCGCGAGGACGCACCCGGCCGGCACGACCCGGCGCCGGAACGACTCACCGGTCGCGGGGTGGGACACCGCACCACAGGCCGGCGATCGCCCACATGACGCCGGGCGCCGCGATGATGAACCCGTACTGGCGGGCCTCGAGTCCGAAGGCGTCGTGCGCCACCACCGACAGCACCATCGACGCGCCGAAGTACACCGCTGCGGACACCATGAGGGCCGACAGCCCGGCCGGCCGCCCGCTGGACGCAGCGAAGGTGCGCGCCGGCAGCAACGTCCACGCGGCCCGGAGCATCAAGCCGCCACCGACGATGACTGCCGACGGCGGACAGCTCGCCGACAGGGAGCGACAGCAGGACGGCGCCGGCCGCGAGCACGATGGACCACCGCCACGGCGCCTCCTCGACCTGCGACTCCCCCGACTCCGGCCGGCATGGAGCGAGCGATCATCATCCGGGCCACCAGCAGCAGGGGCAGGTAGAGCACGATCGCCCACCGCCAGCCGAGCAGCGAGGTCACCGCGACTGCGTAGACCGGGCCGATGACCGACGAGACCAGCCAGACCCCGGACATCCCGGCCAGGACGAGCTGGCGGTACTTCGAGGGCAGCCCTCTGCTGATCGCCCCCATGCCCACGGTCGCGAGGGCTCCCGAGGCAAGCGCGCGGAGCGCCGTACCCCCGATGAAGAACGGCATCGAGGGTGCCAGTGCGCAGACCAGCGCTCCGGCGATCGTCACCAGGGTCAGCGACAGCATCAGGTCGCCGATCCGGAACCGCGAGAGCAGCCACGCTCCCAGCGGCATCGTCAGGAACATGGGCGCCTGAGCGGCAGCGTCCACCACGCCGTAGAGACGTGCGCCGGACAGGTCCGACGCCACCAAGGGCAGGACCGTCTGCGACAGGTACCGCTGCATGCCCGCGAGCAGCTCCACCGAGAGGAGCGAGACGGCCAGCGTGATGACGGCAGCCCGACCCCGGGTGGAGTCGGGTCGTGCTTCCGAGGGCGTCACGGCCAGCTGGGTCCGTCCGGGTCAGGTCCGGCTGGTGTCAGATCCGGCCGAGGAACCGGTCGAACACCCGGGCGCCGAACTCGAGCGCGTCCACCGGCACCCGCTCGTCGACCCCGTGGAAGAGCGCGGTGAAGTCGAGCTCCTCGGGCAGCCGCAGCGGCGCGAAGCCGAACGCGCGCATGCCGAGCTGGGTGAAGTGCTTGGCGTCGGTCCCCCCGCTCATCAGGTACGGCGCCACGAGGGCATCGGGGTCCTCCTCGAGGAGCGAGGCCGTCATCGCGTCGGCCATCTCCCCGTCGTACGGCGTCTCGAGCCCGCCCATCTTGGTGATGAAGTCGATGTCGACGCCCGGGCCCGCGAGCTCGCGCAACGTGGTCAGGAAGTCGTCCTCGAGGCCGGGCAGGAAGCGCCCGTCGACCTGCGCGGTGGCGTGGCCGGGCACGACGTTCACCTTGTAGCCGGCGTCGAGCATCGTCGGGTTGGTGGTGTGCCGGATGACGGCGCCGAGCATCCGCGCGGCCGAGCCGAACTCCTCGATCAGCTCCTCGGCGTTGTCCGGGGTCGCCTCGGTGCCGGCCAGCTCGGCCACGGCGCCGAGCAGCACCTTCATGGTCGGGGTCAGCTGCACGGGCCACTCGTGGCGGCCGATCCGTGCCACGGCCTCGGCCAGCGTCGTCACCGCGTTGTCGGGGTGCACCATCGACCCGTGGCCGGCGTGGCCCTTCGCGGTCAGTCGCATCCAGGCCATCCCCTTCTCGGCGGCCTCGATCAGGTAGAGCCGGCGCCCGCGGACCGTGGTGGAGAACCCGCCGACCTCGCCGACGGCGTACGTGCAGTCCTCGAACCACTCCCGCTTGGCCTCGACGAGCGGTCCGGCGCCCTTGTGGCCGCCCGCCTCCTCGTCGGCGGTGAAGCACAGCACCAGCGGCCGGTCGGGGACGACGCCGGCACGCGCACGCGCACGCACGGTGGAGAGCAGCATCGCGTCGAAGTCCTTCATGTCCACCGCGCCGCGGCCCCAGACCTGGCCCTCGTGGATCTCGCCGCTGAACGGGTGCAGCTGCCAGTCCTCGGCATCGGCGGGTACGACGTCGAGGTGGCCGTGCACGAGGACGGGGTCGCCCTTCGTGCCGCCCCAGCGGGCGATGACGTTGGTCCGGCCCGGCTCGGCCTCCCACAGCTCGCTCTCGATGCCGACCTCGTCGAGCAGCGTGGCGACGTGCTCGGCGGCCTTGCGCTCCCCCGGACCCGGCTGGTCACCGAAGTTGGTGGTGTCGATCCTGATCAGGTCCCGGCAGATCTCGGTGACCTCGGCGGCCGGGTCGTAGGCGCTGGACGGGGCGGTCTCGTCGCTGGTCGGGGTCATTCCCCCATGGTGCCCCAGAACGGGCACGAGCCAACCTCGCCCCGGTCGGGACGCCTCAGATGAGGTGGCGGGAGCCGGCGCGCGGGGACATCGCCCGCGGCTCGGACCAGCGCACGAAGCCGGCGCCGTTGACCACGCCGAGCTGGAGCACCTCGGCCTGCGGCCGGGTCTTGGTGGTCTCCCACGACTTGGAGTGGCGCCAGCTCTCCTCGAAGACCTGGATCTCCAGGACGGTGGTGCCGGGAGCGACCCGGCTGACGGTGCGCTCGCACCAGGCGCGGGCGGCGACCATGTCGGGCCAGCGGCGCTCGACGATGACCTCTTCGTAGCCGTCGTCCTCGGGCACACGCATCTGCAAGCGCCCCAGGGCGGTGGTGCCGATGGCCGCGCTGGTGGCCATGGTCGCTTGCGTTTCCTCCATGTTTCGAGGCTAGGTCTCCGGGGTCGCCAAAGCACGAATCAGCGCGTGGCGACCCCGGACCTGTCTAGCCCGCATGGACTAGTGCGTCTGTGCGCCGTTTGAAGCGCTCTACTTCTTGAACGCGTCCTTCACGTTGCCGGCGGCGTCCTTGAGGTTCTCCACGCCGTCCTTGATCGAGGCCTCGGCCTGGTCGCCCTTGCCCTTGCCCTCGAGCTCCTTGTCGTTGGTCGCCTTGCCCGCGGACTCCTTGATCTTGCCCTTGACGTCCGTGACCTTGTTCGCGGCCTTGTCCTCGGTACCCATCGTGGTGTCCTTTCGTCGGATGTTCTCCCCTTGAGGGAACCCATATCCGCCGTACCCATGCGTGTGACCTTGATCGCGTCGTTCCGGGCGGCTGAGCGTGAACCCCCTCGGACGCCGTGTGAGCCCGCTAACAAGGTGCTAGCTGTGAGTTTGCAAGGGACGCTCCGGTATGGCTGACTGGGCGGTCGCGGTGCCCGCCAGGCATCGCCCATGACAAGAGAACACCCCGGTACGGGAAGCGCCTCCTGCTCGTCCCCGGCCGGTGCCGCCTACGGAACCTCTGACGAGCAGCGAGGCGCGCGTCGCGCGCACGGCGATCGGGTAAGCCACTCCCTTCGCGGCGCGACGAGGAACGACCTTCTGACATGCCCCTCAAGTCTCACCTTCGGCGTGCCCGCACGCCCGCACTCGTCACCGGTCTGCTGACCGCCTCCGTCGTCGGAGCCGTGGTGCCGTCCGCATCCGCTCTCGACATCTCCCGCCTGCCGTTGGACAGCGATGGCGGCCTCCATCGACCAGGCCGCCCCCGCGGCGGCCACGACCGAGGCGACAGGCACAGCCGCTGATGCCGCGCGTGCGGCTGAAGGCCAAGCCGGCCCCCTGGGTGCTGCCCGTCGTGGGCTACCACCTCACCGGTCGCTTCGGCCAGGTCAGCGGCCTGTGGTCCAGCTTCCACACCGGCCTGGACTTCGCCGCGCCCGAGGGCACCGGGATCCGCTCCATCGGCCCGGCGTCGTCGTCTCCACGGCGTACGACGGCGCCTACGGCAACAAGACCGTGGTGAAGCTCGATGACGGCACCGTGCTCTGGTACTGCCACCAGAGCGAGTTCGGTGTCGACCCCGGCCAGCGGGTGAAGCCCGGCGACCTGATCGGCTACGTCGGCTCCACCGGCAACACCACCGGCCCGCACCTCCACCTCGAGGTCCACCCCCACGGCGGGGACGCGATCGATCCCGAGACGTGGCTGCCGGAGCACCACCTGCACCCGTAAGGGTCCCAGTACCCGTCAGCCCGGCCCGGTAGTTGCTGCTCCCCCGGCCAACAACCGGGCCAGGCTGGCGATCTGCTCGGTCCCGGGGTCATGCCCGGGGAAGTAGGCGCAGACACGATCGGCCACGTCGCCGAAGCGTCGCTCGAGGTCGGCCGCGCACTGCTCGGGGGTGCCGCGGACGGCCAGCGTCTCCACCATCTCCTCGGTCACCAGCGAGCGCCATCGCGCCGATGTCTCCGCGCTTCGAGAGCGCGTTGAGCTCCGGCTGCAGGTCACCCCAGCCCTCGACGTCGAGCACCGGGCGGTACGCCGGAGTGGAGCCGTAGAAGGCCAGCAGCATCGCGGACTCCCTCGGTCGCGGCGGCGATCTCGTCCGCGGTGCGGCCCATCGCCAGGATCGCCTGCGGGAACACGTCCACGCGGTCTCGTCCCGCACGCCGCAGCCCCTCCTCGACCGCCGGGAGGGTGCGCTCGCGGAAGTGACGGTGGCTGTGGAACGGCATCACCAGCAGCCCGTCGGCGACCTCGGCAGCCGTCCGCGTCATCACCGGGCCCAGGGCGCCGAGCAGCACCGGCGGTGGCCCGTAGGGGTTGGGGCCGGGCACGAAGGTCGGCGGCATCAGCGTGTGCCGGGTGTGCTCGCCCCGGAAGTCCAGCGGCGTCCCGTCCTGCCAGGAGGACAGGATCGCCTTCACGGCCAGGACGATCTCGCGCATCCGCGCGGCCGGGGGCGACCAGGTGGCGCCGTACCGGTTCTCGATGTGCGGCCGGACCTGCGAGCCGAGCCCGAGCCGGAACCGCCCCTGGCTCATCAGCTGCAGGTCCCAGGCCGCGTGGGCCAGGTGCATCGGGCTGCGCGGCATCGCGATCGCGACGTTGGTCATCAGGTCGGCCTCGACCCGACCCGCGACCGCTGCCAGCGGCAGGAACACGTCGTGCGGTCCCTCGAAGGTGAACAGTCCGGCCGCGCCGGCGGTCGACCAGCTCGCGGGCACGAGCGACCGACTGGTCCGGCGGAGCGTCCAGCTGGAGGTCGAGGAGCACCGCCGTTCCTAGAAGGCGGGTGCGGTCGGGTAGATCGCCTTGTACTCGGTGTACTGCGCCAGCCCCTCGGGCCCGAACTCCCGGCCGATGCCCGAGGACTTGTAGCCGCCGAAGGGCGCGGCGAAGTCCATCGTGTAGGTGTTCACGCCGTAGGTGCCCGCACGCACGCGGCGGGCCACGTCGAGGCCGGCCTCCTGGTCGGCGGTCCAGACGGTGCCGGCCAGGCCGTAGTCGGAGTCGTTGGCGATGCGCACGGCGTCGTCGACGTCGTCGTACGCGATCACCGAGAGCACCGGGCCGAAGATCTCCTCCTGGGCGATGCGCATCGAGTTGTCGCACGTCGGCGAAGACGGTGGGGCGCACGTACCAGCCGCGGTCGAGCCCGTCGGGCATGCCGTTGCCGCCCACGACCACGCGCGCTCCCTCCTCCTGGCCGAGCGCGATGTACTTCTCGACGCGCTCCTGCTGGCGCTGCGCGACCATCGGGCCGATCTCGGTCGCGGGGTCGGCCGGGTCGCCGACCGGCATGCTGCCGACGGTCTCGGCGAGCGCGTCCACCACCTCGTCGTACTTCGCGCGGCTGGCCAGGATGCGCGTCTGCGCGACGCAGGCCTGGCCGCTGTTCATCAGCGCGGTGAACCGCAGACCCTCCATGGTGGCGACGAGGTCGGCGTCGTCGAGCACGATCGCCGCGGACTTGCCGCCGAGCTCGAGGCTGACCCGCTTGAGCTGCTCGCCGCACACCGCGGCGATCTTGCGGCCCGCCCCGGTCGAGCCGGTGAACGCGACCTTGTCCACGCCCGGGTGCGCGACGAGGTGCTCCCCGACCTCGCGACCGGCCGCGACGATGTTGACGACGCCGGCGGGTACGCCGGCCTCCTGGAGGAGCTCGGCCATCAGGTAGGAGTCGAGCGGGGTCTCCGGCGCGGGCTTGAGTACGACGGTGCAGCCGGCCAGCAACGCCGGGGCGATCTTGGAGATCGTCGTGAACTGGGGGACGTTCCACGGCGGGATCGCGGCCACCACGCCGACCGGCTCGCGGCGCACGATGACGTCCCCGCCCAGCGCGCCGGGACGGGTCTCCTCCCACGGGAACGCCTTGGCGATGTTGATGAACGACTCGATCATCATCCACGGCGCCGGTGACTGCGCCAGGTTGGAGAACGAGGTCGGCGATCCCATCTCGGTGGTGATCACCTCGGCCATCTCACCGAGCTTGCCGGCGTAGAGGTTCGAGAAGTTCTGCACCACCTCGATGCGCTCCTCGGGGCTCATCCGCGGCCACGGGCCCGAGTCGAAGGCACGTCGCGCGGCGTCCACCGCGGCGTCGATGTCCGCGGGCGTCCCCTCCGGGACCCGGGCGACGACCTCCTCGGTGTGCGGCGAGACGACCTCGATCGTGTCGCTGCCCGTGGGGGCGGCCCACGATCCGTCGATGAACAGGGTGCTGCGGTCCAGGGTCACGAGAGGTCCTTCGGGTCGGGTCGGTCAGGGAGCGAGGGTGAACCAGTCGGCGAAGCCGCTGGGGTCGTGCCGGCCGAGGGCGCCGTGCTCGAAGAGCCCGAAGCCCTTCGGCGCCGTCGAGGGTGGCGCGGGCGGCGTGGTCGATGACGCCGAACATGATCCGGCCGGCCACGGACTCGTCGGTGAGGTCGTAGGTGACCCGCTCGGTGAAGCCGGGTCCCTTCCACTGCCCGTGGATCCAGTCGGGGTCGCCGCCGTAGCCACCGCCGACGTGGATCGGCACCGGCAGCAACGACTCGACCTCGAGCTGGAGCGGCTTGCCGTCGGGCGTGGTGCAGGTGATCGAGGCGCCGGTCGGGACGCGGGTGCCCGAGGCGTAGCGGATGTCGACCTGCGGCCAGCCGAGCTGCTCGATCCGGCCGTCGCGCCAGACGCGGTGGCAGTCGTTGAGGGTGCGGTAGCCGTCGGGGTCCTCCTGGAGGATCAGCACCACGGCGTACTCCTCGAAGCGGAGCGGCACGTAGGTCCACCACATGCCCTCGAACGGCGGGTCCGCCGGCGCCCCCTCGGGCGCGGCCTCGCCGACGGGGCGGATCCCCCACGAGCGGTCGCGGGTGCCGACCCAGCGGTCGGGCGTGAGAGCGGTCTCCTGGCCGTCGATGACGCAGGGTTCCCGACCAGGTGCCGACCTGGGCGAAGCGCTGCGCGTTGAGCGTCACCCGGCTGCCGGCACGCATCACGTGCGGCTGCTCCTGGAGTACGTCGAAGGAGCCCTCCCAGGTCACGTCGAGCGCCATCCCCTCGGTCTCCTCGAGCACCACGCGCAGCTTGCGCAGGGGCTCGACCACCTCGATCCGGTAGGCACCGACCCGCTGGTCGAGTCGGTCGTCGTCGATGGCGTCGGAGAGGTGGACCGCGGTCTGCTCGTCGCCGCGTCGTACGAGCACGAAGGCGTCCTTGGTGCCGAGGTTCGGGTAGTAGCCCATCCCGGTGATCAGGAAGATGTCGCCGGTGCGGTCGTGCGCGTTGAGGTAGCAGCGGTCGTAGAAGTTCCGGTCGCTCATGCCCGCCCAGGTGACCGGCAGCGGCAGCTGGTGCAGCGGGTACTCGTCCAGTGAGCTGACCACGCTCAGCCACCCACCTTCGCGAGCACCGACTCGAACAACGGCTTGTGGTGGAAGAGCGTCTCGATGTCCTCCGGCCGGTCGATCTCGCCGAAGTGGATCTGGCGCGCGCCGGTGCGCATGAAGACGATGCACCACTCGACGCCGTTGTAGACGTGGTACCAGTCGAGCGGGTCGAGGGTCGTCCCGGTCGCGCGTTGGTACGACGCGACGACGTCCTCCTCGCGCATGAAGTGCGGCATGCCGGGCATCTCCAGCATCCCGGTGATCGACTCGAAGACCTGGTGGGCGAAGACGATCCAGGACACGTCCATCTCGCGCGGACCGACGGTCGCCATCTCCCAGTCGAGGACGCCGACCGGCTCGAAGTCCTGGTAGAGCACGTTGCCGATGCGCGCGTCGCCCCAGCACAGCACCGCCTCGGAGGTGGCGGGCAGGTTGGCCTCGAGCCAGGCCAGCCCGCGCTCGGCGATCGGCGAACGGCCGATGTCGGGGACGGCGAACTCGTACCAGGACTTCACCCGGGCGAGGTTGCGCGCGAGCGCGGTCGGCTCCGTCGTACGCCGGGTCGAGGAACGCGAACGTGTTCGCGGCGTCGGGGATGGCGTGCAGGTCGGCGAGCACCTGCACCGTCGAGTCCTGGAGCCGTCGCTGGTCCTCCTGGGAGGCGTCGAAGAGCCAGTTGTCGCCGAAGTTGTAGGGCAGCACGTCGCGCGGGACGAGTCCGTCGATGCGGTCCATCAGGAAGAAGGGAGTGCCGAGGACGTCACCGGTCGGCTCCATCCACCGGACCTGCGGGACGGGTACGTCGGTGCGCTCCCCCACGAGCCGGATGGCGTCGTACTGGTCCTGGAGGGCGTACTGCTCGAAGACCGGGAGGTCCTCGGTGGCCGGCGCGACGCGGGCGACGTACTGCCCGGCCTGCTGCTGCCCGCCCTCGGTCCAGGTCACGTCGAGCAGCACCGTCTCGGAGGAGAGCCCGTTCTCCTGCACCGAGCTGTGCAGCACGACGGTCGGGTCTGCACCCTCCGGGAGGACCGTCGCCAGCCAGGCCGTCAGCCGGGTTCGGACGTCGTCGGCGTCCCGGCTCGAGCGCTGCATCGTCATGTCGGCGGGTGGGGGTGCCTGGGCCATGCGTCAGCATGAGTAGAACACGTTCTAGGTGTCAAGGGTGGTCACGCGACTCCCCGCCCGCGCTGGCCCACGCCTGTCGC
>CAWCQB010000032.1:0-111042 GCA_963797505.1 uncultured Actinomycetota bacterium | reverse complement strand
GGCTGCGCCCGATCGCGCCGGCCAGCACGACGCCGGCGTCCCGGTTGAAGCGCAGCCCGACCGGAGGACGCCCGCCGGTCGAGGGCTCGCGCTCCTCGTCGATCCCCTCGACGACCAGTCCGGACTCGAGCAGGGCCGCGATCCGGGCGGCGACCGCCGTACGCGACAGGCCGGTGACGCGGCCGACGTCGCTGCGGGTGCGGGCACGGCCGTCGCGGATCAGCGAGAAGACCTCACCCGTGGTGGCCGGTCCGGGGGCGGAGGACATGCCGCGCCATTGAACCACCGAATCGGCACTCCGCGTTCACACAACTGACTCACTTTTGTTTTTCGAAAGTCATAACTATGTCTTGCACGAACGACATATCTGCACCTACGGTGGAGGCTCGTTCAGTCCATTCCCCGAGAGACCCCTGATGTCCCCATCCCCTGACTCGCCCCGCCTGTCCCCGCCGCCGACTTCGTCGTCTTCGGCGGCACCGGCGACCTGGCCGTCCGCAAGCTGCTGCCCGCCCTCTACCTCCGCGACCGCGACGGCCAGCTGCCCGCCGAGACCCGGATCGTCGCCCTGTCCCGCGCCGGCCTCGACGTCGCCGGCTACCGCGACAAGATCCGCGGCGAGCTGCCGCGCTTCGTGCGAGCCGACGAGCTCGACGACACCGTCGCTCGACCGCTTCGTCGCCCGCCTCACCCACGTCAGCATCGACATCGAGCACGAGGCCGGCTGGTCCAGCCTCGTCGAGACGCTCGACCGACGCCCGACCGGGTGCGGGTCTTCTACCTCGCCATCGCGCCCGTCGCTGTTCGGCCCGGTCAGCCAGCGGCTCGCCGAGCACGGCCTGGTCACCGAGAGCTCGCGGCTCGTCCTGGAGAAGCCGATCGGCCACGACCTCGCCTCCGCCCGGGAGATCAACGACGCCGTCGGCGCGGTCTTCGAGGAGAACCAGATCTTCCGGATCGACCACTACCTCGGCAAGGAGAGCGTGCAGAACCTGCTCGTGACCCGCTTCGCCAACAGCTTCCTCGAGCCGCTCTGGAACGCCAACTGCATCGACCACGTGCAGATCACCGCCGTCGGAGTCGCTCGGCGTCGGCACCCGCGGCGGCTACTACGACGGCTCGGGCGCGCTGCGCGACATGGTCCAGAACCACCTGCTCCAGCTGCTCTGCCTGGTGGCGATGGAGCCCCCGACGTACGTCGGCCGCGAGACCGTCCGCGACGAGAAGCTCAAGGTGCTCCAGGCGCTCAAGCCGATCACCGGCGCCGACGTCGACACCGCCGTCGTCGCGGGGCAGTACCGACCCGGCCTCGTCGACGGCGACCGCTGTCGCGTCGTACCAGACCGACGCGGAGCGACCCGGCTCGACCACCGAGACCTTCGTGGCGATCAAGGCCGAGGTGCAGAACTGGCGCTGGACCGGCGTCCCGTTCTACCTGCGCACCGGCAAGCGGATGGAGCAGCGCGTCTCGGAGATCGTGATCCAGTTCAAGGACGTGCCGCACCCGATGTTCCCGGGCAGCGAGGGCACCAGCGAGCCCAACCGGCTGGTCATCCAGCTCCAGCCCGACGAGGGCATGAAGCTGCACCTCACCGCCAAGGAGCCCGGTCCGGGCGGCATCCGGCTGCGGCCGGTCTCGCTCGACCTGAACTACGCGCAGACCTTCCAGCGCCAGTCCCCCGACGCCTACGAGCGGCTGCTGATGGACATCGTCCGCGGCAACCCGACCCTGTTCATGCGCCGCGACGAGGTCGAGGCCGCGTGGACGCTGGGTCGAGCCGATCCTCGAGCGCTGGTCGCGCCCCCGGCCACGCTCCCCGCCCCTACCCCGCCGGCACCGGCGGCCCCAGCGCCGCGATCAACCTGCTCGAGCGCGACGGCCGCTCCTGGCACGAGTGAGGACCTCCCATGAACCACCATCCACCCCGTCGTCGCCGAGGTGACGGCCCGCATCACCGAGCGGAGCCGCGCCGACCGGACCGCCTACCTGCAGCGCCTCGACGCCGCCGCCGAGCGCGGCCCGGCGCGCGGGCGGCTGGCCTGCGCCAACCTCGCGCACGGCTTCGCCGCCTCCGGGCCGGTGGACAAGAAGGCGCTGCGCGGCAACGTGAAGCCCAACGTCGCGATCGTCTCGGCCTACAACGACATGCTCTCGGCGCACCAGCCCTTCGAGTCCTTCCCGGCGCAGCTCAAGCGCGCGGTGATCCGCTCGGGCGGCATCGCGCAGTTCGCCGGCGGCGTGCCCGCGATGTGCGACGGCATCACCCAGGGCCGCGACGGCATGCAGCTCTCGCTGTTCAGCCGCGACGTGATCGCGATGTCGACCGCGATCTCGCTGTCGCACGACATGTTCGACGCCGCGCTGATGCTCGGTGTCTGCGACAAGATCGTGCCCGGCCTGCTGATCGGCGCGCTGTCCTTCGGCCACCTGCCGACGATCTTCGTGCCGGCCGGCCCGATGACCTCGGGGCTGCCGAACGACGAGAAGGCCGCGATCAGGCAGCGGTACGCCGCCGGCGAGATCGGCCGCGAGGAGCTGCTCGAGGCCGAGTCGGCGTCGTACCACTCGGCCGGCACCTGCACCTTCTACGGCACCGCGAACTCCAACCAGATGCTGATGGAGGTCATGGGCCTGCACCTGCCGGGCGCGAGCTTCGTCAACCCGGGCACGCCGCTGCGCGCCGCCCTGACCGACGCGGCCGCGGCCCGCTCGACCGCCCTGACCGCGTGGGGCGAGAGCTACACGCCGGTCGGCCGGATCGTCGACGAGAAGGCGATCGTCAACGGCTGCGTGGCCCTGCTCGCCACCGGCGGCTCGACCAACCACACCCTGCACCTCGTCGCGATCGCGCGCGCCGCGGGCATCACGCTCACCTGGGACGACCTCGCCGACCTGTCGGCCGTCGTACCGCTGATGGCGCGGGTCTACCCCAACGGCAAGGCCGACGTGAACCACTTCCACGCCGCCGGCGGCCTCGGCGTTCACCGTGCACTCGCTGCTCAAGCACGGGCTGCTGCACGACGACGTCGAGACCGTCGCCGGCCACGGGCTGTGGCGCTACACCACCGAGGCCCGGCTCATCGGCTCCGGCGACAAGGCGGAGCTCACCTGGGAGGAGGGCACCAAGCGCAGCCACGACACCGACGTGCTGCGCGGTGCCGACGACCCGTTCGCCAAGGACGGCGGCCTGCGGATGCTCGACGGCAACCTCGGCCGCGCGGTGATCAAGACCTCGGCGGTCAAGGCCGAGCAGCGCCAGGTGAAGGCGCCGGCCCGGGTCTTCGACGACCAGGCCGACTTCCTGCGCGCCTTCGAGGCGGGCTCGCTCGAGGGCGACTTCGTCGCGGTGATCCGCTTCCAGGGCCCGGCGGCCAACGGCATGCCGGAGCTGCACAAGCTCACCCCGGCGCTCGGCGTCCTCCAGGACCGCGGCCAGCGGGTCGCGCTCGTCACCGACGGCCGGATGTCGGGCGCGTCGGGCAAGGTGCCGGCCGCCATCCACCTCACCCCGGAGGCCTCCGTCGGCGGCCCGCTCGCCCGGGTGCAGGACGGCGACCTGATCACGCCTCGACGCCGACACCGGCCTGCTCGACCTGCACGTCTCGCCGTTCGACCTCGAGAACCGGGCCGCCGCCAAGGGCGACGACTCGCTGGTCTTCGGGACCGGACGCGAGCTGTTCGCCGCGTTCCGCTCCAGCGTCGGCCCGGCCGACCAGGGCGCCAGCGTGTTCCCGACCCACGGCTTCGTGGAGGACCTCGATGCCTGACGTCGCTGCTCGACCGCGTGCCGGTCATCCCCGTCGTCGTGCTCCACGACGTCGCCCACGCCGTGCCCGTCGCCCGTGCCCTCGTCGAGGGCGGCGTGCCGGTGATCGAGCTGACCCTGCGCACCCCGGCGGCGCTCGACTGCATCGAGCAGATCGCGACCCACGTGCCCGAGATCCTGGTCGGCGCGGGCACGATCGTCGCACCCGATCAGGCCAAGGAGGCGCTGTCCGCGGGCGCGCAGTTCCTGGTCTCCCCCGGTACGACGGACGACCTGGCCGCCGCGATGCAGGACACCGGGCTGCCGCACCTGCCCGGCGCCGCCACGGTCAGCGAGGTGCTGCGACTGCTCGAGCTGGGCTACGGGAGATGAAGTTCTTCCCGGCCGAGGCCTCGGGCGGTGCCGCCTTCCTCAAGGCGGTCGGTGCCCCGGTGCCCGCAGGCCCGGTTCTGCCCCACGGGCGGGATCACCCCGGCCAGCGCGCCGTCGTACCTCTCCCTGGGGAACGTCGGCTGCGTCGGCGGCAGCTGGCTCACCCCGGCGGACGCGATCGCGGACGGCGACTGGGCCCGGATCTCCCGGCTGGCCGCGGAGTCGACGCGGCTCGCTGCCTGACGGCGTCAGCTCGCCCCGAGGGATCGCCAGTAGTCGTTGAGCGCGCCGTTCGTCTTGACGAACCAGACGATCAGCCCGACGAAGAAGAACCACCCGAGGAGCAGCGCCCACAGCCCGGTCACGGCACTCACCGGACGGGCCTGGCCGCGCCGCTCGTAGAGGCCACCCACCTCGTTGGAGCTGAGGAACGGCATCACGATGCCGACGAAGATCGCCAGGATCAGGGCCACCCCGCCGCCGATGCCCTGGCCGGAGTGACGCTTCATCTCGTCGTGCGTCTTGTAGTACCAGTACCAGGTGTAGAAGCCGAGCGTGACGATCGTCAGCAGGACGCAGGTGCCGGTGCTGCGCACCTGACCGACCGGTCCGGTCATCGCCAGCTGCCCGGGCGGCGGAGGCGGCAGCCATCTGGCCGTATCCCTGGCCGTTTCCCTGGCCGTTCCCTGGGCGACCGTGGCCGGTGGCGGTGCGGTCGGCGGGACCTGCTCGTTCGGGTCACTCGTCTCCGACATCGGTTGCCTCCTGGGACGGTGGGCGCGGGGAGCGCCGTTCGCCCGTCACCCTAGACGCCACCGGCGCGCCGAGTTCTGCGGTTTGCCGGACGCGACAGCACGGCAGTCCCTACCGTGGGGCCATGCCTCATGTCCGATTCGTCCGTTTCTCGGTGCTGGCCGGCCTCGCCGGTCTGGCGGTCCTGACGACCCTGCAGGCCGCGCCTGCCCCGGTCGCGCGTCCCTCCGCCGACCCGCACCTCGCGTCGGCCTGGGTGCCGCCCAACCCCACCAACGCCGGCAAGATCTTCCGCTGGGGCAACAAGCAGTGGGGCGACGAGTTCGTGAACCCGCTGTCCTCGACCTGGAAGGTGAGCCGGCCCGGCCTGGTGCGCAACCAGCACGGGATGCTCACCCTCGACACGGCCAGCACCGGCGCCACCGTCTACGCGACCTACAGCGGGCACAACCGCACCTACGGCCGGTGGGAGGCCCGCGTCCGGGGCCGCCAGTACGGCACGGGCGGCCAGCCGTACACGCTCTACTGGGAGCTGGTGCCGAGCAGCCAGCCCTACCACTGCGGCGCCGGCAACCTCGTGCTGAGCCAGTACACGCTCGGCACCAACACCGCCGAGATGCACGTGCGCAACCTGCCGAACACCGACTTCACCACGAGCCGGTGGATGTACCTCAACGACAACGAGTTCCACACCTACGCCGTCGAGGTCACCCCCGACCACGTCTCCTGGTTCGTCGACACCAAGGTGATCCGCACCGAGCGCCGACCCGCGGCCCTCGAGGGCGTCGCGCTGATGCCGCGCTTCCGGGTGCAGGGCGTGGCCGGCGCGAAGATGAACCGCGGCCGGATGCAGATGGACTGGATGCGCTACTACACGCTCGACCGCAAGAACGCGCAGTCGATCACGGCGCCGGCGCTCACCCAGTCGACGTACGCCCCCGCCTGCTGATCTCTCCGGCCGCGGCCTGCGTCGTGGAAGCATGCGACGAGTGCGGATCGCGACGTTCAACCTCCTCAACGGCCGCTCGCCCGACGCCGAGACCGTCGACGTCGACCGGTTCTGCCGAGCCATCGCCGCCTCGACGCCGACCTGCTCGCCCTCCAGGAGGTCGACCGCGACCAGCCGAGGTCGGGTGGTCGCGACCTGACCGCGCTCGCGGCCGGGGCGATGGGCGCCGTGGAGTACCGGTTCGCGGCCGCCCTGACGGGAACACCCGACGGCTGGGCCGGTGCCACGGGCGTCGAGCCGGACGGGACTCCGGCGTACGGCATCGCGCTGCTGAGTCGCTACCCGGTCACGGCCTGGCACGTCGTACGCCTGCCGCCGGCTCCGGTGCGGATCCCCCACCGGCGCGGCCGGGAGCCTGCGACTGGACTGGGTGCGCGACGAGCCGCGGGTCGCGCTCGTGGCCGACGTCGAGACCCCGATCGGACCGCTGCGGGTCGCGGCGACGCACCTGTCGTTCCTGCCGGTCTCGAGCGGACGCCAGCTGCGCCGGCTGGTGCGCGGCCTGGGCCGAGCCGCGGGACCGACCGTGCTGCTGGGCGACCTGAACATGTCACCGCGGCGGGCGCGGCGGATCACCGGCATGCACGCCCTGGCCTCCGGACCGACGTTCCCGAGCCACGCTCCCGTCGTACAGCTCGACCACCTGCTCAGCGATCGACCGCTGGCGGTGGTCGGCGGCGGACCCCGGGCGCTCGAGGTCTCCGACCACCGCGCGCTGTACGTCGACCTGGCTAGTCCTTGAAGACCGGGTCGCGCCCCTCGTGGCGCGCGGCCACCGCCTCGTCGAAGTTGTCGGTGAGCAGCCGGACGTAGAGCTGCCCGAGGCCTTCGGCGTTCATGTGCTGGGCCAGGCTGCCGGCGTCGAGGCCGGACCACAGCGTGCGCTTGGTCAGCTCGACGCCCGGTCGGCTCCAGCCCGCGATCCGGGTGCCGACCTCGATCGCCGCCGGCAGCAGCTCGTCGGCGGTGACCACTCGCGAGACGAGCCCGATGCGCTCGGCCTCGGCGGCATCGACGTCGCGACCGGTGAGCATGATCTCGAAGGCGCGTGAGGACCCGATCGCCCGCGGCAGCAGGTAGCTGAGCCCGAGCTCGCTCGCGGTCAGCCCGTTGTTGATGCCGGCGGCACGGAAGAACGCTCCGTCCGCGGCGAGCCGGATGTCGCAGGCCAGCGCGAGGCACAGCCCGCCGCCGATCGCCGCACCGTTGACCGCTGCGATCACCGGCTGGTGCAGGCCGCGCAGGGCGAGCACGACCTCGTCGAGGATCTCCATCGCGCGCAGGGCCACGGTCGCCTGGGTGAGGCCCGGAGGTGTTCGGCATCCGGCCACGCTCGCCGCTCTGGTCGGCACCGGAGCAGAATCCCCGGCCGGCCCCGGTGAGTACGACGGCCCGCACCTCGTTGTCGTCGGAGAGCTCACGCAGCCGCTCGCGCAGCGGCACCATCACGTCGAACGACATCGAGTTCATCCGCTCGGGCAGGTTCAGGGTGACCTGGGCGACGCCGGGCGCCGGTCGGTCGACGAGCACGTGATCCATGCGCCGAGTATGGCGGGCGCGAGGTGGTCGTAGTACCTAGGTTCGATGGAGACCGGAACGCGCACGCCTCGCACGATGGCGGACATGCACCGTCTGCTCGCGCCAGTCGCGCCGCTCGCCCTCCGGGTCGCGGCACCGGCGGCGCGGCCCTACGCCTGGCGGCTCGCCGGGGCCGGGGCCCTGGTGCTCGTGCAGGTGGCTCTCGTGCTGGCCAAGCCCTGGCCGCTCGCGCTGGCCGTGGACCACGCGCTCAGCGAGGACGCACCACCGCTGTCGTTGCCGGTGCTCGGCCCGGTCAGCGAGGGCGCCGTGCTGGTCCTGGCCGGGCTCGCCAGCGTCCTGATCGCCGCGCTGCTCGGCGTGCTCGACATGGTGCTGGAGCGGGTCTCGGAGGGCACGGCGGAGCGCATCGGCGCCGACCTGCGGGTGCGGATCTTCGACCACGCGATCACCCGGTCGCTGCGCTGGCACGACCGCACCCGCAGCGGCGAGCTGCTCTCCCGGCTCACCAGCGACGTCGGTCGACTGCTCGACGCCGTGGTCGCGACGACGACGGTCCTGGTCCCGGACACGATCATGCTGGTCGGCGTCCTGCTGCTGGTGGTCAGCATCGACTCCGGGCTCGCGGTGGTCGGCCTGAGCGTCGTACCCGTCCTGGTGGTGCTCTCCGTCAGGCAGCGCCGGCTGGTCCGTTCGGCCCAGCAGACCGCGCGCACGGAGTCGGGCCGGCTGGCCGGTACGGCGACCGACCTGCTGCGCAACGTGCGGGCGATCCAGTCCTTCGGCCGGTCCGAGACCGCCGGCCAGATCTTCCGCGGCCGCAACCAGACGGTGCTCGACGCCGAGCTCACCGCGGTCCGGGTGCAGGCACGCTGGATGCCGGTCCCCGACATCGTCCTCGCGGTCGGCAGCGCGCTGGTCCTGGTCGTCGGCGGCAACCACGTCGTCTCCGGCACGCTGTCGACCGGTGGCCTGCTGGTGGTGCTGTCCTACCTGCGCGACCTCTACTCCCCCGTGCGCGGCCTGACCCGGCTGTCCACGGTGCTCGCCAAGGCCGGCGCCAGCGCCGCCCGGGTGGGCGCGGTGCTCGACTGCGACGAGGCGGTCCCCGAGACCACCGGGCGCCCGTCCCGCGCCCCGCCTGCACACCGGGGTCCAGTTCTCGCACGTGCGCTTCGGCTACGAGCCCGGCCGCGACGTCATCACCGACCTCGACCTCCGGGTCCGCGCCGGCGAGACGGTCTGCCTGGTCGGGCCGAGCGGTGGCGGCAAGAGCACGGCCCTGCACCTGCTCCTGCGCCTGTACGACGTGGACGGCGGTCAGGTCCTCGTCGACGGCGTCGACGTGCGCGACTGCGACCTGCGCAGCCTCCGGTCCCGCTTCGCCTACATGCCCCAGGAGCCGTGGCTGCTCGACGCGACGCTCGCCGAGAACATCGCGATCGGCAATCCCAGCGCCTCCCGCGACGAGATCGAGGCCGCCGGGATCCGGGCCCTGGTGCACGAGTTCGTGGGTCGGCTGCCGCACGGCTTCGACACCCGGCTCGGCGAGGCCGGAGCGCGTCTCTCCGGCGGGGAGCGTCGTCGCGTGGCCCTGGCCCGCGCAGCGATCTCGCCGGCCCCGATGGTGCTGCTCGACGAGCCGACGACGTCCCTCGACCCGCTGTCCGCCGAGGGCGTCCTGCGCGCCATCCGGAACGCGACCACCGGCCGCACCACCCTGATCGTCACCCACGACCCGGCAGTCACCGCACTGGCGGATCGGGTGATCACCGTGGGGAGCGAGGCGACCGTCCGGGTCGTCGGCTCGCCCGTCACCCAGCGACGCGGAGAGGAGGTGAGCACGCCATGACAGTTCAGGCAGTCATGAGCCACAGGCGGCGTCACGGCCGTTCGCGTTCACGCAGCCGTTCGCGCAGCCGTTCGCGCAGCCGTTCGCGCAGCTGACACCACTACCCGCCCGGCCCTCCTCTCGGGGGGCCGGGCGGCCTCCCCGCAGGAGCCCCCATGCACGCCGACGGCATCGACGAGGTCGACCACCTCCCCGTGTGGCAGTGCGTGCCCGGCGCAGACGGAGCTGGCGGCTGCGTCGCCGTGGAACGGCTCGGCGTCGGCCACCGCACCGAGACCTGGCTGGCCTGGTCGCGGGAGCTCTGGTGCCCCGTCGTCGTGAAGCTCGCGCGCCCGGACCAGACCCGGCACCCGCGGGCCCTGGCCACCCTGCGGCGCGAGGTCGCCGCGCTCGCGGGCGTGACCCACCCCGCGTTGCCGGCCCTCGTCGCGGCAGCCTCGACCACGACGTCCCCCACGTCCTCACCGAGTACGTCGACGGGCCGACCCTCGACGAGGTCGTCGACGAGCACGGGCCCTTCCCATCGCGTGACGCCGCCCTGCTCGGCGCGCAGCTGCTGCCGGCGATCGCGGTGCTGCACGCCCGGGGGACTCGCGCACCTCGACGTCAAGCCGGAGAACGTCGTGCTGCGCGACGGCCGGCCGGTCCTCATCGACTTCGGCTCCGCACGCCGGCTGGGCAGCCGGCAGCCGCCGGGACGGCCGGTCGGCACCGTCGGCTACGCGGCTCCGGAGATGGAGGCCTGCGAGCCGGTGTCCGCGGCGATGGACCTGTTCGGGCTCGGCACCGTCCTCGCCGAGGCGGTCACCGGCATCCCGTTCACCGAGGGACCCCGGCTCCCCCGCTCTCGGCTCGGGCGGCTCACGCGACGGCTGCTCGACGACGACCCGGCCACGCGCGGATCCGTCCGCGACGTACTCATGGAGCTCGCGCAGGCCTGCGGCGCCCGTCGCCCCTGGCCGCCCTGGCTCGACGCCCGGACCGCCCGGGTCAGGGCCGGGTGACAGCCCGGGACGAGTCATGTCGGTGCGCAGGCTTGCCATGCGTCATACGAGGTCCGCTTGGAGCCTAGATCTCCTCGTCGGCCGCTTCGTCGCGCTCGGTGAGCGCATCGGTCAGCAGCGTCACCAGCGCCTCGAGCTGTACGTCGGCCGAGGACGAGACCTCCTCGTCGGAGCCGTCGAGCGCCCGAGCGGCGAGGCCGGCCTTGCTGTCGATCAGCTCCGCGATCCGGGTGTCGATCGTCTGCGCGGCGATCACGCGCCACGCCGTGACCGGCTCGTCCTGGCCGATGCGGTGGATCCGGTCGATCGCCTGGGTCTGCTCGGCGTCGGTCCACGAGAGCTCGGCGAGCACCATGTTGGAGGCCACCTGGAGGTTGATGCCCACGCCGGCCGCGCTCAGCGAGCAGACGATCACCGCGACGTCGGGGTCGTTGACGAACGACTCGATGTCCTTCTTGCGGGCACTCGGTGTCTGGTCGCCACGGATCGAGGAGTAGCGCAGCCCACGCTTCTCGAAGGTCGCCTCGGCGGTGTCCATCACGTCGATGTGCTTGGCGAAGAACACGACCTTGCCGACGCTGCGAGCGAGCTGGGCGGTGTAGTCGGCGGCGAGTCCGGCCTTGGCCTGACCGATGCGCCGCATCATGTTGAACACGTTCTCGCCCGAGCTGGTGTCGCTGTCCTCGCGCTCCCACGACGCGACCCGGCGGACCAGCTCGTGGTCGATGCCCTCGACGACGACACCCGAGGTGCGGGTGGCCAGGGCGCTGTCGTAGCGGCGTACCAGGCGGCGCGCGAGCTCGCGCTCGGCCTCGCGGATCGAGCGGCCGGCCTCGTCGTCGAGCTCGACCGGCAGGTCCGCGACGCGGCGGGCCGGGATGTCGGCGGCCACGTCGACCTTGCGGCGACGCACGATGCCCATGTCGATCACGGCGGTCCGCGCAGCGGCGTAGAACCCGCGGTCGGCCGGGGTCAGCCCGTTCTCCTCGAGCGCCAGCATCAGCTCGGCGCGCGGCTTCTTCTCGTCGATCCAGCCGAGGAACTGCCAGATCGCGCGGAAGTCCTCGATGTCGTTGATCAGCGGGGTGCCGGTGAGCGCCATCAGCAGCGGGCGGCCCATCCGGGCGCGGATCCGCTCGGAGAGCTCGAGCACGTGCTGGGAGCGCTGCGAGGACTTGTTCTTGATGAAGTGCGCCTCGTCCACGACCATGCCGCGGAAGCCGAGGTCGCCGAGCCAGCCGACGTGGCGGTCGAGCACCTCGTAGTTGACGACCACGATGTCGGCGAAGCCGTCGATGCTGTCGCCGTCGCCGTGGATGACGGTCGCCTTCTTGCGGGGGGTCCAGAGCTCGGCCTCGTGCGCCCAGTTGGCCTTGACCACGTTGGGTACGACGGCGAGCAGCGGGTAGGCGTTGGCGGCCTGTGCGGCGAGCAGTGCCTGGGCCGTCTTGCCCAGGCCGGGCTCGTCGGCCAGCAGGAAGGTGCGGTGACCGGCCTTCGCGGAGGCGACCACCTGTGCCTGGTGGTGCATCAGCTCCTGGCCGCCCGGGGCCCACAGCGAGGTCGGCTCGGGGAGCGGCATGCACGACGTCGCGCCGGCCGAGGGCTCCTCGAACGCGCGGAACAGCGGGCCGAGCAGCTCCCAGGTGGCGAGCGCGCGCGGCTGCACGTTGCGCGGCGCGGCGTTGGAGAAGTCGGGGGCGAGGAACGGGTTCGCGAGCTGCCGGGAGATCACCGACTGGGGCACCACGCGGCGCTCGGCGGGGCGGTCGGAGGTCGTCTCCGGGGCCGGTTCCTCCGCCTCGGCCTCGACACCACCGGCCTCGAGCATCTCCCGCTTCAGGGCCTTGGCGGCGTCGGAGACGACGGCGTCCTCACCGAGCAGCTCGAAGAGGGACGGGTTGCGGGCGGCCGTCTTGGCCAGGATCGTCGCGATGCCGTCGAGGCGCTTGAGCTGTCCGTCGCGCTGGGCCTCGGTGCTCTCCTTGTCGGCCTTGATGCGGGCGCGCTCGTCGCGGACGAGCAGGGCCACCACCTGGAACATGGTGCGGTCGGAGACTCGCATCGTGCCGCGCTCGACCCTCGTCTCGATCTCGCGCACCTTGCGGGCGAGGACCGGGATGATGCCTTCGTTGTCGCGCGCGCGGGCACCTTGCTGGTCCCGCTGCGGCGTACGACGACCTCGCGGTTGACGTCTGCTCTGACGAGCCACTCACTCCTCCTCCGGAGTATCCGGCGCACCCACGCGCACCGGACCACATCCGCTCGCACCCATGGCCGGCGCGACCGGGCGTCGTACGGAACAGGCCTGGATGTGGCTGTTCCGCGACGCGGCCCGCGGATCTGAGACAGATCGACGCTTCGGGCCCGATGGCCCATCCACGCTGCGGTGCCGTGGCCAATACTAGCGCGATCGGGGTTCTGTCCCGCTCCACCCCGTCAGGAGGCCCCCATGGGAAGCGACTTCTCCGAGGCAACGGCGACCGATGCGGTCGTGGACAGCTTCGCCGCGACGCCCGACCCGCGGCTGCGCGAGGTGATGGAGTCCTTCACCCGGCACCTGCACGGCTTCGTCCGCGAGGTCGAGCCCACGCAGGGCGAGTGGGAGGCGGCGATCGGGTTCCTGACCGAGGTCGGCCACCTCTCCGACGACCGGCGGCAGGAGTTCATCCTGCTCTCCGACGTCATGGGCGTCTCGATGCTGGTCGACGCGATCAACAACCGGCGTCCGGTCGGCGCCACCGAGTCGACCGTGCTCGGACCGTTCCACGTCGTCGAGTCGCCCGTCCGTGCCCTCGGCGACGACCTGGCCGAGACCCACGACGCGCCGCGGTGCCTGGTCCGCGGCCGGGTCCTCGACCTCGACGGCCGGCCGCTGGCCGGCGCGCTCGTCGACGTCTGGCAGGCCGACGACCAGGGCTTCTACGACGTGCAGAAGGACGACCTGGCGCCCGACCTGCGCGGCCTGTTCACCACCGACGACGACGGCCGCTTCTGGTTCCGGACGATCGTGCCGCTGCACTACCCGATCCCCGACGACGGTCCCGTCGGCGCGCTGCTGCGGGCGACCGGGCGCCACCCCTACCGGCCCGCCCACATCCACTTCATCGCGGGCGCGGCCGGGCACGGCCCGGTGACCACCCACCTGTTCGTGGAGGGCAGCCCCTACCTCGACGACGACACCGTGTTCGGCGTGAAGGAGAGCCTCGTGCGGCCGGTCACCCTCGAGGACGACCCGGAGACCGCGGCGCGGCTCGACCTGCCCAACCCGTTCCAGGTCATCGACTTCGACATCACCCTGGCGGGTGCCGGGTCAGGTCCGCGCGCCTGAGCGCAGGCCGGCGCCCACCCGGTGCAGGTGCCTCAGCCCGGCGGCGTACGACGCGAACGGCGATGCCTCGGTGTAGCTGACACCTCGTCGCTCGCAGAAGTCGCGCACGACCGGCTGGGCCAGTCGCAGGTTGGGCCGCGGCATGTTCGGGAACAGGTGGTGCTCGATCTGGTAGTTGAGCCCACCGATCGCGGTGTCGATGAACCGGCTGCCCCGGATGTTGCGCGAGGTCAGCACCTGCCGAAGCAAGGGGTCGGCGGACTGCTCGGCGTTCATCACCGGCATGCCCTTGTGGCCGGGGGCGAACGACATCCCGAGGTAGATCCCCTGCAGCCCCTTGTGCACGCCGATGAACGCCAGCACCTGGACCCAGGTGAGCGTGGTCGCCAGCAGGGCGGCGTACGCCAGGAAGTGGCCGGCCAGCAGCATCGACTCGCTGCGTCGGCCACGCAGGTCGCGCTTCAACATCTGGCGGACGCTGGAGACGTGCAGGTTCAAGCGCCTCGGCCAGCAGCATGGGGAAGAACAGACCGGCCTGGTGGCGGGTCAGCCAGGCGAGGAAGCCCTGTCGCGTCGTCGGCCTGACCTGCATCGAAGACCAGGGCGCCGGCGTACACGTCCGGGTCGGTGTCGAGATCGTTGGGATGCGCGTGGTGGAGGTTGTGCTTGGCCACCCACCAGCTGTAGCTCAGACCACCCATCAGGTTGCCGCACACCACGCCCAGCCGGCGGCTCGTCCGCGAGCTGTGGGTGACCTGCAGGTGGCCGAGGTCGTGTCCCAGGAAGCCGAGCTGGGTGGAGACGACGGCCAGGACCGGAGCCAGGGCCAGCAGCACCCAGGAGTGCGACCAGAGGACCATCGACGCGACCACCAGGCGCGCCGGCAAGAGTGAGCACGGCGAAGACGCCGGCGTAGAACCAGGGCCGTCGATCCAGCAGGCCGACGCGCCCGGATCTCACGTGCGAGGTCGCCGTAGCCGCGGGCGACGGGTTGCGGGCTGATCGAGTTGCTGGCCACAAGGGGCTCCCGGCTTCGGGCTGGCGCCGCCGGGGTCTCGAGTGGCCTGAACTCCAACCTACTCGCACCCGGGTGGGTGGGCAGGAAATGCGTGGCCCGGCGTCAGTCCGGCATGTCCGCGACGCTAATCTCGGTTCCGGACGCTCCACTTCCGGATCAGGAGAAGCCGTGGCCGAGATCAGTCCGACGGCTCGCGCCCTCAGGCGCTCGAGCTGATCCAGGGCAGCCCGGGCATCACGGCCGCGCGGCTCGCCGACAAGCTCGGCGTCTCGGACCGGGCGGCGCGGCGCTACGTCACGATCCTCGCGCCCGGATCCCGATCGACTCGGTCCGGGGGCGTAGGCGGCTACCGGGTCGGCCGCGGCTCGGCTGCCGCGCTGGTGTTCAGCTCACGAGGCGCTCGGGCTGGTGATGGCGGTGCTCGACGGGCACCCCCCGCCGGGTGATCCGGCCGACCCGGTGCAGTCGTCGGCAAGATCGTCCGGGCGCTGCCCGAGCCGGTGGCGGCCCAGGCAGGCGGTACGCCGTACCGCCGCTCCGGCGCCCGACCGAGCCGCCGCCCGCCCGGAGTCGGGCACCACGATCGCCCTGGTCGAGGCGTGCGGCCAGCACCGGCTGACCCGGATCGACTACCGCTCCGAGGCCGGGTCGGCCTGGACCGTGGAGGTCGAGCCGTGGGCGGTCGTCGTACGCCACGGGCGGTGGTACCTCCTGTGCCGGGTCCCGGCCAAGGACGCCGTCCGCGCCTACCGGGTCGACCGGGTGCAGTCGGTGGCGCTGCTCGACGGCACCTTCACCCCTCCGCGGACCTGGACCCGGTCGGCCTGCTCGAGGACCACCTCTCGGTCGGCTGGGAGTACGACGTCGACGTCGTCATCGACGCTCCTGTCGACCAGGTCAGGCGTTGCGTCCCGCGTGCCCTCGGTCGGCTCGAGGCAGTCGACGACCAGACCTCACGGCTGACCGCGAGCACCGGCAACCCCTACTGGTACGCCGAGCAGCTGACCGCCATCCCGGCGCCCTTCCGCGTCCTCGGCGGCGTCGAGCTGCAGCACACCATCCGCGAGCTGGGGCAGCGGCTGCTCGACGCGGCACCCGGCGACCTAGTCCGGCATGCCCTTGAGCCGCCGGCTGACGGCCGCTTCGGCCTCGCGGTCGGCCTGTCGCTCGGCCAGCGCGTGCCGCTTGTCCCACGACTTCTTGCCGCGGGCCAGCGCGATCTCCACCTTGGCGCGGCCGTCCTTGAAGTAGAGCTTCAACGGCACGACCGTCAGGCCGCTCTCACTGACCTTGCGCTCGATCTTGTCGATCTCGGCGCGATGGAGCAGCAGCTTGCGCTTGCGCCGCGACGCGTGGTTGGTCCAGGTCGCCTGTGCGTACTGCGGGATGTGTACGCCGTGCAGCCAGATCTCGCCGCCGTCGATGTCGACGAAGCCGTCCACGAGCGAGGCACGGCCGGCCCGCAGCGCCTTCACCTCGCTGCCCTGGAGGACGATCCCCGCCTCCCAGGAGTCACCGAGGTGGTAGTCGTGCGCCGCCTTGCGGTTGCGCGCGACGACCGGGTCGGTCTGGGGCTTCTTCACACGACGATTCTGCCAAGGATCAGGACAGGAGATCAGGACAGGCCGAGGATGGTCCCGTCGTCGGCCAGGTCGATGCGCGACGCCGACGGGTCACGGGGCAGCCCGGGCATCGTCATCATGTCGCCGCAGACCACGACGACGAAGCCGGCGCCTGCGGACAGCCGGACCTCGCGGACGTGCAGCTCATGGCCCGACGGGGCACCGACCGCGGTCGGGTCCGTGGAGAAGGAGTACTGCGTCTTCGCGACGCACACCGGCAGTCCGCCGTACCCGTCCCGCTCGACGCGTTGCAAGCCGCCGGCGGGCCTTCGCTTCCCACGTCACCAGGCCGGCGCCGTACAACCGGGTCGCGATGGCCTCCACCTTCGCGGTGAGCGAGAGGTCGTCGTCGTAGGTGAAGGAGAAGGAGTACGGCGACGGCTCGTCCATCACCTGCAGCACGCCCTTCGCGAGGTCGTGTGCCCCCACCCCGCCGTCGGCGAAGTGGGTCGCGGGGAAGGCTCGGACCCCCTCGGCCGCGACCAGCTCGACGACCTTGGCGATCTCGGCGTCGGTGTCGGTCGGGAAGCGGTTGACCGCGACGACGCACGGCACGCCGTACACCTCGCGGATGTTGTGCAGGTGCCGGCGCAGGTTCACCATGCCGGCCTCGACCGCGCCGAGGTCCTCGGTGCCGAGGTCGGCGAGCGCCACGCCGCCGTGGTACTTCAGCGCGCGCACCGTCGCGACCACCACCGCCACGTCGGGCCGCAGGCCGGACTTGCGGCACTTGATGTCGACGAACTTCTCCGCGCCGAGGTCGGCGCCGAACCCGGCCTCGGTGACCACCATGTCGGCGAGCCGCAGGCCCGCGCGGGTGGCCATCACCGAGCTGCAGCCGTGGGCGATGTTGGCGAACGGGACCGCCGTGCACGAACGCCGGTGCACCCTCGAGGGTCTGCACCAGGTTGGGTGCGAGCGCGTCCCGCAGCAGCACGGCCATGGCTCCGTCGGCGCCGAGGTCGCGGGCGGTCACCGGCTGGGTGCCGCGGGTGTAGCCGATGACGATGTCGCCGATGCGCCGCTTCAGGTCGGCCCACGACTCGGTGAGGCAGAAGATCGCCATCAGCTCCGAGGCGACGACGATGTCGAACCCGTCCTGGCGCGGGAAGCCGTTGGCGTGGCCGCCGAGCCCCGCGGTCACCTCGCGCAGCGCGCGGTCGTTCACGTCGAGCACGCGCTTCCAGGAGATGTTGCGGACGTCGATGTCCAGCTCGTTGCCGTGGTGCACGTGGTTGTCGATCAGCGCGGCCAGCAGGTTGTTCGCGGCAGCGATGGCCGCGAAGTCGCCGGTGAAGTGCAGGTTGATGTCGGTCATCGGCACGACCTGGCTGTAGCCGCCGCCGGCCGCGCCGCCCTTCATGCCGAAGACCGGTCCCATCGACGGCTCACGCAGGCAGGCGACGGTCCGGTGCCCGAGGCCGTGCAGCGCGTCGGTGAGGCCGACGGTGGTCGTCGTCTTGCCCTCGCCGGGAGGGGTCGGGGACATCGCGGTCACCAGCACCAGGCGACCGAGCGGCCGGTCGGCGAGCGAGGCCAGATGGGTCAGGTCGACCTTGGCCTTGTAGTGGCCGTAGGGGACGAGATGTCGCTCCTCGATCCCGAGGGTCTCGCTGGCGATGTCCCTGATCGGGCGCAGCGTTGCGGCGTTGGCGATTTCGATGTCCGACAGCACTGTCGTCGACCCTCCCTGGTGAGCCCCCTCTGCGCACGGTAGCCGAGCACCTGTTGGTGAGGGTCGTGGAGCGTCGACGGTCCAGACCTGTCGGACGGTGCTGCTCAGGGCGCCAGGTTGGCCGACCAGCGCTCCTCGATGCGGCCGAAGCGCCACACCGCGAGGGCCACGATCCAGGAGCCGAGGAACAGTACGACGATCGCGTAGCCGGCGTAGTCGAGGGGGATGTCGGCGATCGCGCGCAGCGGCCCGCTGCTGATCTTGGCCTGGTCGGCGACGACGCCGATCAGCTCGATCGTGCCGATGAGCAGCGCGACCGCCACGGAGATCGAGGTGATGGTGATGTTGTAGAAGACCTTGCGCACCGGCTTGGCGAAGGCCCAGCCGTAGGCGCCGTTCATGAGCACGCCGTCGACGGTGTCCATCAGGCACATGCCGGCGGCGAACAGGATCGGCAGCACCAGGATCGCGTAGAACGGCAGGCTGAACGCGGCCGCGCCACCCGCCAGGACGAGCAGCCCGACCTCGGTGGCGGTGTCGAAGCCGAGCCCGAACAGCACCCCGACCGGGTAGATGTGCCACGACTTGCGGACCGACTTGGTGAGGCCGCCGAGGAACCGGTTCATGAAGCCGCGGTTGTTCAGCTGCTGCTCGAGGGCTGCTTCGTCGTACCGGCCCTGACGCATCTCGCGGGCGACCTTCATGATGCCCAGCAGCACCATCAGGTTGAGGATCCCGAGCACCCACAGGAAGACGCCGGAGACCGAGGCACCGATCACGCCGGTGACGGAGTGCAGCACCGAGTTGTCGTCCTCGACCGGGCCGGCGAGGGCCTTCACGCCGATCGCGAGGAGGAAGGACAGCGCGAACACGATCGTGGAGTGGCCGAGCGAGAACCAGAAGCCGACCGACAGCGGCTTGCGGCTGGTGAGGCCCTCGGCGTTGTCGGCCATCAGCTTGCGGGTGGCGTTGTCCACGGCGGCGATGTGGTCGGCGTCGAAGGCGTGGCGCAGCCCGAAGGTGTAGGCGAGGATGCCGACCCCGGCGGTGAAGATCGGGTTGTCGCCGCCGATCCGGAAGTGCTCGGGCACGACGAGGCCGAACAGGATCCCGAACCCGACGACGTGCAGGAAGACGATGAAGGCGAACATCGCGCCGAGCGACGTCCAGTCACCGCGGTCGAGGCTGCGCCAGAACTTCCTCAGGTGGGACTCGCCCGCGACCGACTGCTCGCTCCGCATGGTGGCGGTGCCTGCTCCACCCACGTGGTCGGTCATCACGGCTCCCTGGTTCGCGTCTGCTCGACAGTATTTGTACTTGCACACTATTCGCAACAACCAGCCGTAGCGGATTGGGGTCCGCGCTGGTTTCCCTGTACAGCCACGGCACCCTCACCTATCGTCGATGCTGACTGTTTGATCAGTCAGTAAGACGGATGGGGGTCGGCATGCGACGCACCTCGGTGGTCCCGCTGGCACTCGCGGTGGGTCTGGTGGCTCTCGGCGTACTGGCGGGGTGCGACGACTCGGCCGAGCCGAAGGCAGCGGCGAAGCCGTCCTCCTCCCCCACCGCACAGGCCAGCCCGATCTCGCTGTCGCTGCTGGTCTTCAACGTGGAGTACGGCGGCACCAAGGCCACCGATGCCGTGATCGCCGACCTGAAGGCAGACGTGGTCGGGGTCCTCGAGTCCTACAACCGGCTGCCGAAGATCGCCGCGGCGGCCGGCTACCCCTACTACGACGTCGGCCTGCAGATCATGTCGAAGTACCCGATCCTCGAGCCGTCCGGCGCGGACGGCCTCTACTCCTACATCGAGGTCCGTCCAGGCGAGGCGGTGGCGATGATCAACACCCATCTCGACTACGTGCACGACGGGCCGAACCGCCTCAACCGTGGGGCGTCGGTCGCCGACGTGGTCGCCACGGAGAAGGCGGTCCGGCTCTCGTCGATCCAGACGCTGCTGCCCTCGGCCACCACGCTGCTCGACAAGGGCTGGCCGGTGTTCCTCACCGGAGACCTCAACGAGCCCTCGCACCTGGACTGGACGGCCCAGACCGCGTCGCAGCACGGCGGCGTCGGCGCCGTCGCCTGGCCGGTCAGCGAGGCGCTGGTGGCCGCGGGGCTGCACGACTCCTACCGCGAGGCGCGTCCGGACCCGGTCACCGACCCGGGCAACACGTGGGGCGGGGTCGCAGGCAGCAAGGGCAGTCCGCGGCGCATCGACTTCGCCTACGTCGGCGGACCGGTGCAGGTCGTCAGCAGCGAGGTCGTCGGCGAGCGTGGCGGCGAGAGCGTCGACCGCGGCTACCCGAGGTGGACCTCCGACCACCGGGCGGTCCTCTCCCGGCTGAAGGTCACTCCCGTTCCCGTCCCGACCACCGTCGCCCTGTCGAGCCGGATGACCACGGTCGGCGACCAGGTGACGGCGTACTACCGGATGCCGGAGGGCGTCGACAGCGGCACGATCAAGCTGTCGGGTCCGTCCACCGCGTCGTACGACGTGAGCGGCGGGTCAGGCACCGTCGCGGTGTCGACGAGCCGGCTGGCTCCCGGTCAGTACCAGGTCGACCTCGTGCACGGCGACGACGTCCTCGCCACCAACGAGCTCTACGTGCGGCCCACGGCCGCGAAGGTCGAGCTGACCACCGACGCGGCGACGTACGCCGTGGGCGACCCGATCACCGTGCACTGGGCCGACGGTCCCGCCAACCGCTGGGACTGGATCGGCGTCTACCCCGCCAAGTCAGCCAACCCGGAGAAGGACAGCTACCTGATCTGGGGCTACACCGGCGGTCACGACGCCGGCGCCCTGCCGCCGACCACCGAGGGCGAGCTCGTCCTCGGCCGCGAGCACCAGGGGAAGCCCTGGCCACTGCCGCCGGGTCGGTACGTCGCCCACTACCTGCTCACCGACCAGTACGTCAGCGTCGGGTCGACCACCTTCACCGTGCGCTGACCTCGGTCGATCGAGGCGTGCCGCGGCCGGAGACGTGGCACACTCGGCGGCACCGCCCAGAGACGGACGGCGCGCGCGCCCCGTCAGCGGACCACCGGTCGAGCCGGAGCCCGGCGCACCCATCCCCCCAGCCGTTTCGGAGACGCTCCCCCATGAGTCAGCACCCGTCCACGCCCGACCCCGACACCGTCCGAGTGCTCGTGGTCGACGACTCGGAGGACATGCGCTTCCTGGTGAGGTGGGCCCTCGAACGCGACGGCTCGTTCACGGTGGTCGCGGAGGCGGCCGACGGGCACGAGGCAGTCCTCGCTTCGCGCGAGCACCAGCCGGATCTCGTGCTGCTCGACATCTCCATGCCCGGCATGAGCGGGCTCGAGGCGCTGCCCCGGATCCGCGAGCAGTCACCGACCTCGGTGGTGGTGATGCTGTCCACCTTCGCGCCCGACCACGAGCAGGCGGTGCAGGCCATCGCCCTCGGCGCTGACGGATACCTGCACAAGACCAAGGAGTCCCACCTCCTGCCCGACCAGGTCCACAAGATCCTCAACGCCGCCGGACGCTGAGCGTCGCGGCGTACGATCCCGGCATGAGCGGCATCATCGACCACGCCTCCCGGCGTACGTCGGTCGTGCTTCTCTCCGTCGCTCTCGGACTGCTCCTGGTGCTGGCCCCGTCGCCGCACGCCACGGTCTCGCTCTCCGCCGGCGTGCTGGCACTGACGCTCGCGGCCCTGGTCACGTTCGGCCGGCGCGGGGTGACCCTCGCGTCCCGAGGTGGCCTCGCCGTACGCAGTTCCTGACGACGCGGCGCCGCTGTTGCTGCCCGGACGGGTCACCGACCCGACGCACCACCCGCTGCGCCCGCGTGCTCCTGGAACGGCCTGACGCTCGCCCCGGCGAGCCACGGTCCCGTTCACCCTCCACTACCCTTCAGGAGCACCACATGTCTGTTCTCGACCCCTTCTCGCATGCCCTCGCGGCTCTGCTGGCAGCGGCCCACACCGCCCTCACCACGCTCGGCGCCGACCCGAGCTCCGGACCGACCTGGGTCCTGTGCATCGCCGCCGTCGTCGCGGTCGTCCGACTCGCCCTGCTCCCGCTGGCGATCCACGGCGTCCGCCAGGCCCACGCCGCGGCACGGGCACGCCCGCACCTGGCCGCGCTCGCGAAGCGCTACCGCAACCGCAAGGACCCGGAGAGCATGCGTGAGCTGCTGCGGGAACGGCGCCGCATCGCGGCCGAGCACCAGGTGTCGCGCTGGAGCCTGCTGCCACTCCTCGTCCAGATGCCGATCTGGCTGGCGCTCTACCACCTGCTGTCCCACGTCGCTGCCGGCACACCGGTCGGCGCCGTCAACGCGGGCCTGGTGGCCTCGCTGGGTGCGGCGACGGTGCTCGGCGTACCGCTCGCCGAGCGGGGATACCTGGGTGCGGGATGGACTCATCTGGCCGTGGTCGCAGCCCTGGCGGGCACGGCAGCCCTGTTGTCCTTCGTGACCCAGCGGTTCCTGGTCGCGCCGAACACGGTCCTCACCGACGCCCCGGAGATGATGGCCCGCGTCCAGCAGTCGATGCCGCTGATCTCCGCGGTCGGCGTGCTGGTCGCGGGTGGCGTCGTACCGGTGGCGCTGCTCGTGTACTGGGTCTGCAACGGAGCCTGGACCCTCGGTCAGTCCGCGGTCGTGTGGCGCTGGTTCCCCACGCCGGGATCGCCCGCAGCGGCACGCGTGCGCTAGCGCGCCGAGCTGGGCCTCGACGGCTCGGTGCACGTTGCCGTGGATGTGGTCGGGTCCGAGCCTCTCGAGGAGGCCTTCGCGGTCGAGCACGGCGCGTACGTCGGGCTTGACGCGTGCCAGCCGGAGGACGACGCCTGCCTGCGTGCAGAGGACGAGGAGGTCGTCGAGCGTGGCCGACCCCTGGGAGTCGAGGAAGTTGATGCCCTCGCAGTCGAGGACGACGCCGTGCACGTCCGGCTCGGTCCTGGATCAGGGTGCGGACCCGGTCCTCCAGCGCATCCGCGGTGGCGAAGAACAGGCCACCGTCGAGCCTGACCACGACCACGCCGGGCACGAGCTCGTCCTCGGGGTTGTCGAGCAGGTCGCGGAACACCTGGGTGCCCGGCTCGCGGCCGAGGGTCGGCATCTGCGGCTGGGTCGCGACTCCGACGAGCCAGAGCAACGACAGGCCGATCCCGATGATGACGCCGGCGAGCACGCCGAAGGCCAGCGTGCCGATGATGGCGGCCACCGCGATCCAGAAGTCGAAGCGCTTCACGCGGTACATCCGCCGCATCTCCGGCAGGTTCATCATGCCCATCACGACGGCCTCGATGATCAGGGCGCCGAGGACCGGCTTGGGCAGCTGGGAGAACAGCGGCGCCAGCACCAGCAGGGTGAGCAGCACGGTCACCCCGGAGGTGATCGAGGCCAGCCCGGTCCGGGCGCCCGAGTGGTCGTTGAGCGAGCTCGCCGACAGGCTGGTCGACACCGGCATCCCGTGCAGCACGCCGGAGCCGATGTTCGCCGCCGACTGCGCGAGCGACTCCTGGTCGACGTCGATCTGGTAGCGGTGCTTGGCGGCGAAGGCGCGCGCGTCACCAGCGGTCTGCGAGAACCCGATCAGCATCAGCGCGACCGCCGCGACGGCGACGGTTCCGGCATGGTCGACCATCAGCGAGATGTCGGGGATGGCGAAGGTCGGGAGGCCGCGCGGGACGTCCCCCACGAGAGCCACGCCGTGGTCGTCGAGGTTGAAGAGGTACGACGCGAGCAGCCCTCCGACGACGAGGACCAGTGCACCCGGCACGTTCGGCGCCACGGACCGCAGCCCGAAGACGACCACCAGCGCGACGACACCGACGACGACCGTCGCGGTGTTGGTGTCGCCGAGCGACCCCAGCCAGGACCGCAGCTCCTGGAACGAGTTCGAGCCGGTGACGTCGGTGCCCGTGATCTTCGGCAGCTCACCGATGACGACGTCGATGGCCGCACCGAACAGGAAGCCGGTCACCACGGCGCGGGACAGGAACTGCGCGACCCAGCCCATCTTGAACACGGCGAGCAGGAGGAAGAGCAGGCCCGAGGCCAGGGTCAGCCCGGCGACGAACGCGGCGACGTCTCCCCCGCTGGTCAGGCCAGCGGCCGCGACGGCACTGGCGGCCACGGCGGCGAGCCCCGAGCTCGGCCCCATGGAGATCTGCCGACAGGTCCCGAAGACGGCGTACAGCAGGGCAGCGGCGGCCGCGGCGTAGAGGCCGTTCTGCAGGGGGATGCCCGCGATGCCGGCGTACCCCAGGTTCTTGGGCACGATGAGTGCCGCGACGGTCACGCCGGCGATCAGGTCGCCGCGCAGCCAGCTCCGGTCGTAGGTGCGCAACCAGCCGACGATCGGCAGCAGCCGGGTTGCCCTCCCCTGTGCTCACTCATGCTCTCCCCATCCCGGCAGAGTGCCAGCGCGCTGAGGGTTCGGGATCACCCCTTCCGGGTTGGTTGGCGAGCCGTCACCGCAGCACGAAACCGGGGACAAGCGGGTCATACGGGTCGATGGAGAAGGTGTGCTCGCCCGTGCGGTAGGCGTTGCCGGTGACCTGCGGGACGACCGCGGGACGTCCGTCCGACGTCGACCGTCTCGAGCACCCTCCCGATGAAGGTGCTGCCGACGATCGAGTCGTGCCGCAGCACCCTGCCGTCACTCGAGTCGACCGTCGGCGGCGAGGACCGCCAGCCGGGCGCAGGTGCCCGATCCGCACGGCGACCGATCGACCTCGCCGTCGGCGAAGACCGTGACGTTGCGTTGGTGCACCTGCGCGTCGTCGTCACCCAGCTCGTCGTACAGGATCGTGCCGTAGACGCCGTTCAGCCGCGGGTCGGTCGGGTGTACGGCGTGGGCGCTGTCGTCGAGGGCCCACTTGATCTCGCGACCTAGAGCGATGAGGTCACCGAGGTGCTCCGGGGTGACCGACAGGCCGAGCTGCTCGGCGGGCAGGGTGGCGTAGATCGCGCCGCCGTACGCCACCGTCACGGATGCCTCGCCCCGGGAGGTGGTGACCGGTACGTCGCGCGCGACCACCCAGCTGGGCACGTTGACGAAGTCGACCGCGACCACCCGCGCGTCCTCGCGGTGCACCCGCGCGGTGACCCGGCCGGACGGGACGTCGATGACCACGTCGACGCTGCCGGTCTCCGGTGCCTGCACGCGGCCGGTCTCCACCGCCCAGACCCCCAGCGCGATGGTGCCGTGGCCACAGGCGGTCGAGAACCCGTCCTTGTGCCAGAACAGCACGCCCAGGTCGGCGCCGTCGTCGTCTGGCGGCACCACGAAACCGCCGTACATGTCCGCGTGCCCACGCGGTTCCGAGCACAGCACGGCGCGCAGCTCCTGCACGTCAGGGTCCTCGATCGCACGCGCCCGCCGCTCGGCCACGGTTCGACCCTCGATCGGCACCGGAGGCTCGGCCACGATCCGGAACGGCTCCCCGCCCGTGTGGTAGTCGCTGGTCGAGATCGTCGAGGGCAGCACGCCAGCAGCCTGCCACGCGGATCAAGTAGGTCGGACGGACTCGGGGGGAGCCCGCAGACCTGAGCTCGTCGCGTTGGCTGTCGCCGCCGCGACGCTAGGCGCCTGCAAGGGCATCTGCCACCCGTTGCCGATGCCGATGCCGATGCCGAGATGCCATCAGATCGAGCGGACACCAACCCCGTCCGCTCACACCCCGGCCATTCGGCCGGCGTGCTGCCACCGAACCGCAGCCAGGGCAGGGAGATCAGCGACACCTCACCGGTCGGAGCGACATCACGACTCAGCGACGGGATCGTTCACCGGGGGCGGTGGTTGGTCCTCGACCTTGGCGTCGATCAACGGGGCCACCCACGAGGCCCGCGTGTCGGCATCGATGAACACTGCTCTGACGAGCAGTGTCATCGGCACAGCAAGAAGCGCTCCCAGCGCGCCGAGCAGGAACGTCCACACCACCAGGGACATGAAGGTGATCTCGGCGCTGAGCCCGACCGAGTTGCCGACGATGCGCGGCTGGATGAACGTCTGGATCGTCACGTTGAGGACGCTGTAGGCCAGTACCACCAGCAGCAGCCCCGACCACCCATCGTCGAGGAACGCCAGGAAGGCGGGCGGGATGATGCCGATGACGAAACCGATGTTGGGGATGAAGTTGGTCAGGAACGAGAAGAATCCCCAGACCAGCGGCAGCGGGACGCCGATGAGCCACAGGGCACCGGCGTCGAGCACGCCGACGATGGCGCCGAAGAGCGCTGTCATCAGCAGGTAGGTCTGGGATCCGCTGCATGAACTTCCCCATGGCTGCGGCCAGCTCCGGGCTTGGTGCGCTGGAGGGCGGTGACGCGGGGCGCGAAGCCCGGCGCGGCGACGACGAAGAAGAACATCAACGTCACCAGGAAGAACAGGAAGCCGACCGCATCGAGGATCCCCGAGATCAGGTCGCCCAGCACCCCGGCGAGCTTCGTCGGGTCCAGCTTCGAGAGCGCGTCACTGGTCGAGGATGTGCTCAGGCCGAGCTGGGCGAGGCCGTCCTCAGCGTTCTTCGTCAGGTCCTTGGCCTCAGTGGCGTACGTCGGGAGCAGGTCGGCGAACTTGATCACGCACACGACGAACCCGATGACCATCACCAGCAGGATGAGGTAGGCCGCGGCCAGAGCGGTCAGCGTGGCCAGCCAGCTCGGCCAGCCGTGCTTGCGCGCCCACCGGCCGATCGGCAGCACCGCGATGGTGAGCACGAGGGCAAGCATCGTCGGCGCGATGATGCCAGCGGCCGCCTTGGTGCCGATGCCAGCAGCGACGACACCGAGGATCCCGAGTAGGACGATGATCGAGCGCGGCATCGTCGTGGGGGCGCCGCTCAGACCGGTCAAGGAACGAGCCCGGTCGGCGGGCTGCGATGGCATGGGGGTCACGGTAGCGAATGAACCCGCGGACCTGCCTCATCCACGCGGGGTGTCGTGTGTCCGGCGCCCGGTCACGACCCGCGGCTCAGCCAATCAACCCGACAACGATGACGAAGACGCCGATCAGGATCGAGATCGTGCCACCGACCGCGGTGGAGTGGGCAGCGATCCACCCCTTCACCAACAGGAGGCGAGGCTCCACCCGCTCGGGGAACAGGATCGTCGCCACGATGGGAACGAAGACCGTGCTCGTGGCGATCGCGGTTTAGACGAGGATGAGGACGAGGTTCTCGTCCAACGGCAGGCCAGCCTTGCTGATCGCCAGACCTGCCGCGACGACCAGCAGGACGGCCTTCGGGCGGAGGTTCAGGGCGAGGCCGATGCCGAACACCGGCACCATTCCGAAGGAGCCGATGTCGTCCAGCCAGCTGGTTCCACGGCCGCCACCAGTGCCCGTCCTGCGCGCCAGGGTGACGACACCCAGCACCACCATGACGATGCCGATCGCGACCTCGAGCTTCCCGAGGAGGACGTCATGGTGGTGCGGACGTCCAGGAATCGCCTGGCCCTCTGATGCGTCTCACCCGCCACCACTGACCGTCTCGTCGGAGGAGCCGTCACCGGGCCGCTGCCTCGGGCGTGCGCGGTAGCCAGTTCGCCCCGATCAGCCACAAGCGCTGCAGCACATGGAGCGTGCCGGGCATCTCTGTCGCAAGGTCACGGTGTTGACGAGCGCAAACGTGGGATCGAAACTTTGTCCGCACCCTCCACATTGGGTGACGTAGCGCGTGCCGATGGTCTGGCACGCTTGGCAGATGTCAACCACTTCAGACACACGGCCTTCTTGGCCGTTGCCACGCGCATTGATCCTGCTGATTGGCGGCGGGATGGCCGTGCTCATCATCGCGGGGCTGCAGGCGGCGACGTCGATCGTCGCCCCGGCGTTCTTCGCCTTGGTGATCACGGTCGCGGTCCACCCCATTCGCGGCGTAGTGGCCCGGCGGGGGTGGCCGGGGTGGGCAGGCGTCGTGGCAGGGGCGCTCACGGCCTATGCCGTCGTGCTCGGGCTGAGTGCGGCCGTCATCTACTCGGTCGCCAAGTTCGCGACGCTGATCCCGCAGTACGCGGACGACTTCAACGACATGGTCAAGTCGGCGAGCGAGAAGCTGAAGAGTCTTGGCATCAGCCAGTCGGCCGTGGAGAGCATCGAGAAGTCGTTCGACCCGGCGAAGCTGCTCGGAGTCGTCACCGACGTGCTGCACAGTCTTGCGTCGGTCGCGTCCAGCCTGACCATGGTGATTCTGCTGTTGCTGTTCCTCGCCATGGATGCCAGCAACTTCCCGGCGAAACTCTCGAGCAACACCAAGGGTCGGCCAGCGGCGGTGGAAGCGCTCCAGTCGTTCGCGCACGGCACCCGTCAGTACCTCATCGTCTCCACAGTGTTCGGCTTCATCGTGGCCGTGCTCGACTCGGTCTTCCTGGCGTTCACACCGGTGCCGGACCCGCTCCTATGGGGGCTGCTCGCGTTCATCACGAACTACATCCCGAATGTCGGCTTCATCATCGGCCTGATACCACCTGCGGCCCTGGGTCTGCTGATCAGTGGTCCCGGACTGATGGTGCTGATCATCGTGGTCTACTGCGTGCTGAACTTCATCATCCAGTCGGTCATCCAGCCGAAGTTCGTGGGTGATGCCGTCGGCCTCTCGGTCTCACTGACGTTCCTCTCGCTGATCTTCTGGGTCTTCGTCCTCGGCCCGGCCGGCGCCTTCCTGGCGGTCCCTCTGTCCCTGTTGGCCAAGGCGTTGCTGGTCGATGTCGACAGCGACTCCAGCTGGCTCCGGCCCTTGCTCTCGAGCGGGGCGGACAGGCCGGAGCCAGCGACGGACACCAGGCAGGAATCGACGGCTGAAGAGACATAAGCGAAGACTGCCGGGTTCCCGAATGCGGCTGAGTGAGCTGCCGGGATCAGAGCTTGCCGATGCCGGCTCCGATGATGATCGCTCCGATCAGCAGCATGATCGTGGCCGTCACGACGTTTCCGTGCTGGTCGAGCCAGTCTCGGGCGATGATGAGGCGGGGTTCCATCCTGTGGGGAGACACGAGAGTCGCGAGAATCGGAATGGTGACGGTCGATGTTGCGATGGTGCTGTAGACCAGCACCAGAACGGCTGTGTCCTCGACATTGAGCTTCGCGCTGCGAAGGGCGAGGCTCGCTGCCGCGCTGAGGATCAGGCCCTTGGGACGGATGTTGAGCGCCAGCCCGAGGCCGAATGACTTCGCTGCACCGAGAGCACCGACGGCTTCAGCCCATTTCGACGCAGAACCACCTGGCGAAACACCCCGACGGAACATGGCGTGAAGGCTGAACCCGACAAGGGCGGCGCCGAGGAGGATCTCGAGGATGCCCACGACTATGTCTGAGTGCCGCGGTCGCGGTTGGGGAATCGAGTTCGCCGCAATCGTGCCCACAGTGACCACGGTGATGGCACCGACCACCCACGCGAGAAGAAAGGGTAGGGCGGACGTGTTCCGCTTGTCGGACAGGAGAATGAGGATCGTGGCCATGATCGGCACGGAGCTCAAGGCAGCGGCGACCGCGATGGGTAGCAGTGATCCCAATGCCTGTGTCATGGCTCCGCGCTTCACAACCTAGTCGTCGGTGGGAGCGCTCCGGCGTTTCCGGAGAGTCACACCAACGATTGCGGGTTCACGATTGTCCCTCGTCGTACGCAATGGCTCATCCGACCCGGGTGAGGCGCTCGGCGCGTTCGGCGACGAACATCGTGCGCAACCTGTTCGGGAGGAGTTGGCTCCATGGAGAGGGATACCGGTGTCGCAGCGGGTGCGCAGCTAGACCCGTCGGCCTCGCGAATCTCAGGGGAGCTGGCGCGTGAGAGCTGGCGACGGCCCTGGTACTCCCAGGTGCTCTCGTTCCTCGTATGGGTCCTGGTCACGGTGCCAGCGATCTGGCTGTGCGACTGGATCCTGCCTGGGTTCCACGCCGACCGCCCAGGCGGCCCGATCGTCTTCGCGATCGTCATGGGCCTCATCGGCGTTGTCGTACAACCGGCACTGGTCGGGGCGGCGGTACGGCTCGGCTGGCTCGGAGTCCTGGTCCTCACTCTGGTCGGCCAGGCGTTCGTCGTGGTCCTGACGGCCTGGGTGCTTCCGAACGTGAGGCTCGACGACTTCTGGACTGCCGTTGCCGTCGCGATCGCGATTGGTCTGGTCAACACGGTGCTGGGCTGGATCACGAGTGCCGGGACCTCCCAGGTGCTGGTCAGCAGGCTGGTGGCATCCAGCCGGCGGAAGCCCGCCAGGCTTGCCGACCCAGACGTCGACGGCGTCCTCTTCGTGCAGCTCGACGGAGTCCCGTTCCCGGTGCTCCAGATGGCCATCACCGCGGGAACGGTGCCGACACTGACCCGATGGATCCGCTCGGGGACCCACGAGCTACGAGAGTGGACGCCCAAGCTGCCGGCGACGACGCCGGCTTCCCAGATGGGCATTCTGCACGGGGTGATCGACGGGATCCCGGCCTTCCGGTGGTACGACCGCGCCAACGACCGCGTCATGGTGGCTAATCGGCCGGCCGATGCCGCCGTGATCGAAGAGAACCTGTCGACCGGGCGAGGCCTCCTCGTCGACGACGGGGTCAGCATCAGCAACTTGTTCACCGGTGACGCCCCGACGGCAGTGCTGACGATGAGTCGGCGGGTCCGCGGAGGCGAGATTGCTCGCCGGGCGGTGGCCCAGTTCGTGGTGTCTCCCGCCGGCCTGACCCGCGCGATCTCGCGGTCGATCTCCGAGCTGACCCGTGACCGGTTCCAGGCCCGTCGGGGGGTTCGCCGCGACATCCAGCCTCGCTGCAATCGCACCTGGGAAACAGCCGCCTTGCGGTGCGTGACCAACGGCGCGTTGCGTGATCTCAACACCATCCTCGTCGCGCAGCACATGCTGGCCGGCACGCGCTCCATCTACGTGGACTACGTCGACTACGACGAGATCGCCCACCATGCAGGCATGCTCAGACCAGAGAGCCTGGAGGCCCTCGAAGCAGTCGATGGTGTCTTGCACCAACTGGAGCAGGTGGCAACGGCCGCGCCCCGGCGCTACCACTTCGTCATCCTGTCCGACCACGGCCAGGCCCAGGGCACCCCCTTCGCGGACCGGTACGGCGACGACCTGGCAAGTCTCGTGGCCCGCCTCTCGCAGTCCGACGTCGCCGCGTCCGACGAGAGTGTCGAAGGGTGGGGGAGGACCCAGGCGCTGGTCAACGAGCTCGCCTCGACGAGTGGGGCGACCGGTCGCGGGATGCAGAGTGCCTCGGACGCGATGGACAAGCGCGACCGCAACGAACCGGATGCCGTGGCACCCGCGGCCGCGCCATCGGCAGCTGGTGTAGCCAAGACGAAGGGCACGCCGCTGAAGGGCAAGTCGAAGAAGCGCAAGTCCACGAAGGGCGACGAGACCTTCCACGTCTTCGGTTCGGGAAACCTCGGCCTGATCTACGTACGTGGTGAGAAGGAGCGCCTCGACCGCCGCACGCTCCAGTCGCGCTATCCCGGGCTCGTCGATGGCCTCGCCGCGCATCCCGGCGTCGGCTTCGTCGTGGTGATGGACGTCGACGGCCCGGTCGCGCTCGGCAACGGGGGTTGGCACCGGCTGGACGACGGACATGTCGAGGGCGTCGACCCGCTAGCGGCGTTCGGGTCCTACGCGCCCGGGTTCGTGCACCGGGCCGCACACCGCCCGGAGTGCCCCGACATCTACGTCAACAGCCTGGTGGAGCCCGGCACCGAGGAGGTCGCGGCGTTCGAGGACCTCGTCGGCTGCCACGGCGGACTCGGTGGCTGGCAGGACCGGGCGTCCCTGGTGGTCCCGACCAACATGCCCTTCCCTGAGGAGCGCGTGGTCGGCGCCGACGCGATGCACGTCGCGCTTCGCACGATACTGCGCCACTTGGGTCACCGTCGCGACATCCCTGACGAAGGGACGTGAACACCCTCGACGTCATCGGGCTACCTGAGTGGAGGATCGCAACTCGGGTTGGCGGCCGCGCCGAGGCACCTCACCTCCCGCGGGCACGCCGAGAGCCACAACCGGATCCGCCACGACCGCATCGACAAGACCGGCTCACCAAGCCTCAGCGTCGCAGGAAAACTGCGCTACATCGGCATCGGCCGAACCCACGCCCGAACCCACGTCATCCTGCTCATCCAGGACCTCCACGTCAGAGTCGTCAACTCCATCACCAGCGAACTCCCACGCGAGTCGACCCCGACCCCGAAACGCGACCACCGCCTCGCCGACGAATGGACCGCCCTAGGACAGTTGGCGCGCGTCCGCTGGCGATGCCATGACAGTCGCGCGTCCATGGGCCCGAGCCCGGAGGGCACGTCTGCGATCTGGAGCCGGCGCGTCAGAGGTCGGCGCGGCCCTTCACATGTCTGGCGACATCGACGCCGTCGGTGACGGCATGTCCTCATTCATGCCCGCCATCGGACCCATGTTGTGGTGCATGAGCTTCCACCACTGAAACGTCTCCGAGTGACTGCCGTAGCCCGTCACCTCGCCCAGCATCTTGATGTCGTTGTGTGTCCAGATGATGTGCTCACGACCTTCCACGAGGACACAGAACAGGCGGCCGCCAGCCACGTCGGACTGGTAGCGGCCCGTCTCCAGCTGGCTGATCATGAAGGTGCGCGGGTGCTGGTACCTGTGGTTCCAGGTCACCTCGCCACTGGACATGGTGGAGTTGCAGTCGCCGACCGCCATCTGGTCCATCGAGGGTCGCTCGCCGGAGACCTGTTCCACCTTGTCCAGATAGGCGGCGTACAGCTCGGGGAGCGTCTCGAAGGTCTGGAACGTGACCGTGTCGGCTCCATGGACCTCGGGGGCGCACGACACCTTCGAGCTACTCGTCGTGCGGCACGAGTCGGTCGGGATGTAACCCTTGGCCTCGGTGTTGGTGTTCGTATCGGTGAGGATGGCCATGATCGGGTTCATCGAGGACGAGCTCGGAGACCCCGAGGGGTCCATGGAGCTGGTCGCGCCGGACGACGAGCCACCGGCCCCAGCGGTCGATGTCGGCGAAGAGTCACGCTCGTGCACTCCGTACCAGACTCCGCCGATCGCCAGCAGTACCAGCACAGCGACCAGCGCCGGGAGCAGCCAACCGGACCGGCCATCTCGCTGGGGGGACTCCGATCGACCGCCCGGTCCCGCGGAGAACGCGCCGCCGCCGGACGGGGGCGGGGGCGGGTAGGCGGTCCCACCGGAGCCGTCGCCACCTGGCTGCCGCGGACCCGGCCCGGACGCGGCCTCGGTCGGAGCGGCCGCAGGGGTTCCGACCGACGCAGCCTCGCGGGACGGCTGGGACGGTTGAGGTGCCGACGCCGGACGGGTCGGGGCCGACCACTGCTCGGCCGGCCCACTGAGCACGGTCTCGGGTGGTTCGTCCTTGGTCGCCAAGGCAGTCCTCGCCGCCTCGACGAACTCCCGGCCACTGGCGTAGCGGTCTGCTGGGTCCTTCGCCAGGACCCGGGCCATCACGTCGTCCACGGCCGTGCCGAGCTCGGGGCGCAGTCGGCTGGGTGCCGTGGGCATCTCCTCGACGTGGGCCCAGATGACCGCCGCGTCGGCCTCCTTGACGAAGGGAACCTGCCCGGTGAGCGCCTCGTAGAGGACGCAGCCGAGGGCGTAGATGTCGGCCCGACCATCGACGACGTGCCCTTGGATCTGTTCCGGAGCGATGTAGTCGATCGTGCCCATGAACTGTCCGGTCGGCGTGAGGCCCGTTCGCGACAGCGCATGCTTCGAGATGCCGAAGTCGGCCAGGTACACGTGGTCGGGATCGTCGTCGACGCCGCGTTGGACGAGCATGTTGGCTGGTTTCACGTCACGATGGACAAGTCCGGCGCGGTGAGCGTGGTCCAGGGCGCGAGCGGCCTGATGGATCATCAGCAGCCCTTGCGCCGGTGTCAGAGTCCGGTCACGGCGGAGGATCTCGCGCAGGTCACTGCCGGGCACGAACCTCATGGCGATGTAGAGCAGATCGTCGTGCGGACCCATGTCGTAGATGGGGATGACGTTCGGATGGTTCAAGGACGCCGCGATCCGCGACTCCTGGAGGAAGCGGGCGCGAAAGATGTCGTCGGAGGCCAGCTCCGGCGCCAGCACCTTGAGGGCGACAGTGCTGCCGATGCGTGCGTTCTCCGCCTGGTACACCACGCTCATGCCGCCACGGCCCAGCACACCGACCAGGCGGTAGCCCGCGAACTCCTCCCCGACCATGGGCCCCATGCAGCCGCTCCCCTCACGCGCACTGGACAAGGGAGCCAGGTGGCTCCCCCGCCACCTGCAACTCGCTTGCGCGCTCAGTATGCCGGTCCCCGCCACTGGGAAAGGCCTTGCAAAGACCGCGATCTCAATTCTGACCCGACCGGTCCATTCCACCCACCGAAGCGCTTGCGGTCATCACCTAGTTGAGGAGCGCCGGATGGAGCGTCCGGTCGCCCATCGTGCGAGCCCGGCGAAGACCAGCGTGAGCACGACCAGGGCCGCGACATCGAGTGCCCAGTAGTGGGCCGAGCTGGTGGAGAGCAGGTCGTTCGGCGCGCCGGGCCGGGGATGGGCAGGTTGCAGGCCGGCCGAGGACGAGGAGGCAGCGTAGGCGTAGCGGCCGGGCACGATCAGCGACAGCTGCTCGAGACCGGCCCGTCCTGCGACCGGCAGCAACCCTCCGCACAGCACCAGCTGCACCATGACGACGGCAACGAGCGCAGGCATGGTCTGCTCGCTGGAGCTCACGAGCGCGGAGATCAGGAGCCCGATCATCACCGTGGCCAGAGCCGCCAAGGTCAAGGGGAGCACGACCTCTGCGGTCCCCAGACCGAGGACACCGCCACCGTCGGGTCCCGGCATCCCAGCCACGGCGAGCACGGCGAACAGGACGGACTGGAAGGCCACCAGTGCCCCCAGAACGGCCATCTTGCTGGCTACGTACGCCGACACGGAGAGCCCCACCGCTCGTTCGCGCGCGAAGATCGCACGCTCCTTCACCAGCTCGCGAACAGAGATGGCACCGCCCATCAGGATGCTCCCCAGCACCAGGACGATGAGGCGCTGGTCCACTTCTTGCGGCTGCGTGTGCCGGCTCATCGACAGCCCAGCGTGACCGGGGACGACCCGGGCGAGCACCGCCAGCACCAGCGGCATCGCGACCAGCAGCACGGCGAAGTTCCGGTCGGCCGCCACGACTGACAGACAACGTGACACCAGGATGCGGAACTGGCGGCCCGCGCCCGGGAGCGTCCTGGTCTGCACGGGGGCGGGTGCGTCCGACTCGTCACGCCTCACGAACCGCCCGCGGGCCGTGGAGCGGTCGTAGAGCGCGGGCCAGCTCGGGTCCTCCAGCTTGCCGAACACCGCTGCGAACGTCGTGACCCCGAAGAACCGGAGGACGTCGGCGGGAGGTCCGAAGTACGCCACGCGACCCCCCTCGGCCATCACCACGATGAAGTCGCACACCTCGAGGGCAAGCACGCTGTGCGTCACCACGAGGACGATGCGTCCGGCGTCGGCCAGACCGCGCAGGAGCTCGCTCATCACCTTGATGTCCAGGCCGGGGTCGAGTCCGGAAGTTGGCTCGTCGAGGAACAGCACGGGTGGTGCTGTCAGCAGCTCCATGGCGATCGAGACACGCTTGCGCTGCCCACCGGACAGGCCGGTGCCGACCCGCTGACCGAGTCGGGCCTGCAGCTGCATCTCCCCGACCACCTGCTCGACTCGTCGGTCGAGCTCGGCCGGGCCCGTGTCCGGAGGAAGGCGGAGCTTGGCGGCGTACCGGAGCGCCTGCCTCACCGTGAGCTGAGGATGCTGGATGTCCTCCTGGGGCACGTAACCGAGGTGCAGCCGGAGCTGGTCGTACTCGGCGTAGAGGTCTCGCCCCAACCAGCGAACCGAGCCCGCCGAGGCCGGCCGCTGGCCGTTCAACGCGCCGAGGAGCGTCGACTTGCCCGCACCGGACGGACCGATGACGGCCGTGAGCGTGCCGGCCGGCAAGCTCAGGGAGACGTGGTCCAGCAACACCTTGCCTGACTTGGTGACCACGGACAGATCGTCCGCGACCAGCGGTGATCGGCCGGAGGCCGGCATCGGCGTCAGGCGCTCGCCATCCCATCGGAGCTGCGCGGCGCCGATGCCCACCACGTCCTGTTGCCGTAGTTGCCTTGGCCCGTCGACGAGCTCGCCGTTGAGAAACGTGCCATTGAAGCTGCCGAGGTCGCGTAGCAAGGCCCCGTCTGCACCGATCTCGACGACGGCGTGCAGTCGCGACACCAGAGGGTCAGCAACGACGACGTCGCTGTCCGCGTCCCGACCCAGCGTGATCCGCTGGCTGGGGGGCCTGGGCACGGTGGTCGCCACCGTGGCGGCGACACGGAGCCGGGCCGGTTCGGCATCGCCGGAACCAACCGTGAGGGAGAGGGCCGGACCGTCGACAGCGCCAAGGGTCACCTGCACGGTGCGCCCCGGGTGCAGGTCATGGCTACCGGCGCGTTGGCCGTCGACCCAGGTGCCGTTGCGACTGCCCAGGTCGACGACGGTCCAGTTGTCCTCCCCCGGCCGCAGTTCGCAGTGCCGACGGCTGACACGGTCGTCACCCACGGTGATGTCCAACTGATCGCCGCGGCCCACGACGACCGCCCGGTCCCCGTCGAACGAGCGCTCGGCGCTTCCCCACGTCGCGGACAGACTAGGCACACCCACGGCGACGCCCTCCCAGATCGGCCAGATCGTCTCATCAGGCACGGGAGAGAGGCAAGGCTCCTCAGATGGTTCCCTCATGCCGGACAGGGCGCAGGCCTCGGACGGCCCTCACCTCGAGAGTCGCCGCGCACGTCGCCTGCCTCGTAGGCTGGTTTCATGCCCGACCGCGCGTCCGACCTCCCCGACCCGGTCACCGAGTCCGTCGCCGACGTCGCAGCGCGCTTCGACGCAGCGAAGCGAGGCTCGGCGTTCCTGGTCTACCGAGACGCAGAGGGACGACAACGGATCCTCGGGCTGGAGACGCGGCCCCACACGGTCGGGCGCGAACACGGTCTCGACATCTCGCTCACCTGGGACACAGAGGTGTCGCGGGTGCATGCGGAGATCCAACCCCTGGGGTCGCACTGGCTCGTCGTCGACGACGGGTTGTCGCGCAACGGGACCTGGCTCAACGGGGCCAGGGTCAGTGGTCGGCAGCGTTTGAACGACGGGGACACCCTGCGTTTCGGCAATACGCTCGTGGCCTTCAGCAGCGCCAGCCCCGACGACGAGGCAAGGGCGCGGACCCGCACCGCCTCGGAGCTGAGGCAGGCCGTCAACATCTCGCCGAGCCAACGTCGCGTCCTCGTCGCGCTGTGCCGTCCCTACAAGGGCAGCACGCGGTACGCGACGCCCCCGACCAACCAGCAGATCGCCGACGAGCTCTTTCTCAGCGCGGACGCGGTCAAGACCCATCTGAGAGTCCTGTTCTCGAGATTCGGCGTCGAGGAACTCGCCCAGAACCAGAAGCGCGCCAGGCTCGCGGAGCTGGCGCTCAGCCTCGGGATCGTGTCCGACCAGGAGCTCTGAGCGCCACCCCTAGGTGGGGAATCGCCACCCCTCGGTCGCCTCCCGACCCCACCTTGGCTGGCTTACCGGCACCCCCTTGGCGGATCGAAGGTTGCTTCACAAGGCGCCCACCCGGGGTGCCGGATCCAGAAGCACCGAGGAGATCCCGATGTATGCATTCTTCGCCCCGTCCCTGAAGTCCCCCCGCATCCGCGCCTCACTTGCCGGCCTGTCCGTGGTGCTGACGACCGGCGTGATCGGCGCCACGGCCAGCGGCGCGTACGCCGACGCGGGTGCCACGAACCAGACGAGCTCCGTCGCCGACCTCGTGGCGAGCGGCGACATGGACTTCGACACCTACCTGGCCAGCCTCGTCGAGGACACGTCCGGTTACTGGAGTGAGCAGATGACGAGCTGGTCCTCGACGAACGGGACCGGACCCTGGCAGCCGCTGTACTACCAGATCGTCGACGGCGACGGCGACGTCGCCAGCCAGTGCACCGACGACCAGGGCAACCCGGAGCAGGCGGCCGACCCGGACTACATCCCCGGTGCCGACCCGGCCTTCTTCTGCCCCGCGGACATGACCGTCTACCTGTCCAGCCAATGGCTCTACGACCACGTCTGGACCTCCCAGGACGGCACCGCTGCGAGCGACTTCGGCGTGGCCTACGTCGTGGCCCACGAGGTGGGGCACGCGGTGCAGCACGACCTCGGCATCACCGAACCGGACGGTGCCGCCACGGTCGCTCCGACCGAGCTGCAGGCGGACTGCCTGGCCGGCGTGTGGAGCAACGCGAAGTACTACCAGAACACGCTCGAGGCAGGCGACATCGACGAAGCCATCAACGCCGCATCGTCCGTCGGCGACTACGACTACGACCAGCAGGGCCACCACGGGACGCCGGAGGAGCGCACGTCGGCCTTCGCGACCGGCTACAACAGCGGGCAGGGCAACACCTGCACCCTGGAGCTTCCCGGCTCCATGTGACACACCCACCTGTACAACCGCCGCGGCGCTCCCGGACCCTGGTCTCGGGAGCGCCGCCGCGTCGCATCCGCAGCCACTCCCTCACACATCACGGGCGGTCATGGTCCACGACCGCGGATGGGCCCATCGGGGATCCCCTGGGCCCATCCACGTGTTCCCAGTTGCGATGTCAGCAGTGGGTGGGACTGCTTCAAGACGCCGCTGAATGCGGAGCAGCGTCTGTGTTGATTGCAGAAAGCTCGCCCCAGGTGCCCGTGACATGGTTGCGCCGATGCCAGAGGCCCTCACAGTCAGACTGTGAGGGCCTCTCCGGATTGGTAGCGGGGGGACCGCGCAGACCTGCGCTCGTCCCGTTGACCGTCGCCACTCCCCCGCGGCGCGAGGCGCCTGCCCGGGCATCTGCCACCCGTTGCTCATGGCTGGATCGAAGCACACCGCTCGGACAGGCTGGAGCCGATCGAACCAAGAGGCTGGAGCTCCTCACGGTTGGAGCGGTTGGGAGCGGTTGGCATTTCAGGGTCGACGCCTCATCGAACGGCGATGGGGTTCACCGGCGATCCGACGGCACCCGTGATCGGCAGAGGCGCCGCCACCAGCTGGCAGTCGTAACGACCATCGGCGGCGCACGCGCTGGCGAGCGCCTCGAAGTTCCACATCTCCCCGATGAAGAGGCCGATGTGCGGAATCGCGACCTGGTGAAGCGGCTGGAACGCGTTGTGGAACTCGTTCGGTCGGACCTCGAACCCCCAGGTGTCCGTCGCGATCCCCGCGATCTCGCTCTGGTGAAGCCAGTCGGCAGTCGTGAAGGACAGCCCGGGCGCCGGCCCGCCGGCGTACTCCCCCACCCCTCACGCCGGGTACGAGCGAACTGGCCCGTGCGCACGAGGACGATGTCGCCTCGACCGACGCTCGATGACGCTCCTTGCCGCTCGATGGTCTGCTCGAGGTGCGCCTGGGTGATGGCGAAGCCGTCAGGAAGCTCTCCGTCTGTCCCCAGCGCACGACCGACGTCGAGCAGTACGGCACGACCCGCGATGACGTCGGCGACGGTCTCGATCCCGGTGACGAGGTCACCGGCGCTCGTCACCACCTCGTTGGCCGGCCGTCCGTTCCAGGCGACGCCGTGGTCGAAGATGTGGCCGAGGCCGTCCCACTGGGTGGAGCACTGCAGCGGCATGGCGACCACGTCGTCGGCGCCTCCGATGCCGTGCGGAAGACCTTGGTCACCCAGGACGGCATCGGTGCCGGTGTCGAGCATCGTGTGGACCGGGTTCGTACGCCGCCGCCAGCCCCGCTGCGGTCCGTCCATGTCGAACGGCTGGGAGAGCGAGAACGACGTGCCGTCGACGACCAGGGCGGCCGCCTCGCGTCGCTTCGAGTCGTCGAGGAAGTTCATGGTGCCGCGGACGTCGTCAGGCCCCCACCGTCCCCAGTTCGACACGCGCTTCGCGGTCTCGGCGACCGCGCCTTCGGGGTCGTTGGGGTCGATCGTCACCGTCATCGTGCTGCCTCGTCGAGCTCGTGGAAGGCGTCGCTCACCCAGTCGGCGATGTAGCCGATGATGTGCGGGAAGTGGTCGAGCCCGATGTGCTCGGTGGCTCCCTCCTCGGGCGTGAAGATCCGCAGCTCGCGCTTCGGGCTGTTGACGGCCTGGTCGTAGGACCGGTGGGCGTACTCGAGCGGGATCTGCCGGTCGTTCTGCCCGTGCGCGATGAGGAACGGCACCGTGATCTGCTCGACGACGCCGTCGAGGTTGACGTCCTCGGCGAACTCGATGAACGTGTCGATGTCAGGTTGTCCCCACACCCAGAGCACGTGGTCCCAGTAGTGGGGAACGGGGTTCTCGCCCTCGCGGTCCAGCCGCCGCTTCTGCACCGCCCCCCAGTCGTGGTTGGCGCCCCAGGCCACGCACAGTGCGAGCCGCTTCTCGAAGGCGGCGGCCCTGGGGGCGTAGTAGCCACCGAGGGACCAGCCCACAAGACCGATGCGGTCGGTGCGCACCCCAGCGCGGGTCTCCAACCAGTCGATGCAGGCGGCAGCCCAGACCTCGGTGTCGATCTGCGCCGTGAGCCCGTGGAGCCGCAGGGCCTCACCGCTCCCGGGGCAGTCGACCATCAGGGTGGAGATTCCGCGGGCTGCGAGCTCGTGGTGGATGCCGCAGCCGACCATCATCTCCTTGGTCGAGTCGAGTCCGTTCCACACGATCATGACGGGCGTGGGAGCGCCGTCGGACGAGGCGTCGTGGAAGTACGCCGGCAGCTCGGCGTCGCCGAACGGGATGGCGACCTTCGTGGTCGAGGGGTCGTTGAACTCGAAGGACCGCACCAGGAGCTCGACGCTTCGCTCGTACTCAGCGTTGCGTCCGGGGTCCTTGGCGCTCTGCATCCGCTCCGCCTGTGAGACGTAGACCGACGCCCGGAAGTACTTCTGACCCGCCGTTCGCAGGTGACCCGCCTTCAGAGCCTCGTCGGCCTGCGCCTCGAGCTGGTCCGCGACGTTCCGCCAGGCAGTCATGAAGTCGGCGGTCCCGACGTCGGACCCCTGGGACGCCAGGTCCTTGAGCGGGCGGCAGGCTCGGTCGACCTCGTCGATGGTGCCACCGGCGTTGAGGGTGGCCACCACCCCGAGGTTCCACACGTAGTTGCCGGGGAAGTACTCGAACATCGTTGATCCTTCTCTGCTGCTTGATTGCGTGACGGTTAGGGAGCTGGGACGAGGTCGGGTGGCTCGTACAGGGGACGAAGGGCGTCGGAGACTGTCTTCGCGCCGCCGTGGGAGCTGGCGCCGCCGTCGACCGGGATCTCGGCTCCGGTGATGAACGAGGCCCCGTCACCGAGCAGGAATGCGACGACGGCCGCGACCTCCTCGGGTCGTCCAGCGCGCCCTAGCGGTGTCTCGGCGAGGGACGCGTCGCGGAAGGCGGTCGGCGCTGAGCTTGGTCATCGGGGTGTCGATGAACCCCGGGTGCACGACGTTGACGCGGATGCCGCGGGGAGCAAGTTCGAGAGCAGCGACCGAGGTGAGTCCGCGTAGCGACCACTTGCTGGTGGTGTACGCGACTGGGTAGTGGCCCTGGAGCGCGGCCAGCGACCCGATGTTGACCACCGACCCTCCTGCCGGCATCAGGGGTGTGAGTGCCTGGATGCCGAGGAGCGGACCGAGGACGTTGACCGCGTGGGTGTCGGTGAAGTGTTCGGGGTCGACGTCACCGAGCCGAGCCCGCCATGTGGTGCCTGCGCAGTTCACCAGTCCCCGCAGGGGTGTCATGGTGTCGCCGGTCGGCTCCGCGAACTGGGTCGCCAAGCGCGCCCACTCTCGCGGCTCGCGTACGTCGAAGGCGCGAACGTCAGCCGTAGACGTGCGGTCGAGGCCGACCACCGTGCCACCGGCACGTTCGACCGCTGTCTTCACCGCCGCCCCGATCCCCGAGGCGGCTCCGGTCACGACCACGGTGTGTCCGGTCAGGTCCGTCATCGGCGGTTGGCCCTGGCCTCGTGGGGATCGCGTCGGCGTACCGGCGGAAGTGCGGGCGCAGGCGCAGCGACTCCCACTGTGTTGGTCAGGGAGCCCAGACCGTCGACGGTCAGGGTGACCACGTCCCCGAGCTGGAGCGGTGGCGGGTCCTGGGTACCGCGACGGCCCCACAGTTCGGCCAGGCAACCGCCGTTCCCGACGGTCCCTGACCCCAGGACGTCGCCGGCCTCGACCGCGCTGTCCCGGGACGCGTAGGCGATCAGCGTCTCGAAGGTCCACCCCATGCCCGAGAGCAGGTCGCGTCCGATCTCGTCGCCGTTCACGGTGACCGTGCACCAGAGGTCGAGGAACCCGTCGGCGTCCCTGTACGGCTCCAGCTCGTCGGCGGTGACGATCCACGGCCCGAGGGTGGTGCCGAAGTCCTTCCCCTTGGCCGGCCCGAGGCCGACCTGCATCTCACGTCCCTGGACGTCGCGAGCCGACCAGTCGTTCATGATCGTGTAGCCGAAGACGTGCTGTGCGGCTTCGTCGACGCTCAGGGAGCTGCCGGGCTTGCCGACCACGACCGCGACCTCGAGCTCGAGATCTCGCGCTTGGCTGGCGCCGGGAAAGCAGACCTCGTCGTCCGGGCCGAGGATGGCGTGCGGGTTGGTGAAGTAGAACGTCGGTGCGTCGTACCAGGCGTCGGGCACAGCGCCCGTGCCCTCGATGGCTTGGCGCACCCCTTGCACGTGTTCCTCGAATGCCACGAAGTCGCGCACGGACGCCGGCTTGAGCGGCGGGAGGAGTCGTACGTCGACGAGCGGCAGGCCGGTCCTGGCGCGTGCGTTGGCGGCGAGGTCGGCTGCTTCGTTCAGGCCGGCTTCGATGACGTCGCGCATCGTCCAGCCCATGGGGAACGGGTAGATCGTGTCGGCGTCGACGACTCCGACACGAGGCTCTTCGACACCGCTGGCGGTGTAGGTCGCAAGCTTCATCGACTGCCCGGCTCAGACCGGGGGCGCGACGAAGCAGCCACGGTCCGGGTCGTTGAACGACTTCTTGGCGACGAACTCGTTCATGGGGTTCGCGGTGCCCCACTGGTCGGAGACCATCGGGTCGGTGAAGTCGTAGAGGTGCGGGTGCCAGCTGTCCTCGTCGAGCTGTTCGAGCTCGGTCGTGTACTCGACGGTGTTGCCGTGGGGGTCGAGGAAGTAGCTGAAGGTGTTGTTGCCGGCCATGTGGCGTCCAGGTCCCCAGACCTTCTCGACGCCGCCGCGCAGGAGGCGTCCTGTACCGCGCATGTACTCGTCGATGCCGCGCATCTCGAACGAGGCGTGGTGCAGCGCGACGTGGGGGCCGCGTGCGATCGCGAGGCTGTGGTGGAACGAGTTCGTGCGCAGGAACCACATCATCTCGCCCATGTGCGGGTGCATCAGGGTGTCGGAGAGCGCGAAGGCGAGGTGGCGTTGGTAGAAGGCGACGGTCGCCTCGGGGTTCGGCGAGTTGATGACGACGTGGGAGAGCTTGACCGGGATCGACTCTCCTTCTTCGACCTTGCGGTGCTGGCGCACGGCGACGTCGGAGGAGACCTCGACGGTGCGGCCGTCGTTGTCGAAGAACCGGAAGCCGTAGCCGCCGCCGGGCGTCTGGAGCTTGTCGGGCTCGGTCACGAGCTGGACGCCGGCGGTGCCGAGTCGTTCGGCCATCGCGTCGACGTCGGCGGTGTTGGCGGCGCCGAAGGAGATGAGGTCGAGGCGCTTCTCGTCGTCCTTGCGGAGGCGTACGGCGTACTGCTCCGGAGAGCCCTCGGTGGCAAGGAAGGCGAGTCCGTCCTCGGTCGTCTCCGGCTTGAGGCCCCACATGTCCGTGTAGAACTCGAGCTGCTTGTCGTAGTCGGGCACGGCCAGGTCGACGTGGCGAAGGTGGGTGATCAGGCGCTCGCTTGCGGGCGCACTGGCGATCTCGGTCATCGGTCGTGTCCTTTGGTGTCGGCTGGTGGTCAGGCGGGCTCGGCGACGAGGTGGGAGACGCGGGCCATCAGCCCGGGCACGTCGCCCTGGACGCCGTCGAGCAGCCACTGGCTGAGCTGGAGCGAGCTCTCGACGACGGTCTTCGCGCGTTCGTAGCGACGCTCGGTGAAGGCCGGCCACACGTCGTCGAGGTCGTCGTGGGTGAGCAGCAGCTCGGCGAGGACGGTCGCGTCCTCGAGTGCTTGCGCGGCTCCTTGGGCGACGGTCGGGGGGCAGCTGTGGGCGGCGTCGCCGATGATGACGACGCGTCCTCGGTTCCACGGGGCCGGCACGACGTGGCTCTCGAAGCGTGCGTAGTTGACGCGCTCGGGTTCGGTCAGCTGCTCGCGGATCTCGTCCCAGGGGCCGTGGTAGGCCTCGGAGAGTCCGCGCATCACCTCGAGCGACTCCTCGGCCGTCAGCTCGGAGCGGTCCTGGACGTCTTCGACGAGGTAGGCGTAGAGGGAGTCCTCGCCGGTCGGGCAGTAGCCGGCGATGTAGCAAGGGCCGCCGTAGATGAGGTCGGTGCGGGTGACGGAGGCGGGGCGCGGTGCGAAGACGCGCCAGATGCCCATGCCGTTGCCCTGGGGTTCGACGTCGATGCCGATGGCGCGACGGGTCCAGGATCGGATCCCGTCTGCGCCGATGACGACGTCGTAGCGCCCGGTCGACCCGTCGGAGAAGGTCACCTGGACGCCGTCGTCGTCCTGTGCGAGATCGGTGCAGGTGGTGGCGAAGCGGATCTTCGCTCCGGCCTCGGTGGCCCGGTCGACGAGGATCTGGGCGAGCTCGGGGCGGTACATGCCGAGGGTTGCGGGCAGGTCCGGGCCGCCGGTCTTGTGGTCGTCGAGCTCGAAGACGAGGGTGCCGGCCGGGTCGGGGGCGCGGATGCCGAGGGTGTCGAAGGCGTAGCCGCGGTCGCGGACCTGGTCCCAGACGCCGAGCTGGCGCAGCACTCGCAGCGCGTTTCCCTGGATCGTGATGCCGGAGCCCAGAGCGGCCACGTCGGGCTTCGCCTCGACGACGTCGACGGAGATCCCCTGCTCGGCGAGCAGGATCGCGGCCGCTGTGCCGGCGGCGCCGGAGCCGACCACGAGAACGGAACGGACAGCGGGCATGGCGAGACCTCCAGGAGCAGTTGAACGCTGTGACGGCGACCACTGTGTGCCGAGAAATGGCATCACGGAAGGGCAGGTTGCCTATGGCCGTCATTCGTCAGGTGAATGCCGCGACATGGCGATCAGGTATTCACCGGATGGATGAACCACATACGAATCATGCGTTGGACCGCGTGAGCACGGTCACTTCATGATGCTCGGCGTGTGGTCGCTCTGACCCACCCCGATCACTCCGAGGAGCATCTCGATGCCCAGACATTCCCGTGCCGCAGCCCTCGCAGCCGCAGCCTTGCTCGCCCTCGGCGCCCTCTCGGGCTGTGGCGCTTCCGACGACTCGAACGCTGACTCTCCCTCCACGTCGGGCAGTACGGCTGCCGTTGACTCGACGCAGGACGCGGGCGCGGAAGCCGTCGGCATCGACGCCGCGTACGCCGGCATCCTCGGCACCCCTCCGACCGAGCCGTCGAAGGCCCCTGCGGGCGCGAAGGTCTGGGTGGTCTCGTGCGGTGAGTCCGTGCCGACCTGCGCCACCCCGGCCGCGGGCGCTGTCGCGGCAGCCAAGGCCGCGGGCATGGAAGCGCGACCTCGTGCGACGGCAAGCTGAACCCGCAGGGCTGGTCGGAGTGCATCCGTCAGGGCATCAGCGCCAAGGTCGACGGCATCATCGTCATCGGCCAGGACTGCTCCAGCTTCCAGTCCGCCCTCCAGGAGGCGAAGAACGCCGGCATCCCGACCGTCGGCGCCGGCGGCAACGACTGCGACATCAGTGGCGGCGACAAGCTGTACTCGGCCACGACCCAGATGCTGCCCGACATGACCGCCCAGCAGTGGTGGGAGAAGATGGGCGCACTCCAGGCGGCCTGGATCATCGGCAAGACCGACGGCAAGGCCAGCGTCCTCAGCCTCAAGTTCACCGACGCCATCTGGGGCGGCTGGATCCAGGATGGTTTCGAGGCCGAGCTCGCGACGTGTGACGGCTGCAAGATCGAGGACACGCTCGAGCTGGGCAACCAGGACGTCGGCAGCGGCCAGCTGCCGCAGAAGGTCTCCACGGCCCTGCTGAAGACGCCGACGGCGAACGCGGTGAACGTTCCGCTCGACGGCTGGTTCTTCGCGGGTCTCGCGCAGGCGATCCAGTCCTCGGGTCGCTCGAACGACCTGAACGTCATCGGCAACTTCGGTGAGGTCGGCAACCTCGACTTCATCCGCAGCAGCGGCGGCGAGGACGCGACGGTCGGCTTCAGCGCCGACTGGAGCGGCTGGGCCGGAGTCGACGCCCTCATCCGGGTGCTCAACGGCGACAAGGTCGTGCCGGCCGGGATCGGCCTGCAGGTCGTCGATGCGGACCACAACATGCCTGCCGAGGGCCAGCCGTTCGCCTACAACCCGGTCGTCGACTTCGCGTCGGCGTACCAGAAGCTGTGGAACGCCTCGTGACGTCAGCCGACCTCACGGACACCGCCCGGGTCTCGGGGGCTTTCGCCCTCGAGGCCCGGGGGGTCTACAAGCGCTTCGGTGGCACCCAGGCGCTGGATGACGCCAGCCTGCTCCTGCGCCCTCGACCGTTCACTCCCTGTTGGGCGGCAACGGGTCGGGCAAGTCGAGCATGTTGAAGTGCTTGGCGGGCGTGTACCGCGCGGACGCTGGCGAGGTCACGATCCACGGCCGTCAGATCGCCGCGGCTGACATCAGTCCTACCGAGGCGCACCACGCTGGGCTCCGTGTGGTGCACCAGGACCTTGGCCTCTTCGACCACATCTCGATCGAGGAGAACTTCGCGTTCGACAGCGGGTTCCCCACCGGCGTCGGTGGCCACATCGAGTGGCGCGCGCTCCGACGTCAGGTCGCCGACCTGCTGGAGCAGTACGGGATCCACGCCCGCCCGCGCGACCTGGTCGGCACCCTGCGGCCAGCACAGAAGACGCTGGTCGCGATCGCACGTGCGCTGCGAGACCAGACCGGAAGCGAGTTCGTGCTGCTGCTGGACGAGCCGACCGCGAGCCTGCCCCGGCACGAGTCAGAGGCGTTGCTGACGGCCCTGCGGGAGCGCGCGGCCATCGGGCAGACGATCGCGTTCGTCAGCCATCGCCTCCAGGAGGTCCGCGCGGTCTCCGACGAGATCACCGTCTACCGCGACGGCAAGGTCGCTGGAACCCTGCCCGGGAACGCACCTGAGGACGACGTCGTCGCGCTGATCGCCGGCCCAGGGAGGCTCCCGACGGCCACGCGAGGGCGCAGGGCACGTACGGCGCCCATAGGACCGGCGATGCTCGAGGTCGAGAACGTGACGGTCGGCCCGCTGCGTGACCTGAGCCTGAGTGTCGGCGCCGGAGAGATCGTCGGCGTAGCCGGGCTGTTGGGCTCGGGCCGATCGACGCTCCTCGACGTGGTGTTCGGCGCCCGCCGCCCCGACTCCGGACGCGTGGTGATCGGCGACAAGGCGTTCGGCCCCGAGGGCATCAAGGCGTCCATGGGCCGCGGAGTGGCTCACGTGCCCGAGAACAGGTTGCGCGACGCCGTCTTCGCCTCCATGTCGGTGAGGGAGAACGCATCAGCCACCGTGATCCGACGGTTCTGGGCAGGCTGGATGCGTACCGGGCGGGAGCGGGCCGAGACCCGCGACCTGAGCCAACGCTTCAACATCAAGACCGCGGGCACCGAGGCCTCGATCCGTTCGCTCTCGGGTGGCAACCAGCAGAAGGTCGTCCTAGCGCGTTGGCTTCGACGTGCCCCTCGTCTCCTCCTGCTCGACGAGCCGACCCAAGGTGTCGACGTCATTGCCCGCGAGGAGATCTACAGCGCGGTACGCGACGCCTCCGTCGAAGGATGCGCCGTGCTCATTGCGTCCTCGGACCACGAAGAGCTTGTTGCGGTGTGCGATCGAGTCGTGGTGCTCGCAGACGGCGCGCCGATCACCACCCTCGCAGGCGACGACCTCACCCCGGAGCGCCTGACCCAGCTCGTCCAATCCGCTCGCCACGCCGTGGAGGCAACCTCATGACCACATCGACCACCGACACCGCCGAACCCGCATCCACGACCGCCCCGGCCTCGGCGAAGCCCGAAGGTCAGCGTCGCGGCCGCGCTGCGCTCGGCTTCGCGGAGCGTTACGCGCTCGTCGGCCTGCTGCTGGCCGTCACCCTGTTCTTCTGCGTACTGCCGTCGACCAAGGACATCTTTCCCTCCAGTGCGAACCTGCAGATCCTCGTGGCCAACCAGTCCGTGACCCTTCTGCTCGCGCTCGCGGCCATGGTCCCCCTGATCGGTGGACACTTCGACTTCTCCCTCGGAGCCATCGCAGCGGCATCGTCGGTGACTGCGGCTGGGTTGATGTCGAAGCACGACTCACCCCTGGTGGTCTGCGTGGTCGCCGCCCTGGTCGTCGGCCTCCTCGTCGGGACGGCCAACGGCATCGCGGTCACTCGGCTGGGGATGAACTCCTTCGTGACGACCTTGGCCACCGCGACGCTCCTGGGTGGGGCGATCCAGTGGTACACCGAGGGACAGGCGATCAGCTCGAACATCTCGCCCACTCTCATCGACTTCGGCTCGATGACCTGGCTCGGCGTGCCTCGCGTGGTCTACGTCGTCGTGATCGCGGTCGCAGCGATCTACTACCTCCTGGCTCAGACCCCGTACGGTCGCTCTCTGTACGCGATCGGAGACAACCCGATCGCCGCCCGACTCGTCGGCATGCCCGTCAAGCGCTATGGCCTCCTTGCCTTCGTCCTCGCCGGAGGGCTGGCCTCCGTTGCCGGGGTCGTCCTCGCGGCTCGAACCGGCGGCGCGACCGCTGACAACGGGACAACGATGCTCTTCCCGGCGTTGGCCGCAGTCTTCCTCGGCGCCACCGCCATTCACCCCGGCAGGTTCAACGTCGTGGGGACCGTGGTCGGCGTCGCGCTCGTCGCGGTCAGCGTCAGCGGCCTGACCCTCGCCGGCGCCGAGGCCTGGGTGACCCCGGTCTTCAACGGCGCAGCCCTCGCCATCGCGGTGGGCCTGTCGAGCTACCTCGGACGGCGATCGGTGGCATGAGCGCAGATCGGCCTGCAACCACGCCACCGGCTCTCCGGCCCTCTAGGGTGCGAAGGTGGGTGCAACCTCGCTGCGCAACCTCGACCTGAACCTCCTGGTCACCCTGGACGCCCTCCTGGAGGAGCAGAACGTCACCAGGGCCGCCGGCCGTCTCGGGCTGAGCCAGCCGGCGGTCTCGTCTGCTCTGCGTCGGCTGCGCAGACACTTCGACGACGAGCTGCTCGCCCGCGACGGGAACCGATACCAGCTCACGCCCCTGGCCGAGCAGCTTCGCGAGCCCGCTGCGGCGGCCCTGGCCGGCGTCCATCGGGTCTTCGGTGCCGCACCGAGCTTCGACCCCGCTACCTCGACCCGCGAGTTCACCGTCATCGTGTCCGACTACGGCGCAACCGTCATCGGAGACCACCTGGCCACCGTCGCAGCTCGGCGAGCGCCGGGCGTGCGGTTGAGGCTCAAGGCGCAGTCGCACTTCGACGTCGACCACGCACCGGAGTCGCTCCGCTCGGTCGACGGCATGGTCCTCCCCCACGGGTTCCTCTCCGACGTCCCCTCGGTGGACCTGTACTCCGACGACTGGGTCCTGGTCGTGTCCCGCGACAACGAGGGCGTCGGGGACACCGTGAGCCTCGAGGAGATCGCGCGGCTGCCGTGGGTGATGACCCATCACGAGCCGACCGCGTTCACTCCAGCAGCTCGACAGCTGAACATGATCGGCGTCGAGCCGGACATCCAGGTCGTTGTCGAGAGCTTCCTTCCCGTGCCGTTCCTGGTGGCCGGCACACCGCGCGTCGCGCTCCTCCAGCGCCAGCTGGCCACGCGTCTCGCCGACGCGGCCGGCGTCCGCCTCCTGGCATGCCCATGGGACGTGGTCCCGCTCGTCGAGGCCTTCTGGTGGCACCCCAGCCACCGCCCAGACCCCGCCCACGCGTGGCTGCGCGAGACGCTGCTCGAGGCCGGCAGCATGGTGAAAGATGCCGGGGACTGAGCCGGTCGAAGGGGTCATCGCCCGCGCGGTGCGCCTCCTCGAAGCCTTCGACAGCCGCTCGACCTCGCTCACCGTCTCAGACCTGTCCCGCAGAGCCGGGCTGCCGTTGTCGACGACCTCGCGGATGGTCGCCGAGCTCGTCCGTCATGGCCTGCTGTCGCGCTCGGACGACGGCCGTCGCATCCGCGTCGGCGTGCGGCTGTGGGAGCTCGGGTCCCGGGCGGCACCGACGCGAACCTTGCGCGAGGCGGCACTCCCGTTCATGGAGGACCTCCACACGGTCATCCACCACCACGTCCAGCTCGGCGTGCTCGACGGCCAGGAGGTGCTGTTCGTCGAGAGACTCTCCGCGCACGAGGCCGTCATCAACGTCACCGAGGTCGCCGGCCGACTTCCGCTCCACGCATCGTCGTCCGGGCTCGTCCTGCTTGCGTACGCACCCCCGGAGATCCAGGAATCGGTGCTCGCCGGTCAGCTGCGGGCCTTCACCCCCTCGACCATCACGTCGACCGCGGAGCTACGAACGGCGCTCGCGGAGATCCGGAGAGCCGGGTTCGTCCACACCCCGGGACACATCCGCGACGCCGCCGCAGGCGTCGCCGTGCCGGTTCGCGACACCAAGGAACGGGTCGTCGCTTCCCTCGGGGTCGTCGTCCCCAACGACGATGTCGCCGTACGCACCGTGCCAGCCCTCCGCGCCGCCGCGCACGGGATCCAGCGCGCGATGGCAGGCAACGCCGCCGCGGAGTGACTGCCGACACAGAAAGTCTCCCGCTGAGTGGAAGGTGCGTCGAAGTCGGCCGCAGCCGTCCGCAGACTCAGTGACCGTGATCACGTCCTCACCATCTCGAGTCGCGGCAGCGACATCGACCGACGCCGCGCCCGTCGCGGCATCCCAGACGCGCACGTCCGTGCGGGTTGTCGAGAAGCGTCAGCTCACGCCCGATGTCTGCGAGCTCCGGCTCGCGGACCCGTTCGGTCGCCGCCTGCCGGACTGGACGCCGGGGTCTCACATCGACCTGATGCTCCCCGGCGACCACGTTCGGCAGTACTCCCTCTGCGGCGATCGGCACGACGCCTACACCTACCGGGTCGCCGTCCTTCGCGAACACGACGGCCGAGGTGGCTCCGCCTACGTCCACGACCGGCTCATGGTCGGTGACGTCATCGGCATCGGCGGGCCGCGCAACAACTTCCGGCTGACACCGGCACCGCACTACCTCTTCGTCGCCGGCGGGATCGGCATCACCCCGATCCTCGCGATGGTGCGGGCCGCCGAGCAGATGGGCTCCTCGTGGGAGCTCCTGTACGGCGGCCGCTCCCGTTCCTCGATGGCCTACCTGGATGAGCTCGAGGAGTACGGCGACCGCGTACAGACCGTGCCTCAGGACGAGCTCGGCCTGCTCGACCTCGCCCAAGCCGTCGCGGCGTTGCCCAACGGGTCTCGCGTGTACTGCTGCGGGCCGACGCCGCTGCTCGCCGCCATCGCGGAGACCTGCGCCCAGCTGCCGCCCGGCGCCCTTCGTGTCGAGCGGTTCGTCGCTCAGGCACCACCGGCACCGTGCGAAGCACTGCATTCGAGGTCGAGCTGGCATCGTCGGGAACGGTCGTCACGGTCCGACCCGACGAGGCGATCGTCGACGCACTCTCAAGCGCCGGTGTGCCCGTGCTGACCTCCTGCCGCCAAGGCATCTGCGGCACCTGCGAGACCGGTGTCGTCGCCGGCGAGCCGGACCATCGGGACTCGCTGCTGTCCGAGGACGAGCGGCAGCGAAGCGAGTCGATGTTCGTCTGCGTCTCTCGCTCCTGCAGTGACCGCCTTGTTCTCGACCTCTGACCAGACACCCAGCCGCGGAGAAGCCATGACGACCATCAGCCACGCAACGACCGACCCAGGCGACACCGACGCCGCGAACGTCGGCCAGGTTCCGGCTCCGATCCTGTCTGACGACCCCTTCGGTCTCGCCGTTCTCGACGATCCACTGCCCTTCCACGAGAGGCTGCGGGAGGCCGGCCGGGTCGTGTACGTCCCCCAGTACGACCTGTTCGTGATGGGCCGCTACGACGACGTGCACGCCGGGCTCACGGACTGGCAGACCTTCCAGTCCGCTGCCGGGGTCGGGTTGTCCAACTTCCGCAAGGAGAAGCCGTGGCGGCCCCCGAGCCTCCTCCTCGAGGCCGACCCCCCTCGCCACGACGCACCCCGTCACGCCCTGGAGGAGATCCTCAACCCCAGGAAGCTGCGCCACCTCCGCGAGCAGTGGTACGCCGACGCCGAGACCCTCGTCGACGAGATCCTCGAGATGGACGAGGTCGACGGCGCCCACGACATCGCCGACGTCTTCCCGCTGCGCGTGTTCCCCGACGCCGTCGGCTTGCGGAAGGACGGCCGCGAGAACCTCCTCCCCTACGGCGACCACACCTTCAACTCGTTCGGGCCGTCGAACCACCTGGTCGAGAGCGGTCAGGAGCACATCGGAACGACCTCGGCGTGGATCGCAGCGCAGTGCGCACGGGAGGCGCTCGCCGAGGTCGGGTTCGGGGCCGACATCTGGGCGGCCGCAGATCGAGGGGACGTCACTCCGGAGATGGCACCGCTGATGGTGCGCTCGCTCCTGACGGCCGGGGTCGACACCACCGTCCACGGGCTCAGCGCCGTCATCCATGCGTTTGTCGAGCAGCCCGACCAGTGGGACCGGCTGCGTGCCGAGCCCGGGCTTGCCCGCGTGGCGTTCGACGAGGCGATCAGGCTCGAGTCACCCGTGCAGACCTTCTTCCGGACGGCGACTCGCGACGTCGACATCGACGGCGTCGTCATCCCCGACGGTCACAAGGTCCTCCTGGTCCTCGCCGCCGCCAACCGAGACCCGCGCCGCTGGGTCGACGCGGACCGGTTCGACCTGTCGCGCGACCCGTCGGGACACGTCGGCTTCGGCATGGGGATCCACCAGTGCGTGGGTCAGCACGTCGCGCGCCTCGAGGCGGAAGCGGTCCTGACCGCGATGGCGCGGCGCATCCGACGCATCGAGCCGGCGGGCGACGCCGTACGGCACCACAACAACACCCTTCGCGGCTGGAAGTCCGTTCCGATCCGACTCACGCCGGCCTGACGTCCTCGCCGGACCGCCCCTCAGGCGGGGCCCAGAGTGCTCACCGGCGACCACAGGCGGTTGCGCGGTGACGAAAAGCCCCGCACATGCATCGTCACGCATCCCGGACACCCGGGAGGTGACCGCTGGCGTCGGCGGTGGGTCTGCGGAGGCCAGCGACGCCCCTACCCGATGTCGCACGCACCGACGGCAGTGTTTGCACGGGCTGCAGTCACCGCGCCCCATCGCGTGAGCCAGGCTTGAGATACCTGTGCGCCATCGTGACGAGCTCGCCGCTCAGCGCCTCGGTGGTCCCGCTCAGTCCGAACCCTGGGCCATAGGCAGTCCTGACCACCATGGATGAGAAGACCAGGGTGAAGCAGAACTCGCGTTCATCGACCGAGTGGCTGGCGAGCATGCTCGGCTCGGGCGGGCCGAGGGCGTTGACGAAGCGTTCACCGATGGCCGCCCGATAGAGCTCGCCACGGCGTCGTACTTCTGGGTGAGCGCCAGAGATGAGGACCACTGAGCGGAGAAAGGCAGCGTTGTCCGCGAAGACCTGCACCAGGCTCCGGACAGCCTGCTCGATCCGTCGCTCATCCTCGAGGTCCCAGAGCTCGGCCTGGTTGAAGACATTCTCGGAGGACAGCACCCGCTGCATGCCGTGCTCGTAGACCGCGAGGAACAGCGCATCCTTGGTCGCCGCTCGTGCATAAAGCGCCCTCGGAGGCACGCTCGCACGCTCACAGAGCGCAGCAATGGTGAACGCCTCGTAGCCGCCCTCCTCGAGGAGCTGGACCCCAGCGTCGAGCACCCGCTCCCACTGTTCCCGCGTGCGGCGCTGCCGGGGCGCATTCAGCGACAAGTCGGGGTCCATGCCGCTGCCATCGACCGAACCGATACCTGCCATCCACATCTCCTCGGTTGACACAGCATGACGCCCGTCACATCCTAACCGTAGTTAACACTACGCTTTTGAGGAGACATCGTGCTGATCGTCATCGGAGAGGCGGAGGCCGCGCCCGGTCGCCGAGAAGAGATGCTGGAGGCCGTCGCTACGATGGCCGCCGCCACGAAGTCGGACGACGGCTGTGTCTCGTACGGCTTCTACGCCGACGTCACCAACCCCGACGTCGTCCTCGGTGTCGAGGTGTGGCGCGACCAGGCTGCGCTCGACGCGCACATGAGCCACGACCACACCGCGGACTTCATCGCCACGGTGCCTTCACTGGTCGCCGGCGAGCCGGTCATGCGCTTCTACGACGCCGCCCCGGTCCAGGAGGAGGCGCGATGAGCACGAGCGCGCGTCCGGGCCGCGTCGCTGTTCTGGGCGCTGGTCCGGCGGGGATGGCAGCAGCCCTGTCGCTCCACCAGGCAGGCCACGAGGTCTCGCTCATCGAGCGGTACAAGGAGGCCCGCCCGGCCGGCAACATCCTCAACCTGTGGCCGCCGCCCATCAAGGCGCTGGGCCTGATGGGCGTCGACGTGACCGACTTCGGCGCACCGTGCCAGTCCGAGTTCCGCAGCTCCAAGGGCAAGGTCCGCGCTGTGGTCCGTCTGCCCCAGGACGTGGTCGACAACTACGGCGGCGGCTTCATCGGCCTGCTGCGCCCCGAGCTCTACGAGCGCCTGCTCGCCGCACTGCCGCCCGGCACGCTCCAGGTCAACAGGAACGTCACGTCCTTCGAGCAGGACGAGACCGGGGTGACTCTCAACTTCACCGACGGCACGACCGAGAAGTACGACGTGCTGGTCGGCGCGGACGGCATCGACTCCCTCGTTCGCCGCACCCTGTGGGGCGACGAGCCCAAGCGCGAGCACAACCTGCACATCTTCGGCGGGTTCACCTTCGCCGACGACCTCGGAGTAGAACCGGGTCGGTGCATCGTGTCCCACAACCGGACCACCCAGGGCAGCTGGACCGCCATCCGCCACCAGGGCCGCGCCGGCTTCCAGTGGTGGGTCCTGACCGCTCACGACGCGACCGAGGACTTCACCGGCGATTACCACCAGGCCGCCACGTCCCTCGCGGCGCCGTTCGCGCACCCGCTCCCCCAGCTGGTTGCAGCCACCGCTCCTTCAGACGTCCAGCGTTGGGTCATCCGCGACCGCAAGCCGCTCGAGCAATGGTCCAAGGGTCGGGTCACCATCATCGGAGACGCCGCGCACCCCACCTCGCCGTACGCCGCGTACGGGGCCGGGATGGCCACCGAGGACGGCTACTACCTCGGCCGCCGCCTCGCAGGCATGGACCTGTCGGACCACTCGGCTGTCACCCAGGCGCTCCTCGACTTCGAGGCGCCCCGACGACCGCACACAGCGTTCCAGTCACAGATGGCATACAAGCTCGGCCAGATGTTCCATCACGCCCCGCGAGTCGTGACCCCTGTCCGCGACGCCTTCTTCGACCACACGCCGTTTCTCCAGAAGATGATCGGCGAGAGGACGCCCGGCGAGATCGTCAAGCAGCTCGACGAGATCGATCAGGCCGAGGAGAAGTTCCGGATCACTCTCGCCTGACGCTCCGCTGGCAGGATCGAGCCCGACCTCCGACAGGAAGTATGTTCATCTACCTCCTGCAGGTGCCAGATCAGATGAGTCGTCATCAGGTCGCCGACCGTGAAGTGCCGGCTTCCCTTCCGCGTTCGGGCGGACTGAGAAGTCGTGGTCAAGACCGGTGAACATTCGTAGGTCACCGGGACAAGGGCGGAGGAGCGGCGAACTCGCGCTCTCACCGGATCGGCGAACGCAAGGAAGTCCGACCGTCGGAACACATGGCCACCGTGGACCGGTGAGCGTCTACCGTCCAGAGATGGTTGCGCGCATGCAAGAGGCCCTCACAGTCAGACTGTGAGGGCCTCTTGGCTTTGTAGCGGGGGCAGGATTTGAACCTGCGACCTCTGGGTTATGAGCCCAGCGAGCTACCGAACTGCTCCACCCCGCGTCGGTGAACACCACGTTACCGGGAGCACTCGGGCTCCTCCAAATCGAGGGGGACTACACCAGTACGCGGCAATGGGTCCGGCGTCCTGTCCCGCGCCTGCCCCCGCGCGTACCTTCGGCAGTAGGGGGAGGGCCGGTAAGGCTGGTCTTTCAATGCTTGGTGGCTCCGGACGGGAGACGAGGAACGCTCGCAAGGCGGCGCTCCTCGTGGGGCTTGGCGCGCTCGCGCAACGGTGGGACCTGTCCCGGCGGTCCCGTGGCTCGGCCGCGCTGGAACGGCGCATCGCCGAGCTGCAGGAGGCAGCTGGAGGCCGAGCGGCGGCGTGCCGACGCGCTCGCAGCAGGAGCTCGCCTCGGCGCAGGACGAGTTCAGCCGCACGCTGTCCCGGATCAACGACCTGTTCTGGACCGTGGAGATCCTCCCGGACGGGGAGATCACCCTGACCTACCTCAGTGCCAACGCCTCGGGGGTGGTCGGCAAGGACGTGCACGCCGGCCTCGACGCGCTCGCCTTCCGCGAGGGGCTGGGCCACCCGGACGACGCGCGAGGCGAACGCCGCCTTCACGGCCGCCATGCTGGCCGGGCAAGCCGGCCGAGGTGGAGGAACGCCTGGTGGGGTACGACGGCGTCGTGCGCTGGACCTGGTCACGGGGTACGCCGCGACGCGAGGGCGACCGGCTGTTCTTCGACGGGGTGACCACCAACATCACCGAGCGGCACGAGCTCGCCGAGCAGCGTGAGGCCGTGCTGGACCGCGAGCGCGAGCAGGTCGCGATGCTCGAGGAGATGCACCGCAGCCGCGACGACTTCATCGCACTCGCCGGGCCACGAGCTGCGTACGCCGCTGACCGTCGTCCAGGGGTACGCCGAGCACCTGCTCGACGATCCGACGATGGGTCCCGAGCAGATCGCCCAGCTCGAGATCGTCGTACGACGGGCCCGGTCGATGAGCGACCTGATCGACGACCTCTTCGACCTCGCCAAGCTCGACGCCCCCCTCACGACCATCGCCTTCGCCTCGGTGGCGCTCGACCAGGTCGCCGAGGAGGCGGTGCACGCCCACGAGCCGCATGCGCGTCAGCGCGACATCACCATCAGGGCCGTCACCGAGCCGGTGCAGGTGGTCGGCGACCGCGCCCGGCTGCGGCGCATGTGCGACAACGTCCTCGACAACGCCGTGAAGTTCAGCACCAGCGCCGGGAAGGTCGATGTCAACGTCCGGCGCGACGAGGACACCGCCGTCCTGGTGGTCGCCGACCGGGGCATCGGCATCCCGGCCGACGAGCTGGCCCGTGTCTTCGAGCGGCTCTACCGCGCCACCAACGCCACCGCCGGCCGCTACCCGGGCACCGGCCTGGGGCTGTCCATCGCGCTGGCGACCGCCGAGGGCCACGGGGGCACCGCGACGGCGGACAACGGGCCCGACGGCGGCACCGTGTTCACGATCCGACTCCCTCTCCAACGGCCGCCGCCCGCCACTGGCTGAACCGTGGGACTCCCCCACGCGAGCCGGCTGGGTGCTGGCATGCTCGGCACGTGTCAGGCGGCGAGGCGTCGGTCTACGGCTCGGTCCTGCTGGGCCCGGCCGGCCAGACGGCGCGCCAGCTGCGGGTGCGCATCCAGGTCCTGCTCACCGTGCTGCTCGTCGGCACCAACGTCATCGGCGCCGTGCTGGTCTTCGTCCTCTCCACCTTCGTCATCCCGAGCCCGGAGCTCGAGCCGGACCTCAAGCTGGCGCTGGCCATCGGCGTCCCCGTCTACGTGGGCTCGCCGTGTTCCTGGGCGCCGGCTGGGGCACGGCCGGGGCGCTGCGCGCGCTGCGCTGGTCGATCGAGGACCGCGAGCCCGACGAGCAGGAACGGCTGATCGCCCTCGGGGTGCCCGTGGTTCCTGACCAAGATCCAGGCCGGTCTCTGGCTCGGCGGCACCGTGCTGTTCACCCTGCTGACCGCTCTGCTCCAGCCCGCGCGCGCGGTGACCACGGCACTCACGGTCGGCATCGCCTCCCTGGTGGTCGGGGGCATCGCCTTCCTGTTCACCGAGTTCGCGCTGCGTCCGGTCGCGGCCCGGGCGCTGTCGGGCGAGGAGCGGTTGCACGTCCGCGGTCTCGGCGTACGACGACGGATGGTGCTGTTCTGGTCGCTCGGCACCGGCGCTCCCGTCGCCGGCCTCGTGGTGACCGCGATCCTGGCCCTGACCGTCGGCGACATCTCCGTCACCAAGCTGGCCATCGTGGTCCTCGTCCTCGGCGGCGTGGTGCTCTGCTTCGGGCTGCTGGTCACCTGGCTCAACGCCCGCGCGGTGGTGGCTCCCATCCTCGGCGTCCGCGACGCCATGGAGCAGGTCGAGGAGGGCGAGCTCGACGTCGCGGTGCAGGTGTACGACGGCACCGAGCTCGGCCAGCTCCAGGCCGGGTTCAACCAGATGGTCGCCGGACTCCGCGAACGCGAGAAGCTGCGCGACCTCTTCGGCCGACACGTCGGCCATGACGTCGCCGAAGCCGCCGCCCTGGGCGACGTCGGAGCTCGGCGGCGAGACCCGCGTGGTCTCGGTGCTGTTCGTCGACATCGTCGGGTCGACGACGATGGCCACCGAGACGCGAGCCGGCCGAGGTGGTCGCGCTGCTGAACCGGTTCTTCGGCGTCGTGGTCGAGGAGGTCGACCGTCACGCAGGGCCTCGTCAACAAGTTCATCGGCGACGCCGCGCTCGCCGTCTTCGGCGCGCCCGTCGAGCTCGACGACCACGCCACCCGCGCCCTGGCGACCGGGCGCGCGATGGCGACCCGCCTCGCCGAGGAGGTGCCGGACCTCGACGCCGGCATCGGCGTCGCCACCGGCGAGGCGGTGGCGGGCAACGTCGGCGACGAGTCGCGCTTCGAGTACACCGTCATCGGCGACGCCGTGAACGCCGCCGCCCGGATCTCCGACCTGGCCAAGAAGGTGGACGGGCGCTTGCTCGCGGCCCAGGAGTCCGTGGAGGCTGCGGACGACGACGAGGCGGCTCGGTGGAGGAGCACGAGACCGTGACGCTGCGGGGACGCAGCACCGAGACGGTGCTCGCCGACCGATCGACTGAGCCGAAGGAGTGAGCGACAGCGTGGAGATCGCCCTCGACCACGTCCGCCTGACCGCGCTGACCTGGGGACCGTCCGACGGACCGCTCGCCGTGCTGCTGCACGGGTTCCCGGACAGCGCGCACACCTGGCGTCACCTCGGCCCCGTCCTGGCCGCCGAGGGCTACCGGGTGGTCGCGCCGTTCACGCGCGGCTACGCGCCCTCCGAGGTCCCCGCGGACGGCCGCTCCGACGTCGGCGCGCTGATGGACGACGCGGTCGGCGTGCACGCGGCCCTGGGCGGTGGCGCCGATGCCGTGCTCGTCGGGCCACGACTGGGGCGGGATGACCGCCGGCACCCTGGCCGCCCACCGCGACTCGCCCTTCCGCCGGGTCGTGGCGATGGCCGTGCCGCCGGTCGCCGCGCTGCCGTTCCGCGAGAGCGTGCGCCACCTCCCGGGACAGGCACGCCGCAGCTGGTACATGGCCTTCAACCAGCTGCCCCTCCTGCCCGAGCGCTCGCTCGACCGGCTGGTGCCGAAGCTCTGGCGCGACTGGTCCCCGGGGTACGACGGCAGCGCGGATGCCGCCGACTGCCTCGCGGCGCTGCCCGACCGGGCTCACCGACGCGCGGCGGTCAACTACTACCGCCACCTCGCCCGGCCCTTCGGCGTGCCGGCGCGCTACCGCCGCTGGCAGGCGGCCCTCTCCGACCTCCCGGTGGCGCCGCTGCGCTACCTGCACGGTCGCGACGACGCCTGCCTGACGCCGGCCTTCGCGGAGATCGCGCGTGCGCACCTGCCCGAGCGACTGCGACGTCCGCGTCGTCGACGACGCCGGTCACTTCCTGCACCTCGAGCAGCCCGACGAGGTCAACCGACTGGTCGTCGAGTTCCTCAGCGGCTGAACCCGGATACGGTCAGGCCATGAGCTCGCTGCAGGGAAAGACCGTCTGATCACCGGAGCCGCGCGCGGCATCGGCGCCGAGACCGCCCGCCACCTCGCCCGCGCGGGTGCGCGACTGCTGCTGGTCGACCTCGACGAGGTCGGGCTGAAGTCGCTCGCCGCCGAGCTCGACAGCGACGACGTCCTCACCGTCACCGCCGACGTCTGCGACCTCGACGGCATGGAGGACGCGGTCGCCCAGGGGCTGGAGCGGTTCGGCGGGATCGACGTGGTCGCTCGCCAACGCCGGGATCGCCAGCTACGGCTCCGTGCTGGCGGTCGACCCGGCCACCTTCAAGCGGGTCATCGACATCAACCTGCTCGGGGTGTTCCACACGGTGCGCGCGGCCTGCCGTCGGTCATCGAGAACAAGGGCTACGTGCTGGTGGTCTCCTCGATGGCGGCCTTCGGCGCGATGGCCGGCCTGGCGTCGTACAACGCGAGCAAGGCCGGCGTGGAGCACTTCGCCAACGCGCTGCGCCTCGAGGTCAAGCACCTCGGGGTGGACGTCGGCGTCGCCCACATGTCCTGGATCGACACCCCGTTGGTGCGCGACGCCCGCGAGGACCTCACCGCCTTCGGGCGGATGATCGCGACGCTGCCGCCGCCGATGAACAAGACCACGTCGGTCGAGGCCTGCGGCAAGGCCTTCGCCGCGGGCATCGCGGCACGCAAGCGCCGGATCTTCGTGCCGGGCTGGGTCGCGCTCGCGGCCGCGGCCCGGACGCTGCTGAACTCCCGGCTCGCTCGAGGTCGGGGCGCTCCGGCACATCCCGACGCTGCTGCCGCTCATGGACGAGGAGGTACGCCGGCTCGGCCGGTCGACCAGCATCCGCAACGTCGAGCTGAGCGACGAGATCGTCGACCGCTGACCGGTACGACCTCGCCGGCGTCACTTCTTCGCTGCGAGCGCCTGCTGCACCAGCCGGTGGGCCTGGTTGACCGCCGTCGCGTAGCCCTGCAGGTCGCCCGACTTGAGGGCCGTGTTGGCCTCGGCGAACTTCCGGTCGGCCTGCTGCAGCAGCCGCAGCGCCCCGACCGGGAGGTTCTGGGTGCCGGTCTGTCCCTGCCCGCTGTTGCTGTTGTCCGTCGGGGTCGGGCGAGACCGACCCGGAGTCGACGGTCAGCACGTCCTCGAGCGAGGCCGCCAGCGTCGACCCGATGCCCACGTCGCGACCGAACGACGACAGCACGAAGCGCAGCACCGGGTAGTTGCCGGACCCGCCCTCGCGCAGCGTGTACAGCGGCTGGACGTAGAGCAGTCCGCCGCCGACCGGCAACGTCAGCAGGTTGCCGTAGGCGACCTTGGCGTCGGCCTGCTTGAACGCGCGCAGCTGGTTGGCGACCTTCGGGTCGTTGCTGAACTGGTTCGCGATCTGCGACGGGCCCGGCACCTGGGTGGTGTCCGGCAGCCGCAGGATCTGGAACTTGCCGTAGCTGGCCGGCTTGGCCGCGTCGGCACCGACCGACATGAACGCCGCGAGGTTCTGCTTCTTCTGCGGCACGAACACGCTGGTCAGTGAGAAGTCGGGCTCCTCACCGCTCTTGGTCGCGACCGAGAGCCGGTAGGGCGGCTGCTTGCGGATCGAGGACGACGGGTCCTCGGGGACGTCCCACTTGTCGTTGCCCTCGTAGAAGTTCTTCGGGTCGAGCACGTGGTAGGCGCGCGAGCATGTCGCGCTGCACCTTGAAGAGGTCCTCGGGGTAGCGCATGTGCTCGAGCATGTCCGGCGGGATCTCGGACTTCGGCTTCACCACTCCCGGGAACGCCTTCTCCCAGGTCTTGAGGATCGGGTCGGTGGTGTCCCACTCGTAGAGGGTCACCGTGCCGTCGTACGCGTCGACCGTGGCCTTGACCGCGTTGCGCATGTAGTTGATCTGGTCGGTCGGCAGGGTGGCGTACGCCGAGCGCGGGTTGACCGCGTCGGAGGTCATCTCCTGCAGCGACTTCTTCTCGGCCAGGGGGTACTTGTCGCTGGTCGTGTAGCCGTCGAGCAGCCAGACGATCTTGCCGTCGACGACCGAGGGCAGCGCGTCGGAGTCGACCGTCAGCCACGGAGCGACCTTCTGGACGCGCTCGCGAGGGGACCGGTCGTAGAGGATCTTGCTGTTCTCGTTGACGCGCGAGGACAGCACGATGTTGGCGTCGCCGAAGTGCACGGCGTACAGCAGCTTGCGGAAGATGTTGCCGACGCCGACGCCGTCCTTGCCGGCGTAGGTGTTGGTCTGCGACTGGCCGGGAGTGCCGCTGCCCTGCGGGACGTCGAGCTCGACGTCCTTGCCGCCGGGGGCCTTGCCGACGATGGAGTACGGCGGGCTGTGCTCGCCGAAGTAGATCTGCGGGCGGTACTTCCCGCCGGGCTGGATCTTGCTGATCTCGCCGATCGGCGGCAGGTCCTCCTCGGCGAAGACCGGCTCGCCGTCGTTGTTCACCGGCTGGTCCTGGGCGTTCTTCTGGTTGCCGTAGGCGGCGATGATGCCGTAGCCGTGGGTGTAGACGGTCTTCTCGTTGGCCCACTTCTTCTGGGCGTCGGGCAGGCCCTCGAGGTGGATCTCGCGGGCAGCCACGACGACGTCGCGCTCCCGGCCGTCGATCGGGTAGCGGTCGACGTCGAGCACCGCCGGGACGCTGTAGTAGCCGCGCACCTGCTGCAGCTGCTCGAAGGTGTCCGACACCAGCTGCGGGTCGACCAGCCGGATGCCGGGCAGCGAGGCCGAGTCGGCCTGGAGCTTGACCTGCGACAGGGTGGTGTTGGCGGCGTAGTCGCTGACCGTGGTGTCCTCGAGGTCGAAGGCCGCGCGCGTCGCCTGGATGTTCTTGCCGATGAACGACGCTTCCTTGTCGGGCTCGTCGGGCTTGACCTGGAACCGCTGCATCAGGCCCGGCCAGACGCCACCGAGGAGCACCGCCGAGATCGCGAACAGGGCGAGGCCGACGCCCGGCAGCAGCCAGGTGCGCCGGACGATGTTGGCGAAGAACAGCACCGCGCAGATCACCGCGATGAACATCAAGATGTTCTTCGCCGGCAGCACGGCGTGCTCGCGCGTGTAGGTCATGCCCGTGATCAGGCTGCCGGTCTGCGAGGTCAGGTCGAACCGGTCGAGCCAGTAGTCGACGCCCTTGAGCAGCAGGAACAGGCCGAACAGCGCGGACAGCTGGGCCTGGGCGGCGCCGGAGACGCGGTCGGACGCGGACTGCAGCCGGATGCCGCCGTAGAGGTAGTGCACGACCGCGGCGAGGAGCAGCGCGGTGAACAGCGCGGTCATCGCGAAGTCGACGAGGAAGTGCAGCCACGGCAGGCTGAAGACGTAGAAGCCGATGTCCTTGTGGAAGTACGGGTCGGCCTTGCCGAAGTCCTGGCGGTTGTTCCAGAGCATGAAGATGCGCCACTTGCCGGTGGCCGAGACCCCGGCGAAGATGCCGAAGACGAGGCTCACGCTGACCAGCAGGATCCGCCGCAGCGGGGTGACGACCTCGCGGTAGCGCTCGAGGTTGGCCTGCTCCGGGGAGTGCGGCCGGAACATCGGCCGCAGCCGGAACGCGAGGAAGAGGTTGACCCCGACGATCAGGGCCATGGCGCCGCCGAAGACCACGAACAGCAGCACCCGGGTCCAGATCAGCCGGCTGAACACCGAGCCGTAGCCGAGGCTGTTGAACCACAGCTTGTCGGTCCAGATGCCCGCGAACAGCGAGAACCCGACCACCACCACGCCGACGACGAGCAGCGTCAGCAGCAGGGGGCGTGGACGCCTCGGACCCCGAGGGGCCCGGGTCGGCGGTCTGCCACCGGCGCCGCCCCCCTCGGAGCGCACCCGCGGGTTGTTCGGCGAAGAAGTCGCTCATCGGTGGCTCATGGTCATTCATGGGGTCACTCATGGTTCGGAGGGCTCTCCCGCATCGGGTTCGAGGGTGGTCTGCAACAACTCTAGGAGGGCGGGCACAAGGTCGTTGCCCGTCAGGACCATGTCGTCCTCGTCGTTGGCGCGCTGGCGGATGGCGCACCAGCTCTCGCCCGAGCGCAGGACGCCGGCGACGACACGGGCCTCCTCGCGGTCGGGGTGGCTGGCGGCGTACTCCGCGGCAGCCTCGGGGTCGGCGGGTACGTCGGTGGAACCGGGCGGCATCGTCGTCGCCTCGACCACGACGGCGCAGCCGACCACCTCCGGCGGCCACAGGATGGTGGGCAGCAGCTCCTCGAGGCTGTCCGAGACCGTCTCCTGCTCCACCGGGGTGAGCCCGTCGGCGCTGGCCGGGTCGACGCCGAGCAGGCCGGCGAGCTGCGGCTCGCGCTCGCAGCAGGTCGGCGGTGTCGACGAGCGCGAACAGCTGGGCGGGCTGGTCCCATCCGGCCCGCGCGGCGTGCTGCTCCACCTCGCGGACCACCTCGGCCAGGGCGTCCTGCTGCGCAGGCGCTCATCGGGTGCACCTCGGCAGCGGCGCCTTCGGGTCCTTGACCCAGGCCTTCACGTCCTTCACGGCGTCGTCGAGCGTCGTCACCTTGACCAGCCGCATCTTGTCGGGGTCGAAGTTGCCGCCCAGGGCCTCGGCGCAGTTGTCGGCGGGCACCAGGAACAGCTTGGCTCCGTCGTGCTGGGCGCCGACCAGCTTCTGCTGGATGCCGCCGATCGGGCTCACGTGCCCCTCACCGTCGATCTCGCCGGTGCCCGCGATCGCCTTGCCGCCGGTCAACGAGCCGGGAGTGAGTACGTCGTAGATGCCCATCGAGAAGATCATCCCGGCCGACGGGCCACCGATGTTCTGGTCGAGCTTGACCTCGACCTTGAACGGGAAGGTGTAGCCGGCCGCCTGGATCGACACCCGGATGGCACTCGCCTTGGGGTCGTCGGGCGCGGCGGTGGTGGTCATCGTGACCCGTTGGAGCTTCCCGTCGCGTCGTACGGTCATGGTCACCTTGGAGCCCACGGGCAGCGGGCGGATGGCGCTGGTGACCTGGGTGACGCCGCTGACGTCCTTGCCGTTGACGGTCACGATGATGTCGCCGGGCTCGAGGCTGCCCGTCGGCCGGTCCGCCCTTCTCGACCGCGGCGATGCCGACCTTGGTGATGAACGGGATGTGCAGTGCGCTGAGCGCCGAGGCGATCGCGTTGTCCTGGGAGGAGGCCATCTGCGCGGCGGACTGCTGCTGCACGCTCTGGCGGGTGTCCGCCTTGCCGTAGAGGGTGCTGCGCGGGTAGACCGCACGGTCCGGGTCGAGCCAGGCGAACATCATCGTCGGGATGCTCACCTTCTGCGACGGCCCGCTCGGGATCACCGTGACGAGCCGCATGGCGCCCTTGTCGCGGTAGGACGGGTGGCCGGTGACCCGGATGATCGCCTTGTCGTCGTACTTGCCGAGCACGTTGACCGTCGGCCCGGGCGAGAACGTCACGTAGGGCACCGACTTGCGTGCCGCCACGACGGAAAGCCCGACCACCAGGACGACCGCGAGGATGGACGCCCAGGTGCGGCGACTCAAGCGCGGTGCCGTTGGCATGGCGTCACCCTCTCATCCGGGGACAAGCGGGGCGCGGGACGCCCGAGGTGCGGTGGTCAGGCCGTACGGCGGTCGTCGGCGTCGGGTCGCGGCTCGACCGGCTTCTGCACCGGCTTCTGGGAGGGGCGTACGGCGATGCCGGTGCTGCGCTCGCGCATCGGCCGGGGTGCGCTCACCTGGCGGGTGACCTCGCTGGGCAGGTCGCGCATGATCGCGGCGGCGAACCTCTCCTGCGCGGCGTCGGACCGGTCCGGACCCGTCGGACGGGCGCGACCCAGCCAGCTCACCCACACCATCGCGACCACGGTCACGACGGCGGGCGGCACCCACCACAACAGGATCTCCACGGGCCCCATGATGCCGACGGCCCGGCCCCGGGAGAGTCAGCAACACGCCTCACACATACAGGTTGTCGTGCGCCACGAAGAACGCGTCCAGCTCCTCGGCGCTCAGCTTCTTGCCCTCGGCCAGCTCGAGCAGGCCCTCGAAGTACCCCTCCCGCGGAGCGCCCGGGCTGAACAGGAGCAGCATCGACGCCGGCTCGTCGGTGTCGTTCTTGAAGCTGTGCAGTCCCCCGGGCGGGACGTAGAGGTAGTCCCCCGCGCTCGCCGCGATCTGCTTCGCGCCGTCGCCGAGGGTGACGGTGCCGGACAGGATGAAGAACGACTCGCTCATCGTGCGGTGGAAGTGCAGGTCCGGACCCCCTGGACCCGGCGCCATGTTCCAGCGATAGAGCCCGAACCGGCCGTCGGTGCTGGCTCCGGTGTTCAGGTACTCGACGGTGGTGCCGTGCGGATAGGTGATGTCCGGGGACGTGTCGGCCGGCCGGAACGTGCGCAGAGACCTCACCGGTCTCGCCGTGGAACAAGGGATCGGGGTAGCTCATCCGCCGATCATGCACCGGCCGTCGTACAAAACGGACTGGGCTGGCGGGCGAAATTGGAGGCTGGCGGGCGAAGTACTGCCTGCCAGCCCACAGTTTCCCCGGACGTCCGGGGAAACCGCCGCGCCCCTACGGAGTCCCCACCCACTCGTCCCGCCCGTCGGCGAACACCTGGTGCTTCCAGATCGGGGTGGTCGCCTTGAGGCGGTCGATCAGGGCACGGGAGGCGTCGTAGGCCTGGCCGCGGTGGGCGGCGGAGGCGGCCACGACGACGGCGACGTCGCCGATCTCGAGGTGCCCGATGCGGTGCACGGCGGCGAGCGCGAGCACGTCGAACTCGGCGGCCACCTCCTCGGCCACCGCGCGCATCCGGTCGAGGGCGGTGGGATGGGCCGAGTAGTCGAGGTGGTCGCACCTGATCGCCCCCGTCGTGGTCGCGCACCGCGCCCACGAACAGGTTCACCCCGCCGGCCGCGGGATCCTCCACGGCGGCCAGCACCTCGGCGGCGTCGAGGGGGGTCTCACGCAGGTCCAGCAGGCGTACGACGGGGCTCACGCGGCGAGACTACGACCCCGCGGAGCCCGGCCCGGACCCGATTGGGCGGCGGCCGGTAATTTGGCCCCATGAGCAGCAACCCCGACGGACCGGAAGACAACCCGTTCAAGGGCACGCCCTTCGAGCAGATCTTCAACGCGCTCGGCGGGTCCGGAGGGCTGGGTGCCCTCGGCGGACAGGGCGGCGGCGGCAGGGCGGGATGCCCGACCTGTCGGCGCTGATGGGCCAGATGCAGGCGATGATGGCGCCGTACGACGGACCGGTGAACTGGACCCTCGCCACCGACATCGCCCGCAAGACCTCCGCCCAGGAGCCCGACCCGAGCCCCGACCGCAACGACCAGACCAAGGTCGCCGACGCGATCCGGCTGGCCGACCACTGGCTCGACGACGTCACCGTGCTCCCCTCCGGGATCACCGCGACGGCCGCGTGGAGCCGGGCCGAGTGGATCGAGCAGACCACCGACGTGTGGCGGGTCCTGGTCGAGCCGGTGGCCGAGCACGTCGTGGGCGCCATGGGCAACGCGATGCCCGAGGAGGCCAAGGCGATGGCCGGTCCCCTCATCGGGATGATCGGCAAGGCCGGCGGTGCCATGTTCGGCAGCCAGGTCGGTGCCGCGCTGGGTGGCCTCGCGGGCGAGGTGCTCACCGCGAGCGACATCGGTCTGCCGCTCGGCCCTGCCGGCAAGGCCGCGCTCGTGCCGCACAACATCAAGGAGTTCGCCGAGGGCCTCGACGTCACCGAGGACGACGTGCTGCTCTACCTCTCGCTCCGCGAGGCCGCACACCAGCGGCTGTTCGCCCACGTCCCGTGGCTGCGCCAGCACCTCATCTCCTCGGTCGAGGACTTCGGTCGCGGGGTGACCATCGACATCTCCGGCATCGAGGAGGCGATGGGCCAGCTCGACCCGTCCAACATGGAGGCGATGCAGGAGGCCCTGCAGGGCGGCCTGTTCGAGCCCCAGCAGACCCCCGAGCAGAAGGCTGCCCTGGTCCGTCTCGAGACCACGCTCGCGCTCGTCGAGGGCTGGGTCGACGAGGTCGTCGGCCAGGCCACCGCCGAGCGGATGCCGGCCGCGACCAAGATGCAGGAGGCGATCCGTCGCCGCCGCGCCGCCGGTGGACCCGCGGAGGAGACCTTCGCCGCGCTCGTCGGCCTCGAGCTCCGTCCCCGACGGCTGCGCGACGCCTCGACGCTGTGGGGGTCGCTGCGCTCGCGCCAGGGCCAGGAGGCCCGCGACGCGGTCTGGGCCCACCCCGACCTGCTGCCCACGGCCGACGACCTCGACGACCCGCTGGGCTTCCGGGAAGACCTGCCCGAGGTCGCCGAGCTCACCGACGAGGACTTCGACAAGGCGATCGGCGAGCTGCTCGACCGCGAGTCCGGCACCCAGGACGACACCCAGAGCGACGAGGACGACGAGACCGAGTGACCCTGTACGACGACGCGGTCGACGTACTCACCCACTGGCAGGCACCCACCGAGGAGCAGGAGCTCGTGCGCGCGGCGTACGTGACGCACCTCCGCGTGCACCCCGACGGCCTGTGGCGCTCGTGCTTCCCCGACCACCTCACCGCCGGCGCCCTGGTGCTCAGCCACGACCGCACCCACGTGCTGCTCAACCTGCACCGCAAGGCGCGGCGCTGGTTCCACTTCGGCGGCCACCTCGAGGACGACGCCACCCTGGCCGGCGCCGCCCTGCGCGAGGCCACCGAGGAGTCCGGGATCGAGGGCCTGCTCGTCGACGCCGAGCCGGTGCACCTCTCCACCCATCCGGTCGAGTTCTGCGACCCACGCGGGACGGTGCGCCACCTCGACGTACGGTTCCTGGCCCGCGCCGGCACGGACGTCGAGCCGGTGGTCAGCGACGAGTCCCTCGACGTGCGCTGGTGGCCGCTCGACGACCTGCCCACCGACGAGCCGGACATGCTGGAGCTGGTCGAGCTCGCGCTGGCGCGGGCCTAGCTCTCAGTCTGGGTCAGCTCCTGGGTCGGCTCCTCGCACGGCGCGAGGTCCATCGCGATCGCGTGGGCGACGCCCTCGAGGTAGCCCTGGGCGCGCTCGGAGCGAGGGTACTTGTCGACCCAGTGCCAGAACCGCTTGCTGTGCCCGGGCTCGATCAGGTGGGCCAGCTCGTGGAGCAGGACGTAGTCGACCACCCACGCCGGCAGGGTCTGCAGCCGGTCGGAGAGGCGGATCTCGCCGGTCGAGGTCGTGCACGAGGCCCAGCGGGTCGTCATGTTGCCGACCCAGCGCACCGAGGTGGGCCGGACCTTGTCGTGGAGGTAGTCACGGCACAGCTCGCGCGAGCGCCGCATCAGCTGCTCGTCGGTGCGGCGGCGGCGCTGCTCGGACTTGTCGAGGCGCAGGAGCATCGTGGTCACCCACTCGGCCTCCTCGGCCCGGGTGAAGCGGTCGGGGATCATCACGATGACCTTGCCGTCCCGGCGGTAGGCCGAGACGGTCTGCGTGCGACGCCGGGAGCGGCGGACCTCGACCTCGGGACGCCTCCACCCCGGAACCGTCTGCATGCATGGAAAGAAAATAGCCCGGCAGACCGACACCCCGCGGGAAGTCGAACAACGTGTCCGACGACCCGCGGGGAGCGGTGCGGTCAGCGACCGAGCAGCGACGTACGCCGGCTCGCTCTCGACCACGGTCTCGCCCACCGACTGCTGCGGACTCGACGGCCACCAGGCGCGGTCGCCGAGCAGCACCAGGATCGACGGCAGCATCACCAGCCGGATGACGGTCGCGTCGATGAGGATCGCGGCCGAGAGGCCGACGCCCATCATCTTCATCTCCATCATCGACAGGGTCGCGAAGATGGCGAACACCGAGACCATCACCGCTGCCGCACTCGTGACGACACCGGCGGTGTCGCGGATCCCCCGCGCCACGGCGAGGCGGGTCGGCATCCCGTTCTGGACGTGCTCGCGGATCCGGCTGATCACGAACACCTGGTAGTCCATCGACAGCCCGACCAGGACCACCATCACGAACAGCGGGATCCAGTCGATGACGAAGCCCGGGCTGGTGAAGTCCAGGGCACCCGCCGCCCATCCGTGCTGGAACACCAGGGTCAGGATCCCGAACGCCATCCCCACCGAGGCCAGGTTCAGCACGGTCGAGATCAGCGCGATCGGCACGCTGCGGAAGGCGAACCCCATCATCAGCAGGGTCAGCAGGAGCACGACCCCGATCACGATCGGCAGCCGGTCGTGCTGCCGGTTGACGTAGTCCAGCGACTCGGCCGCGCCACCGCCGACGGCGTGGTCGACGTGGAGGTCGCCGAGTGCTGCCGGGACGAGGTCGGTCCGCAGCGAGGTGATCGCCCCGTCGACCTTCGGGTCCGACTCGTCGTACGGCATCGCCAGCTCGAGCACCGAGGTGGTGCCGTCCGCCGAGACCCGCACGGGGTCCCGACCCGACCCGACGAAGTCGTCCGAGCCGATCGCGTCGCGGTCCAGCTCGCCGCAGCGCCTGGCCCACCTCGGCCCGGTCGCGACGCCGATGCCTTGACCACCACGCGGGCGGTGGTCCCCTCGGCCGGGAACTCCTGGGTGATCCGCGTGAAGGTCTGCACCTGCGGGGATCGAGGCGGGCAGCGTCTGCAGGTTGCCCTCGTGGATCCTCATCCCGAGTGCCGGCACGGCCAGCAGCAGCACGACCACACCGGAGAGGACCAGCGCGACGGCCGGGTGGCGGAGCACCGGCGACAGCAGGCGGCTGCTGATCCCGCCCCGCCCGATCCGGCGGTTGAGGCGCCACAGCAGCGGGACCCGGGGACGGTCGACCCAGCGACCGAGCTTGACCAGCAGCGCGGGCAGCACGGTGATCGAGCCGAGCACCGCGATCGCGACCACGAGGATGGCGCCGGTGGCGAGCGAGTTGAAGGTCGCGTCGCCGATGACGAACAGGCCCGCCATCGAGGCGATCACCGCTCCTCCCGACACCAGGATCGAGTGGCCGGAGGTCTGCGCGGCGATCTCGACGGCGTCGAGGGTGCTGCGTCCGGCAGCCCGTTCCTCGCGCTCGCGCTTGAGGTAGAACAGCGAGTAGTCGACCCCGACCGCCATCCCGATCAGCACGATCATGCTGCTGACGGTGCGCCTCGGCGTGCACCAGGTGGGAGAGCGGTGCGGTGATGCCGATGGTGGCAGCGACGCTGGTGGCGGCGAGCAGCACGGGGATGCCGGCGGCGATCAGCGCGCCGAACGCGAGCAGCATCAGGATCAGGGTCACCGGGAGGCTGATGCCCTCGGCGGAGGAGAGGTCCGAACCGACCCGGTCGTTGATGCTGGCGTCGATCGAGACGTCGCCGGCCTCACGCACCTGCAGGTCGGGGTGGTCGGCCTGGACGCGCTTGGTGACGGCCTGGAGGGCCGAGACGTCGTCTTGGTCCCGCGCGAGCTGGACCGAGATCAGCAACGCCGACCGGTCGGCGTTGGGCTGCGCCTGGGAGACGTTCACGACGCCGGCGACGTCGCGCATGCCGTCCCGGATCTCGGCGGCGGCGCTCGTCGCGGCGGCCGAGTCGAGAGCAGCGTGCCCGCGCGGGTTGATCAGCACGTTCTCGGTCTGCGGCTGGTCGAGGCCGGCCTGGTGCTCGAGGGCGTCGGCGTGGCCCGACTCGCCCATCCGGTAGTCGGAGTCCTTGGTCTCCGTCGTCGGTACGGCGACGGCCATGCCGACGGCGACCAGGACGAAGACGAGCCAGGCGAGCATCGCGCGCCAGGGATGGGTGGCGCTCCAGCGCGCGGCCCGGATCGGGATCTGCGTGAGGGGGTTGTGGTTGTTCGACATGACATCTCCTTGGGGGCGTTCAGGGATGTCATCGATCCTGCTGAGCCGGAGGCCCCCGGTCAGTGGCGCCAGGACCCGACTCGAGGTGGTGCCTGCACCACCGCCCGGACGGCCTCGATCGGGAAGGATGGGCACGTGAGCACGGCGCCTTCCCCACCCAGCCGGCTGCGCATGACGGCGTACGCCGCGGCCCAGCTGGTGCTCGCCGTACCCGCCCTGGTGCTGTTCATCCTGAACGCCGTCGCCGGTGTCCTCGCCGTGATCGTCATCGGCATCCCGGTGCTGCTGCTGACGATCCCGGCCTCCCGCTGGATCGCCGACCAGCACCGCGCGATGGCGGGCCGGGTGCTGGGCACCCCGATCCCGCCGCAGTACCGCCCGCACCGGCCCGGCGGTCTCGTGGCCCGCCTCGTCGGCTGGGCCTCGGACCCGATGACCTGGCGCGACCAGGCCTGGCTCCTCGCCGCCTGCACCCTGGGCTTCGCGCTCGCCCTGCTCTCCGTGCTCCTGCTCGTGCTCGTCGTGACCGGCGCCCTCTGGTGGTTCGGCATCGAACCGATCATGCGGGCGCGGTCCGCGATGGACCGGTGGTTCCTCAGCTACGGGCACTCCGAGGTGCTCGAGCAGCGCGTCCAGGTGCTCACCGAGACGCGGGCCGAGACCCTGGACCACGCGGCCGCCGAGCTGCGCCGGGTCGAGCGCGACCTGCACGACGGCGCCCAGGCCCGCCTGGTCGCCCTGTCCATGACCCTCGGGATGGCCGACTCGATGCTCGAGTCGGACCCGGAGAAGGCACGGCGGCTGGTCAGCGAGGCGCGCGCGACCACCACCGCCGCGATCGGCGACCTCCGCTCGGTCGTCCGCGGCATCCACCCGCCGGTGCTCGCCGACCGCGGGCTGGGCGGCGCGATCGAGGCGCTCGCGCTCGACATGTCGATCCCGGTCGAGGTGAGCGCCCGGGTGGCCGGTCGGCCTCCGGACCCGATCGAGTCGGCCGTCTACTTCGCCGTCGCCGAGTGCCTGGCCAACGTCGTCCGGCACTCCGGCGCCGGGCACGCGTGGATCACCCTGGCCCACGCCGACGGTGTGCTGAGCGCGATCGTGGGCGACGACGGTCGTGGTGGCGCCGACCCGCAGTCCGGGACCGGCATGCTGGGGGTGATGCGGCGGCTGGCCGCGTTCGACGGCACCATGAGGGTGTCGAGCCCGGCCGGCGGCCCGACGGTCGTCACCCTGGAGGTCCCGTGCGTCTTGTCCTCGCCGAAGACCACGCCCTCCTCCGGGCCGGCCTGATCCAGCTCCTCGAGGGCAACGGCTTCACGATCCTGCACGCGGTCGACAACGCCGCCGACCTCGCCGAGGCGCTGCTCGACCCGGAGGCCGAGGCTGCCGTGGTCGACGTACGCCTCCCGCCGACGCAGACCGACGAGGGCCTCACCGCCGCCATCACGGTCCGCGCTGCCCGTCCCGGCTTCCCGGTGATGGTGCTCTCGCAGTACGTCGAACAGCTCTACGCGCGCGAGCTGCTGGCCAGCGGCGAGGGGGCGATCGGCTACCTGCTCAAGGACCGGGTCTCCGACGTCGCCGAGTTCGTGGACGGCGTACGACGGGTGGCCGCCGGTGGCACCGTGCTCGACCCCGAGGTCGTCGCCACCGTGATGGCGCGCAGCCCGGCGCAGCCCGTGGACCGGCTCAGCCCGCGCGAGCGCGACGTGCTCGCCCTGATGGCCGAGGGCCGCTCGAACGCCGGCATCGCCGCGTCGCTCGTGGTCAGCGAGAAGGCCGTGGCCAAGCACATCAACAGCATCTTCGCCAAGCTCGACCTGCCGGTCGGCGAGGACGACCACCGCCGGGTGCGGGCCGTGCTCGCCTGGCTACACCTCTGACAGGCGTGGCCTGGGCGGACGCGCCCACTCCAGCAGCCGCTCGACCGGCCAGGTGTTGACGATGCGGTCGGGGTCGATGCCGAGCTCCTCGGCCCGGGCACAGCCGTAGACCTGGAAGTCGAGCTGCCCCGGCGCGTGGGCGTCGCTGTCGATCGAGAACAGGCAGCCCAGGTCGATCGCCCGCTGCAGCAGGTCGGTCGGCGGGTCCCGGCGCTCGGGTCGCGAGTTGATCTCGACCGCCGTGTCGGTCTCCACGCAGGCCCCGAACACCTCGTCGGCGTCGAACTCCGACTGCCCCCGGGTGCCGCGGTTGCCGGTGACCAGCCGTCCGGTGCAGTGCCCGAGCACGTTGGTGAACGGGTTGCGGACCGCGCCGACCATCCGCTTCGTCATCGGCGCCCTTGTCCATGGCCAGCTTGGAGTGCACCGAGGCCACGCGTACGTCGAGCCGGCCCAGCATCTCGTCGGTCTGGTCGAGCGAGCCGTCGTCGAGGATGTCGACCTCGATCCCCTTGAGCAGCCGGAAGCCGCCCGTCCCCTCTCCGTCGGCGAGGTGCTCGTTGACCGCCTCGACCACCTCGAGCTGCCGCGCCAGCCGGGGACCGGACAACCCGTTGGCCACCTTCAGCCGCGGCGAGTGGTCGGTGAGCACGAGGTAGTCGTGACCGAGCTCGATCGCGGTGAACGCCATCTCCTCGATCGGGGACCCCCCGTCGGACCAGTCGCTGTGCGAGTGCAGGTCACCGCGCAGCCGGGCGCGGACCTCCGCACCGCCACGGGTGAGCGGTCCGCCCTCGTCCCGCTCGAGCTGGGCGAGCCGCGCGGGCATCCGTCCCTCGACGGCCGCCTCGATCACCTCGGCGGTCGACGCGCCGATGCCGGGCAGGTCGCGCAGGGTCCCCTGACGCACCCGTTCGTCGACCTCGTCGCCCAACGGGAGCACCGTGGCAGCCGCGGCCCGGAACGCCTTGACCTTGTAGGTCTCGGCCCGGCTGCGCTCGAGCAGGAAGGCGATCCTGCGCAGGGCGGCGACGGGTCCGCCGTCGTACCCGTCCGATTCGTCCACCGGTGGTCGGTTCACGGTCCCATTCTGGCTGGCTCGGGTGTGATCCACAGCACAGGGCCGGTCCTCCACACTCTGTCCACAGGGTTATCCACAGCCGGTGGGTAACCGCGCGACGGCCCGCGGCACGCCCGGTCTGCTCCACGCATTGACCCGGGCACCGTTCGCTGATTAGCGTGTCCGCGCAGAAGGGGCTCTCGATGAGCCGCTCATGCGTTCGCAAGGGGAAGGCAAGCGCACGGGCGTCATCGGGGGCCCCTGCTTCACGCTCGCACCGGCGCGCCGTCGAGACCATCTCGCGCGAAACCACCCACAATCCGGGTTGGCGGTAGAGACTGCGAGGAGTGGACGTGAGGCGTGGCGACATGTGGAGGGCGGCAGGACGTGCTCGGCGAGCGAACGGCACTGAGCGGGCCCGAGAAGGCTCGCACCGGGATCACCGGCTTCGACGAGATCACCGGCGGCGGCCTGCCCCGGGGACGTCCGACCCTGGTGACGGGTGCGGCCGGATCCGGGAAGACGCTGTTCGGGATCGAGTTCCTGGTCCGCGGCGCGCGCGACTACGGCGAGCCCGGTGTGCTGCTCGCCTTCGAGGAGGCCCAGAGCGACCTCGCCACCAACGTGGCCTCGCTCGGCTTCGACCTCGACCAGCTCGAGAAGGACGGCCTGCTCGCGATCGACGCCTTCCGGCTCGACCCCGCCGAGATCGTCGAGACCGGCGTCCTTCGACCTCGAGGGACTCTTCATCCGGCTGGCCATGGCCGTCGAGTCCGTGGGCGCCAAGCGGGTGTTCCTCGACACCATCGAGCTGCTCTTCAGCGCCCTGCCCAACGAGGCCATCATCCGCGGCGAGCTCGGCCGGCTGTTCCGCTGGCTCAAGGAGCGCGACCTGACGGTCGTGATCAGCGGCGAGCGCGGCAAGGAGGGAGACCTGACCCGCTTCGGCATCGAGGAGTACGTCTCGGACTGCGTCGTCACCCTCGACCACCGCGTCGAGGACCAGATCTCCACCCGTCGCCTGCGCGTGGTGAAGTACCGCGGGTCCCTGCACGGCACCAACGAGTACCCGTTCCTGATCACCGAGCGCGGCCTCGTCGTCGTACCCATCACGTCGGTCGGCCTGACCTACGAGGCGTCCGACGAACGCATCTCCACCGGGATCCCGCGTCTCGACGAGATGCTGGCCGGCGGCGTCTACCGCGGCTCGTCGGTGATGATCAGCGGCACCGCCGGCACCGGCAAGACCAGCATCGGCGCCCTGATGGTCGACGCGTCCTGCGAGCGCGGCGAGAAGGCGCTGTTCTTCTCCTTCGAGGAGTCGCCCGACCAGCTGATCCGCAACATGCGCTCGATCGGCATCGACCTGCAGCGGTGGATCGACGCGGGCCTCCTGCAGGTGCGGGCCGTGCGACCCACGGCCTTCGGCTTCGAGGAGCACCTGGCGATGCTGCACCGCCTGCTCGACGAGCACGAACCGCAGCTGGTCGTGCTCGACGCCGTCGCCAGCCTCACCCACGCCGGGGCGCCCAGAGCGCCACCACGTCGGCGATCTCCCGCGACCTCGACCTGCTCAAGGGGCGCGGCATCACCAGCGTGATGACGACGCTCACCCACGGCGAGCGCGAGGAGTCCAGCGAGGTCGACGTCTCCTCGCTGTGTCGACACCTGGCTGCTGCTGCGCAACGACGAGAGCAACGGCGAGCGCAACCGGCTGCTGTTCGTGATCAAGAGCCGCGGCTCCGCCCACTCCAACCAGGTGCGCGAGTTCGTGCTCACCGACGACGGCGCCGAGCTCCTCGACGTCTACGTCGGCCCCAACGGCGTGCTCACCGGCTCCGAGCGGGTCGAGCAGATCGGCCAGGAACGCCTCGCCCAGGCGGCGCGAGCCGACGAGACCGAGCGGCGGCGCCAGGAGCTGGCCAAGCGGTCGGCCGCGATCCGGGCAGAGATGGCGGCGCTCCAGGCCCAGCTCACCGCCGACACGGCCGAGTTCGAGAGGTTCGAGGCGTCCGCCGACGCGGGCCGCGCGTCCGGTGTCGCCGTACGCGCGCTCGCTGGGCCGCGAGCGCTCGGGCGACCGCGAAGGAGAGCACGCGTGACGACGGAGTCTGAGGAGTTCTCGGCCGAGATCAACGCCGAGGGCAACGCTCGCCGACGGCGAGGCGATGTACGACCTGCGCCTCTACGTCGCCGGCCAGTCGCCGCGATCTGTCCGGGCCCTGGAGAACCTGCGGCGGGTCTGCGACGAGCACCTCGCGGGGCGCTACCGGGTCGAGGTCATCGACCTCCTCGTGAACCCCGCCCTCGCCAGGGGCGACGAGATCGTCGCCGTACCCACGCTGGTGCGCAAGCTGCCCGAGCCGATCCGCAAGATCATCGGCGACCTCTCCGACACCGACCGGGTGCTCGTCGGCCTCCAGGTGCGGCCCCTGGGCGGCGACCTGCCGTGACCGCCGAGGCCTCGGGCCCTCGCTGGGCATTGACGCTCTACGTGAGCGGCGCGTCGCCGCGCTCGTCGGAGGCGATCGTGACCGTACGCCGGATCTGCGACGAGGACCTCGCCGGGCAGGTCGACCTCACCGTGGTCAACGCCATCGACCACCCGGCGCTGATGAAGCGCGACAACATCCTCGCGCTGCCGACCCTCGTGAAGCACTCGCCCGAGCCGCTCCGACACCTCGTCGGCAACCTGACCGACGCGGGGCGGGTACGCCTTGCGCTCGACCTCGATCTCGCGCCGCAGGCGCCGAACCGCGTGGCCGATGGAGGACTCCCCGAATGACGCCGCCCTCGGACGACTTCGACGTGAACTCGGCGAGCGAGCTCACCGGGCTGCGCGAGCAGATCGCCTACCTCCAGGAGGCCCTGTCCGCCATCAGCAGCGGCGGTGTCGACGCCGTCGTGATCGGGGAGCCGGAGGAGGAGCAGATCTACACCCTCACCAGCGCTGACCGGCCCTACCGCGTGATCGTCGAGGAGATGGGTGAGGGCGCGGCGACGGTCTCCGAGAACGGCGTCATCCTGTTCGCCAACCCCCAGCTGGCCAACTTCCTCGGCGTGGAGCGCGACAGCATGATCGGCCGCGACCTCGCCGACTACGTCGCCAAGGACCAGCACGTCAGCGCTGGCCTCCCTGCTCGTCGCGAGCTCGGAGATGACCCGGCGAGCCGAGCTGACGCTCACCGGCGGGGAGCGCACCAACGTCCCGTTCCTGGTGTCGTCGACCGACATCGACCTCGACGGCGTGCTCGTGCGGTGCCTGGTGCTCACCGAGCTCACCATGCAGAAGCTGATCGAGAAGCAGATGGCCGCCGACGTGGCCCAGATCGAGCGGCAGCGCGTCGCGGCCGAGGTCAACGACACCATCGTGCAGGGGCTCGTGGCCGCGGAGATGGCCCTCGACCTCGACCAGGTGGAGTACGCCCGCAGCCTGATCGCCGGGACGTCCAAACGAGCCCGGAACTGGATCGGCGAGCTCGCCGGTGACCAGGAGCTCGAGCCCGGCATGGCCGTACGACGGTCCCCGGCACAGCGACTGGCGGGACCATGACGGCCGGTCTCAGCGTCCTGATCGTCGACGACTCCGAGGACCTGCGCGAGCTGCTCAGCATGGTCATCGAACGGCACCCCCGCGGGTGGCGCGTGGTCGCGACCGCGGCCGAGGGCCAGCAGGCCATCGAGGAGGCCCGCTCCAGCCAGCCCGACCTCGTGCTGCTCGACATCGCGATGCCGGTGATGGACGGGATGCAGGCGCTCCCCCGGATCCGCGAGGCCGCCCCCGACGCCGTCGTGGTGATGCTCTCGGGCTACCCGTTCTCGACGGCCGGCCAGGGTGCCCTCGACGCCGGTGCCCACGGCTACCTCGAGAAGTCCGACCTCGTGAAGGGCCTCATCCCCCGCCTCGAGCGGATCATCGACGGCACCAGCTAGACGCCGCGGAACTCCGGGGGGCGCTTCTCGTGGGCGGCGCGGATGCCTTCCTGGAGGTCGGCGGTGGCCAGCGTGATCGGCTGGGCCAGCGCCTCCCACTGGACGCATGACTCCAGGTCCTGGTGGCCACCGTCGCGCAGCGCGACCTTGGTGTAGCGGCTGGGGATCGGTGCGGTGGCGGCGATGCCTGCGGCGATGCCGTCCACCTCGTCGGCGAACGTGTCGGCGGGGAACACCCGCGAGACCAGGCCGAGCTGCCGGGCCTCCTCGGCCTCGACGGTCCGCCCGGTGAGCAGCAGCTCGCGGGCGTTGGCCTCACCGACGGCGTTGGGCAGCAGGTAGGTGGCGGCCATGCCCGGGTTCATCCCCAGCTTGACGAAGGGTGCCCCCAGCTTGGCTCCTGCTGCGGCGTACCGGATGTCGCAGGCCAGCGCGAGGCAGAGCCCCGCCCCGATGGCCGGCCCGTTGACCGCGGCGATGGTCGGCACCTCGAGCCTCCGGATGGAGAGCCAGGCCCGGTAGAAGGCCATCATCCGCGTGCGCAGGTAGTCGACCTCGGCGTCCGGCTCGCTCGCGATCCAGCCGGTGTTGCCACCCGAGCAGAACGCCGTCCCCTCGCCGGTCACGACCACCACCCGGAGGCTCCGATCGGCCGCCAGCTCGTCGATGGCACGCACCCACGAGGCCGTCATCTGGTCCGACATCGCGTTGCGCTGGCCGGGGTTGTCGAGCACGAGGCGGGCGACGCCGTCGGACGGGCGCTCCACGCGGAGGTGTTCGAGGGGGCCCGAAGGCGCCGATTCGGGTGACATGCGCGGGAGATTACCGCTGCGGGACACGCCTGAGCCGAGCGCCCCCGCTGCGTGGTTTGAGCGTGAATGTGGTCTAGGGTCGTTTGAGGTTCCACCCGAACCCCGGCGGGTTTCCCCGACCCTCCCGCCGAGACGACCAAGGGATGATGAGGAGGCCGTCATGGCGGAGACCTGGAGCGGCGAGTTCTACTGCGTGAAGTGCAAGGAGAAGCGCGAGGCGAGCGGCGAGGTCAGGGTCAACGACAAGGGCACCCGGATGGCTAAGGCCGTCTGCCCTGTCTGCGGCACCAACCTGAACCGCATCCTCGGCAAGGCCTGACACCACTCAGCCGACGATTCACGGCGGGATCCTTCCTCGGAAGGGTCCCGCCGTCGTGCGTCCAGCCGCTGAGAGGCCTGTGGACGGCCGTTTCGCGGAGACCGGTGCCTCGACCTAGCGTCCGGACATGGACGACTTCGAGGGGTTCGCGCTGGCCCCCGGCCTCCGCGTCGTACGACGGGGCGTGAGCCACCTCCAGATCGGCCTGTACGACGGACGCCGGGCGCTCGTCCCCCGCACGCCGGACGTCGAGCACACGCTGGCCGCACTGGTCGACCGCCGTCCCGTCGATCCGGGGCCGGACGGCCTCGCCGCCCTCGCCACGCTGCAGGAGCACGGCTGCCTCGTCGCCGCCGACGACCATGCCCGCCGCACCCGCCGGCTGCGCGACGGCCGGGTCTCGCTGCTCGGCCACCTCCCGGGGGCCAGGGACCTCCTCGCCAGGTCCGGGGTGCGCCTCGCCGGAGCGCACACGGACGCCGACGTGGCCCTGGTCGGCGGGACGGGCGAGGTGGACCGCGACCGGCTCGACCCGCTCGTGCGGCGCGGCACCAGCCATCTCGTCGTACGCCTGGTCGACGGCGCCGCGCTCGTGGGTCCCTTCGTCGTACCCGGAGTCACCGCCTGCCTGCGCTGCATCGACGCCCACCGCAGCATCGCGGACCCCGACCACGTGCCCGTCACCAACCGCTACGTGCGTGCGACGAGCAGGCCACGGGACGACGGCACACCCGACGTGACCGACCCCGTGCTGACCGCGCTGGCGCTGGCCTGGGCGGTGCGCGACGTCGTGGCCCACCTCGACGGGCGCCGGCCCGCCACCTGGTCGCGCACGGTGTTCCTGGACCCCGAACCATCGCTCCGGTGGGAGCAGGACTGGTCCAGGCACCCCGAGTGTGGATGTTCGTGGTCCGTCCATGACCCGGCGTCGGGCACGATGGGGGTATGAGCGAGCTCCCACGCAAGGCCGTTGCGCGCACGGCCAAGCTCGCCGCGCTCCCCCTCGGGTACGCCGGCCGCACGGCACTGGGCCTGGGCAAGCGCATCGGAGGCGCCTCCGCCGAGTCGGTGCTCACCGAGGTGCAGCAGCGCACCGCCGAGCAGCTGTTCCGGACCCTGGGCGACCTCAAGGGCGGTGCGATGAAGTTCGGGCAGGCGATGTCGATCTTCGAGGCGGCGCTGCCCGACGAGATCGCCGGGCCCTACCGCGAGCAGCTGACCCGGTTGCAGGACTCCGCTCCCCCGATGCCCACCATCACCGTCCGCGAGATCCTCACCCGCGAGCTGGGCCCGGACTGGAAGGACCAGCTGGTGTGGTTCGACCCGGAGCCCGCCGCCGCGGCGTCGATCGGCCAGGTGCACCGCGGGACCTGGTTCGACGGGCGGGAGGTGGCCGTCAAGGTGCAGTACCCCGGGTCCGCCGAGGCCCTGACCTCCGACCTGCGCCAGCTCAGCCGGGTCGCCCGGGGTCTCGGGCCGCTGGTGCCCGGGCTGGACATCCGTGCGCTGATCGCCGAGGTCCAGGCGCGCGCCGTCGAGGAGCTCGACTACCAGCTCGAGGCCGAGGCCCAGCGAGCCTTTGCCGCCGAGTTCCGCGACGACCACGACATCGTGGTGCCCGACGTCGTCCAGGAGTCCGGCACCGTCCTGGTCACCGAGTGGATGGAGAGCACCGGCTCGCTGGCCCGGGTGATCCGGGAAGGCACCCAGGAGGAGCGCGACCACTACGGGCTGCTGTTCGTCCGGTTCCTGATGGACGCCCCGCGGCGTACCGGCCTGCTGCACGCCGACCCGCACCCCGGCAACTTCCGCACGATCCCCGCTGAGGACGGTTCACCGGGCCGGCTCGGGGTGCTCGACTACGGCGCCGTCGCGCGACTCCCTGATCGCGAGCTCCCCCGTTCCTTGGGCGCACTGATCCGGATCGCGCTGATGGAGGACTACGAGCAGCTGGTCACCGCGCTGCGTGACGAAGGGTTCGTGCGCGAGAAGGTCCGCATCGATGCCGAGCAGCTGCGCGCCTATCTCGGCCCGTTCCTGGAGCCGGCCAGCGTCGAGGAGTTCCAGTTCTCGCGGTCGTGGATGCAAGGACAGTTCCGCCGTATCAACGACCCCCGTGGAGATGCGTACGCCGCGATGCTGCGGCTGAACCTGCCGCCGGCGTACATGCTCATCCACCGCACCTTCGCCGGCGGCGTGGGCGTGCTCAGCCAGCTCGAGGCCAAGGTGCCCTTCCGCCAGGTGCTGCTCGACTCGCTGCCCGGCTTCGCTGGCGACTAGCGCCCTCCGGCCACCCGCAGCGTCGCTCCGGTGACGTAGGGGCATGCGTCGGAGAGCAGCCAGGCGATCGCCTCCGCGACCTCCTCGGGCTCGCCTGCCCTGCCCAGTGGGACCGTGGGAGCGATCCGCTCGGGTCGGCCCGGCTCCCCCGCGTCGGCGTGGATGCCTGTGCGGACCAGGCCCGGCGCGACCCCGTTGACCCGGATGCCCCGGCCGGCCACCTCCTGGGCGAGCCCGTGGGTGAGCGCGTCGACGCCCGCCTTGGCCGCGGCGTAGTGGACGTACTCGTGCGGCGAGCCGAGCGTGGCGGCGGCCGAGGACACGTTGACGAGGACCCCGCCCTCGCCGAGGTCGCGGACAGCGCGTCGGGCGACGTAGATGGCGGCGGTGAGGTTGAGGTCGACGACCTGCCGGATCACCTCCACCGGCGTGTCCGCGAGGTCACCGAGATGGATCGTCGCGCCGGCGTTGTTCACCACGCCGGTGAGGACCCCGACGCCGGCAGCCGCGTCGAAGAGCGCGTCGACGGCCTCCGGGTCAGTGACGTCAGCCGCGACCGCGTGAGCGATGCCGCCCTGACGGGTCACCTCCTCGACGAGCGCCTGGGCCGACTCGCTGATCGCTCCGGTAGCCGATGACGACGTCGTGCCCGGCTGCGGCCAGCCGGCGTACGGTCGCGGCCCCGATGCCGCGGCTGCCGCCGGTGACCAGCGTCAGCGGCCGGCTCACCACCACTCCGAGTCGAGCTTGCTCTCCATCGCCCGCAGGTGCTCCCGCGTGCAGCCGTCGCAGAACCAGCGCACATGGGAGTTCTCGATCGCCGAGGTCCACGTGATCGGCGGGTCGTCGGACTCCACGACGGTGCCGCAGAAGGAGCAGGTGACCACGGGTCCAGCCTAGAACGGTCCGGACATGCCCCGAGACATGCCCCGGACATGCCTGAGCCCCGGAGAGTCGTGCTCTCCGGGGCTCAGGTGGTGGGAGTCGAGGTTCCGTGCCTCGCCATGTGCGCTACAGGACGCGAGCCACGGCGAGCCGCGCCTGGGAGGCGGCGCGCTCGGCCTGGCGGGAGACCCGCTCGGCCTTGTGCGACAGCCTCTCCGCCTTGCGCTCCAGCCGTTGTACGGCGGCAGCGCGGCGGGCGCGACGGAATCCCTCGACCTCGGCCTGACGGGACTTGTGCAGCTCCCGCGCCAGGTCGGTTTCGATGAAGTTCATCGTCTTCTCCGATCACAAGTGGGTTGTTGGTCATGGTTGGCAGCGACTCATGCGGCGGCGTCCTTGCGGGGCCGTCCTCGCGGGCGCTTGCGGGGGATCACCACTCCGGAGAGGAACAGCTCACCGCCCCAGACACCCCACGGCTCACGCCGCTCGAGGGCGCCCGCCAGGCACTCGGCCCGGACCGGACAGTCCTGGCACAGCGCCTTCGCGAGCTCCACGTCGCTGGGCGACTCGGCGAAGTACAGCTCCGGGTTCTCCCCCCGGCACGGCAGCTCCGCCTCGTCGATGGTGTGGTTGTCGACAACGCTGATGCTCATCTGTCACCTCCTCGTGACTTGGTTTCGAAGTTGTCGGTGGACTTTCGAGAAACACAAAGGCCGCGGATCCCTTGGTGTGGGTTCCGCGGCCTGGAGGCTGCCGATCAAGTCAATGAGGACTCAGGTGATCGGTGGACTCCAGGGGTGGCGGTGACCCGTGACCATGCCGGCGCTGCCGGTGATCGGGGAGGCGGTCTGCACACGGAAATCGGCAGACTTCACCCCTGCGGCAGCGAGGGTGGGCGCGACGAATCGGGGCCGCACCGCGGTCCAGAACTCAGTGGTGTTGATCAACATGTCGCGCCTCCTTGTCTCGTGCCAGGGCCCATGGGGCCGAACGGGTGGATGAGAGGCACGGTACGCCGGGCCACTTCTGGGGCGCAAACGATTTATTGGCGAGTTCTGAAAAAACTTCTGATCGCCCTGTCGACGACCCCGGAGGAACGTGGCTTTTCCACCTCAACCGAGGATGGCCAGCAAGTCCTCGGCGTACTTCTCCAGCTTGGCCGCACCGATGCCGTTGATCGACTGCAGCCCACGCCGGTCGGTGGGCTTGACCTCGGCGAGTGCCTCGAGGGTCGCGTCGGAGAACACCACGAACGCGGGAACGCTCTGCGCCTCGGCCTGCTCCTTGCGCCAGCTGCGCAGCGACTCGAACAGCTCCTCGTCGTAGGGCACCGGGCAGTCGCTGCAGTAGCCGCGGTTGCGTTCACGCGAGCTGGCCAGCGGCTTCTGGCACTGCTTGCACACGGCTGCCTTCTTGCCGCGTCGGCGCGCGGACTTGGCCGACGAGCCGTTGTCGGCGCGGTCGGTGACCGACTCGGGACGCAGCCCCGCGAGGAACCGCGACGGCTTGCGGCGCGCCTGCCCGCCCGGGTTGCGCGCGAGCGCCCAGGACATCCAGAGGTGCTCGCGGGCGCGGGTGATGCCGACGTAGAGCAGCCGGCGCTCCTCCTCCACGGCCGCGGGGCCCTCGGCGTAGGAGATCGGCATCGACCCCTCCTGCAGGCCGCAGAGGAAGACGGCGTCCCACTCGAGGCCCTTCGCTGCGTGCAGCGTGGCCAGGGTGACGCCCTCGGCGACCGGGGCGTGCTGCTCGTGCGCGCGCCGGTCGAGCTCGGCGACGAAGCCGGTCAACGTCGGGGCGACCTCGCTCGCGGCGTGGTCGGTCGCCTGCGAGACCAGTGCCTGCAGCGACTCCCACCGGTCACGTGCCTGACCGCGGGCCGTGGGGGCCTCGGTCGACCACCCCATGCCCGTGAGTACGGCGGTCACCCGCTCGACGAGCCCGTCGGTGGCCTCCTCTCCGGCACGCGCCTCGCCACGCAGCAGCGCGACCGCCTGGCGCACCTCCTGGCGCTCGAAGAACCGCGCGGCGCCGCGGATGACGTAGGGGATGCCCGCCGCGGTCAGCGCCTCCTCGAAGGCCTCGGACTGGGCGTTGATCCGGAACAGCACGGCCATCTCGCGCAACGGCACGCCGCTGTCGCGCAGCCGGCCGATCTCACCGGCCACGGCCTGGGCCTCGTCGACCTCGTCGGTGGCCTCGCGCCACCGGGCCTCCGGGCCGGCCGCGCGCTGGGCGCGCAGCTGCACGCTCGTGCTCGTCGAGCCCTTGAGCAGCGTGTTGGCTGCCTCGATCACCTGGGGCGTCGAGCGGTAGTTGCGGGTCAGCTCGACGTTGACCGCTCCGGGGAACCGCTTCGGGAAGTCGGTCAGGTAGGAGGCCTGGGCCCCGGCGAAGGAGTAGATCGTCTGCGCGGGGTCGCCGACGACGCAGAGCTCGTCACGACCTCCGAGCCAGAGGTCGAGCAGCGCCGACTGGATCGGGCTGACGTCCTGGAACTCGTCGACGACGAACCACTTGTACTGACGGCGTACCTCGGCCGCCACCCGATCGTCCTCGCTCAGCAGGGCCGCGCCGATCAGCAGGACGTCCTCCATGTCCATCCGGCCCTGGTCGCGCTTGAGCTCCTCGTAGCTGCCGAAGACGTGGGCCACGGTGGCGGCGTCGAGGCCGTTGACCTCACGCCCCCGTCGCGGGGCGAGCCGCTCGTAGTCGTCGGGGCGGACGTTGGAGACCTTGGCCCACTCGATCTCGCTGGCCAGGTCGCGCAGCATCGCCTGGCTCACCTCGACCCGGTTGCGGCGGGCGGCGCCCGCGACGACGGGGATCTTGGAGGCGGTCAGCTCCGGCGGCGCGCCGCCGTAGACCTTGGGCCAGAAGTAGCGGACCTGCCGCAGCGCCGCGGAGTGGAACGTGCGCGCCTGCACGGCTGCGGCGTCCATCGCTCGCAGGCGGGTGCGCATCTCGCCCGCCGCGCGCGTGGTGAAGGTGACCGCGAGGACCTCCATCGGGTTGTAGACACCCGCGGCGACGCCGTAGGCGATGCGGTGGGTGATCGCCCGGGTCTTGCCGGTGCCGGCGCCGGCCAGCACGCGCACGGGTCCGCGCAGAGCGGTGGCGACCTCACGTTGCTCCGGGTCGAGCGAACTGAGTAGATCGTCCGCATGCATCGGAAATGTTCTCCGTCCCGGTGGTGTTGTGTCCGGTGACGAGCGTAGACGCGAGAGAGGACAACCGTGACCGCCCATCCCCACGCGGAAGCACAGGCCGGACCGACCACCGGATCCTTCACGATGTACACCACCCCCTGGTGTGGCTACTGCCACCGCCTCCAGGGCCAGCTGGACCGTGAGGGCATCACCTACGACGTGGTCGACATCGAGCGGGACCCGAGCGCCGCGGAGGTCGTGATGGCCGCCAACAACGGCAACCAGACCGTCCCGACGCTGGTCTACAGCGACGGCAGTGCCCACACCAACCCGTCGCTGCGCGACGTGAAGGAAAAGCTGGCGGCCATCGCCTGATCCGCAGGGCATGATGCCCTGCGTGCCTTCCACACGTGACGATGTCTCCTGGCCGGTCCGCACCGCGCGGCTGACCATCCGCCCTGCCACGCCGGCAGACGCCGACGCCACCTGGGCCTACCGCACCGACCCGTCGGTGGCCAGGTGGACGACCCGGTTGGCGGTCGACCGCGAGCAGTACGCCGAGTGGTACGCCTCGCCCGAGTGGCTCAGCTCACGCCTGGTCATCGAGCGGGACGGCGTCCTGGTCGGCGAGCTGGCCTGCGAGGTCAAGGACGGCTGGGCCCAGGTCGAGGTCACCGACCAGGCCGCCGAGACAGAGGCCGAGATCGGCTGGATCCTCGCCCCGGAGCACCAGGGCCAGGGCTTCGGCACCGAGGCCGTCGAGGCACTGCTGGCCATCTGCTTCGAGCAGCTCGGCCTGCGCCGGGTGTTCGCCGGCTGCTTCGCCGACAACGAGGCCTCGTGGCGACTGGCCGAGCGGGTCGGCATGCGCCGCGAGAGCCACAAGGTCCGCGACTCCCTGCACCGCGAGCACGGGTGGCTGGACGGGTTCGAGTACGGCCTGCTCGCCGACGAGTGGCGCGCTACGCCCAGGTGAGGGCCGGTTCGCGCAGGCGTGCGCAGCGCGGCATCCCCTTCTCATCGGTGAGGTCCACCCGCGCCGTCACGGCCGCCCGCGAGGGGTCGGGTACGTCGGCCAGCATCAGCTTGGCCCGGCGGAACATGGTGAACGCCTCGCCGGTGCCCTCACCCCAGGTCAGGTAGACGAACCGCTCCCCGCGACGCCCTTGGACCGCCGGGCCGCGGAAGTCCGGCTCGCCGTCGCGGTCCACGACCTCCACCTCGACCTCCCACGTCGCCGACTCGGCGTCGGCTGCGACCAGGTCGCCCGGGTCGCGGCGGACCTGCACCCCGACGTGGATGTCGAGTGGGTCCCGCACGAGCGCCCGGGCAGGTGGTGGCCCTCGATGACCAGGCGCACGGCTACCAGCGACCCGGCAGCGGACCGCCGTACCAGCTCTCGACCAGCGAGCGCGAGATCGAGACGCCGCCCGGGAGCACGAGCGTGCCGGCCTCCGCCTCGGCGCGCATCTCCTCGCGGGTGAACCAGCGGGCGTCCTCGATCTCGGAGCCGTCGACGTCGATGGTGGTCTCGACGGCTCGCGCGGTGAAGCCGACCATCAGGCTGGCCGGCAACGGCCACGGCTGGCTGCCGAAGTAGGCCACCTCACCGACCTTGACGCCGGTCTCCTCCTCGACCTCGCGGCGGACGGCGTCCTCCATCGTCTCGCCGGGCTCCACGAAGCCCGCCAGCGTCGAGAAGCGGCCCGGCGGCCAGGCGGGGCTGCGTCCGAGGAGCGCGCGCTCGTCGGGGCTGCCCGGCTCACCGTCGGTGACCACCATGATCACGGCCGGGTCGGAGCGCGGGAACTGGTCGCGGCCGCAGCTCGTGCAGTGCAGCACGTGCCCTGCTTGCCGGGGCTCCAGCGCGCCACCGCACCTCGGGCAGTGCTTGGTGGCCCAGAGCCACTCGGCCAGGCCGATCGCGTGCAGCACCAGCGGACCGTCGGCGATGGTCTCGTCGGCGAGCGACTGCACGATGGCGCGCAGCACCACCCACTCGTCGCGATCGCCGGGCGCCTCGTCGGGGTCGACGATCACCGCGAAGTGCTCGACGCCGTCGCGCTCGCCCAGCAGCACCCGGAGGCCGTCCGGTGCCTCCTGCGGCGAGACCCACGCGAGCCGACCCTGGACCGGTCGCACCCGGGCACCGGCGATCACCAGCACCCGCGTCGCGGGATCGGCCCACCGCTCGTCGAGCCAGTGCTCGTCGGTGCGCAGCACGCCGTGCCGGTCGTGCGCGTGCTCGGAGAGGGCCACGTGCGGCAGCACCCGGCGTACCTCGGTCATCGAGCCTCCTCGCCGTCGCCCGGTGCGGAGGCGAGCCAGTCCGCGTAGGCGCGGTTGTCGTAGGGCCGCCCGAGGAAGTCGGTGACCAGGTCGGCGGCGTCCTTCGACCCGCCGGGCACCAGCACGGTGTCGCGGTAGCGGTGAGCGACCTCCGGCGCGAACAGCTGCTCGCGGTCGAAGGCGGAGAACAGGTCCTTCGCGATCACCAACGACCACGCGTAGGTGTAGTAGGCCGAGCCGTAGTCGTCGAGGTGGCCGAAGCCGGTGTGGAAGTGCGTGTCCGGGACCAGCTCGACGAGGCCGTACTCCTTGAACAGCTGACCGAGCCGGTCGGTCAGGTCGGCCGGCCGGTCCTGGTGGAACCAGTACGAGATCGCGGCGTACGCCGTCTGGGTGCGCGTCAGGAAGCCCTTGCCGAACTCGTCGGCCGCCCGCATGCGCCGCACGAGGTCCTCCGGGATCGGCTCGCCCTGCGCGTCGGTGGCGAAGCTGCGCAGCACGCCCGGGTCCCACGCCCACTCCTCGAGCATCTGTGACGGCGCCTCGACGAAGTCCCACTCGGTGGCGACGCCGGAGAAGCGCACCCACTCGTGCCGGCCCGCGAGCACGTGGTGCATCAGGTGGCCGAACTCGTGGAACAACGTGACCACGTGGTCGAGCTCCATCAGGCCGCGGGAGAAGTTGCAGACGAGCACGCCCTCGGGCAGCTGTCGTCCGAGGACCCCCTGCACGAGGGTGAACTGCGCGGCGTGGTTGTACTTCCGGGGCCGGGGGTGCAGGTCGAGGTGGATCCGGCCGAGCAGCTGCCGGTTCTCGGCCAGCCGCACGTCGTACGACGCGACCTCGGGATGCCACGTCGGTGCGTCCACCGGCTCGTAGACGAGACCGAAGAGCCGACCCGTGACGTCGAGCAGCCCCTGGCGCACCCTGCCGGCGTCGAAGTAGCGACGCACCTCCTGGGTGTCGACCCCGAACCGCTCGCGCTTGACCGTCTCGGCGTGGTGACGCCAGTTCGAGAAGTCGACGACGTCCTCGCCCTCGGCACGGGCCTGGTCGCGCAGCTGCTCGATCTCGCGACGTCCGGCCTCCTCCGCCGCACCGGCGAGCTCGTCGATGAACTCCGGGATGCGCCGTCCCTCGCCGATCATCTTGACCTCGGCGTCATAGCTCGGCCAGTCGTCGTACCCCAGCAGCGTGGCCTTCTCCTCGCGCACCTCGAGCAGCTCGGCGAGCACGGCGTCGTTCTCCGGCCAGCGCGATGTTGTGGAAGGCGTGCGCGACCCGACGGCGCTGCTCGGGGTCGCGGCCGTGGGTCAGGAAGGGCAGCGTGTCGGGGTACTCGGTGCTGATCTCGACCATGCCGTCCACCGCAGCGTGGTCGGCGACGTAGTCCTCGGGCAGGCCTTCGAGAGCGGCCTCCGGCACCAGCGTCGTACGCCGCCCGTCGCGGATGTTGCGCGCGAAGGTCTGCGACAGCTCGCTCTCGCGACGGCTGAGCTCGCGCACGCGCTCCCGGGTGTCCTCGTCACGGTCGACCCCCGCGCGCCGGAAGTCGCGCAGGGCGTCGTCGAGCACCCGCCTGGCACCCGCCTCGAGTGCTGCCGCGTCCAGCGAGGACAGCTGGGCGAAGACGTCGGCATCGAGGTGCAGGTCGGTGGAGAACGTGCGGGCGTCGATGTGGAAGCCCTCGGCCGCCTCCATCACGGCGGCGTCGGGATGCACCACGCTCATCAGGGAGCTGATCGCGAACACGTCGCCCAGCGCGATGCTGGTGTCGTTCCACAGCTGCAGGATCGTCTCGTCGCCGGGCGGTGCGTCCTTGAGCGCCGCCACCTCGGCGCCCGCGGTCGACAGGCCGTGGCGCGCTCGTTCGGTCACCCACCCGAGCCAGTCCTCGTCCCGGGTCGGCAGCTCCAGCGGTTGCAGGTCCGGTGACTCCATGCTCGCGACACTACGACGTCACGCACGGCCTACGCTCAGGCCCCATGAGCATCCACATCGGCGCCGAGCCCGGCCAGATCGCCCCGACCGTCCTGCTCCCCGGCGACCCCCTGCGCGCGAGATGGATCGCCGAGACCTTCCTCGACGACGCGACCTGCTACAGCGAGGTGCGCGGCATGTACGGCTTCACCGGCACCTGGCAGGGCATGCCGGTCTCGGTGCAGGGCTCGGGGATGGGCCAGCCGTCGATGTCGATCTACGTCAACGAGCTGTTCCGGGAGTACGACGCCCAGCGGATCATCCGGGTCGGGTCCTGCGGCGCCGTCACCGAGCAGGTGGCCATCCGCGACGTGGTGATCGCGTCCGGCGCCTGCACCGACTCCTCGATGAACCGGCTGCGCTTCCACGGACTCGACTACGCGCCCGTCGCCGACTTCGGGCTGCTGCGCGCGGCCGTCGATGCGGCCGAGGCCCGCGACGACGTCACCAGCCATGTCGGGCTGATCTTCTCCGGCGACACCTTCTACAACCCGCGCGAGGAGCTGACCGCGCCGATGGTCGCCCACGGGGTGCTGGCCGTCGAGATGGAGGCCAGCGCGCTGTACACGCTCGCGGCGTCGTACGGCCGCAAGGCGCTGGCGATCTGCACCGTCAGCGACCACATCGTCACCGGCGAGGAGACCACGTCGGCAGAGCGCGAACAGACCTTCGGCGCGATGGTCGACATCGCCCTGTCAGCAGCCGCAGCAGCGGGCTGACCGGTCAGTTGGCGGCGGCCCCTGCCGTGGCCGGGACCACGAACTCGGTGCGCTGGTTGGGGTTCTGGGAGGGGACGTGCGGGCCGCTCTCGACGCTGGGCATCCGCACGGCCGTGACGGCTTCCTGGCGCACGACGCACAGGTCGCCGTTGCTCTCGAGGATCGCGACCCCGTGGCCGTCGCTGTTGATGATGCGGCCGGTGACCCAGTCACCCGCGATGTTGAGGCGGACGACCATGCCCTCTTCCTTGGCGCGGTCGAGCGCGTGCCCCACCGTCAGCAGCATGGTGGTTCCGAACATCTGGGCCCCCTCGAGATCTGGATACGAGATGAGTTTGCGACAGACCCGACATAAGAGCACTAAAAGGGATCAAAGCGGATCAACTGGTCTAGAGCGGGGTGGTGCTCTTCAGCAATTCCTCTAAGGCAGCCCGGTCGGGGAGCTCCTCCGGCAGCACCGTCTCGCCCGTGCGCACGTAGTGGAAGCCGGCCGAGACCTGGTCGAGCGGAACCCCGAGGAGCTCGGCCCAGGCGAGCCGGTAGAGCGCGAGCTGGAGCGGGTCGGCGGTCTGGCGGCGGTTGGTCTTCCAGTCGATGACCAGCCAGCGCCCGTCGGGCTCGGCGTACACCGCGTCCATCCGCCCACGCACCACCTGGCCGGCCAGCACGAGCGCGAACGGCGCCTCGACGGCGTGCGGGACCCGCTCGCCGAACGGCCCCGACTCGAACCGGGCGATCAGCTCGCGCAGGTCGTCCTCGTCGTCGATGCCGAGGTCGCCGCGGCCCGGCAGGTCGTCGGGGTCGAGGAGGGACTGCTGGCCGAAGCGGGCCTCGACCCAGGCATGGAACCGGGTGCCGAAGCGCGCCGCCGGTGACGGCTGGCGCGGCATCGGGCGGGCCAGCTCGCGGGCGAACGCCTCGGGGTCGTCACGCAGCCGGGCCACGGCGGTCGCGGACAGGCTCCCCGGAAGCGGGACCTCGACGACGCCGGAACGGTCGAGCCTGGCCTCGGTGACCAGCCGCTCGAGCTCGGCGTCCCACTCCTCCACCGTGGACGCGGCGAGGATGTCCAGCTCGGCGGAGTCGGCGGACGGCGCGGCCATGGCGGCCCGCACCAGCTCGGCCGCGACGAGCCGGCGCTCGTGCTCGGCGGTGCGCACGGTGACCGGCCACGGCACCGACGGGGTCTCGGCGTGCAACGGGTTGGTCGCGTCGTCCTCGGGCGCCGCGCGCCACTCGTCGAGGGGCTGGCCGAGCTCCTCCAGCGTCGGTGCGCACGGTCAGCTGGTACGGCGACGGGAGCAGCGGCTTCTGCCGGGTCGGGCTCCACTGGTAGGACGAGACCCACAGCTCGTGCTTGGCCCGGGTGAACGCGACGTAGCCGAGCCGGAGCTCCTCGACGGCCTGGTGCGCCTTCGCCTCCTCGGTGAGCGCGACGATCGCGGGCTTGTCGTAGCCACGCAGCTGGGGGACGTCCGCGGCGTCGCCGCGCAGGGGTGCGGGCAGCACCTTGCCGACGGTGGTCCACTGCGAGCGGGCCCTGTTGACGGGGAACTTCTCCGCGCACACCCCGACCAGGAAGACCGAGGACCACTCGAGTCCCTTGGCGCGGTGGACCGTCAGCAGCTTGACCGAGTCGGCCTCCGAAGGAGTGGCCTGGTCGAGGCCGCTGCCCATCTCGTCCTCGGCCTGCAGCCAGGCGAGCAGCGAGGGCAGCGTGACCTGGCCGTCGATCGCCTGGAAGTCGGCGACCGCCTTGACGAACAGGTCGAGGTTGTCGCGACGGGCCGCGGCAGCGGGCGACACCGACGAGGAGAGCTCGACGTCGATGCCGGTCGTGTCGATGATGCGCCGGACGAGGTCGAGGAGCGGCTCGCCGGCGTAGGTCCGCAGGATGCGGAGCTCCTCGGCGAGCAGGCCGAAGCGGGTGCGCGCCTCCTCGGAGTAGGCCAGGTCACCCGGGTCGGCCAGGGCGTCGCTCAGCGAGACCACCTCGGTCGGGTCGGCGCCCTCGACCGCACGCTGGAGCTCCTCGGAGACGCTGAGGCCGTCCGCATGCGTCTGCACCCCGGCCAGCGACCTCGCCCGCCGACCGAGCAGCGCGAGGTCGCGCGGCCCGATCGCCCAGCGCGGACCGTTGAGCAGGTTGAGCACGTCGGCGTTGGCGGTCAGGTCCTGGAGCAGCGAGAGCGTCGAGACGACCTCGGAGACCTCCGGCAGCCGCATCAGCCCCTTGAGCCCGACGATCTCGACCGGGACCTCGCGCGCGGTCAGCGCGTCGAACACGTCGGCCGCGTGGTTGTTGTCGCGGGTGAGCACGCCGATCTCGTTCCAGCGGGGCTCGTCCATCGCGGAGTGGTCGGCGATCACCTGGCCGGCCAGCCACTCCAGCTCCTCGGCGTAGGTCTCGTGCACCACGGCGTGCACGGCACCCGGCGCGGCGCCGTCCTTGGCCTCCAGCGGTTCGACACCGGCGAAGGCGGCGTACAGCGGGCCGGCCAGGGCGTTGGCGACCTGCGACGATGCGCTGGTCGGAGCGCCGGTTGACCGTCAGGGAGTACGTCGGGACCGGGCGATCCGGGGACCGGCGGGAAGAAGTCGGCGAAGTTGAGGATGTTGGACACCGACGCCCCCCGCCAGCCGTAGATCGCCTGGTTGGGGTCGCCGACGGCCGTCACCGCGTGTCCCAGACCCGACTCGGGCGCCGGGCCGGAGAACAGGGCGCTGAGCAGCTGCGCCTGCGCGACGGAGGTGTCCTGGTACTCGTCGAGCAGCACGATGCGGTACTTCTCGCGCTCGAGCCGACCCACCTCGGGCTGGGTGCGCGCGAGCTCGGCCGCCAGCGCGATCTGGTCGGAGAAGTCCATCAGCCCGAACTGCGCCTTCAGCCGGCGGTAGCCCTCGACCAGGTCGAGGATCTCGGCCCGCTCGTCCATCTTCTCGAGCACCTTGGTGATCTCGGCTCTTGGCCCGGGAGGTGGCCAGCGCCTCCTCGAACCGCGGCCGCTCGCGGTCCTGCCAGGCCCGCACCTCGTCGACGCCGACGAGGTGCTCGTTCAGCTCCCCGTCGAGGGCCAGCAGGTAGTCGATCGCGAACTTCGGGTGCTCGCTGAGCCGCTCGACGGCGCCGGTGTGCCGCTCGATCGCGCGCGCCGCCACCTGGTAGCGGGAGGCGTCGGCCATCACCCGGGTGTCCGGCTCGTGGCCGATGCGCAGGCCGTGCTCGGTCAGCAGGGAGGCGGCGTAGGCGTTGTACGTCGAGACCACCGGCTCCACGCGCTCGGGCACCTCGTCGTCGGCACCGGTCGGGGCGACCGGCTCGTCGAGCCCCGACTGCCGCGAGCGCCGACCGCACCCGGGCGGCGAGCTCGGCGGTGGCCTTGGTGGTGAAGGTGAGGCCGAGCACCTGGTCGGGCGCCACCTGGCCGGTGGCCACCAGGTAGACCACGCGCGCCGCCATCACCGAGGTCTTGCCGGACCCGGCACCGGCGATCACGACGGCCGGCTCGAGGGGCGCGCTGATCGCCGCCCACTGGGGACCGCTGAACTCGAAGTCGGTGCCCATCAGCCGCCGGAGGTCGGCGGGCGTCTCCACGCTGGTGGCGGTCACGACAGCACCGACCCGGAGACGTGGGCGGGGCAGAACGGCACGAAGTCGCAGCGGTCGCACAGGCTCGACGGCTGCGCCGGGAAGTCCTCGTCGCGCAGCGGCAGCGACGGCCTGGGTCAGCTGGCGCTCGATCGGCAGCAGGCCGTCCTCGTCCTCGGTCTGCGGTGCCTGCTGCTGCACCTTGAGCACGCCGCGGGTGTCCTTGCGCAGCTGCCACAGCTCGGCGCCGCCGGACGACGGTCGCCGTCCCCGGCGACGCTCGTCGAGGGCGCCGTTGTTGACCGCGTGCTGGTAGAGCCCGAGCTGGGGGTTCTCCACGAGCGACTTGTCGGTGGGCGGGTACTTGCCGGTCTTCAGGTCGACCACGACCACGTGGCCGTCGTCGTCGACCTCGAGCCGGTCGGCGTACCCGTGCAGCACGACGGCCTCGCCGTCGGGCAGGGTCACCTCGGCCCGCAGCTCGCGCTCGGTGGCCAGCACCGTGCGGGCATCGGGGCGCTGGTGCCACTCGACGAACCGGGTCAGCGCCTTGCGGACCTCCTCGCGCTCGCGGCCCGCGCGACCACGGGGTGCGGAACTCGAGCTGGTCCCACACCTCGTCGACGAGCTCCATCAGCTCCTCGACCACGACCGGCCCCGGGCCGAGCTCGTCCTTGGCGACCCGGTCGGCGATCGCGTGCACCAGGTTGCCGAAGCCCTGCATCTGGCTGGACTTCCGCGCCCCGCCCGCCTCGCGCTCGAGGAACCACTTGGCCGGGCAGTCGAGCAGCCCGGCCAGCGCGCTGGCGGAGAGCTCGACCGGCTCGTCGGCCGGCGCGCAGCGGCCGGTCGGCCTGGCTGAGGTCGCGGGTCCCCCACCAGGTCGCGGGGTCGGCGGCCGGCACGAGCGGACGTCCGTCGGGCCGGGTCTCCGTGGCCAGCCGGGCCAGCCTCTGCACCGCGACGGCGCGCAGCGGCGCGGGCGAGTCGGGGTCGGCGGCCGTACGCCGCAGCTCGCTGACCAGCCCGGGCAGGGACAACGGCCGGGGCGGTCGCCCGGGCCGGTGGGTGCCGTCGACCCCGAGCTCGGAGAGGAACCGCGAGGGCTGCTCCCCCTCGTCGTCGGGCGACCTGACCGCGGTCACCACCAGCCGTTCGCGGGCGCGGGTGCAGGCGACGTAGAAGAGCCGGCGCTCCTCGGCGAGCAGCTCACGGGTGGAGGTGTCCGGCTGCAGGATCGGGACGGCGTAGCGCTCGGCGCCGATGCGGTCGGCACGCAGCAGGGTCGCGCGGCGGCGCAGGTCGGGCCAGGCGCCCTCCTGCACGTGGGCGACCACGACGAGGCGCCACTCCAGGCCCTTGGACCGGTGGGCGGTGAGCAGCCGCACGGCCTCGCCGCGGATGCCCTGGTCGGCGAGCGTGTCCGCCGGGATCTCCTGGGCCACGAGGGTGGCCAGGAACGCCTCGACGCTGGTGTGGCCGCGCTGCTCCTCGGCCCGCGCGGCGGTCTCGAAGAGCGCGCACAGCGGCATCGAGGTCGCGGTTGGCCGAGACGCGCACCGGCGCCGCCGCGCTGGACGCGGTGGCGCAGCGACTCGGGCCAGCCGGTGCCCGACCACAGCACCCAGAGCACCTCCTCGACCGTGCCGCCGGCGTCGAGCAGCTCGCGCGCCTTGCGCAGCAGCTTGGCGAGCGCCGCGACGCGCCGGACCACGGAGGCGTTGCCGGACGCCTGCGCCAGCGCGGCGCCGTCGAGCACGGCCTCGCGCAGCAGCACGGGCGACGGCCGCGGCGTGCGGTCCTCGGCCTGCGCGAGCTCCTTGTCGCTCTCGCGCAGCGCCCGGGCGAGCGCACGCGGACGTCGGTGGCGTCGAGGCCCGCCAGCGGCGAGATCAGCAGCCCCTCGGCCGCCACGGGGTCGAGGTAGTCGGGGTGGTCGGGGTCGTCGTTGTCGAGGTTGACCACGGCGCGCAGCGCGTCGAGCAGCGGGCGTACGGCGGGCTCGCGCACCAGCGGCGTCTCGTCGCTGGCCACCTCGACGGGCACGCCGGCACCGGCGAGGCCGCGCCGCAGCACCGGGATGGAGGTGCGGCCCGGAGCGGACCAGCACCGCCATCTGCGACCACGGGACGCCGTCCTCGAGATGGGCCCGCCGCAGCAGGTCGGCCAGCCGCTCGACCTCGGCGCGCTCGGTGTCGGCGGTGAACACCTCGACCCGGTCGGGCGCTCCGGTCGAGAGCGCCTCGGGGGCGGTGAAGGCGGCGCGGGCCCGCTCGTCGATGCTGCCGGTCAGCGGGATCCGGGCGGCGACGCGCTGGCTCGCGGTGAGGACCCGCGGCCCGAAGCGGCGTACGACGGAGAGCGCCAGCACGTCGCCGGCCCTCCGTCGCGCCGCCGGAACTGGTCGGGGAAGTCGAGGATGCCGCGCACCTCGGCTCCCCGGAACGCGTAGATCGACTGGTGCGGGTCACCGACCACGGTGAGGTCGGCGCCGTCGCCGGCGATGGCCTGGAGCAGCCGCACCTGGCCGGGGTCGGTGTCCTGGTACTCGTCCACGAAGACGTGCCGGAACCGGGCGCGCAGCTCGGTCTGGTGGTCGGCGGCCTCGATCACCGCACGGCGGATCAGGTCGGCGTAGTCGGTGGCTCCCTGGGCGTCGAGGTTCTGGAGGTACTGCTCGAGGAACCAGCCGGCGGCCACGAACTCCGGCAGGTCGTGCTCGGCTGCCGAGCCGGCGCAGGCGCGTCGGCGTCGAGGCCCTTCTCGCGGGCCCGCCCCAGCACGGCCGCGACCTCGTGGGCGAAGCCGCGCGTCTGCGAGGCGCGCTGGAGGTTGGCCGGCCACTGCACCGCCTCGGGGCTCTCGGCGAGCAGCTCACGGAGCACGACGTCCTGCTCGGGGGCGCTGAGCAGGCGCAGCGGTCCGGCGTAGAGGTCGGCCGGGGAGTACTGCCGGATCAGCCCGTAGGCGAAGGAGTGGAAGGTCGAGCACAGCGTCGTCGACGTGGTGCGTCCCAGGCGGGCGGTGACCCGGTCGCGCAGCTGCTGGGCCGCGCGTGCGGCTGAAGGTCAGCGCGAGCACCGAGTCGGGCGAGGCGCCGCGGTTCTCGATGCGGTCGACGATCGCCTCGACGAGCGTGGTCGTCTTGCCGGTGCCGGGACCGGCCAGCACGAGCAGCGGCCCGCCGGGGTGGTCGACGACGGCCTGCTGGGAGTCGTCGAGCGCGGGTGCCTCGACCGCGCCCGCGCTCGGGCGCACCAGCCGATAGGTCGTCTCCACGGGCCCTACCCAAACACGGTCCGCCGACAGCCTGGGATCAGGGCTGCCAGAAGGCCTGCGGCATGTCGACCCGGCCGCTCGGACGCAGCGGCGTCCCCTCGTCGAGGTACGCCGCGCGCGCCTCGTCCCCGTGGCTCGGCGGCAGCGACCCGTCGGCACGTACGACGCGCCACCAGGGCACCGGTCCGCCGTAGTTCGCCATCACCCGACCCACGAGCCTGGGCCCGCCGTGTCCCACCCGGTCGGCGATCGCGCCGTACGTCGTCACCCGGCCGCGCGGGACCTGCTCGACGACGGTGAGCACCCGTTCGACGTACTCCTCGGGATCCACGCGCCGATGATGGCAGGTGCCCGACCGTCGAGTCTTTATGTATTAACTTGATAGACTAAAGAGACACAACGGAAGGAACGGCATGACCATCCAGCTTCCCCAGCGCACCGACCTCGCAGGTCACGAAGGTCGGCGGGCGCATCGGCGCCGTCGTCGACGGCTCCGCCTCGACGGAGACATCGACCCCGAGACCCTGGCCCGGCTCCGCTCCGCGCTGCTCGAGCACAAGGTGCTCTTCTTCCGCGGCCAGCACCACCTCGACGACGACCGCAGATCGCCTTCGCCGAGCTGCTCGGACCGCTCACCACCGCGCACCCCACCGTCAACACCGGCAGCGCCCGGGTGCTCAGCGTGAAGGCCACGCGTGGCATGGCCGCCAACTCCTGGCACACCGACGTGACCTTCGTCGACCGGGTGCCGGCGATCTCGATCCTGCGCGGCGTCACGCTCCCGGCGTACGGCGGCACCACCAACTGGGCCAACACGGTCACCGCCTACGAGGGCCTGCCCGCCCCGCTGAAGGCACTCGTCGACAAGCTCTGGGCCGTGCACACCAACGCCTACGACTACGCCCGCGAGACCGAGTCCGGCGAGGAAGACCCGGACTCGACGTTCTCGCGCCAGGAGTTCGAGTCGATCCACTACGAGACCGAGCACCCCGTCGTTCGCGTCCACCCCGAGACCGGCGAGCGGGCCCTTGTGCTCGGCCACTTCGTGAAGAAGTTCGTCGGCCTGAACAGCTCGGAGTCCTCGGCCCTCTTCAAGGTCCTCCAGGACCGCGTCACCAAGCTCGAGAACACGGTGCGCTGGACCTGGGAACCCGGCGACGTCGCCGTCTGGGACAACCGGGCGACCCAGCACTACGCGGTGGCCGACTTCGACACCCAGCCGCGCGAGATGCGGCGCATCACGGTCGCCGGTGACGTGCCGGTCTCGGTCGACGGCCGGTCGAGCATCGTGCTCCAGGGCAACGCCGACCACTACGCCTCGATCGACCACCTGATCACCTGACTCCCCTACGATGCTCGGGCGCGCCCCGAATCTCGGCGGGGCCGGACTCGGAACGGGTGGTTTCATGCGTCAACGCATCGTCGTGGCAGTCACACTCACACTGATCGCGCTGGGTCTGGGGGCGGCCCCGGCAAGCGCGGCGCAGAGCCCGTTCGACATCCCCCGGGGAGTCGACACCACCGTGCCCGTACCTGTCGGGCCGGACGCTCCACGTCGGCAACGCCAGCTACACGTTGCCCGACCAGAGCCAGGGCGGCGACTACCGCGTGGCGTACTCCCTCGTCGGCCTGGACAGCCGTGGTCGCTGGCTGGTCAGCGCGGCCATGGACCTGGTCGCCCAGACGGAGGATGACTACTACACCTACGGCGCCCGCGCGCGCCTCTTCGTGCTCGGGTCGTCCGGGGCGACGATGATCTACGACGAGCGCAACGACTACGGCCAGGTGCCGCAGTTCCGGCTCAACCGCAGCCGCTCCCGGGTCGTGCTCGACTACCACGTGACCGACGACGACTCCTTCGCCGCCACCGACGTGCGCGTGATCGACCTCAACGGGCACGTGGTGGCCCAGGTGCGCAACCTCGACCAGATGCTCAGCGTCCTCGACGCCAGCGGGCGGCGGGTCGTGCTGGGCGGGCTGTTCGGCGTCCCGGCCCGGATCTGGACCCCCGGAGGCACGACCCGGTGGCTCACCCGCAAGGAGACCTCGTTCGCCGACCTGCACACCGGCGCGCTCGCCGTACGCGCCACCAGGCACCGCTGGGGGATGAGCACGCTCGCGCACCCGAAGCGACTCCGGTGGAAGGCCTGGTTCCAGCCGGTGCGCGTGTCCCCCAACGGCAAGCGCGTCGTCGGGGTGGCCACCGCACGCAACGGCCACCTCACGAACACGGTGCAGGTACGCCGCCTCTCCAACGGTCGCCTGACGAACGCGTACTCGTTCACGCGGGGCTCGGTCGACGCCCGGACCCTGGCGTGGCAGGGCAGCACGGCGGTGGTGTTCCAGGCCGGAGACGTACGGCGTACCGACTCGGTCCTGGTCCGGTGCGTGACGGGCGGAAAGTGCTCACGCGCCAGCGACCCGGCGCCGCGGACCAACGACATCTACTCGCAGGGCGACCCGCTCACCTTCACCTTCGAGCCCGACTCCCGGGCCTTCTGACACGTGACAGCGCCCCACCTCCCGCGCGGGAGGTGGGGCGCTGTTGCCTCAGCGACGCTCAGAGGAGGCTCAGAGGATGGGGTTGAACGGCTCGGTGCCGTTCTCCAGCTTCAGGCCGGAGATGCCGGAGTGGGCCTGCGCGAACGCGAGCTCCTTGGCGAGGTCACCGATGTTGTTCGAGGCCGGCAGCGGGGCCAGGCCCAGCGTCGACAGCACGCCGGCCGCCTTGCCGCCCGCGGTCATGAAGCCCGAACCCGAGTCACCCGGGATGCCGGGGCTCACGGTGTAGAGCGGGTGGCTCCAGCCACCGTCAGCGGCGTCGTCACCCAGGCTGATGCCGGTGTGCGGCGACAGCGGCGAGAGGCCCGCACGCAGGCTCGAGTTGCCGTAGGTCCACACGCGGTCGCCGGCCTTGGTGCCGTCGGTGTCGATGCCGGTCGGGCCGCCCCAGAACGGGACCGAGGGGTTGACCTTGGAGACGTCGGCCGCGTTGACCTTGACCAGCGCCAGGTCGTTGTAGGCGCAGGTGTTGGCGTCGGTGGTGCCGAGGCTGTGCTCGGTGATCCACGAGCTGTAGGCGAGCGTGCCGTGACCCACGATGGTGCCCTCGGAGGCGAGGTTGCCGTCGTTGGTGAAGTCGACCGCGGTGCCCAGCGGGACCGAGTCGGTCGAGCAGCCGTTGGTGTCGGTCGAGGAACCCTTGCCGGCGCAGTGCGCGGCGTACCCGACGTAGACGTTGCCCGCACCGTCGGTGTAGACGAAGTTCGCGGTGCACTGGGCGCCGTCGGTGTACATCATCGTGCCGGGGTGGATCAGCGCTGAGTCAGCGGGCGCCCAGCTGGGGGCGGCCTGCGCGGTGCCGGTCGAGGCGACCATGCCGGCTACGGCGAGGCACGCCGTGGCCAGTGTCGCCAGGAGGGTGCGGGACAGACGCATGGGTGTGGCCTTTCGGGATCAGGGCGGGCGCACTGGTGAGCGCCTTCCCTGTGTTCAACGCCACTGATCCCTACGGGTTACGCCCCTCAGTACGACGGCTGCGAGGGGTCGATCTGGTTCACCCAGGCGACCACGCCGCCACCGACGTGCACGGCGTCGGAGTACCCGGCACCCTTGAGCACCGCGAGCGCCTCGGCGGAACGCACCCCGGTCTTGCAGTGCAGCACCACCGGCTTGTCCTGCGACAGCTGGTCGAAGACGTTGCCGTTGAGGAAGTCGCCCTTGGGGATGAGCACCGAGCCCGGGATCTTGTTGATCTCGTACTCGTTCTGCTCGCGCACGTCGACCAGCACGAAGTCGCGGGTGCCCTCGTCGCGCTCCTTGAGCATGCTCTCGAGCTGGGTCACCGAGATCGTCGAACCGGCGGCGGCCTCGGAGGCCTCCTCGGAGACGGCGCCGCAGAAGGTCTCGTAGTCGATCAGCTCGGTGACGGTGGCGTTCTCGCCGCACAGCGCGCAGTTGGGGTCCTTGCGCACCTTCAGGGTGCGCCACTCGAGCTCGAGGGCGTCGTAGATGACCAGCTTGCCGACGGCCGGGTCACCGATGCCGGTGAGCAGCTTGATGGCCTCGTTGACCTGGATCGAGCCGATGCTGGCGCAGAGCACGCCGAGCACGCCGCCCTCGGCGCAGCTCGGGACCATGCCCGGCGGCGGGGGCTCGGGGTAGAGGCAGCGGTAGCAGGGAGCGTCGGCACCCTCGAGGGTCGGCCAGAAGACACTGGCCTGGCCGTCGAAGCGGTAGATCGAGCCCCACACGTAGGGCTTGTTCAGGAAGTACGCCGCGTCGTTGACCATGTAGCGGGTCGCGAAGTTGTCGGTGCCGTCGACGATGAGGTCGTAGTCCTTGAAGATCTCGAGGACGTTGTCGTTGTCGAGGCGCTCGTCGTGCACGATCACGTTGACCAACGGGTTGGTCTCGGCGATGGACTCCTTCGCGGAGATCGCCTTGGACTTCCCGATGTCGGACTGCCCGTGGATGATCTGGCGCTGCAGGTTGGACTCGTCGACCTCGTCGAACTCCGCGATGCCGAGCGTCCCCACTCCGGCAGCGGCCAGGTAGAGCAGTGCGGGGCTGCCGAGGCCACCGGCACCGATCACCAGCACCTTGGCGTTCTTCAGCCGCTTCTGACCGGTCATCCCGACGTCGGGGATGATCAGGTGGCGGCTGTAGCGGCGTACCTCGTCGGTGGTCAGCTCTGCGGCCGGCTCGACCAGGGCGGGAAGGGACACGACTGCTTCTCCTTGGATCGGTTCACTGAGGTCTCGGGAACTAACGGCTCCAACACCGGGCCTCCCGACCATGTTCCCTCGCCCGCGCCGGCCCGGTCCACGTGCCCGCGATCCGGACAGCCGTCTCATTGTGGCGAGCACGCGTGCGGGCACGGGGCCGGGCGGCCTGCTTGTAGGCTGCGCAACGTGAGCACCATGGAGGAGCCGCGGCCCGCTCCGGCGGCCAACGGCAAGGGAGTCCGGCTGCCGCGACGCGCCCGTCGCGCCCAGCTGCTCAGCGCCGCGCTCGAGGTGTTCGTCGCGCAGGGCTACCACGCCGCCGCGATGGACGACATCGCCGAACGGGCCGGGGTGTCCAAGCCGGTGCTCTACCAGCACTTCCCGGGAAAGCTCGACCTCTACCTCGCCCTGCTCGACCAGTCCTGCGACCAGATCATCTCGGCCGCCGGCCGGGCCCTGGAGTCGACCGAGGACAACAAGCAGCGCGTGACCGCGACGATGCACGCGTTCTACGACTACGTCGCCGACGCCGAGGGCGCCTTCCGGCTGGTCTTCGAGTCCGACCTGACCAACGAGCCCGCGGTCCGCGCCCGCGTCGACCGCGTCACCACCGAGTGCGCCAAGCTGATCGCCCACGTGATCGCCGACGACACCGGCCTCCCCGAGGAGCAGTCCCAGCTCCTCGCGGTCTCGCTGGTGGGAATGGGCCAGGTCAGCGCGCGCTTCTGGTTGCAGGAGCGCGGCACGATCGACCAGGACGCCGCCGCTGCACTGGTGTCCGGCCTGGCCTGGCGTGGCATCGGTGGCTACCCGCGCACCGACGACCACCACTGAAGTTTCCCCACACAAGGAGGTCCTCCTGATGGAGGTCAAGATCGGCGTCCAGAACGTCGCCCGCGAGCTGACCATCGACACCACCCTCGACGCCGACGGCGTCGCAGGAGGCTGTGACCAAGGCCTTCGAGAAGGGCGCCGTGCTCTCCCTCACCGACGCGAAGGGCCGCCGCCTCGTCGTACCCGGCGGACAAGCTCGCCTACGTCGACATCTCCACGAGCACGACCGGGACGGTCGGCTTCCGGGGCTGACCCCAGGGACTGCCTCAGGCGCCGACCGGCTCGAGCTCGCGCTCGTCGATCCACTCGTCGACGCTCTCCTCCGGCTCGGGCTCCTCGGTCTTGCGGATCGTGGTGCGCAGCTCGGTGACGGGCATCAGCGCCACGGCCACGAAGGTCACGATCGCGATCACGCCGGCGATCAGGAAGATCCGGCCGGTGGCGTCGGCGTACGCCGTCCGCACGATCGTGGCCACCGCCGGGGGCAGCTTGTCGAGGTCGAGCGAGCCCACGTTGCCGCCGCCGGAGACCGGGATGCCGGCCTTGGCCATGCCGGAGGCGATCTTGTCGGCCACGTTGCTGGCGAGCACCGCACCCAGCGCGGCGACACCGATCGTGCCGCCGAGTGAGCGGAAGAAGCTGACGGAGCCGCTCGCCGCACCGACGTCGGTGACGTCGACCGTGTTCTGCACGACCAGCACGAGGTTCTGCATCAGCGCACCGGTGCCCAGGCCCATCAGCACCATGAAGGTGCTCAGGTGCCACATCGGGGTCAGGTGGTCGATGGTGCCCATCAGGGAGAGGCCCACCACCAGGACGGCACCGCCGACGAGCATGATGCCCTTCCAGCGTCCGGTCCGGGTGATGTACTGACCCGTCCCGGTGGCGCCGATCATGTTGCCGAGGATCAGCGGCAGCATCAGCAGCCCGGCCTCGGTCGGGGTGTGGTCACGGGCGATCTGGAAGTACTGCGCGAGGAAGACCGACGCGCCGAACTGCGCGACGCCGACGGCGAGGCTGCCCAGGATCGAGAGCATCGTGATCCGGTTGGCGAGGATGCGCGGCGGGACCAGCGGGTCGCTGTGCCGGCGCTCGACGGCGATGGCGATGACCAGCGCGACGAGGGCGGCGCCCAGGAACTCGGCGGTCTCGACGGACAGCCAGTCGAAGCTGGTGCCGGCGAAGGACACCCACACCAGCGGCAGGCTGGCGGCGATCGTGATGAACAGCGCGCCCCAGTAGTCGATGCGCACCTCGCGGCGCGGGTTGTCGATGTGCAGGAACTTCTGCAGCATCACCAGGCCCGCGAGGGCGAACGGGATGGCGACCCAGAAGCACCAGCGCCAGCCGGCGGAGTCGACGAGCAGACCGCCGAGCAGCGGTCCGGAGACGGTGGCGACGGCCATGGTCGCGGCCATGTAGCCGCTGTAGCGGCCGCGCTCGCGCGGCGGGATGATCGAGCCGAGGATCGACTGGGCGAGGGCGATCAGGCCGCCCATGCCGAGGCCCTGGATGGCGCGGGCCGCGAGCAGCTCGGGCACGTTCTGCACGGCACCCGCGGCGAGCGAGCCGAGCAGGAAGACGACGATCGCGACCTGGACGAGGACCTTCTTGTTGTAGAGGTCGGAGAGCTTGCTCCAGATCGGGCTGGTCACGGTCATGGCGAGCAACGACGCGGTGACGACCCAGGTGTACTGCGTCTGCGTCCCCTCGAGGTCGCCGATGATCGTGGGCAGCGCGGTCGAGACGATCGTGGTGCTCACGATCGCGACGAAGAGCGCCGACATGAGTCCGATGAGGACCTCGACGATCTCCTTGTGGGACATCTCGGCCTGCTGCGGCCGGGTCCCGACGGTGGTGGTGTCAGACATGGGAGTCCTTGCTGGTGTGACTGGTGGGTTCGTGCAGGTGGATGGAGAGGTCCTCGACCATCGCCGTGGCGCGGCCGATCTCGTCGAGGTCCCAGTGGCCGAGCCGCTCGGCCAGGGCGAGGCAGATGGCCTCGCGCGCCTGGACGAGCCGCTCACGGCCTTGCGGGGTGATCGTGATGAGCTCGGCGCGGCCGTCCTCGGGGTCGGTGCCCCGGCTGATCAGGTCGAGCCGGGCGAGGGTGACCAGCTGTCGGCTGATCACGGAGGGGTCGACGTTGAGCGCCGCGGCGATCTGTCCGGGCCGGGTGCTCCCGCGGGCCTCGAGTACGCCGAGAGCGACGATGTCGCCCCGGGTCAGGTCCTGCGCCGCGTGACCCCAGTCCCCGGAGCGCGCCTTGAGGGCACGGCTGAAGCGCACCAGACCGTCGAAGAGAGCCTGGACGGCCTCGATCCGGTCGCGCTCGATGGGGGTGTCGGTCATGGACCAAGTCTAGAACAACTTGGTTGACTCAAACAACTATATGCGCTGTGAGACGCACCACCCTCAGGAGGCCAGGCCGAGCTCCGCCATCCGCTTCGCGTGGTTCTCGGTGAGCCGGCTGAACATCCGGCTCAGCGCGGCGAGGTCCATCCCGGGACGGTCGACTCCCCCGGCGAGCAACGCCGCCAGCGAGTCACGCTCGGCGGCCACCCGCTGGGCCTGCGAGAGGGCCTCCCCCATCAGCCGGCGACCCCACAGCGCGAGCCGGCCTGCGACGCGGTGGTCGGCCTCGATGGCGCGCCGGACCCGGTCGACGACGAACTCGGAGTGCCCCGCGTCGGCGAGGCTGTCGACGATCAGCTGGCGGGTGCCGCCGTCGAGGTAGGAGGCGATCTCCACGTAGAAGTCCGCGGCCAGCCCGTCACCGACGTACGCCTTGATCAGGCCCTCGAGCCAGTCGCTCGGCGCGGTCGCGGTGTGGAAGACGTCGAAGGGCATCACGAACGGCGCCATCGCCTCCATCGGGTCGGCGCCGAGGGCGGCGATGCGCTCCATCAGCGGCTCGATGTGGCCGAACTGGACGACCGCCATCTTGCCCAGCGCGAGCTTGTCCGGCAGTGCCGTCGCGAGCTTGGCGTCGTCGGTGAGTCGCTGGAAGGCCGAGATCTCTCCGTAGGTGATCGCCCCGAGCAGATCGACCACTGCGGCGCGGTACGCGGGGTCCTCGAAGGCGACGGAATCCTGCTCGGGTTCGGCCATGGCGGCAGCCTACCGATAGACTGACGAGTGGCCGCGGGCTGGATGCCCCCGGGACGACCCCCAGGTTGTATCACTGCGGGCGGCTCGCCCTCGGCGTACGAACAGTCTTCACACCACTGAATCCACCGACCAGGACACGCCTGGTCACACACGAGAACAGGCAACATCCTGACTACCTTCAGAGAGCTCGGGGTTCTTCCCGAGATTGCGGACGCCCTCGAGCGCGTCAACATCATCAACCCGTTCCCGATCCAGGAGATGACCCTCTCGGTCGCCCTGATGGGCACCGACCTCATCGGCCAGGCCCGCACCGGGACCGGCAAGACCCTCGCGTTCGGGATCCCCGTGATCCAGCGCAGCGTCGCGCCCCACGACCCCGACTACGACGAGCTGGTCGCGCCCGGCAAGCCGCAGGCGCTGATCGTCGCCCCGACCCGCGAGCTCGCGCTCCAGGTCAGCCGGGACCTGTCCGTGGCCAGTGAGGACCGCGGCATCCGCGTGCTCACCGTCTACGGCGGCGTGCCCTACGAGCCCCAGCTGGAGGCCCTGGCCACCGGCGTCGAGGTCGTGGTCGGTACGCCGGGCCGGCTCATCGACCTGATGAACCGCCGCGCGCTCGACATCTCCCACGTGAAGTCGCTCGTCCTCGACGAGGCCGACGAGATGCTCGACCTCGGCTTCCTCCCCGACGTGGAGCGGCTGCTCAAGCAGACGCCCGAGACCCGCCAGACGATGCTGTTCTCGGCCACCATGCCGGCCGCGATCGTGGCCCTCGCGCGCACCCACATGCGCCACCCGATGAACATCCGCGCCGAGTCCTCGGCGGACACGCAGATGGTGCCGGCCACGGCGCAGTTCATCTACCAGGCCCACGACCTGGACAAGCCGGAGATGCTCGGCCGCCTGCTCCAGGCCGAGGGCGCCGACCTGATGATCGTCTTCACCCGCACCAAGCGTCAGGCGCAGCGGATCGCCGACGACCTCGAGGAGCGCGGCTTCAGCTCCGCTCCCCTGCACGGCGACATGGCCCAGGCCGCGCGTGAGCGGGCGCTGAAGCGGTTCCGCGACGGCAAGCTCCAGGTGCTCGTCGCCACCGACGTCGCCGCCCGCGGCATCGACGTCACCGGCGTCACCCACGTCGTGAACTACAGCTGCCCGGAGGACGAGAAGACCTACGTGCACCGCATCGGCCGCACCGGTCGCGCCGGGGCCACGGGCATCGCGATCACCTTCGTCGACTGGTCCGACCTGCACCGCTGGAAGATGATCAACAAGGCGCTGGACCTGCCCTTCGACGACCCGCAGGAGACCTACTCCAGCTCGGAGAACTTCCTGCACGACCAGGGCATCGCTCCCGGCATCAAGGGACGTCTCGTGCCCGAGGGCACCATCGAGCGCAAGCCCCGTCCGGAGCGTTCGGACCGCGGCGGCAAGGGTGGTGGCGGCCGTGGTCGCGACAACCGCGGCCGTGGCGACGGTGGCGGCCAGGGCAGCGCTCAGAGCAGCAGCCAGGGCAGCAGCCAGGGCAGCGAGGCGAAGGCCGCCGACGAGAAGTCCGGCGATCGTCCCCCGCGCAAGCGCAACCGCAGTCGGCGACGCACCGCGTGGCGGCCGTCCGGCGGCTGCCGGGGAGAACTGAGCCGGCTCAGGCGGTGACGACGACCTTCGTGCCGACCGGCGCGAAGTTCCACAGCCTGATGGCGTCCGGCAGCGCCTGCCGGATGCAGCCGTGCGACTGAGGTGAGCCGAGCTGCGCGCGGGTCTGCAGCAGGTGGCCGTTCTTGGTCGGGATGCTGTGGAACCCGATCGCGGCGTTGTCGCCCCGCGTGAAGCGGACGAAGTACTGCATCACGCCGGAGTCGTCGACCCCGACGGCCCAGCGCGAGCGCGAGTAGACGGCGTAGGTGCCGGGCTTGAGGTTGTCGGTGAGGCTGCCCGAGACCAGGTAGGTACGCCGGACCTTGTCGCCCGCGTCCACGAGCCAGACCCGCTGGTCGCTCATGTCGAAGATGATGCGCTTGCCCCAGCCGGTGTCCGCCGGCAGCTCGGTGCCGTCCTCCGGAGCGTCGGAGTCCCGGTGGCGAACGACCGGGCCGCGTCGGGGAGGGTCTGCGTGACCAGGCTCGCCTGCTCACCGGACGTCGACCGACCGGACGCAGCGGCGGCGGTCGTCCCGCTGGTCGGCAGGATGCCCACGCCGCCCAGCACCGCGACGAGGGTCACGAGGACGGCCGCGAAGACGGCGCAGACGCGGCCCCGTCGGACCCGGACCACGGTCATCCGCGCTTCAGCAGTGCGGTCGCGACCTCGCGGTAGGCCTGGGCCCCCTTGTTGTTGCGTGAGGTCTTGAGGATCGAACGGCCGCGGCCGGCGCCTCGGCGAAGCGGATCGACTTCGGGATCGGCGGCTGGATCACGTCGAGGTCGTAGGTCTCGGAGATGGTCTCGAGCACGGTGCGCGAGTGGTTGGTGCGTCCGTCGTACAACGTCGGCAGCACGCCCCACACCTCGAGGTCGCGGTTGGTGAACCGGCGTACGTCGTGGACGGTGTCGAGCAGCTGACCGACACCGCGGTGCGACAGGGTCTCGCACTGCAGCGGGATGAGTACGCCGGTCGCGGCCGTCAGCGCGGCGACGGTGAGCACGCCCAGCGAGGGCGGGCAGTCGAGCAGCACCCAGTCGTAGCCGTCGGCGTCCTCGACGGCGGTCCGGATGACGTACTCGCGACCGGTGCGCGTCAGCAGGTCGGCCTCCGCGCGAGCGAGCTCGATCGTGGCCGGCAGCAGGTCGACGCCGTCGTCGGTCTCGATGATCGCCTCGGCGGGGTCCATCCCCTTGGTGAGCACGTGGTGGATGGAGGCGTCGAGGTCTTCGGGGTCGATGCCGAGGCTGAAGGTGAGGCACGCCTGGGGGTCGAGGTCGACGAGGAGGACCCGCTGGCCCTGCTCGGCGAACGCCGCACCGAGCGACGCGACAGTGGTCGTCTTGGCGACGCCGCCCTTCTGGTTGGCGACCGCGACGACGTGGGTTGCTGACATCAGGGCACATTGTGCCGCACGGGTGGGCGTTGTCCCGTCAGGCGGCACGAGTCGATACGCGCCTGTCTCAAGCGATGGTCTCGACTCGTGGGCTACCAGGCGGGTCGAGGCCCTCCGAACGGCATCTCCAGCGCCTCCGGCCCGAAGCCGGTGACGTCGGCGAGCAGCCAGTCGTCGTGGAGCAGCAGCGCCGCCGAGGCGGGTCGCATCACCAGCCAGAGCCAGCGTCCGTCGGCCTCCCCGGCGAAGACGGCACGGGCGAGCACCTCGCCGTCGGTCAGCTGCGCGACGGTCAGCTCGCGTTCGGGTCCGTCACCGTGGTCGTCGACCAGCCACATCGGGACGGTCCGGCCGCCCGCGCGCACGTGGATCGAGGGCGGCCCGTTGCTGATCTGCGGCCCCGGGTCGTCGTACGACGTGCCGGCGCAGCGCGCTCCGAGCCCGATGCCCGGGTCCTCCGAGACGATGGTGACCTCGACCTCCCCGTCGAGGTCGCTGGTGCCGACCGTGGTGGTGACCGTGGCGCGCACCCGGCCGTCGGCGCCGACGCAGCCGAAGTCGGAGATCGACCAGCCGGGGCTCATCGGCCAGGGCAGGTACGTCGGGATGTCGTCGATGCGGCCCACCAGCTCGGCGAAGGCGTCGTAGTCGGCCACGTCGGGCCGCCACAACGGGTCGATCGGGCCGTGCACCGTGCACGCGAAGGACGCACCCTCACCGGTGACCGGCGAGGTGCATCGGGGGCACGACGCGGCAAGCGGCACGGGAGAGACGTAGTGCTCAGGAGTTCCAGCGCGCCACGACCGGCGACTCGCGTTCGTAGCCGAGCACCGAGATGGTCGCGGTGCCGAGCAGGAAGTGCCGGCCGTCCTCGACGGGCAGCTCGAGCCAGCGAGCAGCCAGGGCGCGCGAGGCGTGCCCGTGGCTGAACACCAGCACCCGGCCACCGTTGGCCCGCACCTTCGCCACCACGCGGTCCATCCGGCGCGAGACCTGGTCAGCGGTCTCCCCTCCGGGACACAGGTGCGTCCAGACCGTCCAGCCGGGCACGTCCTCACGGATCTCCGCGCTCGTGATGCCCTCGTAGTCGCCGTAGTCCCACTCGGCGAGGTCGTCCTCGACGTGGGCGTCCGCGAACCCCGCGAGCTCGGCCGTACGACGGGTCCGCAGCCGTGGACTGGTCAGCACGAGGTCGAACTCCACCCCGTCCAGCCGGTCGGCGAGCCCGCGAGCGACGTCCTCGCCCTCAGGAGTCAGCTCGACCTCGGTGCGCGAGGTGTGCCGGCCGTCGCGGCTCCACTCGGTCTCGCCGTGGCGGATCACCCAGAGCTCGGACGGCACGTCGTCAGTCCTGCGTGGATCCCTCGGGACC
>CAWCQB010000031.1:0-35665 GCA_963797505.1 uncultured Actinomycetota bacterium | reverse complement strand
CAGTCCGGCACCTACCGGCTCCCGGAGGCGCAGCTCGACCGGTTCCTGATGAAGACCTCCGTGGGCTACCCGGACGCCGCAGCGACCGAGGAGCTGCTGATGAACTCCAGGATCCGGGACCGCGCCTCCCTCGTCGAACCGATCATGAAGATGGAGCTCGTCACCGAGATGAGCCGGATCGCCGACGAGGTGTACGTCGACCGCGCCGTGATCAGCTACGTGCGCCAGCTCGCCGAGGCGTCTCGCGAGGCCGAGCACGTGCGACTCGGCATCTCGGCGCGCGGCTGCCTGGCCCTGATCCGGGTGGCGAAGACCTGGGCCGCGGCGGCCGGACGGTCGCACGTCGTACCCGAGGACGTCGCGGAGCTGGCTCACCCGGTGCTGAGCCACCGCCTCATCCTGGACGGCGAGGCCCAGTACCGCGGCATCGCCGTCGAGACCGTGGTCGACGACCTGCTCGACCGCGTCCCCGTGCCCGCACTACGAGGCTGACGTGCGGCGCCGGCTGTCCCGCCCGCTCGACGTGGTGACGCCCGGAGGCCGGTCCTTGGCCCTGGTCGCGGTGATCTCCTACGCCGCGGACGTGCTGGGCGGCTGGCCCGTGTTCCGGCTGCTGTGGGTGGTGTGCGTGCTGCTGGCAGCGGTCGCCGCCGCGTCGACGTTGATCCGGCCCCGGGCCCGCACCGCGCTCCAGGTCACGCCTCCACGGACCATGGTGGGAGACGGCGCCCGGGTGACGCTGCGGGCGAGCAGTGCGCGGTGGCTCCCGGTGCTGAGCCCGCTCGTCGCCTTCCCTGTCGGTACGACGGAGCACCTGATCCGGCTCCCGATGCTCCGACGCAGACGCCAGGTCGAGGAGCAGATCGAGCTCACCGACCTTCGCCGAGGCGTCGTGCCGGTGGGACCTGTGACCGCTCGGCGGGGCGACCCGCTGGCACTGCTGAGCTGGCAGGAGACCTGGTCGCCCGCGGTCGACCTGCTCGTGCTGCCGCGGATCGTGCGGGTGGAGTCCCTCGGCATCGGGGTGATCCGCGACCAGGAGGGCACCCCGAGCGACGAGATCTCGATGAGTGACCTCGCGTTCCACGCTCTGCGCGAGTACGTGCCCGGCGACGACCTGAGGCACGTGCACTGGAGGTCCTCGGCCAAGGCGAGCACCCTCCAGATCCGGCAGTACCACGACACCCGGCGCAGCCACATGACGGTCGTGCTCGACGCGAGCGACGCGTCGTACGGCGACCCGGAGGACTTCGAGACCGCTGTGTCGGTCGCCGCCTCGGTCGCTGCCCGCGCCTACGAGGACGGTGTCGAGGTCTCGATGCTGTGCGGCGACCACGCCGTGACCGGCCGTGGGCTCGACGGCATCCTCGACGCCTGCTGCCGGATCGAACCGGGGGACTCGGAGCCGGTGCAGGGCGCGCGCCAGGCGATGCGGCTGGCCCCGGAGACCAGCTGGCTGGTCGTGGTGACCGGTGGCACGGCTCCGGAGGGCCTGGCCGGTCTCGTCCGTGCGGGGCTTCCCGACGACGTCTCGCTGTTGTGCGTCAGGGCCGACGGCGGCTCGGCCACGCACGTGTCCCACGGTGCGGGCGCCCGGTTGATCTCGCTGCGGGTGCTCGACGACCTGCCGCGGGCGCTCCCCGCCGCCGTCCAGCAGGCCTCCGCGTGACGCCGCCCCCCGCGCCACGTGGTGGTCGTCGACACGCTGGCCGTCCTGGTGCTCGTGGGCCTGGCGGAGCTCGGGTTGGCCAACACCTTCGAGGGCTGGAGCTACCTGGTCGTGGCAGGTGTTGCCGCGGTCCTCGGCCTGCTCGTGGCCGTGCTGACCGCGGGGATCCCCGGCGCCGTCCTGGTGGCCGCCGTTCCTCTGGTGGCGCTGGTGTTCGGCGGACCGGTGGCGCTGCGCTCGAAGGGGCTGGGTCTGGGCGTGCCCGGTGCCCAGACGCTCGCCGACGTGCTGCAGGGCACGCTGCGGGGCTGGGTCGAGCTGCTCTCCACGCTGCCGTGGGTCGACCTGTCGGGCTCGCCGGCGATGGTGCCCTTCCTGCTCGGCTACCTCGGGGCCGTGCTCGCTGCCGCGCTGGCGGTGCGGACCCGCAGCGCCGGAGCCCCGCTGGTCCCGTTGCTCGCGATGCTCGCGATCGTCCTGCTGGTCCGCCGTCCGGAGGGCACCGGCAGCGACCTGCTCGACTGGTACCCCGTGGCCTTCGCCGTGGTCGCTGTCGGTTGGCTCGTGATCCGCAGCCTCCGGGTGGCCCCGGGCGCCTCCGTGAGCGGTGCGCGGCGCGGACGCGTGGCTCGTACGACGCTGGCCACCCTCGTGGTCGGCGCGGTGCTGCTGGTCGCGGTGCCGATGACCATTCCGTTCTCGGCCTCGGGAGCGCCCGCCTCCGAGGGGACCGCCCTGCGTGAGAACCGGGTGAGCCTGGTGGACGTCTCCGCGCTGGACTCGCCGCTGCGCCGCTTCCGGACCTTCACCGACCAGGGCGCGGACGTCCTGGAGAACGTCCACGACAAGGTGCTGTTCACCGTGCGCGGCGCGCCCAAGGGCAGTCGCGTGCGACTGGTGACGCTCGATCGGTACGACGGCCGCGAATGGCTGCCGAGCAACAACGCCGAGGCCGGGACCGCGGACGACGCGTTCCTGCGCATCGACAGCCGGGTCGACAACCCACTGCGAGGCCCGGCGGTGCGGGCGTCGGTGAGGGTGACGCGGGCCTACCGCAGCGCCTGGATGCCGACCGTGGGGTCGCTGACCTCGCTGCAGCTGATCTTCGCGGACCCTCGGGAGCAGCGTGACGAGATGCGCTACAACCTGGCCACCGCGACGGCCGTGCTGCCCACCGGCGTCGGCAGCCGGGACCCCTACGAGTTCACCTCGGTGGTGCCGCCCTCGGAGGTCGATGCCTCGACCCCGGGATGGGAGGGCCGCACCCAGCCGGTGGTGGGGCTGCGCCGGCTCGACGCCTTCCTGCCGGCCGTGCTGGACGCCGCCATCCCGCCGATGCGCAAGGTCTTCGTCCTTGCCGGCTACCTGCACGACCAGGGCCGCTACAGCGACGGTGCGTCTCCCGGCGAGCAGCAGTACAAGCCAGGCCAGGACCTCGATCGAGTCGTCGACGGGTTCCTGCTCGCCCCCACGCCGGTCGGTGACGACGAGCAGTACGCCGCCGCCATGGCCATGCTGGCCAACCGGGTCGGCGTACCTGCGCGGGTGGTGGTGGGTGCCGTGCTGCCGGGCGACGGCAAGGTCCGTGGCTCGGACGTGCACGCCTGGGTGGAGCTGCGCGTCCTCGACGGCAGCTGGCGGACCCTGCCCACGAAGGCGTTCATGAGCCGGACCCCGGTCCGGCCCAGCCTGGTGCCCCCCGTGGCCACGCCACCCCCGGCCGCCAAGCCGCCCGCCGAACAGCCGCAGCAGCCCGCCGCTCGCGACCGGTCGACGCCGAAGGACCAGTCCGGTCCGGGCGCCGGGTCCGGCGTACGCCTGCTCCCGTGGCTGTCGCTGGTCGTGCTCCTCGTGCTCCTGGTGGCCGTGCCCCTGTCGAAATCGATCCGTCGCCGCCTGCGTCGCAGGCGCGGCCGGGCCGCGGACCGCATCGCCGGCGGCTGGACCGAGCTGGTCGACCACGCCCGTGACCTGGGAGTTCCGGTCCGGGTGCACGCCACCCGTCCGGAGCAGGCGCGCGTGATGGCGTTGCCCGGAGGCGCCTCGCTCTCGCGGGAGGCCGACGACGGCGTCTTCGCCGCAGCGGAGCCGTCCGACGCCGCCGTGGAGGCGTTCTGGGACCAGGTGATGGCCGAGCGCCGGGACCTGCGGGAGGGACGTCGTCTCGGCCGGCGCCTGTGGGCGCCCTTCAACCCGGTCTCGCTGTGGCGGCGCCGCGGGGAGCGACGCCCCGCCGATTAACGGTTGCAGCCGCAAAGTGGGTAACATAGACCCTCGGCCCAACGTGGGCTCGTTTTGTGGTGCCTCGCGGCTGCCCGAACAAGCGCTGATTCGCCTCTCGGCGGTGTGCTGCGCGCTCGGGGAAATGAGGCTCACCGAACGGCTTCACGAGGTCCACCCGGCTCGTCCGGGGCGGTTCCCGGGCCAACGGTAGACACACGATCAACAGATTGCGGAGGACATGCCGAAGAAGGAAGGCGTGATCGAGATGGAGGGCTCCGTCGTGGAGGCCCTTCCCAATGCCATGTTCCGGGTCGAGCTGACCAACGGACACAAGGTTCTCGCCCACATCAGCGGCAAGATGCGCCAGCACTACATCCGGATCCTCCCTGAGGACCGCGTGGTGGTGGAGCTGTCCCCCTACGACCTGACTCGCGGTCGCATCGTCTACCGGTACAAGTGACCGAGCTTGCGAGGTCACTGATTCAGTGCAGTGCCAGCCGACCCACGACAAGAAAGGGCTGACAAGTGAAGGTCAACCCGAGCGTCAAGCCGATCTGTGACAAGTGCAAGGTGATCCGTCGCCACGGCCGCGTCATGGTGATCTGCGAGAACCCGCGTCACAAGCAGCGCCAGGGCTGAGCCCCGGCGCCACACCACAACTGAATACATCCACTCACGTGATCGCTCAGGCCCCTCGGGGCTGAGACCACCTCCGGAACGGATGGCCGGAGCTCCCGCTGCGAGGCAGGAGACGCGACACGACCAGACCACCGTGAAGTACCGAAGGGCCGCAGTAGCCCTTGAAAGGAAGAGCCATTCATGGCACGCCTCGTTGGTGTTGACCTCCCGCGCGACAAGCGCATCGAGATCGCACTCACCTACATCTACGGCATCGGCCGTACCAGCGCCCAGAAGATCCTCGCCGAGACCGGGGTAGACCCCAACGCGCGAGTGCACACGCTGGGTGACGACGAGCTCGTCAAGCTCCGCGACGCGATCGAAGCCGACTACAAGTTCGAGGGTGACCTCCGACGTGAGGTCCAGGCCGACATCCGCCGCAAGATCGAGATCGGTAGCTACCAGGGCCGCCGGCACCGCCAGGGCCTGCCCGTACGTGGGCAGCGCACCAAGACCAACGCGCGCACCCGCAAGGGTCCCAAGCGCACCGTCGCCGGCAAGAAGAAGGCGAAGTGACCCCAGGCCACGTGCTCACGCACAGGTCTGATCACCGCCACCCCACAGCAACCGCAACGATTTCAGGAGTCTGAATGCCCCCCAAGAGCCGCAGCGCGGCCGGCACCAAGAAGGTGCGTCGCAAGGAGAAGAAGAACGTCGCTCAGGGCGAAGCCCACATCAAGAGCACGTTCAACAACACCATCGTCACGATCACCGACCCGACCGGTGCGGTGATCTCGTGGGCCTCTGCCGGCACCGTCGGCTTCAAGGGCTCGCGCAAGTCCACCCCGTTCGCCGCTCAGATGGCCGCCGAGGCCGCTGGTCGCCGGGCGATGGACCACGGGATGAAGAAGATCGACGTCTTCGTGAAGGGCCCGGGCTCGGGCCGCGAGACCGCGATCCGTTCGCTGGGTGCCATCGGCCTCGAGGTCGGCACCATCCAGGACGTCACGCCCACCCCCCACAACGGTTGCCGCCCGCCCAAGCGCCGGCGCGTCTGACCCCGAGACAGAACAGGAGACTCTGAACCATGGCTCGTTACACCGGTCCCATGACCAAGAAGTCGCGCCGTCTCGGTGTCGACCTCGTCGGCGAGGACAAGGCCTTCGAGAAGCGCCCCTACGCGCCCGGCCAGCACGGCCGTACGCGCATCAAGGAGAGCGAGTACCGCAACCAGCTGCAGGAGAAGCAGAAGGCCCGCTTCACCTACGGCGTGATGGAGAAGCAGTTCCACAACTACTACGACGAGGCCAGCCGTCGTCCCGGCAAGACCGGTGACAACCTGCTGCAGCTCCTCGAGTGCCGTCTGGACAACGTGGTCTACCGCGCCGGCTTCGCCCGGACCCGCCGCCACGCCCGCCAGCTGGTCACGCACGGTCACTTCCGGGTGAACGGCAAGAAGGTCGACATCCCGTCCTACCAGGTCGACGCCCACGACATCATCGACGTGCGCGAGAAGAGCCTGGAGATGACGCCGTTCATCGTGGCTCGCGAGACCCACGGCGAGCGCATCGTCCCGGCGTGGCTCGAGGCCATCCCCTCGCGCATGCGGGTGCTGGTGCACTCGCGTCCGCTCCGCGCGCAGATCGAGCTGCCGATCCAGGAGCAGCTCATCGTCGAGTACTACTCCAAGAAGTAAGCACCACCAAGCCCCATCCATGTGTAGTTCGAGTCCGTCAAATAGCGGGTGGGCTCGGAAAGGAAAACAACTGTGCTCATCGCTCAGCGCCCGACCCTGTCGGAAGATGTCGTCGACGAGTTCCGCTCGCGGTTCGTGATCGAACCGCTGGAACCCGGCTTCGGCTACACGCTCGGCAACTCGCTGCGTCGCACCCTGCTGTCCTCGATCCCGGGGGCCTCGGTGACCAGCATCAAGGTGGACACCGCTCTTCACGAGTTCTCCACCATCGAGGGCGTCAAGGAAGACGTCACCGAGATCATCCTCAACCTCAAGGGCCTCGTCGTCTCCAGCGAGCACGACGAGCCGGTCGCCATGGTGCTCCGCAAGTCGGGCGCCGGAGTCGTGACCGCGGCCGACATCGAGGCCTCCGCCGGCGTCGAGGTGCACAACCCCGACCTGAAGATCGCCACCCTGAACGACAAGGGCAAGATCGAGATGGAGCTCATCGTCGAGCGCGGCCGTGGCTACGTCAGCTCGGTGCAGAACAAGGGTGCGGACAACGAGATCGGCCGGCTCCCGGTCGACTCGATCTACAGCCCCGTGCTCAAGGTGACCTACAAGGTCGAGGCCACCCGAGTCGAGCAGCGCACCGACTTCGACAAGCTGGTCATCGACGTCGAGACCAAGCCGTCGATCAGCCCGCGTGACGCCATCGCCTCGGCGGGCAAGACGCTGGTCGAGCTGTTCGGCCTGGCGCGCGAGCTCAACGTCGAGGCCGAGGGCATCGACATCGGCCCGTCGCCCGTCGACGAGCAGCTGGCGCAGGACCTCGCCCTTCCGGTCGAGGACCTGAACCTGACGGTTCGCTCCTACAACTGCCTCAAGCGTGAGGGCATCCACACCGTGGGTGAGCTGATCTCGCGCTCGGAGCAGGACCTGCTCGACATCCGCAACTTCGGTGCGAAGTCGATCGACGAGGTCAAGGCCAAGCTGGTCGAGATGGGTCTGTCCCTCAAGGACAGCGCGCCCGGCTTCGACCCGGCGACCGCCCTGGCGGCGTACGACGACGACGATGACTCGTTCGTCGAGGACGAGCAGTACTGACCACCTCTACTCCGGTACCTGACACGGCCGGGGAGAATCGAGAGAAGCAATGCCAACTCCCAAGAAGGGCGCCCGCCTCGGCGGCAGCCCGTCCCACCAGCGCCTGATCGTCTCGAACCTCGCCACGGCGCTGTTCGAGCACGGTCGGATCACCACCACCGAGGCCAAGGCGCGCGTGCTGCGCCCGGTCGCGGAGAAGCTGATCACCAAGGCCAAGCGGGGCGACCTGCACAACCGTCGTGAGGTCCTCAAGACCATCCGCGACAAGTCGGTCGTGCACACGCTGTTCACCGAGATCGCGCCGACCTTCGCGGAGCGTCCCGGCGGCTACACCCGGATCACCAAGATCGGTCCCCGCAAGGGCGACAACGCCCCGATGGCCGTGATCGAGCTGGTGACCGAGTCCTACACGCCGTCGGCGCCGAAGAAGAAGCCTGCCAAGAAGGCGGCTGCCGCGGAGACCCCCGCGCCGGCTGCCGAGGTCGAGGAGCCGACGACGGAGGCCGCCCCGGCCGAGGTCGAGGCGACCGACGAGGCCGGCGAGACCCAGGTCGTGGAGACCGAGGCCGCCGACGTCGACACCGCCGAGGCGCAGGCCGAGGCCACCGAGGAGCCCGAGGCTGCTGCCGAGGAGTCCGAGGACGACACCCAGGCCTGACCCCAGGTCACCCGCAACGAGGGCCCGTCACCGTACTGGTGACGGGCCCTCGTGCATGTTCAGGGCAGTCGGTTCAGTGCGTGACGGCGGTGGCGTCGGCGATGTGCGCGTGCACGAGGGGTACGACGCTCGCGCCCTCGCCCGACGCGGCCGCGACCCGCTTCATCGACCCGGCCCGGATGTCGCCGGCGGCGAACAGTCCGGCGACCGGCGTGGCGAGGCTCGACGGGGGCAGGCCGTCCTGCCAGAGGTGCTTGGGTACGTCGCGCCCGGTGAGCACGAAGCCGTGCTCGTCGCGGCAGACCGCCTCGGGCAGCCAGTCGCACTGCGGGTCGGCGCCGAGCAGCAGGAACAGCCCGCCGGCCTCCTGGCGGGAGACCTCGCCGGTGTTCAGGTCGCGGATCCCGATCCACTCGAGGCGACCCTCCCCGCCGCCTTCGACGACCTCGGCACACTCGCGGACGTGGATCCGGGGCACGTACTTCATCTCCCGGATCAGGTAGTCCGACATGGTCGCCGAGACGTCGGGGCGGCGTACGAGCAGGGTGACCGAGCGCGCGAACCGGGCCAGGTGCAGCGCCGCCTGACCGGCCGAGTTGCCGCCACCCACGACGAAGACGTCGCGGCCCTCCATCTCCTGCGAGGCACTGACCGCGGCGCCGTAGTGCACGCCGAGCCCGACCAGCTCCTCGATCGCGTCGACGCCGAGCCGGCGGTAGGCGACGCCGGTGGCGATCACGACGGCGCGTGCATGCACGTCACCGCCCTCCGTGACGATGCGGTGCGGGTCGCCGTTGCTTCCGGGCTCGAGCGCCTCGACCGGCCAGCCGGTGAAGAACCGGGTCCCGAACCGGATCGCCTGGTTGCGGGCCCGCTGGGCCAGCCGCATGCCGGAGATGCCGCGCGGGAAGCCGAGGTAGTTGCGGATCATCGAGCTGGTGCCGGCCTGCCCGCCGATGGCGTCGGACTCGAGGACGACGGTCTTGAGTCCCTCCGAGGAGGCGTAGACGGCGGCGGCGAGTCCGGCCGGTCCGGCGCCCACCACGACCACGTCGACGATCTTGTCGACGTCGATCTCGTCCGGGGCGCCGTAGATGGTCGTCGCGAGGTCGCGCACGGACGTGGGTGCGGTGGTGATGCCGCCGAGTGCGGAGACGACCGGGCAGCGTGCTGTCGTCGCCGTGCCGGGCGAGCACCTCGCGCCCCTTCTCGGACTCGGGCGCGACGACCTCGGCCGGCATGCCCATCTGGTAGGCGAAGTCGCGCAGCGCGACGGTGAGCTGGTCGAGCTGGGAGGAGACGATCTGCACGGTGGGTACGACGGGCGCGGTGGATCCCCAGTCGGAGAGCAGCTCGGTGACCGCGGTGTGGAACTCCTCGTCGCGCACGCCTCGGGGCATCAACAGGTAGGCGTCGTACTTCCCGGTCGAGAGTCCGTGCCGCAGCTCGTCGGCGCGCTCGCGGAAGTGGTCGGCGTGCGCGGCGATGATCCGGCGCGCGGTCGGGACTGCGGCACGCCACGAGTGCAGCGCCTGCAGCACCTGGGCGTCGGGGAGCTCGGTCTCCGAGACCAGCAGCGCCACGTGGTCCTCGGCCGGCAGGGACGTGAGCAGCTCCAGGGTCTCGGCGGAGCTCGTCGTCGTGCGCAGGTCGTAGTCGAAGGCGTAGCGCGCGAACTGGCTCTCGAGGACGTCGGCGTGCTCGGGCGCGCACAGCACGATCAAGGGGTTGCGGGGGATGCCGGCGTCGGCGGTCATGGCTCCATCCTCTGGTGGACGTCAAGGCCGAGCAGCCGGCTGGCGAGGTCGACGGCCGGACCGAGCAGCAGGATCACCGCGATGGTCCCCGGGCCGATGGTCGCGCCGAGCAGCCAGCCGAGGACGGCGCCGCCGCCCTGCGCCACGCTGTAGCTCCACTTGAACGGCACCGGCGGGTCCCAGGCGAGGCCGGCAGCCTCGATCGGGCCCGCGCCGAGGTGAGCGCCGAGATAGGCGGCGATGCCCACGGCCAGCACCGGGAACGCAGCCGTCAGCAGGAGTGCCTGCCCGAGGACGCTGTCGGGGGTGTCCAGCACGGGCAGCAGCCGGTCGACCACCAGACCCACGAGCACGATCTGCACCACGGTGCCGATCCCGGGAAGCAGCCGGCGGGCGGCCGCGACCAGCAGGAAGGCGAGGCTGATGAAGAGGTTGGCCACGAAGAACGGCAGCCCGGTGCTGATCGCCGTTCCGTTCACGAGGGTGGAGAAGCCGTCGGAGCCGAGGTCGGCGGTGAGCAGCATGGCCACGCCCGTGCCGAGGACGAGACACCCGGCGACGAGGAGCACCAGCTGCCGGAGGGTGGGACGAGGCACGTGGGGCAGCATCCCAGACCGCTGGCGATAGGTTGACGGCCGTGCGGCTGCGCATCGACCTCGCCTACGACGGGTCCGCCTTCCACGGCTGGGCCCGGCAGCACGGCCTGCGCACCGTGCAGGGCGACCTCGAGCAGGCACTCGACACGGTGCTGCGTGCCACGGGTACGTCGGTGACCGTGGCGGGGCGCACCGACACCGGGGTGCACGCGCGCGGTCAGGTCGCCCACGTGGACATCGACCCCGACGCCCTGGCGGCCGCGGCTGGACGCAGCCCGGAGTCACCCGAGGACGCGCTGGTACGCCGGCTCAACGGAGTGCTCGACCAGGACGTCCGCATCCACGCCGTCGCCCGGGCTGCCGATGGCTTCGACGCACGCTTCTCGGCGCTGTGGCGGCGCTACGCCTACCGGGTGGCCGACCAGGCGCCGGCAGTCGATCCGCTGACCCGCGGGCACGTCCTCGCCTGGCCACGAGCCCTGGACGAGGTCGCGATGAACGCAGCGGCAGCCCTGCTCGTCGGGGAGCACGACTTCGCCGCCTTCTGCCGCAAGCGGGAGGGCGCCACCACGACCCGGACGCTGCTCGACCTCGGCTGGACCCGGCGACGGAGGCCTGCTCGTGGCCGATGTCCGGGCCGACGCGTTCTGCCACAACATGGTCCGGGCGCTGGTGGGGTGCATGCTCTCCGTCGGCGAGGGGAGGCACGAGCCGGAGTGGGCGCACGCCGTACTCACCGCCGGCGTGCGGGACCCGGCGGTGACGGTGGTGCACGCGCACGGGCTCACCCTGGAGGAGGTGCGCTACCCACCCGACGACGAGCTCGCCCAGAGGGCGCACGCCTCCCGGCGGGTGCGCGGCCCGCTGTAGTGTGCGGGTGGCAACCCGCCAGGGCTCGGAGTGGCACGAACCAGGAGAGTCACCATGACCGGACCAGGTCCCCGGGACCTGACGGCCCTGCATCGCCGGATCGTGGCCGCCAAGGGCGGCACCTTCGGCGCCGTCTCGGTGCAGCCCGACGAGTCGTCCCTGGCCGCGCGCTCCTACCAGCGCCTGCTCAGCCGTCCGCGGCTCGGCCCGCTCGTGCACAGCGCCGTGGTGCCAGACGGCCCGGAGACTGGGCCGGAGATCCGACAGGCCGGCGGTGACCGACCCGATGACCGCCGAGGGTCAGCAGTTCGCCGAGATCTACGCCCGCCTGTCCGCACTCGTCACCGAGCAGGCAGCGGCGCGCAAGCTGCGACCGCCGACGCTGCGTGACCCCTCGGTGGCCCAGCTGTCCGCGTCGAGGTGCCGCGGGCAGCACTGCTGGCCATCGAGGACGACCGGTCCTTCGTCGCGAGCTGCTACCTGGTGCTCCTCGACAAGGCCCCGAACAAGAAGCAGCTCAACCACCGGCTGCGCTGGCTGCGCGAAGGCACCAGGACGCGCGAGGAGGTCCTGGACCAGATCATCGGCTCGGACACCTTCGCCCACAGCGGCCGGCGGGTGAACTTCACGTGAGTCGGACGACCGTCTTCGTCGACGTCTCCGACCTGCTGCGGCACGGAGCGCGCACCGGGATCCAGCGGGTGGTCGGGCAGGTGCTGCCGCGGCTCGCCGCAGCCGCCGACGACGAGCTCGAGCTGCGGATGCTGCGGTTCGACCCGGTCGAGCACCACTACCTCGAGCTGGACACGACCTCGATGCTCGCGGTGCTGGCCGAGGCCACGCGACGAGCCGGAGGTGACCGGTCGGCGCGACATCGGCGGGTTCGCCCCGAGCGACGTGTTCCTCGACCTCGACTCGGCCTGGAACTCGCCGCTGAAGCGGTCCACGCTCTACCCGCGGCTCAAGGACGCGGGCGCGACGATCGTCAGCTACGTCTACGACCTCGTCCCGCTCCAGGTGCCCGAGGTCGTGCACGAGACCACGTCGGCGAACTGGGTGGTGTACCTCTCCGCGGTGCTCACCTGGAGCGACCTGGTGATGACGGACTCGCGCAGCGCCGAGCGTGACCTGCTCGCCCTCAAGGAGCAGCTCGACGTACGCCGGCACATCCCGACCCTGGTCACCCGGCTCGGGTGCGACCTGCCGGAGGTGTCGGCGCCCGGCGACCGACGAGCTCGCCCTGCTCGAGCCGTTGGCGGGCGGGCGGTTCCTGCTCTTCGTGGGCACGATCGAGCCACGCAAGGAGCACCTCGTGGCGCTGCGGGCCTTCGACGAGCTCGCCGAGCAGTACCCCGACGTGCACCTCGTCCTCGCCGGTCGCAAGGGCTGGATCGAGGACGACACGCGTGGCCACGATCACCGGGCATCCGTCGTACGGCAAGCGGGTGCACTGGATCCAGGCACCGAGCGACGCCCTGCTCGCCGAGCTGTACCGCCGGGCGACGACCTGCCTCTACCTCTCCCGCTACGAGGGCTACGGCTGCCGATCGCGGAGGCGCTCGCGCACGGCCGGGTCACCGTCGCGTCGTACGGCAGTGGCATGCCGGAGGTGGGCGGCGACTCGTGCGACTACGTCTGGCACAACCTCGTCCCCGAGGTCGTGGAGACGCTGGCGCAGTACCTCGGCGACCCCGACCTGCTCGACGCGCGTGAACGGCACATCCGGGAGAGCTTCCGGCCGCTGTCGTGGGACACGGTGACGCGGACGATCGAGAACGCCTTGCGCGGCCTGCGCGCGGACGAGCAGCGGCTCGCCGGTGCCCGCCCTGACCAGCTCCAGCTCGTCGTCCTGGGTGATCACCCGGCGCGGCTCCGGGAGACCGTCGCCGCCTGGGGCGAGCGCACCGACCTCGCCTCGGAGCTCGTCGTGGTGGCCCCGCAAGGGGCCCTCGCCAAGCTGCACCAGGTCGGGACGCTCGTGCCGGTCGTGCTCGTCGACCGGAGCCTGGTCCCGGTCGTCCCCGGGTGGGAGGACCCCACCCTTCCGGCCGGGTTGGCGGAGCTCGACGCGATCGACGACCTGTTCGTGGTGCTGGACGAGAGCCACCTGCCCACCGCCGAGATCACGCGCGACACCTTCGTCACGGGCACCGGCCGGATGACGGCGTACCACCTGCAGGAGCTGACCCGCTGGACCCGACGGGAGGACGACCTCGATGACCGGCAGCGCGCCACGGCGAGGGTGCTCGGGCCGCGTGGGTTCGAGCTGCTCGGGTACGCCGCGCACCAGCCCCAGGTCGTGGACAAGGAGCTGCTCCGCGAGGCCGTCGAGTGGGTGGGCCGCGAAGGTGAGGGCGTCAGGCTCGGTGGCTGGTCGGCGTACCTCAACCACGCAGTGACCACCCATCCCTCCCTCTTCGAGAAGCGTGCGTCCCCGACGCCGGGCTCGCCGGCCTTCGAGCGCAACGCGACGCTCGCCCTCCGCAACGAGCGGCAGCTGCGAGCCAACGACCTGGCGCACGGCCCGATCCGGTTCGCGGGTGACGACCTGCAGCTGGTGGTGGCCGGGCTGCCCCAGCTCGTGACGCTGGCCCAGGGCACGCACGTGACCCTCGACCTCTCCTACCAGCTGCTCGACGGCGGGACGGGAACGCACGACGTCGGCCTGTCCTACCGGGTCGACGACGGACCGGTGTCCGATGACCCGGATCCGGGGACGTGGCGGCCGACCGGTCGGCTACGAGTCGGGGTCCTTCTCGCTGGCGGTGGCCGGACACCAGCGCGGCGTGCACGAGGTGGAGTTCTTCCTCCAGCTCGACGGGCGACCGGTGCGCGCAGCCGGCCTGCGCTACCTCGCCACGCTCGTCGTGGTCGCCCCCGACGAGCGCCCGGCGAAGTACTACGACCAGCTCGCCAGGTAGCCGCGCGGGCGCGGGCCGGCCGCGCGGATACGATGGCCGCTGCCGCAGACAGCCGCACGAAAGGAACCCCCGTGGCGGACGCCAAGAGAGCCCTCATCACCGGGATCACCGGGCAGGACGGCGGGCACCTCACCGAGCTGCTCCACGAGAAGGGCTACGAGGTCTTCGGCCTCATCCGCGGCCAGCGCAACGCGCGCCGCGAGGCGGTCATCGACGAGTTCCCCTACGTCACCCTGATCGAGGCCGACCTCACCGACCAGACCTCGCTGATCCAGGCCGTCGAGGCCTCCCAGCCCGACGAGGTCTACAACCTCGCCGCGGTCAGCCACGTCGGCTTCTCCTTCCGCAACCCGCAGCTCACCGCGGACATCACCGGCAAGGGCGTGCTGAACCTGCTCGAGGCGATCCGCATCGCCGGCTTCAAGGACAAGGCCCGCTTCTACCAGGCCTCCACCTCGGAGATGTTCGGCGGACTCGACTACAACCGCCCCGGCACCGGCTACAACGAGGACTCGCTGTTCCACCCGCGCAGCCCGTACGGCGTGGCCAAGCTCTACGGCCACTGGATCACCCGCAACTACCGCGAGAGCTACGACATGTTCGCGGCGACCGGGATCCTGTTCAACCACGAAGGACCGCGACGCGGCCTGGAGTTCGTGACCCGCAAGATCACCGACGCCGTGGCGCGCATCGACGCCGGCACCGCCGACCACGTCGTGCTCGGCGACCTGTGGCCCAAGCGCGACTGGGGGTACGCCGGCGACTACGTCCGCGGCATGTGGCAGATGCTGCAGCACGACGAGCCCGACGACTTCGTGCTGGCCTCCGGGGCGACCCACTCGATCGAGGACTTCCTGACCCTCGCGTTCGCCGAGATCGGCATCGACGACTGGCGTCCCTACGTCAAGCAGGACCCCGCGTTCATGCGGCCGGCCGAGGTGGACATCCTGCTCGGTGACTCCTCCAAGGCCGAGCGGGTGCTGGGCTGGAAGCGGGAGTACGACCTCCCCGGCCTGGTCCGGCTGATGGTCGAGCACGACGTCGCCCTGCAGAAGCGCTGACGCCGGCGATGCGTGTCGCCGTCACCGGGGCGACCGGTTTCGTCGGTCCGCACCTGCTGCGTGAGCTCCTCGACGCCGGGCACGACCCGGTCGCCGTGAGCAACATGGAGTCGGCCGACCTCGGCGTGCCGTACGTGTCCTGCGACCTGACCCGGGCGTGGCCGGCCGAGCTCGACGGACGTCGACGCCGTCGTCCACCTCGCCGGGCTCTCCGCGGTCGGTCCGTCGTTCTCGGCCCCCCAGCGGTACGTCGAGACCAACAGCGCCATGGTCACCACGATGTGCGAGGCGCTGCTAGGAGTCCGGTTCGCAGGCGAGGGTGCTCGTGGTCAGCAGCGGGGCGGTGTACGACGCGTTCCAGCCGCAGCCGATCGCCGAGTCGGGCCGGGTCTCGACGAACTCGCCGTACGTCGTCAGCAAGCTCCTCGTGGAGAACCTGGTCGCCTACTACGCCGGCCGCGGCCTCGACCTCGTCGTCGCCCGGCCGTTCAACCACATCGGGCCCGGGCCAGGGCGGCGGCTTCCTGCTGCCCGACCTGGTCACCGAGGCCACCTCGGCCGCCGCCGAGGGCCGACCGATGCGCACCGGGGACCTCAGCACCTCGCGCGACTACACCGACGTGCGCGACGTCGCCCGCGCCTACCGGCTGCTGCTCGAGGCCGAGCTCGGCCCGGACTTCGCCGACGACCGCGTGTTCAACGTCTGCAGCGGACGGGCCCGCACGGGCGACGAGCTGTGCGACCTGGCCCTGGCCGGGCTCGGACTGGGCGACCTCGAGCGGTCGGTCGACGAGTCGCGGATCCGGCCGAACGACCCGACGTCGATCATCGGTGACCACGACCGGCTGACCCGGGTCACCGGCTGGGCGCCCGAGCACGAGGTCGAGGACACCGTGCGCGACTACGTCGCGGAGCGGCTGGCGCACCGCGACTGAGGTCAGTCGGCATGGGGGAGAGCCACCCGGGCGAGTCGGCTGGCCTCGACCTCGTAGCGGCTCGCCCGCCCAGCGCCGGTGGCGAAGAACCGCCGACGCAGGGACCCCTCCACCCGCACCGCGTCGTCGGGTCCCAACGACGTGGCGGTGCGCTGGGTGCGCTTGGACCAGCAGGCCACGTCGATGACGTCGACCGCGCGTTTGGTGCTGCCGCGCGCGGGCGGACGGTCGACGACGATGCGCAGGGTGACGAGGCGGTCGCCGCTGGGCAGGTCGCGGAGATCGGGGGCGGCGCTGACCCGACCCACGAGGGTCACGGTGTTGACGTGGCCGGAGGCGAGGCTGCTGGTGCTGAGCTGTTCGGTCATGGACCGCAGCACAGTCCATCGGTCGGCCCCGGGCCAGTGCCGTCGGCAGACCTGTGGATAGGTTGGCGACGGCGCGGGGCTGTGGACGCCGAACGGCAGGTCAGGAGGTCTCGTGGACGAGCACTACTTCACCGCGGACCCGACCACGCCGTTCAAGCGGGTTCCGGTCCGCACCAACGTGTGGGGCCACTGGCTGGAGCTGACCTGCGGGTCCGGGGTCTTCGCCCAGGGCCGGCTCGACATCGGCACCGGCGTGCTGCTGCGCGAGGCGGCGCCGCCGGAGGAGGCGCGCGAGGTGCTCGACCTCGGCTGCGGGTACGGCGTGATCGGGCTGGCCATCGCGGTCGCGGTGCCGGAAGCGCGGGTGACGGCGGTGGACGTCAACGAGCGGGCGCTGCTGCTGGCCCGCGAGAACGCCGAGCGGCTCGGGGTGGCCGACCGGTTCACGGCGGTGCTGCCCGACGAGGTCGACCCCGCTGCGTCGTACGACGAGATCTGGTCGAACCCGCCGATCAGGGTCGGCAAGGACGCCCTCCACGAGCTCCTGCTCGACTGGCTGCCACGGCTGCGACCCGGGGGCCGAGCGCTGATGGTGGTCGGCAAGAACCTCGGCTCCGACTCGCTGGCCACCTGGCTGGGGGAGCAGGGCTACCCGACCGAGAAGCTCGCCAGCGCCAAGGGGTTCCGGGTGCTGGAGTCGCGCCCCGCGCGTTAGTCGACCAGCCGCAAGCGCCTGCAACGGGCACGCCTTCACCGCGCGACGGGCGTGCTTCTCCAGGGACCTGGGTACGTCGGGGTCGCGCTGGTCGCCCCGGACCAGGGGGAAGCCCCACTCGTCGGTGTCGAGCAGCTCAGGGAGCAGCTCAGCACACGAGCCGTGGCCGTCACAGCGCGTCCAGTCAACGTGCACGCGCATGGCAGTCCCCGTCCAGGTGGTCCTCGACGTGGTCGGCGAAGACCCGCATCGTGCTGGCGACGAAGCGCGCGGTGCCGTCGGGATGCGCGCACGCTCCCCGGCCGTGCACCAGCATGCGCAGGCGCTCCACCTCGGCGACGAGTGGGGCCCCGGCTCCCGGCACGGCCAGTCGGTGCAGCGTCGCCGCCATCCGCGGGAGACCGTTGACGCAGGGCCCGCACTGCCGGGCGCTCTGCCCGGCGAGGTAGTCGGCCACGGTCGCCGCCATCTGCAGGGGGCAGGTGTCCCGGTCGAGCACGTGGAGCACGCCGGCCCCGGGGGTGGCCCCGTAGGCCGCGAGAGCCGGGCGTGACAGGGGCACGCTCGAGCGCCGTGCCCGGGACCCAGGCCCCGTGGTAGCCGCCCACCAGGACGGCCGCGACGCGGTCGAGCTGGGTGTCGGCCGCGCGGAGGACATCACCCAGCGGAGTTCCGCGCGGGACCTCGAGGACTCCTGGATGTGGCAGCACGGTCGGGTTCGATCCGCTGAGGGTGGCCAGGAAGGTGCCCGGGTCGTCGGCCTCTCCGAGGCTGCGAAACCATTCCGGCCCGAATCGCGCCAGCAGCGCGAGCTGGGCCAGGGTCTCGGCGTTGAGCACGAGGGTCGGTCGCTCGTCGACGCCTCGGCGGAAGACCGGGACCAGGGGGTCACCGGGGATCGCGCCGCGCCCGTTGATCTGGCTGACGAGGGCGGACTCCTGCCCGGCGACGAAGCCGCCTGCCAGGGTCAGCACCTCGACCCGGGATCCCCGGGCAGCGTGCTGCACCTGCCCGGCCGGGACCTCGGGGCCGACGGCCAGCACCAGTCGCCGGGCCTTCAGCGCGGTGCCCAGCAGGGTGAGCCCGTCGATCACCAGGCTCGGCGAGCGGGAGAGCAGGACGGCGTCCTTCGAGCTGAGTGGCTCGCCCTCCATGGCGTTGCCGACCACGACGGGGCCGTGGCCGGCGACCGAGGTGAGCTTGCGTGCCGTGGGGAATCCCGCGCCGCCGCGGCCGGTGAGTCCGGCCGACTCGACGAGCCGGATCAGGCTGGCGGCGTCGAGCCGGGGGAGCGGCTGGGTCGGAGTCGCGCCGAGGAGCCGGTCGAAGCCAGTGGGTGCTTCCATCAGGAGCGCGCTCATCGGGCCACCACCCTGGCGGCTCGGGCACGACCGCGCTCGGCGTACGACGGGAGCAGGCGCCAGCCCACCGCAAGGGTGACGGCACCGACGCACACGGCCGCGATCGCGTCCATCCACAGTGAACCCGCATCGGTGCCGGTGCCGAGACCGTGCAGCAGGGCGACCGGCCACAACGCGTAGGTCAGCCAGTGCACGGCCTTGAAGACCCGCGGGCCCACCTGGTTGCGGAGCAGGCTGACTCCCGTGACCACCAGCAGGAGGTCGACGGCCACGGTGCCCAGCCCGAGCCAGAGCGGCCGGTAGCTGCCAGCGAACGGCAGCACCATGTCGACGAGCTTGAGCTGGGCATACGGATCGAAGAACAGGGAGCCGAGGTGGACGGCGATCAGGCCGACACCCGTGAGGGCGGCGGTGCGGTGCACCTCGGCCACCCCGAAGCGGCCGAGGCCACCGACCGACCTTCCCGAGCGCGCCACGATGCCGAGCACGACGGTGATGGTGAACATGACCAGGGCCACCACGCCGGTGCCGCGGCCCAGGGCCCACAGTGCCTCGGTCATGCCGCCCTCACCGCCTTCGGCCAGCCGCCGAGGGTGACCAGCGTGCCCCGGTCGGAGACAAGGCGGGCCGGAAGGCCCGTGCTGCGCAGCCAGTTGAGGGCGTCGTCGCCCTTGACCATGGCCGCGGTGGTGGCGGTGTTGGCCCGCAGGCAGGTGGGTGCGACGACCGTGATGCTGCGCCAGGGACCCTCGGCGGGGAGCCGTGTCGCCGGGTCGACGAGGTGGTGGCGGTGCACGCCGCCCTGGTTCCAGGCCCGCTTCGCGCTGCTGGAGGTCGCCACGGCGGCTCCCGGGGCGAGGGTGATCTGCTGGGGTACGTCGCTCGGCAGGTCCTGGACGACCACCTGCCAGCCACCCTCCGGGGCAGGACCAGCCGTCGCGATGTCGCCACCGAGACTGACCAGCACCCCGGTCTCGAGGCACGAGGCCACCAGCTGGGCGCAGCGATCGGCGGCACCGGCCTTCGCGGTCGCCCCGAGGTCGAGCTGCAGGCCGGGTGGCATCCGCAGCCGCCGTCCCTCGAGGGAGAGGCTGCGCCAGCCGGCGGGTCGGCGTACGACCACGACGGGCGCGCTGCCGTCGGACCGCGCTTCGCGCTGCCTCACTTCGGAGATGTCACGGTCGTAGCCGAGGCCGACCAGCACGGAGCCCAGGGTCGGGTCAACGGCTCCGCCGGTGTCGCGCGCAGCCTCGAGGGCGTCGGCCACCAGCTCGGCGAGGAGTGGGCTCACGGTGGCACTCCCATCGGTCTCGCGGGCGAGCGTCATCACCTCGCTGTCGTCACGGAACCGGCTGCAGGCGGCCTCGATCTCGCCGAGCAGCCAGTCCACCAGTGCTGTCGCGGCCGGCATCGCGGCGGGGTCGGTCACGACGAGGCGGCACGAGGTGCTCCAGAGCTCCCAGTCGCGGGTCGCGAGGTTCGGCTCGTCCATCACGAACCACTCGTGCTGGCGTGGCTGCTGCTCGAGCTGCCGTTGGTGACCAGCGAGGACTGGGTGGAGGCGCTGTTCGAGCTACCGCTCGTGGAGGACGTCGAGGTACCCGAACCGGTGGTGGCGGCCGCGTTCGCGGAGACCGCGACGATGGCCCCGGTGCCGACCAGGGAGGTCACCACGGCGCCACTGACCAGGAGGGCGCGCGCGCGGCCGACCCGCCGGGTGCGACGGGTGCGTGCTGCTCGCGCGTCCACCGCGGGGGCCGGGATCGGCCGTTGCGGGGAGTTGTCGGGCTGTGTGGTGCTCATGAGGTTCTCGTTCCTGTTCGTCGGGGAGGTGGGGTGGGAGGGGGTCTCAGGAGCCACCGGACTGCCCCTGCGCCTGGCCACCGTTGCTCGGGGCGGCGAGCTGTCCACCGCCCTGTGGTGGCTGCTGGATGCGCGGCCGGGGCTGCTGCTGACCGTCGTCGGAGCCTTCGCCGTCGTCGTCCCGCTCGCGGGAGGACTGCTGGGCCCCTTGGGCGTTCTGCCCGGAGACGCCGGTCCGGTCGGCGGTGCTGTGGCTGCTGGTGGACCCGGGCATCTGGGTGACACCCACGGCCACGGCGGTGCCAAGCGCACCGACGGTGCCCACGGCGACCAGACCCCGGCGTGCGGCCGTGGTCCGGCGCAGCTGTGATTCGCGATCCTGGTCCGAGTGCGGTTCCTTCATGCATCCAATGTGCGTCGGCATTCTGTGCGAATTCTGTGGCGGCACTGACCCCTCGATGTGTGCTCATGGACTAGTGCGGCGTTTGCGGGTGAATCGCGGGCGCACGATGCTGGAGCAGCTCACCTCGTCCGCGTCCATCCCACCCGTACGCCGCGAAGGATCATCGATGACCACCACCGTCACACCGCGCGAAGCAGACCAGGTCGCGACCGCCAACGAGTCCGGGCGCCAGCCCGTCGTGTTCATCCACGGCCTCTGGCTGCTCGCCGGCAGCTGGGAACCCTGGCGCCGGTTGTTCGAGGAGAAGGGCTACGCCACCGTCGCGGTCGACTGGCCCGACGACCCGGCCGACTACGCCGCCGCGCACGCCAACCCGAGTGCCTTCGCCAAGAAGGGGGTCGGCCAGGTCGCCGACCACGTCGCCGAGGTGATCGGCGACCTGAAGCGCAAGCCGATCGTGATCGGGCACTCCTTCGGCGGACTGCTGGCCCAGATCGTGGCCGGGCGCGGACTCGCCCTCGCCACCGTCTCCATCGACCCGGCGCCGAGCCGGGGCGTGCTGCCGCTGCCGTTCTCGGCGCTCAAGGCGTCCTTCCCCGTGCTCGGCAACCCGGCCAACCGGGGCAAGGCCGTGACCCTGACCTTCGACCAGTTCCGCTACGGCTTCGCCAACGCGGTCAGCGAGGAGGAGGCGCACCACCTCTACGAGACCTACCACGTGCCCGCGCCGGGGCGGCCGCTCTTCCAGGCCGCGACGGCCAACCTCGACTGGACGACCGAGGCGAAGGCCGACAAGACCAACCCCGATCGCGGGCCGATGCTGGTGGTCTCCGGCGAGAAGGACCACATCGTGCCGTGGGCGCTCGCCAATGCGGCGTACAAGCAGCAGCGGAAGAACGCCAGCGCCACCGAGATCAAGGAGATCCCGGGCGTCGGGCACTCGCTGGTGATCGACAGCCACTGGCGCGAGGTCGCCGACGCGGCGCTGAGCTTCCTCGACAAGCACGGGGCGCGGGCCTGAAAACGGTTCGCCTCGGCGGCCTCCACTCCGGAGAATGAGGCCCCATGGGCCATGTGGACGTCGCCGGCGTGCGTTTCGAGCTGCCCGACGGCCGGGTGCTGCTCGACGACGTGTCCTTCCGCGTGGGCGAGGGCGCGAAGGTGGCGCTCGTCGGAGCGAACGGCGCCGGCAAGACCACCCTGCTCCGGATCATCACCGGTGAGCTGACGCCCAAGGCCGGTGCTGTGACCCGTACCGGCGGGCTCGGCGTGATGCGACAGCTGGTTGCGCGCGGCTCCACCACCGTCGCCGAGATGCTGCTGTCGGTCTCGCCGCCCCGGGTGCGTGCGGCTGCCGCCGAGGTCGACCGGCTCGAGCTGAAGCTGATGGACACCGACGACGAGGCGACCCAGATGGCCTACGCCACGGCCCTCTCCGAGTTCGCCGATGCCGGCGGCTACGAGATCGAGGTCGTCTGGGACACCTGTTGCACGACGGCCCTGGGAGTGGGCTACGCGAAGGCGAAGTACCGCGACCTCGACACCCTCAGTGGTGGTGAGCAGAAGCGGCTGGTGCTGGAGTACCTGCTCGCCGGTCCCGACCAGGTGCTCCTGCTCGACGAGCCGGACAACTTCCTCGACGTACCCGGGAAGATCTGGCTCGAGGGTCGGATCCAGGAGTCGCCCAAGACGATCCTGTTCATCAGCCACGACCGGGAGCTGCTCAACAACACCGCGACGCGCGTGGTGACCGTCGAGCTCGGGGCGGCCGGCAACTCGGTGTGGACGCATCCCGGCGGGTTCGCGTCGTACCACGAGGCGCGGCGCGACCGGTTCGCGCGCTTCGAGGAGCTGACCCGCCGGTGGGAGGAGGAGCACACCAAGCTCAAGGTGCTGGTGCAGACGCTGAAGCAGAAGGCGACGTACAACGACGGCATGGCCTCGCGCTACCACGCCGCCCAGACGCGGCTGCGCAAGTTCGAGGAGGCCGGTCCGCCGACCTCGCAACCTCGGCAGCAGCAGGTGAGCATGCGGCTCAAGGGCGGTCGCACCGGCAAGCGCGCGGTGGTCTGCGAGGACCTCGAGCTCACCGGGCTGATGAAGCCGTTCGACCTCGAGGTCTGGTACGGCGAGCGGGTCGCCGTACTCGGCTCGAACGGCTCCGGCAAGTCCCACTTCCTGCGGCTGCTCGCGGCCGGCGGCAGCGACCCCGACGTCGAGCACCGGCCGGTGAGCGACACCCCGGTGGCGCCGGTGACCCACCAGGGCCGGGCCAAGCTGGGCGCGCGCGTGCGGCCGGGCTGGTTCGTGCAGACGCACGCGCACCCGGAGCTGATGGGTCGCACGCTGCTCGAGATCCTGCACCGCGGCGACGACCACCGCGACGGGATGCCGCGCGAACCGGCGTCGCGCGCGCTCGACCGCTACGAGCTCGCCCACGCCGCCGACCAGAAGTTCGAGTCGCTCTCCGGTGGTCAGCAGGCGCGCTTCCAGATCCTGCTGCTCGAGCTGTCCGGCGCCACCCTGCTGCTCCTCGACGAGCCGACCGACAACCTCGACGTGGAGTCGGCCGAGGCGCTGGAGGAGGGGCTCGACCGCTTCGAGGGCACCGTGCTCGCGGTCACCCACGACCGCTGGTTCGCCCGCGACTTCGACCGCTACCTGGTCTACGGCGCCGACGGCTCGGTCTACGAGTCCGACGGCCCCGTCTGGGACGAGGGCCGGGTCCAGCGCACCCGCTAGCTCGCCGACCGGGCAGTTTCGGTTGGCTGCAGTGCGCTGACCGGGGGGTTTTGGTTGGTTGAAGTGCGCCGAGAGGGCAGTTTCGGTTGGTCCGGGCCCAGCCATTTGCTGCCCGGTCGGCGTCGTACGGCCAACCATCGCGTGCCCGGTCGGCGTCGCTACCGCGTACATCGAGTGGCCGGTCGGCGTCCTAGGGTGGCGGTCGTGCCTCGAGGGTCCGTCGTCGTTCCCGCTCCGCTGCTGGTGTTCGGCGGGGTGGTCTCCGTGCAGTTCGGTGCGGCGCTGGCGGCCACCCTCGTCCCGGAGATCGGGGCGGGCGGGTCGGTGCTGCTGCGGATCGCGTTCTCGGCGCTGATCCTGGTGCCGCTGGCCCGGCCCCGGCTGGTCGGTCACTCGCGGCGGGCCTGGCTGACCGTGGTGGTGTTCGGGGTGGTGCTCGGGCTGATGAACTGGAGCTTCTACGGGTCGCTCGCGCACCTGCCGCTGGGCGTCGCGGTGACGGTGGAGTTCCTGGGTCCGTTGGTGCTGACGACCGTGCTCTCGCGACGGCCGCTGGACTTCGTGGCGGTGGTGGCTGCCGGGGCAGGCGTGCTGCTGATCTCCGAGGCGTTCACGGTGCCGCTCGACGAGCTCAGCTGGATCGGGCTGGGCCTGGCGGCGACGGCGGGGGTGCTGTGGGCGGCGTACATCCTGCTGAGCGGACGCACCGGCGCCGAGTTCCCGAAGCTCGACGGACTCGCGCTGGCCCTGGTCGTGTCGACGATCGTGGTGCTGCCGGCCGGGCTGGCGAGCAGCGACCTGTGGACCCGCGAGCACGTGGTCAAGGGTCTCGGGCTGGCGGTGCTCTCGTCGTTGCTGCCGTACTCCCTCGAGCTGCTCGCGCTGCGCCGGCTGGCCGCGAACGTCTTCGGGATCCTGCTCTCCCTCGAGCCCGCCGTCGCGGCGGTGGCGGGGTTCGTCGTCCTCGACCAGACCCTGCACCCGGCGCAGGTGGTCGGCCTGGTGCTGGTGGTGGTCGCCAGCGCGATCGTCATGGGCGTACGACGACCCGAGGAACCGGGCCAGATCGAGTCGTCCTGAGGGGAGAGACATGGCCTTGTGGCCTGTGTCACGCTCTGCCCATGACCGAGCTCGCCGACCCGACGTTTCTCGACGACCGACTGGCCCACTGGGCCGAGGCGAACCCCGACGGGGAGGCGTTCACCTATCTGGGCCGCACGTGGACGTGGGCCCAGTGGGAGGAGCGCGTACGCCGCCTGGCCGGCGCCCTGAAGGCGAAGGGGATCGGCCACGGTGACGTGGTCTCGTTCCTCGACAAGAACCACCCGGCCTGCGTCGAGCTGACCATGGCGGCGGCCAGCATCGGCGCGGCCAACGCGATCATCAACTTCCGGCTGGCCGGCGACGAGATCGACTACGCCGTCAACGACTCCGGCGCCAAGCTGCTGCTGGTCGGCACCGAGCTGATGCCGCTGATCGAGAAGATCCGCGACCGGCTGACCAACGTCGAGCACGTCATCGAGGTGACGCCCGAGGGCGGCGACGGCGACGAGTACGAAGCCATGCTCGCCGCCGCCGAGCCGGTGGATCGAGACCCCGAGGTCACGCCCGAGGACGTGTGCCTGGTGATGTACTCCAGCGGTACGACGGGGCGCCCCAAGGGAGTCACCCTGTCGCAGGCCAACATGGTCGCGCACACCCTGAACGCCCACGAGGGTTGGGGATTCGACGACGGCGACAAGAACATGGTCTCGATGCCGCTGTTCCACGTCGGCGGTTCGTCGTACGTCCTGTTCGGCATCCACGACGGCGTCCCGAGCGTGATGACGCGCGACCCCGACGGCGCCTCGCTCGCCGGCGCGATCCTGCAGGGCGCCAACCGCACCTTCCTGGTGCCGGCCGTGCTCGCGCAGGTGCTGCAGTCCGGTGACGACGCGATCAAGCTGTTCGGCCAGCTCAAGACCTACTGCTACGGCGCGGCGCCGATGCCCTTGCCGCTGCTGCGTGCCGCGATCAAGGCGTGGCCCGACACCGACTTCCTCCAGGTCTACGGCCTCACCGAGCTGTGCGGCGTCATCACGCACCTGCTCCCCGACGCCCACCGCGACGACGCCCACCCCGAGCGGCTGGTCAGCGCCGGACAGCTCATCCCGGGGGCCGAGCTCAAGGTCGTCGACCCCGAGTCGCTCGAGGAGGTCGCGACGGGGGAGAACGGCGAGCTCTGGTTCCGTACGCCGCAGCTGATGCAGGGCTACCTGAACAAGCCCGAGGCCACGGCCGAGGTGATCACCGAGGACGGCTGGTTCCGCACCGGTGACATGGGCAAGGTCGACGCCGAGGGGTTCGTCTACGTCGAGGACCGGCTCAAGGACATGATCATCTCGGGCGGGGAGAACATCTACTCACCCGAGATCGAGCGCGTCCTCGCCGAGCACCCCTCCGTCGCCGAGGTCGCCATCATCGGCGTACCCGACGATCGCTGGGGCGAGACGGTCAAGGCAGTCGTCTCCCTGAAGCCGGACACCGAGGCCACCGAGGAGGAGCTGATCGCCTTCTGCCGTGAGCATCTCGCCCACTACAAGTGCCCGAAGAGCGTCGACATCATCGAGGCGCTGCCGCGCAACCCGACCGGCAAGATCCTCAAGCGCGACCTGCGCAAGCCCTACTGGGAAGGCCGCGACAGATCCACCGTCTGACCCCGCTCCTGCTGCTCGCGCTCGTCGTCCTGGCCGGCTGTGGCAGCGCGAGCCCCGCGGGCCTGCCTCCGCCGGGCGACCGGGTGCCGATCACGTCGCGCGCCATAGCCGCGGTGATGCTCGACCATCTCTCCCCGAGGACGACGCACCGGCAGGCGACGTACGTCGACGAGAACTCGCCGGCGGGCTACGTCGGCGCGGACTTCCGCTACCACGGCGGTGGCGAGGACGACGGTGACCTCGTGCGGGTCACCCTGCAGCGCTCGAGTCACCTGCCCGCCTGCCGGGATGACCGGTGCGTCGACCTGGGCGGCGGCACCCAGCTGACCTGGGGCCTGGTCGAGCCCGAGGAGGACCCGGGGGCAGTCGTCGTCTCGCTCCAGCGAGAAGGCACCCTGACGACCGCGCTGCTGGCCGGGCCGGACATCACCCGCGACCCGCGCCACCTGAAGCTGCAGCCCTCGGTGGACACCCTGACCGCCCTGGTGCGCGACGAGCGACTCCGGCTGCGCACCAGCCCGCAGGCGATCGCCGACGGACGCCACGTGGCGCACTGGAGCGGTGGCGAGCGCAAGCCGGGTGAGCTGGACAAGGTCCCGAACAACGACCAGACCGTCGTCACCGGCTTCATCTACGGGTGGGAGCACGGCTGGCGCTACGTCGGTCCGTCACCGCTGAAGAAGCTCTTCGGGCCGAAGGCCATCGGAGGAAGGGCCACCGTCTCCCGGGAGCTCGAGCCGATCGGGCCGGGCACCGTCGACGCCCTTGCTGCCCCCTCGCCGCCTGCCTGGCTCGCGAGCTGTCTTCCCGGCTACACCTGCTGGTCGCGCGGGTCCGAGCACTTCGTCTGGAAGCCGGCCAGCGGCGCCGACCACGGCGATGCCTACCTCGTGCACGTCGCACCGTCGGGCGAGACGGTCGCCCTGCACACCGAGGGCCGCTACCGCCTCTCGCAGAACCGGCGCGCGGCGATGGCCGCCTCCGGCTACTTCCTCTGGGGGACCGACTTCTACGACGCCAGCCAACCGCTGCGCGTCGGGCTCACCACCACCCGCGTGCGGTTCGAGCAGGCGAGCAAGGCCACCCACGGGTAGTCACCTCAGCTGCGCGAGCGGGCGTCCTCGGCCTCGAGCCGGTCGACCAGGTCGCGCAGGTTCGACAATTGCGCCGATGTGCGGCTCTTCGTAGACCCTGGCCCTGCTTGGCTGAAGCTGGACCGCCGGGGCCAACGCGCTGTTCCAGTAACGGTAGAGGCAGTACGCCGACACGGCGCACAGCAGGTGCCAGGCCGCGTGGCCTTGCAGGAGCGAGTGGGGGTCGCAGAGCGGGGCGCCGTTCTTGGAGAGGTTCCACACGACGAAGGCGACGGCGATCGAACCGACCGCGCCCCAGATCCAGCGCACGTCGCCGACCGGTCCGCCGCGGCGCAGCCGGACCTCGATGACGATCGTGAGCACCAGCAGCGCCCCGAACACCAGGTTGCCGGCATGCATCACGACGGGGAGCTCGGTGGGGATGCGCTCGACGAGCTCGCAGGCCAGCAGCGCGGTGACGAAGACGGCTGCGAAGAACGCGGTGCCGCGACCCACCGCACGCATCAGGGCGTACGCCGCAGCGAAGCTCGCCACCAGGAACATGCTGGTCATGTCGAGGTGACCGCCGAGCGTGGTCTGCGTGGCGTGCATCGCCATGCTGCCCGGACCGAGCAGCACCACGACGACGGCGTACGACGTCGCCAGGCCCGGTCGCGCCAGCCGACCCTCGGGTCGGCCCGCGTGCCAGCCGATCAGCACGCCGGCGACGACGAAGCCGAGGTTGCTCAGCGAGTTGGCCGGCTGCTTGAGCCAGCCGCTGCGCGCGGCCTCGCAGAACTCGTTGCCGCGGCCGACGTCGGCGCCGAGCCACTCGCCGCGGGCGGCGAGGTACATCAACCCGAGGGAGACGAGTCCTGTCCCGACGGCCAGGCCGACGGGCCTCAGGTCGCGCAGCTGGTCAGCTCCAGCGCTCGGAGGCCGGGACGAAGTCGAGGGTCCGCTCGCCGGTGTAGATCTGCTTCGGCCGGGCGATCTTCTGCTCCTTGTCCTGGACCAGCTCGAGCCACTGGGCCAGCCATCCCGGCGTACGGCCGATGGCGAAGAGCACCGTGAACATCTCGGGCGGGAACTGGAAGGCCTCGTAGATCAGGCCGGAGTAGAAGTCGACGTTGGGGTAGAGCTTGCGCTTGATGAAGTACTCGTCCTCGAGCGCGATCTTCTCCAGCTCCTGGGCGATCTCGAGGAGCGGGTTGACGCCGGTCACCTCGAACACGTCGTCGCACGCCTTCTTGATGATCTTCGCGCGCGGGTCGTAGTTCTTGTAGACGCGGTGGCCGAAGCCCATCAGCTTCTCGTTGCCGTCCTTCACGCCCTTGATGAAGTCGGGGATGTTCTCCTTGCTGCCGATGCGTCGCAGCATCCGCAGCACCGCCTCGTTGGCGCCGCCGTGGAGCGGGCCGTAGAGCGCGCCGACACCGGCCGCCACCGAGGAGTAGGGGTCGACCTGCGAGGAGCCGACCGAGCGGACCGCGTTGGTCGAGCAGTTCTGCTCGTGGTCGGCGTGCAGGATGAAGAGCACGTCGAGCGCCTTGACCAGCCGCTCGTCGGCGTCGAACTTGTGCTCGCTCATCTTGAACAGCATCGAGAGGAAGTTGGCGGTGTAGCTGAGCTCGTTGTCCGGGTAGACGTAGGGCTTGCCCTGCGCGTGCCGGAACGCCCAGGCGCCCAGGGTCGGCATCTTCGCGATCATCCGCACGATCTGCATGTGCCGGTTGTCGGGGTCGGAGATGTTGCCCGACTCGGGGTAGAAGGTGGAGAGCGCACCGACGGAGGCCATCAGCATGCCCATCGGGTGGGCGTCGTACCGGAAGCCCTGCATGAACGTCTTGACGTTCTCGTGGAGGAACGTGTGGTGGGTGATCTCGTGCACCCAGCCGTCGTACTGCGGCTTGCTGGGCAGCTCGCCGTGGATCAGCAGGTAGGCGACCTCGAGGAAGTTGGACTTCTCGGCCAGCTGCTCGATCGGGTAGCCGCGGTACTCGAGGATCCCCTTCTCGCCGTCGATGAAGGTGACCGAGCTCTTGCACGAGGCGGTGTTCACGAAGCCGGGGTCGTACGTCGCGAGGCCGGGAGTGTCGTCGTCGGTGCGGATCTGGCTGAGGTCTCCGGCCTTGATCGTCCCGTCGGTGATGGGGATCTGGTATTCCTTGCCGGTCCTGTTGTCCCGGACGGTGAGAGTGTTGGTGTCACCGGTGTCGGTCACGTCGGCTCCTTGCGTTCGCAGGTGCGGGTCGAGGTGGCGGTTCGGGGGTTCGGGCGAGGGGCGGTGCTGTGGCACCATGCCCACGTCCTCCCTCCTTTCAACCTATGCCCATGCCGGTGGAGGGGACCAGTGGGTCTCGTTTTGACCTGCGCGTCACCGCCCCGGTAATCTTGACGGTCGCGCCTCCTGCCGCTTGAGCACCTCTTCGTTGTGGGGCTCTGGCAGTCCCGCCGCCGGCCGATCCGGGCCGTGTCGCGGGCAGTGTTCGTCAGAAGGCGCAGCACCACCACCAGCCGGGAATCAGCCCGGTTGGACACGAACGAAACAGATAGGCCAACAACGTTGCGTACCTACAGCCCGAAGCCGGGTGACATCCAGCGCGAGTGGCACGTCATCGACGCCACCGACGTCCGCCTGGGTCGCCTCGCCGTCCAGATCGCGAACCTGCTGCGCGGCAAGCACAAGCCCATGTTCGCCCCCCACGTCGACACCGGTGACTTCGTCATCGTCGTCAACGCCTCGAAGCTGTCGCTGTCCGGCGACAAGGCGACCAAGAAGATGTCCTACCACCACTCGGGCTACCCCGGTGGTCTCTCCGCCACCCCCATCGGTGAGCTGATCGAGAAGGACGCCCGCAAGGCCGTCGAGAAGGCCGTCTGGGGCATGCTCCCCAAGAACCGCCTCGGTCGTCAGATGATCAAGAAGCTGAAGGTGTACGCCGGACCCGAGCACCCCCACGCCGCCCAGAAGGCGAAGCCCTTCGAGATCAAGCAGGTCTCCCAGTGACGACCTCTCCCGAGAACACGCAAAGGAACAACGTGGCAGACGCAGAGAACGACTCCGCCGAGGAGACCTACCAGGTCGACGAGCAGGGTGTCGCCTACTCCTCCGAGAGCGCTCCGAGCGCGGACGCCCCCGCCAAGCCGGCGACCATCGCCCCCGCCGCGGCCACCGGCCGTCGCAAGGAGGCCGTCGCCCGCGTCCGGATCGTCCCCGGCACCGGCAAGTGGCTGGTCAACGGTCGCGAGCTCGACAGCTACTTCCCGAACAAGCTGCACCAGCAGGTCGTCAACGAGCCGTTCGCGACCACCCAGCTCGAGGGTCGCTTCGACGTGATCGCCCGCATCCACGGCGGTGGCATCACCGGCCAGGCCGGCGCGCTGCGCCTCGGTGTGGCCCGCTGCCTGAACTCCATCGACGAAGAGGCCAACCGCCCGGGCCTGAAGAAGGCCGGGCTGCTGACCCGCGACGCGCGCGTCATCGAGCGCAAGAAGGCTGGTCTGAAGAAGGCCCGCAAGGCGCCGCAGTTCAGCAAGCGCTGATCTTGGCTCGCCTCTTCGGCACGGACGGGGTCCGGGGTCTGGCCAACGGTGATCTCACCGCTGAGCTGGCCCTGGACCTTTCCGTTTCCGCCGCCCACATCCTCGCGGAGGCCGGCACCTTCAACGGTCACCGGCCCGTCGCGGTCGTCGGTCGCGACACCCGGATCTCCGGGCAGTTCCTCGAGGCGGCCGTGGTCGCCGGACTCGCCTCGGCCGGGGTCGACGTACTCCTGCTCGGCGAGCTCCCGACCCCGGGCGTCGCCTGGCTCACCGGTGAGCTCGGCGCCGACCTCGGCGTGATGCTCTCGGCCTCGCACAACGCGATGCCCGACAACGGCATCAAGTTCCTCGCCCGCGGGGGAGTGAAGCTCGACGACGCCATCGAGGTCGCCATCGAGAAGCGGATGCGCGAGCCCTGGGACCGCCCGACCGGCGCGGCCGTCGGGCGGGTGCGCACCCTGGACACGGCGGTCGAGCAGTACGCCGCCCACCTCGACTCGACGATCAGCCACTCCCTCGAGGGCATCAAGGTCGTGCTCGACTGCGCCCACGGTGCCGCCTTCGAGGTCGGCCCGCGCGCGCTGCGTGAGGCCGGTGCCGAGGTGGTGGCGATCTGTGCCGAGCCCGACGGGGTGAACATCAACGACGGCTGCGGCTCCACCCACCTCGAGGTGCTCCAGAAGGCCGTCATCGAGCACGGTGCCGACGTCGGGTTCGCCCTCGACGGCGACGCCGACCGCTGCCTCGCCGTGGACGCGAGCGGCGAGATCGTCGACGGAGACCAGATCCTGGCCATCCTCGCGCTGGCGATGCGCGAAGCCGGTGAGCTGCACGCCGACACGGTCGTGGCCACCGTGATGAGCAACCTCGGGTTCGTGCAGGCGATGAAGGCCGCCGGGGTCGGCGTACGCCAGACCAAGGTGGGTGACCGCTACGTCCTCGAGGCGATGAAGCTCTCCGGCTTCACCCTCGGCGGTGAGCAGTCGGGCCACGTGATCATGAGCCGCTACGCGACCACCGGCGACGGCATCCTGACCGCGCTGCACGTGCTCGACCGGATGGCCGCGACCGGCCGCACCGCTCGCCGACCTCGGCGGCGTGATGACGCGGCTCCCGCAGGTGCTGGTGAACGTGCCCGACGTCGACAAGTCCCGCACCGACGAGGACTTCGTGCTCGCCGCCGCCGTCGCCGAGGCAGAGGCCGAGCTCGGCGACACCGGCCGCGTGCTCCTCCGCCCCTCCGGCACCGAGCCGCTCGTCCGGGTGATGGTCGAGGCCGCCAGCGCCGACCAGGCCCGCGAGATCGCCGACCGCCTCGCCGCCGTCGTCAAGCAGCAGCTGGCGCTTGCCTGACCTTGGTCAGCGCAGGAGTCCCCGGGCCCTGCGAAGCGGCCCGGTGATGCGCCACGAGCGCGACGCACGCATCCGCTCCAGCTGACTGGCGTGTCGATCCCGCTGGCGCTTGACGGTGGCCAAGCGCTGACGCAGCCGCTCGATCTCCGCATGCTTCGAGTCCTCGGCGGAGGTCGTTGCGCCCACGTCGGCGTCGCCGACGCGGCGCGGGCTGACGATCGCGTAGATGAAGTCACGCACCAGGTCGAACTCGGGGTAGCGGCCCAGGACGTCCTCGAAGCGGTGGTAGAACTCCTCGTCCAGCGGCTTCTGGGAGACCCACGTCTGCTCCACGTCGAAGCCGACCAGGTCGAAGTACTCCTGGTAGTGGGCGTAGGTCAGCTTGTTGACCCACGCGGCGCCTCGCGGCGGCTCTCCTCGGGAGGCGTAGAAGTCACGGATCACGTCGTCGGAGAACAACAGGTGTGGCCACGGGAAGAAGATGTCCCGGTAGCGATGTGAGGCCTGGGGACCTCGGTACAGGTTGGCGTAGAGATACATCTTTCCGTCGCCACGCAGGAGATCGTGGGTGGCGCGAAGGGCGGTGTACGGGTGCTCGACGTGCTCCCAGACCGCGTAGGACACGATGAAGTCGAAGGTGCCGAGGAAGTCGTTGTCCATCGACGCGATGTCGTGGCGGTGCAGCGACAGATCGGGCCGCTCGGTCCACTCGGGGTACTCCTGGATGTCGACGCCGGAGACGGCACACCCGAACTCGTCGGCGAGCACCCTGCAGAAGTGGCCCCGGCCGCAGCCCACTTCCAGGATGCGGGCACCGCGGATGCCTCCGAGTCGGCGGTCGAGGTCCGCCGCGCGCCGCTGCGAGGTCGCGAGCAGGGACTTCCCGTCCAGTGATCGTGGCGCCGGCACTACCGGCTTGGAGCGGTACTGCTCGTTCAGCTCGAGGAACAGGTCCAAGTCGTAGCGCATGATTTCGACTCTAGTCGGACGAAACCGGCGTTCTGTCGGCCGGCCCTGTCAGCCCCAGACCTCTTGGGCGGTCTCGACGACGAGGCGGAGCTTGTCGATCTCCTCGCCCTCGGTGAGGTTGTTGCCCTCGACCGTGGAGGAGAAGCCGCACTGGGGGGAGAGGCAGAGCTGGTCGAGGGGGACGTACTTCGCGGCCTCGTCGATCCGGCGCTTGAGGTCGTCCTTGCTCTCCAGCTCGGGGCGCTTGGTGGTGACCAGGCCGAGCACGACCTGCTTGCCCTTGGGCACGAAGCGGAGGGGTTCGAAGCCGCCGGAGCGCTCGTCGTCGTACTCCAGGAAGAAGCCGTCCACGTCGAGCTCGCTGAACAGCGCCTCGGCCACGAAGTCATAGCTGCCGGAGGCCGCCCACGAGGAGCGGTAGTTGCCGCGGCACATGTGCGTGGTGACGTTCAGCCCCTCGGGCCGGTCCTTGATCGCCGCGTTGATCTGGCGGATGTAGCGCTCGTGCTGGTGCTCGGCGTCGCGACCCTGCGCGGCCACGTTGGCGCGCTGCTCGGGGTCGTTGAGGTAGGCGAGGCTGGTGTCGTCGAGCTGGAGGTAGCGGCAGCCGCGTTCGGCGATCAGCCGCACCTGGTGGGCGTACGCCGCCGACAGGTCGTCCCAGAACTGGTCCTCCTCGGGGTACACGTTCGGGTCGATCGCGGCCGTCCCGCCGCGGTAGTGGACCATGCTCGGCGACGGGATGGTCAGCTTCGGGGTCATCCCCTCGGGCGCGACCGACTGGAGGTAGTCGAAGGCGCCGCCGAAGATCGGCTCCTCGATCCGCACCGGTGCGTCGACCACGAGCCCGGCCGAGGTGAAGTCGAGGTCGCCCTCCGCGTTGTGGAAGTGGACCTCCATCTTCTCCTCGGTACGACGGATGCCCTGGATGTTGTAGATGAAGTCCATGTGCCACGACGTACGACGGAACTCCCCGTCGGTCACCGTCTGGAGACCGGCATCCTGCTGCAGGCGTACGACGTCGGCGATCGCGGCGTCCTCGGTGGCGGCCAGCTGCTCGTCGGTGATCTCACCCTGCGGCGTGCGCCGCACGGGCCTCGAGCAACGGCTTGGGCCGCAGCAGGCTCCCGACGTGGTCGGCTCGGAACGGCGGTGTGGTGCGCAGGGACACGGGTTCTCCTTCGCTCGGCGACGGTCCCCGTCAGTCAAACACCGCCGCCCAACGAAAGCCCAGGGGTGTCAGCGTGGCCCAGACGGGAGCGACGTCCTTGCGGTAGCTGCGGCCGAACAGCGTGGTGAGGATCTTCAGCACCGGTCCGGGCACGCTGCTCGTGAGCGCCTGCTTCTCCTCGCCGGTCGCACCGTCGAGGATCCAGCTGAAGAACACGCCCGCCTTGGCCGGGCTGGTGCGGGAGAACTTCTTGCCCATCTCCTTCATCTCGGGGCCCTCGGCGTTGGCGAGGTAGATCGGCTCGATCTCGCGCTCCTCGTGGTCGAGGTGCTCGACGGTCACGTCGCGCAGGCGCATCAGGGCCGAGAGCGCGGTCTCGGCCTCGCCCTGTCCGGCGGTCGACGCCAGGGAGCTCATCGCGGTGCGGGCCTCGGCCAGCGCGGCCGCCATGGTCTCGTGCTCGGCGTCCATCTGCGCGATCGTCTCGCGGGTCACCCCGACCGACTCCAGCGCCGGCCAGGCGATCTCGTGCTCGCCCTCGTGGTGGTCGGTCAGCTGGAGGTCGAAGTTGCCCAGGCCCGCCCAGCTGCTGGGCCCGCGCGGTGTCACCGGCGGTGAAGGTGGTGACGGCTCCGACGAAGCGGTCGAGGTCGCGCCGGATCGCTCCGTGGATGACGGTGTTCATGCTCATCTGTGCCATGCGGGGATGGTAGGGCCGAGGTCGGACAGCGTCGGGTAGGCCGGCGTACTGGTCCAGCCCGCTCAGCGCAGCAGGCTGTGCCGCGCCCGCACCGAGACCCGCTCCCAGACCAGCCGCTGGAGGCGCAGGGTGAGCGTCCCGGCCACGATGATGCCGAGGAGGTTGAGCCCGAGCTGGGCGAGGGCGGAGCCGGCCTCGGACCAGATCCCGCAGGCCAGGCAGACGGCGAGGGTGCCCACTGCCGGGATGGTGGTCACCGAGATGAACACGCCGACGAGCGGGCCGGACTTGGCCGTGGTCAGGGACAGGGTTCCGGCGACTCCCGCGAGGCACGCGACCGCGAACGACCACCCGTCCGGGCGCACGATGAAGTCGGTCAGGTCCCCCGTGGATGCCTGGGTGCTGGTGAACGCGCCCAGGGCGTAGGCGACCGCCCACACCGCGGTGGCGATGATGGCGGCGATGCCGAAGCCGGCCACCAGGGCGCGCACGGCCGCGGGGATCATCCCGAAGCGGGGGTGGGCCAGCGCGAAGCAGATGGCGGCGATGGGGGCGAACTCCGGTCCCACCACCATCGCGCCGACGATCAGGATGGGCTGGTCGGTGATGCGTCCCGCGCCGGCGATGAGGGCGGCCAGCGTCATGAACGCGATGAACGCGAAGGAGAGCCGCGAG
>CAWCQB010000030.1:0-35936 GCA_963797505.1 uncultured Actinomycetota bacterium | reverse complement strand
CTAGACGCTGAGGATCACCGAGGAGCCGTGGCCGAAGAGGCCCTGGTTGGCGGTGATGCCGACCGTGGCGTCCTCGACCTGACGTCCCGTCGGCCTGGCCACGCAGCTGCCAGGTCACCTCGCAGACCTGGGCGAGCGCCTGGGCGGGCACGGCCTCGCCGAAGCAGGCCAGGCCACCGCTCGGGTTGACCGGGATCCGGCCGCCGATGGTGGTGTCGCCGGAGCGCAGCAGGTGCTCGGCCTCGCCACGCTTGCACAGGGCGAGGTCCTCGATCCAGTCGAGCTCGAGCGCGGTCGAGAGGTCGTAGACCTCGGCCAGGCTGACGTCGCCGGGGTCGATGCCGGCCTCCTCGTACGCCGCGGCGCCGATCGACTCCTTGAAGGTGAGCGCACCCGGGTCGACCGTCGACGCCGGGTCGGTCGAGAGCAGCGGCATGTCGATGACTGTGTTGGGGAAGGTCGGCGTGACCGTCGAGATGGCCCGGACGCGAACCGGCGACGCGAGCCCGTGCTTCCGCGCGTAGTCCATCGAGGTCAGCACCACCGCGGCGGCGCCGTCGGAGGTCGCGCAGATGTCGAGCAGGTGCAGCGGGTCGGAGACGACGGCACTGTTCAGCACGTCGTCGACCGCGACCTCCTTGCGGTAGCGCGCGTTGGGGTTCTCCAGCCCGTGGCGCGCGTTCTTCACCTTCACCGCCGCGAAGTCCTCCGGGGTCGCGCCGTAGAGGTCCATCCGGCGACGCGCGTAGAGCGCGAAGTAGCCCGGGTTGGTCATCCCCAGCAGCCGGAACCGCAGCCAGTCGGGGTCGTCCCACCGCTCCCCCGCGTTGGGCGCGAGGAAGCCCTTCGGCGTGGTGTCCGCACCCACCACGAGCGCCACCTCGCTCAGCCCGGCGAGGATCCGCGCCCGAGCGGTGTCGAGCGCCTGCGCCCCGGTCGCACAGGCGGCGTACGACGTGGCCACGCGCGCGCCGTTCCACCCCAGTGCCTGCGCGAAGGTGGCGCCGGCGACGTAGCCGCCGTACCCGTTGCGCACGGTCTCGCCACCCACGACCAGGTCGACGTCCTCCCAAGAGACGTCGCTGTCCGCGAGTGCCTGCCGTGCTGCGTGCACGCCGTAGCTCACGAAGTTGCGCCCCCACTTGCCCCAGGGGTGCATCCCGACTCCGAGCACTGCGACGTCCCGAGCATGTGCTGGACTCACTGGTCGGCCTCCTCGCCAAGCTCAGTCACTGGCTTCCAGCGCCAGATGGTCCGTTCACCCGAGTCGTCGGTGTAGAGCGTCTCGACGACCACCTCGACCTCGCTGCCGACGTGCACGTCGTCGACGCCGTAGCCGTCGGCCAGCTGCCCCAGCACGACGATGCCCTCCGGCAGCTCGACGGCGGCGAGCGCGAACGGCACGTAGGGCTCGGTGGCCGGGATGTACGGCGCAGGCGGCTGGTACTGCGCGTCGGTGTAGGACCAGACCGCCCCTCGACGGGACAGCTCGGTCGCCTCGAAGTCCTCACCGGAGCAGGCCGGGTTGCGGCAGAAGCCCGAGGTCGGTGGGAAGAACACCGAGCCGCACGTCGTGCACCGCGACGCGACCAGGGCCGGCTCGGCGCCGGTGGTGAACCAGCCCTCGATGGCCGGCGTCACTGCTGCGTCCGTCATTCCACGCTCCTCGCCAAAACTAGAACAGGTTCCACTATGCCACGGGCAGCCGTCCCGATGCAGCACCGCTGTGCCAATCTTGGGCGCGTGCCAACCGCCGTCACCGTCCTCCTCGTGGCGCTCCTCTGCCTCGCCGTCGGCGCCGTCGCCGCGCTGGTCACGCAGCTGAAGGCGGCGCACCGCGAGATCGGCGAGCTGCGTCAGGCGCTCGAGGCCGACCCCGGTACGCCGCGCAACCCACGGGCCGCGCAGGCCGTGCAGACCGCGGGTCTGGCCATGAAGACGGCGCTCGACACGGTCACCCGGATGCGCGAACGCGGGGTCCGGAGCACCCTGCTCGCCTCCATCGACGACTTCACCCGCTGGGCCCTGGAGGACCGCCGCGAGATCGCGCGCGTCGCCGGACCCGACGGCGAGGTCACGATCTTCTTCTCCGACATCGAGAACTCCACCGCGCTCAACTCCGAGCTCGGCGACGAGGAGTGGGTCAAGCTGCTGGCCGCGCACGACCGGCTGCTGCACACCTACGTCGAGAAGCACCGCGGTCTGATCGTGAAGAGCCAGGGCGACGGCTACATGGTGGTGTTCTCGACCCCCGAGCTGGCGCTGGGTGCGTCGGTGGACATCCAGCGCGCGCTGAGTGCCAAGCGCCAGCGCAGCCGGCGGTTGCGTCGTACGCCGATCCGGGTGCGTATCGGGATGCACACGGGCACGGCCATCGAGAAGGAGGGCGACTTCTTCGGACGCAACGTCGCCATGGCCGCGCGCGTCGCGGCGATGGCCGACGGTGGCGAGATCCTGGTCAGCACCGACATCGCCGAGCGCCTGGCCGACTCCCGGCAGTTCGCCTTCGTCGAGGAGGACACCGTGGAGTTCAAGGGACTCCCGGGAGAGCACCAGCTGTTCTCGGTGGAGGCGACGTGAGCGAGGACCGGCCGCTCACCCCCGACGAGACCGCCCGGGTCGTCGAGCTGGCGATGCACTTCGCCCGCGAGGGCATGACGGACGAGCTCGCCGGGTTCGTCGAGCACGGGCTGCCTGCCGACGTCCAGGACGAGGACGGCAACACGGCGCTGATGCTCGCGGCGTACCACGGCCATCCGGCGACCGTGCGCATGCTCGTGGAGCGGGGCGCGGACGTCGATCGACGCAACAAGCGCGACCAGTCGCCCGTCGCCGGCGCGATCTTCAAGGGCGAGGACGAGGTCGTCCGGGTCCTTCGCGAGGCGGGCGCCGACCTCGATGCCGGCTCCCCGACAGCCCGTCAGGCGGCCGAGATGTTCGAGCGCACGGACCTGATCACGTGACGGTCCTCGTCGTCGACGGCGCCAACGTCGTCGGGTCCAGGCCGGACGGCTGGTGGCGCGACCGGGCCGGGGCCGCGGCTCGGCTGCACGGCCGGCTGGCGGTCGCCGACACGTCGTACGACGAGATCGTGCTGGTCCTCGAGGGCCAGGCGAAGGGCGGCGTCCCGAAGGGCAAGGACGCCCACCTGCGCACCGTGCACGCCCCCCGCGACGGTGACTCCGCGATCGCCGGCGAGGCCCGTGCCCTGCGCGAGAAGGACGAGGACGTCGTGGTCGTCACCGCCGACCGCGGCCTGCAGCTGCGGGTCGAGGCACTCGGCTGCCGGACGATGAGCCCGAGCTGGCTGCTGGACCTGCTCGACTAGCGCTTCTTCAGCGCCCGGGTCGCCGGACCTTCGAGCACCTCGCCACCGGCGGCGAAGCGCGACCCGTGCAGCGGGCAGTCCCACGACTCCTCGCAGTCGTTCCAGTGCAGGGGACCGCCGAGGTGCGTGCACAGCGGGATCACCCCGTCGGCGTCCCTGCGGGTCAGCCGCTCGGCCGCGCCCTTGACCGTCCCGACGCCCACCTTGATGTTGATCGCCGCCAGGTGCGCCGCGGCCGACGGACCGGTGATCCGACGGCCCAGCGGTTTCGCCCACGTGGGCTTCTGACCGAGGATCTCGCCGGAGATGATCCGGGCGGCGGCGACTCCGTTGGTCATCCCCCACTTGTCGAACCCGGTCGCGAGGTGGATCCGGCCGAACCCGCGCGGCAGCGACCCGACGTACGGCACCGAGTCGTGCGACCGGTAGTCCTGCGCCGACCAGTGGTGCGTCTCGACGGCTCCGGGGAAGTACTCCGCCGTCCACTCGCGCAGGCGGTCGACGTGTTCGACCTCCGACCGCGTCCGGCCCACTGCGTGCCCGGCCCCACCGACCAGCAGACTTGCCCCGCCGCCGGGCCGGGGAGCGTCGCGCACGGACCGGGTGTCGGAGCCCGCCGAGAGGTACATCGCCTCGGGTGCGGCCACGCCGTCGAACGCGAGCGCGTAGGAACGCATCGGCTCGACCTTGGCGAAGTACAGCCCCCGGTCGAGGATCGGCGACCCCGTCGCCAGCACCACGTGCTCGGCCCCGATCGTCGACCCGTCGTCCAGGCGCACCTCCGGGGTGCCGAGGAGCGACACGGTGCGGACCCGAGTGCCCTGGTGCAGCGTCCCGCCGTGGCGGCGCAGCTCGCCGACGAGTGCGGCGAGCGCCTCCATCGGGTCGAACTGTGCCTGGTCCGCCAGAACGGTGGCGCCGTGGATGGGGAACGGCACGTCCAGACGTTCGGCCCAGGTGACGTCGAGGCCGACCGACGTGGCGGCTTCGTGCTCGTCGCGCACGCTGGAGAGCTCTGACTCGGCGGCGGCGTAGGTGATCGCAGGTCGCCGCTGCACGGCCACGCCGTGGTCGTCGCAGAAGCGCAGCAGCCAGTCCATCCCCTCGCGGTTGGCCTCGACGTACGCCCGGGCCACGCGACGGGACTGGTAGCGCAGGAGACGGGAGTACTTCGCGCCCTGCAGCAGCGAGATCTTGGCGGTGGTGTTGCCGGTCGCAACCGCCCCGACCTCCCGCGCCTCGAGCACGGCCACCCGCCGACCCGCGCGGGCCAGCAGCAACGCGGTCACGAGTCCGGTCAGGCCCGCGCCGACCACCAGGTCCTGCACGGGTGCTTCCGGAAAGGGGTCACTCGTGCAGGATGCAGCGCGGTCGAGCCAGAGGGAGGTCATGGACCCACGTGCCCAGACGCGGGCAGAGCATGCGGTCAGTTCTGACCGGTGAGGCCGTCGACTCGCGGGAGCTCGATGCCGGGCAGCGGGTCCGGCAGGGGGAGCGTCGGGGTCGGCGGGTCGGGCTGGGGATCCGTGGGCACGGGCTGCGTCGGCGTCGAGGGCACGGGCAGGTCAGGGCCCGGAGTCGGGCCATGCCCGCCGTTGCCCGGGCCGGGCTTGTTGCCCTGGCCAGTGCCCGGGTCGGTGCCCTTGCCCGGGTTGGTGCCGTGGCCCTTGCCCTTGTCGTCCTGGCCCGGGTCCGGGCTCGGGTGACCCTTTTCGGAACCGTCGTGCGGACGACCCGACGGGCTCGGCGAGCCCGTGGCGAAGGGCTGCATCGACGGTGACGGGGCGGCCGAACCGGTCGCGTAGCCCGGCGCGGCGCTGGGCTCGGTCGAGGAGGTGGCAGGGGCCGGGGGCGACGGCTGGGCGTGCGCCGTCGGCGCCGGCGGAGCGATGTCCGCGGGATCGTGCTCGCGTCCGGGGATCGACCGCGAGGTCGCGCCGCCGCGGGCGCCCAGCGGTGCGGGAGTCAGCGCCGGCAGCCCCTGCGACCGATGGTGCGGAGCCGGTGGCTCGGGCAGGTCGAAGGGCAGGTAGTTCTGTGAGAACTGCGAGACCTGGTGCTGCAGGGGTCGCGGCAGGGTGTTGGCCGCAGCCGAGAGGCCGGTCGCCCCGACCCCGGACAACGCGAGCACCAGCGCGCCTGCGACGGCACCGCGCCGGCCGGTGGCCCGAGCGACGGGCCGCGGACGCGCCGGCCCGAGCAGGGCCGCGAGCTCGGCGGAGGGTGCCGGCGCATCGTCGACGAGGTCCTCGACCGCCATCAGCAGGTCGACGACGTCGGTCATCTCCTCGCGGGCCAGGCCCGACTCGGCGAGCATCTCCTCGATCCGGACGTGACTCATCGGGTCACCTCCGTCGCCGCCATCAGGGTGCGCAGGCGGACCAGCCCCCGGCGCTGCAGCTGCTTGACCGACGCGACCGTCTTGCCGGTCACCTCCGCGGTCTGCTCGAGGGTGAGGTCACCGATGATCCGCAGGGTGACCACGGTGCGCTGGTCCTCGTTCAGCTCCTGCATGAGCTCGATCGCCCGTTCGGCCTCGAGAGACTCCACGGCGATCTGCTCGGCCGAGCCGGTGACCCGGTCGTCGTACTCCGGGTCGTAGGAGAAGCTCGTCGGGCGGCGCGAGCGCCGGCGCGCGTCATCGACCGCGCGAGCGTGCGCCACCGAGAAGACCAGGGTGCGCAGCCCGGAGCCGCCGCCGGTGAGGTCGGGCAGCCGCGGGTGCACGGCGAGGAAGACCTCGCTGACCATGCCCTCGGGATCCTCGACTCCCCGCGACCGGAGATAGCCGAGGACGCGCGGCGCGAGCGCGTCGTAGACCGCCCGGAAGCCGTCCGGGTCTCCCGAGACTGCCGCCCGGACGATGTCGTCGCGGATCTCCAACGACTCGAACTCCTCGTGAGGTCGGTGCCCCATGTAGCCTGCCGGCCACCAACGGGGGGTAGGGGTGGCCGACAGGCTACGTCATGGGGCAGAACGAGCGCGCCCTGCGGCGGGCACCGGTGGGCGGTGTACGTCGGCAGTGTCATCGCTCGGACCTCACGGAGCCCGCTGTTGCGTGGGCAGGCATCCGGAGGGGTAATCGCCGCCGTGACGGGTAGGTTCCGCCCTGTTCGCGACTTTTTTCAGGATCGTCCGGGGAATCAGCGGTTGAAGCGCCGGTCGCGCTCCTCGGCGTTGTGGTCGGCCTTGTTCTGGTAGTACATGACGACGTCGCTGAAGACCTTCCAGTCGACGTCCTTGGAGCGCACCACGACCCAGCGGTCCATGTAGTGGGCGAAGGCGATCTCGCCGTCCTTGACCCGGATGTCGACGGCGGGGTCCTCGAGGTCGAAGGTGTCCACGCGACCATCCCGGCGGATCTGCACCAGGGCCCCGCGCACGGTGATGCGTTGCGGGATGCTCGACTGGAGCATCGCCCAGCACACGACCAGGGCCACCGCGGAGACACCGGCGAGCAGCATCGTCCACAGCTCACGGTCGGAGAAGCTCAGCGTGACACCGACGCAGAGCCCCACCAGGGCGAGGAACAGGGTCACCCGGAGGATGCGGCGGCCGGGGTCGGGCGCGACGAAGACGTAGTCCGTGCCCTGCGCCTTGCGCGCGGACTTCGGGTCCATCGAGCGCCTCCTCGCTGCCGGCGAATCCCGGCACCTCGAGGGTGCCACTGCGCCGGACTCCTGGTTCGACAATAGGCGAAACGGTCGAGATCGCCGTGCTTTGGCCCGCGGGATCTTCAGGCGTCGGGGTACAGGTTCTGCAGCCGGACCTGGCCCCGCGCGACCACCTTGCCGTTGTCGTCGGCCACGGTCTCGACGGCCCACACCTGCTGGGACCGTCCGCGGTGCACCGGCCGAGCGGTGGAGGTGAGCGACCCCTCCGAGACGGCGCGGTAGAAGTCGGTGTTGTTGTTCACGCCGACGACCTTGCCCTTGTCCCCGAGCCACATCGCCGCGCCGAAGCTTGCCAGGGTCTCCACGACGCTGCAGTGGATGCCGCCGTGGACGATGCCGTAGGGCTGGTGCATCCGCGGTTCGGCGACCCAGGTGCACACCACCTCGTCACCGCTCATCTCGACGAACTCGAGCCCGAGCCAGTCGACGAAGTTGCCGGTCAGGCCCTCCTGGGCACCGGGAATGGTGGGTGCGCTGTCGGTCATGCGGTCAGTCTTCCAGCCCGCCGAAGACGCGGCGGCCCGAGGTCCGCCAGAGGGTGGGTCAGGCGGGCGAGCTGCCGGAGTCGATCTGCTGGGCGAGGTACTGCGCGACGCCGACCCGCTCCAGCGCGTCGATCTGGCTCTCGAACCAGTCGGCGTGGGTCTCCTCGTCGCGGACCATCTCCTCGAAGACCGCGGCGGTGCCGTGGTCACCGAGCTCGTGGCACTCCTCGGCTGCTGCGTTGAACTGGGCCACCGCAGCCTTCTCGCTGTCGAGGGCGAGGCGGAGCATCTCCTCGGGGTTCTCCCCCACGGCGATGTTGTTCAGACGCTGCACGTTGGGGTGTCCGTCGAACATCAGCACCCGGTTGATCAGCGCGTCGGCGTCCTTCATCTCGTCGATGGACAGGTCGTAGTAGACCTTGCCCAGACGCGAGAGTCCCCAGTTGTCGAGCATCCGGGCGTGCAGGAAGTAGGTGTTCGTCACGGTGAGCTCGAAGGTGAGCGCCTCGTTGAGGAGCTCCACGACGCGGGGGCTAACTGGCTGCAACTTGTACTCCGATCGCCGGTGCTGACTGGACCTGGCCAGGAGCCTGGGCCGAAGCCTGGCTCTTGGCCTGATGGTCGCACAGCACGCGACGGACGGAGAAGATGCAGGTGCCGCACTGCTGCCCGGCTCCCGTGGCCTTGCACACCGACGCCACCGTGTCCGCGCCGGCGGCGACGGCCTCGGCGACCTGACGGTCGCCGACCACGGCGCAGTGGCAGAAGATCACGGTGAGTCTCCACGGTCGCTGGGTCACGGACAGGGCAACAGGCAATAGGTAAGCCTTGCCTTAGTGTGTCACGCGTATCCAGCCTTGGCCAGATGGCCCGGCAGATGTTCTGGACATGTTCTGGGTCACCCTGCTCGGGTGACCCCACCGACCGGGAGCCCGGCCGAGACTGTGCACATGTCAGCCAGGCTGCGTCCTTCCGACCTGGGCCGGATGGCCCTCTCCTGGACCATCAGCTCCCTGGCGCTCATCGCCGCCGCCGCCCTGCTGCCCGGCCTGAGCGCCTCGTCGCCCTGGCAGCTGGTCGCGGCGGCCGCGGTCACGGCCATCTTCGGCATCCTGATCCGCCCCGTCCTGATCGCCGTCGCCACGACCATCGGATGGCTGGCGGTGGCACTGCTCGCGATCACCAGCCAGGCGGTGGCGATGCACATCGCACTGCTCGTGCTGCCCGGTGTCGAGGCGACCTCGTTCTGGACGTTGGTCGCGGCCACCTGGATCGCAGCCGCGATCGGCACGACCCTGACCTGGATGGCGACCGCCGGGAACGACGACGCGTTCACCGCCGCACTGCGTCGCTTCGGGCACAAGACCGGGACCGTCAGCGATCCGGAGGTCGACGGCGTCGTCTTCGTGCAGATGGACGGCGTTCCCTTCCCGGTGGCGCACTGGGCCCTGCAGTCAGGCACGATGCCGACGCTGGCCCGGTGGGTGAGCTCGGGCAGCCACCGGCTCGACGAGTGGACCGTCCAGCTGCCGTGCACCACCCCGGCCAGCCAGCAGGGCATCCTGCACGGCACCTGCGACCGGGTGCCGGCGTTCCGGTGGTACGACCGCGAGCTCGGTCGCGTCCTGGTCGCCAACCGGCCCGCCGACGCGGCCGTCATCGAGGGGCGGGCCAGCAACGGCCGCGGCCTGCTGGCCGACGACGGGGTGTCGGTCTCGAACCTGTTCTCCGGCGACGCGCCGCTGAGCATGATGACGATGAGCAAGGTCAACATCGGGCGTGGGTCGCGCGAGACCCGGCGGACGGTGGCCCGGTTCGTCGCCAGGCCCGACGGCTTCACCCGCAGCATCGCGCGTACGACGGCCGAGGTGGTGCGCGAGCGGTTCCAGGCCGCGAGCCAGAACCGCCGCAACGTCGTACCCCGGATGCACCGGTCGTGGACCTTCGCCCTCCTGCGCGCGGTGAGCAACGCGCTGATGCGTGACCTCAACCTGGCGATCGTGGCGCACCAGATGATGCGGGGAGCCAGGAGCATCTACGTCGACTTCGTCGACTACGACGAGGTGGCCCACCACGCGGGCGGCACGAGGCTCGAGTCGCTCGAGGTCCTGACCCGTCTCGACCAGGCCCTCGCCGTGCTGGAGGAGGTCACGCACGAGTGCCCGCGTCGCTACCACTTCGTGGTGCTCTCCGACCACGGCCAGTCGCAGGGCGCGCCCTTCGCCGACCGCTACGGGACCTCGCTCGGTGACCTGTGCAGCGACCTCACCAGCCAGGACGTGCTCTCGCTCGAGGAGAACGTCGAGAGCTGGGGCCGCGCCGAGTCACTCCTCGACGACCTCTCGGGTGACCACGGTGTCCGCGAGCAGACCGCCAGCCGGGCTGCCGCCCGGCTCCGCTCCCACTCGAGTGAAGGAACCGGCGACGGAGCGTCGGACAACCTGGTCGTGCTCGGGTCCGGGAACCTCGGCCTGGTCTACGCACCCCAGGACGAGCGCCTCATGCTCGAGGACATCGAGGTGAGGTGGCCGCGGTTGCTCCCCGGTCTGGCGGCCCACCCCGGGATCGGTTTCATCGCCGTGCTCAGCCGCGAGCACGGACCCGTGGTGATCGGGGCCGACGGCTACCGGCGGTTGCGCCCCGACGAGGTCTCCGGGGTCGACCCGCTGCGCGACTTCGCCCCGCACGCAGCCCGGGTCCTGCTGCGGGCGGTGGAGATGCCCACCTCGCCGGACATCTACGTCAACAGCGCGGTCGACACCTCGTCGCTGGAGGTCTCGGCGTTCGAGGACCTGGTCGGCGCGCACGGCGGCCTGGGCGGGTGGCAGGACCGCGGAACCTTCGTCGCGCCGACCGACCTGGTCGAGCCCGGCCTCGAGATCCACGGTGCGGAGCAGCTGCACGAGGTGCTGGTCTCCATCCTCGAACGGCTGGGGCACCGCACCGACCTCCGTGCGGACGGCGCGGTCACTGAGCCAGCGTCGGCACCCTGAGGTCGCCGCCACCTTCCTGCGTACGCCGTCGCCGCATCTGCACGAACGTGGGTGCCGGCGCGAACGCACCGGACATCAACGACTCACCCTTGCGGAACATCGGCGCGAGCCGCAGCATCTCCGGCGGCACGAAGCCGAACAGCTGCTCGAGCTCGGCCAGGTCTCCGGGAGAGTTCATCCGCATCAGCGCCAGGTTGTCGCACTGCGCGAGCACGGCCTGGCTGATCCGCGACGGACGCTGGGTGCACAGGAAGAGCCAGATGCCGTACTTGCGGCCCTCGTTGGCGATCTGCACCAGACGATCGGTGGTCGCCCGGGCCATCGGGTCCACCGGGTCGGCGGGGCAGACGTTGTGCGCCTCGTCGATGACGAGCAGGACCGGCTGCCGCTCCTCGCGACGCGCCCAGAGGTGGTCGAGGAGGGCCATCGCGACGGCCAGCCGCTCGCGGGGATGCTGGAACCCGCCCACGTCGACGACGGTCGCGCGCGGCAGCGGATCGAGCGCCGAGAGGATGGGCTCCTTGTCGCGCGCCCAGACGTCCCAGTCGAGCACGCCGAGGTTCTCGATGCGCTCCGCCAGCTTCTCTCGTCGGCGTTCTCCGAGGCGTGCAGCCGGGCGATGACCTCGCCGGTCGGCGTCGCTGCGGAACTCCCCGGCAAGCGAGATGAGCAGGTTGTACTCGCCCCGGTCGACGAGCGGGTCGAGCTGGAGGACCGCGGCCTTCGCCTCGGTGCCGAGGTCGTTGAACCTGACCCGCAGGAGTCGCGCCCCGGGCGGTGGGGTCGCGCCGAACACCTGGACGTCGGCCTCCTCGATGCGCTTGCGCTCGTCGGGCTCGGCACCGTCGACCGTCGTACCCAGCCCGACGAAGTCGCCGTTGGGGTCGAGCACGACGATCGGCAGCTCGGTGTCGATGAGCAGCTGTTCGAGGAGTACGCCGAGCGCGTAGGACTTCCCCGATCCCGACTGCCCGCACAGGAAGGTGTGGCGGTTGAACGAGGCACCCGACAGCATCGCCGGCCCGGACTGCGAGACGCCGACGCGCATCTTCGCGGCCCGGCTGCGCTCGAGCGCAGCCCACACCTCGTGTGGTGCCCGTTGGACCCACCCCCCGTGGAAGGGGTCCACCAGCGATGTGTCGAGCTCCCCGTCGCCCCCGAGCACGCCGAGGATGCCACCCTCGCCGACAGTCGCGTCCGCCGTACGACGCTTGTGCAGGACCTGGCCGAGCACGCGTTCCCCCGACTCCGGGTGCAGGATCACGAGGTCTCCGGCGACCGCAGGACCATCCATGTCGTCGACCTGGAAGGTGCGGCCGTCCAGCGAGCTCACCGCGGCGCCCGCACTCCCCCTCGCGCTCCTGCATCGTGCCCTCACTCCCCGGGCCGCGACCGGCCCACGCCCGTGGAAGGTAGAACGCGGACCACCCGCCGCGGCTCACCTGACACAGGTGAGACGCGGGGCTCGGAGGTGGGGCCAGAATCGCAAGGGTGCGAGCAGAATCGGCCAGCAGCTCCATCCGGGTGACCTGGTGGGGTCACGCCACCGTCCTCATCGACGACCGGGCGCGCATCCTCACCGATCCGCTGCTCACCGGGGCCCTGATGCACCTGCACCGCAGGGCCGGGCTGGTGCCGCACCCGCCGCCGGGGCTGGACGCGGTGGCCATCTCGCACCTGCACATGGACCACCTCCACCTCCCCTCACTCGCGCAGCTCGAACCCGGGACCCCCGTGCTGATCCCGCGCGGTGCGGCCGGGCTGCTGGCGAAGCTCCCCGTCGAACCCGTCGAGGTGGTGGCCGGCGACGTGGTGCCGGTCGGCGACGCGACGGTGCACGTGGTGCACGCGGTGCACGACGCGACCCGGTGGCCGTGGGGTGGACCGCACGGAGAGGCCGTGGGCTACGTCGTGCAGGGAGCCGGGGCGACGTACTTCGCAGGCGACACGTCGGTGTTCGACGGCATGGGCGAGCTCTACCCGGGGAAGCTCGACCTCGCCCTGTTGCCGGTGTGGGGATGGGGCCCGAACCTGCGCGGGGAGCACATGGACCCCGCGCAGGCGGCCGGGTGCCTCCCCGTCATCGACGCCGACGTCGCGATCCCGATCCACTACGGCACGTTCTGGCCGCGCGGCATGGGCTGGGTCCGCAAGCGGGTCTTCCACGAGCCCGGTCGGGAGTTCGCCGAGCACGCCCGCACGTCGGCCCCGTCGGTCGACGTACGGGTGCTGGAGGTGGGTACGTCGACCGAGGTGGTGCTGCCGACGCGAGGAGCCGGTGTAGGGCCTTGGTGCGCAGCGGGCCAGTTTGGCCGGGCGCCCGGACCGAACTGTGTCAGTGGGGGTGGGCAATCTGCAGCCCTCCACTGGACGGTTTCGCCGGGCGCCCGGGCAAACCGTGCATCCTGGGACCACGGATCGCAGCCCAGCTAGGGCACCATCCAGTCGAGCACCGGGGTGGACTGCAGGCCGACGATCACGCACATCACCACGAGCAGGGCGAGGCTCCAGCCGATCACCTTGCGGAAGATGTCGCCCTCCTTGCCGGCCATGCCGACCGCAGCGGCGGCGATCGCGAGGTTCTGCGGGCTGATCATCTTGCCGAGCACGCCGCCCGAGGAGTTCGCCGCGGCCATCAGCACCGGGTCGAGGCCGGCCTCCTTCGCGGTCTGCACCTGCAGGGCGCCGAACAGCGCGTTGGCGGAGGTGTCCGAGCCGGTGACGGCCACGCCGATCCAGCCGAGGATCGGCGACAGGATCGCGAACGCACCGCCCGCGCCGGCGAGCCAGGCGCCGAGCGAGCTGGTCTGGCCGGACAGGTTCATCACGTAGGCCAGCGCGAGCACGGCCATCACGGTGACGATCGCGGAGCTCAGCTCGACGTAGGTGCGGCCGTAGGCCCGCAGCGCCTCGGCCGGGCTGATCTTGAGGATCACCGCGGTGATGATGCCGGCGATGATCATCAGCGTTCCGGCGGCAGGCAGCCAGTTGAACGCGAACGTCGTCGTGGCGACCGGGTCGCCCTGGGAGTTGAGCACGTCGAGCCCGGGCCAGCCGAAGCTGTAGGTCCACGGCTCCTTGGCGAGGAAGTCCTTGACCGCGGTGATGTTGGCGATCGAGAAGATCACGATGATCACGGCGTACGGCGCATAGGCGCGCACCACGTCGGCGCGGCTGTCGCGGACCGGCGTCTCGACCCCGTCGGCGCTGCCCCCGGTGCCCGCACCGGCACCGACGGACACCTTCGCGTCGGACGGCACGTTCGACCCGGACGACTCGGCGGCGAGCACCTCGGACGGCGACCAGACGCGGAGCAGCAGCACGACCGCGGCGGCGGACACGAGGGCCGCGACGATGTCGGCGAGCGGCACCGAGATGTAGTTGGCCGCGGTGAACTGCGCGAGCCCGAAGGCGAGGCCGCAGACGATGGCCGGCAGCCAGGTCTGGCGTACGCCGCGACGGCCGTCGACGACGAACACGAGGATCAGCGGTACGACGACCGCGAGGATCGGGGTCTGCCGACCGACCATCGAGCCGAGGGTGTCGACGGTCAGGCCGGGGTCGTTGCTCGCGCCGGAGGACACCGTGGCCAGCGTGACGATCGGGGTGGCCAGCGCACCGAAGGCGACCGGCGCGGTGTTCGCGATCAGCGCCACCGCGGCGGCCTTCAGCGGCTGGAAGCCCAGCGCCATCAGCATCACGACGGTGATCGCGACCGGGGTGCCGAAGCCGGCCAGCGCCTCGAGCAGCGCGCCGAAGCAGAACGCGATGATGATCGCCTGCACCCGCTGGTCGGAGCTGACCGTCGCGAAGGACCGCCGCAGCACGTCGAAGTGACCCGACGACACCGTCAGGTTGTAGACCCAGATCGCGTTGAGCACGATCCACAGGATCGGGAAGAAGCCGAACGCGGCGCCCTCGGTGCCGGCGAGCAGCGCCTGCCCGACCGGCATGCTGAACAGCACGATCGCGACCACGAGCGCGACGCCCAGCGAGATCAGGCCGGCCAGCCACGCCTTGAGGCGCAGGCCACCGAGCAGCACGAGCAGGGTGACGAACGGGATGGCACCGCACAGCGCGCTCAGGAACAGCGAGTCGCCGACCGCTTGCAGGTCTTGCTGGAACATCAGATTCTCCCGAGAGGTGGATGGGTCAGGTGGGAAGCAGGGTGGCGACCGGCAGGCCGCGGATGGAGGCGTCGAGCACCTCGATGGTGTGGGCCATCCCCATCGGGTGGCCGCTGAACGTTCGATGGCCGAGGTGACCTGCATCAGGCATCCCGGGTTGGCGGTGACGAGCACGTCGGCTCCGGTGGCGAGGACGTTGGCCGCCTTGCGGTCGCCGAGCTCGCTCGCGGTCTCCGGGTTGAGGATGTTGTAGATCCCGGCCGAGCCGCAGCACAGCTCGGACTCGGCGATCTCGCGGAGCTCCAGCCCCGGGATCGCCTCGAGCAGTCGACGCGGTTGCGCGCGCACGCCCTGGGCGTGGGCGAGGTGGCAGGCGTCGTGGTAGGCGATGGTCACCTCGAGCGGGTGCCGGGTCGCGACCGGGCCGAGCTCGTCGAGGATCTCCGCGACGTCACGCACGCGTTCGGCGAAGGCACGCGCGCGGTCGGCGTACGCCGGGTCGTCGGCCAGCAGGTCGGCGTACTCCTTCATCGTCGAGCCGCAGCCCGCGGAGTTCACCACGACGTACTCCACCCCCGAGTGCTCGAAGGCGTCGACGAGCTTGCGGGCGTAGTCCTGGCCCTCCGGCTCGCGGCCGTTGTGCACCGACAAGGCACCGCAGCAGCCCTGGGACCTTCGGCACGACGATGTCGCAGCCCTCGGCCTGGAGCACGCGCGCGGTGGCCGCGTTGACGCCCGGGAAGAACGCGCCCTGCACGCAACCGGTGAGCAGGCCGACGACGGCACGACGCTGCCCGGCAGCGGGGATGCGCTCGGGCAGCGGCTGCGGCTTGCCGAGCCGCGGTGCGAGCCGTTCCATCGCGGCCAGCTGGGGCGCGACCCGTTCGAGCAGTCCGGTGCGGCGCAGCGCGCGGTCGAGCCCGCTGGCCTGCAGCAGCCGCAGGGGACCTCGCAGCAGGCGCAACCGACGGGGGTGCGGGAACAGCGAGAACACCAGCCCACGCAGGGCCTTCTCCTTCGCCGACCGCTCGTGGTGGCGCTCGACCTGGGCGCGGGTCTGCTCGATCAGGGTGTCGTACTGCACGCCCGACGGGCACGCGGTCACGCAGGCCATGCAGCCCGAGGCAGGCGTCGAAGTGCGAGACCATCGAGTCGGTCATCGGCTCGCCCTCGAGGCCCTCCTTCATCAGGTAGATCCGGCCGCGCGGCGAGTCCATCTCCTCGCCCCACAGCACGTAGGTCGGACAGGTGGGCAGGCAGAACCCGCAGTGCACGCAGTCGCCGATCAGCGCCGCGTCGGGTGGGTGGTGCTCGTCGAAGGCGCCGCCGACGACGGGTGTCCCCAGGTCGACGATGCTGCCGGTCTCGCCCAGGTCGCTCATATCTCTCCCACGAATCGGCCCGGCGAGAGCCGGTGGTCGGCGTCGAACTGGTCCTTGACCCGGCGCATCAGGTCGAGCGCGGGCACCGGTCCCCACACGTCGACGGCCGCCTTCACCGCGGCCGGTGCATCGACGACGACGGCACTGCCACCGGCGCGCGTGCAGGTCTCGCGGATCCGGCGTACGGCGTCCTGCGCCGACTCGACGGAGGCGCCCGCGTCGAGTGCGGCGTAGGCGACACCCGACGCCGGCCGAGCCGCGCACGTGCAGCCCCGTCTCGCGCGCGGTCGCGAGCACGTCGGCGAGACCGGAGAGCACGAAGGTCAGCTTCAGGCAGGTGGCCCGGTCGTCGCCGGTGGCCGCGGTGTCCCAGGGGTACGTCGCTCCGCCGGCCGGGTCGTCGGTGCGACTCGGTCGCCGCACCACCGAGCAGGCTCCGCACGGTGGCGGCTCGACCGGCGACACCGTCCTCGCGGCCCTCGAGCAGCACGTGCACGGCACCCGGCCCGTCCGTCGGCCACTCGACCTCGATCGCGGCCGGGACGGCCTGGCCGTGCAGCACCGTCTGGACGACGTCCTGGGCCTGTCGTCGGATCGCTCACCGGCGTCGCTCACCCAGCGGCTCGCCACCGGCACGGGGTGCAGCCGGAAGACGGCCTCGGTGATGACGGCCAGGGTGCCGAACGAGCCGATGAGCAGCTTGCCGAGGTCGTAGCCCGCGACGTTCTTGACCACCCGGCCGCCGGCCTTCGCGACCACCCCGTCGGCGCGCACCACGGTGATGCCGATCAGCAGGTCGCGGGCGGTGCCCGTGGCGACGCGACGTGCACCGCTCGCGTTGGTGGCCAGCGTCCCCCCGATGCTCGCGCCCGGGACGGTCTCGTCGAGCGCAAGACGCTGGCCACCGCCACCCACGACCTGCTGGAGATCAGCGAGACGCGTGCCGGCCTGGGTGACCACGATCAGGTCACCGGCCGCGTGCTCGACGACCTGGTCGAGCGCGCTCACGTCGAGCAGCACGTCGGCGCTGGTGGGCGGCACTCCCCCACGACAGCTTGGTGCCACGTCCGCGGGGTACGACGGTGAGCCCGTGCGCCGCGGCGGCCCGGAGCACCTCGGCGACCTGGCCGGTGTCCTCGGGCCGTGCGACCAGTCCCGGCACGACGCCGTCGACGTGGTCGACCGGCTCCGGTTCGCGGACGTCGGCGCACGCAGACCCGACCGCCTCGCGAGCGGTGCTGTCCACGGTGGCGGCGGCCATCAGAACACCTCCGCCAGCCCGGCTTCCTGGAGCGGGTGGGCGCCCTTCTTGCGGCCGGGCACCTCGCCGCACAGCCGCGGGGTCGGGAACACCTTGCCGGGGTTGGAGATCGACTGCGGGTCGAACGCGCAGCGCACCAGCTGCATCGTGTCGAGGTCCTCGTCGGTGTACATCCGTGGCATGTACTTCGACTTGTCCATGCCGACGCCGTGCTCACCGGTGATCGATCCGCCGTGCTCGATGCACAGGTCGAGGATCGCGCCGCTGACCTTCTCGGCCGCGTCGCCGGCGCCCTCGACGGAGTCGTCGAAGAGCACCAACGGGTGCAGGTTGCCGTCGCCGGCGTGGAAGACGTTGGCGACCCGGACACCCGACGAGCCGGAGAGTTCGTTGATCGCCTTGAGCACTTCCGGGAGCGCCGTACGCGGGATGACGCCGTCCTGGACGATGTAGTCGGGACTGATCCGGCCCACCGCTGCGAACGCGGACTTGCGGCCCCGCCAGATCAACGCGCGTTCGGTCGGGTCGGTCGCGACGCGCAGCTCGAAGGCGCCGTTCTCGTGGCAGAGCCGCTCGACCTCGCTGAACTCCTGCTCCACCTCGATCGCGGCGCCGTCCAGCTCGATGACGAGCACGGCGCCGGCGCCGTCGGGGTAGTTGCACTGCACCGCGGCCTCGGCCGCCTCGATCGCGAGGGCGTCCATCATCTCGATGGCAGCAGGCACGATGCCGGCCGCGATGATCGCCGACGTGGCCGCACCTGCGTGGTCGGTGCTCTCGAAGCCGACGAGCAGGGTGCGCACCTCCTCCGGCAGGCGCACCAGCCGGACGGTCACCGAGGTGACGATGCCGAGGGTCCCCTCCGAGCCGACGACCGCGCCGAGCAGGTCGTAGCCGGGGCTGTCCGGCGCCGCACCGCCGAGGGCCACGGTGTCGCCTGCCGGCGGTGACGAAGTCGGCGCCCACGACGTGGTTGGTGGTGAAGCCGTACTTCAGGCAGTGCGCGCCACCGGAGTTCTCCGCGACGTTGCCGCCGATCGAGCAGATCTGCTGGCTCGACGGGTCCGGCGCGTAGTAGTAGCCGTCGGGTGTCGCTGCCTTGGTGACGTCGAGGTTGATCACGCCCGGGTCGACGACGGCACGCTGGTCGTCCCGGCGTACGGCGTGGATGGTGCGCATCTTCGAGGTCACGATCAGCACGCCCTCGGAGTGCGGCAGCGCTCCGCCCGACAGGCCGGTGCCCGAGCCGCGGGCCACGAAGGGCACCCCCTGCTCCGCACACGCGCGTACGACGGCGGCCAGCTGCTCCGCGTCCTCGGGTACGACGACGAGCGCCGGCGTGACGCGGTAGTGGGCCAGCCCGTCGCACTCGTAGGTCCGCAGCCGCGCGCGGTCGGTGATGACTCCGTCGGCCGGGAGCAGCCGACTGGCCACTGCGGCGACGGCGGAGAGTGCGGGGGTGCGGCATCCCGGTCCTCAGTCGACCTGCGCGGTGAGCCCGGCACCCTCGATGCCGGCCACCGCGGCCGCTTCGTCGTTGTCGGAGGTGTCCCCGGTGACACCGACGGCGCCGACCAGGCCACCGTCGCCGTCCTTGACGAGCACACCGCCGGGCACCGGGACCAGCGCCCCGCCGACGGCCGAGGTGACCGCGGCGATGAAGTAGGGCTGCTGCTCCGCGCGGCCCATGATCGAGCGCGACCCCATGCCGAGCGAGAGCGCGCCGTGGGCCTTGCCGTAGCCGATCTCGAAGCGCTTCATCGACGAGCCGTCCTCGCGCTCGACGGCGACGACGTGTCCCCCGTCGTCGAGCACCACGACGGTCAGCGGCTTGAAGCCCGCGGACTGTCCGTGCGCACGGGCGCCGGCGATGATCGTGCGGGCGGTCTCGAGATCCATCAGGCCTCGTTCCTCTCGGTCAGGCTCTTCTTGTGGATGGCACGTCGGCGGTGCAGGATCGGCTCGGTGTAGCCGCTGGGCTGCTCGAGCCCCTCGAAGACCAGAGCGCGTGCGGCCTCGAAGGCGTCGCCGTCGAAGCCAGGCGCCATCGGGGTGTACGACGAGTCGCCGCTCGTTCTGCTCGTCGACCACCTTCGCCATCCGCCGCAGCGTCTCGTCGACCTGCTCCTGGCTGACGACCCCGTGGTGCAGCCAGTTGGCGACGTGTTGCGAGGAGATGCGACAGGTCGCGCGGTCCTCCATCAGCGGCTCGCCGGTGATGTCCGGGACCTTGGAGCAGCCGACACCCGAGTCGACCCAGCGGACGACGTACCCCAGCAGGCTCTGCAGGTTGTTGTCGATCTCGTGCTGCCGGTCGTCGTCGGACCAGGAGGACGGGTCGCCGAGCGGCACCTGCAGCAGCTCCTCGCGCTCGCGGCGGCGACCGCCGGCGGCGAGCTCCTCCTGGCGGGCGCGCACGTCGACCTGGTGGTAGTGCAGCGCGTGCAGGGTCGCGGCGGTCGGCGAGGGCACCCAGGCGCAGCTCGCACCGGCCTTCGGGTGGCCGATCTTGGCCTCCATCATCGCGGCCAGGCTGTCGGGCGCGGCCCACATGCCCTTGCCGATCTGCGCACGGCCCAGCAGGCCGCACTCGAGGCCGATGTCGACGTTGAGGTCCTCGTAGGCCGAGATCCAGGTCTCGCCCTTCATGTCGTTCTTGCGGACCATCGGCCCGGCCTGCATGGAGGTGTGGATCTCGTCGCCGGTGCGGTCGAGGAAGCCGGTGTTGATGAACGCGACCCGTTCGCGGGCCTCGGCGATGCAGGCCTTGAGGTTCAGCGTCGTACGCCGCTCCTCGTCCATGATCCCGACCTTGATGGTCAGCCGCGGCAGGCCGAGCAGCTCCTCGACCCGGCCGAACAGCTCGACGGCGAAGGCGACCTCGTCGGGACCGTGCATCTTCGGCTTCACGACGTACATCGACCCGGTGCGTGAGTTCGCCAGCTCGGAGCGACCGTTGATGTCGGCCAGGCTGCCGAGCGCGGTCATCACCGCGTCGAGGATGCCCTCGGGCACCTCGTTGCCGTCGCGGTCGAGCACGGCGTCGGTGGTCATCAGGTGGCCGACCTGGCGGATGAACAGCAGCGAGCGGCCGGACAGGGTGACCTCGTCACCGGACGGAGAGGTGTAGGTCCGGTCGGGGTTCATCGAGCGGGTGAAGGTCTCGCCGCCCTTGGTGACCTCCTCGGCGAGCGTGCCCTCCATCAGGGCCTTCCAGTTGCGGTAGCCGAGCACCTTGTCGTCGGCGTCGACGGCGGCGACGGAGTCCTCGAGGTCCATGATCGTGGAGACGGCGGCCTCCACCAGCAGGTCCTTCACCCCGGCCCCGTCGGTGGCACCGATCGAGTCCTCGCGGTCGACCTGGATCTCGACGTGCAGACCGTGGTGGACCAGCAGCACCGCCTCGGGCGACCCGGCGTCGCCGCGATGACCGACGAGCTGCTCGGGGTCGGCGAGACGGAGTACCTCGTCCTTGACCGTGACGGCGAGTCCATCGCCGTCCACGGCGTACGACGAGGCATCGGCGTGCGAGCCGGAGACCAGCGGGAAGTGCTCGTCGAGCAGGGCCCGGCCGCGGGCGATGACCTCGTCGCCGCGGACCTTGTTGTAGCCCTCGCCCGGCTCGAGGTCTCCCTCGCGGGGCACCACGTCGGAGCCGTAGAGCGCGTCGTACAAGCGACCCCCAGCGCGCGTTCACGGCGTTGGTCGCGAACCGCGCGTTCAGCAGGGGTACGACGAGCTGCGGGCCGGCGATGCGGGCCACCTCGTCGTCGACGTCGGACGTGGTCACCGAGACCTCGTCCGGCTCGTCGAGCAGGTAGCCGATCTCGCGCAGGAAGTCGGTGTAGCTCGCGTCGGGGGTGCCCGGGTGCTCGCGGTGCCACTCGTCGATGCGCGACTGGAGCTCGTCGCGGCGGGCCAGCAGCTCCCGGTTGCGGGGGGCGAGGTCGTGCACGATCGCGTCCAGGCCCTCCCAGAACGCCTGCGGGTCGACGCCCGAACCGGGCAGCGCCTCCTCCTCGACGAACCGGTGCAGGCTCGTGGCGACGCCGAGCCCGCCGATCTGCACGCGCTGATCCATGTCACTCCTTGCCGCTGTTTCCGCATCGTGGAACTGGGTGTGGCCCCGGTCACCGACCATTCCGATCCTGTGCACACATGTCAAGAGCCGCTAGGCTCACAGCGTTCCGGCATGCGGAATCTCGGGACGGGAGAGACACCTGATGAACGATGTACCCAGCAAGGGCGGGGTTCAGTCCCTGCAGCGCGCCTTCGGCCTGCTCGAGCTGGTGGCCGCGCAGCGCGGTGCGATGTCGATCTCCGAGCTCTCCGCCGCGTCCGGCCTGGCGCCCGCGACCCTGCACCGGCTCGCCCGCACGCTCGTCGACCTGGGCTACCTGCGCCAGGAGCCGTCCCGGCGCTACGCCCTCGGACCCCGCCTGTTCCTGCTCGCCGAGAGCTCCTCGACCATGCTCAACTCGGTCGCCCTGCCGCACCTGGCCCACCTGGTCGACGAGATCGGCGAGACCGCCAACCTCGCGATGCTCGACGGCGACCAGGTGGCCTACGTCGCCCAGGCGCCCGGACGTCACTCGATGCGGATGTTCACCGAGGTGGGCCGGCGGGTCCTCCCCCACTGCACCGCGGTCGGCAAGGCGCTGCTGGCCCTCTCGGCCGACGACGACGTGCGCGCCCTGCTTGGGCGCACCGGCCTGCCGCGGCACACGCCCCACACGGTGACCGACCCCGACGACCTGCTGGCCCAGCTCGACCTGATCCGCGGCCGGGGCTACGCCATGGACGAGGGCGAGCAGGAGGTCGGCGTCCGCTGCGTGGCGGTCGCGGTCCCGGGCTCCCGGACCCGGCTGGCGATGTCGGTGTCGGGGCCGGCTCCGCGGATGAGCGACGAGCTGCTCGTGCACGCCGTACCCGTGCTCCAGGAGGCCGCGCGCAGCCTGGGGGCCGAGCTGTCCTGACCCCCGCGACGCGGCGGCTGCAAATAGGCTGAATCAGCAGATTGCCGACGCCCGTCGTGGCAGCATGTGAGATCTCACGACTCGGGAGTGTTGATGCCTGCAGCACGGACGGACCACCAGGTCCGCAACGCGCAGAATCCGTCGACCGAGCGCGACCTGGCCGAGAGCATCGAGCGCTACCGCTCGCTGTTCGCCTACAGCCCCCACGCGGCGTTCTCGCTCGACCTCGACGGCAACTTCACCGACGCCAACAGCACGGCGGAGGTGGTCAGCGGCTACTCCATCGAGGACTTCCTGCGGATGAAGTTCACCGACGTGATCACTCCGGAGCACCTGCCCGTGTCGATCGCCGCCTTCGAGGGCGCCCTGCACCGGGAGCCGCAGCAGATCGAGGCCAACATGCGGCACCAGGACGGCAGCATCATCGAGCTCCGGGTGACCGCCGTACCCGTCGTCGTGTGCGGCGACGTGGTCGGCGTGCACGGACTCGCCGAGGACGTCACCGAGCAGAACGAGCTGCGTCGCGAGCTCGAGCGCACCCGCCGCGCCGCCGAGGAGGCCAGCGCGGCGAAGACCCTGTTCCTGGCCAACATGAGCCACGAGGTGCGTACGCCGTTGACCAGCGTGCTCGGAGCGACCGAGATCCTGGCCGAGGGCGATCTCGGACCGAGCGACCGGGCGTTGGTGACCATCGTCCAGCGCAACGCCGAGAAGCTGCACCGCCTGGTCAACGACATCCTCGACGTCTCGCGTCTCGAGGCCGGCAAGCTCGACGTCCAGGAGACCGTGATCAGCCTCCAGGACGTGGCCGCCGACGCGATCACCTGGGCCGGCCCGCTGGCACACAAGGAGGGGCTGACCTTCACCTGGGACCTCGACCCCACCCTGCCTGCGCACGTGTACGGCGACGCCATGCGCATCTCCCAGGTGCTCACCAACCTGCTCGGCAACGCGATGAAGTTCACCGACCAGGGCGAGGTCCGGCTCTGCGTGCAGGCGGCGGAGCGGCGCGAGCACGTGGCCGACGTCCGCTTCACCGTCGAGGACTCCGGGATCGGCATCCCGAGCGAGCAGATGAGCGCGGTCTTCGAGTCGTTCACCCAGGCCGACACCTCCACCACCCGCAAGTACGGCGGCGCCGGGCTCGGGCCTCGCGATCTCCCAGGAGCTGGTGCACCTGATGGGCGGCACCCTCGAGGCGAGCAGCGTCGAGGGAGTCGGCAGCACCTTCGCCTTCACGCTGCCGCTCGAGATCGCACCCCAGCTCTCCGCCTGAGTCCCCGGCACGCGCCGAGAGCCCGGCGCGTCTGGCGGACGCGCCGGGCTCTGCTGCGGGGGTGGCGGGTCAGTCGGTGACCACCGCCTTGAGGACGTCGACCTTGGAGGCCGACCGGGCCGGGCCGATGGCGGCCAGGACTCCGGCCACCGCGGCCAGCACGACGTACATCGTCACCTGGGGAACGGGGATCGAGATGGCCTTGATCCCTTCGTCCTTCAGCGTCTGGGACATGGCCATTCCGATGCCGATCCCGAGGGCGGCACCACTCAGCGCGCCGATCAACGAGATCACCACTGACTCCCAGCGGACCATCGCGCGGACCTGTCCCTTCGTCATGCCGACCGCCCGCAGGAGACCGAGCTCCCGGGTCCGCTCGAACACCGACAGGGCCAGGGTGTTCACGATGCCCAGCAGCGCGATCAGCACGGCCAGCAGCAGCATCACCGTGACGAACTGGAGCAGGCTGTCGATGAACCCGCTGGCCGTCTTCTCGAACTCCTTCTGGTCCTGGACGCGAGCATCGGGGTGGTTGGCGAGCGCGGTCGCGATCGCCTTCTTCACCTCGCCCTTGTCAGCACCGGCGGCCAGCGTGACCAGACCCGACGTCACGAGCTGCTGGCCGGCGAAGGCCTTCTGCTCGTCGAGGCTGATGACGTAGTTGTCGCCGATCCAGCCCTTGCCGTCGTACACACCGACGACGTGCAGCCGGTGCTTCCCGGTGGCGGGGAACTCGGCGTTCACGACGCTGCCGAGGGTCCCACTTGTGCAGGGTCGCCACCGACCTGGAGACCACCACGCCGTCCTTGCCCAGGTCCGCGAGCGAACCCTTCGAGACGTCGAGGCTCATCACGTTGCCGGCGGTGGCCGGGTCGATCGCCGAGTACGACGAGTCCGCACCGAGGAAGTGCGCCTGTCCCCACGAGGACGCCGACACCTGCTTGACGCCGGGCACCGCCTTGACCGCACCGATGACCGACGGGCTGTAGCCCGCGCCCTGGGTGCTGGCGGTCGAGACGAACAGGTCCGCACTGGTCTGGTCGGAGATCACGTCACCGAAGGAGTGCTTCAGCGACGAGGCGAAGACGCCCATGCTCACGACCAGGGTGAGGCCGATCATCAGGGCAGCAGCCGTCGACGACGTACGACGCGGGTTGCGCATCGCGTTCTGCTTCGCCAGCTCCCCGGGGAGCCCGCGCCAACCGAGCGGCTTGCCGATCATCGCGGCGAGCGGACGGACGGCGAACGGCAGGGACACCATCACTCCGACCATCACGGCGAGCAGGGCCGGTCCGAAGAAGGCCTTGCTCAGGTCGCCGTACAGCGTCCACAGCATCACGCCGACACCGGCACCGGTGAGACCGAGCCCGATCACGGCACGACGCAGCGAGGGCTTCTCGGCCCCGGGCGTCGAGTCGCGCAGCGCCTCGACCGGCAGCACCTTCGTCGCCCGGCGAGCCGGGACGAGCGCAGCGACCACGGTGACGAGCGTGCCGACCAGGATCGAGACCCAGATCGTGCGGGGCTCGAGCTGCAGGGACGTGCTCGGCAGGCTGAACCCGACCGCGTCCATGAGCAGCTTCAGACCCTTCGCCACCGCGAGGCCGACACCGATACCGACGGCCGACGCCGCCGTACCGAGCAGCAACGCCTCGAGCAGCAGGCTGCGCATGATCTGGCGCCGGGTGCTGCCGATGGCGCGCAGCAGCGCGATCTCGCGTGAGCGCTGGGTGACGATCATCGTGAAGGTGTTCCAGATGATGAAGGACCCGACGAACAGTGCGACGCCGGCGAAGATCATGAACATGATCCCGACGATCTTGAGGTCCTTCTTGATCGCGTCCGAGCTCTCCTTGGCCACGGTCTTCCCGGTGACGGCCTCGAGCCCGTCGGGGACGACCGCGCTCAGGTTCTCGGCGAGCTCGGCCTGGCTGACGCCCTTGTCGGCGCTGACGGCGATGCTGTCGAACTGACCGGGCGTGCCGAGGACCTTCTGGGCGGTGGCGGTGTCGAAGTACGCCGAGGTGGTACCCCCGAGGTTCTTCTCACCACCGAAGCCGACGGTGCCGACGACGGTGAACTCCCGGGTCGGACCCGAGAAGAGCACCTTGATGTGCGAGCCGAGCTTGATGTGGTGCTCCTCGGCGCTGGTGGCGTCGATGGCGACCTCGTCGGCGCTGTCCGGCGCCGTACCGCTCATCAGCTCCACGTCACCGCGCAGCTTCTTGTCCGACGGCATCGAGTAGCCCTGGGTGGGCGCCCCGCCGTTGGTGAGGATGGCCTTGCCCTTGGTGTCGGTGAGCAGCGCGTAGCCGGAGACGGTGCCCTCGGCGGCGCGCACACCGTCGGTGTTCTTGACGGCGTCCAGCGCCGAGGCGGGGACGGGACCCCGGCTGGTGCCGACACCGTCGGAGGCCGTGTAGGGGGCCTCGGCGCGGACGACCGCGTCGGTGCCCGCGGAGACCTTGCCGAAGAGCTGCTCGAAGGCGAGCCCCATGGTGTCGGTCAGCACGAGGGTGCCGGCGAGGAACGCGACCCCGAGCGCGATCGATGCCGTCGTGAGGACGAGGCGCAGCTTGTGCGCCAGCATCTGTCGAATGGTGGTGGAGAACATGGCTCAGGCTCCTAGGCGCTTCATGTAGTCGAGGACCTGGTCGGCCGTCGGGGTGTGCATCTCGTCGACGATGTGGCCGTCGGCGAGGAAGATGACCCGGTCCGCGTAGCTCGCAGCGGTCGGGTCGTGGGTGACCATCACGACGGTCTGGCCGAGCTCGGTGACCGCGTTGCGGAGGAAGCCGAGGAGCTCGGCGCTCGACGAGGAGTCGAGCGCACCCGTGGGCTCGTCGGCGAAGACGATCTCCGGCTTCGACGCCAGCGCCCGCGCGGCAGCCACGCGCTGCTGCTGACCGCCCGAGAGCTGGGCGGGCCGGTGACCGAGGCGCCCGCTGAGACCGACGGTCTCGACGATCGAGGCGACCCAGTGCTCGTCCGGCTTGCGGCCGGCGATCCGCATCGGGAGGACGATGTTCTCCGCAGCGGTCATGGTCGGGAGCAGGTTGAACGACTGGAAGATGAAGCCGATCCGGTCGCGACGCAGCAGCGTCAGCTGCTTGTCGTTGAGCGAGCTGAGCTCGACGTCGCCGAGGAACACCTCGCCCGAGCTGGGTCGGTCGAGTCCGGCGAGCATGTGCAGCAGCGTCGACTTGCCGGAGCCGGACGGCCCCATGATCGCCGTGAACTGTCCCTCCTGGAGGCCGACGCTGACGTTGTCGAGCGCCCAGACGGCGGCCTCGTCGACGCCGTAGAACTTGCTGAGGCCCTCGGCCCGAGCCGCTGTGGCGGTCGCGACCTGGGGGCGGATGGTGGTGGTGACGGTCATCGTGTGACTCCTGGTGGTGTGGGCGGCCACCGGTCCGGCGGCTCACGTCCCACACTTCGCGATCGGGGGCCCCGCAACCATCGGGCTGGGCGCAGTCCGACCGAGGCTGGCCGCGCGGTCCGTGCGGGTGATCGTGCGGCCACCCCCACCCCCGTGGTGGGGGCAGGCACCTCCCGCAGGGGCGTGCCAGGGCGCACACTGCACTCATGGCAGGGCTGCGGTGGCTGCGTCGGCGATCTCGTCGCCAGCTGCTGGCAGACGCCCTGGTGCTCGCGGGCCTGGTCGCCTTCGTCGTCCTGGTGTACGTCGTGCTGGTGCTCGGCGTGGGTGCCCTGCTCGGGCACACCTCCTCGCCGGACGTCGCCCTCTCCGTCGTCGCGACCGCGGTCGTGGCGCTGGCCTTCGACCCGGTGCAGACGCGGCTCGAGCGGGCTGCCTCCCGCGCGGTCAACCAGGGCCGGCCCTCGCCGTACGACGTGCTGCGGACGTTCTCGCAGACCGTGACCGGCAGCTACGACGCCCAGGAGCTGCCGTCGCGGATGGCCAGGGTCCTCGCCGACGGCACCGGTGCCGAGTGGTCCCAGGTCTGGCTGGTCGTCGGTGGCCGGCTGCAGCTCGCGGCGACCTGGCCACCCGGGGCCACCGAGCGCGAGCCGGTGCTCGACCCGGCGGCCGCGACGACGGGCACCGACGACCAGGGCCGGGTACGCCGGTCGCTGCCGGTGCTCGAGGCGGGCGAGCTGCTCGGCGCCCTCGTCGTCCGCGAGCGCGAGCACCGGCCGCTGTCCTCGGTCGAGTCACGCCTGTTCGCGGGCCTGGCCGACCAGGCCGGCCCCGTCCTGCGCGGGGCGAGGCTGCGCGCCGAGCTGACCCGTCGGCTCGAGGAGCTCTCCACCCGCGCACGCGAGCTGCGCATCTCGCGCCAGCGCCTGGTCGCCGCCCAGGACGCCGAGCGACGCACCCTCGAGCGCGACATCCACGACGGCGCCCAGCAGCACCTCGTCGCCCTCGCCGTGAACCTCCGGCTCGCCGAGACGCTCTCGCACCGCTCGCGCGAGCGGGCCGACGCGCTGCTGGCCGAGCAGGAGCACGCCGCTGCCGAGGCGATCGAGGTCCTCGTGGCCCTCTCGCGGGGCATCTACCCGCGCAAGCTCGGCGCCGACGGTCTCGTCGCCGCCCTCACCACGGCCGTGGCCGGCAGCCCGATCCCGGTCGAGGTCACGCGCCACGGGCGTGGGCAGGTACTCGGCCGAGCATCGAGGCGACGGCGTACTTCTGCTGCCTGGAGGCGGTGCAGAACGCCGCCAAGCACTCGGGAGCGACCACGATCCGGGTCTCCCTCGACGGTCGCGGCGACCGGCTGGGCTTCGTCGTCGAGGACGACGGCGTCGGCTTCGACCCCGCCGCCCCCACCACGGGCACCGGTCTCGCGAACCTGCGCGACCGCATCGAGTCGGCCGGCGGCACGCTCACCACGGGCACCTCCCCGGGTGGCGGCACCCGGATCCGCGCTCGCCTGCCCGTGCTGGTCGCAGCCGGCGCCGGTCCCCGCAGGAGAGCCGACGTGACGGCCCGGCTCGCCTGGGTGCTGACCGTCCTCACCTTCGTGGCGGTGGTCGCGGACATCTGCGTGACCGCGCAGTACCGCAACCTCCTCTCCGAGGACGCGGTGGCCGTCCACGGCTTCCCGTTCGTCGACCTGGCCGTGCTCGGCGCCGCAGTGCTCGGCTCGCTCATCCTGACGCAGGACCGCCGGCACCCCATCGGGCTGCTGCTCCTGCTGATCGGGTTCACGGGCGCGGTGTCCCTGCTGACCGAGGCCTACAGCATCTGGGTGGTCGACGAGAACGGCCCCGGCTCCCGCGGCCTCGCCGGGTGGTCGGGCTGGCTGTCGACCATCCTCGGAGGCCAGCTGTCGATCGCCGCGATCGCGTTGATCTTCCTGCTCGCGCCGGACGGTCGGCCGCTCTCCCGACGCTGGCGGTACGCCGTGGCGACCACGGTGCTCGGCGCGCTCCTGTGCGCGGCGGGGGTCCTGATCCAGAACCCGACGGACTACGACATCAGCGCCGCGACCGTCCACATCGGTCTGCTCCCGGGAATCCTGGTCTCGGTGGGCTTCCTGCTGATCAGCGCCGGGCTGCTCGCCTCGGTCGTCTCGATGGTGCTCAGGCTGCGTCGGAGTCGCGGTGAGGAGCGCCAGCAGGTGCGACTGATCGCGCTGGCGGCAGCCCTCGTCGCCGTGGGCCTGCTGAACCTGTTCGTGGTGCAGGGTGTCAACGGCGGCGAGCAGACCTGGGCCGCCAGCCTGCCGCTGTACGTCGCCTACGTCCTCCTGATCGCGCTCTTCGGGGTCGCGGTGCTCCGCTACCGGCTCTACGACGTCGAGGTGATCCTCAACCGCACGCTCGTCCTCGTCCTGGGCACGGTCTTCGCGGCCATCGGCTACACGACCCTCGTCATCGTCGTCGGCGCCTGGGTCGGTCCGGACAGCGGCGGCGTCTGGCTGTCGCTGCTCGCCACGGCGCTCGTGGCCGTCGCGTTCCAGCCGCTGCGTCGCCAGGTCATCAAGCTCGCCAACCGGTTGGCCTACGGTTCGCGCGCCCAGCCCTACGAGGCGCTGTTCGACTTCAGCCACCGGATCGCGGAGGCGCCGTCGGCCGAGACGCTGCTGCCCGCGGTCGCCGAGCGCGGCCGGACGGGCGGTGTCGGCGCAGGGTGCGGCCGCTGTGCTGCACGCCCCGGACGCACCGGTGCTCTCCTCGACGTGGGGTCGACCCGGCGCGGAGGCCGACGCGCACGACGTACCCGTCCGCCACGGCGGGAGGAGCTCGGCAGCATCCGGGTCTGGCTCGGTGGCGGGACACCGCGTGCCCTCCGACGTACGACTGCTCGAGGCGCTCGCCGACCAGACCGCCGTCGCCTTCCGCAACGTCGGGCTGCAGGCCCAGCTCGCCGCACACGTCGCCGAGCTCGACCGGACCACCGAGGAGCTCGCCCGGTCCCGGTCCCGGATCATCGAGGCGGACGACGCGGCCCGGCGCACCATGGAGGGCGCCATCTCCAGGGACGTGCTGCCGCACCTGGCCGCAGTCCCCGAAGGGATCACCCGCGCACGTGAGGCGAACGCGGCCGGCCTCGCCCGCACCGGCCTCGACGACCTCGTCATCTCGACCAACACCGCACTCGAGGCCCTGCGCGACCTGACCCGCGGCCTGTTCCCCACCCAGCTGTCGCGTTCCGGGCTCGAGCCGGCGCTGCGCTCACACCTCGCCCGCAGCGGGCAGGCCGGGGCGCTGCGCGTCGACCCGACGCGTGGCCGGCCGGCGGTTCGTGCACCCGGTGGAGGCGGCGGTGTACTCCTGCCTCGTCGGCGCCGCGCGCGAGTTCGCCCAGCTCTCCGCCATCGACCTCTCCCTCGCAGGAGCACGAGGTGGTGATCGTCCTGCGCGGCGCTCGCCACGAGGACGCCGACCTCCAGGCGATCCTCGACCGCGCGGAGGCGGTCGGCGGGGGCGATGAACACCGGGCCGGGCGAGCTGGTGATCCGCATCCCGGCCGACGCCGAGGAGCTCGTGCCGAGCTAGCGGGACGTCGCGGACCAGACCTCGGCGAGCCGGTCCGGGCCGAAGGCCGCCTTGGCGACGTACGCCGAGGCGCCGCACCCCTCGAGGTCGAACTCGTCCTCGTCGTACGTCGAGAGCAGCACCACGACCGGACCGCCAGCTCCTCGGTGAGCCGGCGCGCCGCGTCGATGCCGCTGATGCCGGGGAGGTTGACGTCCATCAGGACGAGGTCGGGCCGCAGCTCGGCCGCGACCGTCCAGCGACTCCTCCCCCGTCGTGGTCTCGGCGACCATGACGAAGCCGTCGGTCTCGGTGACCACCGAGGCCAGGGCGCGCCGGTAGGCCGCCTGGTCGTCGACGACGAGCACCCGCACGTCAGCCATGAGCACCTCCTCGCGGACATCGTGCCCTTTCCGGGCATCCGGGCGACATGGGGCTGCCCCCCGATCTGGGGGTGGCTGACCCCACCGGGCTGATGGCCGGCATCGCCCGGGTGCCCGACCGGGCGCACCCCGCGACCCGATCTGCCGATGCGCGGACGTCTTGGTCCGCACACGGGGCCTTGCCTTGGCCCGCTGATGATGTCATTTCTGACCGCGGAGCCCACCGCTCCGCATCGGTGCCGCGCATGTGAACGAGGTGCACGTCGCCGGGTAGGGCTGGCCTCGGGCAGCAGCGCCCACGCCTGCACCCCGCATGGCCCATGGCAGCCATCCCGGAGTGTCATCGACGGGGGGACGAGACACCCGAGATGGCCGCTCACTTGAAGTGTTTGCGAAACCTTGCAGCCCGTCAAAGAGTGGACTAGATCGTGGTCTCAGTCGAGGTGCCGGAACGGACTGACGCCTGATAGTCAAGACCCATGCTCTCCTCAGGGCGGATACGTGTTGACGCGCAGGCGGCAACGTCCGGGTGGCTCTCAGCTGCGCCGTCCCTGAGGTTCTTCTACCGTCTGTTCCTCCTCCTTGGGGCGGCCTTCGTCGCCTTCTTGCTCACCACCGGCACGGCCAATGCCGACGACGGCTCCGGTCCGCCAGGCGAGGTGTCCGTGAGCAGCGGGATCGAGTCGCAGCCGGTCACCGAGCCAGTCGAGCCGGTCACCGAACCAGTCACCGAGCCAGCGACGAACCAGCCACCGAACCGGTCACCGAACCGGTCGAGCAGGCGACTGAGCCGGTCACCGAACCCGTCACCGAGCCAGTCACCGAGCCGGTCGACCGAGCCGGTCACCGAGCCGGTCACCGAGCCGGTCACCGAGCCGGTCACCGAGCCGGTCACCGAGCCGGTCACCGAACCGGTCACCGAACCGGTCACCGAGCCGGTCACCGAACCGGTCACCGAGCCGGTCACCGAGCCGGTCACCGACCAGTCACCGAGCCAGTCACCGAACCGGTCACCGAGCCAGTCACCGAGCCGGTCGATCAGGCGACCGAGCCGGTCGCCGAGCCGGTCACCGAGCCGGTCACCGAGCCCGTCACCGAGCCAGTCACCGAGCCCGTCACCGAGCCAGTCGCCGAGCCGGTTGTCGAGCCGGTTGTTGTGCCATCGGCCGCACTCGGAAGCCCTGTGGCCGTCGCTACGGTCGCGCTTCAGGTGGCCTCGCCGGCCGTCTGTGGGAGCGTGGCAGGGGCGGAGTCCGTCACTGGTGGGCGCCGCGGCAGCCGCAGCCTGCTGATGCCGGAGCTGGTCGCGGCGCCATGATCGGGCGCCCGAGGGCTGTTCCCAAGGGCCCCGCGCAGGCGCCGACCGCTCCCAGCGCTCCCAGCGTCCCCAGCGCTCCCAGCGCTCCGGGACACGGACCAGCCTCGGTCAGTGGATCGGGTTGGCTTGTCGCCCTCCCTGGGGGTCCTCGACAACTCTGACGTCGGCGCCGCGCTGAGCGCTGATCGATTCGCTGCTGGGGATGACACAGTGCCGCACAGTCGTGCCGCACTGCTCCGCACCTGGCCTGGCTGACCCTCCCTTCACGGGCTCGCCCACGCCCCGTCGCCATCGACGGGTGCGAGCGGCACAGGGACCACGACAGGGACCGTGAGCCGGCGCGGGCCGCGTCCACGCCTGACTCCGAACCGCCACACGCACTCGATCTCGGTTGACTCAGGCGGCCAGTGCAACGGGGCGACGCCGGAATGAATCAGCGCCTCCCCCCTCCACGGGGGAGGGGGAGGCGCTTCGAGGTGCAGCGTCTCCCCCCTTCACGGGGGGAGGGGGGAGGCGCTGCAAAGTGACGTGAAGGCGTCCAACGACTCGGAAACCGCGTCCAGCTCGCGTGACTCGGTCCGCCTTCAGAACCCGATCGGGAGATAGGAGGAACTCGAAGCCCTGCGGATAGTTCGGAACGCACCGCACCCGAGAACACGCTGTTCACCGGCGGATCGGTCCGAACTATCGGGAATGGAGCCGAGAAGCTGGTTGGCCACGTCAGGCGCATCGCGTCCTGCGGATAGTCCCGAGTGATGGGACCCGTCCGCGCGATCATGGAGGGTCCATTCGACGGGGACTACCTGCCCGACGTCGCTGGATCTGCCGATGCGCGGAGCGGTGCGGAGGAGGTTGGATTTCCTCGATGGTGGGTCGGTGCCTGCGCGTGTCACGTGAGGGCTCGTTCGAGGGCGATCGCGCAGCCCTGGTGTGACACCAGCACCACTCGCGGGTGACGGGCTCGCGACGCGTCCCCGCACCCAGACCGAACGTGGGGACGTCGGCTCGCCTCAGATCGCGCACCGATGAGTTCCCGTTGTCGGCACGGTCGGTACGCAGGAGACCGTCACAGCTGGTGGGAGGCTGACACCGTGCGGAAACTGATCTACATGATGAACACGACCCTGGACGGCTACATCGCCGCGCGTGGCGACGACCTCGGCTGGGGCGCGCCCAGTGTCGAGCTGCACCAGTGGTTCAACGACCGGGCCCGCGAGATCGGTGTCTCGCTGTACGGCCGCAAGCTGTGGGAGCTGATGAGCGCGCACTGGCCGACCGCTGACCAGGCGCCGGACGCGACGCCCGTGGAGGTCGAGTTCGCCCGCATCTGGCAGAAGACGCCGAAGGTGGTGTTCTCCACGACTCTCGACAAGGTCAGCGGGAACGCGCGCCTGGTCACGGGCGACGCCGTGGCCGAGATCAACCGGCTCAAGGCCGAGGACGGCGCCCCGATGGAGATCGGCGGGGCCGTCCTCGCGGGGGCGGCGATGCGCGCCGGCCTGATCGACGACTACCAGGTGATCACGCACCCGGTGCTGGTCGGCGGCGGCACGCCCTTCTTCAGCGCTCTGGACACCTGGGTGAACCTGCGCCTCGTGGAAACGAGAACCTTCCCCGACGGCGTGACCCTGTCCCACTACGAATCGAGGCGCTGACCTGCGTGGTGGCCCGTCGACGAGATTCAGGAAACGGACGGCGGCCAGCGATGCCTGCGCCACTCGTCCCACGTCGCGAATCCGGCCGGCGGGTCGTCGATGGGTTCACTGCCGTCGAGCTCACCCGGCGTGGGGATGTCGATGGCGCCGGCCCACTCGGCGAGCTCCGCGTCAGACATGGGCCAGGTCGTGTGCGGCGCCTCGCCTGGCGTCGATCAATTCGTTTGCGCTGCTCGGCCGGGGTGAGCTCGAAGTAGCGCATCTCCACCAACGCACCGCGGTCGGCTGCTGCCTGTCGTAGAGCAGATCGCTCGGCTCGGCTCCAGAGGCCGTAGTCGATCACCACGTTGGCGCCGAGCTCGAGAGCGCGCAGCCCGATCTCGATCAGTCGTCCTTCGATCACGTCCTGCGCCCAGGGCGGGTTCTCGTGGCCGTACAGAGCCTTCACCCATTCGTCCTTCGTCAGGCGAAGCGCTCCGTGCTCGACCTCGATGCCCCGCGCAGCAGTGGTCTTCCCCGTGCACGGAAGCCCGACCGTGAGGAACAGTGTCGGTTGCCTCATCTCAGTGCGACGCAGCGTCAGGCGTCCGCGCCGAGGCTCAGGCGGGGGTTGGAGTCGACGGCTCGAGGCGCGTGCTCCCCGCGGGCATCAGCCGCGGCGAGCGGCAGCGTGAAGGAGAAGACGGTGCCCTCGCCGGGCGCGCTCGTCACCCAGATGCGACCACCGTGCCGCTCCACGATCGAGCGCGTGATGGTCAGGCCCAGACCGGTGCCGCCCTTCTCCGTGGCGTCGGTGGCACGCACCTGGTGGAAGCGTTCGAACACGGTCGTGAGCTGGTCCTCGGGGATCCCCCGGCCGTCGTCCCGCACCGAGATCACCACCTGGGTCTCCTCGGCCACGGCGCTCACCAGGACGACCCCGCCCTCGGGGCTGAACTTCACCGCGTTGCCGATCAGGTTGACCAGCGCCTGCTCCACCCGGTCGGGGTCGCACAGCGCCCGTCCGGCGACCTCGCCGAAGCGCAGTCGTACGCCGGTCGCGGCCGCCAGCCCCTCCAGCGAGGCGATCGCGTCACCGACCAGGGTGGAGATGTCGGTCGGGCGGGGGACCACGCTGAAGTCGCCGGTGGCCAGCTTCTCCACGTCGATGATGTCGTTGACCAGCCGGCTGAGTCGCTCACTGCCCCGCTGGGCCGTGGCGATCATGTCGTGGGCGATCCCCGGCAGCTCGCCCGCGTCGCCGTCGGACAGCATCTCGAGCACGCCGCGGATCGAGGTCAGCGGCGTACGCAGCTCGTGACTCACCGAGCTGACGAACTGCTGCTTGATCTGCTCGACCGCCTGGCGCTCGGTGATGTCGCGGAACGCCACCACCACGCCCGCACGGCCGAGACCGACCGGCGTCTCCTTGGGGGCCGCCGTGACCTCCACGGGTAGCAGCGACCCGTCGCTTCGCGGTAGGTCGTCTGCTCGTCGGTGATGACGTGGCCCAGTGAGCCGACCATGCGCAGCGGACACTGTTCGTGCGGCAAGGCGCACAGCGTCGCGCACGCGTCGCGGCCGACGAGGGCTGCCGGCTGGTAGCCGAGCATCCGTCCTGCGGCGACGTTGACGAAGGTGATCCGTCCCTCGGGGTCCACCCCGACGATGCCCTCTCCGACGGCGGCCAGGATGCGCTCGTGCTCGGCGTTCACCCGCTGGAGCTGCTCGGTGCGTTCCTTGACCTCGGCCTCCAGGGAGGCACGCGACCCTCGGGCGTCGGCGGAGAAGATGGACTGGCGGATCACCACGGCGATCGCGGCCAGCGAACCGATCGTCCAGTCGTACCAGGTGTGCAGGCCGCCGAGCATGGCCGCCGTCGCGGCGGCCACCACCACCACCTCGGGCAGCGCCAGCAGCATCCGGTGCGAACGAAGATGCAGGGCCCTGGTCGAGCCGACCGGCCTGCCTGCCGCCCAGGCGGCGTAGGTGATCAGGGCGGTCCCGCACGAGAAGACCAGGTTGATCGCGGGCGCACCGATGAAGCCCGCCGGGGTGGTCACGGCGTACCCGACTCCCGCGAGCGCCCACGCGCCGAATCCCGCCACCAACGCGGGCAGCTCAGGGCGGGACTTGTCGCGGACGCGACGAGCC
>CAWCQB010000029.1:0-296125 GCA_963797505.1 uncultured Actinomycetota bacterium | reverse complement strand
GGCGGCGGCGGCCAACTTCGTGATGCACTCGCAGGCCAAGGTCGACACCAAGAACTCCGAGCGCGGACCGCTCCTGCTGATCTCGGGGACCAAGGACCACACCGTTCCCGATGTGGTGACCCGCTCGACGTTCAAGCAGTACCGCGACTCCACCGCGGTCACCGAGCTGCGCCAGTTCGAGGGACGCGGCCACTCGCTCACCGTGGACAGTCGGCTGGAAGGACGTCGCCGACGCCGTGCTCGACTGGCTGAAGGTCCAGGACCTCTGAGGGTTCGGGTCAGGACATGGACCTGGGACTCGACGGCCGCGTCGCCGTCGTCACCGGCGCCAGCAAGGGGATCGGCCTGGCCATCACCCGGGCGCTGGTCGCCGAGGGCGTCCGGGTGGTCGCGGGTGCCCGCGAGTCGAGCGAGCAGCTCGACGAGCTGGCCGACGAGGGCAGTGTCCAGCCGGTGCTGGTGGACCTCGGCACCGCCACGGGTCCGGCCGAGCTGGTCGGCGTCGCCCTGAAGGACGGCGGCGTGGACATCCTGGTCAACAACGTCGGCCAGGTCTCCCCGAGGCTCAACGGCTTCCTGATGGTGACCGACGACCAGTGGCTGCACTCGATCAACCTCAACCTGATGGCCGCCGTACGCACCACCCGGGCCGCCCTCCCGGCGATGCTCGCCGCCGGCCGCGGCGCCATCGTGACGACCAGCTCGGTCAACGCGTTCCTGCCCGACCCCGGCGTGATCGACTACAGCGCCGCCAAGGGAGCGCTCACCAACTTCTGCAAGGCGCTGTCCAAGGAGGTCGGCCCGAGCGGCATCCGGGTGAACACGGTGAGCCCGGGTCCGGTCGCCACCGACCTGTGGCTGGGTACCTCCGGCGTGGCTGCCGCCGTCGGCAAGGCCAGTGGTCGTACGCCGGAGACGGTCGCCCAGGAGGCAGCGGACATGTCCGTCACCGGTCGCTTCACCCGCCCCGACGAGGTCGCCGCGCTGGTCGTGATGCTCGCCAGCGATCGCGCCATGGGGAACGTCACCGGGTCCGACTTCGTCGTGGACGGTGGGCTGACCACGGAGACGTGACGCCGCCCGCCAGGTCGTGCGCGATCGCCGGTCTCAGCCCGTCAGGCCGAGGGCGGCCACGAAGACGCCGACCACGATCATGATCGTCGCGCTGATGGCTCTCGAGTGGGCACTCATCCAGGCGTTCACCGAGACGAGACGCGGCTCCATCCGGCGTGCGGAGAGGATCGTCGCCACCACGAGGACTCCCACGGTGGAGGTGGCGACCACGGTGTAGAGGAGCAGCAGGACGAGGTTCTCGTCGAAGGCCAGGTTCGCGTCGCTGACGACGAGCCCGGCGGCGGCGGCCAGGAGCACGGCCTTCGGACGAAGGTTCAGCGCGAGGCCGATGCCGAACACGGGCACCGGTCCCACGTCGCTGATGCCGTGCAACCAGCCCGGCCTCCGCGCGCTGTTCACCACCCGGTGTCGACGCGCGAGGCTCACCAGGCCCAGCACCACCAGGGCGATGCCCGTCACCACCTCCAGCTTCCCGACGACCTCGTGGTGATGCCGGGGTCGTCCGGGAAGCGCCTGCCCCGCGACGGTCGCCAGGGTGACGGCGGCGAACGTGCCGATCACCGTGCCGGTCAGGAAGGCGAGTCCGGAGCGGGTGCGCGTCTTCGAGAGCAGGAAGAAGATCGTCGCGCTGATGGTGACCGTGCTCAGGGCAGACGCGAGGGCCAGCGGTAGCAGCTGAAGCAGCGCCTTGCCCATCGGCTCCCCAATCGCGACACAACGAGTGCCCGAGCGAGCGGCACGTCCATCATGATGGTGCCTCGCGACGCCAGATGGACATCCCCCGTCGTGCCCACCGTGGCGATCAGCGGCTGGCGCGCTCGGCGTCGGGTCGACCGCCTACAGCCCGTGCCGACGTGCAGCGAGCGGCCCTGGACGTACGCCGCGCCCCGATCTCCTCCGCCATCGTCCGGCCGACCGGGATGTTCCCCATCTTCGACCGTCCTGCCGATGGCTCGGCGTGGTCTCGTGTACATCCGGGCGACGGTCGCGCGCGAACCAACCCGATCCATCCCCGGAGGTCGCCGAGGTGTGCGTGACGGCTCTCGGGCAGCCCGACGGCGTCGAGATCGCGGTCGGTGGCCCGGAGGTGCTGACCGGGAGGACATCGTCCGGCTCGCCTTCGAGGCAGTCGGCGCGACCGCGGGTGCTGCACCTGCCGCGCTGGGCGCTGATCGCGTTCGCCCGGGTGCTCCATCCCTGGCACCCGCGTCTCGCGGAGGTCACCGACTTCACGCTCGTGCCGACCGCGACTTCCTGGCCCCCGAGCCGGCAGCCTGCGGTTGAGCGAGCACTTCGCCGGCCAGGTCGAACGGTGACACCGGCTCCGCTCGGCGACGTCACCCCGCCAGCAGGGTCGGCTCGACGGGGGACATGAAGCCTCGGGCGACCTCGGTGGCCTGGAGGTGCGCGGCGCGGCGTCCGGGCTCCGGATCGGCGGTGGCCAGGTTGGGGCGGAACGCGATGCTGCGGATGTCGTCGACGCCGGCCCAGCGGAGCCAGTCCTCGAAGTACGGCTGCTGGAAGTCGTTGCCGAAGCCCGGGCCGCGGTCGGGACCGTAGACGGCGCCGGTGTAGATGACGGCGGCCCGCTTGTTCTCCAGCAGGCCGGTGTAGCCCGTGCTGGGGTCGAAGCCGAAGATCATGCCGGGCTGGCTGATGACGTCGATGAGCTGCTTGAGGATGTAGGGCACCGACGCGTTCCACATCGGCACGGTGAACAGGTAGTGGTCGGCGGAGTCGAACCGCTCGAAGGTGTCGCGAGCGGCACGCCATGCGGTGGCCTCGTCGCCCTCGGGGTCGGCGCCGCCGAAGATCGCCATCTTGGCCGCGGCCGCTGGCGGGCCGAACTCGGGAAGGGTGCCGTCCCAGAGGTCCCAGTGCTCGACCGTGACGTCGGGGCGGGTCGCGCGCAGCTCGTCGAGGAACGTCGCCGCGATGGCGAGGGACTCGGAGCGCTGGCCGCGAGGGGAGGCGGAGATGTGCAGCAGGGTGGTCATCGTCGGTCCTTCGCGAGAAGTTATGTGCGTACGCACATAGTTATAGCAAAGTGTGTGCGCACGCACAAGACCTGCTAGCCTCGAGCCATGCCAGAGGACCTTGCCGACACGTGGGGCGCCCTGCTCAAGGTGCACGCCGCACTGGTGCCCGCTTCTCGACCGCGAGCTGCAGGAGGCCCATGGGCTGCCGCTGACGTGGTACGACGTCCTGCTCGAGCTCAACGCCGCGCCGGACCGGCGACTCACCATGGGCCAGCTCGGCTCGGTCGCGGCGGTGAGCCGTACCCGGGTGAGCCGGGTCGTCGACGAGCTGGTGCGGGCCGGGCTGGTTGCCCGGGAGCCCAACCCGGACGACGGTCGGTCGGCGTTCGCGGCCCTGACCCCCGCAGGTCGGACGGCGCTGCGCAAGGCGGCACCGACGTACCTCGCCGCGGTGCGCCGTGAGTTCGCCGACCACCTCACCGTGCGCGAGGCCGACGCCTGGCGAGTGCGTTGCGCAAGGTGCTCGCCGCGGGAGCGCGCCCTCGGTGACCGTGCGTGCGGCTCACGGGAGCAGTGCCGCGAGCAGGCTGTCAGTGACGAACTGGCCATAGCGCCGGATCGACCAGCCGCGACGATCCACCAGCAGGTCGTAGAGGTCCGGCGAGCTGTAGGTCCACATGATCTCGGCCGCGAGGGCCGGCGTGACACCCGACCTCAGGTGACCTTCCAGTACGCGTGCGTTGCGCCGCATCCGCTGCAGGCGCTGGTGATCGGTCTGTGCGAGCAGCCGTGCCATCTCGGCATCGCTGGCCGCGGCGGAACGGACCAGCAGCAGGATCGGAGCGACCTCGGGTGCCACCTCGGTCGTGAGCTGTCCCCAGTTGCGAATGACCTCGCGCGGGTCGCTCACGGACGCTTGCATCCGGTCAGACCGCTCAGGCGCCGGAACCTGACCTCGCCCGGCCAGTCCGCGTTCCCAGATGGCGGCCACCAGGCCGGACTTGCTGCCGAAGGCCTTGTACACGGTCTCCACCGATACCCCGGCATCTGCTGCCACCGAGGCGATCGTCGTGGCGGCGTACCCGTCCGCCAGGAACCGGCGCTTGCCCGACTCGAGCACCGCGTCGTAGTTGCGCTGTGCCTGCCTTCGCCGGCTGCTGGAGTCGTAGCTCCTCTTCGCTTCCGTCATCCCTGTCCCGTCTCATCCAGTTGAATACATGTTACTGTAATTAAAACGGGGGATCTCCCGAGGAGGCTCCATGTCGTCGGATCCGAAAGGCCTGGTCGAGCGCCTGGCGCAAGCGACGAACGACCACGATCTCGACGCGATCGTGGCCTGCTTCGCCCCGGACTACGTCAACGAGACGCCAGCCCATCCGGAACGGGGCTTTCGCGGACCAGAGCAGGTACGTCGCAACTGGGCCACGATCCTCGGCGGCGTGCCGGACATCAACGCACGAGTCCTCGCGCTCGTCGTCGAGGGCGACACCGTCTGGTCCGAGTGGGAGATGGCCGGCACCCGACGCGACGGCGCTGCGCACCTGATGCGTGGAGTGATCATCTTCGTGGTCGGCGACGCACTCATCAGGGCTGCGCGGTTCTATCTCGAACCGGTCGAGCCGAAGTCCGGCACGGTCGGGGAGTTCGTGACCCACACTGTGACGGCCGGCGCTTCTCCGGACCCGGCATGATCCTGGTGGCCGGCGGCACCGGCACACTCGGCCGACGGGTCGTGAGCAGGCTGGTCGACCGAGGGGAGGAGCCAGTCCGGGTCCTGACCCGCGAGCCGGGCCGGGCCGGGCACCTGCCGAGCACGGTGCAGATCGTGGTGGGTGACCTTCGCACCGACCCCCTCGAGCCGCTCGTCGAGGGCTGCAGCACGGTCATCTCTGCGGTGCACGGATTCGCCGGGCCGACGCGCACGAGCCCGGCGGCGGTCGATCGCGACGGAAACGCCCGACTGATCGCCGCGGCGAAGCGCGGAGGGGTGGGGCACTTCGTCCTGGTCTCGGCCGTGGGGGCGGCACCCGACCACCGCATGTCGCTGCACCGGATGAAGTACGCCGCAGAACAAGACCTGCACTCGTCGGGACTCAGTGCCACGACCGTGCGGGCAACCAGCTTTCTCGAGACGTGGATGGAGATCGTCGGTGCGAAGCTGGCGAGCGGGGGACCGGCGCTCGTCCTCGGAGCAGGTCGCAACCCGATCAACTTCGTGTCGGCCGACGACGTAGCCGCCTTCATCTGCCTCGCGGTCGACGGCGACCACCGCATCGGGGAGGAGCTCTCGGTCGGTGGCCCGGAGGACCTGAGCTTTGTCGAGATCGCCGATCTCCTGATCGCGCACTCCCTCGGCGGCCAAGGGACCAGGCACATCCCCCTGCCCGTGCTGCGCGCCATGTCCGTCCTCGCGAGACCGGTTCGTCCCGCGTTCGCCCGCCAGGCGGGCGCCGCGGTCGTGATGAACACCACCGACATGTCCTTCGACGACACCCCGGTTCGAGAACTCTTTCCGGAGATCGAGCCCACCACCGCTGGCCAGGCTCCTGGAGCGTATGGACTCCGCGGCACGTTGACCTGGTGCCCGATGTCGGACCCGTTCTGGCCTACGAGCTTCCGGGAACCTCTAGGCCAGGAACGGCTCGACCAGACCGGGTACGGCGTCGTGGGCGAGGGCGATCGCGAGTGACTCGGGTACGTCGATGGCGGCGTACGCCTGGGTGCCGGCGGCCGTGGTGGCGACCAGGGTCACGAGTCCGGCGCGGCGCTGGAACCAGGACTGCTGCAGGTTCCAGCCGATGATGCCGGTGCGCTGGACGATGTCGCGGCGGCCGCCCAGCGATCCCGGAACGTACGACGAGGTGCTCGTCGGTCAGGCCGTGACCGAGACGGCGGTAGCGGTCGACCGCCAGGGCAGCACCGACCGGGATCGCCAGCAGGGCCGGGAGCACCACCCACGCGGGCACGGGCGTGGTCAGCGCCAGCACGACCGCGACCACCGGCAGCAGATGCGCTCCGAACATGGCGCGGGTCCACCGACGTCGTCGGGCGGCGGGACCGTGCTGGACGAGTGGCAGGGTCAGCGGCTCGGCCTGCTGGAGCACCTTGATGCCGGTCTCGTCGATGACCGTGCGCGGAGCCGGTGGCACCAGCTGGGTGCGGCCGGCCTCCTTCTTCGAGACCCCGGTGACGATCGCGTAGAGCCGACCGGCGTGCGCGAGCCGGAGTCCGATCGGCTCGTCGACGGAGAGCCCGCGCACCCGCTCGCGCTCGAGGCTGGTCTCGGTGCTGGTGAGCAGGCCGCGGCGTACGTGGAAGGTGCGGCCGCGGTGGTCGCGGGCCAGGCTGAACCCCCAGTTGGTGACGAGGTAGCCGAGCACCGAGAACACTGCGCCGAGGACCAGGAACGCGCCCAGGGCCAGCGGGATGGCCGCTGCGATCGAGAGGTTCTCGATCGAGTGGCGGATCTCGGGGTCGTTGAACAGTCGCGACCCGATCTCGTCGCTGAACTGGCCGAGGGCGGCGATCACACCGGCCGCGATCACGCTGCCCGACGAGGTCAGCGGGGCGTAGCGGACCCAGCCCGGGTCGAACGTCAGCAGCTGCTCGTCCTCGACCGCTGCAACCGCCGATGCGTCATACGAATCGTGGCCTTGAGACAACGATTCGTATGACGCACCGGGACCGGCAGGGACATCCACGTCCACGCGGTGCAGCAGGGCGACCCGGAGGTGCCGGGCCTCGTCGAGGGGCAGTCCGTCGAGCGCGAACTTGTCGTCGTCCTGCTTGGCCGCGCTCGCCGTACCGACCTCGACCTTGGCCAGTCCGAGGATGCGGTGCATCGGCGTCGAGGTGATCTCGACCGCGCGCACCCGGTCGAGCCGCGCGGTCAGCACCTTGCGGCCGATCAGTCCGCGCTGCAGCTCGATCTGCGTGGGCGTGATCCGGAACGTCGTGGTGAGGAACCGCATGATGCCGAGCGCGATCGGGATGGCCACACCGAAGAGCTGCCACCAGCCCTGGTTGCCGTTGCTGCCCAGCACGAAGATGCCGACCAGCACGGGCAGGAACTTCACCAGCTCGACCACCGGGTGCACGAGCAGCATCCGCGGGTCCAGCCGTCGCCACGGCACCTCGGGCGCGTACCCCGCGGTCCCGGGAGGCGGCGGTGGCTGTGCCGGAGGGTGAGCCTCGGTCACGTGGCGTCCCCCGCCTCTGCTTCCGTACGACGGGTCAGGTCATCGACCAACCGGTCGGCCACCGGCTTGTCGATGGCGCTGATCTGCAGGGGGCCGGCCGCCGACGCCGTCGTGACCGTGACGCTGGCCAGCCCGAGCAGCCGGTCGATCCAGCCCTGCTCGAAGTCGACGGTCTGCACCCGCGACATCGGGGCGATCCGGCGCTCTCGGCTGAGCCAGCCGGTCTGCGTGTAGACGGCGGTGTCGGTGCTCTCCCACCGGTGGATCCGGTAGCGCACCCGCGGCATCGCCACGACGTACGCGATCAGCACGACGACCAGCAGCGGGTAGACCCACCACGGCACGTCGAGCCAGAACAGGTCGGCGACGACGACAGCGGCGAGCAGCAGCAGCGACCGGATCCCGGCACCGGCCGCCCACAGCAGCGGAGCCTTGCGCGAGACCTGGTGGGCCGGATCCCGGAGGGCAGCGTTCCCCGAGACGGGGCTGGTGTCCGAACTCACGCCCCCACCCTGCCACCTTCCATGTCAGGATCGCGGCCATGGACGCAGACGTCATCGTCGTCGGAGCCGGCCTCGCCGGTCTCGCCGCCACCGCCGAGCTCGCCGACGCCGGCAAGAAGGTGCTCCTGCTCGACCAGGAGCCCGAGCAGAGCCTCGGGTGGCCAGGCGTTCTGGTCGCTCGGCGGCCTCTTCCTCGTGGACACCCCCGAGCAGCGGCGGATGGGCGTCAAGGACTCCTACGAGCTCGCCCTCCAGGACTGGATGGGCAGCGCGCAGTTCGACCGCGAGAGCGACTACTGGCCGCGCCGCTGGGCCGAGGCGTACGTCGCCTTCGCCGCCGGCGAGAAGCGGCAGTGGCTCCACGACCAGGGTCTGCGGGTGTTCCCGGTGGTCGGCTGGGCCGAGCGCGGCGACGGTCGCGCCGGCGGTCACGGCAACTCGGTGCCGCGCTTCCACCTCACCTGGGGGACCGGTCCGGGAGTCGTCGCACCGTTCGAGCGCCGGGTGCGGGAGGCGGTCGGCAAGGGGCTGGTCACCTTCAAGTTCCGTCACCGGGTCGACGACCTCGTCAAGGACGGCGGCACCGTCACCGGCGTACGCGGCAAGACTGCTCGCGCCCGACGACATGGTCCGCGGAGCGGAGTCCAACCGCGACGAGGCCGGCGACTTCGAGTACGCCGCCCAGGCCGTGATCATCACCTCCGGCGGCATCGGCGCCAACCTCGACCTGGTGCGCCAGAACTGGCCGGTCGACCGCCTCGGCAACCCGCCCAAGTTCATGGTCGTCGGGCGTCCCGGCCCACGTGGACGGCCGGATGATCCAGATCACCCAGGACTCCGGCGGCGAGGTGATCAACCCCGACCGGATGTGGCACTACACCGAGGGCATCCGCAACTGGGACCCGATCTGGAAGAACCACGGCATCCGCATCCTCCCCGGCCCGTCGTCGCTGTGGCTCTCCGCGACCGGCGAGCGGTTCCCGGCGCCGTACCTCCCCGGCTTCGACTCCCTCGGCACGCTCGGCGCGATCATGCGCACCGGCTACGACTACTCGTGGTTCGTGCTCACCCAGAAGGTGATCGAGAAGGAGTTCGCGCTCTCCGGCTCCGAGCAGAACCCCGACCTGACCGGCAAGGACATCAAGCTGCTGCTCTCGCGGGTGCAAGACCGGGTGCGCCCGGGCCGGTCGAGGCGTTCAAGCAGCACGGCGAGGACTTCGTCGTGGCCTCGTCGCTCTCCGAGCTCGTCGCCGGGATGAACCGCGTCGCCGGCGACGTCGCTGATCACCGAGGAGTCGCTGCGCCGCACCATCACCGAGCGCGACCGGCAGCTCGACAACCCGTACTCCAAGGACACCCAGGTCACCTTCATCCGCGGCCACCGCAACTACCGCGGCGACAAGCTGATCCGGGTCGCGTCGCCGCACAAGTTCCTCGACCCGGCGAACGGCCCGCTCATCGCCGTACGGCTGAACATCCTGTCGCGCAAGACCCTCGGCGGCCTGCACACCGACCTCGACGCCCGCGTCCTGCAGCCGTCGGGCGAGCCGCTGCCCGGGTGTGTACGCCGCGGGCGAGGTGGCCGGCTTCGGCGGTGGCGGCGTGCACGGCTACAACGCGCTCGAGGGCACCTTCCTCGGTGGCTGCATCTTCTCGGGTCGTACGGCGGGCCGGGCCGCTGCCGCTGCCCTGGGGTGACCGGCAACCGTTGCGCCCGACCGAACATGCGAATGTGACGCGCGGGGCTGCTGAGAGCCCCTCGCGTCCCGTCAGCGACATTCGCATGTCGGGGGCGCACCACGAGCGGGTCGTGCGTGTCCTTGTCACAGGAGGACGCTCTCCGAGCGGCGTACGACGAGCCTGGTGTGACAAGGAGCATGGTTTCCCCGGGCGCCCGGGGAAACTCGGGCGCCTCGCGCGCCACCCCGAACATGCGAATGTGACGCGCGGGGCGTGAGACACGCCCCATCAGTCCCGCCAGTGACATTCGCATGTCCGGGGCGCGATCGGCCGCGGTCTAACATCGGCCGCATGAGCGGAAAAGTCGTGCACTTCGAGATCCCCTTCGACGACGGGGACCGGGCCCGCAAGTTCTACTCCGAGGCGTTCGGGTGGACCATCAACGAGATCCCTGACCTGCACTACTCGATCGTGCAGACCGGGCCGACCGAGGAGAGCGGGTTCCCCTCCGACGTCGGCTACATCGGCGGCGGGATGCTCAGGCGCGAGAGTCCCACCGACCGCCCGGTGATCACCATCGACGTCGACGACATCGACGAGGCGCTGAAGAAGATCGAGGAGCTCGGCGGGATGGCCGTGCTCGGGCGCCAGGACGTCGGCGACATGGGCTGGGCGGCGTACTTCAAGGACGTCGAGGGCAACCTGATGGGCCTCTGGCAGGCCCGCCAGGGCTGAGCACCCTCAGCTGAGCGTCAGGCCAGCAGCGAGGCCATCAGCTCCCGCAGCCGCGGGAGCTCCTCGGCGAGCCCGAGCGGGACCGCCTGGTCCTCCAGCATCGCGCGGAACAGCAGCGCCTTGTCGACGATGCGCGGGTCGATGTGGCCGAACACCTCGAGGGTCACGGTGCCGTAGAGGCCGGCCCACGCGCGCTCGAGCAGCCAGATCAGCGGCCGCAGCTCGTCGGGTACGCCGGACAGGTCGGCCGGCACGACCGGGTCGCGCAGGATCTCCACGAGGTCGGGGTCGAGGTCGTCGAGCCGGGGCACCGGGAACCGGTAGCGGGCCCACACCTGGAAGAGCAGCTCGGAGAACAGCAGCCCGGTCTTCGACTCGGCGTTGAGCTCCTCGATGCAGCTCACGTCGAGGTTGGTGAACACCAGCGAGAACTCCTCGCGGTTCTTCAGCGCCCATTGGCGAAACGCGATCGCCGAGGCCACCATCCGGGCCGCCGGGTCGTCCTCGGGCTGCGCGTCCCGGGCCTCGGCGATCTCGGCGGCGGCGCCCGCGTCGATGTCCATCGCCACCACCCGCACGAGGTCCTCGTGGCTGTCGACGTAGCGGTAGAGCGCCGGCGCCGTCATCCCGACCTCGCTGGCCACCGACCGCAGCGTCATCTCGCCGGTGCCGGTCACCAGCTTGCGGGACGCCTCGACGATGCGTCGCAGGGTGTCGGCACGGTTCTGCTCGCGGGTCGTGGTCACGTGGCTGCGCACCTGCTCCTTCGTCGGACGGGGTTGACAGGATCGAAGTTTACACCGTTAACTGTTAACGCTGTTCACCAGACCCCGCAGGAGTCCCCATGTTGCACCGTTGGTCAGAGGTCCTCATCCGCAGGACCCGCACGGTCCTGGCTCTCGGCGTGCTCGCGACGATCGCGGCCGGCGTGTTCGGCCTCGGGGTCTTCGACAGCCTCGGCCAGGGCGGCTTCAACGACCCGAAGTCCGAGGCCTCCCGCGAGCTGGCCCAGGAGCAGGACGCCTTCGGCAACAAGTCGGTCGACCTCGTGGCGATCTACACGAGCAAGGACCTCACCGTCAGCGACCCCGAGTTCAAGGCGCAGGTCGACCAGACGCTGGCGCGCATCCCGGCCGGCTCGACCACCTCGGTGGCGACGTACTGGGACACCAAGGACCCCTCGATGGTGAGCAAGGACAAGCACGCCACCACCGTGCTGATCTCCCTGGTCGGCAAGGACCAGCCCGAGCTCGCCGACAGCAGCGAGCGCGTCACCCCGACCCTGTCGTCGGAGGACCTGCAGACCGACATCGCCGGCACCTGGGCGGTCTACAAGGACGTCAACGAGACCGTCAGCAAGGACCTCGCCCAGGCCGAGACGGTGTCGATGCCGCTGGTGATCATCCTGTCCCTGCTGATCTTCGGCTCCGTCGTCGCGGCGCTGATGCCGGCCGTCGTCGGCGCGATCGCGGTGCTCGGCGCGCTGGCCGTCGTACGCCTGATCACCGGCTTCACCGAGGTCTCGGTGTTCTCCATCAACGTGATCACGCTGCTCGGCACCGGTCTGGCCATCGACTACGCGCTGTTCGTGATCAGCCGCTTCCGCGAGGAGCTCGCCCGCCTGCCCGAGGACGACCCGACGGCCGCCGCGCAGGCGATCCGGGTGACCATGTCCACCGCCGGGCGCACGGTGCTCTTCTCCGGGCTGACCGTCGCCGCCGCGATGGCCTCGCTGCTGATCTTCCCGCAGAACTTCCTGCGGTCCCTGGGGTACGGCGGCATGGCGGCCGTCCTCGTCGCGGTGGTCGCCGCGCTCACCGTGCTGCCGGCCATCCTGCTGCTCCTCGGCCGCCGCATCGACGCCGGTCGACTGCCCTGGCGTCGGCACCGTCCGGTCCAGGTCGACAACGACAACGGCGCCTGGGCCCGACTCGCGCGCTCGGTGATGCGCCACCCGGTCGTGGTGATGGTCGTCGTGGTGGGCGCCCTGCTCGCCGTCGCCTCGCCGTTCCTCGGGGTGAGGTGGGGCTCGGTCGACTACCGGGTGCTGCCGGCGGACAGTCCGTCCCACGTGGCCTCGGCGAAGCTGAACACCGAGTTCGGTCCGGAGACGTCCACGGCCAACATGATGCTGCCGACCACCGACCAGGCCCAGGTGGCGGCGTACACCCAGCAGGTCGAGCAGGTGCCCGGCGTCGTCGACGTGCGCCCGGTCGCCCAGACGAAGGACCAGGCGGACGGCCACACCCTGCTGCGCGCGACCTGGACCGGCAACAGCCAGACCCAGACCTCGCAGGAGGCCGTCCGGGCGATCCGGGCCATCCCCGGTCCCGGCGGTGAGCACGTCCTCGTCGGCGGCCTGGCCGCGGACACCGTCGACCTGCTCTCGTCGCTGAAGTCGCACCTGCCCTACATGGCGCTGATCATCGCGGCGGTGATGCTGGTGCTGCTCTTCCTGGCCTTCGGCTCGGTGGTGCTGCCGGTGAAGGCGTTCGTGATGAACCTGCTCTCCATCAGCGCGTCCTTCGGCGTGATCACCTGGATCTTCGCCAACGGTCACCTGCAGGGTCCGCTCGGGTTCACCTCCACCGGGTTCCTCGACGCGACGCAACCGATCTTCATGCTCGCGATCCTGGTCGGGCTGTCGATGGACTACGAGGTCTTCCTGCTCTCCCGCATCCGCGAGCAGTGGGACCTCACCCACGACAACACCCTCTCGGTGGCCACCGGCGTCCAGCGGACGGGTCGCATCATCACCAGCGCCGCGCTGCTGCTGGCCGTGGTGATCGGGGCGTTCTCGATGAGCGGCATCGTGTTCATGAAGATGATCGGCATCGGCATGCTCGTCGCGCTGCTCGTCGACGCCACCATCGTCCGGATGCTGCTGGTGCCCGCGACCATGAAGCTGCTCGGCACCTGGAACTGGTACGCGCCCGCCGGCCTGCGACGCTGGTGGGAGGTCCACGGCCTGCGCGAGGGCGACGCGGTTCCGGCGCCGCCCGAGCGCGTCACGGCGCCCGTGGGATGAGGCCGCCGGGCTGTCGGTCCGCTGCGTTAGGTTGACCGGGTTCGGAGGGCTCGAGACCGGGAGGCACGTGCGTTGAGCTTGGTCGTGCACCGTGCCCGTCGGGCCGACGAGCTCGTGCCCGGGCTGGCCACGCTGCTGCGTGATCCGCTTCCCGACCCCTTCGAGCAGGAGCTGGTGCTGGTCCCCGCCCGGGGCGTCGAGCGCTGGCTGAGCCAGCGGCTCTCCCACCTGCTGGGCCACGGCGAGGGACGCGAGGACGGCGTCTGTGCCGGGGTGGGGTTCCGGTCGCCGGCCAGCCTGGTCGCCGAGATCAGCTGGCACCCGCGAGCACGACCCCTGGTCGCCCGACGCGCTGGTCTGGCCGCTGCTCGGCGTGGTCGATGCCCACGCGGGCGAGGAGTGGTGCCGGGTGCTCAGCCAGCACCTCGGCCACGGGGAGGCCGGCGAGGAGGGCGAGCTCCGGCGCGGGCGTCGCTATGCGGTTGCCCGGCGGCTCGCCCAGCTGTTCGCGTCGTACGCCGTGCAGCGACCGCTCCTGCTGAGCGCCTGGGAGTCCGGCGACGACAGCGACGGAGCCGGCGGCCCCCTCGACCCCGACCTGGCCTGGCAGCCCGAGCTGTGGCGACTGCTCGTCGCGCAGGTCGACGCACCCTCGCCACGCGAGCGTCACCTCGCCGTGCTCGCGGCGCTGCGGGAGCGGCCGCAGGAGATCGACCTGCCGGCGCGGTTCTCCCTGTTCGGGCACACCCGCATCCCGGCGACGGAGGTCGAGCTGCTCGGTGCTCTCGGCGAGCACCGCGACGTCCACGTCTGGCTGCCGCACCCGTCGCCGGCCCTCTGGGACGCGCTCGACGACCTGGCCACCGCGGTGCCGCGCAGCGAGGACGTCTCGCACGAGCGGGTCGGCCACCCGCTGCTCGCCTCGCTCGGCCGTGACGTGCGCGAGCTGCAACGCACCCTTGTCGCCGGTGGTCTCGACGTCGGTGGTCGAAGCGCCAGCGACCGTCTCGAAACCACCTGATCGAGCCACGCTCCTCTCCTGGCTGCAGCAGGACATCGCCGCCAACGCGACCGTCGACCCGGCCACCCGTGCCCTCGACCCCGGCGACCGGAGCGTGCAGGTGCACGCCTGCCACGGCCCGTCGCGCCAGGTCGAGGTGCTGCGCGAGGTGGTGCTGGGCCTGCTCTCCGACGACCCGACGCTCGAGCCGCGCGACATCCTCGTGATGTGCCCCGACATCGAGTCCTACGCGCCGCTGATCGAGGCGGCGTTCGGGATGGGTCCGGCCGTGGCCGGCGGTCACCCGGGCCAGCAGCTCCAGGTGCGGCTCGCCGACCGCGCGCTCGCGCAGACCAACCCGCTGCTGGCCGTGGTCGGCACGCTGCTCGACCTCGCCGGCGGAAGGGCCGAGGCGAGCGCGGTGCTCGACCTGGTCGCCAGCGGACCGGTTCGCCGACGGTTCGGGCTCGCCGAGAGCGACCTCGAGACGATCACCGGCTGGATCGAGCAGGCCGGGGTCCGCTGGGCCTTCGACGCCGACCACCGGGCGCCGTACGGCCTCGAGGGCTACGTCCAGAACACCTGGCAGTTCGGGGTCGACCGGGTGCTCGCCGGAGTGGCGATGTCCGACGACGCGGAGCGCTGGATCGGTACGACGCTGCCGCTCGACGACGTCGGCTCGACCACCATCGACCTGGCCGGTCGCCTCGCCGAGCTGCTCGACCGGCTCCAGCACGTCACCGACCGGCTCACCGGCAGCCACCCCGTGGACGACTGGCTCGATGCCCTCCGCGAAGGCATCGACGCCCTCACCTCGGTCGCGCGCGGCGACGAGTGGCAGACCGCGCAGGTGCAGCGCGAGCTGTCGGCCCTCGGTGTCGACGCCAGCCGACCCGGGCAGGCCCTCGAGCTCCGGCTGCCCGACGTACGCGCGCTGATGTCCGAGCGTCTCGCCGGCCAGCCGACCCGCGCCAACTTCCGCACCGGCACGCTGACCGTCTGCACGATGGTGCCGATGCGCTCGGTGCCACACCGCGTGGTCTGCCTGCTCGGCCTCGACGACGGCGTCTACCCGCGCGCCTCGGCGGTCGACGGCGACAACGTGCTCGCCCGCCGCCCGCTGACCGGCGAGCGCGACCTCCGCAGCGAGGACCGCCAGCTGATGCTCGACGCGATCATGGCCACCCAGGAGCACCTCGTGGTCACCTACAGCGGCGCCAACGAGACCAACGGCCAGCCGCGGCCGCCCGGCGGTGCCTCTCGGCGAGCTGCTCGACGCCCTCGACGACACCGTCACCGGTGGCCGCGCGCACGCGCTCCGGGCGGCGACGCCGGGCACGGCCGAAGGGGAGAGGGACGGCCATCCGCTCCAGGCGTTCGACCCCTGCAACTTCCGGCCGCCGGTGCCGTTCTCCTTCGACCGCGCGTCACTGGCGGGTGCCCGCGCCGCTCTGCGCGACCGGGAGCCGGTGCCCTCGCTCGCCGACACGACCCTGCCGGCCACAGCCTGCCGACGACCTCGAGCTCGCCTCGCTGGTCACCTTCTTCCGCCACCCGGTCAGGGCCTTCCTGCGTGACCGGCTCGGGGTGGCGCTGCCCGACGAGGGTGAGGAGGTCGCCGACGGACTGCCGGTCGAGCTCGACAACCTCCAGCAGTGGGGCGTGGGCGACCGGCTGCTGCGCGACCTGCTGCGGGGACGCACTCCCGACCAGGCGCTCGGCACCGAGTGGCGGCGCGGCGTACTCCCTCCCGGCCGGCTCGGCTGGCGGCTCGGACAGGCCTTGACCAAGGACGCCGGCCCGGTCGCCGAGATGGTCGAGTCGGTCACCCAGGGCCAGGAGGCGCGCGCGGTCGACGTCGACGTCGACCTCGGGGCGGGCCGGCGGCTCCGCGGCACCGTCAGCGGGGTGCACGACCACCGGGTGGTCAGCGCGACGTTCTCCCGGCTCGGTCCCCGGCAGTGGCTGGAGGCCTGGATCCCGCTGCTCGCGCTGTGCGCCACCCACCCCGGGCGCCCCTGGTCGGCGGGCGCCGTCGGCCGCGGCGAGAAGGGACGCCACGGATCGCCGGACGACCCGGTCGCGCGCATCGCCTTCGCCAGCGTCGAAGGCGCCACCGACCTGCTGCAGGACCTGGTCACGATGTACGACGCCGGCATGCGCGCGCCCCTGCCGCTCCCGCTGCGCACCGGTCATGCCTGGGCAGCCCGGCGTCGCCCCGGCAACAACAACGAGTTCGCCTCCCGCAAGGACGCCGAGTTCAAGTGGCTCAGCAACCGGTTCCCCGGCGAGAACGACGACGCCCCGCACGTCGCGGTGTGGGGTCCCGATGCCCCGCTCGACGTACTCCTGGGAGCGCCGCTGCCCGGCGAGGAGTACGACGGCGAGACCACCCGCCTCGGCGCCCTCGCCATGCGTCTCTGGCGCCCGATGATCGAGCGGAGGCACTAGTGCCTGCTGACGCCTTCGACGTGCTCGGCCCGCTGCCCGGCGGCCGGTCGACCACCGTGCTCGAGGCCAGCGCCGGCACCGGCAAGACCTGGACCGTCGGCGCCCTCGTCGCCCGCTACGTCGCCGAGGGAGTCGCCACCCTCGACGAGATGCTGGTGATCACCTTCGGCCGGGCCGCCAGCCAGGAGCTGCGCGAGCGCGTCCGCGAGCAGCTCGTCGAGGCCGAGCGTGCGCTGGCCGACCCGGGCGCGGTCGAGCCCGGCAACCAGCTGCTCGCCCACCTCGTCAGCGCGGACGTCGGGGTGCGCCGCAAGCGGATCATCGACGCGCTGGCCGGCTTCGACGGCGCCACCATCGCGACCACCCACCAGTTCTGCCAGCTGGTGCTGCGCTCCCTCGGCGTCGCCGGCGACACCGACTCGCGCGCCGAGCTCGTGGAGAGCCTCGACGACCTCGTCGTCGAGGTGACCGACGACCTCTTCCTGCAGCGGTGGGGTTCGGCACCCGAGCCGCCACCGTTCAAGCGCCCCGTCGCGCTGCAGCTCGCGCGCGCCGCGATCGGCGACCCGCAGGCCGAGCTCGCTCCCGACGACGCCGAGGCCGGTTCGGTGGCGGAGACCAAGGTGGCGTTCGCGCGCGACGTCCGCGCCGAGGTGGAGCGCCGCAAGCACCGCCGCGGGGTGCTGTCCTACGACGACCTGCTCAGCCGCCTCGCCCACGCGCTGCGCGAGGAGGACGCACCGGCGCGCGAGCGGATGCGCCGGCGCTGGAAGGTCGTGCTGGTCGACGAGTTCCAGGACACCGACCCGGTCCAGTGGGACGTGCTCGACCGGGCGTTCAGCGGCCACGCGACGCTGGTGCTGATCGGCGACCCGAAGCAGGCGATCTACGCCTTCCGCGGCGGCGACGTGGTCACCTACCTGAGGGCGGCTGCGACCGCGTCGACCAAGCAGACGCTGGCCACCAACTGGCGCAGCGACGCTCCGCTCGTCGACGCGCTCCAGCGGCTCACCCTCGGTGCCGAGCTGGGCGACCCGAGCATCACCGTGCACGACGTCGGCGCCCACCACCAGACGAGCCGGCTGGTCGGAGCCCCTGCTCCCCAGCCGCTCCGGCTCCGCCTGCTGCGAGCCGCCGACTTCACCACCGGTCGCGACGGCACCGTCCGCATCGACGCGCTCCGCGAGCACATCGCCCGCGACCTCGCTGCCGACGTCGCCCGCCTGCTCGACTCGGGCGCCACCTACGACGGCAGACCCGTGCGTGCCGGCGACGTCGCGCTGCTCCTCTCCAGCGTCAAGCGGGTGGAGCCCATCCGGCACGCCCTGGCCCGCCACGGCATCCCCTCGGTCGTCGCCGGGCGGCAGCAACGTCCTGCTCAGCCGCGCGGCCGGCGAGTGGCTCGCCCTGCTCGAGGCGCTCGAGCAGCAGCGCACCAACCGGGTCCGGGCCGTCGCGCTGACCTCGTTCGTCGGTGAGACACCCGCGTCGCTCGATGCCGGAGGGGACGCGCTGGCCGACACCGTCGCGGAGCGGGTGCGCAGCTGGCTCGACCTGTTCCGCACCCGCGGGGTGGCCGCGGTCCACGAGGCCTTGCGGGCTGCCGGCCTGCCCGGACGGGTGCTCGCGCAACCCGATGGCGAGCGGTTGCTGACCGACCTCGACCACCTCGGCCAGCTGCTGCACGAGACCGCCCGCCGCCAGCGACTCGGGCTGCCGGCCCTGCTCGAGTGGTTCCGCGAGGAGCGACGCGACGCGCTCGCCTCCACCGAACGCACCCGTCGTCTCGACACCGACGCCGCCGCGGTGCAGATCCTCACGATCCACGGCAGCAAGGGCCTGCAGTACCCCGTCGTCTACCTGCCGCACTTCTTCGACTCCTACGTCCCCGACGCCTCCGAGCAGCTGTTCCACGACGACGAGGGCACGCGTCGGCTCGACCTCGCCGGCTCGGCCGACGCGACCCGTCGTGCTCGGGCCGAGGACGCGGGCGAGGAGCTGCGGCTCACCTACGTCGCGCTCACCCGGGCCCAGTCGCAGGTGGTGACCTGGTGGGGTCCCAGCCAGAACGCCGCCAACTCCGGGCTCAGCCGGCTCCTGTTCGGCCGGTCCTCCGGCGAGTCGGCGGTGCCCGACCGGGTGCCGGTGCCGAGCGACTTCGAGGCGCTGGCCGCTCTCACCGAGTGGCAGCAGGCCGGGGCGCTGGCCCTCGAGGCGGCCGAGGTCGGTCCGGCCCCGGTGCTGCCCCGCGGCGACGAGGCCGGGCGGCTCGACGTACGCCACTTCGTGCGGAGCATCGACACCGACTGGCGCCGTACGTCGTACTCCGGGCTGATCCGTGCCGAGGAACAGCTGGTCACCGCCGCCGTCGACGCCGAGCCGGAGGTGCCCGGCACCGTCGACGAGGACCAGGCCGACGAGGACCTCCTGCCGACCACCGCCATCGACGAGCCGGTCCCGTCGGGTGCCGACGTACCCTCCCCGATGGCCGACCTGCCGGCCGGTGCCACCTTCGGCTCGCTGGTCCACGGGGTGCTCGAGCACGCCGACCCCGAGGCCGACGACGTGCTCGCCGAGCTGCGGCGGCGGGTCGAGGAGCAGCGCCGCTGGTGGTCGGTCGACGCCACCACCGAGGCGCTGGCCCAGGCGCTGGTGCCGATGCAGCAGACCTCGCTCGGGCCGCTGGCCAACGGGCTGACCCTCACCGACATCGGCCTGCGCGACCGGCTCTGCGAGCTGGACTTCGAGTTCCCGCTCGTCGGTGGCGACCGCCCCGGGGGCCAGCGTCCCGCGGGTGGCGCTGCGCGCCATCGCCGACGTGCTGCGCAGCCACCTGTCGGCCGACGACCCGATGCGTGCGTACGCCGACCGGCTCGAGTCGCCCTCGCTCGGCGGCCAGCTGCTGCGCGGCTACCTCAGCGGCTCGATCGACGTGGTGCTGCGCGTGCCCGACGACGAGGCCGGCCACCGCTTCGTGGTGGTGGACTACAAGACCAACCGGCTCGGCGACCCGGAGCGGCCGCTCACGGCCTACGACTACACCCCGGCCCGGATGACCGACGCGATGCTGCACGAGCACTACCCGCTCCAGGCGCTGCTCTACTCCGTCGTGCTGCACCGGTTCCTGCGCTGGCGACTGCCGGGCTACGAACCGGCGCGCCACCTCGGCGGCATCCTCTACCTCTACGTGCGCGGCATGTGCGGGGCCGAGACTCCCGAGGTCGACGGCCAACCCTGCGGCGTGTTCGCGTGGCACCCGCCGGCCGCGATGGTCGTCGAGCTCTCCGACGTCCTCGCCGGTCTGGCGTCCCGGAGCGGAGGTGTCGGCATGAGCGTCGAGGCACTCCCGTCGGCCGACGGCTACGACCGCCGGTTCGCGCTGCGGGCCCAGGGGCTGCTGGCGCAGTTCAACCGGGCCGACGTGCTCACCGCGGCCGACGTCCACGTGGCCACGCGGCTCGGCACGATGCTGGGGGAGTCCGACGAGGAGGTCCTGCTCGCGACCGCGCTCGCCGTACGCGCCGTACGCCAGGGGTCGACGTGCCTCGACCTCGCCACCGTCGCCGAGCGCCCGCTCGAGGACGACCCCGACACCGCCGAGCTGCCCTGGCCCGATCCGGCGCCGTGGCAGGCGAAGGTGGCCGCCAGTCCGGTGGTGGCGCAGCAGGTGCTCCGTCTCGACAACGGCCTGCTCTACCTCGACCGCTACTGGCGCGAGGAGGTGCAGGTCTGCGACGACCTGGTCGGCCGACTCGACCGCCCAGCGCCCGAGGTCGACGTGGCCGCGCTCGATGCGGGAGTGCGGCGGGTCTTCCCCAAGGAGGGGTACGACGAACAGCGGCGTGCCGCCCGTGCCGCCGCCGAGCGCTGGACCACCGTGCTCACCGGTGGTCCCGGCACCGGCAAGACCACCACCGTCGCGGGCCTGCTGGCGCTGCTCGCCGAGCAGGCCGGGGTCGACGGCCGCAGCGACCGGCGGCTGCGCATCGCGCTGAGCGCTCCCACCGGCAAGGCGTCCGCACGGCTCCAGGAGTCGGTCGACATCGAGATGCGAGACCTCCCGCAGGAGGACCGCGACCGCCTCGGCGAGCTCAAGGCCTCGACCCTGCACCGCTTGCTGGGCTGGCGTCCCGACAGCAGCGTGCGCTTCCGGCACGACCGCACCAACCGGCTGCCCCACGACGTGGTCGTCGTCGACGAGACCTCGATGGTGTCGCTGACGATGATGGCCAGGCTGCTCGAGGCCGTCCGGCCCGACACCCGGCTCGTCCTCGTCGGCGACCCCGGTCAGCTCGCCTCGGTCGAGGCCGGTGCGGTGCTCGCCGACCTCGTCGACGGCCTCGGCCGCCGCGACGACTCCCCGGTGGAGGCGCTGAGCACGGCCCACCGGTTCCGCGGGGCCATTGCCGGTCTGGCCCAGGCGTTGCGCGACGACGACGCCGACGCGGTCGTGGAGATCCTGCGCGGTGGTGGCGAGGTGGAGCTGATCGACCCCGAGGACGAGCCGGCGATGACGGCGTTCCGGGCCCGCGCGGCCGATGCGGCCCTCGCCGTACGCCTGGCAGCCGAGGCGGGCGACGCCCAGACCGCGGTCGAGGCGCTCGACCGGCACCGGCTGCTGTGCGCCCACCGCCAGGGGCCCTACGGCGTCACCGGGTGGAACCGCCAGGTCGAGCGGCTGGTCGCCGAGCGCACCGGCGTGACCCACTACGACGAGTGGTACGCCGGCCGGCCCGTGCTCGTCACCGCCAACGACTACGGGCAGGGGCTCTACAACGGCGACATCGGGGTCACCATCCGGCGCGACGACGGTCGGCTCCGCGTGGTCGTCCCCGGGGCCGAGGGGCTCAAGGAGTTCGCGACCACGCGCCTGCCCGACGTACAGACCGTCTACGCGATGACCGTGCACAAGTCGCAGGGCTCGCAGGCCGAGCAGGTCAGCGTGGTGATGCCGCCCGACGACTCGCCGCTGCTCACCCACGAGCTCTTCTACACGGCGGTGACCCGGGCGAAGGAGAAGGTGTCGGTCATCGGCACCGAGGAGTCGGTCCGCGCCGCGGTCGCACGCAAGGTGCAGCGCGCCTCCGGGCTGGCCAGCCGGCTCGGCGATTGACCCTCCGGTTCCCCGGTACGCTGCGAGCGTCCTCGTGGAATAGTGGTGGAGGCGTTGTCGTTGAACAGGCAACTACTTCTAGCGGAGGCAATCTGATGGAGTTCGGCATCTTCACCGTGGGCGACGTCACCACCGACCCCACCGACGGACGTACGCCGACCGAGCACGAGCGCATCAAGAACACGGTCGCGATCGCGCTGAAGGCCGAGGAGGTCGGCCTCGACGTGTTCGCCACCGGCGAGCACCACAACCCGCCGTTCGCCGCGCCGGCCAGCCCGCCGGTGCTGCTCGCGCACATCGCCGCGCTGACCGAGCGGATCAAGCTCTCCACGTCCACCACGCTGATCACCACGAACGACCCGGTGCGGATCGCGCAGGACTACGCCTACCTCCAGCACCTGGCCGACGGCCGGATGGACCTGATGCTCGGCCGCGGCAACACCGGCCCGGTCTACCCGTGGTTCGGCAAGGACATCCGCGAGGGCATCCCGCTGGCGATCGAGAACTACGCGCTGCTGCGTCGCCTGTGGCGCGAGGAGAACGTCGACTGGGAGGGCAAGTTCCGTACGCCGCTCCAGGGCTTCACCTCGACGCCGCGTCCCCTCGACGGTGAGCCGCCCTTCGTCTGGCACGGCTCGATCCGCAGCCCCGAGATCGCCGAGCAGGCGGCGTACTACGGCGACGGGTTCTTCTCCAACCACATCTTCTGGCCCGCCTCGCACACCGCGCGGATGGTCGACTTCTACCGCCAGCGCTTCGAGCACTACGGGCACGGCAAGGCCGAGGACGCGATCGTCGGGCTCGGCGGCCAGGTCTACATGGCGAAGACGCACGAGCAGGCCGTCAAGGAGTTCCGTCCCTACTTCGACAACGCCCCGGTCTACGGCCACGGCCCCTCGCTCGAGGAGTTCACCCGCGAGACCCCGCTGACGGTCGGTACGCCGGAGGAGGTCGTGGAGCGCACGCTGTCCTTCCGCGAGTACGCCGGCAACTACCAGCGCCAGCTGTTCCTCGTCGACCACGCCGGCCTGCCGCTGAAGGCCGTGCTCAACCAGCTCGACCAGCTGGGCGAGGTCGTCGCCGAGCTGCGCAAGCACACCGAGGAGGCCGCGCATGACGCCTCCACCTCGCCGGCCGCGAGCCGGCCCACCGCATCGCCGTGGTGAGCGCCGGCCTGTCCGACCCGTCCTCGACGCGGCTGCTCGCCGACCTGCTCGGGTCGGCGACGGCCTCGGCCCTCGAGGGAGCCCAGCTCGAGGTCGTGGAGCTGCGCCCGCTGGCGCACGCGATCACCGACGCGCTGCTCACCGGCTTCCCCAACAGCGAGCTCACCCAGGCGATCGAGACGGTCACCGGCGCCGACGCGGTCATCGCGGTCACGCCGGTGTTCAGCGGCTCGTACTCCGGGCTGTTCAAGTCGTTCTTCGACATCCTCGAGAACGGCGCCCTCGACGGCACCCCGGTGCTGATCGGCGCGACGGCCGGCACCGCTCGGCACTCGCTGGTGCTCGAGCACGCGCTCCGTCCGTTGTTCAGCTACCTGCACGCGGTCGTCGTACCCACCGCCGTCTTCGCCGCCAGCGAGGACTGGGGCGCCTCCGGCGGCACCGACGCCCTCCGCCGCCGCATCGACCGCGCCGCGGGCGAGCTCGCCGCCCTGGTCGAGTCCCGCCCCGTCGCCGCCCGTGGCGTGACCAGTTCGACCGCGACATCGCCGCGATGGGCTCCTTCGAGGACCTGCTCGGCGGCTGAGCGCATCGAGTTGGCCCAGAAGGGCACGTGGGGGAGGTGCCCTGCCAACGAGTAGCTGAATGAGCCGGCCGTCCGGCGGCTCCCACGACGTCAAGGCCCCGAAGGGCTCCCGCGAGGAGCCCGAGCTGGAGGAGACCTTCGACCGGTTGGTCGACGAGGGCCACGACCGTCTCGATCGCCCGCTGCTGCCCCTGGTGGCCACCGGGTTCCTGGGCGGGATCGATGTCGGCGTCGGCGTACTGATGTACCTCGTCGTCGACACCAAGACCGACAACCCGCTGCTGGCCTCCCTCGCGTTCACGGTCGGCTTCGTGGCGCTGCTGCTGGCCAACAGCGAGCTGTTCACGGAGAACTTCCTGGTCCCGGTGATCTCCGTGGTGGCCAAGGTGGGCACCCTGCCCCAGCTCCTGCGGCTCTGGGGAGTGACGTTGGCGGCCAACCTCGTGGCGGGTCTGGCGATGGCCGGGATGATCGTGGTCGCGCTCCCCGACGTGCACGACGCCGCGGTCAAGGCGGGGTCGCACTACGCCCACCTCGGCGTGTCCTGGCGCTCGTTCTTCCTGGCAGTGCTGGCGGGCGCCGTGATCACGCTGCTGACCCGCATGCAGCACGCCACCGAGGCACTGGGCCCGCGACTGGTCGCCGCCGTGATGATGTCGTTCGTGCTCGTCGGCGCCCAGCTCTTCCACTCCGTGCTCGACTCGATCCTGATGTTCTGCGGACTGCTCACCGGCCAGGCCGACTACGGCTGGCTCGACTGGCTGGGCGCTCTCGGCTGGTCGGCCTTCGGCAACCTCGTCGGAGGACTGGTGCTGGTCACCTCGGCCCGGTTGCTGCGCGTCCCGCATCGCGTCGAGGAGAGCCGCGAGGAGGGCCAGACCGGGTGATCGGTCTGTACGGTTTCACTACTGGAGTAGTGAAACTGGCGGCTGTCGGACGAAAGTTTTCCGAACATCGCGTCAGTTTCCTCCGGGCGCCCGGGGAAACCGCCACACCCTCAGCCCCGCTGCTCGACCTTCTTCCCCAGGTCGTCCGGCATCGGCTCGTAGTGCGCGAAGGTGCGGGTGAAGGTGCCGGCGCCGTGGGTGGTCGCGCGCAGGTCGATGGCGTAGCGGACCAGCTCGGTCTGGGGGACGTGGGCGCGGACCAGGGTGCGCTCGTCGCTGCCCTCCTCGGTGCCGAGCAGGCGGCCGCGTCGGGCGGAGAGGTCGCTCATCACCGAGCCGACGTGCTCGCTCGGGATCAGGACCTCCACCTCGTCGTACGGCTCCAGCAGCGCGAGCTCGGCCGCGTCGGCGGCCTCGCGCAGCGCGAGCGCGCCGGCGCTCTGGAAGGCCGCGTCGGAGGAGTCGACGCTGTGCGCCTTGCCGTCGGTGAGGGTGACGCGCAGGTCGACGACCGGGTAGCCCTTGCTGACGCCGCGCTCCATCTGGGCGCGGACGCCCTTCTCCACCGAACCGATGAACTGACGGGGTACGGCGCCCCCGACCACCTTGTCGACGAACTCGAACCCACCGCCCTGGGGGAGCGGCTCGATCTCGATGTCGCAGATGGCGTACTGGCCGTGGCCGCCCGACTGCTTCACGTGGCGGCCGTGCCCCTTCGCGGGTGAGGTGAAGGTCTCGCGCAGCGGCACGATGACGTCACGCGCCTCGACGGCGACGCCGTAGCGGCTGCGCAGCCGGTCGAGCGCCTGGTCCGCGTGGGCCTCGCCCATCACCCAGAGCACCACCTGGCCGGTCTCGGGGTTCTGCTCGATCCGCAGGCTCGGGTCCTCGGCCCGCAGCCGGCCGAGCGCCGTGGAGAGCTTGTCCTCGTCGGAGCGCGACGAGGCCTCGATCGCCACCGGCAGCAACGCGGTCGGCATCGTCCAGGGCTTCAGCACCCGCGGCTTCTCCGGGCTGGACAACGTGTCGCCGGTCTCCGCACGGCTGAGCCGGCCGATCGAGGCGATGTCGCCGGCGACCACCTGCGCGGCCGGCACCTGGTGCGCGCCGAAGGGGTGGGCCAGCGCGCCGATCCGTTCGTCCTCGTCGTGGTCCTCGTGGCCGGAGTCGTCGGCGAAGAACGCCGAGAAGTGGCCGGAGACGTGCACCGACGCGTCGGGGACCAGGGTCCCGGAGAACACCCGCACGATGCTGACCCGTCCGACGTACTGGTCGCTGCTCGTGCGCACCACCTCGGCGACCAGCGGTGCGTCCGGGTCGCAGGTCACGGTGCCCGCGCCGGCACCGCTCGGGCTGAACGACTCCTGCGCCGGGTGCTCGGCCGGAGACGGAAAACCGCGGACGCACAGATCCAGAAGCTCTGCACACCCGCGGCCGTCGGTGCCACACACGGCCAGCACGGGATGAAGTCTCGCGCCGGCCACCGCCGTCTCCAGGTCCTTGACGAGCAGGTCCTCGTCGACCGGGTCACCCCCGAGGTAGCGGTCCATCAGCGACTCGTCCTCGGACTCCTCGATCACCGCCTCGATCAGCGTGCCCCGGCGGTCGTCGTCGACGGATCCGCCGAGCAGTCCGGTCACCCCGTCCCCGCTGGGTACGACGACCGGCAGCACCCGCTCGCCGAACGCCTCCCGTACGCCGCGCAGGGTGCCGTCGAAGTCGGCCCGGGCATGGTCGAGCTTGGTCACCACCACGGCCCGCGGCATGTTGACCGCCTCGCACTCGCGCCACAGCTGGCGGGTGTTCTCGTCGACGGACTCGTTGGCGGCCACCACGAACAGCGCGCAGTCGGCGGCGCGGAGGCCGGCGCGCACCTCGCCCACGAAGTCGGCGTAGCCGGGGGTGTCGATCAGGTTGATCTTGCAGCCGGCGTGCACCACCGGCGCGATGGCCAGCGAGCTGGACCGACCGTGGGCGCGCTCGCCGTCCTCGAAGTCGCACACGGTGTTGTGCTCGGCGATCGTGCCGGCGCGGGTGACAGCACCCGACGCGAGCAGCAGCGCCTCCGCGAGCGAGGTCTTGCCCGACTGACTCGGCCCGACGAGCACCACGTTGCGCACCTGCTCAGGTGAGGACACCTCGAGGCGATGGCTGGTGGCGCGGCCACTGTTCCTCTCCGCCATGGGTCCAACCAACTCCTCTGCTGGCCGTGGCACAAGACCCAGAGGAGAAGAACTCAGGTCCCGTTCTGCGAGAAGTGCTGGAGGTCCTTCAGCGAGTGCCAGGTGCCGCCCCAGGTCCAGCCGATCGAGTCGAACGCGCGCACCACCGGGCCGTCGGGCTCGATCATCCCGGGGCGCACCCACCCGCGCTGGAGGTACGCCGACGCGAGCTCCGGCAGCACCAGGTCGCCCTTGGTGTAGGGGTTCTGGAACGGGTTCACGTCGATGGCGAGCCCGTAGGCGTGCTGGGAGTACGACGTCGCGCCGACCGTCGGCCGACAGTTGAAGGCGCCGGTGTTGTTCCCGTCGCCGGTCGGGGGCGCGTCCAGCTCGTCGGCACGGGTGATCCGCATCTCCTCGATGGGGAACTTCGCGGCGTACAGCTGGCGGAACACCGAGACCAGGTCGCCGGCCACGGACGTGTTCACCAGCAGCTCGCCGGTGTGCCGCTGCCCGTCGAAGCCGACGAAGGTGAGCCGCACCCAGGACAGGTCGGTGGCCGCCACCGGGCAGCCCTGCTTCCACGTCGAGCGGGCGATGACGGCGGCGGGTGCGGGGGTGGTCACCCGCGAGGCGAAGCCCGTGCCCGGCAGCGGCGGCAGGGTGTCGGGCAGGGTGAACCGGCGCTTCACCAGCTCGGGCGGGGTCGGCTCGATCTTGCCGAAGCCGTCGGCCGTGCGCGGCAGCACCCGCGTGCCCAGCCAGCTCGGGGGAGTGGCGCCGATGACGGGCCGGTCGGTGGGGCGCGGGGTCGGCAGCGTGCGGGTGGGTGTCGCCGTCGGTGACGGGGTCGACGAGGGCGGTGGGCGTCGACGCAGGCGCCGGCTCCGGAGCGGCCGTCCCCTGTCGCGCCGCAGGCCGACAGGAGCAGGCAGGCGACGGCGGCTCCGGCCGCTGCTCGACGGCGACGGCCGGGTGAGAGGGTCACGCCCCTATGGTCTCGCGGGACCCAGCAGAACCCCGGCATGTCGGGGCAGTTCGAGGCGCCCGTCCGAGAGCGTCGGCCGGGCCGGCGTACGGAAGAGCAGGTCGAGCTCGCCCTCGACGACGAGCTCGGCCGGCTCGTCGCCGAAGTTCACGGCGACCAGGAGGTCGCCCCGGCGCATCGTGAAGACCCGGCGGCGCTCGTCGGCGGTGCACGACGTCGAGGCGAACGACGGGTCGGTCAGCTGGGGAAGCGAGCGGCGCAGCTCGGCGAGGCGTTGGTACGCCGCCAGCACCCGCGCGTGCGACTCGGTCTCGAGCTCGGACCAGTCGAGCCTGGAGCGGAGGTAGGTCTCCTCGTCCTGCGGGTCGGGCACCAGCGCGGGGTCCCAGCCCATCTGCTCGAACTCGCGCAGCCGTCCCTCGGCGGTGGCCGTGCCGAGCTCCGGCTCGGGATGGGAGGTGAAGAACTGGAACGGCGCGGTCGCGGCCCACTCCTCGCCCTGGAAGAGCATCGGCGTGAACGGCCCGGCGAGGGTGAGCAGCGCCGCACAGAGCAGCTGGTCCTCGTCGAGGCGCTCGGTGAGCCGGTCGCCGGCGGCACGGTTGCCGACCTGGTCGTGGTTCTGGTTGCAGACGACCAGCCGCCACGTGGGCATCGTCGCCCTGGGCACCGGGGAGCCGTGCTCGCGCCCGCGGAAGGAGGAGTAGGTGCCGTCGTGGAAGAAGCCCCGCTCGCACACCTTCGCCAGCGCGGCCAGCGGCTCGAAGTCGGCGTAGTAGCCGCTGGTCTCGCCGGTCAGCGCCACGTGCAGGGCGTGGTGGAAGTCGTCGCTCCACTGGGCGTCGAGCCCGAGTCCGCCGACCTCGCGCGGCAGCACCATCAGTGGTTCGTTGAGGTCGGACTCGGCGATCAGCGTCAGCGGCCGTCGCAGGTGGGCCGAGAGGGCACCCACCTCGACGGTGAGCTCCTCGAGCAGGTGCATGTCGGACTCGTCGGCGAGCGCGTGCACGGCGTCGAGCCGCAGCCCGTCGACGTGGAAGTCGCGCATCCAGGTGAGGGCGCTGTCGAGGATGAAGCGGCGTACCTCCGCCGAGCCCTCGCCGTCGAGGTTGACCAGCGAGCCCCAGGTGTTCTCGCCCTCGCTCTTCAGGTAGGGCCCGAACAGCGGCAGGTAGTTCCCCGACGGCCCGAGGTGGTTGTAGACGACGTCCTGCACGACACCGAGACCGGCGGCGTGGGCGGCGTCGACGAAGCGCTGGTACGCCGCCGGGCCGCCGTACTGCCTCGTGGACGGCCGACCACAGCACGCCGTCGTACCCCCAGTTGTGGGTGCCGTTGAACGCGTTGACCGGCAGCAGCTCGACGAGGTCGACGCCGAGCGTGACGAGGTGGTCGAGCTTGTCGATGGCCGCGTCGAGGGTGCCCTCGGGGGTGAAGGTGCCGAGGTGCAGCTCGTAGAGCACCGAGCCCGCGAGCTGGCGGCCGGTCCAGTGCTCGTCGGTCCACTCGAACTCGGTCGGGTCGAACGTCCGCGAACGCTCGTGCACGCCGTGGGGCTGCCGACGCGACCTCGGGTCGGGCAGCACCTGCTCGGAGTCGTCGAGCAGGTAGCCGTAGTCGACCTCGTCGTCCGGCACCCGTGCCCTCCGGGGACCACCAGTCGTCGGCACCACGGGTCATCTCGACGACCTCGTCGCCGACCGACAGCCGGACCCGCTTCGGGTACGGCGCCCAGACGTCGAAGCGTCCTCGGCTCATCGGTGCACCACGATCGCGGCTGGGCGCCCGGCGAGGATCTCGTCGACGCGGGTGGGTCCGTCGGGCAGCCGCAGCACGGTGTCGCCCCAGCCGCCCTTCGCCTCGAGCCCGAGCGGCAGGCGGGTGACGACGGTGATCGCGCCACCCCGGTCGAAGGCGAGCACGTGGTCGGCGGCGGGGCCCTCGGCCGGCACGGCGTCGTACGACGTGAACAGCTCGGGTCGGTCGCGCCGCAGCCGCAGCGCCTCGGCGGTGAGCGACTGCTTCGCGTTGGAGCCGTCGGCCAGGGACAGCGCGGCCGCGTCGAAGTCGACCGGTCGCCGGTTGTCCGGGTCGACCAGGCTGAGGTCGCCGAGCTCGGTGCCCTGGTAGACGTCCGGCACGCCCGGCAGCGTGAGCGCCAGCAGCTTGGCGGCCAGGGCGTTGCTGCGCCCGGCCGGTTCGATCCTCGCGACGATCGACTCGACGACCGCCGTGACGTCGTCGTCGTCGTACGCCGCATCCAGTGCGGCGTGCACGCTGCCCTCGAAGTCCGCATCGGTGTCGGTCCAGGTGGTGTGCTCGCCGCCCTCGCGCATCGCCTTCTCGGCGTAGGCATGGATCCGCTCGCGCGAGATCGGCCAGGCGCCGACCGCGGCCTGCCAGAGCAGGTTGGCCAGCCCGGCATCCGGCATCGGCGCGAGCCGCTGGAGCTCGGTGATCGTCGACTCCCACTCGCCGGGCACCTCGGCCAGCGCGGTGATCCGTGCGCGCACGTCCTCGGAGCGCTTGGTGTCGTGGGTCGAGAGCGCCGTCATCGCCCAGGGCCAGTCGCGCTGGCGGGCGGCCATCGCGTCGTGGAACTGCTCGGGCGAGATCGCGAAGACGTCGGGGTCACCGCCGACCTCGTTGAGCGAGGTGAGCCGCGAGGTGCGGTAGAACGCGTTGTCCTCGACGCCCTTGGCCATCACCATCCCGCTGGTCTGCTGGAAGCGCAGCGCTGCGGGAGCCTCCGGGTCGGCCAGCACCCACCCGAGGTCGTCGAGCACGGCGTCGAGGTCGGGTCGCGCCTGCCGTGCGGCGGCGAGTGCCTGGTCGAGGTGGTCGCGGCCGGCGGGCAGGTAGGAGCGGTAGACCGGGAAGCACGCCAGCACCTCGGCCACCGCATCCTCGAGCCGCTCGTGGTGGTGCGGCAGCAGGTCGGGGAGCTCGCGGACGATGCGCCGGGTCTCGGCCAGCAGGCTGCCGTCGGCGACGGCGCGCTTGCGGTCGTGCACCAGCCCGTGCCAGTCCTGGGCGCCGCCCCGCAACCGGTGGTCGAGGGCGGTCAGCGGCTGCTCGCCCGACGGGTCGGTGAGCACGCGGTCGAGCAGCGCGAGCACGTCGTACCCCGTGGTGCCGTCCATCGCCCAGCCACGCGGGAGCTCTTCGCCGGTCTCGAGGATCTTCTCGATCAGCGTGTAGCCGCCCGAGGTGAGGTCGGCGAGGTGGTCGAGGTACTCCTCCGGGTCGCGCAGGCCGTCGGGGTGGTCGATGCGCAAGCCGTCGACGAGGCCCTCGTCGAACCAGCGGCGGACCTCCGTGTGCGTGGCGGCGAAGACCTCCGGCACCTCCACGCGTACGCCGGCCAGCGTGGTCACGGTGAAGAAGCGCCGGTAGTTCAGGTCGGAGTCGCCGCGGCGCCAGCTGACCAGCTCGTAGTGCTGCTCGGTCAGGGTGCTCGTGCCGGGCGCCATCGGGAAGCGGTGCTCGTGGTAGCGGACGACGTCGCCGTCGATCTCGATCGATCCGCGTCGTCGTCGTCACCGAGGACGGGAGCCGCACCTTGCCGTGCCCGAACTCCCAGTCGATGTCGAAGGCCTCGGCGTGCTCGGATCCGTCGCCGTGCTCGAGGACGTCCCACCACCAGCGGGTTCGCGGCCGGCGTCGCCACGCCGACGTGGTTGGGCACGATGTCGACGAGCACGCCCATGCCCAGCCGGCGGGCCTCGGCGCTGACCGCGGCCAGCCCCTCGGCGCCGCCTCGGGAGGCGTCCACCCGGTCGAACGCGACCACGTCGTAGCCGTGGGTGCTGCCCGGCTCGGCCTCCAGCAGCGGCGACAGGTAGACCCAGTCGACGCCGAGGTCGTGCAGGTAGGGCAGCCGTCGAGCCGCCTCGAACAGGTCGAAGTCGGCGGTGATCTGGAGCCGGTACGTCGAGGCCGGTCGGCGTGGGTCGCCTGCGGTCACGGGCGGCTCCCGCTCTGGTTGCTTCCCTGGGCGGCCAGCGACGCGGCCACCGAGTGGTCGGGCTCCGCCTCGGGCGCGCGGTGCTCCCGGAGCACGACGACCGAGCGGTACTGCAGCTCGAAGCTGTCACCGGCGGCGTAGCTGCGACCGTTGTCGGCCACCCCTCCGGTGTCGATGATCAGGTCCCACTTCTCGGCGTACTCCGCCGGCGGCAGGGTCAGCTGGAGCGTGTCGCCGACGTTGAAGAACAGCAGGAAGTGGTCGTCGATGATCGGTGCGCCGCGGGAGTCGCGACCGGCGATGCCGTGGCCGTTGAGGTACATGCCCAGCGTCTTGCCGCCACTGTCCCAGTCGCCGTTCTCCATGGTGCGGCCGTCGGGGTGCAGCCAGACGATGTCGTCGAGCTTCTCGCCACTGCGCACCGCGGTGCCGGTGAAGAACCGCTTGCGCTGGAACGTCGGGTGCTCGCGGCGCAGCCGGATGAGGGCGGAGGTGAACTCGACCAGCGGGGTGTCGACCTGGTCCCAGTGCACCCACGAGATCTCGGAGTCCTGGGCGTAGGTGTTGTTGTTGCCGTGCTGGGTGCGACCGAGCTCGTCGCCGTGGAGCACCATCGGCACGCCCTGGCTGAGCAGCAACGTGGCGAGCAGGTTGCGCTGCTCGCGGGCACGCAGCCCCCGGATCTCCGGGTCGTCGGTCGGACCCTCGACGCCGTGGTTCCACGACCGGTTGTGGCTCTCGCCGTCGTTGTTGTCCTCGCCGTTGGCCTCGTTGTGCTTGTCGTTGTAGGAGACCAGGTCGAGCATCGTGAAGCCGTCGTGGGCGGTCACGAAGTTGATGCTCGCGAACGGGCGACGGCCGGAGTTCTCGTAGAGGTCCGAGGAGCCCGAGATGCGCGAGGCGAACTCGCCCAGCGCCGGTTCGCCGCGCCAGAAGTCGCGCACGGTGTCGCGGTAGGCGCCGTTCCACTCGGTCCACTGGGGCGGGAAGTTGCCGACCTGGTAGCCGCCCGGCCCGACGTCCCACGGCTCGGCGATCAGCTTCACCTGGCTGACCACCGGGTCCTGCTGCACGAGCTCGAAGAAGGTGGAGAGCCGGTCGACCTCGTAGAACTCGCGCGCCAGCGTGGAGGCGAGGTCGAAGCGGAAGCCGTCGACGTGCATCTCGGTGACCCAGTAGCGCAGCGAGTCCATGATCAGCTGCAGCGAGTGCGGGTGGCGGACGTTGAGCGAGTTGCCGGTGCCCGTGTAGTCCATGTAGTACTTCAGGTCGTCCTCGACCAGCCGGTAGTAGGCCTGGTTGTCGATGCCCTTGAAGCTCAGCGTCGGTCCGAGGTGGTTGCCCTCGGCGGTGTGGTTGTAGACCACGTCGAGGATGACCTCGATGCCGGCGGCGTGCAGCGCCTTGACCATGCCCTTGAACTCCTCGACCTGCTGGCCGAGTGCTGTCGGGTCGTTGGCCGTCGCGGCGTACGCCGCGTGGGGGGCGAGGAACGCGAGGGTGTTGTAGCCCCAGTAGTTGCGCAGGCCCTTGTCGAGCAGGGTGCTGTCCTGCACGAACTGGTGCACCGGCATCAGCTCGATGGCCGTCACGCCGAGCCGGGTCAGGTGCTCGGTGATCGCGGGATGACCCAGGCCGGCGTACGTCCCGCGCAGCTCCTCGGGCACGTCGGGATGCAGCACCGTCAGGCCCTTGACGTGGGCCTCGTAGATGACCGACTCGTTGTAGGGGACCTCGAGCGGTCGGTCACCCTCCCAGTCGAAGAACGGGTTGATCACGACGGCGTGCTGCATGTGCGCGGCGGAGTCGGCGTCGTTGCGGGAGTCGGGGTCGCCGAAGTTGTAGCCGAACAGCGACTGGTCCCAGTCGATCTCGCCGGCGGTCGCCTTCGCGTAGGGGTCGAGCAGCAGCTTCGCGGGGTTGCAGCGCTGGCCCTTCTCGGGGTCCCACGGGCCGTGCACGCGGTAGCCGTAGCGCTGCCCCGGACGCACCGACGGGAGGTAGCAGTGCCAGACGTAGGCGTCGACCTCGGTCAGCTCGATCTTGGTCTCGGTCGTCCTGCCGCGTGGACCGACGTCGAAGAGGCACAGCTCGACGCGGTCGGCCACCTCGCTGAACAACGCGAAGTTGGTGCCGGTGCCGTCGAACGTGGCGCCGAGCGGGTAGGCCTTGCCGGGCCAGATCTCCAAGGCGTGCTCCTGGGTGAGTCGGTTTGTAACGATCAAACTATCGAGGCCTGTCGGCGTACCCACAATCCGCGAGTCCACCGCCGGCGGGTGTGAGGCGGTCGTCACGGCGCGGTGGGTTTCCCCGGACGTCCGGGGAAACCCCGGGCTGGCAGGCAATACTTTGGCCCGCCAGCCCTCAAGATCGCCCGCCAGCCCTGACCGATTTCAGCCAGCGAGCAGTCGGGTGCGTTCCTCGCCCAGGGCCGTCTGCCGGCTCTCCAGCGCGCTGCGCTGCTGGGTGAGTACGCCGAGGGCAGCCTCGATGTGGCGGGCCGCGCCCTGCACCTTGTCGAGGGCGTTCACGATCCGGTCGCGGACGGCCCAGTCGCTGAAGATGTTGTCGAAGAAGACGTCGAACGCCGTGGTGAGCTGGCTGATGTCGAGGGCCTGGACCGCCGGTTGGTGCACGTCGGCGAGCTCGTGGGAGAACGCGCGGAGGGCGGCGTCGGCCCGGCGCAGCTCGTCGTGCACCTGGTCGAGCTTGTCGTACTTGACCATGTCGGTGATCAACCCACCGCCGCCGAAGGTGTCCCAGGTCGACCAGGAGCGGGCGCTGTCGAGGAGCTGAGCCGCGTCGGCCAGGTGCCGGTGAGCGGTGACGCCGGCGTCGTACGCCTCGACTGCCTCGTGGTCCTCGGCCGCGACTCGGCCGCGCTCGGCGGCGATCTCCTCCAGGCGCTGCGCCACCTGGGGGTCGTGGCCGCGCACCCATTCCTCCTTCGCATTGAGCGCGGCGGTGTAGGCGGCCTCGACGTCGCCCAGGGCGGCGAGCTGCGACTCGAGGGACTCGAGCTCGCGCAGGTCCGACTGTGCGTGCGCAGCCGCGACACCGGCCTCGTAGCGAGCCCGCTCACGCTCGGCCGTCTCGCGCTCGAGGTCGGTCATCCGGGAGCCCTTGACCGCCGCGAGGAGGCGCGCCCACGAGACCGACTGGAGGCGTTGCACGTCGCGTTCCTCGTCGGACAACGTCGACGCGGCTGCGGCCGCGTCGGCGGTGCTGGCCCCGGCCCGCTTCCTCGCGGACTCGATCCGCTCCTCGAGGTGGCGTGCCTCGAGTCGCACCTGCGTCGCCCTCGCCAGCTGCTCGTCAGGACCTACGGCGCCCGGATCGCTCGTCTGCATGGGCGCGAGGGTAGTGCCGTGATGCCGGGAATGTACGGCGGTTCACCTCGGTTGCCGCCTCACATGACGTCGACCGAGATCACCCGCGCGAGCGTGGGCCTGCGCAGCGAGCGTGGGCCGATCCTGCTGGCGGTGATGCTCAGCATCGGGCTGGTGGCGATCGACGCGACCATCCTCGCCACGGCGGTGCCGGCGATCGTCGGCGATCTCGGTGGGTTCACCCAGTTCCCGTGGCTGTTCTCGGCGTACCTGCTGGCCCAGGCCGTCTCGGTGCCGATGTACGGCAAGGTGGCCGACCTCATCGGCCGCAAGCCGGTGATGCTGGTCGGGATCGCGCTGTTCCTCACCGGCTCGCTGATGTGCGGACTGGCCTGGAGCATGACCAGCCTGATCGTGTTCCGCGTGGTGCAGGGACTCGGCGCCGGAGCCGTCCAGCCGATGGGCATGACCATCGTGGGCGACATCTACAGCCTCGCGGAGCGGGCCAAGGTGCAGGGCTACATCGCCAGCGTCTGGGCCATCTCCTCGGTGGTCGGTCCGACGCTGGGCGGCGTCTTCGTCGACTACTTCAGCTGGCGCTGGATCTTCTTCGTGAACCTGCCGATCGGCGCGCTCGCGGCGTTCGTGCTCGTACGCCGGTTCCACGAGGACGTCGAGCGCAGGAGCCACCGGATCGACTACCTCGGCGCCACCCTGCTCGCCACCGGGGGCACCTTGCTGCTGCTGGGCCTGCTCGAGGGTGGCCAGCGCTGGGCGTGGGACTCGGGGACCAGCGTGACGCTGTTCGCACTCGGCCTGGCAGCGCTGGTGGCCTTCGTGCTGGTCGAGCGCCGGGCCGCCGAACCGGTGCTCCCGCTCTGGGTGCTCGGCAACCGGACTCTCGTCGCCGCCAACCTCGCCGCGCTCGTCGTCGGTGTGCTCACGCTCGGGCTCACGTCGTACGTGCCCGTCTTCGCGCAGGGCGTCCTCGGCCACGGCGCCATCGTCGGCGGCCTCGCATTGGCGGCGATGACGATCGGCTGGCCCATCGCGGCCTCGATCTCGGGTCGGTTCTACCTGACCATCGGTTTCCGCCTGACGCTGCTGATGGGTGGCGCCTTCGCGGTCGCCGGCGCTGCCCTGCTGCTTCCGGTCGACGCGAGCAGCAGCGTCTGGGCGCTCGCCGGTCCCTGCTTCGTGATGGGACTCGGGTTCGGCTTCGTCGCGAGTCCGTCGGTGATCGCCGCGCAGTCGACGGTCACGTGGCAGCACCGCGGTGTGGTCACCGGCACCAACATGTTCGCCCGTTCGATCGGCAGTGCCCTGGGCGTCGCCGCGTTCGGCGCCATCGCCAACGGGGTGGTGCGGGAACACCTGGGGAGGTCGGCCGCCGGGCTCGAGCACGTCGCCGCCGGTGTCCTCGAACCGGCCCTGCACGACGTCTTCCTGGCCTCCGCGGGCCTGGCCGTGTCGCTGCTGCTGATCGGGGCCCTGATGCCCAGCCGGATCGTGGAGTACGACCCCGAAGCCTGACGTGCCGGAGGGTGCGAGGCTGGAGCCATGACGCGGATGTTCGTGGCGGTGATCCCGCCGGACGAGGTCCTCGAGGACCTCGAGGCGTTCGTGTCCCCGCGTCGCGGGGCGGTGCCGTTCCGCTGGACCGACCCCGAGCAGTGGCACCTGACCCTGGCGTTCTCCCGCGAAGTCCCGGATCGTTCGTACGACGACCTGGTGGACCGGCTCGCACGTGCCGCCCGGAAGCGCAGCCCGATCGAGGCCAGGATCCTCGGCGGCGGCGCCTTCCCCAACGTCGGGCGGGCCAAGATCGTCTACGCCGGCGTCGAGACCGACCGTGAGGAGCTGCGCCGGATGGCGACCGGCGCGCGGGCAGCGGTCGCGAAGGCCGGTGCCGAGGTCGACGGCCATCACTTCACGCCTCACCTGACCCTCGCGCGGATCACGAAGGCCGTCGAGGCGAGCAAGGTCGTGCAGCTGCTCGACGCGTACGCCGGTCCGACGTGGACCGTCGAGGAGATGACCCTGGTCGCGTCGTACCTCGGTGAGGCGCCGCGCAACCGGGCGCGTCACGAGATCGTCGAGACCTTCAGCCTCGGCCGCGCTGGTAGCGGTCCAGCGCCCGACGACGCTCCTCCGCGTGATCGATGATCCGCTTCGGGTAGCCGTGGTCGTAGCCGCCGTCGGCGTCCCACGGCTCGTGCGCCGCCTTGCCTGACAGGTGCGCCAGCTCGGGCACCCAGCGGCGCACGTAGTCGCCGGCCGGGTCGAACTTCAGCCCCTGCGTCACCGGGTTGAAGACGCGGAAGTACGGCGCAGCGTCGGTGCCCGTGCCCGCGACCCACTGCCAACCGTGGTTGTTGGAGGCGAGATCGCCGTCGAGCAGGTGGTCGAGGAAGTGCCGGGCGCCGACCGGCCACCAGACGTGCAGGTCCTTGGTCAGGAAGCTGGCGGTGATCATCCGCACGCGGTTGTGCATCCACCCCTCGCTGCGCAGCTGGCGCATCCCGGCGTCGACGATCGGGTAGCCGGTGGTGCCGTCCTGCCACGCCCCGATCGCATCCTTCGGTTCGTCGTAGGTCAGCCCGGCCACCCGGTTGAGGTCGTTCCAGGCCGAGTCGGGGTTGGTGAAGAGGACGTCGGCGTAGAAGTCGCGCCAGGCCAGCTCGGTCTCGAAGGTGGTCGCCCCGGTGCTCCGCTTCGCTGCGGTCTCGGCGAGCAGCTGGCGCGGGTGCAGGACGCCGTACTTCAGGAAGGGCGAGAGCCGCGAGGTCCGGTCGGCCCCGGGGTCGTCGCGCAGGTCGTCGTACGCATCGACGTCGCGGTCCAGGAAGGCGCGGAACCGTCGCCACGCAGCGTCCTCGCCGGGCGTCGGCATGGCGTCGGGTGCCTCGCGCAGTGCCTTGTCGAGCATCGCCTCCACCCGCTGGTCGTCCTCGGCCTGCACCCACCCGACGTTGCGTGGGGCGGGCAGCGGATCGTCCCAGCCGTGGCTGCGCCAGGCCTTGCTGTAGGGCGTGAACACCTTGTAGGGGTTGCCGGAACCGTTCACCACCGTGCCGGGAGCGACGGCGTACGGCGTGCCGGTGGCGACGCCCTCGACGTGGTCCGGGAGTGCCTCGACGACGGCCCGGTCGCGGGCCCGCCCGTAGGGAGTGAAGTCGTTGGTCACGTGGACCTGGTCGGCCCCGACACGTTCGGCCATCAGCGGCACCACCGACGCAGGCCGGCCGACGCGGATGCACAACCGGCCGCCCATCGAATCGTCGAGCGACCGGAGCGTGGCCGCGAGCCAGGCACGACGCACCGGCCCGGCACCGCCCCACAACGAGGGATCCAGCACGAACAGCCCGAGCACGTCTCCGTGCTCGGCCGCCTGGCGCAGGGCCGGGTGGTCGCGCAGCCGCAGGTCCCGGCGGAACCACATGATCGAGGTCATCCTCCGACCCTACGGAGGCGCGGTGACGGCCATGGCTAGCCTCGTGCCATGCGACGCGAGCTGGGACCTCTGGCCCGGAGCCTGCGCTCCAGCCTCTGGGAGGTGACACCGCGCGACCACCGGCAGAGTGACCGCGAGTTCCGGCGGCGCCAGATCGTCAGTGCCGTGGTGGTGGTGATCGGGCGCGGGCGTCCTCGGGTTCTCGCTGAGCATCCCGCCGGAGGACAACGTGAAGTTCTCGCTGGCCACCCTGGTGCTCGCCGGGGTGTGGACCGTCGGCGCGTTCGCGTCGGGTCCGCTGCACCTCGGCCGGGTCGGTCGTCCGTCCGAGCCCGACCTGATCGCGCCGCGGCCCGTCGTACAGCCTCTGCTGATCGGTGCACTGCTCGCGATCGTCTTCGTCTTCGGCGCCTTCGTGGTGCGCGAGTTCCCCTGGCTCGACGAGCAGGTGAGCAAGGTGCTCGCGCACACCGGCCAGGGCAGTGCGGTCGTGCTGCTCGTCGTGACGGTCGTCAACGGCATCGCCGAGGAGCTGTTCTTCCGGGAGCGTTGTACGCCGCGATCCCGCGCCGCCAGATCCTCTGGACCACCGTCGCCTACACGGTGGCCACGCTCGCCACCGGCAACGTGATGCTCGGCTTCGCGGCGATCCTGCTCGGCGTGGTGGTCGGTCTCCAGCGCAGGGCGAGCGGCGGCATCCTGGCCCCGATCCTGACCCACCTGGTCTGGTCGGTGGCGATGCTCTACGCGTTGCCGGCGATCATTCTCTAGGGCGCTCGGCCAGGGCTCGGCGTACGGCCTCGGCGTAGGCCAACGGCTCGCCCGGCACCACCTCGCGGATCGACTGCTCGCTGACGAGCACCTCGGTGCCCATCGAGTCGATCAGGTTGCGTCCGGTGGTGACGTCGACGTCGGTCACCAGCGCCAGCCAGTACGACGAGAGCCGCGGTGTCAGCACCGGCACCTCGATGATCACCGCCTTGCGCCCCTTGTCGAGCTCCGCGGCGACCCGGAGCATGTCGACGTAGGTCAGCTGGTCGGGGCCGCCGATCTCGAAGACCCGTCCGAGCGCCTCCTCGCGGCCGGCGACGCCGACGAGGTAGCGGATCACGTCGTCGACGGCGATCGGCTGGGTCTTGGTGCTGGCCCACTTGGGCACCACCATCGCCGGGAGGTTCTTGACCAGCTGGCGGGTGAGCTCCCAGGAGATGCCGCCGTGGCCCACGACGATCGCGGCACGCAGCACGGTCACGGGTACGCCGGTGCTGCCGAGCAGCTCCTCGACCTCGCGACGTGAGCGCAGGTGCGCCGACATGTCGCTGCCCTCCTCGCCGAGACCACCGAGGTAGATGATCTGCCGCACACCCTGCTTCGCCGCGGCCGTCGCGAAGGCCCGGGCCGCCTCGGCGTCCTTGCGCTCGAAGTCGGCGTCGTCGAGGGAGTGCACCAGGTAGTAGGCGATCTCCACACCGGCCAGCGGCTCCACCAGTGAGTCCGCGTCGTGCACGTCACCGGCCACCGGGTCACCTGGTCCGTCGTACGAGTCGGGCCGGCGGGTCATCGCGCGGACCTCGTGGCCCTGCTCGTCGAGAGCGGCCACCAAGCGGTGTCCGATGAAGCCGGTGGCGCCGGTGACGAGGATGCGGGTCATGTGGCCACCCTAGGGATGACCGCCCACGCGAGCCCTGCCGACCGCGGCGAACAGGCATAGCGTGAAGCCATGAGGATCGCAGTCATCGGTACCGGCGTCTTCGGACGGACGCTCGCGCAGGCATTGCACGAGGCAGGACACGACGTCGCGGTCGGGACGCGGGACCCCGCCGAGACGTCCCAGCGCGAGGAGTGGGCCGGGGTCGACGTACCGCTCCAGCAGCTGGCCCTCGTCGCCGGGGACGCCGAGCTGGTGGTCAACGCCACCAACGGCAACGCCAGCCTGGCCGCCCTCGGCGAGGTCGGGTCCGACCACCTGGCGGGGAAGGTGCTCCTGGACGTGTCCAACCCGCTCGACTTCTCCCAGGGCTTCCCGCCGACCCTGAGCGTCAAGGACACCGACTCGCTCGCCGAGCAGATCCAGCGAGCCTTCCCCGACGCCAGGGTGGTCAAGGCCCTGAACACCCTCAACGTCTCGGTGGCGGTCGAGCCGGGCCTGGTCGGCAACGGCGACACGACCGTCTTCGCGGCCAGCGACGACCCGGAGGCGCGCCAGGTCGTGGTCGGGCTGCTGCGCGAGCTGGGCTGGGTGGACATCATCGAGTTCGACGGGCTGAGCAACGCGCGCGGCCTGGAGATGTGGCTGCCGCTCTGGGTGCGGTTGATGGGTCCGCTCGGGACTGCCGAGTTCAACCTCAAGATCGTGCGCTGACTCCACGCTCCGGCCGCGAAATCGCTGGGAAACACCGTTTCGTTAGGGTCGTCACATGTCCTACCTGCTCCGCGTCGCCTTGCCCGACGTCCCCGGTTCGCTGGGTCGTCTCGCCTCGGCCATCGGTTCCGCAGGCGGCAACATCGACGCGATCGAGATCGTCGAGCGCAGCCACGACGGCCGCGCCGTCGACGACGTGTTCCTCGCCGCCGAGCCGGGGGTGATGCCCGACAGCATCATCTCGGCGTGCACCTCCCTCGACGGCGTGGAGGTCCTCTGGATCTCCCGCTACGGCGCGGGCTCCAACCTCACCCGCGACCTCGAGGTGGTCGAGGCGATGACCTCGGCGCCCGACCTGGCCCGGGACACCCTCGTCGACCTGATCCCCGCCACGTTCGTCGTCGACTGGGCGGTGCGCGTACGCCGCGAGGGGGACACCGCGAAGATCCTCAACGGGTCTCCCGCTGCACCGACCGAGGTGCCCGACCACATCCGGTGGCCCCGTGACCTCGAGCGCGGCCAGCGGATCGACGTACGCGACGCCGACTCCGACCTGCTCGTCGCCGGCTGTGCCCTCGGCGAGGACGAGATGGTGGTCATCGCGCGCCGCGGCGGCCCCGAGATCCTCGACTCCGAGATCGCCCGGCTGAGCCACCTCTCCGCGCTCGCGGCCTCGATCTCGCGCTAGTCGCCCGTCCCGGCTGCCCGGACGCGCGGCCGACCGGACCCCCGACCCTCGAGTCACAGGAGGGTCGGGAGCCCGGTGGGAGCGGGTGGCCGTGGTAGTTCACCCGCTCCTCCGTTCCCGCAGGGAGCCGGCACCCACCGGGGGAGGAAGGTGTGCGTTCTCGGCTCCGGGGAACGGCGTTCTCCGGGCCAGCGAGCTGGCCGCTCGTGGTGGCCGTTCTCGTCCCGGTCAGCCGATCGGGTGGACCTCCCGTCCTTCGACGACCACGAGCGAGCGCCGACGCTGGCTGGCGATGAGCACCAGGCCGAGCATCAGCATCGCCAGTCCGGCCACGCCCCAGAGCAGCAGCCCTGCGGCCACACCGGTCTGCGGCAGTGCCGAGGCCACGCCGGCCGCGGGGCCGCCCTGCGGGAGCGTCGAGGACGTGGCTGACACGTCCGTCCCGGTGTCCCCGGCCGAGGTCGAGTCGTCGCACCGGTGTCACCCGGCCGGGCCCTGACCCGGCTCGTCGGTGCCGTCGTCGCCCGAGTTCGACTCGGTGTCGCGCTCGGTCGAGTTCCCGTCACCGATGATCGTGACCTGGTTGCCGGAGGTGTCCACCGGCGCCTCGATGCCCGGAGCCGTCTGGTTGCCCGAGCCGGTGCCGTCCTGGCCGTCGGTGGTGTCGCCACCGGAGCCATCGGTCCCCGTCTCGTCGTCAGCCGTCTCCGAGGTGTTGCCGTCGCCGATGACGGTCACCTGGTTGTCGCCGCCGTCCACCGGAGCGGTGGCGGCGGGGTCGGTCTGGTTGCCCGATCCGTTGCCGTCCTCGCCCGTGGTGGTGTTGCCGTCGGTCGCACCGGTGGTGTCGCCCTCGGTGGTGGTGTTGTCGGCGGTGTTGCCGTCGCCGATGACGGTCACCTGGTTGGCGGTCGCGTCGACGGGTGCGGTGGCGCCGGCCTCGGTCTGGTTGCCCGACCGTTGCCGTCCGTACCCGACGTGGTGTTGCCCGCGCCCGTGTCGGACGCGGGGCCGCCGCCCGCAGTGGAGTCACCCGTGCTGGTGTTGCCGTCACCGATGACGGTCACCTGGTTCCCGCTCGCGTCCACTGGAGCGACGGCGCCCGCGTCGGTCTGGTTGCCGGCCACCGTGCCGTCGTCACCGGTCGTCGTGTCGCTCCCCGACCCCGCCGAGGAAGCCTCGGTGGAGCTGGTGTCGGAGCTGTTGCCGTCGCCGATGACGGTGACCTGGTTGCCGGTCGCGTCGATCGGCGCGACGGCACCGGCACCGGTCTGGTTGCCGGCCACCGTGCCGTCCTGGCCCGAGGTGGTGTCGCCGGACGCGTTGTCACCGGAGGCACCTCCCTGGCTCGAGGAGCTGGTGTCGTTGGTGTTGCCGTCACCGATGACGGTCACCTGGTTGCCCGAGGCGTCCACCGGAGCGGTCGCGCCCGCATCCGTCTGGTTGCCCGAACCGGTGCCGTCCTGGCCACTGGTCGAGTCACCCGCGCCGCTCCCGGCGTCAGCGGACCCCGGGTCGGTGGAGGGGTCGACACCGTTGTCGCCCGGCTGTACGTCGGCCACCTGGCCGTCACCGATGACGGTCGCCTGGTTGCCGGTCGCGTGGACCGGAGCATTGGCCTGGGCGTCGGTCTGGTTGCCCGAGCCGTCGGCCGAGGAGCCGTCGGTCGTGTCGCCGGCGGAGCCGGCTCCCGTGCTGGTGCCACCGGAGCTGGCGCTGTCGTTGGAGTTGCCGTCTCCGATCACGGTGACCTGGTTGTCGGAAGCGTCCACCGGTGCGGTCGCGCCGGCATCGGTCTGGTTGCCAGATCCGTTGCCGCCCTCACCGGAGGTGCTGTCGGGACCGGAGGACGCGGTCGAGCCCGCGTCGTTCCCGCCTTGGGTGCTGCCGGAGGACTTGTTGTCGTCCCCGACGACAGTCACCTGGTTGTCGGAGGCGTCCACCGGTGCGGTGGCGTTGCCCCCTGTCTGGTTCCCGGACACGAGTCCGCTGGCACCCGACGTGGTGTCGGGTGCATCTGCTGCCGATGCTGTGGTCGCATACGCGATGCCAAGAACTGTGAATCCCCCGGCTATCGCAGTCGCGCACAGCGCTCGGCGTACGTAGGTACGCATGTGCTGCTCCTTGACTGAGAGTGATGGGTGGCCCAGGACAGGGCCACGGGTCGTGCATCCGTCGAGAACTCCGACGAAGGCAGGACTCACTCAGTCAGGCGAGGAACCGGGCTGGTACGCCGGACCGACGGGCAGCCGCGCGAGGCGCCACGTGTGGTGGTCACTGAGGACCCTGGGCATCACGAGCAACGACGACTCGGTGATGCCGACCGGCGTGAAGGAAGAGCTGGTTCCCGACCCGCTGGGGGAAGAGCAGGGGCCGGGAAGCGTGGGGGTGCCGCGAGGTCCGTCGCCGGGCCCGCCGGCGTCGGTCGACGCCTGGGTGCCGATCGGGTGTCGCGGAGTGCTGTCCGAGGGACGAGGAGGAGTACGTCGCCAACGAGCTGGCGACGGCCTTCGCGGAATGACGCGGCGAGTGAGAATTCCCTTGCCCTGTTGAGGATTCGGGCTTCTCGACCGCGTCCTTCACCGTGTCCTCGACGGCCCGGACGACCGGGCCGGCGGCGCTCTTCGCGACCAGGGCACGGGTCGTGGCGACCGTCGTGGAAAGGGTGGTGCGGATGGTCCTTGGTGGCCTTGGTGGTGGCCGGCGCCAGGGGCGTCGAGTCGACCACTCCGGACACCGTGCGTCGGTCACCGGCCGGGTGGTGTTCCTGGCCTGGTGGTGCGCCTTCGCGGTGGTGGCCTGCACGTCGTGGTGGACACGACGGACGGCGTCACGGAGCGGGGTGTCGTGGTGCTGCGCCTGCACCTGGGACCGGACCTGGTCGACCAGGTGGTGGTGCGGGGTGCTGTCGGCCTGGGCGACACCCGTCATCAGGGCCCACCAGACGGCGACGAAGCCGCCGAGGATCAGCACGGGTCGCAGCGCACGCCACTGGGACCGCCTGTCGGCGGTCGCCGGGCACACCGAGACCTGGACCATGGTGTGGAGATACCCGTGCTAGACGGGCATAAACGGCGAAACGGACATATTCGGGCACCGTCTCACCATGTGGTGAGGGCCCGAAAGCGCAGGTCAGTCGATGGGGGTCAGCTTGAAGACCGGGATCTCGCGGTCGGTCTTCTTCTGGTACGACGCGTAGGTGTCCCACGTGTCGACGGCCAGCTGCCACAGGTCGGCCCGCTCCGCACCCTCGACGAGGTCGACGCGGTAGGTCTTCTTGACCGGGCCGTCCTGGAGCTCGACCTCGGGGTGGGCGACGAAGTTGTAGTACCACTCGGGCTGGTCGTCGGCGCCGCCCTTGGAGGCGATGGCGACGTAGATGCCGTCGCGCTCGACGCGCATCACGGGGTTCTTGCGCAGGTTCCCGGACTTCGCGCCGACCGAGGTGATCACCACGATCGGGTCGGTGCCGCCGCGCAACGTGTTGGCCTCCTGGCCGTTGCTGGCCTCGAACTGCTCGACCTGGTCGCGGACCCACTGGGCCTTGCTGGGGACGTATTCGCCTACGAGTGTCATGCCGCCCATAACACCACTCCGGCATCGTCAGGATTCCTACCTCACTACTCTTCCGAGCATGAGCGCGATCGACGGAGTCAGCGAGATCTTCGACCCGGCCGACTGGGACGACGTACCCGGCTTCGAGGACCTGACCGACCTCACCTACCACCGGGCGAAGGCGCACGGCACCGTCCGGATCGCCTTCGACCGGCCCGACGTGCTCAACGCGTTCCGTCCGCACACGGTCGACGAGCTGCTCCGCGTCCTCGAGCACGCGCGTACGACGAGCGACGTGGGCTGCGTCCTCCTCACCGGCAACGGGCCGAGCGAGAAGAACGGCAAGTGGGCCTTCTGCACCGGCGGCGACCAGCGCATCCGCGGGCGGGCCGGGTACCAGTACGCGGAGGGCGAGACCGCGGACACCGTCGACAAGGCGCGGCTCGGTCGCCTGCACATCCTCGAGTGCCAGCGGCTGATCCGGTTCATGCCCAAGATCGTCATCTGCGTCGTGCCCGGGTGGACGGCCGGTGGTGGCCACAGCCTGCACGTCGTCTGCGACCTCACCCTGGCCAGCGCCGAGGAGGCCCGCTTCAAGCAGACCGACGCCGACGTCGGCAGCTTCGACGGCGGCTTCGGGTCGGCGTACCTCGCGCGCCAGGTCGGCCAGAAGTTCGCCCGCGAGATCTTCTTCCTCGGCCAGGAGTACTCCGCCGAGGACGGCGTCCGGATGGGCGCGGTCAACCAGGCCGTGCCGCACGCCGAGCTGGAGAAGAAGGCGCTGGAGTGGGGTCGGCTGGTCAACGGCAAGAGCCCGACGGCCCAGCGGATGCTGAAGTACTCCTTCAACCTGATCGACGACGGGCTCGTCGGCCAGCAGCTGTTCGCCGGCGAGACGACCCGGCTGGCCTACATGACCGACGAGGCCCAGGAAGGCCGCGACCAGTTCCTGGAGAAGCGCGACCCGGACTGGTCGTCGTACCCCTGGTACTACTGAGTGCTCAGGCGCTCCGGCAGCCGATCGCGAGCTGCTGGACCCGCGCCTTGACCGTTGGGTCGTCGGAGCCGAAGTTCGGGTCGTTCAGCTGGGCGACCGAGAACTCGCATGCCAGCGCGTCGGCCAGGCAGTCGGCCTTGGAGTCCGGGAGCCCGCGCTTGACGAAGCCGGCGCCGAGGTAGGCCCGGGTGAGCAGGAGATTGACTGCCTGGTCCGAGACGTCCTTGCCGACGTTGGCCTTCGTGCCCGGGTCGCACGACTCGAAGGTCAGTCGGTCACCGGTGCGGCTCACCTTCGCCGGTGAGCCGGGAGCAGCAGCCACCCAGTGCTGCAACGCCGACAGCATCCGGGTCGTGTCCTTGTCCGTCGTCCCCGCGTACGTCGCTCGCGCGCACACGTTCCCGTCGCGCTCGAAGGAGACGTAGCGGTCGCCGCCGCGGCCGTCGGCGGCGGCCAGCGCCTGCTGGAGCGGCAACTCGCTCGGCCAGCATGAAGTACCACGTCAGCGCCCCGAACTCGCCGGAGTCGATCTTCTTCTCGCCGTCCGCGAGCTTGGGCACGTCGACCTTCGATCGTGCGAGTCTTGCCGGTCGAGCCCCTTGAGACGGATCGAGCAGGGCGGTCTCGGTCGGCGGGGTCTTGCGGAACAGCTTCGTCGACGGCCTTGTTCCCGCCGTCAGCGGCAGCCGTCTGCACCATCGCCTCACCCAGGGTGTACGGCGAGGTCATCATCGTGATGACGATCTTCGGGATCTTCTTGTAGGTCTTGTCGGCCTCGTCGAACTCGTTCTGCTTGCGTCCGAGTCGAGGGCCTTGCGCTGCTTGGCGCTGAGCGACTGCCGGTAGCTGGTCTCGACGCGCTCCGCGTCGCCCTCGATGAGGGCGTCGAGCACCGTCGCCCCGCCCGGTGCTCGCCGTCGTCCTTGGACTTCTCCAGCTTCTTCTGCATGGCACCGATGCCGAAGTTCTGGTCCTGGAGGACGTGCGTCAGCTCGTGCACCAGCGTCGACCTCATGGCCGGCGTGACCCGCTGCCCGCGGACGGTGATGTTCTTGTCCTCGAAGGAGTAGTAGGCCAGGGTCCCGGCTGCCACTGGCGTCGTTGATCGGCGTCGAACAGGTCGACGTCTCCCTTGATCAGACCGAAGGCCCGGAGCAGCCCAGTCGCCTGGTCGATCTCCTCGCGGTCCTCCTTGTCGAGCTCCTTGACTCGTCGGCGGTGACCGTCTTCTCGAACTTCTCGGGCGCCAGGAAGCGCACCGCGACCGGGTGCTTGAAGAACAGCCCTCGCTGCTTCTCCGCGATCTTCGCGTACGGCAGGATCCGCGCGTCCCAGGCGTTCGGGGTACGTCGGGCCCTGGTGCTTGCTGCTCGCCACCAGGCTGCGCGCCAGGAAGCCGCCGCCGACCAGGATCAGCACGACGACCAGGAGGATTCGCCCACACCGGCACCTTGGACTCGGGTGGCCGACCGGTGGGTGGCCGCTGCTGCGGGGCAGGTGGGAACCCGAGGTCGCTCATGGCGCGGAAGGTTATCGGCGCGCGTGCGCCTCCAGACGGCAAAACCGACAAACCGGACTCAGAACGTGATCCCGGTCGGCGCTGGGTAGCGTGCGGGCCGTGATGGTCGCATGAAGGTCGAGTGGTGCTGACCGGCGCCGGCATCTCCGCGGAGAGCGGGCTGCCGACGTTCCGTGACGCCGACGGGTTGTGGGAGGGCCACGACCCGATGGCGGTCGCGACCCCGGAGGCCTTCGAGGACGATCCCGACCTGGTGCAGCGGTTCTACGACGAGCGCCGCGCTGCGCTGGGGCGCGTCGAGCCGAACGCCGCCCACGTCGCACTGGCCCGGCTCGAGGAGCACCTCGGCGACGACCTCCACCTGGTGACCCAGAACATCGACGACCTGCACGAGCGCGGTGGGTCCAGCCAGGTGCACCACATGCACGGTCGACTGCGCGCCGCCTGGTGCACGACCTGCGACCAGCGGCACGAGTGGACCGACGACCCTGCGCGACCGGCCGGCGTGCCCGACCTGCGGCCAGGCCGACGCTGCGGCCCGACGTCGTCTGGTTCGGCGAGGTCCCCCATGACATGGACGCCGTGCAGCGCGCGTTGTTCGAGTGCGACCTGTTCGTGGCGATCGGCACCTCCGGGCTGGTCTACCCGGCCGCCGCGTTCGTGCACTACGCCATCGGTGCCGGGGCGGACACCCTCGAGCTGAACCTCGCGCCGGACGCGGTCAGCGACTTCGCCCAGGTGCGGCAGGGACCTGCGACCCAGACAGTGCCGGCCTGGGTGGCGGAGATGCTGGCGTGAGCACAGCCTTTCCTTCGTTGCGGGGCGTCGATCAAGTCGTGACGATGGAGCCATGTCTTCCCCCACCACCGACCACCCGACCGGGGACTTCCCAGTGATGAGCCAGCACGAGGACGAGCCGCACGCCGACTCGCTCAACAACCTGCTGAACAAGCTGCGCGCGTCCGTGCTCGGCGCCAACGACGGCATCGTCTCGGTCGCCGGCATCGTGATGGGCTTCGCCGGCGCCACCACCGACCGGCACACGATCTTCCTGGGCGGCATGGCCGGACTCGTCGCAGGGGCGCTGAGCATGGCGACGGGTGAGTACGTCTCGGTGAGCACCCAGCGCGACACCGAACGGGCCCTGATCGCGAAGGAGACGAAGGAGCTCGCCGAGGAGCCGGAGGAGGAGCTCGCCGAGCTCGCCGACCTCTACCGCGAGCGGGGCCTCTCCGAGGACCTGGCCCGCGAGGTCGCCCTCGAGCTCACGGCGCACGACGCCCTGCGCTCCCACCTCGACATCGAGCTCGGCATCGACCCCGACGAGCTGACCAGCCCCTGGCAGGCGGCGGTGGCCTCGATGGTCGCCTTCACCCTCGGCGCGCTGCTGCCGATGCTCACGATCCTGTTCTTCACCCAGGAGCTGCGGGTCTACGTCACCGTGGCCGCGGTCACGGTCGCGCTGGCCCTGACCGGCTACGTCAGCGCCCGGATCGGCGACGCGCCGACCAGGCCGGCCGTGCTCCGCAACATCGTCGGCGGGTTGCTGGCCATGGGCGTGACCTACGCCATCGGCTCGCTGATCGGCCTCGGCGTGAACTGACGCGTTCGGGTCGACCCTGTCCGCTTTGTTGGCAAGTACGTGTGAGACGCCGATCTCATTTACCGGTCGGGGCGGCTGCTTCCGTTAGGTTCGCCTCGTGAAGATCGCAGTGGCAAGGGAAACGCGTGACGGCGAGACCCGGGTGGCGATGGTCCCCGAGCTCGTCGGCAAGCTGACGGACTCTCGGCTACGAGGTGCTGGTGGAGCCCGACGCCGGCGCCCGTGCGGAGTTCGACGACGAGCTGTACGCCGAGGCCGGCGCGATCGTCACCGACGACCTGCTGCCCGACGCGGACGTGGTCATCTCGGTGAACGCCCTGCCCGGCTACCGCGCCCGGCTCCTGCGCGACGGTGCCGCCGTCATCTCCTTCCTCCCGGTCAACGCCTCGCACGACCTCATCACCGACCTCCGCGACCTCGGCATCACCTCGTTCGCGATGGAGCTGGTGCCGCGCATCTCGCGCGCGCAGTCGATGGACGCGCTCTCCTCGCAGGCACTGGTCGGCGGCTACCGGTCGGCGATCGTGGCCGCCGGCCTGCTGCGCCGGTTCTTCCCGCTCAACATGACGGCGGCCGGCACGGTGCAGGCCGCCCAGGTGGTCGTGCTCGGCGCCGGCGTGGCCGGACTGCAGGCGATCGCGACCTCGAAGCGGCTCGGTGCCGTCGTGCAGGCCTACGACGTGCGCGCCGCCGCTGCCGAGGAGATCCGGTCGATGGGCGCGAAGTCGATCGACCTCGAGCTCGAGACCCTCGAGGGTTCTGGTGGCTATGCCCGCGAGATGACCGAGGATCGTGCCGCCCGGCAGCGCGAGCTGCTCACGCCGTACATCGCCAACGCGGACGCGCTGATCACGACCGCCGCCGTGCCCGGCCGGCAGGCGCCGATGCTGGTGACCGCCGAGATGGTCGAGCAGATGAAGCCCGGCTCCGTCGTCGTCGACCTCGCGGCCGAGTCCGGCGGCAACGTCGAGGGGTCCGTGGCCGGCAAGGTCGTGCGGATCGGCCACGCGCAGGTGTGGGGTGGCGACAACGTGCCGGCGCAGATGCCCGGCCCGGCGTCCAAGCTCTATGCCCAGAACGTCGTCAACCTGCTGGCCCTGATGACCAGCGAGGGCGAGTTCGCCCCCGACTTCGACGACGAGGTGGTCGCCGGCGCGGCCGTCACGCACGCGGGCCGGATCGTCCACGAGCCCACCCGCGAGGCGATCGAGGGCCCCACCGACCCGGGACCGGAGACCGAACCCGAACCGGCCACCGGTGACGACCAGCTCGATCTCCCCTTCGACTCCGAGGAGCAGCAGTGAACGAGGCAGTCGTCTGGCTGACGATCTTCGTGCTCAGCGTCTTCGTGGGCATCGAGGTGATCTCCAAGGTCTCCTCGACGCTGCACACCCCGCTGATGTCCGGCGCCAACGCGATCCACGGAATCATCCTGCTCGGCGCGATCCTGGTGACGGGCACGACCGACAACGGGGTCGCGGTCGCCGTCGGGCTGGTCGCGATCGTGCTGGCCGCGGTCAACATGGTCGGTGGCTTCGTGGTGACCGACCGGATGCTGCAGATGTTCGTGCGCAAGAAGAAGACCCGCCGCCGAGCAGCGTCGACGGTGCGGAGGGGCGCGAAGTGACTCCGACCTGGGTACAGCTCGTCTACCTGGCCTGCGCCGTCTGCTTCATCCTCGCGCTCAAGGGCCTCTCCGGGCCGAAGACCGCGCGCACCGGCAACCTGATCGGCGCGGCCGGCGCCGTCGTCGCGTGCGCGGTCCCCTTCTTCTACAAGCCCAACGGCATCGACCACCTGCACCACGTGCCGCTGATCCTGGGGGCGATCGTGATCGGTGCCGCCGGTGGTGTCTTCGGCGCACGCCGCGTGCAGATGACCCAGATGCCGCAGATGGTGGCGCTGTTCAACGGCGTCGGCGGTGGCGCCGCGGCCCTGGTCGCGCTGCTGGAGCTGCGCGAGATCGTCGAGGCCGGTGGCGACACCGGCTGGTTCGTGCTGGCCGCGACCGCGTTCACCATCTTCGTGGGGTCGGTGTCCTTCGCCGGCTCCGTGGTCACCTTCGCCAAGCTCCAGGAGCTGATGACCTCGGCCCCGGTGGTGTTCCCCGGCCTGGCGCTGGCCTTCGCGGTCGCGCTCCTCGGTGGCGTGGGGCTGTCCACCCAGCTCGTCGTCGACCCGACCCTCTGGGTGGGGATCGTCCTCGGCATCGTCGGACTGGTCTTCGGGCTGCTGCTCGTGCTCCCCGTCGGCGGTGCCGACGTACCGATCGTGATCTCGCTGCTGAACGCCTTCACCGGTCTGACGGTGGCGGCCGGCGGCTACGTGCTGAGCAACGTCGTACTCCTGGTGGCCGGCACCCTGGTCGGGGCCTCGGGTACGTTCCTGACCCTGCTGATGGCCCGGGCCATGGGCCGCTCGGTCGCCAACATCCTCTTCGGCGCCCTCAAGGGCGGCTCCACCCTCGGCAGCGGCGTCGCCTCCGACCGTCCGGTGAAGTCGGCCGGCCCCGAGGACGTCGCGATCATGCTGGCGTACGCCGACCGGGTCATCATCGTCCCGGGCTACGGACTGGCCGTCGCCCAGGCACAGCACTCCCTGCGCGAGCTCGTCGACCTGCTCGGCGAGCGCGGCATCGAGGTCGACTACGCGATCCACCCGGTCGCCGGCCGGATGCCCGGCCACATGAACGTGCTGCTCGCCGAGGCCCAGGTGCCCTACGAGCAGCTCAAGGAGATGGACGAGATCAACGGCGAGTTCAAGGACGCCGACGTGGTCCTCGTCGTGGGAGCGAACGACGTGGTCAACCCGGCAGCCAAGACGACGCCGGGTGCGCCCATCTACGGCATGCCGATCCTCAACGCCGACGAGGCCAAGCAGGTCGTGTTCATGAAGCGCTCCATGCGGCCGGGCTTCGCCGGCATCGAGAACGAGCTGCTCTTCGAGGAGAACACCACCCTGCTCTTCGGCGACGCGAAGGACTCGATGGGCAAGCTGGTCAACGCGGTCAAGGCCCTGTGAAGTGAACTAGACCGGCATTCCCGACCCCTCCCCGAAAAATGCGCCCATAAACGGGCATCCCGGCACATACTGGACCGACAAGGTTCGGAACTCGGCCGATCACGGGGGAATGGCGTCATGGACAACAGCGCGTCCACGTCTGCGCCGCAGACGTTGCTCGCCGCTGCGACGACCCGTTTCACCGCCCGCCACCTGCGCATCTCGCTGCTGCTCCTCGGTGTCTTCGCCGGTTCGTGGCTCACCCTCACCGTGGTCGACGCGGAGAGCCTGGTGCCGGCGCTCTGGCCCGCCGTCGGGCTGGCCGCCGGACTGCTGCTGACCTCGCCCCAGCACCTGCGCCCGGGCCTCACCGCGGCCGTCTTCGCGCTGATGCTCGCCGCCTTCCTGCTCCAGGGCTACGACTGGGCCGTGGCGATCGGCTTCAGCGCCAGCTCGGCCGCGGCCGCCTGGGTCGTGCGGGTCCAGCTGGTCCGCGGGCTCGACGGGCGTCGGGCCGCGCTGCTCGACCAGGGCGACGTCTCCCGACTCATCGGGTCCATCACGATCGGATCGGCGGTGGCCGGCATCGGCAGCGGCCTGACGGTCCAGGTCACCGGCGACGGCGTCCCGTGGCTCGGCGCGCTGGCTGCGTTCGGTGCCTCCGCCGCCTCGCTGATGGTGCTGCTGCCGCTCTTCCTGGAGACCCTCACCTTCGAGCCGCTCGCGGGTCGGCGGGAGCGGGTGATCCAGGGCGCGCTGACGCTGGGTACGACGTTCGCGGTCTTCATGAGCACCAACGCCCCGCTGGTCATCTTCGCGGTGATGCCGATGTTCGCCTGGCACGCCTTCCGCGGGACCCTGCGCGAGGCGACGATCCTGCTCACGCTCACCGGCGTCATCGGGACCACCCTGACGATGCTGGAGATCGGCCCCATCTTCGCGCTCGGCACCCGCTACGGCCTCGAGCCCGAGCTCGCCAACGGCGTACTCCAGCTGTTCCTGGTCGACTGCGGCCTGATCCTGCTGCCGCTCTCGGTGATGGTCACCCAGCAGCGGATGTCGGCCTCGCGCGCCGACGCCGAGCGCGAGACGCTGCGCCGCCTCGTCCAGTCGGCCACCGGGACCGCGATCATCGCGACGGGCAACACCGGCCGCATCGTGCTGTTCAACCCCGGAGCGGAGGCGATGCTCGGGTACGTCGCCGAAGAGGTCATCGGCCAGCTGCCCGACGCGTTCCACCCGGCCGACGAGCTGCGCCGACAGGCCTCGCGGCTGCGGGCGCTGCCGAACTTCTCCGACATCTGCCGGGCGTCGGTCGCCGCCGGTGACCGCAACCAGCTGTGGCGCTTCGTGCGCAAGGACGGCGCGGAGCGCACCATGCGGATGACGCTGACCGCCGTCCCGGGCGAGCGCGGCGAGCTGACCGGCTACCTCGCCACCGCCGAGGACGTCACCGAGCGCGAGGACGCGCAGCGCGCGCTGCTGCTCACCCTCGAGCACCAGCGGACCGCGGTGGAGCGGCTGCGCGAGCTCGAGCGGGTCAAGGGCGACTTCGTCTCCACGGTCAGCCACGAGCTGCGTACGCCGATCACCAGCATCATCGGCTACACCGAGCTGCTCGGCGAAGGCGCCGTCGGCGAGCTCACCTTGTCGCAGCAGGAGATCATCGACCGGGTCGACCGCAACGGTCGTCGGCTGCTGCTGCTCGTCGAGGACCTGCTCACGCTCTCGCAGATCGAGGCCTCGGCGCTGAAGATCGAGCCGGTCATCACCGACGTACGCAACGTGGTGACCAACGCCCACGACGTCGATCATGACGACCCTGGCCGACCGCGCCCTCGACGTGTCGGTGCTGGTGCCGACCCAGCCGGTGGTGCACCACGGCGACCCGGTGCAGCTCGAGCGGATGCTGGTCAACCTGCTCACCAACGCCGTGAAGTTCACCCCCGACGGCGGCCGCGTGGAGCTGCAGCTGCGGGCGTTGAGCGAGAACACCGAGATCGTCATCAGCGACACCGGCATGGGCATCCCCGAGGACGAGCAGTCCAAGCTGTTCACCCGCTTCTTCCGCTCCTCGACCGCGACCGAGCGGGCGATCCAGGGCACCGGCCTCGGCCTGACCATCGTCAAGGCGATCGTCGCCCTGCACGGTGGCCGGATCGACGTCGAGTCCGCGCCCCAACGCGGCACGACGGTGACGGTGAGCCTGCCCCGCCAGCAGGACGCCGTCGAGGTCGGCTGCGCGACGGGCTGACCCGCCGAGCGGCTACTGGGCCAGGCCGTAGAGCCGGTCGCCGGCGTCGCCGAGCCCCGGCACGATGTAGCCCTTCTCGTTGAGGTGCTCGTCGAGCGCGGCCGTCACCACCCGGACCGGGACGTCGAGTCCTTCGAGGCCCGACTCGAGGTTCTGCACGCCCTCGGGGGCGACCAGCAGGCAGATCGCGGTGATGTCGTCGGCGCCGCGGTCGGTGAGGAACCGGATCGCGGCGGCGAGGGTGCCGCCGGTGGCGAGCATCGGGTCGAGCACGTAGCACTGGCGGCCGGAGAGGTCGGCCGGCAGGCGTTCGGCGTACGTCGAGGCCTCGAGCGTCTCCTCGTTGCGGACCATGCCGAGGAAGCCCACCTCGGCCGTCGGCATCAGCCGCATCATCCCCTCGAGCATGCCCAGCCCGGCGCGCAGGATCGGCACCACGAGCGGACGGGGTCGGCTCAGGTTGACGCCCTCGGTGGGCGCGACCGGGGTGGTGATGTGCACCGCCTCGACGCGGACGTCGCGCGTCGCCTCGTAGGCGAGCAGCGTGACCAGCTCCTCGGTGAGCCGACGGAACTCCGGCGACGCCGTCTCCTGGTCGCGCAAGGTGGTCAGCTTGTGCGAGACCAGCGGGTGGTCGACGACGTGCAGGCGCATGGCGTACACGGTAGTGGGGGTACGCGTTGGTGGTTCTCGTCGCCTACTTCTGCCACCATCGGGAGGTGAGCAGCAAGGAGGGCTGGTGGAAAGGGGCGGGGCGATGACCGAGGTCACCGACGCCGAGGTCGGCGAGATCGACCTGGCCGTCGTCGCCTACCGCGACGAGGGGGACTGGAGCCTGTCCGAGCTGCCCGGGCGATCGCTTGACACCGTGGACACCATCGCCAAGGAGCTGCGCCGCTACCCCGGCGAGAACGGCGCGCTCGCGCTGATCTCCGTCGCCGAGGACTTCGTGCTGCTCATCCGCGCCCAGGGCCAGCTGGTGCGGGTGCTGCTGTCCGACGTGACGGCCGCCACCGACTGGAGCCTGGCACGCTCGGCCGTCGACCACATCGGCGTGCACGTCGACGACGAGGACGACCAGGCCCCCGCTGGTGACCTCGCGATCGTCTCCGACATGGGGATGTCCGCCCAGGAGATGGGCGCCCTGCTCGACGACTACGACCTGTACCCCGAGGAGATCCTCAGCGAGGTCGCCGACAGTGCGGGGTTCGGCGGCAAGTTCGACGAGCTCGTCGGCCTCAACGGGTGACCCCCTGGGACGCTCCCATGCGGGCGGCCCTCGACCTCGCGTCGGCGGCGACCGGCTGGGACGACGTACCGATCGGTGCCGTGGTGCTCTCCGCCGACGGAGAGGTCGTCGGCTCCGGCAGCAACGTCCGCGAGCGCGACGGTGACCCGACCGGCCACGCCGAGATCGTGGCCATCCGGCAGGCGGCCGCGGCGGCCGGTGAGTGGCGGCTGTCCGGCTGCACCCTCGTGGTGACCCTCGAGCCGTGCACGATGTGTGCCGGCGCACTGGTGCTCGCCCGGGTGGACCGCGTCGTCTTCGGGGCGTACGACGACAAGGCCGGTGCGGTCGGATCGCTCTGGGACGTGGTCCGCGACCGACGGCTCAACCACCGACCCGAGGTCATCGGCGGCGTCCTCGCCGAGGAGAGCACCGCCCTCCTCGACGAGTTCTTCCGCACCCACCGCTAGGCCGCGCGAAGCAGCACCTGCTCGGCCTCGCCTGATTTCGGCCCCGCCCGGGACGTCCGGTAACCTTCCCGGCGGTGGCGTGTCCGAGCGGCCTAAGGAGAACGCCTCGAAAGCGTTTGTTGGCGCAAGTCAACCGAGGGTTCAAATCCCTCCGCCACCGCCATGTGATGTCTCAAGACATCGGCGGCACCCGGACCCAGCGGAGACCTGGGTTTCGGGTGTTCGTCATTTCGCGGCCTTCGTGTTCGTCGTGTCGGAGCCTCTGTCTCCGTGGCCGGGTTCCCCGTGGCCACCTGACACCATGGTCAGGTGTCTGACTCCGTGGAGGTCTTCGGCGACGTGGTCGCCGAAGTCGTCGTCGACCCGGTCCTGGCACGGGTGTACGTGGAGGGGTGGCAGTCCTGGACACCGAGTGCGACGTACGCGTTGAGCGAGGTGCAGTGGGGGCCGGTCGAGGCGCGGACCTGGGTGTCCGGATACGGCGGATCGCGCCCACGTCCACCGACCGGCCCGGGGGTGTTTCAGGGCGACGGGTTGCTGATCCTCGACCCCGGCAACGGGGACGATGTCGTCACCGTCGGTGCGACGGCCGCGGACCAACCCGTACCGACCGTCCGCTGCGAGCCGGTGGATGGAGACCGTGTCGTCGTGCGTGCCGACGGTCCCAGCACGGTGACCCGGGGGTCGCCGGTGGCGGGCATCGCGACAGCAAAGAGTGATTTCGCGGGTGCGTTCGCCATGGCCAGCGGGGTGGGTGTCCTGCGGCCGTCGCCGAGCATCTGGTCGTCCTGGTACCAGTACTTCACCGAGGTGACCGAGGCCGACATGGACGAGAACCTGGACGCGATCGTCGCGCGAGAGGTTCCCGTCGATGTGGTCCAGCTCGATGACGGCTACCAAGCCGAGGTCGGCGACTGGCTGGACCTCTCCGACCGCTTCGACTCTCTGCCGGGGATGGTCGAGCGGATCCGCGAGCGTGGCTTGCGCGCCGGCATCTGGATCGCACCATTCCTGGTGGGGTCGCGTTCTCGGGTCGCAGCTGAGCACCCAGCCTGGCTTGTCCGGGAACGCGACGGCACTCTCGTGCAGGCACTGCACAACTGGGGACAGGACACGCACCCCCTCGATGTGACCCATCCCGAGGTCCAGGAGCATCTGGCCACCGTGTTCCGCTGGTTCGTGAGTATCGGGATCGACCTGTTCAAGATCGACTTCGTGTACGCCGCAGCGTTGGCCGGACGGCGATACGACTCGGACGTGACGGACGAGGATGCCTACCGTGACGGACTTGACCAGGTCCGCGCAGCCATCGGACCCGACGCCTACCTCCTTGGATGTGGCGCCCCACTGCTTCCCTCGGTCGGGAAGGTGGACGGCATGCGGGTCAGCGCGGACACGGCACCGGAATGGGCACCTGAGCACGGTGACATGAGCTTGGCTGGCGGGGCTTCGGCGGAGCTGTCGGTGACCTCGCGGTCCTACCAGCACGGACGATTCTGGGTGAACGACCCTGACTGCCTGTTGCTCCGGCCGGGCATCGAGAGACGCGAACGCCGTGCAGACCTGGTCGAGCGCTACGGAGGGCTGCGCGGTTCCTCCGACCGGATCACGGCACTCGATGAGTGGGGGCTGGCGAGGACCAGGGAGCTCCTCGGCACGGTTCCTGCTCCGACACCCTTCTGAGCTGTCACCTGACCACTCGGGTCGCGTCATGAGTCCCGAGACCTGGCTCTTGGGGCTTGGGAGCACGCGACCTCTCTTGGGGGTGCTTGGCGATCCCGCGTTCGTCCGGCTACTTCGGCTGGTCGACGGTGAAGTGGATGCCGCTGAACTGGCGGCGCCACTCGGTCACCTCGGGCGCGACGGTCGCGGGGTCCAGCGACGGGTCGAGTCCGCGGGCGATGAACGAGGCCAGGTCGGGCATGTCGGTGGGTCGCATGCCGAGGCGGGTCAGCTCCGGCGTACCGATGCGCAGGCCGTTGACGTCGCCGTCGACCGGCGCCGCCGGGAGGCCGATCCCGCAGGCGAGCAGGTTGGCCCGGCGCAACCGGTGCGCGGCGGTCTGGCCACCGCCGTACTGCTGCGCGAGCACGGCGAACTGGTGCGACCGGGTCGCGCCGCGATCGGCGGCGAAGACCGGGACGTCCAGCGAGATGAGGGCGGCGGCGAGCGACTGCGCGTTCTCGATCATCGCCTGCGCGTAGTCGTGGCCGACGGCCTCCCAGTCCGCCAGCGTGATCGCGAGCGCGGCGGTCTTGCCGGCGTCGAAGTTGGCGGTGAGGCCCGGGTAGGCGATGGCGTCGAGACGCTGGGCGAGGTCGGCGTCGTCGGTGACGATCAGGCCGCCGGCCGGTCCGCCGAGGCTCTTGTAGGTGCTCATCGTCATCAGGTGCGCGCCCTGCGCGAGCGGGTTCGGCCAGGCGCCGCCGGCGAACATGCCGCACTGGTGGGCCGCGTCGAAGAGCACGAGCGCGCCGACCTCGTCCGCGACCTCACGGATCTCGGCGACGGGGTGCGGGAACAGGTTCAGGCTGCCGCCGACGGTGATCAGCGGAGGCCGCACCTCGTGGGCGAGCGTGCGCAGCGCCGCGACGTCGACGGTGTAGCCGACGGCGTCGACGGGCGCAGGCAGGGTGGTGAGCCCGTAGAGACCCGCGGACCCCGCGGCGTGGTGGGTCACGTGGCCGCCGATGTCGGCCGGCGGCGCGATGATCGTGTCGCCGGGGCGGCAGGTGGCCATGAACGCGTACAGGTTGGCCAGTGCTCCCGACCCGACCCGGACCTCGGCGTACGACGCACCGAAGACCCGGCAGGCGAGGTCGGCGGCGATCACCTCGATCTGCTCGATGGCCTCGAGGCCCATCTCGTACTTGTCGCCCGGATGGCCCAGCGACGGCCTCGACCCGAGGTGGGCCGCGAGCACCGCCTCGGCCCGCGGATTCATCACGTTGGTCGCCGGGTTGAGGTTCACGCAGTCGACGTCGTGGATCTGGTGGTTCTCGACGGCCAGCCGCTCGATCTCGGCCTGGAGAGCGGCGGGGGAGAGGCCCGTGTTGGCGGACGAGATCGAGGTGACCCGGGACTCTGCGGCTGGTGAGAGCCACGGTCGCTGGGCAACGGTGTGGGGCATGGCCAAAGGTTAGGGCGAGGCGAGTCGGGTACGCCCTCCAGATGGAGACCACGACGATCCTCGCGATCATCCAGGCCGGAGGCGCGGGCGGGCGGATGGACGTGCTCACCCTGGAGCGGGCGAAGCCGGCACTGCCGTTCGGCGGGAGCTACCAGCTGCTCGACTTCCCGCTGTCGAACCTCGTCAACTCGGGGGTCGACGACGTCTGGCTCTCGGTGCAGTACCAGGCCTCGGCCCTCCAGGACCAGGTGCGCAACGGCCGGCCGTGGGACCTCGACCGCACGGGTGGCGGGCTGCGCCTCCTGATCCCGCAGCAGGGCACCGGCTCGATGGATGAGGAGGGCTTCGCCCACGGCAACGCCGACGAGCTCTTCCGGCTGCGCGACGACCTCCGCCGGGCGGATCCCGACCTCGTGCTGGTGATGAGCGCGGACCACGTCTACCGGCTCGACTACCGGGACGTCGTGGACACCCATCGCGCCAAGGACGCGGAGGTCACCGTCGTGGTCACCGACCTCGAGGGTGTGTACGGCGAGGACCCGGCTGACCACGGCGTCGTCGAGACCAACCGGCTGGGCCGGGTGACCTCGTTCGCCTACAAGCCTGACCGGCCCGCCACCTCCACCGTGGCGACCGAGGTCTTCCTCTACCAGCCCGACGTCCTCCTCGAGGTGCTCGAGGAGCTGCACCGCGAGCAGTCCGACGAGCCCGACGAGGGCGACGACGGGGTCGGCGACACCGGACTGGGCGACTTCGGCGACCTGCTGCTGCCGCGACTCGTCCAGCGAGGCAAGGTCTACGCCCACCGGCTCGACGGCTACTGGCGCGATCTCGGCCAGCCGCACCACTACCTCAACGCGCACCTCGAGCTCGTCGACCGTCGGGCCGACCTCTTCGACGCCGACTGGCCGATCCGGACCATGCAGCCGCAGCGCGAACCGACGTACGCCGAGACCGGCTGCCGGCTCGAGGACAGCCTGCTCAGCTCGGGCAGCCGCGTGGCGGGCACCGTGGTCCGGAGCGTGCTGGGTCCAGGTGTCGTCGTCGAGGAGGGCGCCGAGGTCGTCGAGAGCGTGCTGTTCGGCGACACCGTCGTACGCAGTGGCGCCCGCGTGACCCGCGCGATCGTTGATCGCGGCTGCGAGCTGCAGGACGGCGCTGTCGTCGGCAGTGCGGACGTGGCACTCGATGACCCGGACGCGATCCCGATCGTCGGACGGGACTCCGTAGTCGAGCTCCCTGCTGCCGGCCGGGTCTCGACTCGCCGCCCGGCACCACCGACTGAGTGGAGTGCCGGGAGGACCGGACCCATGGCCCGACCTCCCGACACCTCTCAGGTCTCGTGGATCAGGCGCGCAGCGTCCCGAGTGCTCCGAGAATCCGGTCCAGCAGGGTGGTCACCCTTCCGAGCAGGTCGGACAGCGGGCTGCCGCCATCGAGGAGCCCTGCCACGAAGCACAGCAGGTTGCCCAGCAGCTGCCCCGCGCCCGACTGGGCGATGACGTTGAGTACCACCCGGTTCAGGTGCACCTGCAGCCCGAGGACGTTCAGGTCCAGTGGGGCGAGCACCAGGTTGAGCACGTTGCAGGCGCCCGCTGCCGGCGTGGGCGGGAAGGCCGCAGCCCTCGCGGTGGGCGCCGCTGCCCGATGACCGTCGACCGAGGCCACCTTCATCACCACGCCCCGCTTGAGGAACTTCAGGTCGGGACCGGGCCGCACGATGCGTCCCTTCAGGACGCCCCGCGCGGTCAGCACGCCCGCGGTGTGCTGGAAGTGCTTGGGGATGAACACTGCCCGCACGGCGCGGCCTCCCGCAGTCTCGCCGCGTACCGGCGCGGTGATCTTCACGTGCTTGGCCTTGGCGTGGATCCTCCCCGGAACCGGCGCCGCGGATGCGCTGCCCACTGCTGCTCCGAACAGGGTCATCGACAGTGCCAGTACGACGGCGATCAGCCCCGTCGGGCCCAGCCGCCGGATGGCGTTGGTGTACGTCATTCTCGAACCTCCCTCGCCGGGGTGTCTCCCCGGCATTCCGAAACCTCTACCCCCGCACCGGTTCCAGAAACGGTTTGTGGAGAAAAGTCGCAAAGTTACCGAGAGGTACGCCTGGGATGGCTCGACCGAGTGCGCCCCCGGGCGCGCATGACGAGCAGCACGTACTTGAGCGTGACGATGATCGTGACCGGCCAGAAGATCAGCGGGATGACGCCGTAGACGCTGGTCGTCGTGGCATGGGTCTGGTGCGGGTCGTCGGGGTTGAAGACCGTCTGGATCGTGTAGATGGGGCTGGTGCCGATGTCGCCGAAGACCACGCCCAGAGCACCGACCAGCAGGGCAGAGCGTGCCGTCGACTCGCTATCTCGGGTCGCCAAGGACCTGGCCGACCTGGTCCGCAAGCAGGACGGCGACCCTCCGCTGCTCGAGTGTGGGGCGTGCGACGTGCGAGGCGGAGGTCAGCAGGAAGTGGCCCACGGTGGTGCCCGAGCGTGTGACCACGAGGGCGATGTCGTCGTCGGTCGGCAAGCCGTCCCTGTCGACGTCGACGTCCTTGCCATGCCGGGTCATGTCTCCGTTGTGGCCCAGGACCGGGATCCTCGGGTCGCGCACGGGACCGAGGACGAACCGGCATCGGCTGACCGCCAGGACCTGCTTGATCTGCTCGGCGACGTGAGCTGTGAGGGCGTTCGGTGACTCGGTGCTCAAGGTCACGATCTCCGCGGTCCCCAGGACTCCGTCGAGATACCCCGCGCGGCGGTCGGCGCGCGCCTGTTGGCGGTGTCCCCACAGCGCCACCTCGCTGACGGCTGCCCCGATCACCACGAGAAGGACCGCGGCTTCGACCTCGTCGGAGTCGCTGATCGCCAGCTGGTTGTAGGGCTGGGTCAGGAAGAAGTCGAACCAGACTCCCGCGGAGACGGCTGCGACGAGGCCGGCGACGCGGACCCCGGTGCTCGCCGAGGCGATGACCACCAGCACCAGGATCAGTACGTTGGTCGCGACGGGCAGGGTCTCGCGAAAGGCCGAGAGCACGGCACAGGTGACCAGAGGGGCGATCGCCGCTCCCGCGATGACAGCTGACCGGTGCCCTTCGATGAACTGCGGCAGGTCCAGCCCGGCCTTGAACCACCGCGTGTGACCGTTGGTCTTTGACATGCATCCATGGTCTGTCGAATGGGGACCTCGGACGAGGGTCCGAGACCTTCTCTAACAACCTCTTAACGCGCTTGCACCCGGTCGTCGATCCGGGTGTTAGCGACGCGCCTATTTCTGCGGTCTGGCCGTTAGGGACCTGTTAACAACCGGGATTCGGCTCCTGACGGCTACCAGACTCGTCGTGCGGCCCGCACCTGGCCACCTGATGACTGGAGCCCTGCATGCAAGACCTCGTCTTCGTGATCCTCACCATCGCGTTCTTCGCCTTGTCGGCGCTGATCGTGAAGGGAGTTGAGCGGTTGTGAGCGTGGAGAACGCCATCGGCTTGATCGTTGCCATCCTCTTCCTCGGCTACCTGGGGGTAGCCCTCCTGTTCCCGGAGCGTTTCTGAGATGTCTGACACCGCCGCCGGTCTCCTGCAGATAACCGTGCTGGTCCTCGCACTCGCCGCCTGCTACCGCCCACTCGGCGCCTACATGGCCCGTGTCTACGAGAGCGACCACGACTCACGCGTCGAGCGCGTGATCTACAAGGTCATGGGCGTGGACCCGAAGGCCGACCAGCGTTGGCCGGTCTACGCCCGGGCGCTGCTGGCGTTCTCCGCCGTCAGTGTCCTGGGCCTCTACGCCCTCCAACGGTTCCAGTCGCACCTGCCGCTGAGCCTCGGCTTTCCGGGGGTCGCGCCCGACCAGGCGTTCAACACGGCTGCCTCGTTCGTGACCAACACCAACTGGCAGTCCTACTCGGGCGAGTCCACGATGGGCCACCTCGTGCAGATGGCCGGACTCGCCGTCCAGAACTTCGCCTCGGCCGCCGTGGGCATGGCAGTGGCCGTCGCCCTGATCCGGGGATTCATGCGCTCGCGCACCGACCGGATCGGGAACTTCTGGGTCGACCTGGTCCGGGGATGTCTGCGCATCCTGCTGCCGTTCGCGGTGCTCAGCACCCTCGCACTGGTGGGGCTCGGCGCGGTCCAGAACTTCTCGTCCGGCACCAAGGTGTCCACCCTCGCCGGGCAGTCGCAGACGATCACCGGCGGCCCGGTGGCCTCCCAGGAGGCGATCAAGGAGCTCGGCACCAACGGCGGAGGCTTCTACAACGTCAACTCCGCGCACCCGTTCGAGAACCCGAACGCGTTCAGCAACCTGCTCGAGATCTTCCTGCTCCTGCTGATCCCGGTCGCGTTGACCTACACCTTCGGCCGCATGGTCAAGGACCAGCGGCAGGGCTACGCGATCCTCGGCGCGATGGGTGCCTTGTGGGCGTTGATCCTCACGGGCGTCACGATCGCGGAGAGCATGCACCGCGGCACGGCACTGCAGCTCGCCGGCGCATCGATGGAGGGCAAGGAGACCAGGTTCGGGGAGTGGGCGTCGGCGCTCTTCGCGACGTCGACAACCGGTACGTCGACCGGCGCAGTGGACTCCTTCCACGACTCGTTCACCTCTCATCGGCGGAGGCCTGCTCATCTTCAACATGGGTCTCGGTGAGGTCGCCCCCGGCGGCACCGGCTCCGGGCTCTACGGCATCCTCGTCCTGGCCATCGTCACCGTGTTCGTCGCTGGGCTGATGGTGGGGCGCACCCCCGAATACCTGCGCAAGAAGATGACCGCTCGCGAGATGAAGCTCGCCTCGCTCTACATCCTCACCATGCCGGTGCTCGTGCTCGCCGGGACCGGGCTGGCGATGTCTCTGGCCAAGCCCAAGGAGTCGATCCTCAACCCGGGTCCACACGGGCTCTCGGAAGTCCTGTACGCGTTCATGTCCGCCGCCAACAACAACGGGTCGGCATTCGCCGGGCATCTCGGTGAACACGGGCTTCTACAACACGTCTCTGGGACTGGTGATGCTGGCCGGCCGGCTGCTGCCCATCGTTCTCGTGCTCGCACTGGCTGGATCACTCGCCAGTCAACAACCGGTTCCGGCGAACGCCGGGACCCTCCCCACGCACCGGATCTCTGTTCGTCGGGATGCTCGTCGGGGTGGTCATCATCGTCGCCGGGCTGACGTTCTTCCCCGCCCTGGCTCTCGGACCGCTGGCGGAGGGCCTCTGATGTCGACGACCACTCCGACCGCCGGCACCGGCGACTCCAACACCTCGCCCGAAGGACTCCCTGGCATGTCTCGATCCACCTCGCCCACACGGGTCACGGCTGGCCTGCTCGACCCCAAGATGCTGCTGACGTCACTTCCGGATGCCTTCCGCAAGCTCGACCCCAGGGTGATGGCACACAACCCGGTGATGTTCCTGGTCGAGGCCGGCGCACTGCTGTCGACCGCGCTGGCGTTCAAGGACCCGAGCCTGTTCGCCTGGTCGGTCGTGGTGTGGCTCTGGCTGACGGTGGTCTTCGCGAACCTCGCCGAGGCCGTTGCCGAGGGACGCGGAAAAGCGCAGGCCGAGACGCTGCGGCGTGCCAAGACCGAGACGATTGCTCGCCGGCTCCGAACCAACGGCACCGAGGAGAGCGTCCCGGGCCAGCAGCTCGCACTCGGGGACCGCGTGGTGGTCGAGGCCGGTGAGGTGATCCCGGGCGACGGCGACGTCGTCGAGGGGGTCGCCAGTGTCGACGAGTCCGCCATCACGGGCGAGTCCGCCCCGGTGATCCGGGAGTCCGGCGGCGACCGCAGCTCGGTGACCGGTGGCACCAAGGTCCTCTCGGACCGGATCGTCGTGCAGATCACGGCCAAGCCGGGTGAGAGCTTCATCGACCGGATGATCGCGCTCGTCGAGGGTGCCTCGCGGCAGAAGACGCCGAACGAGATCGCGCTGAACATCCTGCTCGCCAGCCTGACGATCGTGTTCCTGATGGCGACGATCACGCTGCAGCCGTTCGCGATCTACTCCGGCGCCGAGCAGTCGCTGATCGTGCTGGTCGCGCTGCTGGTCTGCCTCATCCCGACGACCATCGGGGCGCTGCTCTCCGCGATCGGCATCGCGGGCATGGACCGGCTGGTGCAGCACAACGTCCTGGCCATGTCCGGACGTGCGGTCGAGGCGGCCGGCGACGTCAACACGCTCCTGCTCGACAAGACCGGCACCATCACGCTCGGCAACCGGCAGGCCGCCGAGTTCCTCCCCGTCAACGGCGTCACGCCGGCACGCGCTGGCTGATGCGGCGCAGCTCTCCAGCCTCGCCGACGAGACGCCGGAGGGACGCTCGATCGTCGTGCTCGCGAAGACCGCTCATGGTCTGCGGGAGCGGGCGCCGGGCGAGCTCAGGACCGCGCACTTCGTGGAGTTCACGGCGATGACGCGGATGAGCGGCGTCGATCTCGACGACGGCCGGCAGGTACGCAAGGGCGCTGCGTCCGCGGTGATGAAGTGGGTCCGCGACAACGGCGGGCACCCCACGGAGGAGGTCGGCGACATCGTCGACGGAATCTCCACCGCGGGTGGGACGCCGCTGGTCGTCGCCGAGTGCCCCGACGGCGGAGTTGCTCGAACGCTGGGGGTGATCAACCTCAAGGACGTCGTCAAGGAGGGCATGCGCGAACGCTTCGACGAGATGCGCCGGATGGGCATCCGCACGGTGATGATCACGGGCGACAACCCGCTGACCGCGCGGGCGATCGCCGAGGAGGCGGGTGTCGACGACTTCCTGGCCGAGGCAACCCCCGAGGACAAGATGGCGCTGATCAGGCGCGAACAGGAGGGCGGTCGGCTGGTCGCCATGACGGGCGACGGCACCAATGACGCGCCCGCGCTTGCCCAGGCGGACGTCGGGGTGGCGATGAACTCCGGCACGTCGGCGGCCAAGGAGGCCGGCAACATGGTCGACCTCGACTCCAACCCGACCAAGCTCATCGAGATCGTCGAGATCGGCAAGCAGCTGCTCATCACCCGCGGTTCGCTGACCACCTTCTCGATCGCCAACGACATCGCGAAGTACTTCGCGATCATCCCGGCCATGTTCGCCGGGGTGTACGCGGGCCTGGACAAGCTGAACATCATGCGGCTGGAGTCGCCGGAGTCGGCCATCCTGTCCGCGGTGATCTTCAACGCCCTGATCATCATCGGCCTCATCCCCCTGGCCCTTCGCGGCGTGCGCTACACGCCGTCCTCGGCTGCGTCGATGCTGCGCCGCAACCTCGGTATCTACGGTCTCGGCGGCATCATCAGCCCGTTCATCGGCATCAAACTCATCGATCTGCTCATCTCGCAGATCCCCGGCCTCAGCTGAAGAAGGCAGACACACGATGGCAACCAACACACCTCCGAGCGTCCGCCAGTACGGCGCCGCGATCAGGACTCTGCTCACGCTGACCGTCATACTCGGACTGGCCTACCCCCTGGCGATGACCGGGATCGCTCAGGTCGCGTTCGGCGACAACGCCAACGGCTCCCTGGTGCACCAGGACGGCAAGACCGTCGGGTCCGACCTGATCGGCCAGGCGTTCACCCGTCCGGTCGAGGAGAACGGCAAGGCCAAGCTCGACGCAGACGGCAACCCGGTGGTCGAGGCCGACCCCAAGTACTTCCAGAGCCGCCCGTCGGCTGCGGGCACCGGGTATGACCCGCTGTCGACGTCCGCGTCGAACCTCGGTCCCGAGAACAAGGACCTCATCGACGCCGTGAACGAGCGCCGCGCCACCGCTGCGCGGCTTGACGGCGTGCGGCCCGGAGATGTTCCCGCCGATGCCTTGCTGGCCAGTGGGTCGGGCCTCGACCCGCACATCAGTCCGGCGTACGCGCGGGAGCAGATCCCTCGGGTGGCCCGCGAACGAGGCCTGAGCGTGGCCAAGGTGCGAGCCTTGGTGTCAGACCACACCCAGAGCCGCATACTCGGGTTCCTGGGAGAGCCGAGGGTGAACGTCCTCGAGCTCAACCTGGCCCTCGACCAGGCCTCGGTGCGTTGAGGGGTGGCCGACAGCGAAGACCGGCGCGACGGGAGGCACCATGAAACGAGGGAGACTGCGGATCTACCTCGGCGCAGCCCCTGGAGTGGGTAAGACCTACGCCATGCTCGGCGAGGGACATCGTCGAGCCGAGCGGGGCACTGATGTCGTGGTCGGGTTCGTCGAGACCCATGACCGTCAGCACACCGCGGAGATGCTCGAGGGACTGGAGGTCGTGCCCCGCCGCGAGGTGACCCACCGGGGCGCCACCTTCACCGAGATGGATGTCGACGCCGTGCTGGCGCGCCATCCTTCCGTCGCTCTGGTGGATGAGCTCGCCCACACGAATGTGCCCGGGTGCCGCAACGAGAAGCGCTGGCAGGACATCGAGGAGCTGCTGGCTGCCGGGATCGACGTCATCTCCACGGTCAACATCCAGCACCTCGAGTCGGTCAACGACGTGGTCGAGAAGATCACCGGCGTACCGCAACGAGAACGAGTGCCGGACGCCGTGGTCAGGGCAGCCGATCAGGTCGATCTCGTGGACATGGCCCCGGAGGCGCTCAGACGACGGATGGCGCACGGGAACGTCTACCCGGCCGCCAAGGTCGATGCGGCCCTGGGCAACTACTTCCGGGTGGGCAACCTGACCGCCCTGCGGGAGCTGGCGCTGCTGTGGACTGCGGACAAGGTCGACGATGCGTTGCAGGCCTATCGAGCCCAGCACGACATCGCCGGCACCTGGGAGGCCAGGGAACGGGTGGTCGTCGCCGTGACCGGGGGCGCGGAGGGCGAGACCCTGATCAGACGAGCCGCGCGCATTGCTGCGCGGTCCTCCGGAGGAGACCTGCTCGCGGTGCATGTGACGCGCTCCGACGGCCTCACCGGCGCCAGCCCCGCCGACCTGGTCAGGCAACGCCAGCTCGTCGAGACCCTCGGCGGCACCTACCACCAGATCATCGGCGACGACGTGGCTGAGTCCCTGCTGGAGTTCGCCCGCGCGGAGAACGCCACCCAGCTCGTCCTGGGAGGCAGCCGGCGCTCGCGGCTGGCCGTCCTGCTGGGCGGGGCCGGCATCGGCACCACCACGATCCGCGAGTCCGGCGACATCGACGTACACCTCGTGACTCACGCCCAGATGGGCAAGGGGCGGGGGCTACCTCGCCTGCGGGGCAGCCTCACGAGGCGTCGCAGACTCCAGGGGGCCGTGTTGGCGGTGCTGCTCCCGCCCGCCCTGGCCGTCATCCTGTCCAACGCGCGCGGACCGCTCAACCTGGTCAGCGACGTGCTGGTCTTCCTGCTCGTGGTCATCGTGGTGGCCCTCGTCGGAGGGTTCCTGCCCGCCATGCTCGCGGCGATCAGCGGCTCGCTGCTCCTCAACTACTACTTCGCTCCGCCGCTGCACACGCTCACGATCCGCGACAACAACGACGCCCTCGCGATCGGCGTCTTCATTCTCGTCGCCGCCCTCGTCAGCTCGGTGGTCGACCTGGCGGCGCGGCGCACTCGACAGGCGGCACGCGCGAAGGCCGAGGCCGAGACGCTGGGCACCCTGGCCGGCAGCATCCTGCGCGGCGAGACGGCCCTGCCGGCGATGCTGGAACGTGTGCGCGAGGCGTTCGGGCTCACGTCAGTGACGCTCCTGGAACGGGGCTCGTCATCCGTCGAGAACGGCGTACCGGTCGCCCGCGGTCCCGCAGACGAGTGGACCGTCGTGGCCTCCGCAGGGCTGGACTCGTGCACGCGCCCGCAGGACGCCGACACCGAGGTGCCTGCCGGCGACACGCTCACGCTCGCGATGCGCGGGAGGCCGTTACGAGCCGAGGACCAACGCGTCGCCGGTGCCTTCGCGGCGCAGGCCGCCGTCATCCTGGAGAGGCACCGGCTCAGTGAAGCTGCTGCCGCGGCGGTGCCGATCGCCGAAGGCGACCGCATGCGTACGGCGCTGCTCGCGGCGGTGGGACATGACCTGCGCACCCCGCTCGCCTCCGCCAAGGCTGCCGTGACCAGCCTGCGCAGCGAGGACATCGAGTGGTCCCCCGAGGACCACGCCGAGCTGTTGCGAGACGGCGGACGAGTCACTGGATCGCCTCACCCGGCTGGTGGACAACCTGCTGGACATGAGTCGGCTCCAGGCTGGAGCGCTCTCGGTGGTCAACCGCCGGGTGGCCCTGGACGAAGTGGTGCCCCTGGCCCTCGACGACCTTGGCGACGCCGGCTCGACCGTCGTGGTCGACGTACCGGATGACCTGCCGCTGCTGATGGCAGACCCCGGGCTGCTCGAGCGGGTGGTGTCGAACCTCGTCGGCAACGCGATCCGCTACAGCCGTCCGGACAACCCGCCGCACGTCACGGGCAGCAGCCTGGGCGAGCGCGTGGAGCTGCGGGTCATCGACCGCGGACCCGGGATCCCGCCGGCCGACCTGGACCGCGTCTTCATGCCCTTCCAACGACTCGGCGACACCGACAACACCACCGGTGTGGGCCTCGGACTCGCCCTGTCCCGCGGTCTGAGCGAAGCGATGGGCGGCACTCTCACCTCAGAGGAGACGCCGGGTGGAGGTCTCACGATGGTTCTGTCGATGCCTGCTGCCCCCGCACAGCAGGGCGCGCCAGCCGGGAGCGAACCCGGCCGCAGGGAGCGTGAGTCCGGTGGCGATCCCTACCAGTCGAGCACCCCGCGGCAGGCACCATGAACCGAGTGCTCGTCGTCGATGACGAACCCCAGATCCTGCGGGCCCTGGCGATCAACCTGCGTGCCCGGCACTACGAGGTGTTCACCGCGACCACTGGCACCGATGCACTCGCGACGGCTGCGTCGCACCCACCCGACCTCGTGATCCTCGACCTGGGCCTGCCCGACATCGACGGCATCGACGTCATCCGTGGCCTTCGTGGCTGGACCTCGGCCCCCATCGTGATCCTCTCCGGACGCACCGACAGTGCCGACAAGGTCGACGCCCTCGACGCCGGAGCCGACGACTACCTCACCAAGCCGTTCGGCGTGGACGAGCTGATGGCCCGGATGCGGGCCGTCGCGAGGCGCGCCACCCCGGACGACGTCCAACCGGTCGTGACCTTCGGGCAGACCACGGTGGACCTGGCCGCCCGTCGCGTCACCGTCACTGACGGTGCGCAGAGTGTCGACGTCCGCCTGACGCCGACCGAGTGGCACCTGCTCGAGGTGCTGCTGCGACACCCCGGAAAGCTGCTGAGCCCAGCGCAGCTGCTCAAGGAGGTCTGGGGGCCGGGATACGAGACCGCTGGGGGAAACCTGCGCGTCTACATGGCCAAGCTGCGGCAGAAGGTCGAGGCCAACCCCGCGCGCCCGCGCCACCTGCTCACCGAGCCAGGGATGGGGTACCGCTTCCAGCCCGACGAGCAAGAATCCCCGAGACCATCTCCCGGCTGATCCCAGTCAGCGCCAGCGGGCGCGACGGTACTGGTCGGGCCAGGGTGCGTCCTCGAAGGGCACGCCGAGCTCGTGGGCCGCGCGCAACGGCCAGGCCGGCTCGCGCAGGGCAGCACGGGCGAGGAGTACGACGTCGGCCTCGCCGTTGGCCAGGATCTTCTCGGCCTGCTCGGGGTCGGTGATCAGGCCGACCGCGCCGGTCGCGATGCCGCCCTCGCGGACGCCGGCCGAGAGAGGCACCTGGTAGCCGGGCTCGAGCGGGATCGAGGCGGGTGCGTTGCCGCCGGAGGAGACGTCGACGAGGTCGACCCCGTGCTCCTTCAGCAGTACGCCGAGCCGCCGGCTCTGCTCGATGTCCCAGCCGCCGTCGAGCCAGTCGGTGCCCGAGATGCGCACCAGCAGGGGAGCGGAGTCGGGCAGCGCCGCGCGGACGGCGTCGACCACCTCGAGCACGAGACGGGTGCGGTTCTCGAACGAGCCGCCGTAGTCGTCGTCGCGACGGTTGGACAGCGGGGAGAGGAACTGGTGGAGCAGGTAGCCGTGGGCGGCGTGGATCTCGACGGTGTCGAAGCCGACGGAGACGGCCCGTCGGGTGGCGTCGGCGAAGGCCCGCACGACCTCGGCGATCTGCCCGGTGGTGAGGGCGGCCGGTGCGTCGTACCCCTCGAAGGGGACGTCCGACGGCGCCACCGTCTGCCAGCCGCCGTCGCCGGTCGCGATGGTGCCGGAGCGCGGGTCCCAGGGCCGGTAGGTGGACGCCTTGCGGCCCGCGTGGGCGAGCTGGACGCCGATCGGCGCGCCCTGGGCGTGCACGAAGTCGACGATGCGTCGCCAGGCCTCGGCCTGCTCGTCGTTCCAGATCCCGGCGTCCTCCGGAGAGATGCGGCCCTCGGGCAGCACGGCCGAGGCCTCCGTCATGACCAGCCCGAAGCCGCCGGTCGCGTGCGAGCCGAGGTGCACGAGGTGCCAGTCGTTCGGGACGCCGTCGACCGCGGAGTACTGGCACATCGGCGCCAGCCAGACCCGGTTGCGCGCGGTCATCGACCGGAGCGTGAGGGGCTCGAACAGCTTCGACACAGGGTCCTCCTCGTGGGGTGGTGCGTCCTTCTCGGCAACCAACCGACTGCTGATGGTGTTCCCGGACCAGACCGGTGACACTCGCAGGTGGGACATCCCGGCTTCACTTGTATTAATAGGATAAAGTTACTCCACTTACTACAGAGAAGGGAGGCTGAGACTGATGACCGAGCACCACACACGCAAGCGCCGGCGCCATCGACGTGCACCAGCACCTGTGGCCCGACGAGCTCGTCGACCGGCTGCGCGCGCGCTCCAAGGCGCCGTACCTCCGCGGCTGGACGCTGTACACCGACGGCGAGCCGCCGTACGACGTGGACCCGGCAGGCCATGACGTCGCGACGCGGATCGCGGCGGACCGAGACGCGGGGGTGGGCTCGGCCTGCCTCAGCCTCTCTGCTCCGCTCGGCATCGAGAGCCTGCTCCGTCCCGAGGCCCAGCCGCTGATCGACGCCTGGCACCGCGGCGTCCGCGAGCTCCCCGACCACTACCAGGCCTGGGTCTCGGTGCCGGCCGAGGACCCGTGCGTCCCGGACGTGCGCCGACTGCTCGAGGAGGACCGCTTCGTCGGCCTCCAGCTGCCGGCCACCGACCTGCTCACGCCGTTCGCCTGGGAGCGCGCGGCCAAGCTGCTGCTGACCGCCGAGCTCTCCGGCAAGCCCGTCTTCGTGCACCCGGGACCCGAGCCACGTCGGGTCCTGGCCGGCCGGCTGCCCGAGTGGTGGGCACCGGTCGTCGGCTACACCGCGCAGCTGCAAGCCGCGTGGTGGGGCTGGCAGGCCTTCGGCGGCCGCCGCCTGTTCCCGCGCCTGAGGCTGCTCTTCGGGGCGGGCGCCGGGCTCGCTCCCGTGCTGGTGGAGCGCCACGCGCTGCGCGGCGGCGGCCGTACGACGGTCGACCCGGACGTCTTCGTGGACACCTCCGGCACCGGAGTCCGTGCCCTGGAGGCGATCGTGCGCGTGCTCGGCATCGACGCGCTCGTGCTCGGCAGCGACCGCCCCTACGGCGACCCGCTCGAGGAGTTCCTCGGCGACGCGGCCACCCACGCGGTGCGCGTCGCCAACCCGGCCCGCCTCCTCGGGTCCGGGAGCCACGAGCAGGGAGGTGAACGGGAATGGGCAGTAGCGAGCTGACCGCGCTGGCCGAGGAGGCCAGCCTCGGTGGAGCAGGAGTCGCCGCCGAGCACGCCGCCCCGCTGGCGACGTACCCCGACAACGTGACCGTCGCCGACCTGCTGCGACGGCTCCCCGACCGCGACCTGACCAAGACCGAGCTCGAGGCGCTGGCCGCCGGCATCGCCCACCAGCCGGAGTCGTGGGCGCACCACGTCGCCTTCGACGGCGAGGAGCGGGTCTACGTCTCGCTGCACCGCGACGCCCACGTCGACGTCTGGCTGCTGTGCTGGACCCCGGAGAACGACACCGGCTGGCACGACCACGACGTCTCCTCGGGGGCGGTCGCGGTGGTGGCGGGCGAGCTCGTCGAGAACAACCTGACCCTGGCCCACGGCGCCCGCGAGACGCAGGTGCCGGCCGGCCGGGTGTTCTCCTTCGGGCCCGACCACATCCACCGGCTCAACGGTGCCGTGCACGGCTCGATCAGCGTGCACGCCTACAGCCCGCCGCTGTGGCGGATGGGTCAGTACGCCGTCAGCGACGCCGGTGTGCTGCGCCGCATCTCGCTGTCGTACGCCGACGAGCTGCGCCCGATCGACGACCCGGAGCCTTCACAGAAGTCCTAGGCTGCGGCCCATGCCGGTCGAGTCCTTCGGTCCCTCCTCGCGCGGACCCGTGCAGAAGATCGTGCTCGGGTCCCCGCCGGGTCCGGTGCTGGAGGTGCTCGACCTCGGCGCCACGGTGCACCGGCTCTGGCTGACCGGCGGGGACGGCGTACGCCGCAACGTGGTGCTGGGCCATGCGACGGCGGAGGAGTACCTCACCTCGAAGGACTACGTCGGCGCCACCGTCGGCCGCTACGCCAACCGGATCCGTGGCGCCCGGTTCGAGCTCGACGGGCAGACGGTGCAGCTGGTGCCGAACGAGGGCGACAACCAGCTGCACGGTGGGCCGGCCGGCTTCGACAAGCAGGTCTGGGAGGTGCTCGACCACGGCCGCGACATCGCGATCCTGCGGCTGGTCAGTCCCGACGGTGACCAGGGCTTCCCGGGCACCGTCACCGTGCTCGCGCGCTTCGTGGTGCACGACGACGCCGTGCGGATCGTGCTCGAGGCCACCACCGACGCACCCACGGTCGTCGGCCTGACCAGCCACGCCTACCTCAACCTCGACGGCGACGGCACCGGGCCGGTCAGCGACCAGGTGCTGCGGGTGTCCGCGGACGAGTACGTGTCGACCGACGACACCGGCATCCCCGGGCAGCTCACGCCCGTCGAGGGCAGCCCGTTCGACCTGCGCACGCCGCGCCTGCTCGGCGAGGTGGCGGACGTCGACCACTGCTTCGCGATCACCGGCGATGGCGGGGGCCTGCAGGTGGCGGCCGTCCTCGACTCCCCGACCACCCGCACCCGGGCCATCCTGGTCACCGACCAGCCGGGTCTCCAGGTCTACGCCGGCAAGGGCTTCGACGGCTCGACGAGGTCGACGACCGGGACGGCCTACGGCCCCGGTGCGGGGGTCGCCCTCGAGCCCGGGCCCTACCCGGACACTCCCAACCGGCCCGAGTTCGGCTCGGCAGTGCTGCGTCCGGGCGAGACCCATCGCACGCTCGTGGAGTGGTCGTTCGAGGCCATCCTGTAGAAGGGACACATGGAGCAACGCGAGCTGGGCAGGACCGGGCGAACGGTGTCGGCGGTCGGGTTGGGCACCTGGCAGCTGGGAGCCGACTGGGGTGACGTCTCCGAGGCCGACGCCCGCGCGGTGCTCGAAGCCTCCGCCGAGGAGGGAGTCACCTTCTACGACACGGCCGACGTCTACGGCGACGGGCGGAGCGAGCGGGTCGTCGGCGCGTTCCTGGCCGACCACGCGGACGACGGCTTCTTCGTCGCGACCAAGATGGGTCGCCGCGTCGACCAGGAGCCGGAGAACTACCACCCCGCGAACTTCCGGACGTGGACCGACCGGTCCCGGCGCAACCTCGGCGTCGACCGGCTCGACCTCGTGCAGCTGCACTGCCCGCCGTCGGCGACGATCGACGACGACGCGACCTACGACGCGCTCGACGCCCTGGTCGAGGACGGCACCATCGCGGCGTACGGCGTGAGCGTGGAGACCGTCGACCAGGCGCTGAGCGCGATGACCCGACCCAACCTCACGAGCGTGCAGATCATCCTGAACGCGTTGCGACTCAAGCCGCTCGAGAAGGTGCTGCCGACGGCGATCGAGACCGCGACCGGCATCATCGCCCGGGTGCCGCTGGCCTCCGGCCTGTTGTCGGGGAAGTACGACGCGAGCACCACCTTCGCCGCCGACGACCACCGCACCTACAACCGGGACGGCAGCGCCTTCGACGTCGGCGAGACGTTCTCGGGGGTGCCGTTCGACGTCGGACTGGAGGCCGCTGCGGACTTCGGTCGTCTTGTCGAGGCGACGGCTCCGGACGGCCTGACCTCCGCGCAGGCGGCGATCGCCTGGGTCACCCAGCTGCCCGGCGTCACCACCGTGATCCCGGGTGCGCGCAGCGAGCGTCAGGCGCGGTCCAACGCGGCCGCCGGGCAGGCGCCCGCACTGGGAGACGAGTTCCTCGCCGGGGTCGGCCAGATCTACGACGAGCGGGTCCGCGCCCTGGTGCACGACCGCTGGTGACAGCTCAGGGCTGAGGCCCGACCGCGTCCAGCGCCCTGCGGGTCACCGAGCGCATCGACGCGGCGCCGTCCCAGTCGCCGGGGTCGCTGGTGTCCTTCCAGGACTCGACCTGCTCCAGTGCCCACCGCGCCCAGCGCAGCACCGCCGTCTCCTGCTCGAGCTGGAGGGGGAGGGTCAGTGCGCTGATGTGTGCGCGTTCCGCGAACGTGGTGCCACTGGCGGAGAGGGCCGCGATCGCGGACACGCGCTCCTCGGCCTCCGTCTCGATCGCTCGCAGCGTGGCGCGCAGCTGGTCGAGATCGCCGGCGTCGGCGAAGAACACCTTGACCATGCCCTCGAACTCGACCGATCGTGCGGCCGACGGCTCGCCGAGCCACTCCGCGAGCGCGGTCCGTCCCTCGTCGGTGATGGCGTACTCCCGACTGCGTCGCTTGCCGGTGAAGTGCTCGGTGGCCACGGCGTACCCGTGGGCGGCGAGCTGCTTCGGCTCGTCGTACAGCTTGCGCTCGGCCCGCGGCCAGAACCAGTTCAGGCTGCGTTGCACCTGCTTGGCGAGCTCGTAGGTGGTCCAGGAACGCACCGACAGCAGGCCCAGCACCGCGTAGGACGTGGTCGTCGGGAAAGAAGGCATGGCGCATCTTGACATACTGCGGTGGGCAGTATCAAATACTGCCCATGACAGTATTTGAGTCGGCCTCGAGGTTGATGGTCGTGGTGGCCCATCCCGACGACGAGACGTTCGGCTGCGGGTCCCTGCTGCTCCGTGCCGCCGACGCCGGAGTGACGACAGCCGTCTGCTGCGCGACGCGAGGTGAGGCCGGCGAGTGGCCCGCTGACCTGGAGCTGGGTGCCGATGGTCTTGCGGGGCAGCGCGAGCGCGAGCTGTACGCCGCGGCGGACCTCCTCGGGGTCAGCCGGGTCGACGTCCTGGGCTTCGGCGACTCCGGCATGTCCGGTGACGCGGGGCCCACGACGGTCGTCGGCGCCGACCCTGCCGTCGTGGCGGATCGGGTGCGCGAGAGCATCGCTGCCTTCCGGCCGGACGTCCTCGTCACCCTGGACGGCTCCGACGGCCACCGCGACCACGTCCGCGTCCGCGACGTCGCGCTCGCGGTGGCCACCGAGGCGGGTGTTCCCGTCTACCTGTACTGCCTCGCCCGGCGGCTGATGGGGCGCTGGGCGGCGGTGATGTCGGAGCTGGACCCGGGCTCGAGCTACCTCGCGCTCGGCGAGCTCGGCACACCGGACGAGGAGATCGACCTGGTCCTCGACACCAGCGCGTTCTACGAACGGCGCGAGCAGGCGATTGCCCTGCACCGGTCGCAGACCTCGCCGTTCGAGGCGCTCCCTGCGGACCTCCGGCGCGAGTGGCTGACGACGGAGCACCTCGCCGGCCCGGTCGAAGGACGCTGAGCGTGAAGGCGACCAGCACGGTGCCGGCGTACCAGGTGCTGGGCGAGATCGCGGTGGACGGGGATCCGCTGACGCGTCGTCGTGAGCGCGAGCTGTTCGCCCTGCTGGTCGCCGCACGCGGTCGGCCCTTGTCGGTGGAGCGCGTCATCGACGAGGTCTGGACCGACGGGGACGGGGGCGGTCGCCCGGCCGTGCAGGTGGCGGTCTCCCGGCTGCGGTCCCTGCTCGACCCCGCGCGCTCGGCCCGGTCCGCCGTGCAGACCACGCCGGCCGGCTACCACCTCGGGGCAGCCCCCGACGCCGTGGACGTCTGGATCTTCGAGGATCTCGTGGAGCAGGCGCTGGCGGCCCGGTCGGCCGTCGACCGGCTCGTCCTCGGGACCCGGGCCGTCGAGCACTGGGCGGGCGAGCCGTACGCCGAGTGCCAGGCGAAGTCGCTGCGGTCGGAGGCCACCCGCCTGGGGGAGCTCCACGTCACGGTCCAGGAGTGTCGCGCCGAGGCGCTGCTGACGCTCGGACACCCGGCGGCCGCCGTACGCCTGCTCGTGCGGCACGCGGCGGACCATCCCTACCGCGAACAGCTCTGGGCGCTGCTCGCCCGGGCGCAGTACGCCTGTGCCTGCCAGGCCGATGCGCTCGCCACCCTGGCCACGCTGCGAGAGAGGCTGGCCGAGGACCTCGGGGTGGACCCTTCACCCCTCGTCCGCTCGACGGAGCGCGCGATCCTCACCCAGGACTCCGCGCTGGCGCGCACGTCCCACCGCGGTGACGAGAGGCGACCGGGTCGACCGCGGCGGCGATCGGTGCGCCGCTGCAGTGCGGCTTCGGTCACAGCCGGTCTTCACCTGTCGACCGGACGGGCACAATGACGAGGTGACCCAGAAGTCCGCGTGGTTCGAGTCCCCGGCCGACGCCGAGAAGCAGCTGGCGGCCGCCGGCTACCTCTCCGACACCGCCACCTCCACGACCACCTACCTCGCCGGAGCGCTGGAGAAGCCGCTGCTGATCGAGGGACCGGCGGGCGTCGGGAAGACCGAGCTCGCCAAGGCGGTCGCACGGGCGACGGGCGCCGAGCTGGTGCGGCTGCAGTGCTACGAGGGCCTCGACGAGGCGCGGGCGCTCTACGAGTGGAACTACAAGAAGCAGCTGCTCCGCATCCAGGCCGCGGGCGACCAGTCCTGGGACGAGACCCACGACGACATCTTCACCGACGAGTTCCTGCTGACCCGGCCGCTGCTCACCGCGATCCGGCGCGAGGAGCCGACGGTGCTGCTCATCGACGAGGTCGACAAGACCGACGTCGAGGTCGAGGGACTGCTGCTCGAGGTGCTCAGCGACTTCCAGGTGACCATCCCCGAGATGGGCACCGTCTCGGCGACCCGGCGGCCGCTCGTCGTACTCACCTCCAACGCGACGCGAGAGCTCTCCGAGGCGATCAAGCGGCGCTGCCTGTTCCTGCACATCGACTACCCCGAGGCCGAGCGCGAGCGCGAGATCGTGGTCTCGCAGGTGCCCGAGATCGAGGAGCAGCTCGCGGGCCAGATCGTCGAGGTGGTCGGCAAGCTGCGCGGCCTCGAGCTGCGCAAGGCACCGTCGATCGCGGAGACCATCGACTGGGCGCGCACCCTGGTCGCGCTCGGCACCGGCACCCTCGACGAGAAGGCGATCGACCAGACGCTCGGCGTCGTGCTCAAGCACGCCAGCGACCACGAGCGGGCGATCCGCGAGCTGCGGCTCCGGTCCAGGTGACCACGTCCGATGACCCGATCCGATGACCCTGCTCGACCGGCACATCGAGTTCGTCGAGGCCCTGCGCAGCGCCGGGCTTCCGGTCTCGCTCGCCGAGGGCCTCGACGCCATCGCGGCCATCGACGCCCTCGGGATCGGCGAGCGCGAGTCCCTGCGGGCGGCGTACGCCGCGACCCTGGTCAAGCGCCAGAACCACCGCCCCGGCTTCGACCAGGTCTTCGACCTCTACTTCCCGGCGCTGATCGGGGACGGAACCAGTGGTTTCGAGACGCTCGCTGACGCTCGCTCCTCAACCACCGAGGACTCGGTGGTTGAGGAGGCCGAGGAACGAGGCCGTCTCGAAACCACTGGATCTGACGGTCCCCAGGCGCTGGCCGACTTCCGCGAGGCACTGGCGACCGCGATGGCGATGGGCGATCCCGACGCGCTGGCGATGCTGGCGCGGGAGGCGGTGCAGCGGTTCGGGCTGATCCGGGGGCGCGGGCCGGGGGAGCAGCGGTGGTCGTCGTACAACGTGATGAACCGGGTCTCGCCCGACGAGCTCGTCGACAAGGCGCTGGCTGGGCTGCTCGGCGCCGACACCGGCGCGGACCCGTCGATGCGACGGCTGGTCGAGGCGCAGGCGCGCGCGTTCGAGGGCCTGGTCGACTCGGAGGTACGACGCCGCGCGGCCGAGGTCCGTGGCCCCGAGCACGTCGCCCGCCACACCGTCCGGCCCGCCATCGAGCAGGTCGACTTCACCTCGGCCCGCAAGGCCGACCTCGAGCTGATGCGCCGCGAGATCCAGCCGCTCGCCCGGCGGCTCGCGACCCGGGTCAGCCGCGAGCAGCACTCGCGTCGCGGCCGGCCGCTCGACTTCCGTCGTACGGTGCGCGCCTCGATGTCCAGCGGAGGCGTGCCGATGGACACCCGCCACAAGCCCAAGCGACCCGGGCGTACCGACCTCGTGGTGCTCTGCGACGTGAGCGGCTCGGTCGCCAACTTCGCGAGCTTCACGCTGATGCTCGTCTTCGCGCTGCGCGAGCAGTTCAACCGCGTGCGCGCGTTCACCTTCGTCGACGAGATCCACGAGGTCACCGACCGCTTCAACACCCGCGGCGACCCCGCGCAGACGATGGCCGACCTCGCGGCGAGCGCGCGCTACGCCTCGCTGTGGGGCCGGACGAACTACGGCCGCGCGTTCACCCGCTTCTCCGAGGAGTACGCCGACGCGCTGACTCCCAAGACCAACCTGCTCGTCCTCGGCGACGCCCGCTCCAACCACACCGACCTCGCGCTGCCGGTCGTCAAGGACCTCGTGCACGCCGCCCGGCACAGCTGGTGGCTCAACCCCGAGCACGCCCGCAACTGGAACACCGGCGACTCCGCGGCCCGCGAGTACGGCCGCCTGCTCGCGATGGTCGAGTGCCGCAACCTGACCCAGCTCGGGGAGTTCGTGCACGACCTGGCGTGAGCCACCTCGTCGTACGGTGAGCGCATGGCCCCCTCTCGGCTCGTCACCCTCCCGGCCCTCGTCGTGCTCGCGCTGCTGCTCGCCACCCTGGGGTCGCCCCCGACGACGTCCCTGCGTGACGCCTCGGCCACCTCGACGACCGCCGGCGCGTGCCCGGGTCGTCCGCGTGGTCGCGGCCGGCGACATCGCCTGCCCACCGGGCCTGGCCGTCACGCCCACCCAGTGCCAGCAGGGCGCGACCGCCGCGCTGGCGCGCCGGCTGGACCCGAGCCTGGTGCTGACGCTGGGGGACCACCAGTACAACGAGAGCTCGCTCGCGCAGTTCAACGGCTCCTACGCGAAGTCCTGGGGCGCCCTGCGCCCGAGGACCCGGCCCACCATCGGCAACCACGAGTACCTCACGCCCGGCGCCGGCGGCTACTACACCTACTTCCGGAACAGGCAGCCCGGACCGCCTGGCTACTACCGCGTCGCGGCCGGCGCGTGGCAGGTGTTCGTGCTGAACAGCAACTGCGACAAGGTCAGCTGCGCACGCGAGGCGACCTGGCTCGACCGCCAGATGAAGGCCCACCCGTCGCGTTGCTCGATGATCACGATGCACCACCCCCGCTACAGCTCGGGTGGCGAGCACGGCAACGATCCTGCGGTGATCCCGCTCTGGCGGGCGGCGTACAAGCACCACAACGACCTCGTGCTGTCGGGCCACGAGCACGACTACGAGCGGTTCAAGCGGATGGACGCGGTCGGGCACCTGCGTCCCTCCCGCGGCATGCTCGAGTTCGTCGTGGGCACCGGGGGTCGCAACCTCTACCCCCTGGGCACAGCACAAGCTCGGCTCGGCGTACTACCAGGACACCCGCTTCGGGGTGCTGCGGCTCAGCCTGGGGCCTCGGCGCTACTCCTGGGCCTTCCGCGCCATCGACGGACGGGTGCTCGACTCGGGTTCGCGCACCTGCCTCTGACCCGATCCGCTAGCCCGGTTCACCGGGTTCGTCGCACACGCCTCCCAGGCACCAGTAGAATCAGTTCTTCGCTTTGATCGTTCCCCATCGAAGGACACCCGGCGTTGAACAATGACGTGGCCGCGCGCGAGATCGCGAGCGAGCAGGAGTACGTCGACACCGTCTACGCACAGCTCGAGAAGGCGTCAGTCTCCGCCCAGGAGCTGGCGAAGGAGGGGCTGGCCCGCGGCCGGATCGGCAACGAAGGCGGTCTCGTCGAGCGCGACGCGATGGTCTTCCAGGCCGCCCGCCGGATGGCCACGCTCGACGCCGCCCACGAAGGCCTCGTCTTCGGCCGCCTCGACCTGCGCGCGGAGGTCAGCGGCATCCCGCGCTACATCGGCCGCATCGGGCTGCGCGACGACAACTACGACGTGATGCTGATCGACTGGCGTGCCCCCGCGGCGGCCGTCTTCTACCAGGCGACGCAGGCCGACCCGCAGGGCGTCATCCGCCGCCGGATCCTGCGCAGCAAGGGCGTGCACGTGCTCGGTGTCGAGGACGACCTGCTCGACGCCGAGGCCGAGACCGACCTGCCGATCGTCGGCGAGGGTGCCCTGCTCGCCCAGCTGACCCGCGCCCGCGACCGGTCGATGCACTCGATCGTCGCGACCATCCAGGCCGAGCAGGACCGCGCGATCCGGGCTCCCAACAAGGGCGTCGTGTCGATCGCCGGCGGTCCGGGCACCGGCAAGACCGTGGTCGCGCTGCACCGCGCGGCGTACCTGCTCTACGCCGACCGCCGTCGCTACGAGACCGGCGGCGTGCTCGTCGTCGGGCCGTCGGGTGTGTTCATGCGCTACATCGAGCGGGTGCTGCCCTCGCTCGGTGAGACCGCGGTCGCCCTGCGCTCGCTCGGCGAGGTCGTCGACGGCGTCCGCGCCAGCCGACGCGACGACCCGGCGGTCGCGGAGGTCAAGGGCTCGCTCGCGATGGCGGAGCTGCTGCGTCGTACGTCGCGCCAGGCCGTGCCCGACGCGCCCCGCGAGTTCCGGGTGTTCTACCGCGACGACGTGATCCACCTCGGTCCGCGCGAGCTCGGCTCCATCCGGCGCCAGCTGCTGACGATGGGCCGCCGCAACCGCTCGACCACCAAGGTGGCCTCGACGCTGATCGACGCGATGTGGCGCCAGGTGACCAGCGAGCGCGGGCGCGAGCGCACCAAGGAGGACTTCGCCGCGGAGATGCGCACCAGCGACGAGTTCCTCGAGTTCGCCGCTGCCTGGTGGCCGGTGCTCGACGCCGCCACCGTGCTCGGCTGGCTGCGCGACCCCGACCTGCTCACCCGGGTGAGCGAGGGCGTGCTCGACGACGAGTCGGTGCGGCTGCTCGCCAAGTCGTGGGGCGACCAGCTCTCCGTCGACGACATCGCGCTGCTCGACGAGCTGCGCTACCTGCTCGGTGACCCGCCGATCGTGAACACGGGGTCGGTCGACGACGAGTACCTCGCCGCCGAGGACTCCTCGCTGCACGAGCTCTGGACCGCCTCCGACCGGGAGTACGCCGGCCCGCGCGGCTGGACCCCGCCGACCAACCGGGTCGAGGACGACGGCTTCGCCCACGTGCTGGTCGACGAGGCCCAGGACCTGACGCCGATGCAGTGGCGGATGGTCGGACGCCGCGGACGTGGCGCGACCTGGACCATCGTCGGCGACCCCGCCCAGTCGTCGTGGCCGGTGCCCGCGGAGTCCGCACGCGCGCGGGCCGAGGCGCTCGGCGACAAGCCGCGGCACGACTTCCACCTCTCCACGAACTACCGGAACAGCTCGGAGATCTACGACTTCGCGGCGGCCTACGCCTCGCGGGTCGGTCTCGACGCCGACCTGCCCGACGCGGTGCGCTCGACCGGGGTCTCGCCCGAGGAGCGGCACGTCGACGAGCTCGAGCCGGCGGTGCGGGCGGCGCTCACCGAGCTGGCCGGCTCGGTCGAGGGCACGGTCGGGGTGGTCGTGCCGGTCGCCCGCCACGGCGAGGTGAGCCGCTGGGTGTCCTCGTGGCCGGAGTTCGCCTCCGACTTCGGCACGCCCGACTCGCGGCTCGTCGTACTCACCGGGCTGGACACCAAGGGCCTCGAGTTCGACGGCATCGTCGTGGTCGCCCCGCAGGAGATCGAGGACGAGTCGCCGACCGGTCGGGCCACGCTCTACGTCGTGTACACCCGGGCCACCCAGCGCATGATCACCCTCACGAGCTGACCGTGCTGATCCATCCCTGGGACGAGGCGACCCGCGAGGAGTGGCAGGGCGTGCTCGCCCAGGCCGACTTCGGGCAGCTGGTCACCGCCGGTCACGTCGACGGCTACCCGGTCGTCGTACCCACCCATTTCCTGTACGACGGCGAGGACACCGTGCTCCTCCACCTCGCCCGGCCCAACCCGGTCTGGAAGGCGCTCGACGCCGACCCTCACGTCGTACTCTCCCTGACCGGCGACTACGCCTACGTCGAGGCGGCCTGGAACGCGAACCCCGACACCGACCCCGACCGCGGCGTGCCCACGTCGTACTACACCGCCGTGCAGCTGCTCTGCACGCGCCGAGGTCGTCGACGACCCCGACGAGAAGGCCGCCATCCTCGCCGAGCAGCTCACCCACTTCGAGCCCCCCGACTCCACCCGCGCCACCCCGACCGCCGACGACGAGAGCGACCGCCGCCAGCTCCCCGGCATCCGCGGCCTCGCCTCCACATCGAGGCCCCCAAACCCCCCCCCCCTCCCCCATCCCGGCCTGCGCCTGCACATCGAGAGCGTCCGCGCCAAGATGAAGTACGGCGGCAACAAGACCCCCGAGCACCGGCTCGAGATCGCCGACCACCTCACCGAACGGGGCGGCCCGATGGACGCCGCTGCGCGGGACAACCTGCTGCGTCGGCTGGACGCCCAGGACTGATCAGAACGGCGGGGGTCCCACGATCCGCATCGTGCCGGTCGACTCAGCGGCCTGGCGGATGCGGTCGAGGTCGACCGCCAGCGCCGGCTGTCCGGTGACCACTGGCTCGCTCGCCGTGCGGTAGAAGGCTTCGCCCCCACCGGGCGTGTGCAGGCACAGCATCCGGGCGCCGTCGGCCTGGGCCATGAACGCGTGCGGGACACCGCGCGGGATCACGGCCACTCCGCCGGCCTGGACCTCGTGGTCGACGCCGTCGACGTGCAGCAGGATCGACCCGGCGAGCAGATAGAAGGTCTCGTCGGCATCGGGATGGGTGTGCAGCGGGGTGCGCTTGCCCGGCTCGACGGTGTCCTCGAAGAGCAGGAACCCGTCGCCGACCTCGTGCTCGCGGACCAACCAGCTGTGCAGCCCGCCCCCGTAGAACCAGCGGTTCTCCGCTTCGTCGGCATTGCGGACCAGGGGCGCAGTGGTGGTCATGGGATGTCCTTCCCGACCGTTCATGGGACTCAAGTCCCATGACGAAACTAAGGTACCGTGAAGCCGATGTCAACGGCGTACGAGCAGACCGGGCGCTCCCGGCAGAAGCAACGCACCCGCGCGGCCCTGGTGGCCGCCGCCCGAGAGCTGGTGGCCTCCGGCGGGCGGCCGCCCACTGTCGCCGAAGCGGCCGAGGCCGCGGCAGTCTCGCGCACCACCGCCTACCGCTACTTCCCGACCCAGCACTCGCTCCTGGTCGCCGCGCATCCTGAGATCGAGACGTCGTCGATGCTGCCGGATGGAGTGGGCAGCGACCCCGAGGCGCGGATCGAGGCAGCCGTGCGCGGCTTCATGGCCATGGTGGTCGACACCGAGCAGCAGCAGCGCACGATGCTCCGCCTGTCCCTCGAGCGCGACGCGGCGTCGCGCGAGCTGCCGTTGCGACAGGGCCGTGCGATCGGCTGGTTCACCGAGGCGCTCGATCCGCTCGTCGACAGTCTTGGCGAGGACGGCATCCGCCGCCTGGCGGTCGCCGTACGAGCCGTGTGCGGGGTCGAGGCACTGGTCTGGATGACCGACATCGCCGGCCTGACCCGGGAGCAGGCGGTCGACCAGATGGCGTGGTCGGCGGTCGCGTTGGTACGACGGGCGGTCGACTAGCCGGACGGTCGTCGGTGCTCTAGTAGCGTTCCCGCCATGACCGAGACCCCCCACCCTCCTGGCTCCGCCCAGGCAGCCCTCGAGGAGCTGATGGGGCACGAGGCGTGGGCGGTGATCCGGCTGCGGGACAGCCCGACCGTCACGCTCGTGGGCGGGGCGTTGAGCCGGCTCGAGAAGCTGCGCGACATCCCGCTCGAGGAGGGGGTGCCCGAGGACGGGCGGAGGTTCGACCGGCTGGTCGCCGTACCGTTCCGGCAGGTCACCGAGCGCGGGTTCGTGGCCCACGACGACGGCACCCCGCTGGCCGTGGTCGACCTGACGCTCCCGGGGCGACCGAGCGCGAGGTCCCGCTCGACGAGCTGGTCGAGGCGCTGCCCGACGAGCCGGTGAACTTCGAGGACGAGGGCGGCTTCGAGACCAGCGACGAGGACTACGCCGCCGTCGTCGAGCGGATCATCCGCGACGAGATCGGCAACGGCGAAGGCGCCAACCTGGTCGTCGGTCGCCACTACCGGGCCCAGCTCAACGACTGGGGCGCGGCGAAGGCGCTCACCGTGCTGAGGCGGCTGCTGACCGCCGAGCGGGGCGCCTACTGGACCTATCTGCTTCTGGACCGGCGACCGGTTCCTGATCGGCGCGAGCCCCGAGCGGCACGTCAGCGTGCACGGCGGCGACGTGCGGATGAACCCGATCTCCGGCACCTTCCGGCTGCGCGGGCTCGACCCGGCCGAGCGCAAGCAGCGGCTGCTGGAGTTCCTCGCCGACGAGAAGGAGATCTTCGAGCTCTTCATGGTCGTCGACGAGGAGCTCAAGATGATGTGCGACATCTGCCACGAGGGTGGCCAGGTGCTCGGGCCGTTCCTCAAGCCGATGACCCACCTCGTGCACACCGAGTACCTCCTCGCCGGCCGCACCCGCTCCGACGTCCGCGACGTCCTGCGCGACACGATGTTCGCCGCGACGGTCACCGGGGCTCCGGTGGAGAACGCCTGCCGGCTGATCCACGAGTACGAGTCCGAGGGCCGCGGGTACTACGCCGGCGCGCTCGCGCTGATCGGGCGCGACGAGCAGGGTGCTCCGACCGCCGACTCGCCGATCATCATCCGCACGGCCGACGTCAGCCCCGAGGGCGCGATGAAGGTGACCGCGGGCGCGACGCTGGTGCGCGACTCCAACCCCGAGTACGAGGTCGCCGAGACGCTCGCCAAGGCCGGCGGCATCCTCTCGGCGTTCGGGCTGACCGCCGGAGCCTCGGGTACGCCGACCGCGATCGCCGACCTCACCTAGGACGAGGACGTGCTGATCGCGCTGAACTCGCGCAACCAGCGGCTCGCCAAGTTCTGGCTGACCGACCAGGCCGGTGCGCCGCCGGCACCCACCCTCGCCGGCCGCACGATCGGGATCCTGCACGGCGAGGACGACTTCGTGAACATGCTGGCGCACGTGTTCTCCGTGCTCGGCATGGGCTCGCGCGTCGTACGCCACGAGGACTACGAGGACGGCATCTTCGACGACGTCGACCTGGTCGTCGTCGGCCCCGGCCCCGGTGACCCGCGCGAGCACGACCACCCGAAGATCGCGGCCTATCGCCGGGCGATCGACGCGCTGCTCGAGTCGGGCAAGCCCTTCCTCGCGGTGTGCCTCGGCCACCAGGTGCTCTGCGACCGGCTCGGGATTCCCCTTGCCTACAAGGACATCGTCTTCCAGGGCACGCAGTCCTCGGTGGAGATCGACGGGCGCGAGGAGAAGGTCGGCTTCTACAACACCTTCGTCGGCCGGGCCGGCGCCGACGACGTCCCGGCGGGCGTGAAGGTCGAGGCCGACGCGGCGACCGGCGACATCCACCTGGTCGCGGGTCCGCACTTCCGCGGCGTGCAGTTCCACGCCGAGTCGATCCTCACCGAGAACGGGTTCGCACTGCTCCGGGGCTTGTTGCTGGAGCTCGTCGGGTGAACACCCGGGTGCTGGTGGTCGACCACTACGACTCCTACACCTGGAACCTCGTGCACCTGGTCGCCTCGGTCACCGGCGCGCTGCCCGACGTCGTCGAGCACGACGCACCCGGCGTCATCGAGCGTGCGGCCGACGCCACCCACGTGGTGCTGTCGCCCGGCCCGGGTCACCCGTCGGATCCCGTCGACTTCGCCCTCGGCAGCGCGGTCTTCGACCTCGGCGTACCGGTCCTCGGGGTGTGCCTCGGCATGCAGGCCCTGGTCACGTCGTACGGCGGGACGGTGGAGCGGATCGAACCGGCCCACGGCGAGGTGGCGAACGTGACCCACGACGGGATCGGCGTGCTCGCCGGGATCCCGTCGCCCTTCGAGGCGGTGCGCTACCACTCGCTGGCCGCCACCTCGGTGCCCGACGTGCTCGAGGTGACCGCCTCGTCGGACGGCGTGGTGATGGCGGTGCGTCACCGGGAGCTCCCGCTCCAGGGCGTGCAGTTCCACCCCGAGTCGATCCTGTCGCGCCACGGCGCCGACCTGGTCGGGAACTTCCTCTCATGAACGAGCAGGCTGAGTGAGCAGAGTCTCGACGCCGTCCGCGAGGGTTTCGCCCGCAGCGACAGGGTGTTCTGGCTCGACGGCGGTGGTTCCCGCGACTGGTCGGGACGCCGATCGCTGGTCGGCGTGCTCACCGAGGACGACGTCTCGCTGACCTTCGACGCAGCCCGCCAGGAGGTCACCCGCCACCAGGGCGACCGCTCCGAGGTCGTGGGCACCGACGTGTTCGCCGTCCTCGAGGACGAGATCGCCCAGGACGCCGGTGACCCGGACGTGCACTGGGTCGGCTGCTTCGGCTACGCCTCGCGCCCTGACCTCGGCGCCACCCCGTGGGGGATCGGCCCCGACGCGATCTGGATGCGCTCGCGCGACGTGCGCTTCTTCGACCACGACCCGCCGCGGCCTGCCGAGCCGGTGGAGGCCAGTGGCTCGGACGCGGGGGCGCCCAGCTGGTACCGCACCGCCTTCGCCGAGGTCCAGGAGCAGCTGCACGCCGGCAACTCCTACGAGGTCAACCTGACCTACCGCGAGCAGGTCGGCACGGCGGACCCGCTGGCGGCGTACCTCCGGCTCCGCGCGACCAACCCCGCGCCGTACGCCGGACTGCTCAGCCACCGCGGCACCCACCTGCTCAGCAGCTCACCGGAGCGCTACGCGACCATCGCCAGGACGACTCGGGGACCGCTGGCTGGAGACCAAGCCCATCAAGGGCACCACCCCGCGCGGTGCGACCGACGAGCGAGGACGAGCAGCGGGCAGCCGAGCTCGCCACGGACCCGAAGTACCGCGCCGAGAACCTGATGATCGTCGACCTGCTGCGCAACGACCTGTCCATGGTCTGCGAGGTCGGCTCGGTGACGGTGCCGAGCCTGATGGCCGTGGAGTCCTACCCGAGCGTGCACCAGCTCGTCTCCACGGTGCGCGGCCGGCTGCGCAGCGACGTGAGCACGCTCGGTGCGCTGTGGGCGCTGTTCCCGGCGGGCTCGATGACCGGCGCCCCCAAGCTGCGCACGATGCAGGTGATCGACGACGTCGAGGCCTCACCGCGGGGGCTCTACGCCGGCGCGTTCGGCTGGATCTGCGCCGACGGTCGGGCCGACCTCGGCGTGGTGATCCGGTCGCTGTACGGCGCTCCCGACGGCAGCTGGTGGCTCGGCACCGGCGGCGGCATCACGGTGCGCTCGGACGTGGACGAGGAATGGGCGGAGACTCTTCTGAAGGCGCTCCGGCAGCGGCTGCGGGCGGCGTGGACGACGCTCCCTGAGGGCCCAACAGCAAGGTAGAGGGCGCAGACTCTTCTGAAGGCGCTCCGGCTGCGTACAGCCGCCCCCTTCGAACGCCCTCGGTGAGAGTCTCCGCCCTGGTCCTCAGGCCATTCCGGCTCCGGAGGTCTTCGAGGAGAACCACGGGTGGTGGAGGTCGAGGTAGGTGACGTCCTGCATCACCGAGAACTCCTCCTCGACCTGGGCGCGCATGTCCTCGGGCATGGCGGTGGCCTCGCCCTTGCGGGCGGCCTCCTCGCTCGTGAACGCGATGGTCTCGGTGAAGGTGCCGTCGGGCTCGATGGCGATGGTGCCGCCGAGGATCTCCGGTCGGGCCTCGTGGAGCGCGTCCATCGGCTGCGACATGAACCGGCGGAACCGCTCGGCGTCGCTGAGCCTGCCCTGGATCACCTGGACGAAGCCGGCCTCGTCGGAGCCGCCGCCGAGGAACAGCATCGCGTCGTCGCAGTCGTGGAAGGTCACCTCACCCTCGAAGCACTCCTGCATCTTGCTCCACCACGCACCCTGCTCGGGTCGGGTGGAGTTCTGCGGTCGCGGCCTCCCGCGACTCGAACCGTACGACGGCCACGAACTGGCCGTCGTCGGTCACGCCGTAGGTACCGCCCAGCCAGCCTGCTGCGGAGGATCCGAGGGTGTCGCGCCATTCATCACTGAGCTGATGGAGCCGGTCCGCATCGCGGCACTGACCCTGGATGACCTGGATGAACATTGCGACGCCCTCTCCCCCGAGAGGCCGCCCCCTGCTGGGCGGTGCGGAAGCGACGTTACGCCGCGAGAGCAGATCGGGCACGGGCTGGTGCAGACCGGTCCGGTATGGGTGAGGAACAGACCCCGGGAAATCGCGGATCAGCCCGGCGAATGGGGCTGCTGGGGAGCCGACCTCAACCATGGTTGAGGTCGGGCCGGCCCGCATGCTTCGCCCCAGCGGACCGGCCCGGATCCCACCCCGGCTCGTGCTGTCAGGAGTCCTTGGTGTTGGCGTCGGACCCGAGGTCGGTGGTCACCGTGTGGCTCTTGCCGCCGCGCAGGTAGGTGACCTGGACGCTGTCTCCGGGCCGGTGGCCGCGGATGGTGGCGACCAGTGACTCCGAGCCGTCGATGACCTCGTCGTCGACCTTGGTGATCACGTCGCCGTTCTTGAGGCCGGCCTTCGCGGCCGCGCCGCCGCTCTCGATCGAGCGCAGCTGGGCGCCCTGGGTGAGGGTGTTGCCGCTGACGTCGCTCACCGAGACCCCGAGACGGGCGTGCGTGGGGTCCTGGTGGTCGGTGATCTGGTTGACGATCGGCAGCACCTCGTCGATCGGGATCGAGAAGCCCAGGCCGATCGAGCCGCCCTGGGCGGTGCTGTTGTCGCTCGCCGTACGGATGGAGGAGTTGATGCCGACCACGCGGCCGGACATGTCGACGAGCGGGCCGCCGGAGTTGCCGGGGTTGATCGCCGCATCGGTCTGGATCGCCGGGTACGTCGTGCTCAGGTCCTGCTGCCCCTGTTGTCCCTGCTGTTGCTGCTGCTGGGGGAGGCCGAACGGGCGACTGCGGGGTCTGCTCCTCCGACTGCGAGACCGACACGGGCCGGTTCAGCGCGCTGACGATGCCGGTGGTCACGGTCGCGTTCAGGCCGTACGGCGACCCGACGGCCACCACGGTCTGACCGACCTTGAGGCTGCTCGAGCTGCCGAGCGCGGCCGGGGTGAGGTCGGAGGCGCCCTCGGCCTGGATGACGGCGACGTCGGTGACCGGGTCGGTGCCGATGACCTTGGCGCGCTTGGTGGTGCCGTCGTTGAAGTTGACGGTGATGGTGGCGTTGTCGCCGGCGCCGGTGACCACGTGGTTGTTGGTGAGGATCTTGCCGTCCTTGCTCAGGATGATCCCCGAGCCGGAGCCGGCACCCGAGCTGCTGGAGACGTTGACCTTCACGACCGAGGGCAGCACCGACTGGGAGACCTTCTCGACGGTGCCGTCCTGGACGACGGTGGTCTTGGTGGCCTGGAACGGGCTGGAGGAGCTGTTCGTCGTACCCGTGGAGCTGTCGTCGTTGAAGGCGTGGAAGAGGGCGGAGCCGCCGACCCCCGCGGCGCCGCCGAGGACGAGCGCGCCCACGAGCACTGCGGCGGTCAGGCCGCGGCCGCGCGAGGTGCTTCGACGGCGCCGGGGGAGGTGCGTAGCCGGGCGCCCACGGCGCCGGCGGCTGCTGCTGGTACGACGGGATCGGCCGCGTCGGCTCAGGACCCTGCGGGGGCTGTCCCGGCTGGGCCTGGTCCTGATGGGCGTAGTCGCCGAACCAGCTCTGCGAGGTGTCAGCGGTGCTGGAGTCGGGTGCGGCGCCCGAGCCGACAGGAGTCTGCGGCTGCGTGTTGTCGTCGGGCTCGCCCTGGGAGTCGTGCGGGTACTGGTTCTGCTCGTCCATGACTCCGATTCTCGGCAATCATCCTGAGAGCGACCTTTGAACCCGCTACGACCGTGCCAAGACCTCGGGAGGCGCCATCGTGCCGGGCACGTGGAACCAGAACGCCGCCCCGCCCTCGGGACCGGTGCCGGCGCGGACGTTGCCGCCGTGCCGGTCGGCGACCGCCTTGACGATGGAGAGCCCGAGCCCCGAACCGGGCATGCCGCGCGACTCCGCGGAGCGGTAGAAGCGGTCGAAGACGCGGGGCAGGTCGGCCTCGGAGATGCCCCGGCCCTGGTCGGAGACCATCACGGTGCCCTGCTTCAGCTCGACGTCGACGCGGCCGCCCTCGCGGGCTCCACTTCGCGGCGTTGTCGAGCAGGTTGGTGATCGCCCGCTCGAGGGCGGCGGAGTCACCGGTGACCCACCACGGCTCGGTGTGCACGACGAACTCGACGGTGGTCGTCCGGCGGCGGACGCGGGTGACCGCCTGGGACACGACGGCGGCCAGCTCGACGGGCTCGACGGACGGCGTCGTCGGGTCCTCGCGGGCCAGCTCGACCAGGTCGCCGATCAGGGTGGTCATCTCGGTGATCTGGGCGCGCACGTCGTCGAGCAGCTCCTTGCGCGACGCCTCCGAGAGCTGCGTGGAGGCGTCCGCCTGGGCGAGCAGGTCGAGGTTGGTGCGCAGCGAGGTGAGCGGCGTGCGCAGCTCGTGGCCGGCGTCGGCGACCAGCTGGCGCTGTCGGGCCTGCGACGCGGAGAGCGCGGTCAGCATCGCGTTGAACGCCTGCGCGAGCCGGGCCACCTCGTCGTTGCCCTCGACGGGGATCGGGTCGAGGCGCTCGGTGCGGGCGATGTCCTCGACCGCGGTCGTGAGGCGGCGTACGGGACGCAGGCCGTTGCGGGCCACCGCCCACCCGGCCAGGCCGGCGCTGATCATCCCGGCGAGGCCGAAGAGCAGCATCACGAGGCCGAGGCGGTCGAGCATCTGGTCGGTCGGCTTGAGGGACTGGGAGAGGATCAGCGCCTGGTCGTCCCCGACCGGCACCGCCACTGCCCGGTAGCGCACCCCCCTGATGATCACGCTGTGGGCGGACCAGGACTGCGCGCCCGTGGCCACGAGGAAGTCCGTGCCCCCGACCACGGCCGCGGCGGCACCGTCGGTCCAGCCGACGGCCTGACGGTCGCTGGCGTCGATCAGCACCAGCTTCACGTCGCCGGCGCCGAGGGCCCAGGCGGGCAGCTGCTGGCTCTGCAGGGCGGCGAGCGTGGTGGGGTTGGCGGCCGCCAACGCGCGCGTGTGCAGCGAACGGTCGATGCTCTCCATGCTCTGCATCCGCACCGTGGCGTACGCCGCGAAGGCGACCGCGGTGACGGCGATGCCCACCGCCATGGTGGTGAGCAGGGTGACGCGGCTGGCCAGCGACCGCCGGTAGTGCGGAGGGGCCCAACGACCCACTACGCCGACGCCTCGCGCAGCACGTAGCCGACGCCGCGCACCGTGTGGATCAGCCGCGGCTCGTCCTCGGCCTCGGTCTTGCGACGCAGGTAGCCGACGTACACCTCGAGGCTGTTGGCCGTCGTGGGGAAGTCGAAGCCCCAGACCTCCTCGAGGATGAACGAGCGCTCGAGCACGCGGCGCGGCCGGCGGAGGAACAGCTCGAGCAGCGTGAACTCGGTGCGGGTCAGCTCCATCAGCCGGTCGCCGCGGCGTACCTCACGCGAGGCGAGGTCCATGCTCAGGTCGGAGAAGGCGAGGTGCTCGTCGGGGTCGCCGGCCTCGGGCGACACGCGCCGCAGCAGCGCGCGCAGTCGCGCGAGGAGCTCCTCGAGCGCGAACGGCTTGGTCAGGTAGTCGTCGGCCCCGGCGTCGAGACCCTCGACCCGGTCGCCGACGGCGTCACGCGCGGTGAGCACCAGGATCGGGACGCTGTTGCCGACCTTGCGCAGGGCGCGGGTGGTCTCCAGGCCGTCGAGCCGCGGCATCATCACGTCCATCACCACGGCGTCGGGGTTGATGCCGCTGATGCCGGCGAGGGCCTCGGCCCCGTCGGAGGCCGTCGAGACGTGGTAGCCGTTGAACTCCAGGGACCGGCGCAGGGACTCGCGCACGGCACGGTCGTCCTCGACGACGAGGACGTGCTGGCGCTGGGCTGCTTCGGGGTTCACGGGACAAGGGTGCCACTGACGGCTGAGCAATGGCTGAGACTCGGTGCCCCTCAGAGCCGCGCGGCAGCCTCCGCGGCACGATGGCCGTAGTGCCCGCCGAAGAGGGCGGCGTGCACGAGCAGGGGGAACAGCTGGTGCAGCGGCTGCCGCTCCTCCCACCCGTCGGCGAGGGGCTGCTCGTCGCGGTAGGCGTCGACCAGCCGTTGCAGGTGGGGGAGCCCGAACAGCGCGAGCATGGCGAGATCGGTCTCCCGGTGGCCGCCGTGGGCAGCGGGATCGATGAGGGTGCCGTGCTCGCCGGACCACACGACGTTGCCCGACCACAGGTCGCCGTGCAGCCGGGCCGGCGGCTCGTCCGGGCCGGCGATGCTCGACGATCTTGCCGACCACGCCCTCGATGGTCTCGACGTCGGCGGGCTCGACGTGTCCGCGGTCGGCGGCCAGCTTGAGGTACGGCAGCACCCGGCGGGTCGCGTAGAACTCCGGCCACGTCGGCGCGGTCTTGTTCGGCAGCGGCAACGAGGCGATGAACCCGTCCTCCTCGGCGCCGAACTGCTCCGCTCCGCTCGCATGCAGTCGCGCCAGCGACCTGCCCAGCGCCGAGGCCGTCTCCGCCGTCGGCCGCGCCGGCTCGATCCACCGCAGCACCAGGCAGTCGTGCTCGACGGCGAGCACCTCCGCGACGTCGACGGCACCGGGCTCGGCCAGCCAGCGCAGCCCGCGCGCCTCGGTCTCGAAGAACCCCTCGGGCGCCCCGGCGCGGGTCTTCACCAGCGCGGAGCTGCCGTCACTGAGCCGGACCCGCGTGGAGGTGCAGATGTCCCCACCGGCGACGGGGGTGGTCGCGACGACCGCCTGGCCGAGAAGGTGCTCGACCCGCTCGGCGATCCCACGCATCCGCGCCATCGCCCCAGACTGCCGTGCCGAGGGGTGCCGGTCCAGAGTGGTCTCGATTCGGGCCGGCGCGACCCGCGGGTCGGCGTACGGGAGGAAACGGGCGGGGCTGGCGGGTAATTCTGGAGGCGGAGGGCCGAAGTATTGCCTGCCCGGCTCCGGTTTCCCCGGGCGCCCGGGGAAACCGCCGGCCCTACCCAGCCCGCCCCAGGTGCCCCAGCAACCGCACCCCGGCGGGGGCGTTCGCGGGCACGGGGACGGCCTCGGCGAAGCGGGTGCCCCGCTCCTCCGGGGTGACCACGACCATCGCCACGGGGTACAGCCGCGCGGCCAGGTCCTCGGGGATGGGCCGGTCGACGCCCACCGCCGTGGCCACGTCCCAGCCGTGCACGGTGATCTCGAGGGCCCCCACCATCGCCAGGGTGTCGCGACCGAGCGCCAGGTCGCCGACGCTGATGGGTGCCGAGGTGAGCCGCTGCAGCCAGGCGGCGCGCATCGTGCACGCGCGCTGCACCAGCCGGTCGATGGTGCGGCCCGGGTCCTGGAGCCCGGCCAGGTCCGTGACCCGGATGCGTCCCACCTCGGCCGCCTCGCCGAGGGCCTCGAGGGAGTCCTCCATGTGGGCGAGCAGGTCGCCGAGGTTCCACGCGGAGCACGGCGTGGGCAGGCTCAGGTCGCTGGTGCGGGCGAGCTGCAGGCAGCTGTGGGTCCAGGTGACGGCACTGTCGAGCACCGCCACCGAGGCCGGTGGCGAGGTGGTGCTCATCTCAGGCCGGCGCGAGGGCGTACGACGCGGGCAGCGAGGTCGGCAGTCCGAAGGTCTCGAACAGCTCGGTCTCGAAGAAGGCGATCACGTGCTGCACGCGCCCGTCGACGACCTGCAGCACCTGGAGCTGGAACGGCTCGAAGTGGCCGTCGAGCTGCCGCATGTAGAGGCCGTACGCCGGCTGCCCGTTCGCCGAGGTCCGGATCATCGGCATGTCGTGGGCCCCGCCCGGGCACTGGTGGTCGATCAGCGCGGCGATGTTCTCCGCGCCGGCGTACCAGCCGGTGAACGGCGGCATCTCCCAGATCGCGTCGTGCGCCAGCATCGTCACCAGCGAGTTGACGTCCTTGTCCCAGAACGCCTGCACGTAGCGGTCGAGCATCGACTCGAGCTCGGGGGTCAGCTCGTCCTCGACGGTGCCCTGGGTGAGCTGCTTCTCCGCGAGCTGGGCGTGGGCCCGCTGCAGCGCGCTGTTGACCGCCGCGACGGTGGTCTCCAGGGCGGTGGCGGTCTCCTTGGCCGACCAGCGCAGCACGTCGCGGAGGATCAGCACCGCGCGCTGGCGCGGAGGCAGGTGCTGCAGCGCGGCGACGAACGCGAGCCGGATGGAGTCACGGTTGCCGACCACCTGGGCCGGGTCGATGTTGGCCACGTCGACCATCACGTCGGGCACCGGCTCGAGCCACGGCACCTCGGTGGCCTCGACGAGCTCGTCGCCGGCCTGGGCGCCGGGCATGCCGAGCCCGGTCGGGAGAGGACGGCGGCCCTTGTTCTCCAGGTTGGTCAGGCAGACGTTGGTGGCGATCCGGTAGAGCCAGGTGCGCACCGACGAGCGGCCCTCGAAGTCGTCGTACGCACGCCAGGCGCGCAGGTAGGTCTCCTGGACCATGTCCTCCGCGTCGTACACCGAGCCGGTCATCCGGTAGCAGTGCGCGGTGAGCTCGCGACGGTACTGGTCGGCCACCTGCGGGAAGTCGGCCGTGGCGCCAGCCGGGGTCTGGTTGTCGAGCGTCGTCATGGGTGCTCCTCCGGGTCCAAGGGTAGGCACAGGTAGTGACCCGTGGGGAGCGCAGAACTCATCGGTCGCTCAGAGATCGAGTGCCTGGAGCCCGGTCAGGATGCGGCGGCAGGTGCGTTCGACGATGCGGATGACGTCGACGAAGCCCTCGTCACCGCCGTAGAACGGGTCGGGTACGTCGAGGTCGGCCGGGTCATCGGTCGTCCACGAGCGGGTCGAAGGAGCGGAACATCCGGACCCGGTCGCTCACCCCGCGGCCGTCGGTGATCTCGGCGAGGTTCTTCGCGTCCATGGCGAGCACGAGGTCCTGCTCGAGCCAGTCGGGCTCGAACTTCTTCGCCCGGTGCGCCGAGGCGTCGTACCCCTCCGCCAGCAGCTGTCCGGCGGCCCGCGGGTCCATCGGCTCGCCGAGGTGCCAGGTGCCGGTGCCGCAGCTGGACACCTCGACCTTGGTGGCCAGTCCGGCGTCGTCGACCAGCTTGGTCAGCACGACGTCGGCCATCGGCGAGCGGCAGATGTTGCCGAGGCAGACGAACGCGATCCGGTACGGCGTACCCGTCGGCGCGGGAAGGGTCACGAGGACTGCCCGGCCTTCTCCTCCGGCGTGGCCCGGCGCACGACGAGCCGGGTCCACGCGCCGACGTAGACCCGGTCGTCCTCAGCGAGCTCGCGGCGCTGGCCGGGGGGCACCGGGTCGGTCGGCAGCGGGCCGCTCGGCCGGGCCGACGTAGGTGCCGTTGGAGGACTGGAGGTCCTCGACCCACCACCGCTGGCCGTCGGTGGTCAGCTGGGCCTGCCGACGGCTGACCCCGGTGTCGCTGCCGCAGTCGACCTCCGGGTGGATGTTGCGGCTCGTCGACGGCCGGCCGACGAGCACGCTCTGGGTGGCCAGCGGACCACGACCGGGCAGGCCGGGCGACGGACAGGGGTCGTCGCTGCTCCTGGGCCGCGTACCAGTCGGGGTCGACCCAGAGCTCGGCCACCCAGTCGAGCGGCGATCGGCGGGGAGCAGGGAGCCGGGCGACGGCGGCAGGCGGCGCTGGCGGCGGCCGATCCGGCTGGCGCGGCGTCCGGGGGGCGGGGCATGCGTGCCGGTCGTGAAGTCGTAGCCGCAGGCCTCGCAGAACAGGGCCGCGGCGGCGTCGGCGCGCCGCAGTTGGGGCAGTCCTGCGGTCGCGGGCGCGGCCGGCGCCGTCAGGGCCGGCGCTCCGGCGCCGGGGTGCTGGCAGGGCCGCGGGTGCGCCGGCGGGGATCGGGACGCCGCAGATGTCGCAGTAGTCGGTCGAGGTCGACGCGTGCCCGTTGCGGGCAGGTGTAGGTCCTCATGCGTCCCTTCCCCGGATCACTTCTTCACCCTGGTCGTCTTGGTGGAGGCCGTGTCGAGCGCCATCTCGTCGAGCTTGTCGACGCTGCGCTCGAGGCGCACGGTTCCGGTGTCGGCGTCGTCGATGTCCACGATCTTGCGCAGCCGGGTCGTGGCCTCCTCGTTGCCGGTCTCGGCGGCGAGCTGCACGGCGCGACCCAGCTTGACCGTGGCCGTGCCGGTGTCGCCCGCCGCCTTGGCCGCCAGGCCGTCCTGGATGGCCTCGGCCAGCTCGGCCTGCCCGGTGTAGTGGGCGACCGCCGGGTCGATCCGCGTGGTCAGGGTGTCGTCGTTGGACCACATCGCCTTGACCAGCCCCTGCGCCACGACGTCGCCGCCGACGGCGAGCTGCACCCGCGCGGCCAGCTGCTCCTGCCCGACCGCCTTCGCCGGCAGCCGCACGGCGACGTGGTAGTCGCGCGACTCGTCACCCCAGGCGCCGGTCGGGTACGCCCCGGTCAGCGCGTTGACCTCCTGCCGTCGCGCCGTGAGGTCCTCGACGGTCGGCGAGACCTGGCGCACGAACAGCACCTGGGCCCCCTGCGGCGCCCACACCCGCAGCGCCGCGTCGGCGACCCCGCGGCCCATCGACTGCTGCATGATGCTGCTCGAAGTCGGCGGCCATCTGCTCGGGCTTGGCGATCAGGTCGACGCTGCCGAGCAGGGCGGTGGCGATCATGCGCACCTCGGCCACCTGCCAGGCGGCGCCCACGCCGCGGCAGTCGCACTGGAACCGGCCTCGCGCGGCCTCGATCGCCGCGCTCGAGCTGCTCGGGCGTCTCGTGCTGGTTGATGCCGTCGGTGAGCAGGATGGCGTGCCGCTGCGTCGGCGCTGGGCACCGCGGCGAAGAGGCGGGTCGGCCAGCCGCAGCCAGGTGCCCATCGCGGTGCCGCCGTCGGCGCGAAGCGCCGATCGCCGCGCTTGGCCTCGCGCGCGGGTCCGCGCGTCCATCCGGACCATGCCGGGCGCCGGCCGGCGGGTAGGCCAGCCGCGCCTCGTGGCTGCCGGCGATGACCGCGAACCACACGCCGTCGAGCACCTGGTCCAGCGCGGCCGTCGCGGCGCTGCTGGGCGGCCGCGATGTTCGCCCCGCTCATCGAGCCGGAGGTGTCGACGATGACGATCTCGGCCGCGTCGCCGGTCGCCGGACTGGCCGGCCTCACCGGCGCCGGAGCAGGTCACGGTGACGATGGCGTGGACGTCGGTCCCGCCCTCGGGCAGGAACTCGTTCTGGTAGACGTCAGCTGAGAACGTTGGCCATCTGGGTGACTTCCTCTCGGTGTGCCGCGGGCTGTGCGGACGGCGTGGCTGGCGGTGGGCCGGTGCGGGCGCTCGACGGGCTCGACGCGGGCGAGGGCCACGGTGATGTTGTCCTGTGCCGCCCTGCTCGTTGGCCCAGTCGACGAGCGCGCCGGCCAGCCGGAGGGGATCGGCCGGCGTGTCCGGCCGCGTCGACGGACCAGGGTCGGCCATGTCCTCGGCTCCGAGCAGTAGTTCCACAGCCCGTCGGAGCAGACCAGCACCCACCCCGGGCCGTCGAGGTCGACGGACACCGTTCGGGGGGTGTGGTCGGGGGCGTCGACGCCGAGCCACCGGGTGATGGCGTGGGCCTGCGGCCCGCTCTCCGCCTCGGCCCGGGGTGTCGCCCTGGCGATCTGCTCGGCGGCGAACGAGTCGTCGGTGGTCAGCAGCTCGGGCGCGCCGCGTCGGGGAGCCAGTAGGCCCGGCTGTCGCCGACCCAGCCCGACCACGACGAGCGGCCCGTCGACGACGGCGGCGACGAACGTGCACGACGCCGGGTTGCCCGGGCCCGGCGCGGTGTGGGCGATGACGGCCTCGTTGGCTGCGTCGGCCGCCGCGACGAGCGCCCTGGACTCGCCGCGACCGGCGTGCGCGGCCGTGCCGATCCCGGGGGTTGGAGCGGCCAGGACGTCGCGAGCGGCGCGGGCCGCCGCGAGGCTGGCCACGTCCGAGTCGGTCGACGAGGAGACGCCGTCACAGACGACGAGCACGGCGTGGCTGCCCGGCTCCGGCCCGGCGTCGAGGGCGACGGCGTCCTCGTTGCGGGAGTGGCGGACGCCGCGGTCGCACACGGCTGCCACCCACGGGGCCGGCTGCTCGGTGAAGTGGTCGCGCGGGCTGTGCGGCTTGGCCCCGCACTCGTGCAGTAGCCGTCGTCCGCGACGCTCCGCCGCACTCACGGCAGCCGGCGCAGCGGCCCGCGGTGCCGGCGACGGCTCCGCGGTCGAGCGTCGGTCACCTCGGCCGACGGCTCCGGTGCCGGCGCGACGGCGGCGCGCGCGGATGCGAGGTCGGCACCGCAGGCCTCGCAGAACCGCTCGCCCGCCGCGACGGGGCTGTCGCACGACGGGCAGGTGAGCGCGTCGCGTCGACGGCACCGGACGTGCTCGCCGGCCCGGTCATCTCAGCGTCCATCGGCGGACCGCGTTGGCCTGGTCGACGAGGTGCGACCGCTCGTCGCGGCTGGAGGCGTACCCGGCCAGGTCGCGGTACGCCGCCTCGAGCCCGTCGCGCAGGCCCGGCTCGGCGGCGGGCCGTCCGGCGATGACGACCGTGGGGTCGGCACCGTGCGTCTCGACGAGCCCCGAGCGCGCGACTGAGCACCTCGACCCGGAACCGGGACCGGTCGACGGGGTCGATGGTGAGGCTCTCGATGCTGTCGAGGGCGGCCGCCAGCGACGGCAGCCCGCCACCCGACTCGGCGAGCAGCCGGCTCGGCGCCGTCGCGCCTCGGTGAAGGCGCGGCTCGTCGCCGGGCACCAGGTCGAGGGCGCGGACCGCGCCCGCGACGTCGCCGCGCCGGCGCGGATCCGGGCCAGCCCGAAGGCCGCCGGCGCGATGTAGTTGGCGTCGGTGCGGGCGCAGGTCACGTACAGCGACTCGGCGACGTCGGTGTCACCACCGGTCTCGCAGGCGAACGCGAGTGCCAGCTTGGGTGCCAGCTCGCCGGGCACCTGCCCGTAGACCGCGTTGAAGGCGCCCTGCGCCTCGGCGTCGTCCTGCGGGCGAGGGCGACCAGGCCCGACATCCAGACGGCGCGCCACTCCCACGGGTCGTCGGCCAGCAGCGTCTGAACCGCCTCGTCGACCCGGTCGAGCTCGCCCTGCCTCGAGCGCCGCCCGCGCCCGGCCAGCAGCACCTCGGGGCTGATCTCGGGCGCCGCGTCCAGGGCGGCCAGGCGCTGGACGGGGTCGTCGATGCTGACGCGTGCGCAGCCAGGCATGCCTGCGGGTCGCTGTCGTCGATGCGGAGGCGGGGAGGTCCTGCCAGTCGAGGGAGTCGTCGGCGACCGTCGGGACGTCGAAGAGCAGGGATGACGGGAGTGCTCGGCCGCGCCCTCGCGCCCGGTGCGCGACGACCTCGCGCAGCACGCCGAGCAGCTGCACGCGCAGCTCGTCGGCGGAGACGAAGCGGTCCGCCGGGTCGGGCGCGCAGGCCTTCAGCAGCAGCCGGTAGAGCGAGTCGTGCTTCTGGAACAGCGGCGTCTCGGTCGACCGGGGGCAGGGAGGCGACGTACGTGCTCTGGTAGCCGCGGAACTCCATCGCGAGCACGGGCAGCGTGCGCCCGATCGTGTAGATGTCGGAGGCGACCGACGGGCCGACCGTCGGGCACCTCCGGCGCCTGGTAGCCGCGGTGCCGTAGATCGCGGAGTCGAGGTCGTCGAGGCGGCGCACGCCGCCGAGGTCGATCAGCTTGACGGCGTCGCCGACCTGGATGAGGTTGTCCGGCTTGAAGTCGCAGTAGACGAGGCCGAGGTCGTGCAGGTACTGGAACGCGGGCAGGATCTCGAGGATGAAGGCGATCGCCTGGTCGACGGGGAGCGGGTCGTAGCTCGCCGCCGGCCGCCTCGCATCCGCTCCTTGAGCAGCTGCTTGAGCGAGGTGCCGCCGACGTACTCCATGACGATGTAGCCGGCGCCCTCGTGGGTCACGAAGTTGTAGATCTCGACGATCAGCGGGTGCTCGACCTGGGCCAGGAACTGCCGCTCGGCGATGGCCGCGGCGAGCGCGTCCGGGTCGCCGGAGTTGAGCAGGCCCTTGAGCACCACCCAGCGGTCCGAGACGTTGCGGTCGCGGGCGAGGTAGATCCAGCCCAGGCCGCCGTGGGCGATGGCGCCGGCGACCTCGTACTGGCCGCCGACCAGGTCGCCCGCCTCAGCTTGGGCGCGAAGGAGAACGGCTTGCCGGCAGTTCGGGCAGAAGCCCTCGGTCCGGCCCGGGCTGGCCGTCGCGGGAGCGTCCCGACCGGCGCGCCGCACGTGGGGCAGACGCGCTTGTCCTCGGGCACCATCGGGTTCTTCCAGGACCGCCTTGCGCGGCGTCGACCGCCGGCACCGGCGGGATCGAGGTCAGCCCGGCGCCGAGCCGGGCCCCGCGCAGCCGGGTCGAGGACGTGCCGAGGCGCCGGGTGATCTTGGTGCCGCCGGCGCTGCGCGCGCAGAGCCGAGGGCGGTCGAGGCCGAGCCGGTTGGACGCGCGCGACACGGTCGACGGACTCGCGCCGGCGACCGGCCGCGCGCCGGCAGCGGCGCCGGCGACGGCGCCACCGGGCGAGCCGCAGACGTCGCAGTAGCCGTCGACGATGGTGCCGGCGCAGCCCGGCTGGGTGCAGCGCTCGGCGCCGCCCCGATGGGCGTCGAGGAGTCGGCAGAGGTCGCGGCTGAGCCCGGCGACGCGGCGGCCGGGGAGCCGCAGACGTCGCAGTAGCCGTCGAGGATCGGTGCCCGTGCAGCCGGGCTGGGTGCAGGCGGTCGGCGGTCACGGTGCTGCCTCCTGGGGACGCGTCCGGTGCCGGTCCTGCGCGCTGGCCAGGTAGGCCTGGTAGGCCGCGACGCAGGGCGCGGGCGCGGCCGAGGTCGGCCGGGCGCGGCCGTCGCAGGACCTCGGCTCGTGCGTCGGCGTCGAGCTCGTCCGAGGTCGGCGCCGGCGCGCGCCGAGGGCGGCGGCCTTCGCGGCGTACGCCTCCAGCCGTGCCCCGCAGCTCCGTCGCGCTCGGCAGGGCGGTGGCGTAGGCGTCCTGGGCCACCGTCATGGCCCGGCCGACGGCGTCGAGCCGCACCAGGTAGGCGTCGACGGCGCGGGGTCGGTGGGTACGGCGCCGAGGGCGACGACGTCGGGCACCGCGAGCCGGGGAGCGGGGGTGACCTCGGCCACGCACGCGCGGCCAGGTCGCGCAGCGCAGCGCCGCGCGCCTCGAGCTCGGCGCGCAGGGCTCGCGCGCCCGCTCTCGTCGTGGGCGTGGGCTGCGCCGGTTCGCCGCGCCGACGATCAGGTCGCGCTCGGCCCGGGCGGCGTCGCTGCTCCAGCGGGCCCAGCAGGCCGCCGACGTCGGCGCCGCGCTGGCCCTGGCCGTGACGTCGGCGACCCGGTCGTCGAGCTGGCGCAGGATCGCGCGCGCGGCGTCGTGCGTGCCGCGGCGGGCTCGCGGTCGACGAGGTCGCGGATCCGCTCGACGGAGGCGCGCAGCTGCCGCAGCCGCGCGGCGACGTCGGCCTCCGACGGGTCGATGCCGAGCCGGGCCCGCAGCGAGGCGGCGAGGGCGTCGGAGAGCCGGCAGGCCTCGGGCAGCGAGACGGCCAGCGCACCGACGGCGTGAGCGCGGCCGACGCCGGCGCGAGCCGAGAGCTGACGGGGGCGTCGAGCCGACCCCAGACGAGGGTGGAGAGGCGCTCGAGCTCGGTCGGCCCGACCCGGCCGGAGTCCCAGGTCGCCAGCAGCAGGTCGTAGCCGGTCCGCGACCGCCTTCCACAGCGCCATCGAGAGCAGCATGTCGGCGGTGTAGGCGGCTGCGTCCGGCGGCCGCGAGGGCCGCCTCGTCGAGCACGTCGAGCTCGGCCTTGCGCCGGTCGCGCCAGGTGCCGAGGGCCGTCGAGGTAGCGCAGCGCGTCGGTGGGCCGCGATCGGCTGGCCGAGCCGGCCGGGGGCGGCAGGTGCGGTGGCGCCGGTCGTCGCGGCGATCACGGCGTCCGCCCGTAGACCGGCGCGGGGGCGTCGGGCGCCGTGCCGAGGGCGTCGGCCAGCCAGCGTTTGTAGCTCGCCGTCCACCGGCCGTCGGCGCGCATCTTCTCGAGGACCCCGTTGACGAACCGCACGAAGTCGACGTTCGTCTGGTTGATCGCCGAGGCCGTAGGGCTCCGCGGTGAACGCCGGCGCCTGGACGACCTCGGCGTAGGGGTCCTGGGCGGCCAGCCCGCGAGCACGGTGTCGTCACCGGTGATCGCGTCGACCTTGCCCTCCTGGAACAGCACCAGGCAGCCGGTGTGGGTGTCGGCGCCGACGGCCTCGACGTCCGGGAAGGTGCGCAGCTTGTCCATGCTCGTCGAGCCGTCGGGCGCGCAGACCTTCTTGCCCGGCAGGTCCTCGATGCCGGTGATCGGGCGCCGCTGTCGGTCTTCTCGCCGAGCGCACCAGCACCTTCTGGCCGGAGCGGTAGTACTCGCCGGAGAAGGCGATGTCCTTCCACCGGGCGCAGTTGATCGTCATGTTGCGGGCCACGATGTCGACGCTGCTCGTCCTGGAGCACGGGGAGGCGCTGGGCCGCGGTGATGACCCGGAGCTCGATCTTGTTCGGGTCGCCGAAGATCGCCTGCGAGACCGCGTGGAGCATGTCGATGTCGAAGCCCTCGATCTGGCCGGAGATCGGGTTGCGCGCGCCGAGCAGGAGGGTGTCGGCCGAGACGCCCGCGATGAGGCGGCCGCGCTTCTGGATCTTCTCCATGTAGAGCCGGCCGGCATCTCGCGCGGGGCGGGCAGCGTGGCGGCGGGGCGTAGGACTGCAGGCAGTTGGCGGTCGGCGACGTCGGTGCCGGCGGGCGCCGGGGGGCGTGGCGCGCTGCGGCGGTGGGTGACGGTGTCGGCGGCTGCGGCGTCGGGACGGGAGTCGCCGCGTAGTCGCCGGCCGACGAGCACGCGCCGAGCACGCGAGGTCGCGGCCAGCGCGCCAGGACGGCGGCTGCGAGACGCGCGCCGGGGCTCACCGGTACTCCTCCAGTCGCAGCGAGACGCCCCACCAGGCGCAGCAGGCCGGCGACGAGCCCGGCCAGGACGCCGAGCACCGCGGCGAGCGGCAGCCAGCCACCGGCCTGCGTCGAGCTCGGTGGCGGTCGTGCGTCCCAGGGCTGACAGCTGCGGCGCCGGAGCTGGTGTCGAAGCTCGCGAAGGTGGCGTTGCCGCGTGCCCGGCTTCGTGCCGGTCGCCAGGCGACCGCGTCCTCCCAGTTGCCGCCGTCGTCGAGCGCGCGGATCTTGCTTGTGCACGGTCGGCGTAGTGGCGCCACGGCAGGGGGTCGAGGTCGGCGGACGCCGGGTTCTGCCCGAGCTCGGCGAGCTGGCGCTGGACGACCGTCGTCCGAGGCCTGCCAGGCGTTCTCGAAGGCCGCGCCGGAGCCGCGGGCGATCAGCGCCAGGCTCTCGTTGGACTTGGCGTCGAAGCCGGCGATCCGGGCCTGGGCCGTGGACAGGGTGGCGGCATAGACGCCGTCGCTGGAGGTCGTGACCCTGTCGCCGACGCCGAGCAGCCCGACGCGCGCCGACGAGCATGGTCACGAGCACGACGACCGCGGCCGCGGCCAGCGGCAGGTTGACGTAGCGCCGGGTCCGTCGGGCGAGCCAGACCAGGCCGAGGCCGAGCACGACGAGGGTGAGCAGCGCCGGCGACGACCAGCCACAGCGCGGCGCGCGCCGGCGTTGTCGAACTCCTCGGCGGCGCGGGCGTTGTTGGCGTCGACCAGGTTCTTCGAGCGGCGGGCAGGGCCTCGGCGCGGAGCTCGGCGCTGGCGTCCTTGAGGTACTGCGCGCCGATCGGCAGCGCCTGGCGGTTGTTGGCCCGCGCCTGCTCGATCGTGCTCGCGTAGGTGACCAGCGCGTCGTTGAGCGCGCCCAGCGCCTCGCCGTCGGCCGGCTGGTTCTGCGCGGCCTCGGCGATCAGCTGCGATGCCGAGGAGATGGCCTCGGTGTAGTCGGCGCGCTGCGCGGCGGGTTCGAGGCCGCCGACCAGGAAGGCGTTGGTGGCGTCGGCGTCGGCCTGCACGACGTGGTTCTGGATCGCCTGGACGCGGATCAGCTGGTCGGTGTTGGCCTTGGCGCGCGCCAGGCGCCGTCGGCCGCGCGGAAGGAGTAGCCGGCCGCGCAGCCCGAAGAGCACGGCGGCGAGCGACCGTGATGCGCGGCGATCCGCCCGGAGCCGGCCGGGTGTGCCGCTCGAAGCCGGCACGAGCGACGCCACGAGCGCCGGCGAGCCGGCCCGCCGGCGTGGCTCGTCGCGGGCGGGGGCGGGGCTCCGGTGCGGCGGCGGGCGCGGTCGGCCCCGCCGTACGCGAGCACTCCTGCGCCACCGTCACGAGCTGCCTCCCGACGTCAGGGGCGCGGTCAGGGCTCCGGGTCCTCTGGACGCATCATCTCCACTCGGAGGTCGGCGGGGGAACCCCGGCCTCGTCGTCGAGGGGGTCCTCGTCGAAGTCCCGGGCCACCAGCTGACGCAGCTGCTCGCGCGTCGGGTGCGTCGATGTTACGCAGTCTCCAGGCGTGGTGCCCGATCGCCGACTCGAGCGCGTTGCGGGCGAAGCGGCCGTTGCCGAAGGACTCGCCGCGCGGGGTTCGACCGAGGATCTCGCGGAAGCGTTGCGACGGCCTCGCGGCACGACCTCGTAGTCGGCGCCTGCCGCGAGCTGCGAGCAGGATCGCCGACGAGCTCGTCGTCGGTGTAGTCCTCGAACTCGATGGTGGTGCGGAACCGGCTGGCCAGACCCGGGTTCGCGTCGATGAAGACCGCCATCGGGGCGGGGTAGCCGGCCACGATCACGACCAGGTCGTCGCGACGGTCCTCCATCTCCTTGACCAGGGTGTCGACGGCCTCCTGGCCGTACTGGTCGCCCTCGGGCCGATCCCCGTCAGGCTGTAGGCCTCGTCGATGAACAGCACGCCGCCCGCAGCCGAGGCGACGGCGTCCGCGGTCTTCGTGGCCGTCTGACCCAGGTAGCCGGCCACCAGCTCGGAGCGGTCGACCTCGACGAGCTGGCCCTGGGAGAGCAGCCCCAGCGCCCGGTAGATGCCGCTGACCAGACGAGCGACGGTGGTCTTGCCGGTGCCGGGGTTGCCGGTGAAGACGAGGTGCCGGGTCATCGTCGGGCTCTTCAGCCCCGCCTCGCCGCGCAGCTTCTCGACACGCAGGAGCGCGACCTGGCGGTGGATCTCCCGCTTCACCCGTTCCAGGCCGATCAGGGCGTCGAGCTCCGCGAGCAGGTCCTCGAGGCTCCGCTCGGGCTGCTCCGGCTGCTCGGGGGCTGCCGGCTGCGGTGCTGCAGGCTCGCCGACAGTGGTGCCGGCGTGGCGACCGGCGACGGCTGTGGGGCTGGCCTCGGGGTGTGGTCGGTGCCGGGGGGACGCGGTGGTCGGCGACGGCCGCGAGCTGGGCCGCGGCGGCGACGGACGCGTTGCCGATGACGCGCATGGTCGGCTCGCCCAGCTGGCAGGCGGCCGAGGCGACCTGGGCGAGGAGCCTCGCGTACTCCTGCGCCTGCGGCGAGCCCTGGGCAGCCAGGCGAGCTGAGGATCGCCGTGGGGGAACCGCGCCACCGGCGTCCTCGGCTGGCGGCGTCGAAGAAGTCCTGGGTGCCGCCCTCGCCGACCGCGGCGGCTCCAGTCAGTGGCGGCCCCGGGAGCCGACTCGGCCACGGCGGCCGCCAGGGCGAGTGCCTCGTCTCGGGCGGTCCCCGGGTCGACCCCGGCCGGCGCCGGCCAGCGCCGTGACGGCCTCGCCACCGCCTCGGGCAGGGTGAGGTCGGACGGCAGGCTCGCGGAGTCCGCTCGGCCGGCGCTGGGTGGCCATCAGGCGTCCCGACCGGTGGGCGGCTCGAGCCGGCATCGGGTCGCGCCGATGTCCAGGGTGCCGCCGCTCGAGGCGGTGCCGAACTTCTCCGCCAGGAACGGCCGTGCGCCACCAGGGCGGCCGCGTCGTCGCGGCACACCGCGTCGAACACCTTGTCCATCGTGGAGGCCAGCAGGTCCAGCTGGTCGATGAGGATCATCAGGGACGACTTGCCCCGGTCGACCGGCCGGTTGTCCGCGAACTGGCGCGGGAGGCGCAGGTAGCCGCCGACCGCCTCGGGCAGGTAGTCGGTGGCGGTCGCCATCACCGAGTAGGCCTGCGGGCTGCCCGCGCCGAGGCTGGCGAGCCGCGGGATGGTGTCGCGGACGACCCGGTCGACGCGGCGTACGCGGGAGGCGACGGGTGCCGGCACCGCACCCGCCGGCGACCATGGCCTCGACCCGGGTCAGGGACGCGAGCAGGTCCTCATTGGTCGGCACCGCGGGCACGGCGAGCCGGCGTCGCTGCTCGCCGCTCGCCGCGCCCGAAGAGGCGGCCCAGGAGACCACCCGCCATGAGACCACTCCCCCTCAGGTGTCTCGAGAGCCCGCAGGCTACGGCGAGCCGTCGAGGTCGAGCGACCCGTGCGCCACGCTCGGGTCCTGCCGCTCGCACCCGCTCGAGGTAGTCGCGGGACTTGGTCACCTCGGTCTCCAGCGTGCCGATGGTGGCGGCCATGGTGTCGAGCGCCTGCACCTTGAAGCTGTCGATCGCGTCCATCGTGGCGTAGATGTTCGAGAAGGCCGCCTGCAGCTGCGGCAGTCCGACCGTGGCCGACGCCGCCTGCTCCTGGATACGCACCGAGTTGTCGCGCAGCATCTCGCTGGTGCGCTCGATCATCCCCGAGGTGGTCGTGTTCAGGGCCGTGATCTGGTCGAGCACGAGCTTCTGGTTGCCGAGCGCCTGGGCCACGATGACCGCCGTACGCAGTGCCGAGATCGTCGTGGTGGAGGCCCGGTCGACGCCCTTGACCAGCTCGATGTTGTTCTTGATGACGATGTCGATGGCCAGGTAGTTCTGGATCGAGACGGCGAGCTGGGTGAGCAGGTCCTGGTGCTTCTGCCGGACGTAGAACAGCACGTCGTCGCGCAGCGCCTTGGCCCGTTCGGGGTCGGTGGCCTCGAGGTCCGCGATGGTGGCCGCCAGGCGGGCGTCGAGCCGCTCGCTGACGTAGACGTACTGGTTCAGCCGGGCCATGGCGTCCCAGAGCTGCTGCTTCTCGAGGTTGAGTGCGGCGTTGTCCTTGCCGAGCTCGTCCTGGCCCTCGCGGAGGGAGTGCAGGATGCCGTCGAGGTGGCTTCTGCGCCGACTGGTACTTGCGGAAGTAGTCGGTCAGCCGGTCCCTGAACGGAAGCATGTCCAGCAGCTTCTTGGCGCCGCTGGCCTCCTTGGGGTCCAGGTCCTCGATGGTCCGACGGAGCTCGAGGAGGGTGGAGCCCACCTTGGAGCCCTCGGAGAGCCCGCCTTCCTGGAGCGCCTTCACCGGCGACTTCAGCAGGCGGTTCGAGGTCTCGGCGGCCCTGCGGATGTCGGCGTCGCCCATCGTGCGCACGTCGGTGGCCTTGGCGGCGAACTCGGGTGAACGCGGCGCAGCGGTCACCAGGGTGTTGAGGAAGGTGTCGACCTTGGCGTCCAGCCCCGGGAGGGCAGCGGCCTCGACGGCAGGGGCCATCGGACGGGCCGCCGTCGCGGCCACCGGCTCCGGTGGCGGTGGAGCTGTCAGCGCGAGTGATGACTCGGTGGCCGCTGGTGGCTGCAGTGGTGCCGGCTGTCCGTCCGTCATGTCCCCGTCTCCCTGTCGCACTGGGCGGCGCGCTCTCTCGCCACTCCGGGCGTGCGCCGCCAATCTACGCGGTTCGAGGCGGCCGGGGCCGCGGAAACTCATCGGCGCTCGGGACTCGGGAAGATCGCGTTGAGCACCATCGACGCGATCGAGATGACGATCGAGCCCCACACGGCGGTCCAGAAGCCGTCGACGTGGAAGCCGAGGTCGGTCGACTCGGCGATCTTGCTGGTGAGCAGCAGCATCAGCGCGTTCACCACGATCAGCATCAGGCCGAGGGTGAGGATGATCAGCGGCAGCGACAGCAGGTTCACGATCGGTCGCACGATCATGTTGATCACCCCGAAGATCGCGCCGACGATCACCAGCTGGATGACCTTGTCGGTGTCGCTGCTGCCGGTCAGGGTGATGCCCTCGAAGAGCCAGACGGCGACGCCGAGTGCCAGCGCGTTGACCGCCAGCCAGACGATGATCCTCATGCGAGCAGGGTAGTCAGGCCCCGGTCAGGCGCCCCGCCGCCCGACCTCCTCGATCATCGAGTCCTCGGCCTCGGCGAGGTGTGCGGTCAGCTCCTTCGCCGCGTCGTCGAGCCGCCCGTCCTCCATCAGGTCGAGCAGGTGGCTGTGCGAGTGCACCTGCTCGGCGGCGTTGCCACGGGCGCGGTCCACCTCGGCGAGCGCGAGCCGCACCTCGGAGTGCAGCGCCTCCACGGTCGAGACGAGCCGGGCCGACTCCGTGAGACCCGCGAGCGCGCGGTGGATCTCGAGGTGGGCGGCGGTGAACTCCGCGGTGGTGCAGTCGCTGCCGCGGAGCTCGGAGTACGCCGCCAGCGCCCGTCGTACGTCGTCGCGAGCCTGCTCGCCGGCCTCGTCCCAACGCCGTACGCCGGCCGTCTCGATGACCGTGCGTGCCCGGCACACGTCGCGCACCTGCTCCGCGTCGAGGCGGCGTACCTGGGTGCCCTTGTTGGGCACCCGGACGGCGATGCCCTCGGCCACCAGGATCCCGAGCGCCTCGCGGACCGTCGAGCGGGAGACGCCGAGGGCGTCGGCCAGCGCCACCTCGCGCAGCGCCGTTCCCGGCGCGAGCTCGCCCTCGAACAGCGAGCGGCGCAGCTCGTCGGCCACGCGGTCGACGGTCGAGACCGGCTCGAGGTGGAGGGCGGAGTAGGGGGTGTCCGACACGACACCAGATTGTCAGACAATTCTTTGCCTGCAACAGGCTTCGTGACGCACACTGGGATTGTCCGACAATCCGACACTCTGACATCCGAGCCGGGACAAGCCGAGGAGGCGAACATGAACGACGCGCTGACGTGGGGTCGTCACTACCTGATGGTCGAGCCCAACCACTTCCGGGTCGACTACGCGATCAACCCGTTCATGCACCTCGACGACCAGCCCGACCCGGTCCGGGCCCGCGAGCAGTGGCTCGCCCTGATCGCGGCCATCGAGGCCGCCGGCGGCACCGTCGAGGTGCTGCCGCAGCTGCCCGACGCCCCCGACATGGTCTACGCGATGAACCTGGGTCTCGCGCTCGAGGAGGCCGACGGGATCGGCTCGCGCGTGGTGCTGTCGCACATGCGCTTCCCGCAGCGCCGGATGGAGACGCCCGAGGCCGACGCCTGGTTCGCCGGACATGGCGTCACCCGACGCGAGCATCGGCCGCGACGGGGTCGGCGCCCACTTCGAGGCGGGCGACGCCTTCGCCTGGCGGGGCGAGCTGGTGGTCGGCTACGGCCCGCGCACCGAGGAGCTCGCCCTCAAGCACCTCGCCACCGACCTCGGGGTCAGCGTGCGCGGCATCCGGATCACCCACCCGGGCATGTACCACATGGACATCGGCTTCTGCCCGCTCGACGAGTCGCGCGCGATGGTCTGCCCGGCGGCGTACGACGAGGCCTCGGCTGCGGCCCTGCTCGCCCTCGTGCCCGACCCGCTCGTCCTCACCGAGGAGGAGGGGCTGGCCTTCTGCGCCAACTCGATCGTCATCGGCCGCACCATCGTGATGCCGGCTTGCCCCGACCGGGTGCGCGCGCAGCTCGAGCAGTGGGGCTTCGAGGTCGTCGTCGTCGAGGTGGGCGAGTTCCTCAAGGGCGGTGGCGCCGTCCGCTGCATGACCAACCCGCTCGACGTACGCCTCGGCCGCGACCTCGCCCTCACCGGGAGCCGCGTCACCCTCGCGTGACCGACGGATCCAGCGTGGTTTCGAGCACGCGTCAGCGGAGCGAGTGATCAGTCGAGACCACACTCCGTGAGCCGTACGCGGGACGCAGGGTCCTAGGGTGATCCGGTGACCACCCCGACCTCTGGGCAGCAACCGCCTCGCCCTCGCGACACGATCGCCTCGATCCCGGCCTACGTGGCGGGCAAGCCGCCGACGCCGCGGCCGGGCCAGCAGGTCTTCAAGCTGTCCTCCAACGAGAACCCGCACGACCCGCTGCCCGGTGTCGTGGAGGCAGCGATGAAGGCCGTCGCGCAGATGAACCGCTACCCCGACATGGGCAACAGCGCGCTGTACGCCGCGCTGGCCGACCGGCTCGGCGTACCCCAGGAACGGCTGGCCGCCGGCACCGGATCGGTCGCCGTGCTCTACCACCTGCTGCAGGCCTTCTGCGACCCCGGCGACGAGGTCGTCTACGCCTGGCGCTCCTTCGAGGCCTACCCGATCGCGGTCTCCGCCACCGGTGCCGTGTCGGTCCAGGTGCCGGTCGACGCCGACGGCCGGCACGACCTCGACGCGATGGCCGCGGCGGTGACCGACCGCACCAAGGTCGTCATCGTGTGTACGCCGAACAACCCGACCGGGCCTTCCGTGACGGACGCCGAGCTGCGTGCGTTCGTGGAGCGGGTGCCCGACCACGTGCTCATCGTCGTCGACGAGGCCTATCGCGAGTTCGTCCGCGAGGAGGACCCGATCGATGCGCTCGCGCTCGCCGCCGACCACGCCAACGTCACGGTGATGCGCACCTTCGCCAAGGCCTACGGGCTGGCCGGCTTCCGGGTCGGCTACGCGATCGCCCACGAGGAGGTCGCCGCGGCCGTGCGGGCCTGCGCACTGCCGTTCGGGGTCTCCAGCGTCGCCCAGGCGGCAGCGGTGGCGAGCCTCGATGCCGAGGAGGAGCTGCTCGAGCGAGTGGAGGCGATCGTCGCCGAACGCGACCGCGTCGTCGCCGGGCTGAGGGAGCGCGGCTGGGTCTTCCCGGAGCCGCAAGGCAACTTCGTCTGGCTGCCCGTCGGTGAGCGGACGCCCGACCTCGTCGCCCTGGCCGAGGAAGCCGGCATCACCGTGCGCCCGTTCGCGGGTGAAGGGGTGCGCGTGAGCATCGGCGAGCCCGACGCCAACGACATCTTCCTGGCGGTCGCCGAGAGCTTCCAGCTCGGCTGACCGGCGGCCCGCGCCGCCCGCCGAGGATTGAAGACTGTCCGTCCGGGCACCCTTCCCGAATGGTGCAACGCAACTCGACGTACGTGGAGCAGGGCGAGTCCTTCGACCGCGACATGGACTACATCCCTGACCGGATCACCCGCGACAGCACGTACCTGGCCGGTCGAGCCCGGTCGCTACCGCCTCGTGGCCGCCCGGGCCTGCCCGTGGGCCAACCGCGCGATCATCGTGCGCAAGCTGCTCGGGCTCGAGGACGTGATCTCGATGGGCCTGTGCGCTCCGGTGCACGACCAGGACAGCTGGACCTTCGACCTCGACCCGGACGGCGTCGACCCGGTGCTCGGCATCCACCGCCTCAAGGAGGCGTACGACGCGCGCGTCCCCGGCTACCCGCGCGGCATCACCGTGCCGGCGATGGTCGACATCCCCACCGGTCAGGTGGTCACCAACGACTTCCCGTGGATCACCCACGACCTGTTCTTCGAGTGGCAGGAGCACCACCGCCCCGACGCGCCCGACCTCTGGCCGGACGACTGTCGCGAGGAGATGGACGACGTCATGCAGCGTGTGTTCACCGAGGTGAACAACGGCGTCTACCGGTGCGGGTTCGCCGGCTCGCAGGAGGCGTACGACGAGGCCTACGACCGCCTCTGGGAGACGATGGACTGGCTCGAGGACCGGCTGGCCGATCGCCGCTACCTGATGGGGTCCGACGATCACCGAGGCCGACGTACGCCTGTTCACGACGCTGGCGCGCTTCGACGCGGTCTACCACGGCCACTTCAAGTGCAACCGCAACAAGCTGACCGAGCTGCCGAACCTGTGGGGCTACGCCCGCGACCTCTACCAGACCCCCGGCTTCGGGGAGACGATCGACTTCGAGCAGATCAAGCAGCACTACTACGTCGTGCACAGCGACGTGAACCCGTCGGGCATCGTGCCCAAGGGACCGGACACCGACGTCTGGCTACAGCTGCACGACCGCGCACGCCTGGGCTGACCTGGCTGACGCGCCGCTCAGGACGCGGGCGTCTCGGCGGCGTGCCTGCCGCCGGGCTGGTGCTCGTCCGCAGGCGCGGCAGCAACAGGCGGGCCTCCGCGCACCACGAAGTCCTTCTGCCGGATCAGGACCAGGCAGAGCACCCCCGCGACGAACGCGATCACGGCGGCGATCATGGTGATGTGGTTGAGCGAGTCGACCACGGCGGACGTGCCGACCCGGTTGACCAGGTCGAAGGCCTGCTGGCCGGCGCTCTGCCCGGCCGAGGAGCTCGCTGCCTGCTGAGCGCCCTGGGCCGCGGCGTGCACCTGGCCGCCGGACAGGGCACCGGTGAGCCCGTCGAGCGCGGCGCTGGGCACCTTCCCGGAGAGGCCCGGCCGTGCCGCGTCCGCGACCTGCTGGCTGAAGATCGAGCCGAGGGCGGCGATGCCGGTGGCGATGCCGACCTGTCGCAGGGTGGAGTTCGCGCCGCTCGCCATGCCCGCGCGGTCGACGGTGACCACGCCGACGGCGGTCGACGCCAGCGGCGGGTTGATCAGCCCGATGCCGATGCCGGCCACGACGAGACCCGGGATCAGGTGCGTCCACGAGGAGTCGGTCTGGATGCCGTGGATCAGCAGCAGGCCGACGCCGAGGATCAGGAAGCCAGGAGCGATCAGCCACTTCACTGGCACCTTCTCGGTCAGCCGGCCGGCGATGGCGGCCGCGACGAAGGAAGCGGCGGAGAGGAACAGGAACCGCAGGCCCGTCTCCACGGCCGAGTAGTCGAGGACGTTCTGCACGTAGATCACCAGGAAGGTGAGCAGCGAGAAGATCGACGCCGAGACGCCGAAGGCTGCGATCAGGCCACCGGTGAAGGTGGGCTTGCGCAGCAGCGTCATGTCGAACATCGGCGCGCGCTGGACGAGCTGGCTGACCACGAAGACGACCAGGAGCACGCCGGACGCGACCAGCGAGACGACGACCTTCTGCTCGCCCCAGCTCTCCTGACCGGCCTCGATCAGTCCGTAGACGAGCGCCCCCAGGGCCAGCGAGAACGACACGAAGCCGAACCAGTCGGGGGCTCCGGCGTTGGGGTCCTTCGACTCCCGGACCCTCGTCAGCGAGACCGCGATGGCGACGAAGCAGATCGGGATGTTCACGAAGAAGATCCACCGCCACGAGAGGCCGCTGGTGAGCACGCCTCCGAGCACCGGACCGATCGCGACCGCGACACCCGTGGTCGCGCCGAACACGCCGAACGCCGTACCTCGGTCCTTGCCGCTGAAGGCGTCCGCGAGCAGCGCGAGCGCGGTGGCGAACATGGCGGCGCCGCCGATGCCCTGGAACGCACGCGAGATCGTCAGGAAGAGGATGTCCTGCGCCGATCCGCAGGCGATCGAGCCCAGCGTGAACAGCACCGTGCCGATCACGAACACCCGGCGCCGGCCGAAGAGGTCCGCGAGCGAGCCCGCGGTGAGCAGCAGGGCGGCCAGGCTGAGCGCGTAGGCGTCGATCACCCACTGGAGGTCGGACAGCGATGCGTCCAGCTCGGTCTGGATGTCGGGCAGTGCGACGTTCACGATCGTGATGTCGAGCAGCAGCATGAAGACGCCGGTGCAGACGGCGACGAGGGTCCACCACTTCGGGTCGCGTCCGACCGCCTCGGTCGAGGTGGCCGCGTGTGCGGGGATGTGCTGGTCGGCCATGGCCATCCTTCTCGACTCGTCGACAAATCATCAACAGGTTAACGATTACCTTCTGTACGATACGCGTGCACGGGCTATCGTCAAGTGGCTAACGATTCGAGGGAGGACGAACAGTGGGTGAAGCCAGCGACAGCAGGGAGCTGCTGCCTGCGCTCGCCGTACTCCCCGGCCACCTGTTCTGGCGGGCCCACGCACGCGTCGCGGTCGCTCTCGGCGAGGTGCTCCCGGCCGGCGTCGACATCCATGCGTACGCCGCCCTGCTGGCCCTCTCCGGCGGAGTCACCCGCTCGCAGCAGTCGCTCGCGCAGACGATCAGCGTCAGCCGCACGACCATGGTGCGCGTGGCCGCCGACCTCGCCGACCAGGGGCTGGTCGCGCGTGTCCGCAACCCGGAGGACCGGCGCTCCTACGCCCTGACCCGGACGCCGCAGGGCGCGGCCGCTGCTCGTCGCTGGCGCCGGCACGCGGAGGACCTCGAGGACTCGATCACCGCCGGGTTCACGCTCGAGGAGCGCGAGGAGCTGCGCACGCTGCTGCTCCGGGTCGCCGAGGTCGACCTCGCGCCCGACGTGCCCGAGCCGCTCCGCGAGAGCATCGGGTTCCTGATCACCCGGGTGCACACCCGGATGCACCGCGAGTTCATGACCGCCCTCGAGCCGCTGCGCATCGAGCCGCGCGACTACGGCGCGCTCACCGCCCTCGAGGCGATGGGTCCCGTCTCCCAGGCGGAGCTGGCCCGCAACCTCGGTGTCAGCGGCGCCAGCATGGTCCAGATCGTGGACGACCTCGAGAAGCGCGGACTGCTCGAGCGGCGTCGCCTCGCGACCGACCGACGGACACAGGTCCTGCACCTGATGCCCGAGGTGCCCGACGTGCTGGCAGCGGCGGTCCCCCTCGCAGAAGAGCTGATCGACGCCCTGTTCGGCGACCTGTCGAAGGCCCGGATGAAGCGACTGCTGGTGCTGCTGCAACGGCTCGTCACGGCTCCCGCTACTGAGCCGCGGAACAGTAACTGACGCTCGTTGCTCGTATCCACCAGCCCCGGGCCCTAGTCTGGATCGCACACCTCTCGGGCCGGGGATCGGAGCAACGTCATGACGGCCATGCAGCAGGAGGAACGAGAGAGCAAGGGCCTCCGCGCCGGGGCCATCGGGCTGGTCGGCAGTGTCGTCGTCGGCATCGCGTCGACCGCGCCGGCGTACAGCCTTGCCGCCAGCCTCGGCTACGTGGTCATCGTCAAGAACGGCGACGGCATCGTCGGGGTCAAGGCGCCGCTGATCATGGTGCTCGCCTTCATCCCGATGTACTTCATCGCGGTGGCCTACTCCGAGCTGAACAAGGCCGAGCCCGACTGCGGCACCACCTTCACCTGGGCGGCGCGCGCGTTCGGCACGCGCACCGGCTGGCTCGGCGGCTGGGGGATCATCGCGGCCGACGTCATCGTGATGGCGAACCTCTCCCAGATCGCAGGGTCCTACACGTTCGCGCTGTTCGGCTTCGACACCCTGGCGGCCAGCACCTTCTGGAGCACGGTCGCCGGGATCATCTGGATCATCATCATGACCTACATCTGCTACCGCGGGATCGAGGTCTCGGTGCGGTTGCAGTACGCCCTGCTCGGGGTCGAGATCGTGACCCTGGTGGCCTTCGCGCTTCTTCGCCCTGGCGAAGGTGTACTCCGGCGACGCGCCCGGTCGGCAGCATCAAGCCCTCGCTGAGCTGGCTCTCGCCCGCCGGGCATGAGCGGCACGGCGATCGTGACCGCGACCCTGATCGCCGTGTTCATCTACTGGGGCTGGGACACCGCCGTCGCCACCAACGAGGAGGCCGACGACCCGGCCAAGACCCCGGGACGTGCGGCCGTGATCTCGACCGTGCTGCTGCTCCTGATCTACGCCCTGGTCTCGGTGGCGACGATCGCCTTCGCGGGTGTCGGCGCCCACGGCATCGGCCTGGGCAACGTGAACAACGCAGACGACGTGTTCGCGGCCATGGGCCACCAGGTCTTCGGCGGCGGTGCGGTCGGCTGGATCATGGTCCACCTGCTCGCGATCTGCGTGCTGACCTCCGCCTCCGCGTCGACCCAGACCACGATCCTGCCGACCGCGCGGACCAGCCTGTCGATGGCCGCGTTCGGGGCCATCCCCAAGCGGTTCGCGCGGATCCACCCGAAGTACCTCACGCCCTCGGACTCGACCCTCTGGATGGGCGGGGTCTCGATCATCTTCTACGTCGGCCTCACCCTGATCAGCAACGACATCCTCGCCGACACGATCGCGGCGGTCGGCCTGATGATCGCCTTCTACTACGGGCTCACCGGCTTCGCCTGCGTGTGGTTCTACCGGAAGACGATGTGGGCCAAGCCGCGCGACATCCTGATGCAGGGCCTGCTGCCGCTGCTCGGTGGCGTCCTGCTCGTGGGCTTCTTCTTCAAGGCCTGCTACACCTACGCCGATCCCGAGTACGGCTACACCAGCATCGGCAGCATCGGGGGCGTGTTCCTGATCGGCGTCGGATCGCTGCTCCTCGGCCTGGTGCTGATGTTCGTCTACCAGGGGATCGCGCCGGCGTACTTCCGTGGCGAGACGCTGCCCAAGCGCGACTCCGGTGACCTCGTCCTGGTCGGTGGTGGCGAGCACCCGGTCGGCGTACGGCTCCCGGACAGTCGTGAGCAGACCGTGATCGCACCCGACCTGTCCAACCTGCCGCCCGGGCCAGGACGCCATCGACCCGGCCACCGGTGAACGCATCCACCGGCCCGACGACGAGCCGGACGAGGACTGACCACGCGCCGCACCCTGATCCTGCTGCGGCACGCGAAGTCGGACTGGTCGGGCGACGAGCCGGACCGGCTCCGGCCTCTCGCGCCGCGCGGTCGGCGCCAGGCCCCCGAGGCGGGTCGATGGCTGGCCGAGCACGGTGGCGTGATCGACCTCGCCGTCGTGTCCACGGCCACGCGGGCCGAGCAGACCTGGCAGCTCGCCTCGGCCGAGCTCGCCGATCCTCCGCCTGTCCGCAGCGAGGACCGCGTGTACGCCGCCTCGGTCCGCGAGCTGGTCGACCTCGTGCGTGAGCTTCCCGGCCGACGCCGACACGGTGGTCATGGTCGGGCACAACCCCGGCTTCGAGGACCTCGCGATCGACGCTCAGCGGTCAGTCGGTCCCGATGCCGACCTCGGCGCTCGCCGTCCTCGAGCTGGCCGGCGACTGGGAGACGGCAGGGATCCGCGAGGCCGACCTCCGTGCCTCCGGACGGCCGCCGGGCTAGCTGAGCACCGCGGCCGAAGCCCGTAGGTCGAGGGGATTCTCGCGACAACAGACCAGGTCTCGTTCTAGCTGGCTGCCGCGGTGATGCCGCCTTGTACTTCGACGCGATCGAGGGAGGCGACTCCCCGAACACCCGAAGACGCACGTTGTCGGGGACGTAGTTGTAGCTCCAGTCGCGAGCCTCGGCGACGCATGCCTTCACAGATGCCTTGGATGTAGTCCGATCGGCGTACCGCATCGGACTTCGAGTCGAAGGCCTCGACCGTGGCTCCGTAGGCCACGCCAGCGTCAGGGTCCGAGGTATCACCGCCAGTGTCAGTGATCACCGCGGCGGAGTTGTAGCCGTTGGGCCGTCCGAGCAGATCTGTTGGAGTCCGTCTTCTCGTTCAGCACGGTCACCTTCTTTGCCGAGGCGCACGTTCATCGCGATCGCCCGAGCGTACTGTCCAGCGGTGGTCAACGCGGCCGCGGTCGGCGTAGCACTCGGCGAGAGAGCTGCAGTTGGCGACGGACTCGCCGTGACCGGACTGTCGCGGCGGGTGGGTGGTGGCGGTTGCCGACTGATCCTTCGCGCCGCATGCCACAGTCCCGCATGAGCCGGCACCAAGAATCGCGACGACAGCGATACGAGCCGAGAACGTCATGTCTGCCCAGTCAGAGTGCACGTGGGTGCCGCCGACGGGCAGCCGCGACGGTGGTGGACAGCGCCGTCGGACTGGGCACCACGTCCCGGTGATAGCGGTCGAGGAGCTCGTCGGGAGAGGTCCACAGCCGGGATCCGGTGCCGAGCTCCACGGGGGAGACCGCGACGTGGAGGGTGTCGATGAGTCCGGCGTCCAGGAACTGCCGGACGGTGTCGGCGCCGCCGCCGAGGCGGACGTCCTTGCCGTCGGCGGCCTCGAGGGCACGCTCGAGCACCGACTCGGGCTCGCCGCTCACGAAGTGGAAGGTCGTGTCGGACAACGTGAACGAGGGCCGCTCGTGGTGGGTCATCACGAAGACCGGGGTGTGGAACGGCGGCTCCTCCCCCCACCATCCCTCCCACTCCAGGTCGGTCCACGGGCCGCGCTGGGGACCGAACTTGTTGCGTCCCATGATCTCGGCGCCGATGTTGCGGTGGAAGTCGCGGACCAGGTAGTCGTCCAGCCCGCGGCTGCCGCCGGGGTCGGTCCGGTTGGGCCAGCTCGCCGTGGCGCCGGCCCAGCTGAAGAAGGTCGCGGGGTCGGCGTGGCCGAAGGGGCGTTCGAGGCTCTGGCCCTCCCCGGCGGCGTACCCGTCGGCTGGACACGTTGAAGTTGTGGACCCTCACCATCTGCGTCACTGCTTCTCCTCGAGCTCTGCCAAGATCGCCTCCATGTCCGCGCAGCCAATCACGTGTCCGCAGTGCCAGGGCGAGATGAGCTGCCGGCGTGGTTGTCGGGCGCTCACCGGGCGTGAAGTTCAAGAAGGCTCGGGGACTGGCGGGCGACCTCACCGGGATCCAGCTCACGCGCGGCCTCTTCAACCACAGCGCGGACGCCCTGCGCTGCGACACCTGCGGGACCGTCGTCATCCCGGGCCGCTGGGCCTCAGAGCTCTGAGCCGTCGCACCGGCTGCCACGCGCTTGCGTTCCACGTGACCAGAACCCGTGACGACGGTCATCGGCGGCACGTCCTTGGCCACGACCGTGCCCGCTCCGACGACCGAGCCGTGGCCGATCGTGACTCCGGGCAGGACGGTGGCCGCCGCACCGATCCAGACGTCCGCCTCGATGACGATCGGCGCCACGGTGACGAACTCGTAGCGCTCGGCCAGCTCGACGGGGTGTCCCTCGGTGACGAGGGTGACCTTCGGGGAGATCATCGTCCGGTCGCCGATGGTGATGCCGCCGAGGTCGAGGAACGAGCACGCCTGGCCGACGGAGGTCCGCTCGCCGAGCTCGGTCCCGAGACCGTAGGTGCAGTAGAACGGCGGGTGCATGATCGCCTTGTCCGGCAGTGGCTTGCCGAGCAGATCGGCGAGCAGGGCGTTGCGTGAGTCGATGTCGCTGAACGGCAGCACGTTGAGACGCGAGGTCAGCTCCATCGCGATCTGGATGCGCTCGTAGAGGGCGCGCCACTCGGGTGTCCGGGTCCGAATCGTCGCTCCTCCAGCATGGCTCGCATGCTGGCACAGCGGGCCGGCGTAGGCGTGCACGAGAGCCCGATGTCCGAGTGCGGACGGGGGTCGCTCGTGGGGCCGGTCCGACGAGACCTACCGTGGCAGGCACGGACAGGCGGTCAGTCGGGAAGATCTCGGGACGGGGTGGCATGGCGAGCAACCGGCACCTGCCCTCTCGTCCCCGCCGCGGGCTTCGTGCTCGTCTGGTCGTCCGGCTACATCGCCGGGCCGTACGGCGTGGAGGCGATGTCGCCGCTGATGCTGGTCGCGCTGCGGTTCGTGCTGGCCGCCGTGCTCGCGTGGGCCCTGGCTCGGGTACTGCGTGGCCCGCTGCGCGTCACCCGCGCCGACGCGGTCCGGATCGGTCTCTCCGGGCTGGTGCTCAACGGGGTGCAGTTCGGCGCGATGTACCTCGCCTTCGACGCCGGCCTCAGCGCCACCCTCGCCGCGCTGATGCACTCGCTGAGCCCGGTGCTCACGGCCCTGCTCGCGGCGATGTTCCTCGGCGAGCGGCTCTCGCCGCTCCAGGTGATCGGGTTCGTCGTCGGGGTACTCGGCGTGCTGCTCGTGCTCGGGCCGGACGTCGACGAGGCAGGCGGAGTCGTCGGCCTGGTGTGCGGCGTGGTGAGCGTGCTCGGGCTGAGCCTGGGGACGCTCGGCCAGCGGTGGATCGGGCAGCGCGCCGGACCCGCTGTGGTCGGCCACGATCCAGTTCGGGGTCGCCGCGCCTCCGCTGCTCGTGCTGGCGCTCGTGGTGGAGGGGACCGACGTCGTCCAGGACCCCGCGCAGGCAGGGATCGCGCTCGTCTACCTGGCCGTCGTCAACTCGATCCTGGGCCTCGGGCTGCTGGGCATCCTGGTGCGGGCGCGGGGTGCCGGTGCCGCGGCGAGCGTGTTCTTCCTGATGCCGCCCGTGACCGCCGTGCTCGCCTGGCTCCTGCTCGGCGAGACGCTGGACCTCCGCGAGGTGATCGGCCTGGTCATCACTGTGGTGGGTGTTGCTGCTGCGACCCGGAGCGCCGCGACCGAGGAGTTCGAGCCGGTGGCGCCGGAAGGAGATACGGACTGACGCGTGCCGTTTCGTTCGCGAATATCCGGGCGCGGGGTGGGGTACGGGATCTGTTGGCCCATGAACCCAGGGAGGAACCATGGAACCGGAAACGACTGAGAAGACCGTCTACCGCGAGGACCCCGCCCGCGAGAAGTTCGGGGGAGCCAACCTCGGCGCCGCGTGCTTCGGCTGGCTGGTGGCAGTCGGCGTGACCGCGCTGCTCACCGGGATCCTGGCGGTCATCGCCACGGCCCTCGACTACAGCGGGAACGTCACCCAGTCCGACGTCCAGCGCGAGGCCGGGTCGGTGACCCTGGTCATCGCGCTCGTGCTGCTGGCCGTGCTCCTGATCGCGTACTACGCCGGCGGGTACGTCGCCGGGCGGATGTCCCGCTTCGACGGCGGCCGCCAGGGCGTGGCCGTCTGGTTCGTCGGACTGCTCGTGACCGTGGCCGCAGCCGTGCTCGGCTGGGTGGCCGGTGACCAGTACAACCTGCTCGACCGGGTCGACGTACCCCGGATCCCGATCCCCACCGACAGCGTGACGCTGGGCGGCATCGTGACCGGCGTACTCGTGCTGCTGGGCACCCTGCTCGCCGCGATCGCCGGCGGAGTCGTCGGGCCGGCGCTACCACGACCGCGTGGACCGCGCGGCCCTCTGAGCCACTCACCGGTCGGGGGAGGGCCGAGCGCCGGCGAGAAACTGTCGGTGCTCGGCCCTAGTGTCGACCCATGATGGCCTCGACGACCAGCCCCCGGAGCTCCGCCTTCATCGACGGTTACCAGGTGCGTGCGGGGTTGCGGATCCCGTGGGACTCCAACCACGAGCGGCTGTCGTTCTCCTTCTTCACGGTGTGCGACGAGGCCACGCCGCCGGCCTGGCACGGCGAGGTCGTGCTGGCCGGTCAGGTGCTGCACCGCACGGGCTCGTTCGACTCCCACCACCTCGCCGGGCGGGCAGCCGAGCGCGCCCTGGTCGAGCGGCTGGTCACCCTGTTCTCCTGGTGAGCGCCGGGTGGGGTCGGGCATCGCGCTCGATTGGGCGCAGATGGGCCTCGTCCGCTACCTTTTGCCTGAGACCTGTGGCCTCCGTCACAAGGTGTTTCGACCCATCGAGTCTCCTGATCGCGCCACCCCTGCGACCTCGAGGCCCACTGCATGCCACGCGACGCGGAGACCCCGCAATCGCCCGGACACAGGGAGTGTTGAATGCCCGATTTCGGTCCTGACCTCGTCGAGGTCTTCGGCCCCTCGCAAGCCGACGGCGGCCCCGAGCTGATCCAGCTGCTGACGCCCGAGGGCGAGCGCGTCCACCACCCCGAGTTCGACCTCGACTTCAGTGCGGAGCAGCTGCGCGGTTTCTACCGCGACATGGTCCTCACCCGGAGGATCGACACCGAGGCCACCGCGCTGCAGCGGCACGGCGAGCTCGGCATCTGGGCCCAGCTCCTCGGCCAGGAGGCCGCGCAGATCGGCGCCGGCCGGGCGCTGCGTCCCCAGGACTACGTCTTCCCGACCTACCGCGAGCACGGCGTCGCCTACTGCCGCGGCGTCGACCCGCTCAACCTGCTCGGGCTGTTCCGCGGCGTCGACCACGGCGCCTGGGACCCCAAGGAGTTCAACTTCGGGCTCTACACGATCGTCATCGGGGCCCAGGCCCTGCACGCGACCGGCTACGCGATGGGCATCCAGCGCGACGGCGCCGTCGGCACCGGTGACACCGACCGCGACGCAGCCGTGATCGCCCACTTCGGCGACGGCGCCAGCAGCCAGGGCGACGTCAACGAGGCGTTCATCTTCGCGGCGTCCTACAACGCGCCGGTCGTGTTCTTCTGCCAGAACAACCAGTGGGCCATCTCCGAGCCGATCGAGCGCCAGACCCGCATCCCGCTCTACCAGCGCGCACTCGGCTTCGGCTTCCCCGGCGTCCGCGTCGACGGCAACGACGTGCTCGCGACGTACGCCGTGACGCAGGCGGCGCTCAACCGGGCCCGCGAGGGCAGCGGCCCCACCCTGGTGGAGGCCTACACCTACCGGATGGGCGCGCACACCACCACCGACGACCCGACCCGCTACCGGCTCTCCGACGACGTCGAGCACTGGAAGCTGAAGGACCCGATCGCGCGGCTGGAGGTCTACCTGCGCCGCAACGGCCTGGTCGACGACGGGTTCATCGACGCGCTCAAGCAGGAGGCCGACGACCTCGGCCACCACCTGCGCGAGGGCGTCAAGGCGCTGCCCGACCCGAAGCCGCTGGACATGTTCGCGCACGTCTACGCCGAGGAGACCGAGGAGCTGCGCGTGCAGCGCGAGGGCTACGCGGCCTACCTCGAGACCTTCGAGGGGAGCCACTCATGAGCACCCAGAAGATCACCCTCGCCAAGGGCCTCAACATGGGCCTGCGCAAGGCGATGGAGGACGACCCCAAGGTCCTCATCATGGGCGAGGACGTCGGCAAGCTCGGCGGCGTCTTCCGGATCACCGACGGCCTGCAGAAGGACTTCGGCGAGGACCGCGTCATCGACTCCCCGCTCGCCGAGTCCGGCATCGTCGGCACGGCGGTCGGGCTCGCGCTGCGCGGCTACCGGCCGGTGGTCGAGATCCAGTTCGACGGGTTCGTCTACCCGGCGTACGACCAGATCGTCTGCCAGGTCGCGAAGATGCACTACCGCTCCAAGGGTCGTTCGCCGATGCCGATGGTCATCCGGATCCCCTTCGGCGGCGGCATCGGTGCGGTCGAGCACCACTCCGAGAGCCCCGAGGCGCAGTTCGCGCACACGCCGGGCCTCAAGGTCGTGGCCTGCTCCAACCCGATCGACGGCTACTGGATGATCCAGCAGGCGATCGCCTCCGACGACCCGGTGATCTTCCTCGAGCCGAAGCGCCAGTACCACGCCGACAAGGCCGACCTCGACGAGTCCGAGACGCCCGAGCCGCTGTTCACCAGCCGCGTGGTCCGGCGTGGCACCGACGCGACCGTGCTCGCCTACGGCCCGACCGTGAAGACCGCGATGAAGGCGGCCGAGGCGGCGGCGACCGAGGGCACCTCGCTCGAGGTGATCGACCTGCGCACGCTGAGCCCGCTCGACATGGGTCCGGTCTTCGAGTCCGTACGCCGCACCGGCCGCGCGATCATCACCCACGAGGCCCACGTCAACCTCGGCATGGGCTCCGAGGTGACCGCGCGCATCCAGGAGCAGTGCTTCTACTCGCTGGAGTCGCCGGTGCTGCGGGTCGGCGGGTTCGACACGCCGTACCCCGCCTCCCGGATCGAGGAGGACTACCTGCCCGACCTCGACCGGCTGCTCGATGCCGTCGACCGATCGCTCGAGTTCTGAGGAGAAGCGCGTGGCTGACTACCTGCTCCCCGACGTCGGAGAGGGCCTGACCGAGGCCGAGATCGTGGCCTGGCGGGTCAAGGAGGGCGACACCGTCCAGATCAACGACATCGTGGTCGAGATCGAGACCGCGAAGTCGCTGGTCGAGCTGCCCTCGCCGTACGCCGGCGTGGTGACCGGGCTGCTCGTGCCCGAGGGCGAGACCGTGCCCGTCGGCACCGCGATCATCTCGATCGGCGACCCGTCCGAGAAGCCGGCGGCCGCCCCCGCCCCCGCCGACATCGGCGAGATCGACCTGTCCAACCCGGCCGCCTCCGGCGGCGGTGAGGGCGAGAGCCTGGTCGGGCGCAACAAGGCCGACCGCGGACCGATCCGCCGCCCGCGCAAGGGATCCGCGTCGCCCGCCACCGAGGCGGCCGCGGCCACCCAGATGCAGGTGCAGGGTGCCTTCGCGCCCGGCGGTGCCCAGTCGCAGGCCGTGATCGAGTCCGACGAGCCGGCGGTCCCCGCCCACGCCGTGACCGAGGAGCCGGCCCCCGTCGGCGGACGCCCGCGCGCTGGCCAAGCCGCCGGTGCGCAAGCTGGCCAAGGACCTCGGCGTCGACCTCTCGGTCGTCACTGCCAGCGGCCCCAACGGCACCATCACCCGCGAGGACGTGCAGGCTGCCTCTGGTTCCGCCCGGACGTCATACGAATCGGCTGCTACCGCGACCACTTCGTATGACGCTGCGGAACGAGAGCGCCGTGAGCCGATCAAGGGCGTGCGCAAGATGATGGGGCAGGCGATGGTCGACTCGGCCTTCTCCGCGCCCGCACGTCACCGAGTGGGTCACCGTCGACGTCACCCGCACGATGGAGTTCGTCGAGCGGCTCAAGAGCCGACGCGAGTTCCGCGACGTGAAGGTCTCGCCGTTGCTGGTGCTGGCCCGGGCGTGCATGCTCGCGATGCGTCGTACGCCGGAGATCAACTCGTTCTGGGACGAGCCGGCCCAGGAGATCGTCTTCAAGAGCTACGTCAACCTCGGCATCGCGGCGGCCACGCCCCGCGGGCTCGTCGTACCCAACGTCAAGGACGCCGAGCGGCTCTCCCTGCTCGAGCTCGCCGGTGCGCTCAACCAGCTCGCCGCGACGGCTCGCGAGGGGAAGACCCAGCCGGCCGAGATGAGCGGCGGCAGCTTCACGATCACCAACGTCGGCGTCTTCGGCGTCGACGCCGGCACTCCGATCATCAACCCCGGCGAGTCGGCGATCCTGTGCTTCGGCGCGGTGAAGAAGCAGCCCTGGGTCGTGGACGACGAGATCGTCGTACGCCAGGTCACCCAGCTCGCGCTCTCCTTCGACCACCGGCACGTCGACGGCGAGAAGGGCTCCCGGTTCCTCTCCGACGTCGCCGCGATCATGGAAGACCCGGCCGCGGCGCTGCTCTTCTGACCAAGGGGCGGACATGGGGGGCGCGTCAGGGGGATGCCTGACGCGGGTCTCACGTCGCCGCGGATAGCCTGCAGGCATGGTGAAACCTGGTCGGGTCCTGGCTGACCCTGCGCGCGAGCGCATCGGCACGCCCGCGACCATCGTCACCTTCATCCGTGCGGCCGCCTCGATCACGCTCGCGGCGTACGCCGCCAGCCACGACAGCAAGACCCTGCTGGTCATCGCGCTGCTCGTGCACTGGGTCGGGGACTCCCTCGACGGCCAGATCGCCCGGATGTTCGACTGCGAGACCCGCACCGGCGCCGTCCTCGACATCCTCAGCGACCGGCTGTGCGCGGCGGCGTTCTACATCGGCCTGGCCTGGCTCGACCCGAGCCTCTCGCCGGCGATCTTCGTCTACCTCGCCGAGTTCATGGTCGTCGACGGCTTCCTGTCGATCTGCTTCCTCGCGTGGCCGATCACCAGCCCCAACTACTTCTACGTCATCGACCGCCGGCTGTGGCTGCTGAACTGGTCCCACCCGGGCAAGGCGGTGAACTCCGGCCTGTTCGCGATCCTGCTGCTGGTCACCGGCTGGATGTGGGTCGGCCTGGCGATCGCGCTCGTCCTGCTGGCGCACAAGAGCATCTCGCTGGCGCACCTGATGAAGCTGGGGATGCCGCTCTCGGGTGCCCCGCTGCCGCACCTCGTCGAGGCCGAGGAACGGTTCGGCATGGACCTCGGCTCAGCGTCTCTGGCCGAGGGCGCCGCACCGGTTCACCCGTGAAGCTGATCCTGACGACGCTGCTCGTCGCGTTCGGCTCCGCCGTCATCCCGTTCATCAACATCGAGGCCTACCTCGCCGCCGTGGGGGCGGCGATCAAGGACATCGGTGTCGGGTGGGTGGCCGCTCGCCGCCGCCGTCGGGCAGACCGCCGGCAAGGTGGCGCTCTACCACGCCTCCGGCTGGGCGATGCGGCTGCCGTGGATCAAGAAGAAGATGGCCACGCCGAAGTGGAAGGAGTCCTACGACCGCTGGTCCGTGCGGGTGCACGAGCGCCCCAACCAGACCGCGCTCCTGCTCTTCGCCTCCGCCTCGCTGGGCTTCCCGCCGCTCTACGTGATGGCCGTGCTGGCCGGCCAGATGAAGGTGCGCCTCTGGCTGTTCATCAGCACCTGCCTCACCGGCCGCTTCATCCGCTTCCTGGTGATCCTCGGTGCCGCGGACTGGATCATCCACCTGTTCACGTGAGTCACAAGTTTCACAACCGGAGTAGTGAAACTGGCGCCGTCATACGAATACTTTCCGAACATCGTGCCGGTTTCACAACCGGAGTAGTGAAACCGGCAGCGCGCAGGTCAGCCCCCGTCCTTGAACCGCACCAACCCCGCCATGGTGGGCATGTACGCCGCGCCGTCGGGGCCGAGGTAGATCGAGGCGTAGTGGTTGTTCCACTGGATGCCGTTGCCGGTGCGCTGGAGCCACTGGGTGCGGCCGGTGCGTACGTCGATCGCGGTGAAGTACCAGCTGTCGTCGAGCGGCGTGGAGGCCTTCTTCGAGTACACGTAGACCAGCCCGTTGCCCAGCGAGACCTTCGGCACCGACGTCGGTGCGCTCACCGACGAGGTCCACGCGACGCGGCACTTGTTGTTGCCCTCGAGGACGACGCGCGCGACGCCCGGTGAGGTGGTCTTCCCGCCGATGGTCGACTGTGGACCCTGCGTAGCCGTAGTTGTTCTCGACGATCACCGAGCGACCGGCCGCGACCAGGCTGTTCTCGGTGGCCGAGGCGCCGGAGCCGAAGACCGGTGCCTTGCAGATCAGCCGGTTCTTCGGGTTGCCGTCGCGCTTGTAGAACAGCACGTTCATCCGCGGCTCGGCGTTGTCGGTGATCGCGACGAGGTCCTTGCCGATCAGCGTGGGCGTCGTACCCGATCCCTGCGAGAGCTGCCCCGGCTTCTGCCGCGTGCCCCGGTCGTACGGCGCCGCCCACCGCACCTGCGGCATCCCGCTCCTGTCCGCCACGAGCGCGAGCAGCCGGTGGTCGGTGACGATGTAGACGGCACCGGTCTCGTCGGTGGCCATCGAGTTGAAGATCGCCTCGCCCGGGAAGGTGCGGATCCGGGAGGCGCCGGTCGCGGGGTCGATGGTGCCGACCCGGCCGCCCTTGGTGGCGAAGAAGATGCGGCCCTTCCAGTCGGGCATGGTCGCGATCATGCAGTCGCCGTCGGGGATCGTCGGCGCGTAGGTCTTCGTGTGCGTCAGCGAGGTCCCGCCGATCGTCACCTCCCAGAGCTGGTTGCCGGTGGTGAGCACGTAGGCGTGGTGGTGCCGGTCGAGGTAGAAGTAGGTGCCGCCGCACAGGTCGCTCAGCGGGTTCGCGCCCGAGGTCAGGTCACGCGCGGGCATGTCCAGCGAGGCGATCTGGGCCAGGGTGGTCGGGTCGATCAGCCGCATGGTGAAGCCCTGGGCGCCGCCGCAGAGCCCGACGATCCGGTGGCTCGCGTCGAAGCCCATCGTGGCGCACTCCGAGATGCCGTAGCTGGCCGAGCGCACCTGCAGGTCGCGGCCGAGCGGCCCGCTGACCGTGTAGGCGTCCGAGGCGTAGGCGTCGTCGTGCATCGAGCTGGTGCCGTTGGCCGACAGGTACGGGTGGGACGGGATCGTCGGGTGCGCGATCGGCTGCTTCACGGCCGGCGTGCCCGTGAAGGACTCGCTGAGCAGGTCGGTCGGCAGCGGCGGGATCGGTGGCGCGGGTACGGCGGCCGCGGCACCACCGGACGCCACGGCGGCAGCCAGGGCGATTGTCGACAGGACCACTCGAGTTCGTCTCACGCTGGAAGAACGAGCCGCTGCACGACGGGTTATGCGGGTCTGCGGCCGCTCGGGATGCAGGAGCGCGTCGGTGCCGCCGTCGACGAACAGCAGGGAGCCGACGACGTGGCTGGCCTGCTCGGAGAGCAGGAAGGCGATGACGTCGGCCACCTCCTCGGGGCGTCCGGGCCGGCCGAGAGCATTGGGGAAGGCGTCGATGAAGGCGCCGAGGTTCGGGTCCTCGCGCAGGCGGTCGGTCATCGGGGTGGCGATCAGACCCGGCGCGACGGCGTTCAGGCGGAGGCCGTCCTGCGCCCACGCCACGCACTCGCGGCGCACCCACCACGCGACGGCGGCCTTCGAGGCCGGGTAGAGCATGACCGGCTCGATGCTGCCGGCCAGCATCCGGGCGCGTTCCTCGTCGTCGTCCAGGCAGGCGCGGACCAGGTCGGTGTCCCATCCCTGCATGGCGGTCACCGAGTTGGAGCTGACCATGACCGTCGCGCCACCCGGGGCCATCAGTGGGCGCAGGTCGGTGGCCAGCGCCACCGCGCCGAAGTAGTTCAGCGAGATGAGCAGCCGGCCGTCGGTGCCGGTCTGGCCGGCGATGCCGGCGCAGGGCACCACGCCGTCGACCGTGTCGGTGCGCTGCCGGATCGCGGCGACGGCCCCGTCGCGTCCCGAGGTGGTGGCCAGGTCGCCGACCACGTCCGCGTCGTGCAGGTCGACGGTGATCACGGTGTGCCCGTCGGCGCGCAGGCGGGCGGTGACGGCGGCGCCGATGCCCGAGGCGGCGCCGCTGACGACGTACGTGCTCACGTCGTCGCGGTCAGCCTGGCGCCCATCTTGGCGATGAACGCGCTGACCTCCTCGGCGCTCTTGTCCGGCAGGCCCATCATCACCTCGTCGACGCCGAGCTCCTGCCAGCGCTCGAGCTGGCCGGGCTCGAGCCGGCTGGTGAGGAGTACGACGATCCGCGGCTTGCCCTCGCGACCCTTCGCGGCCCACGCCTCGGTGAGACCGGCCACGCGCTCCTCGATGTCGGTCTCGATCGGCGTGGTGATCCAGCCGTCGGCGTTCGCGGAGATCCAGTCGAAGTTCTTCGGGGTGCCGCCGGCGCCGACCAGGATCGGGATGCGCGGCTGCTGCACCGGCTTGGGGTAGGCCCAGCTCGGCTTGAGGTGCGCGAACTCCCCGTCGTACGACGCGACGTCCTTGCTCCAGAGCTCACCCATCAGCTCGAGGTACTCGCGCAGCACGGTGCGGCGCTTCTTGCCGGGTACGCCGTGGTCCTCGAGCTCCTCGACGTTCCAGCCGAACCCGACGCCGAGCGTCACCCGGCCGCCGGAGAGGTGGTCGAGCGTGGCCAGCGTCTTGGCGAGCGTGATCGGGTCGTGCTCCATCGGCAGCGCCACCGCGGTGCCCAGCCGGATCGTGCTCGTCACGGCTGCTGCGGTCGCGAGCGACACCCACGGGTCGAGGATGCGCAGGTAGCGGTCGTCGGGGATCTCGCCTCCGGTCCCGGGGTGCGCCGAGTCGCGGCTGGTCGGGATGTGCGAGTGCTCGGGCACGTAGAACGCGTGGAAGCCGGCGTCCTCGGCAGCCTTCGCCGCGTCTGCCGGGGTGATGCCCCGGTCGCTCGTGAACAGCACCACGGAGAGATCCATGGGGTCATTCAAACTGAAACACGTTCTAGTGTCGAGCGAGTGTGAGGCAGCAGGCCGGCCGCCTAGCCGCTGACGCTGTACCAGTCGTCGATCAGGTCCTGCTCCTCCGCGCGGCTCAGGCCGGTGCGTGGAGCCGTGGGGTTCTCGCGCAGCCAGGCGAGGGTGTCGACCGCGGTCTCGCCGACCGGTCGGGTGGTGAGGCCGGCGTCGAAGGTGGCGCTCACGTCGTGCGAGGTCATCCCGCGGGCGTCCTCGGGCAGCCAGAGGGGCAGCGCCCGGGGTCCGGCCCAGTAGGTGACCTCGCGCTCGAGCAGGAAGTCTGCCGGGGCCCAGATGACGGTGGCGTCGCCGCCGACGGCCTTGCTCACCTCGTCGACCAGGTCGCCGAGCCGCTGGACGCGGCCGGTCGCGTCGTACACGCCGGTCAGGTGCTTCTCGGCGCCGGTCACGATCCACGCGGCCAGGTCGCGTACGTCGATCGCCTGGGTGTCCCGGTCGGGCGACTCCGGCGCGAGCACCTCGCCGCCCTCCGCGAGCCGCTCGGGCCAGTAGGTGAACCGGCCGCTCGGGTCCCCGGGTCCGATGATCAGCCCCGGCCGGACGATCAGTGCCTCGCGGGCGCGGGCCTGCACGTCCTGCTCGCAGGCGACCTTGCTGGAGCCGTAGGCCTCGGCGGAGTCCTGGTCGACGTCGTCGGCGATCGGCGGCAGCAGCGGCAGCGTCTCGGGAGTGCCGCCGGGCGTGGAGTGGTCGGCGTACACGCTGATCGTCGAGACGAACGTCCAGTGGGCGTCGGCGAGGTGGTCGAGCGCGCCGGCCACCCAGCTCGGGGTGCGCGCGACGTCCACGACCGCGTCCCACTCGCCCTCGAGCGCCGACCAGTCAGGGGTCGGTGCGGTCCAGGTGGACGAGGCGCGCGCCGTCCGGCACCGAGCCGGACTCGCCGCGCGCCGCGCAGGTGACCTCGTGGCCCCGCGCGACGGCGTCGGCCGCCACGGCGCGGGACAGGAACATGGTGCCGCCGAGAACGAGAATGCGCATTCCCCCAACCTGACCCCATCCAGCCCTTGAGGCAAGCGCTGTGCGCGGAGCTCGTCCGAGCCCTAGTGTTTCGCCCGTGAAGAAATGGTTGGCGGTTCTACTACTCCTCGGGTCCGTGCTGCTCGTCGCACCCGCAGCGCCGGCCTCGTCGGCGTCGCCGCCGTGGAAGGCCGTGGTGACCTTCGACAAGAACCCGCACAACCAGTTCTACTCACGGGTGATCTGGCGGCTCTACCAGCGTCAGGCGGGCGGCGCCTGGAAGCTGGTGCAGACGAAGAGCTGGCGGGCCGGGTCGGGACTGCCCGGCAAGGTGGGCCGCAACTCGTGCGCGACCTCGAAGGGGTGGCTGCCCAACGGCACCTACCAGATGAGGCAGTACAACGACTACCACGGCAACGTCATCAAGGGCCGGGCCTTCCGGCTCGACGACAAGGCCTGCTCCAGCGGCCACGTCCGGCACGACCTGTTCCTCCACACCGAGCAGGGCGCCGGCAGCCGGCAGTGCGCCGACCGCAAGGGCGACCAGCCCTGCCGCTGGGAGTACCCGCGGATCAACGACTACAAGTCCTACGGCTGCATCAAGATGGCACCGAAGGACCTCGCCGAGCTGGTTCGGCTCTACCACCAGCACTTCGGCGCAGGGATCCGCTACCCCAAGGGCCGCGTGGTCCTGAAGGTGATCAGCTGAGCTGCTTGACCATCAGCGAGACCAGGTGGCCGCTGGCATCGCTCTGACCGACCTCCGCGAAGCCGCGTGCCCGGTGGAAGGCCAGTGACGGCTCGTTGGGCGGGTCGATGTTGACCTCGAGCGCGAAGACCGGTCGGTCGCAGCTGCCCTCGAGCTCGTCGTAGGCGAAGGTGCCGAGTCCGCGTCGCTGGAACTCCTCGTGGATGACGATCCGGTCGAGGTAGCAGTAGTCGTCGTAGCGCTCCCCGAACCAGGCGAAGTGCGACCCGTCGTACGCCGCGCCGGTGACGAACGTGATCACGAAGCCGGCGAACTGCCCGTCCACGTCGATGACGTCGGCGTGCTCGGCGGCGTCGACGAACTCGGCCAGCCGCGCCTCGTCCATCGGCGCGGTCAGCTCGACGTGCCGGTCGTTGAGCGCCACGACGGCGGCGTGGTCGTCGGGCGTGATCGGACGCAGCCGGGTGGTCACCTCTCGAGGGCCTTGTCGTCCAGGAAGCTCACGCCGGTGGTCTTCTCGCTGAGCTCCCACAGCTCGCGCTGGGCGTCGCGGTCGTGGGCGAGCCGGCGGGCGTTCACGATCTGCGGGTGGCCCTTGAACTGGAGCCACCCGTCGGGTCCGACGTACGTCGAGCCGGGCAGGTCGGCGGTCGCCGCCATCAACGTGGGCAGTGCGCCGAGCGAGGCGGGCTGGCCGACCGCTGCGAAGACGGCCTGCAGGATCGTTGCGGTGAAGCGCATCTTGTCGGCGGTGTTGCCGGTGTTGCGGCCGGTGCCCATCAGCCCGGTGGAGGCGTACCCCGGGTGCGCGGCAAGGCCCTTGACCGGCACGCCCTGCTCGCGGCAGCGGCGGTCGAGCTCGAAGATGAACAGCAGGTCGGCGAGCTTGGAGGCGAAGTACGCCTGCCACTTGCCGTAGCGGTGGGTCTGGTCGCGGGGGTCGTCGAGCGGGGCGCGGCGGGCCATCCGGCTGCCCTGCGAGCTGATCGCGACGACGCGGCCGTCACCGGAGTCGGCCAGCCGGGGGAGCAGCAGCCCGGTGAGCGCGAACGGGCCGAAGTAGTTGGTGGCCATCTGCAGCTCGAGGCCGTCGGCGGTGCGCTGGTGCGGTGTCGCCATCACGCCGGCGTTGTTGACGAGCAGGTCGAGGGGCTCGGTCACCTCGGCCGCGGCTCGTCGTACGGAGGAGAGGTCGGAGACGTCGATGGCGAGCGGGTGCAGCGCCGCCCCGGGAACCTCCTTCTCGATCCGGGCGATGGTGGCCTCGAGCTTGGCCGGGTTGCGTGCGCCGAGGATGACCTCCGCGCCGTGGCGGGCCAGCTCGAGCACGGTGGACTCGCCGATCCCGCTCGTCACCCCCGTGACCAGCGCGCGCTTGCCGGTCAGGTCGGGGATGTCGTCGAGCGTCCAGTCGCCCCCGCGGGTCACGGGGTGACCGCCAGCGCCTCGAGCACCCGGTGGGCGAGCTCCTCGTCGCCGGTGATGCGCGGCTCGGTCTCGACTGGGCGCGCGGCGCCCGCCGGCAAGCACGACGTAGTCCTCGGGCCGCAGCGCGACGGTCGTGGTCGCCTCCACGTCGTCCTCCACCGGGGCCGCGCGGCCGTCGTCACCGACGCGCACGCTCCAGCCCAGCCCGGCGTCCGGGATCTCCAGCCGGACGGTGGTGCCCGGCGGCGGGGCCACCCGCTTGCCCACGACCATGGGCAGCCCGCGCCCGAAGGTACGCAGCACGTGGGCGGCCGCGGCGCAGTCGTAGCTGCCCGGTCGACCGGTGGCGCGCCGGATGTCCTGCTCGTGCATCCAGACGTCGAGCGGCCGGTTGTTCAGCAGGGTCTGGAAGTCCCAGGGAACGTCACCGGGTGTCTTGGGCGGGGCGGCCTTCGGGTCGCTCGGCGGGTCGGCCTGCAGCGCGGCGTAGCGGGAGGCCACGGCCTGCTCGATCTCGTCGGCGAGCGCGGCCATGTCGCGGTCGCGGCGGGCGAGCACACCCTGCTCGGTGTAGTAGCTCATCAGGCTCTTCAGGTGCGGAGCCTCCGCGACCTCGATGGTCTCCTCGGGGGTGCCGGCGAGGACGGCCTCGAGGTGCGCGGTGTGGGCCACGTTGTCCTTCACGCTCCAGCCGTCGAGGTCGGTCGGCAGGTCCCACTCCTCGGGCGGGATCTCGCGGGCCAGGGCCACGAACGAGGTGCAGGCACCGTGCCAGGTCTCGATGAGCTGGGCGAGGCGGGCGTCCGTCATGGCGGACAGCGTACGGCGGCCCGGCTGCCCTCGTTGACGGTGTCAGGAGGGCGGACGGACCGCCGTACGAATGTCTCAGCCGGTGGTCTGAGGCAGTGATCTCTGACGGTGATCTCAGACGGGCGGGTCGACGCGCCGTTCCTCGACGACCCGGGTGGTGCGGGTGCGCTGGCTGTTCATCACCAGGGCGAGGACGATCGCCAGCGCGCCGACGATGATCAGGATCCAGCCGAGCGTGTTGGTGGCGACGACGTTGTCGATGCTCGCCGGCAGGTCGACCACGCCGAACGCGAGGATGAGGCCGAGCAGGAGGAGGACGACTCCGAGTCCGATTCCCATGGCAGTGCTCCCTTCGGTGGCCCCGTGCGGGCTGCCCAGAGTGTGCCCCAAGTCACTGCTGTCCATGCCTCTCCCACGAGGCGGACACGTCGCCGGTTAAATGTGTAAAACCTAGTGACTTGATAGAGTTATGGGAGTCAACCAACGAGGAGCCGAACCTTGTCCCACGTACTCGCCGTCTCCGGCAGTCCGATGAAGGTCTCCCGCAGCGCCGTACTGCTGGGCCACGTCACCGGGATCCTCGAGCAGCACGGTCACACCGTCGACACCCTGACCCTGCGGGACCTGCCGGCCGAGGCGCTGATGCATGCCGACTTCGACGACCCGGCGATCGTCGACGCTGCGGCACGGCTGGAGAAGGCCGACGGCCTGATCGTCGCCACGCCGGTCTACAAGGCGGCCTTCTCGGGACTGCTCAAGACCTGGCTCGACCTGCTGCCGCAGTTCGGCCTGGACGGCAAGGTGGTGCTGCCGCTGGCCACCGGCGGGAGCGTCGCGCACGCGCTGGCCCTCGACTACGCCCTGCGCCCGGTGCTCACCTCGATGGAGGCGCGCCACGTGGTCAACGGGTTCCTGGTCCTCGACGAGTTCATCGAGTCCCCGACGACCAGCGATCTCTCCGCGATCCACGAGGACGCCGAGCCCGCGCTCGGCAAGATCGTCGAAGGCTTCCTCGAGGGTCTCCGCGTCGTGAAGGCGGTGGCGGCATGAGCCTCACCTTCCACTGGTTCCTGCCGACGTACGGCGACTCCCGCAACCTGATCGCCGGTGGCCACGGCAACGCCATGCACGGAGACCGGCCCGCGACCCTGCAGTACCTCAACCAGGTCGCCGCGGCCGCCGAGCAGGCCGGCTTCGAGTCGGTGCTCACTCCGACCGGAGCGTGGTGCGAGGACGCCTGGCTGACCACGGCGATGCTCGTGCAGGAGACCGAGAAGCTGAAGTTCCTGGTGGCGCTGCGCCCCGGCCTGATGAGCCCGACCCTCGCCGCGCAGATGGCCTCGACGTTCCAGTGGCAGTCACAGGGCCGACTGCTGCTCAACGTCGTGACCGGCGGCGAGCCACAGGAGCAGCTGGCGTACGGCGACTCACTGAACAAGGCGGACCGTTACGCACGGTGTGGCGAGTTCCTGAGCGTCGTACGTCAGCTGTGGGCCGGTGAGGAGCCGGTCAGCTTCCGCGGCGACCACGTGTTCGTCGAGAACGCGACCCTGCAGCGGCGCCCGGACCCGGTGCCGCCGATCTACTTCGGCGGTTCCTCCCCGGAGGCCGGCGTGGTCGCGGCCGAGCACGCCGACACCTACCTGACCTGGGGCGAGCCGCTGCCGGCGGTCGCCGAGAAGGTCGACTGGATCCGCAAGCTCGCCAAGAAGGCCGGCCGCTCGATGTCGTTCGGCATCCGGCTGCACGTGATCTCCCGCGACAGCAGCGAGGAGGCCTGGGCCGAGGCGGACCGCCTGCTCCGCGGGATCGACGAGAGCGAGATCGAGCGCGTGCAGGGCGGCCTGGCGAAGAGCGAGTCCGAGGGCCAGAAGCGGATGCTCGACCTGCACCGCGGCAAGTCGCGCGACCTGCGCTCGCTGGAGGTGGCACCCAACCTCTGGTCGGGCGTCGGCCTCGTGCGCGGCGGCGCCGGCACGGCACTGGTGGGCTCCCACGAAGAGGTCTCCGAGCGGATCAGCGAGTACGCCGACCTCGGCATCGACCACTTCATCCTGTCGGGCTACCCACACCTCGAGGAGGCGTGGCAGTTCGCCGAGGGCGTCGTACCGACCCTCGCCCGACGCGGCCTGATCACGCGCGAGGCCCTCTCGGACGACTCGATGGGGGTGCCGTTCGCTTCGTCGTCGTAGGCGCTGACCGAACCCTCAGTGGCCGCGCGAGGCATGATGCAGGTGTGGACGCCGAACTGGCCACGGCCCAAGGTCACCCCGACCCGCCATCCGGGCAGTGCTGGTGCTGCGGGTCGATCGATGGCCCGGACCGCATGGTCCATCTCGGCAACCATCCCGAAGTGATGATGTGTCGCCCGTGCGCCCGTTGGGCGGCGAAGGAGGCATGGGAGATCGAGGACCGCGACAAGACTGGTCCTTCGGTACGGGCTCGTGACGCGTTCCGGGCCATCCGACGAGGCGTCGTGGACCGAGGTTGGCACCGGCACCGCGTGTTCGGCGGACCGCTGCGATGGATCGGCAAGCGCCTGCCCTAGCCCGCGCACATCCCGAGACGCGGATGGTCCTGTGTGAACGGACCCTACGGAAGGCTCCTCGAGGTGCCGTTCGATCGGGACTACCCGGATCTGCGGCCTGTGGACGCCCGGTGCCTGCGAGCGCCCGGACGCGAAACGTCCCCGGCCGATCCACGAGGGATCGACCGGGGACGCGTCGTACGTCGGAGCCAGCCGTCAGAAGGAAGCCTCGTCGAGGTCCATCAGCGACAGGTCGGTCGCCTCGGCGATGGCGAGCTCGGCGGTCAGCTTGGGCAGGTTGTGGTGCGCGAAGAACTGCGCGGCCGCGACCTTGCCCTCGTAGAACGCCTTGTCCTTGGCGGAGACCTCGCCGGAGAGCTTCTCCAGCGCCACCTCGGCGCCGCGGAGGAGCAGCCAGGCGCAGACCACGTCGCCGAGCATCATCAGCAGGCGGGAGGTGTTCAGGCCGACCTTGTAGATGTTCTTGATGTCGCCACCCTCGGCGGACTCGTCCGCGCTCATCAGGGTGTTGATCATCAGGCCGACGAGGCCCTGGGCGTCCTCGAGACCCTTGGCGAGCAGGTCGCGCTCCACCTTCAGGCGACCGTTGCCGGCCTCGCTGGAGAGGAACTGCTCGATCTCCGCGGCGAGGAAGCCCAGCGCCTTGGCCTGGTCCTTGACGATCTTGCGGAAGAAGAAGTCCTGGCCCTGGATCGCCGTGGTGCCCTCGTAGAGGGTGTCGATCTTGGCGTCGCGGACGTACTGCTCGATGGGGTACTCCTGCAGGAAGCCGGAGCCGCCGAAGGTCTGCAGCGACTCGGTGCCGAGCAGCACCCACGAACGCTCCGAGCCGTAGCCCTTCACGATCGGGAGCAGCAGGTCGTTGACCCGCATGGCGAGCTCGTCGGTCTCGCCGTTGTGCTCGGCGATCTGGACGCGGTCCTGCCACGACGCGGTGTAGAGCACCAGCGAGCGCATGGCCTCGGAGAACGACTTCTGCACCATCAGCGAGCGACGTACGTCGGGGTGGTGGGTGATCGTGACGCGCGGGGCCGTCTTGTCGGAGGCCTGCGACAGGTCGGAGCCCTGCACGCGGGTCTTCGCGAAGTCGAGCGCGTTGAGGTACCCCGTCGAGAGCGTGGCGATGGCCTTGGTGCCGACCATCATCCGGGCGTTCTCGATGACCTGGAACATCTGCGCGATGCCGTCGTGCACCTCGCCGAGGAGGTAGCCGACGGCGGGCTCGCCGCCGCCGACACCCGGGTCGCCGAAGGTGAGCTCGCAGGTGTTGGACACCTTGATGCCCATCTTGTGCTCGACGTTGGTCACGTAGGCGCCGTTGCGCTCGCCGAGCTCACCGGTCTCCACGTCGAAGTGGAACTTCGGCACGATGAACAGGCTCAGGCCCTTGGTGCCCGGGCCGCCGACGCCCTCGACGCCGACCGGCCGCGCCAGCACCATGTGCACGATGTTGTCGCACAGGTCGCTCTCGGCCGAGGTGATGAAGCGCTTGACGCCCTCGATGTTCCAGGTGCCGTCGTCGTTCTGGGTGGCCTTGGTGCGACCGGCGCCCACGTCGGAGCCGGCGTCGGGCTCGGTGAGCACCATGGTGGTGTTCCAGCCCTTGTCGACGACGTGCTGGGCGATCTTCTTGTCCCGCTCGTTGCCGTTGCGGTAGAGGATGCCGGCGAACATCGGGCCGGCGCCGTACATCCACAGCGCGGGGTTGGCGCCGAGGACGAGCTCGCCCAGCGCCCAGTTGAAGCTCGAGGGAGCCGGCGTGCCGCCGAGCTCGGCCATGGTGCCGAGGCGCCAGTACTCGGCGTCCATCCAGGCGGCGTAGCTCTTCTTGAACGACTCGGGGAGCGGAGCGGTGCTGGTCTTCGGGTCGAAGACGGGCGGGTTCTGGTCCGCGTCGGCGAACGACTCGGCGAGGTCCTCGCGGGCCAGCCGGTCCACCTCGCCCAGGATCGACCGCGCGGTCTCCGCGTCGACGTCGGCGAAGGGGCCCTCGCCGAGGATCTCGTCGCGCTTGAGCACCTCGAAGAGGTTGAACTCGATGTCGCGGATGTTGGACTTGTAGTGGCTCACAGACCCACCTTTTCTCGACGCTGGGAAGGGGGCACGACCAGGGAGCGGACGTGCTACTGGCGAGTGCTACCAGCCAGTAACAACCAGTATCTGCCCCCGGAAGGCGCTACGCAAGCATTTCGGGCAGGTGTGTGACGAAGGCCAAAGCCCCGTGACCGTGGGCAGAAACCGGAGTTGGCGTCCGTTCCGGCGAGTCGATCAGGTCAGTAAATCCGACTGATCTGACAGACTTCCGGCATGCGCGTCTCCGCCAAGGCCGACTACGCCCTTCGAGCGCTCATCGAGATCGCCAACCGCGACGACGGTCGGCCGGTGAGTGCCGAGGAGCTCGGCAAGCTCCAGGAGATCCCGCACGGCTTCCTGCAGGCGATCCTCGCCGACATGCGTCGTGCCGGGATCGTGGTCAGCCAGCGCGGGCAGTCCGGGGGCTGGCGCCTCGCCGCCAAGGCCGCCGACGTCACCGTCGCCGACGTGATCCGCGCCGTGGACGGCCCGTTGGTGAGCGTCTACGGCCTGCGGCCCGAGGCGGTCTCCTACAACGAGTCCGCGGAGATCCTCCAGCACGTCTGGATCGCGGCGCGTACGGCGCTGCGCGAGGTCTTCGAGAACGTCTCGATCGAGGCGCTCGCCGGGCGCAAGCTGCCCAAGGCCGTGGCGGAGCTCACCGTCGACGACGAGGCCTGGAAGCCGCACTGATCCTCCTTCGCTGAGCGTCCGGTCCGCCCCGTTCGGGGCGGGCCGTTGTGCGTTCAGCGGTGGTTTCCCCAATTTTGACGATGCGTCGGTCTCGGCCTACCCCGCACCGTGGGGATCGCCATCGATCGAGCTCGAGGGAGCACGAGGGGCACCGGGGGAAACCCTCACCACCCAAAGGAGAAATCATGAAGAAGATCATTGCTGTGCCCGTGGTCGCGGTGATCGCGGCCGTCGGCGCGGCCTCTGCCGCCGGTTTCGCCGGCGGCGTCAGCGCCGGACCGCTGCAGGTCGGCCAGACCAACGACCTCACCTGCGCCAAGAGCGCCCGGGTCATCGAGTGGGGTTACAACGACCACCTGTCCACCCCGAACGTGGTGAACGCTCGCGTGCAGCTGACCGACGCCAACTGCGCGGGTCAGTCCGTGACGGTCCTCCCGCTCAACTCGGACGGCACTCAGATGGGGCCGCGTGCGGCCGGACGAGTGCCTGCCCAGGGCGCCGGACCCCAGACCGTGCGGGTGACGTTCGACAACCCGGTTGTCGCCGAGAACCTCAACTCCGTGCGCATCAGCGTCGACCCGGGCTACGAGAACGAGCCCGTCGGCTCCATCAACTGAGGCAGCGGAACCGACAGGAGGTGGCGGCACTCCGCGCGAGTGCCGCCACCCCCCACTGCTCAACTTGCTATCAAGGAGGCATCATGCGCGAGAAGCTGCGGCGCCACAGCCGGCTGCTGAGCAACCTCGCAGCACTGGCCTTCCTGGGCATCTGGTTCTGCACCCTCGCGCCCACGGTGATCGGTGGTCCCGCCGGCTACATCGAGGTGTCTGGGCACAGCATGGACGGCACCTACAAGACGGGGGATCTGATCCTCACCCGGTCGCACGACACGTACGCGAAGGGCGACATCATCGTGTACGACGCTGGCCCTGGCCAGGTGATTCACCGCATCATCGGGGGAAACGGCGCCACGGGGTACACCACGCAGGGCGACAACAATCCCGACCCCGACCCGTGGCACCCGACCGACGCCGACGTGGTCGGCCAGGCCTGGCACCGGTTCGAGGGCAAGGCCTGGATCCTGCACCTGCCCCGCCAACCCTGGTTCGCCGGTGCGGCGGCAGGACTGCTGACGCTCGTGGTGCTCGGCTGGGACGCGCGTCCGCGCCGCGGAGCAACCCGGGTCGAGGGTGAGCCGGCACTCGCGACGGAGGCGGCACCGTTCGTCGTACCCGAGCTGGAAACCGCTGGGGCGCGGCTCGATCCCTCTGCAGCGCAGCGATTCGACTCCTGCGCCCGTGAGCCGCACGTCACGACAGCCGCGACGCCCTGCGGAGACGCCAGCCGAGCAGGCACCTCAGGCGGAGCAGTGAGTAGCGTGCGCATGCTCGCGCTGGTGGCTGGTGCTGTCGTCGGCGTGCTCGTGTCCCCGCTGAGTACGCTCGACATGGCCTCGGCCGCCCAGCTGTCGGTGACGGCCGCGCCGCTCCAGACCTGGAAGATCACGCACGGGCTGCCCGCGGCGCCCAGGGTTCCCGCGGACGGGGCTGCCGACCCGACCGGACCCGAGGCGGATTCGTCGGCGGACGCTTCCGCCGCTTCTCCCGACAGCGACGAGAATCCGAGAACTCCGACACCCGATGAGCCGGCTCCGGTCGATGACGCCGCCGCCGGGCAGGCGTCCTCAGGCCCCGGTCACGACCCGACCGAGCAGCCGGCAACGGGAGCGCAACAGCCGCCCGGTGCCGATGGCGGCGTCACTGCCCCGGACACCAACGTCCAGCCCCCACCGGAGGGCACGCTCGACGTCGGACCGTGATCCTGCGGGTCATCCCGCGTTCACCGTCGCGTCGGTCGCCTGACCGACCATCGGTGCCATGGCACGACGAAAGCTGATCTGGCACATCGGGCTGGCCCAGGCGCCACGCGCCGTCATCGAGGCGAACCTCGCCGAGCACGGCGAGACGATCGACGAGGCCGGCGTGCGAGTGGTCGCGACCGCCGAGGACGCCCGGCTCGCCACCCACGAGATCCTGCGCACCCATCGCGAGGCCGGCCTGTCGCGGCACGACGTCGAGGGCCGCTGGGCGCGCATCTGCGACCGGGTCTGGGAGCACAAGGGCACCTCGGTGCTCTCGACGCCCGACCTGTGCGCGGCGGACAAGGACCAGCTGCGGTTCGCCCTGGACCCGCTGATCGGCATCGAGGTGCACCTGGTGGTGACCCTCGACTCCTTCTCGCAGCAGCTGTACGGCGGCTGGCTGGCCGACCTCCGTGCCGGTGGGTCGACCGGCTGGGACAAGTACGTCGGACGTGTCCTCCAGCACGCGGTCGAGGGGACGCGTGAGCACGCGCAGGCCGAGCAGTTCTGGGCCGGCCACGAGCTGGTCTCGATCCTGGCCCGCTGGGGGTGGACCTTCCACTCCGACCGCCTGCACGTCATCGCCCAGCAGGACGTGACCGGCCACTGGCGCGAGTTCGCCGCGCTGGCCGGGTTGTCCGTCGACGACCTGCCGGGCGTCGTACCTCCCTATGCCGATCCCGCCGGTGTTGCCGTGCTCCGCAAGGTGAACCGCCAGCTGGGCGAGCCCGTCGGCCGGGCCACGGTCGACCTGCTCGTGCGCTCCGACCCGGAGCGCACCGCGCTGCCGGTCGCGCCGACCTCGTCGCTGCTGCCGCTGGTCGAGCGGTGGCAGACCACGCTCGCGCACGCGGGGTACGACGTCCGCGGTGACCTCGGGATGCTCACCGAGGAGACGACGGAGCAGACCCTGCCCGGACCCCGCGACCAGCTGGGGGTCGCCGTCGACGCCCTCGCCGACGCCCTCGCCGCGAACGCCGGCCTGCGCACCCGGGTCGCCGAGCTCGAGGACGAGCGTGAGCGCCTCGACCGCAAGCGGCGCAAGTGGAAGCACCGCGCCCAGGCGGCCCGAGGCTGACCGGGCGCTGAGGGTCAGCGCTTGACGTTGTACGTCGTGTGCGTGGCCCACTGCGAGGAGTGCACGCTGACCTTCTCGAGGTCGATGTCCTGGTCGAAGCCCTCGAAGAGCCGCTTGCCCCGCCCCAGGATCAGCGGTGCGGTCGAGATCTCCAGCACGTCGACGTGCCCGCCGGCCAGCCCCTGCCGGATCATGTCGGCGCCACCGGCGATCGCCACGTCCTGCTCGCCGGCCGCCTCGCGGGCCAGCTCCAGGGCCTGCTCGAAGCCGTCCACGAAGCGGAATCCGGTCGAGGGGTCGGGGGCGTCTCCTGTGCGGTGGGTGACGACGTGGAGGGTGCCGCCGAACGGGTTCGTGCCTCCCCAGGCCCCGGACGCGTCGTACATCCCACGGCCGCAGAGCCCGGAGCCGATGCCGGCGACGAACTCGTCGTAGAACTCCCGGTCCTCGGCCGACATCGCGAACGCGTGCTCGCCGTCGAAGGTCCACGGTCCGCCCATCACCCAGTTGTGCAGGCGTTCCCCGCCGATCCCCAGGCCGTGCTCCGGCCCGTCGTCGGGACCCGTGACGTAGCCGTCGACCGATGTCGTGATTCCTGCGATCACCTTGCTTTCTGCTCATGACTGCCTCCTGTTGGTCACCTCATCAGACTGGCGTCGGAGGTGGAACTCATCGCCAAGAAAACTGAAACACGTTACAGTTCTGCGATGATCGAGTCAGAGTTCGTCACCTGGGAAGCACCCGACGGTGACCACCCCGTACGCCGTCTCTCCCAGCGCTCCTACGACCTGGTCTCGCGCAAGCAGAAGGACGAGTGGCTCACCCTGTGGGCGGAGGACTGCGTCATCGAGGACCCCGTCGGGCCGTCCTTCTTCGACCCCGAGGGCAAGGGTCACCACGGTCCCGAGGGGGTCAGCGCCTTCTGGGACATGGCCATCGCGCCGGTCAAGGAGTTCCACTTCACCATCCGCGACTCCTTCGCCAACGGCAACGCCTGCGCCAACATCGGCACCTTCTCGACCGTGCTCGAGGACGGCACCCTCGCGGACACCGACCTGATCGCGGTCTACCGCGTCAACGACGAGGGCAAGATGGTCTCGATGGCCGCCCACTGGGAGGTCGAGCGCACCATGGCGACCCTGCGGAAGCCCGACCCGCTGAAGGGGTCGAGCAGCGAGCGGAGCGAGCGGATAGTCGAGACCACGGCGGAGGACGGATGCGGACGTGGCGTCCGCCTTCGGTGTGGTCTCGACTGATCGCTCGCTGGCGCTCGCTGCTCGACCAGCTAGGGGTTGTTGCCGATGATGTCGACGCGGGCGGCGACCCACTCGACGAGCGGGCGCAGGGCTCGCCAGTCGTCGCGGACGCGGTCGGCGAGCGACGGGGTGTTCAGGTTCTCGAAGCCGTAGGACTTCCCGAGCGCCATCGACTTGTAGCGCAGCAGGTCGATCCGCGGGTGGTCGGCGGCGTACCCCCGGGGCGTGGTCTTGAGCTGCTCGCCGCGGATCTCGAACCCGTCCTTCTCCAGGCGCGCCACGATCCGCTCGAGCTCCTCGCCGGAGTGCTCGGTGTCGATGGCGGTGCGGATCCGGGCGAGGTCGGGGCCACCGGCGTGGTAGTAGCCGCCGCCCACCCGGACGCCCGGTGAGCCGATCTCGACGTACCAGCCGGTCGCCGGCCCGACCGACGACGAACGCGCCCTGGGCGGTCTTGTACGGCGTCTTGTCCTTCGCGAACCGCACGTCGCGGTAGGGGCGGAACACCTTCGCGGAGCCGAACTCCTCGGCGAGGGAACCGGTCAGCGCGAGCATCGGGTCGCGCACGGCCGAGGTGTAGACGTCCTTGTGGGACTCCCAGAACGACTTGGTGTTGTCCATCTCGAGGTCGTCGTAGAAGTCGAGGGCGGCGTCGGGAAATCCGGTGAAGCTCATGGAGCGGATGACGAGATTCGAACTCGCGACATCGACCTTGGGAAGGTCGCGCTCTACCAACTGAGCTACATCCGCGCATCGGCAGGACCGGTAGGCCTGCCAACGGGGAGAGGTTACCCGACCCGGGACGCCGGTTCGATCGGGGCCAGCGTGGGTCGCTTGGGCGAGATGCTGTCGCCGGACGACCTCCCGGTCAGGCGACGGTGCACCCACGGGCCGAGGAAGTCGCGCGTCCAGGCGGCGTTCTCGCGCAGTCGCTCCGAGCGGCTCAGCACCGGCGGCGTGATCCGGGGGAGCGGCTTCTCGTCGTGGGTGATGCCGAGGCCGGCGAGCACCGCGAAGGCGATGTGCTGGTGGCCACTGGCGTTGAGGTGCATCCGGTCGGTGTCCATCACCTCGGCGATCGGGCGGTCACGCATCCGCCACATGTCGACGAGGGTGGCGTCGTGGCGCTCGCTGATCTCGCGGGCGAACTCGTTGAAGATCGCCATCCGCCCCCGTATCGCCGCGTAGATCCCGCTGCTGCCCGGGTCGAAGATCGTGAACATCACGACGTGGGCTCCGGTCCCGACGATCCGGCCGATCGCTGCGTCGTACGCCGAGGCGAGGTCGTCGAGGTCGACGCGAGGGCGCAACACGTCGTTGGCGCCGGCATGGATGGTGACGAGGTCGGGCGCGAGGGCCAGGGCGGGCTCGAGCTGCTCGTCGAGGATCGGGTGCAGCTTGCGTCCGCGGATGGCCAGGTTGGCGTAGCCGAAGTCGGGTACGCGACCCGCCAGCACCTCGGCGACGCGGTCGGCCCAGCCGCGCAGGCCGTTGGGACGGGTGGGGTCGGGGTCACCGACACCCTCGGTGAACGAGTCGCCCAGAGCGACGTACCGGCTGAACTCCATGGGGGCCATTCTGGAACCTCTCGTGCAGCCCTCGGTTGGCGGGTGGGCAGCGGGTAAGTTGTCCGCGTGCTGCTCTCCGACCGCGACATCCTGGCTGAGATCGAGGCGAAGCGTGTCGTCGTCGAGCCCTACGACCCGGCGATGATCCAGCCGTCGAGCATCGACTTCCGGCTGGACCGCTACTTCCGCGTCTTCGAGAACCACCGCTACCCGCACATCGACCCGGCCGCCGACCAGTCCGACCTCACCCGCGAGGTCGAGCCCAACGGTGACGAGCCGTTCATCCTGCACCCCGGCGAGTTCGTGCTGGGCTCCACGCTCGAGGTCGTGACCCTGCCCGACGACCTGGCCGCCCGCGTCGAGGGCAAGTCGTCGCTCGGACGTCTCGGGCTGCTCACCCACGCCACCGCCGGCTTCGTGGACCCCGGCTTCAGCGGCCACGTGACGCTGGAGCTGGCCAACGTGGCGACGCTGCCGATCAAGCTCTACCCCGGCATGAAGATCGGCCAGCTGTGCTTCTTCCGGCTCTCCTCGCCGGCCGAGCACCCCTACGGCTCGGCCAAGTACGGCTCGCGCTACCAGGGCCAGCGTGGCCCGACGCCGTCGCGTTCCTACGCGAACTTCCAGCGCACCCAGATCTGATCCGGGGCGGGTCGGTCCCTGGAGACCCCCTTGCCCGCGAGCGGCCATGTGAGGTTAGGCTTACCTAACTAAGGCCCACCCAGACCCAAGGATCCCCCGATGAATCGACGGTCACCGAGCTCGGCCTTGATCGGGCCCAGGTGGCCTTCATGGGGTACTGGCGTGAGGGTGTGGCGATGAAGAGCTAGCGGCGGCGGTTTCCCCGGACGCCCGGGGAAACTGGAGCCGGCAGGCCGATACTTCGCCCCTCCGCCTCCAGTTCTGCCCGCCAGCCCTGGGCGATATGTCTCAGCGGACCGCCGGGATCGTCAGCACCGACGGGTACTTCGCCGAGCTGTGGATGGTGATTGCGGTGAGCGAGCCGAGCAGCTGGGGGAGCGTCGGCGTGAGGTGGGGGACGTCGAAGGCCTGTACGGCGATCCGGAGCTTGTGGCCCGGCTCGATCGATGCGCCCGTCGGGAACACCTCGACGTCGACCGGCTCGACCGCCCCGGCGGCCAACGGCTTCTCGGCCGCCTTGGTGAACGGGTGGAAGGGCTGGATCAGCTTGCCGTCGAGGTAGCGGCTCTTCGAGGTGTCCAGCGCCCGGTCGGAGATGACCTGCCAGCCGCCGGTGAGGCGCTTGACGGTGCCGTCGGGGGCGACGTCCTCGACCGCGACCGAGAGCATCCCGTTGCCGCCGATGCTGTCGACGTACAGGTGCGCGTTGATCGGGCCCTGGAAGCGGACCGACTTGGTCACCGGCGCCGAGTCGAAGGTGACGCCGGCGAGGTCGTTGACCCGGTTGTCGTCGAGACACGGGTTGGGCAGCGGACTCTGGCCCATGATCCCGGCGGTCCACTGGTTGGTGGAGCGGGTGCACAGCCCGGCGACCGGGATGGGCAGCACGGTCGCCGTACCGTCCTGCGCGGTGCCGGTGGTCAGGCCGCCGGGGGTGCCGTTGCTGGCGTTGCCCGAGAGCTTCCAGGTGGAGGCGACCCGGTCGCTGCCGACCCAGCTGCTCGTCTTCTTCCAGGAGTCGGTGCCCTGCTCGTAGTAGGTCAGCGGAGCGATGTCGGAGCCGAGGGTCGTGTCCGGCATGCCCTTGACGTAGTGGTCGAACCAGCGCAGCTGCAGCTCGTTGAGCGGACCGTAGCCGGCGTTGCCGACCTCGGCGCCCGACGAGCCCTTCAGGTGGTCCCACGGGCCGATGATCAGCTTGGTCGGCACCCCGCGCTTGCGGAGGTTCTCGAAGAGCAGCGGAGTGCCGCGCTGGAAGAGGTCGTACTCGCCGCTGATCAGGAACGTCGGCACGTTGACCTTGGAGATGACGTTGATCGGGGAGCGCTCGGCGTAGAAGGGTCCGTCGTACGCCGTGTCCTGGCCCGCGAGCGCCTTGACCAGCGTGGGGCCGGTGAAGGTGCCGACGGCGCCGATGTGCGAGGCGAGTGCGCCGATCCCGGACTGCGGGTCGGTGCCGGCGACGGCCGGCGGGATCAGGCTGGTCGCCGTGACCAGGCCGAGCCACAGCGGCATGAAGCCGGAGTCGATCTGGCCGCCGGAGGCGACCACGTCGCGGTAGACGTCGGCGGCCGGCACCTGCGGGAAGATCGCCTTCAGCCCCGGCGGTCGCCCGGCGGCGGCGAAGATCTGGGCGATGCCCATGTAGGAGGCGCCGGTCATCGCGGTGTTGCCGTTGGACCAGGGCTGGTTGTGCGCCCAGGTCATCACCTCGGCACCGTCCTGGTCCTCGCGCTTGTCGAAGGCGTTCCACTGGCCCTCGCTCGAGCCGGTGCCGCGTGCGTCGACGGTGAGCTGGGCGTAGCCGCGCTTGACGAGGTACGCCGGGTCGGCACCCGCGAGGGTGCTGCCGAAGCCGCCCGCGATGACGGTCTTGTTGTACGCCGTGATGGTCACGATCACCGGCACCTTCGCGCCGATCGGGGTGCCGTCGGCGTTCGCCGGGAGGGTCAGGTCACCGCGCAGCTTCACGCCGTCGGACATCGGGATGGCGAGGTCCTTGATCGTGGTGGTCTGCGTGTACTGCTCCGGGCGGGCCTTCCAGGTGCTCGTGGCCGCGGTCGTCGTACTCGAAGCCGCCTCGGCCGGCGTGACCGCCAGCGGGGTGGCCACCAGGGCCCCTGCGGCGACGGCGGCGAGCAGCAGTCGGACGAGCGGGCGTGACGACATCAGGGTTCCTCCCGTGGCTGTTGCTGGGTGCAACGACCGGAGGTGGAACCGGTTACAGCGGGTGACGCGGCTCACAGGGGTCCGAGCATCGGGTGGTGTGTCGTGGAAACAGATAGTCCGATGTAAACGGACCCTGTCTCAGCACGAAACAGGGTCCGTTTGCATCGGACTATCCGGCTGTCTCAGAGGTCGAAGAGCGAGCCGCCCTCGCCGATCTCGGCGTCGGTCCGGGGCTGGTGGGACTCGCCCGAGGAGGCCGGCTTCGGCTTCTCCTCGGCCTTCGCCTCGTCCTCGTCGTGCGCCTCGTCCTCTGCTTCGTCGGAGTCGTCCTCGGCCTCCGGCTCAGCCGAAACCTCGGGCTCGTCGGTGGACTCCTCGGCGTCACCGGAGTACTTCGCCTTGATGTCCCTCAGCGAGGTGATCCCGGCGTCGTCGGACTCCTCGGCCTCGTCCTCGGCCTCGTCTCGTGTCCTCGTCCGGCTCGACGTCGGTGTCGGCGTCGTCCTGGCTGCGGTCGACGTCCTCGCCGGTGTCCTCGGTGGAGGGCTCAGCAGCGGGTTCCGGGGTGGCGACTTCCTCCTCGGCGGGGGCCTCGATGTCGAAGAGGGAGCCGCCTTCGGGGATCTCGGTGCCGGGGGTGCTGGCGGCACCGGAGGAGGCGGGCGCCTCCTGCTTGGCCTCCGGCTCGGGCTCCGGCTCGTCCTCGGCCGTCGTCAGCCGTGTCCTCGGCTCGGCTCGGCTCGGGCTCGGGCTCGGGCTCGGGCGAGCTGACCTCCTCCTCGGCGGGGGCCTCGATGTCGAACAGCGAGCCGCCTTCGGGGATCTCGGTACCGGGGGTGCTGGCGGCACCGGAGGAGGCGGGTGCCTCCTGCTTGGCCTCCGGCTCCGGCTCCGGCTCCGGCTCGGGCTCGGGCTTCTCCTCCGCCTGGTCTCGGCTCGGGCTCGGGCTCCGCGGAGTCCTCGTCACCGCCGACGTCGAAGAGCGACCCACCGCCGAATCCTTCGTCGGCAGCCTCGGGCTTCTCCTCGGTCTTCGCCTCGGGCTCGTCCTCCTCGGCTCCGGCTTCGCCTCGGCCTCGGGCTCGTCGTCCGAGTCGTCACCGAGGTCGAACAGCGACCCGCCGCTCTTCTCCTCGGGCTTCGCCTCCGGCTCGGCCGCGTCCTTCGGAGCCCCGTCGGACGGAGTCGTCGGAGGAGTCGTCGTCACCCATGTCGAACAGCGACCCGCCGCCCGAGGCCTTGGCAGCTGCGCCGACCTCCTCGGTGTCGGTGACGGTCTCGTCGGTCTGGGTCACGTCGTCGGCGTCGGGTTCGGCCTTGGTGGCCTCATCCTCGCGCTCGATCGTCGCGGTCGCCGTACCGCCGCCACCGGAGCTCGACGCAGCGGCCGCCTTCTTGGCGGCCGGCCTGGACTCACCCTTCACCGAGGCGAGCAGCATCTGCGCGACGTCGAGGACCTCGACCTCCTCGCGGGCATCGCCCTTGCTCTGCGCGGCGGTGAGGCCGTCGGAGAGCATCACCCGGCAGAACGGGCAGCCGACGGCGATCTGGTCGGCGCCGGTCTCGACGGCCTCCATCGTGCGGGTCTCGTTGATCCGCGTACCGATGGTCTCCTCCATCCACATGCGGGCACCGCCGGCGCCGCAGCAGAAGGACCGCTCGGAGTTGCGCGGCATCTCCTTGAGCTCGGCGTCCGGGATCACGTTGAGCAGCTCGCGCGGCGGGGAGTACACGCCGTTGTGGCGGCCGATGTAGCACGGGTCGTGGTAGGTCACCGAGCGCTTGTCGCCGCCACCGTTGGACGCGACCGGGACGAGCTTCTTCTCGCGCACCAGCCGGTTGAGCAGCTGGGTGTGGTGCACGACCTCGAGCTCGATGCCGAGCTGGCTGTACTCGTTCTTCAGGGTGTTGAAGCAGTGCGCGCAGGTCGAGACGACCTTCTTGACCTTGTGCTCCTTGAAGGTCTCGATGTTCTGCGCCGCCAGGCCCTGGAACACGAACTCGTTGCCCGCGCGGCGGGCGGAGTCACCGGTGCAGGTCTCGCCGTTGCCGAGTACGGCGAACGAGACACCCGCCATGTCGAGCAGCTCGGCCACCGCGCGGGTGGTCTTCTTGGCGCGGTCCTCGTAGGCACCGGCGCAACCGACCCAGAACAGCCAGTCGACGTCGTCCATGTCCTCGACGTCCTCGCCGAGCACCTTCACCTCGAAGGGCAGGTCCTTGGCCCAGTCGAGCCGGGCGGTGGGCGACATGTTCCAGGGGTTGCCCTTGTTCTCCATGCCCTTGAACAGGCCGTTGAGCTCGCTGGGGAAGTTCGACTCCACCAGCACCTGGTAGCGGCGCATGTCGACGATGTGGTCGACGTGCTCGATGTCGACGGGGCACTGGTTGACGCAGGCGCCGCAGGTCACGCAGGACCACAGCACGTCGGGGTCGATCACGGCAGCGCCGCTGTCGGGCATGTAGAACCAGTCGTCGCCGGTGTCGCCGACCAGCGGCCGCTCGACCTCGCGGGCCAGCGCCTCGTTGCCCTCGAGAAGGCCCTCGCGCTTGTCCTCGTCGGCCAGCAGGTACGGCGTCTTGGACAGCGTGTGGTCGCGCAGCGCCATCATCATCAGCTTGGGGGAGAGCGGCTTCTCGGTGTTCCACGCCGGGCACTGGTCCTGGCAGCGGCCGCACTCGGTGCAGCTGGCCATGTCGAGGACGCCCTTCCAGCTGAAGTCCTCGGCCGCGCCGACGCCGAGCTTGGCGTCCTCGTCGAGGTCCTCGAGGTCGTCCAGGGTCAGCGCCTTGCCGGCCGACATCATCGGCTTGGCCGCACCCAGCGCCACCGGCTCGCGACCGAACATCACGTTCAGCGGGGCCACGAAGATGTGCAGGTGCTTGCAGTTGAGCACGAAGATCAGGAAGACCAGCATCACGCCGATGTGCAGCAGCAGGCCGATGCCGATCAGGGCGGTGCTGTCCGGCAGCACCTTGCCGAGCCCGTAGGAGACGAAGGCGGCCTTGCCGTAGCCGTTGTCGCCCCCACCGCTGGCGACAGAGCCATGTCGCGGGCCTGGACGGCCCCACGGAACAGGAACAACGTCCAGATGACGTTGAAGATCATGAACAGCGTGAGGTACGCCGGGCCGAGGTGCGACCCGAAGAAGCGGGACTTGCGTCCCTGGTTCTTGGGGTTGTTCACGATCCGGATCCACCAGAAGGTGCCGATGCCGAGCAGGCACATCACCGCGATGAAGTCCTGGAGGAAGCCGAGCACGGCCCAGTTGCCGAAGACGAACCAGCTCCACTCGGGGTCGCGCGAGAGCAGCACGGCGTACGCCTCGAGGTAGACCGTCCCCAGGATCAGGAAGGCCCAGAACACGAAGAAGTGTGCGGCGCCGGGGATCGACCACTTGAGCAGCTTCTTCTGGCCGAGGACCTCCACGCCCTGCCGCTTCAGGGTGTTGCCGAGACGGCCGACGGCGCCCTGGATGCGGTCGGGCGCCGGCTGACCATGACTGATCGCGCGGAAGAGGAACAACGCCCGGCGGGCCGCGAGCGACAACGCGACCACGGTCATGAGCAGGCCGATGATGAGCACCAGGGTCACGTGTCACTCCACTCTTGTCGTGCGAGGAGCCGGCCGTCGGGGAGCGTCCGGCGCTCGCAGACTACGGGGAACCGCCGGGGCGCGGCAGTCGTACCGGGTGTGACAAATGCTACCTACGGGTAACTACCGGTGCGCGCGCCACCCACCAGCTAGGAGCGCACCACCTTGACGACCTTGTCGGCGCTGCTGAACTGCACGGTCACCTTGCCGCCCGTCGAGCAGTAGCTGAAGGTCGTGCCGAGCCGACGGTCCGGCTGGCCCACGGCGGTCAGCGTCTGCCAGGAGCTCATGCCGGGCTTGACCTTGGCGGTGAACGTCGCGGGCGACAGCTTCGTCTCCGGGTTGGTGCAGGCGTTGGACTTCACGCCGTACGCGCGCTCCCACATCTGCAGGTAGGCCTCGGGCCGCGGGACATGTCCTTCACGATGTCGTGGCCGGCCTGCATCTTCAGGTCCTGGATCCAGTCCGGGTAGAGCCCGTAGTGCGCGACGCCGTCCTTGTTGATGTCGTAGACGCGCTCGCCGCTGACCTGCTGGTCGACCTTGACGCCGCCGAGGGTGGTGAACGGGTAGGTCACCGGGTTCTTCGCGGCGTCGGGACGCGGGTTGCCCTGCGCGCCGAGGCCGTTGATGTCGGCGCCGAAGCCGAAGCCCCAGTACGTCTTCGGGTTGGTCCAGGTGAGGTGGCGCTTCCACTTGTCGACGAAGCCGTTGCTGTCACCGGCGTACGGCGTGATGAAGCCCTTCTCCTGGTAGATCCGGGGGTAGGCGTCCGGGGTCGACCACGAGTGGCTGGACACGACACCGCTGTAGCCGAGCGCGTCGATCAGGTCGAGCGAGGTCTTGCGGGCCTTCACGCTCATGTGGTCGGGGTCGAAGATCATGTGCCGCTGGGCCATGCCACGGATGGTGTGCTCGCCCAGCGAGGTGAGGCCCATCGAGTTGCAGTGGTGCTTGGCCGGGTAGACGGGCACGGCGGGGAGCTGGACGCCGGAGGCCTTCGCGACCGCGCCGAAGAGCGCGTCCTGCGCAGGGATCTGGTTGGAGTCGAGCGGCACCGAGTTGTCCTGGTCCTTGTCGTGGACCTCGGGGTCGTTGGGGTTGCAGGTCTGCATCCGCCACGGCGAGCCGGTCTCCAGGGCGTTGGCGCTGTTCACCAGGTAGCCGGTCGCACCGGTGTCACCGGCCACGCCGGCGAGGGCGTTGTCGAACTTGTTGACCAGCTCCATCTGGGTGACGCCCATCTTGCGGACCTCGTCGAGCTGCTTGTCGATGGAGGCGTCGGTGCACTTCAGGTCGGGTACGCCGAGCTTCTGGGTGCAGCCGAACGGCACCGAGGTCTCGATGCCCATCACGACGGCGAGCTTGCCGGCGTTGATGACCTTGCGGGCCTGGTCGGGCGTGGTGACGATCCGGTACCAGCCCTGGCCGGGGCCGCCGTTCTGCGCGTCGACGTAGTCCTGGAGGGCGTACATGTCCTTGGCCTGCAGCCGGATCGAGTCCATGTCGTCGCAGGAGTTGCGCTTGAGCGGGTAGAGCTCGCAGAGCTTGTTGTTCTCGACGAGCAGGTTGACCAGGATCCGCTGGCCGGCGCGCCAGGAGCGCTCCATCCACTTGTAGTAGGTGCCCTCGTGGGTCAGCGAGTCCGGTGCCGGCCAGTCCTTGAAGGTCGGCCAGCCGACCGGGTCGTGGTGGGTGGTGCCGGAGAGGAAGTCCTCCATCACCGCGCCGTAGCCGTTGGTGAGGTAGTGGTCGGGGCAGTCGCGCAGCGCCACCTCCACGCCGTACGGCGACCACGGCCGGCCGCAGTGCACGTCGCCGCCGAGGAACTCGAAGGCCATGCCGTGGGTGTGCGCGTCGATGAAGCCGCGGGTCTCCTGCATGCTGCTCACGCCGGCGATCGGGTTGCCCGAGACGTTGGTGGTGACCTCCGGGAAGTCGGCACAGCCGGTGCGCAGGTGCAGGCGCAGCGGGGTCGGCGTACTCGTGATCGTGGCGTTGGCGGCGCCGTCGGTGAGGTAGCCCTTGCCGGGGATCTGGAAGGTGAACTGGCCGGCCTTGGGCATCTGGACGACCCAGTCGCTGCTCGGTCCGGCGGCGTCGGCGTACGCCGCGGTGGCGGCTCCGCCGTCGAGGTAGCGGTGCTCGGGGCTGTAGAGCAGGTAGCGCCCCAGGGCGGTCGGCTTGAAGTAGAGAGGCGTGCCGGCGCTCTCGGAAGCCGCCGCGAACGTGGGCACGTTGGTGTCGGTCAGCCAGCGGCCGGACGTCGTGGACTGCAGGCCGTAGCAGCCGTTGAACATGTTGTAGCGGTTGGTCGGGGTGGCCGCGTGGGTGGCGCTGACCGGCACGTGGGTCAGGGCCGGCTCGGTCTGGTTGCGCTGCTTCGCCGCGTCGTCCTCCGCCAGCCGGGCCTGCGTCGGGGTGGTCGGGTCGGCCGTCTCGGCGTCGGTGGTCGGAGCGGAGCGGGAGACCGAGTTCTTGGTCGCCGGGTCGTTGTGGTTGTGCCCGTCGTCGACGAGGCCGTTCGGGTGGATGTGCGAACCGTCGGGCAGGTAGATCGTGTCGGCTCCCTGCGCAGCCGGCCTGGGCCGTCGCCCGGGTGTTCTTCGCCTGGGCGACGTAGGCCTTCTTGTAGCCGTCGGCCATCCCGGGACTCGGAGCCTGAGTGGGGGACCGAAGAACGCGCCGGGCACCACGAAGGCGGCCACCAGGGCTCCGAGGGAGAGGCCACTGGCGACGACGAGCCGGCGAGCGGCGCTCGCGCGAGGGTTCGGGCGTGGTTGAACTCGTGGGCATGGGAGTCCTTTGGCTCAGGTGAGCGGACCAACGAGCCACCCGTCCGGCGGGTTACTGAGCGGTTACTCGGCGCTCGTCTCGTCTCGTCGCGGGACGAGCGGCAGCGCGATCACCGGACACACCGCCGCGAGGGCGTACGTCGCGGCGTACCCCCAGTGCGTGATGGCCAGCCCGGCGACCGGGGCGACTGCCGCCGCGGTGAGGTACTGCGCGGTGTTCTGGATGCCGAGCGCGCGACCCGACCAGTAGGAGCCGGCCCGCTCCGCCACGCTCGTGAACGCCAGCCCGTTGTCGGCGACCGTGATCGTCGAGGCGACCACCATCAGCACCACGGCGACCGCCCACGGCTCGGTGAGCGCGAGCAGCCCCATCGTCACCGCGGCCGCGATGGCGACCCAGCGCAGCGGCCGCACGCGTGACCCGACCATGTCGGAGAGCTGCCCGACGGCGATCCGGCCGAGCGCGCCGAGCACGTGCGTGCCGGCGACGAGCGCGCCGGCCGCGGCGGCGGACCAGTGCCGGTGCTGCACCAGCCAGGTCAGGGAGTAGGTCCACACCAGGAACTGCGGGACCACGAGCAGCACCGAGACGCCGTGGATGCGGGCCAGGAAGTTGTCGGCGCGGTAGGGGTTCGCGGTGAGCGCGTCGGTCGGCGCGGGGCGGGGCGGGTCGATCACCAGGACCAGCACGGCCAGGCACGCCACCGCGGTCGCGACCACGGGGATCCACAACGCGGCGGACACGCTCGCCCGGTCGGCGACGACCGCGATCGTCGCCGCGGCGATCGCCACCCCCAGCGGCTGGGCCATCTGGCGGATGCCCATGGCCAGGCCGCGGCGCTGCGGCGGGAACCAGCCGACCACGATCCGCCCGCTGGCCGAACCGGTGCAGGCGGCGAACATCCCGACCACGAAGAGCACCGCCACGAGCGGGACGGTGCCGTGCACCATGGTCGCGACGATGCCGAGGAGCGTCGTACCTCCCAGGCCGGCGAGCAGCACGGCGCGCTCGCCGATGCGGTCCACGACCAGGCCCCAGACGAAGAGGGTGACCATCACCCCGGCGATCGGCGCCGCGGCGACGGTGCCCGCCTCGGCCAGGGAGAGCCCGCGGTCGTCCTGCAGCTGGGGGATCAGGAAGGCCGGGCCGTTGATCGCGACCGAAGCGCCCGCCTGCGCGGCGACGCTGGCCCCGAGCATCGACCACCGCCGCGCCACCGAGATGCTGGCGGCGTCGAGGGAGGTCACCGCCTCACGTTAGAGGGCGGCCGAGACGACGGCTCACGGTGGTGGCGGTCGCGGACACGGCCTCGACGAGCTCGGCCAGGTCGACCTCCTCGTGGCTGTCGTAGGTGGTGGCGATCCCGCCCAGCGGGATGCCGTTGTGGTCGAGGACGGCCACGGCCACCGAGGCGAAGCCCGGAGTGATCTCGCCGTCCTCGGTCGCGTAGCCGCGAGCCCGCGCCTCGCTCAGCACCGTGCGCAGTGCCCGGAGGCTCTGCGGGCCGCGGCCGTGCCGGTCGACGAACGCGCTCTTGTCCGGGTAGAGCGCGCGCACCTGGTTCTCCGGCAGCGCGGCCATGATCGCCCGGCCGCTCGCGGTGAGGTGGGCGGGCAGGCGTACGCCGACGTCGGTGACCAGCGGCCGCCGACCCGGGGCTCGTTCCTCCAGGACGTAGAGCACGTCGCGGCCGTGCGGGACGGCGAGGTGCGCCGACTGGCCGATGCGGTCCACCAGCGCGGCCAGCGGCCGGTGCGCGATCCGCTGCAGCGGCGCCTGCCGGGCGTAGCCGATGCCCACCTCGAAGGCCGCCACCCCCAGGCAGTAGCGACGGTCCTCGGCGATGTGGGTGACGAAGCCCTGCTCGATCATCGCGTTGACCAGGTGGTACGCCGTGGACCGCGGCAGGTCGAGCGCGGCGGCCAGCCGCTCGAGCGGGACCGGGTCGGGCTGGGCGGCCAGGAAGCGCAGCACCCGCAGCGTGCGCGTGGCGGCCGGGACCTGGCTCATGTGCGAAAACCTAGTCCCACCGGCACCACCAGTGTCAGGATGGCGGGACGAATCGGGCGTACTCGGAGCCCGACCCGATGAGAGGCAACTTCCCCCATGCCCCGACGTGTGCTCGCGGTCGCCTTCGTGGCGCTCGCCCTGGCCCTCACCCTGCTGGTGCCCTCGACCGCCGAGGCGGCGAAGCTGCCCAGCAAGAAGCAGTGGGTCTCCGACACCTACCAGGCCCTCAACGGCTCGCGGATCTACGTGCGCAACCGGGTCGCCCAGGCTGGATCGAACCAGGGCGGCACCAAGCTCGCGCTCAACCTCGACATCGACAACACCTCGCTGGCGACGTACTACGACACCGGCAAGCCGGTCGCGGCGACGCTGCGCCTGGTGAAGTACGCCAAGAGCAAGGGCGTCTACATCCTGTTCAACACCGGCCGCAACGTCAGCCTCCGGGCCAAGACGATCGCCGGCCTCAAGCGCGCCGGCTACCCGGTCGACGGCCTCTGCGCCCACTACAAGGGCGAGGCGCTGCGCCACAGCAAGCAGCGCTGCCGGCAGTCGTTCGTGAACAACGGCTTCACGATCATCGCCAACATCGGCAACCGGAGCACCGACTTCGTCGGCGGCAACTACGAGCGCGCCTACCGGCTGCCCAACTACGGCAACCGCCTCGGCTGAGGCGTTGCTCGTCGGCGTACGGCCGAGCCACAGTTGGTCGAGCAGCGAGCGCCAGCGAGCGATCAGTCGAGACCACTCCGTGAGGCGAGAGCCCTGCTGAGCCACAGGCACGCGTTCGGCGTACGGCGAGCCACAACCACAAGCTGGTCGAGCAGCGAGCGCCAGCGAGCGATCAGTCGAGACCACTCCGTGAGGCGAGAGCCTTGCTGAGCCACAGGCACGCGTTCGGCGTACGGCGAGCCACACCCAGCTGGTCGAGCAGCGAGCGCCAGCGAGCGATCAGTCGAGACCACTCCGTGAGGCGAGAGCCTTGCTGAGCCACAGGCACGCGTTCGGCGTGCGGTGATGGTCTCGACTATCCGTTCGCTCCGCTCACTGCTCGACCACCTTCGGTCGACCGCAACCACCAGCTGGTCGACGCCGATCAGTCGAGACCACTCCGTGAGGCGAGAGCCTTGCTGAGCCACAGGCACGCGTTCGGCGTACGGCGGTGTGGTCTCGACTATCCGTTCGCTCCGCTCACTGCTCGACCACCTTCGGGTAACCGCGATCACCAGTTGGTCGAGCGATCAGTCGAGACCACTCCGTGAGGCGAGAGCCTTGCTGAGCCACAGGCACGCGTTCGGCGTACGGCGATGTGGTCTCGACTATCCGTTCGCTCCGCTCACTGCTCGACCACCTGAGCGACCAGCGAGCGATCAGTCGAGACCACTCCGGAGGCGAGAGCCTTGCTGAGCCACAGGCACGCGTTCGGCGTGCGGAGTGCTCGACTACCACAAGCTGGTCCTAAGCTGGTGCGTCACTCGTGCTGTCGACCCTGGTCTGGATCTCGCCGACGGGCAGGGTGGTCGCGGCGCTCGGGATCTCCAGGGCGCCGGGCAGGTCCTGACGGCCGCCGCCGGGGAGGGTGAAGGACACCGAGATCACGCTGGTGGCGGTGATGTCGTAGCTGCCCTGGGCGGCGTACCCGTGCTCGATCGCCCCGGGCTGGTGGAGCGCGGCGTCCTTGATGCCCGTGCCGGTGGCGCTGCCGCCGTCGCCGAAGTCCCACCGGATGTCGGTGACGGTGAAGGTCACCGGGATGGTCTGGCCGAGTACGACGACCGGGATGGTCTGGCTCGGGGCGTCGGCGTAGTAGTTGTTCGGCAGGTTCACGTAGGAGCGGGTCCCCGGCTGTACGACGGCCGTCGGCTTCGGCGCCGCGGCGTACGCCTGGTCCAGCACCATCTCGACGGTGATCTGCGGCGCTTGCTCGACCGGGTCGTCGGCGCCGCGGCACACGCTGCCGACGAACTCCCAGGTGCCGACCGTCGGCGAGATCTGCTGGCGCCAGTGCTGCATGAACAGGTCGCCGGCGTGGCCCTGGGTCTTGCAGACCGAGACCGCCGCCATGCACATGGCGTCGCTGCCGCCGTTGGGCGGACCGTTGGTCATGCAGGCGGGCGTGTAGTAGTCCTTGTAGACCGGCGGCGGCGGACCGCTGGAGTGCACGTAGGGCTGGCCCGGGTGGTAGACGCCGGGGGTGCCGGACTGCTCGTGGTGCGTGCCGCTGAGCACGGTGCCGTCGTGGGTGTTCTGGCCGCCGATCGGGTCATCTCCCGCCGCAGCGGGGCCACCGGTCCACAGCGACGACAGCCAGGACGGCGATGACGACGAGTGCGCGCTTCACTTGTTCTCCCCCGACTTCCAACCCGGTCAGCCGGTAGTGCCCGTTCTCCCAGGCGACCCCGACCTCGATGAGGTAGTGCTTCTTCGCGGGATAGGTCTTCACCGCGTGCCCGGACGCGTCGACGTCGGCGCGCTTCGGGGCGCTGCTCTGGATGTCGACCACCCAGACGTTGTCGGCGGATGTGCGCGGTCTCGAAGGCCCGCTTGACGGGCAGGTCGGCGGGCTCGAGGTGGAGGCCCTTGGCCTTCTGGCCGTCGAGGTAGGTCTTCAGCTCGGTGCACATCGTGCACTCCGTGCCGCTTGCCGGTGGACCCCGACCGAGGTGATCGGCGTCGCGTCGTTGGTGGCGTAGGCGTAGTTGTAGGCCTTCACGAAGTACGTCGCGAAGGCGATCCGCCCGGCGGTGGTGTTGCGAGCGGCCGTCGGCAGCTGGGGCGGGGTGGCGGTCGGGCTCGGGCTGGCGCTGGGGGACTCGTCGTGCACGGCGACGCTCGTGGGTTCCTTGGTGTCGCTGCCGCCGCAGGCGGACGCGGCCAGCAGCACGGCGCGGTGGCGAGGGCGGCTCGCGCAACGAGTCCGAGACGCACGATCTCCCCCTCGTGGTCGACGTCAGGTCCGGGCAGAGTTCTACTGCCCAGCACGCGGTCCGCGCCAAACCAGTCCCGGTCCTGGTGATCAGTACTGGTGGAACCAGCGCGGCAGCTGCATCGAGGCGCCGGGGCAGGTGACGTTGCGGTCGCGCTGGTCCTCGACCCACTGGCCGAGCACTCCGGTGCCTCCCTGGATCACCCAGTCGCGACGGCACCGCCGCAGCGCCTCGGCCCGGAGGTCTGGCCGGCCGCGCGCCACTCGGGGATCCCCAGGCCGAGGCCGCCGACGACCGACTCGTAGAGGTACGGCGTCGAGTAGACCCCGACGGTGTAGCCCGCGTCGGTGTAGCCCTTGGCTGCCCCGCGGACGACGGCCGCGTTGGCCTCCTTGTCCGAGCTCCAGTCGAAGTGCGGCACCGACTCGACGTCCAGCCACACGATCGGGGTCTGCAGGCCGGCCTTCTTCATGCTCGCGATGTTGAACTGCGCCTGCCGGCGGCCGAGCTCCTCGCCGCTGACCCCGGCGGGGGAGAAGCGGGTCGGGCCGCTGATCACCGAGTACGCCGACACCAGCAGGTGCTGGCTCTTGGCCCAGGCCACCTGGCTCGCCAGGCACGGGTTGGCCACGAAGCCGGGTCCGTTGGTCAGCCCGATGACGACGAAGCGCGCCGAGGAGTCGGGCAGGGGCAGGCCCTCGGAGCGCTTCTCCGGGATGCCCATGCCCTTCGGGCACTGCGGCCAGCTGATGTCACCGCCGAGGAGCGCTCCGGGATCGCGCGGCTTCGGGATCGCGGGGACCGTGATCGACGGGGTCGGCGCGGCGGGGGTCGTCGACGGCTGCCGGAGCAGGCGTGCTCGGTCGGCGGGCCGGGGACGGTGCGGGACGTCGCGGAGGGCGAGGCCTGCGCGTCCGCCTTCTTCGAGTCCGGCGCGAGCGGTGCCTCGCAGCCGGTGGCGACGAGCACGACCAGGGCGAGCGACGGCCAGCAGCGCCGGTCCCGTGGGCCGTCGTGCTGTGCGCATGGTCTCCCCTGGCTGGCACGTCTCAGATCCGAGACGAAGCGGTCCGCCGGGGACTGGCAGCAGACCCACGGTGGAGGAAGGATCGTCGCATGAGTACGACGAGCCCGACCAACTTTCCGGACACCGTCCCGACCACCGTCGAGGTGGGTGTCGGAGCGCTGTCCTTCGACGAGGTCGTCGCCGTCGCCCGCGACGGGTGCCCCGGTCGTGATCGGGGACGAGGCGCTGGCCGCGATCGAGCGGGCCCGCGGCGGTCGTCGAGGAGCTCGCCGCGGCCCCCACCCCGGCGTACGGGATCTCGACCGGGTTCGGCGCCCTCGCGACCCGGCACATCCCGACCGAGATGCGCGCCCAGCTGCAGCGCTCGCTGGTCCGCTCGCACGCGGCCGGCTCCGGGCCCGGAGGTCGAGCGCGAGGTGGTCCGCGGCCTGATGCTGCTGCGCCTCTCGACGCTGGCGACCGGCCGGACCGGCGTACGCCCCGTGGTGCCGGAGCTGATGGCCGGGCATGCTCAACGCCGGCATCACGCCGGTCGTGCACGAGTACGGCTCGCTCGGCTGCTCCGGCGACCTCGCTCCGCTCTCGCACTGCGCGCTCGCGCTGATCGGTGAGGGCGACGTGCGCGACGCGTCCGGGACCCTGATGCCGGCCGCCGAGGCGCTGGCCGCCGCCGGGCTGACCCCGGTCGAGCTCGCCGCCAAGGAGGGCCTCGCGCTGATCAACGGCACCGACGGCATGCTCGGCATGCTGGTGATGGCGCTGACCGACCTCTCCGTGCTGATGCGTACGGCGGACATCGCGGCCGCCATGTCGGTCGAGGGCCAGCTCGGTACCGACCGGGTCTTCGCCCCCGAGCTCCAGGCGATCCGGCCGCACCCCGGCCAGGCGGCCTCGGCTGCCAACCTGACCGCGATCCTGAAGGACTCCGGCGTGGTCGCCTCGCACCGCGGGCCCGACTGCAACCGCGTCCAGGACGCCTACTCGCTGCGCTGCTCGCCGCAGGTGCACGGCGCCGCCCGCGACACCCTCGAGCACTGCGCGACCGTCGCCGGTCGCGAGCTGGCCAGCGCGGTCGACAACCCGGTCGTCCTCCCCGACGAGGGACGGGTCGAGTCCAACGGCAACTTCCACGGAGCGCCGGTCGCCTACGTGCTCGACTTCGCGGCGATCGTCGCCGCCGACGTCGCCTCGATCAGCGAGCGTCGTACCGACCGCTTCCTGGACAAGGCCCGCAACCACGGCCTGCCGCCGTTCCTCGCCGACGACCCGGGCGTCGACAGCGGGCACATGATCGCGCAGTACACCCAGGCCGCGATCGTCTCCGAGCTCAAGCGCCTCGCCAACCCCGCCAGCGTCGACTCGATCCCGTCGAGCGCGATGCAGGAGGACCACGTCTCGATGGGTTGGTCGGCCGCCCGCAAGCTGCGCCGCTCCGTCGACGGGCTCACCCGGGTGGTCGCCATCGAGGTGCTCACCGCTGCTCGTGCGCTCGACCTGCGCCGGCCGCTCGAGCCGTCGCCGGCCACCGGTGCCGTCGTCGACCTGCTGCGCTCCTCGGGGATCCAGGGCCCCGGACCCGACCGTCATCTCTCGCCCGAGATCGAGACAGCCGTCGAGCTGGTCCGGTCGGGCGCCGTACTCAATGCCGTCGAAGAAGTGATCGGAGAACTGAAGTGACCACGACAACCGGCGACAACCCCCGTCTCCCCATCCACGCCGCCCACGGCACCGAGCTGACCGCGCGTTCGTGGCAGACCGAGGCGCCGCTGCGGATGCTGATGAACAACCTCGACCCGGAGAACGCCGAGAACCCCGCCGAGCTGGTGGTGTACGGCGGCACCGGCAAGGCCGCCCGCAACTGGGAGTCCTACGACGCCCTGGTGCGCACCCTCTCCACCCTGGCCGACGACGAGACCATGCTCGTGCAGAGCGGCAAGCCGGTCGGCGTCTTCCGCACCCACGAGTGGGCGCCGCGCGTGCTGATCGCCAACTCCAACCTGGTCGGCGACTGGGCCAACTGGGAGGAGTTCCGTCGGCTCGAGGACCTCGGCCTGACGATGTACGGCCAGATGACCGCCGGCTCGTGGATCTACATCGGCACCCAGGGCATCCTCCAGGGCACCTTCGAGACCTTCGCCGCCGTCGCGGACAAGCGGTTCGACGGGACCCTCGCCGGCACCATCACGCTGACCGCCGGCCTCGGTGGCATGGGCGGCGCCCAGCCGCTCGCCGTGACGATGAACGACGGCGTCGCGATCTGCATCGACGTCGACGAGAGCCGGATCAAGCGCCGCATCGAGCACCGCTACCTCGACGTGCAGGCCGACTCGCTCGAGCACGCCGTGTCGCTCGCCGTCGAGGCGCGCGACGCCCGCAAGCCGCTCTCGATCGGCGTGCTCGGCAACGCGGCCGAGATGTTCCCGGCGCTGCTCGAGCAGGACGCGCCGATCGACATCGTCACCGACCAGACCTCCGCGCACGACCCGCTGTCCTACCTGCCCGTCGGCGTCTCCTTCGCCGACTGGCACGACGCCGCCAAGCGCGACCCCGAGGGCTTCACCAAGGACGCGCAGGCCTCGATGGCCGCCCACGTCCGGGCGATGGTCGAGTTCCAGGACAAGGGCGCCGAGGTCTTCGACTACGGCAACTCGATCCGCGACGAGGCCCGCAAGGGCGGCTACGACCGCGCCTTCGAGTTCCCCGGCTTCGTCCCGGCGTACATCCGGCCGCTGTTCTGCGAGGGCAAGGGCCCGTTCCGCTGGGCCGCGCTGTCCGGTGACCCCGCCGACATCGCCGCGACCGACCGCGCGATCCTCGAGCTGTTCCCCGACAACGAGCGCCTCCACAAGTGGATCACCATGGCCGGCGAGCGGGTCTCCTTCCAGGGCCTGCCGGCGCGCATCTGCTGGCTCGGGTACGGCGAGCGCCACCTCGCCGGCCTGAAGTTCAACGAGATGGTCGCCTCCGGTGAGCTGAAGGCCCCGGTCGTGATCGGCCGCGACCACCTCGACGCCGGATCGGTCGCCTCGCCGTACCGCGAGACCGAGGCCATGCTCGACGGCTCCGACGCGATCGCCGACTGGGCGCTGCTCAACGCCCTGGTCAACACCGCCTCGGGCGCCACCTGGGTCTCCATCCACCACGGCGGCGGCGTCGGCATGGGTCGCTCGATCCACGCCGGCCAGGTCTGCGTCGCCGACGGCACCGACCTCGCCGCCCAGAAGATCGAGCGGGTGCTCACCAACGACCCGGGCATGGGCGTCATCCGCCACGTCGACGCCGGCTACGACCGCGCGGTCGAGGTGGCCGCCGAGCGCGGCGTGCGCATCCCGATGCAGGAGGGCTGATTCCGAGCGCTACGTAGTTGGGTCCACGTGGACCCAACTACGTAGCAGTCAACGAAGCAGGTTCGCCGAGTCAGTCTCCAGAGGAGAACGCCTCGCGCACGGGGCGGCCGTTGGCGAGCACGCAGACGCCGAGAAGCAGCAGGCCGCACACGGTCTGCTCGATCTTCAGCCACATCGGGAACGGGCCCGGCAGGGACACGATCACGACGATGGCGACCAGCATGATCGCCGAGACGATCCGCAGCCTGAGCAGGCCGCGCTTCGAGCCCTGCGCTGCTCGGGTGGCGAAGGCGAACATCAGGATCGAGGTGAGCGCGACGATGCTGCCGCGCACCCAGACCGCGTCGTTCACAGCGGCGTGGTCGCCGTGCATCAGCGCGACGGCGACGAGGGTGAGCAGGCTCAGTCCCAGGTAGCAGCCCACGAGCAGCCGGACGCGATCCAGTGCTTCCTGTGCCGGGGTCGGGAGGGTGGTGGCGGTGCTGGCAGTGGTGGTGTTCATGACGTTCCTCTCGTCGTACGTCGTGGGCGGGGGGTCTTCGTGGGCGGCGTGATCATCCGGTCGACGAGGTGCACGAAGTGGTCGGTGACCGCGGGACCGTCGAGCTCCGGGTTCGACATGAACTGCTCGGCCAGCCCGTCGATGGTGGCGCGGAGCAGCACCGCGAGCGTCCAGGGATCGAACTCGGCCAGCTCTCCCGCTCGCTGCCCGGTCTCGAGAAGGCCCTGCGCGACCGCGATCAGCGGGTCGCCGTCCTCGGTCTCGAACCACGGACTCCCGTCGTCGCGACGCAGGTTGCGGGCGACCTCGCGGGCCGCCCGGGCCTCGGTCTGGTGCGACCACGCCCAGCTGACTGCGCCCCGCACGTAGGTCAGGACACGCTCGCGCTCAGTTCGCGCCTCCGCGCGCTGGGCCCGGAGCGGTGGGGTGGCGTCGGCGTACACCTGCAGGACCACGGCCTCCATCAGCTCCGCCCTCGAGGAGAAGTGGTAGAGCACGACGCTCTTGGAGACGCCGGCACGGCGGGCGACCTCAGCGATCGTGGTCGCCTGGTAGCCGTGCTCGACGAGCGACTCGATCGCGGCCTCCACGAACTGCCGGCGCCGAGCCTGGTTGACGAAGGTGCCCTGACCATCCGAAGTCTTTTTCGACCGCATGGTCGAAATCTAACACTGCTGGTCAGAGCGGCCAACCGGGTTTCGGGGTGCCGGGCGACTCGTGCGTTCGCCAGCGCGCGGCGGGATCGGCGGGCAGAATGCCGCCTATGTCCGAGACTCCGCTCGGGGAGCAGCTCGCGCCCCTCCCACCCGGCTGGACGCTGCCGGACGTGAAGAGCGGGTCCCGGCGGCCGGGCACCGTGCTGGCCGCGGCGGTCGTCACCTGGGCCGCCTCGGCGATCACGCTCCTCGGCACCGCCTCGCTGGTGATGTTCCTGATGGGTGCCGGCGAACCCATCCTCGACTCGTTCGACGGGTCACGTCCCGTCGTGGTCGCGGTCGCCGCAGGCATCGCGGTCTGGTCGGTGGCAGCCTGCCTGCTGGCCTGGTGGGCCCTGAAGGGTCGCAACTGGGCCAGGATCCTGCTCGCAGTCTCGGCCGGGGCGACGGTCGTCGTCTCGACCTCGGTCTTCTGGCTCGGGGTCCCGTTCGTCTCGCTGTTCGGCGGCCTCGCCGTACTCGTCCTGCTCTTCATCGAGGGCGCCAACGACTGGTACCGCGCCCAACGGACCCGCGACCCAGAGGAACTGTCGTCATGACCGAGAAGCCCGTCCGCGCGCGTACGCCGCTCCCCGGCATCAGCTCCCGCGCCTGGGAGCACCCCGCCGACAAGGGCGCGCTGGTCGCACTGCGCAAGCTGCGCGGGTTCGACACCGTGCTCAAGGCGCTGTCGGGACTGATCAACGAGCGCGCCGTGCGGCTGTCGCTGCTCGGCTCGGCGGTGAAGGTCGACGAACGCCAGTTCGCGCGAGTGCACCGGCTGCTCACCGATGTCGGGGCCACCCTCGACGCGACCGAGCTTCCCGAGCTGTACGTCAGCGCCAACCCGTTCCTGAACGCCTCCACCATCGGCATGAACAAGCCGACGATCGTCCTCAACAGCGCGCTGGTCGAGCTGCTCGACGAGGAGGAGCTGCGCTTCGTGATCGGCCACGAGCTCGGTCACGCGCTCAGCGGGCACGCGGTCTACCAGACGCTGCTCCAGCGCCTGCTCGTGCTGAGCGGCGTGCTCGGCACCATCCCCCTGGGCGGGTTGGGCATCCGGGTGATCATCGCCGCCCTCTTCGAGTGGTCGCGCAAGGCCGAGCTCTCCGCCGACCGTGCCGGGCTGCTCGCCACCCAGGACCCGCAGGTGGCCTTCCGGGTGCACATGAAGCTCGCCAGCGGCGGTCATCTCGACGACCTCGACACCACCTCGTTCTTCGCGCAGGGCACCGAGTACGACGAGTCGGGGGACCTGCGCGAGTCGGTGATGCGGCTGATGCTCGTCGAGCGGGTGGCCCATCCGTTCGCCGTCGTACGGGCCAAGGAGCTGCGGCGCTGGGTCGACAGCGGCGCCTACACCGCGATCCTGGCGGGCACCTACCCGCGCCGCGATGGAGACGCCTCGGCGGACCTGAGCGAAGCGGCGCGCGAAGCGGCGCAGAGCTACACCGAGTCGTTCCGCAACACCTCCGACGCCCTCGGCCGGTTCGTGCAGGAGACCGCCGGTGTCGTGGGCAGCGTCAAGGGCTGGTTCGACGAGACCTTCCGCCGGGCCGAGTAGACCTCAGCGGCGCCACCAACGTCGACGAGGCTGCTGAGCTCTCGGAGCCGTTGCGGCCTCGCCAGCAGGTTGCGGCGCGACGCTGCGGCCGGCGCCGCTCGCGCCAGCGCTCCACCTCGACGTCGACGTCACGCGTCGGGGTGACCACCGGCGGGCCGCCCTGGAGCTGGCGGCGGGCCTCGACGATGCGGCGGTTGAAGTCCTCGACGGTGGTGCGCACCTGCTTCTCGGTGGCCTCCCGGTCGAGCAGGTCGTCGAGCTCGGCGTCGTCCTTGCGCAGCTGCAGAGCTGCGGGGAGCACGCTGATCCGCTCGCGCTCGATGAGCTTCTTCAGCCACCAGTCCCGGTCGTACGGCGAACCGAGGTCGCCCAGCGGCTTGCCTGCTCCGGGCAGGTTGTCGAACTCGCCACGCTCCATCGCCCGCTTGATCTGGAGGTCGACCCACTGGGTCTGGTTGCGGATGCGTGCGGCAGCGGAGTCAGCACCGGTGCGCTCGTCTCGCGCCCGGTCCGGTCGTCGTCGGTCAGGGCCCTCGGCCATGGGAATCACCCCCGCTTCCGGAGGCTAGCCGATGAAATTGCCGCTCCCCAGCGGTCATAGTGACGAGAGGGAGGTGCGCGTGGAGATCTTCGCGACCGGGTTGCAGATGGGTGAGTCCCCGCGCTGGCACGACGGCCGGCTGTGGGTGTGCGACTGGGTGGCCGGCGAGGTGCTGTCGTACGACGCCGCAGGGCGCGGGACCGTCGAGCTGACCATGACGGGTCTCCCGTTCTCGGTGGACTGGCTCCCCGACGGTCGCACCGTCCTCACCTGCAACCAGGGCGTGGTCACCGCCGACGAGCACGGCTCGCTGACGCCGTACGGCGCGACGGGCCAGGCCTGGAACGAGATCGTCGTCGACCCTGCCGGGAACACGTTCGTCAACGCGGCCGGGTTCGACCTGATGGGCGGCGAGGAAGCCGAAGCCGGGCTACGTCTGGGTGGTCCGCCCCGACGGGTCCTCCGAGCAGGTCGCCGGTGACGTGTGGTTCCCCAACGGGATGGCCGTCACCCCGGACGGCGGGACGCTGATCGTGGCGGAGTCCTACGGGCACTGCCTGACGGCGTTCGACATCGGCGCTGACGGCACGCTCGGCAACCGGCGGGTCTGGGCAGACCTCGGCGACGCGGCCCCCGACGGGATCTGCCTCGATGCCGACGGTGCTGCGTGGTACGCCGACGTGCCGCACCGGCAGTGCGTCCGGGTGGCCGAGGGCGGCGAGGTGCTCGAGGTCGTCCAGGCCGACCGTGGCTGCTTCGCCTGCATGCTCGGTGGCGAGGACGGCCGCACGCTGTACGTCGTCGCCAACGAGTGGGGCGGCACCAGCGGCATCGGCCAGGGCGAGCCGAGCGGTCAGCTGCTCACCCATCGCGCGCCGGCACCGCACGCGGGACGTCCCTAGCCGTCACCACCAGCGCCGTCACCACCAGCCCTGCCGCCGCGCCCAGCGCAGCAGCCAGATGCTCATCACCAGCATCAGCAGCAGCACGACGCCGAACTCGATCAGGTTCTCGTGGACCGACACGATCATGTTCATGCCCTCGATGGATGCGATCGCGGTGATCGGCAGGGTGACCGCGGCGATCACGGCCAGGCGCTCCATCGCCACGGTCATCTTGGTGTTGACCTTGGTCTGGTAGAGCTCGATCACGCCGAACAGGAAGTGCGACTCACCGTCGGCGATGGAGCGCACCCGCTCGAACTGGTCCGCGATGTCGCGCAGGTAGTCACGCGCCGTCTCGTCCGGCAGGTGCGAGAGCCCCGCCATCCGGGCCCACACGTCACAGCACTGGGCCGCCATCGTGCGCGTGGTGATCAGCTCGTGCCGGATCAGGAACATCCGCTCGAGCAGCTCCTCGGGGTTGGTCAGCCGCGAGTCCATCACGTGCTGCTCGAGGCCGGGGAGCTTCTCGGCCACCTGGTTGATCAGTCCGCGCTGGCGGCGTGCGACCGCCGAGGTGATCGCGAAGGACAGCTCGTGCGGCGTGGACGGGCGGAAGCGGCCCGCCTCGAGGCGACGCAGCACCGAGTCGGTCTCCACGAGTGCCTCGGCCGGGTCGACGATCGGGTTCAGCGGGCCGTGCACGGTGACGAGGTAGTCGCGGCCGATGATCTGGTCGAGCTCGAGCAGGTGCACGTGTCCCGCGTTGCCGAGCAGGGGCGACTGGGTCGTGATGAACACGTGGTCGGCGTACCCGTGCACGGTCGGCACGTGGTTGCGCGTGCGGCAGGACTCCAGCACCATCTCGTGGCAGCCGAGGTCGCGCAGGTAGGTCTCGGCCTCGTCGCTCCACTCGGGGATGTCCACCCACACGAACCCGGTCCCGGACCCGACGTGGTCGTCGATCTCCCGGATGCGCATCCCGCTGTCGTCGACGTGGCGCACGTCCATCCCGCCATCATGTGCCCGACGGGGTGTCGGGTGGAAGGTCAGTCGCTGAACGCGTCCTTGGGTACGAAGAACAGGCTGACCGCCGCGACCAGGGCGGTGAGCGAGCACACCGCCCAGACGGTGAGGTAGCCGGACAACGGGGCATGGCCCGCCTTGGCATCGGCGATGGACCCGGTGGAGGACAGTGCGATCGCGAAGATGCTGGACGCGATCGCGCCGCCGATGGTCTTGGTGGTGTTGGTCATGCCGGTCACGAAGCCGGTGCGGTCGGCCGGTGCGGCCGCTGCTGCAGCAGCCGGGAGGGAAGCCACCAGGGCACCCGACCCGACGCCCGCGATCGCCATGTTGGCCAGGGTCTGCGCCGTCGAGTCGTGCAGCGGGATGAACAACCCGTAGCCGATCGCCACGAGCACGCAGGCTCCGAGCATCGCTCCGCGGGTGCCGATGAACCGGGCGACCACCGGCAGCAGCAGGGCGCCGGTCACCAGGGCGATCACGTAGACGCCGATCAGCGTCGAGACGAAGCTCGCCGAGGCGCCGAGGCCGAAGCCCGCCTCGTCGGGGTCGGTGCGCGCGAAGGTGGACAACGGGATCTGCGCGCCCAGCACGGACATGCCGAACAGGAACGCCGTCAGCTGCACGGGCCACTGCGCGGACGTCGCGAGCAGGCGTACGTCGATCAGCGGCTCCTCGGTCGCCAGCTCGACCAGCGCGAACGGCCAGAACGCGACCAGCCCGAGCACGAGGACCACCCACGGGAGCGGGGTCCCAGGACCTTGCAGCCGCACCAGGATCAGCCCGGCCATCACCAGCCCGATCGCCAGCGAGACCAGCCAGAACCCGCGCATGTCCATGCGGCCGGTCGCGACGGGCGGCGTGGGCGCGACGCCGAACCAGATGACGACGAAGCACAGGCTCACCGCGATCGCCGGGATCATCAGCAGCGCGGTCATCGCCGGTGGACTCGACGAGGGCGCCGCTGGTCAGGGCGCCGGCGATCACGCCGAGCTCGAGGGCAGCGACGAGGAAGGCGGCGGCCCGTCGGGTCAGGCGTGCCTGCTGGCCGGTGCCGGCCGTACGCCGGTGGATGATCGACACCTCGAGCGGCAGCCAGACGACGTAGAAGCCCTGGATCGCCCACGCGACGAGGAAGGTCGCGAAGGTCGGCGCGAACGCCACGCCCCACGAGGCGAGCGCGGTGACCGCCGTCGACAGCAGCAGCACCTGTCGGTGCCCGATGAGGTCACCGAGCCGGGCGAGCATCGGTACGACGAGTGCCGAGACGACCAGCTGCGCGGCCTCGAACCAGTTGACGTCGGCGTCGTGGATGGAGAGGTGGTCGGCGATGTCGCTGAAGATCGGCGTGTAGTAGCCCTGCAGGATCCCGCTGGCGATCTCCACGCAGACCAGGAAGCCGACGATGGTGGCGAGACCGGGTACGACGCTGCGGCCGTGGGCGGTGTCCGTCGTGGTCATGCGGGCAGCCTCTCGATCAGGCGGGTGTACCAGCGGATGCCGTCCAGGAAGTCCTCGACGCCGATGTGCTCGTCGTAGCTGTGGATGCTCTCGCGCTGGGCCTTCGTCATCCGGAACGGCGTGAACCGGTAGACCCGCGGGCAGATCGCGGTGAAGTAGCGGGAGTCGGTGGCCGCCATCATCACGTACGGCGTCGGGACGGCGTCCTCGAAGAGCTCGGTGATCGTGGAGGTGATCAGCTCGAACGCGGGGTCGTCCGTCGGGCTCACCGGGCTCGGCTCGTTGACGTCGACGAGGTCGAGACGGATCGAGTCGTCGGCGATGGCCTTGCGCACGTGCTCGGTCGCCGAGGCGACGGTGTCGCCGACCAGGATGCGCAGGTTGACGGCCGCGGTGGCGCTCGACGCGATCACGTTGTGGGCCGGCGAGCCGGAGAGCGTCGTGACGGCCATCGTCGTACGCACCAGGGCGGCGGGTTCGGCGCCCGCGAGCAGCAGCGCCCGCTTGACCAGCGGCTGCAAGACGGCGGGCGTTGGCGAACAGCGGGCGCAGCGCGATCGGGGCGTACGGCGCGATCGCGCGATCCGCGCGAACATCTCGAGCGTCGGCTCGGGGAGGGAGGCGGCGAACGGCCGCTTCTCCAGCCGTACGACGGCCCGGGCGATGCGCGCCGTCGGCCCACCCGGCTCGGGAGTCGACGAGTGACCGCCACGGCCCTCGGCCCGCAGCTCGATCGTGGTGGTGCCCTTCTCCGAGACCCCGACGACCCCGAGGGGCGGTTCGACGCCGGGGAACGCCTCGTGCGCGATGGCCCCGCCCTCGTCGAGCACGAACCACGGCGTCACCCCGCGCGACCGGAGCTCCTCGGCGGCGGCCGCGGCGTCGGCGCCGGAGACCTCCTCGCGCGCACCGAAGGACAGCCAGACGTCACGTGCCGGCACGAAGCCCTGCTCGAGCAGCCGCTCGACGGCGGCGCAGATGCCGACCAGCGACCCCTTGTCGTCGAGGGTGCCGCGACCCCAGATCGCCTCGGCGTGGACCTCGGCGCCGAACGGTGGGTGCTGCCAGGGCGCCGACTCGTCGATGGGCACGACGTCGATGTGCGCCATCAGCACGAGCGGGTCGCCCGCGCCGGACCCCTCCCACCGGAAGAGCAACGAGTCGTCGCGGACCCGGTGCAGGGCGAGGCGCTCGTGCAGCAGGGGGAACGCCTCGGCCAGTGTGCGGCGGAAGTCCTCGAACGGAGCCGGGTCGATCAGGCTCTCGTCGGCCTGGGAGACGGTGGGGATGCGGACCAGCGCTCGCAGCTTCTCGACGACCTCGCTGTCCCCCACGAGAGCAAACTAGTCGCTCGGGACATGGGAGAGGACCCCGAACCGCGTAGGACGAGGCCCTCTCGAGCGCTGGGGAGACGCCAGCACGATAACTCCGCTCGGCTCCGAGTGGGACGGTAGATCTCGGATCTGAGACAGCTGCGTCTCAGGTCAGGTGGCGCCCCGCGCGCGGATTGGATGGACTGGTCCCATGTCAGTCGGCCGTCGTCCAGTTGCCGCGGTGCACGACCTCGTCGAGGTCCTTGCGCCGTCGTCGGCTCGGGGAGCCCTGGGCTCCGGTCGTGGCCGCCGGATGGCCGATCGTGATGGCGCCGACGGGGTCGAACGCCGGGGGGATCGCGAACTCCGTCCGGACGGCCTCCTCGGACTCGGGCGGGATGCCGAAGAAGCAGGAGCCGAGGCCGGCGTCGACCGCCGTCTGCAGGATCAGCAGCGAGGCCATCGCGGCGTCCATGTGCCAGAACGGCACCGGCCAGCGGGCCTCGTCGCGGTCCGTCCAGCCCTTGTCGGGCTCGGCGTAGCGACCCAGGTAGGCCGCCTTGCTCGAGCAGGGCACGATCACGACCGGCGCGTGCATCATGCCGGCCAACCACTCGTCCGGGTCGCCGATCTCGTCGCCGACGGTGGCCACCCAGAAGCGGCGTACGTCGTCGGCGGTGTCGAGGACCAGGAAGCCCCAGCCCTGGCTGAACCCCGCGCTCGGCGCTCTCACGGCGTTGGCGAGGGCCTGGTCGACGACGGCCGGGTCGACCGGCTCGTCGGTGTAGTTGCGGACCATCTTGCGGCGGCGTACGACGTCGGCGAACTCCATGCCGCCCATCATCGTCGGGAGAGCCATGTCTGACGACTTCGAGGCCATGTGGTCCGACCTCGCGCCGCTCGGTCGCTCGGCGGCGAGCGGCGGCTACTTCCGGCAGCCGTTCACCTCGGTGGAGTCCGAGCTGCGCGCGTGGTTCCTCGACCAGTGCGCCGCGCGCGACCTGGCCGTCGAGGCCGACGGCAACGGCAACCTGCTCGCGTGGTGGGGCGAGGGGTCCGACGCCGTGCTCGTGGGCTCCCACCTCGACTCGGTGCTCGACGGCGGTGCGTACGACGGACCGCTGGGTGTGGTCTCGTCGCTCGCGGCGATCGACCTGCTCCGGTCTCGCGGGGTGCAGCCGGGCCGACCGGTGGTCGTCGGCGCGTTCGCCGAGGAGGAGGGCTCCCGGTTCGGGATCGCCTGCCTCGGTTCGCGCCTCGCCTCCGGGACGACGACTCCTGAAGCGGCTCGGGAGCTGCGGGACCGTGACGGCGTACCCCTGCTGGACGCGATGGCCGCTGCCGGTGTCGAACCGTCGCTCGGACGGGCCGACTGGCTGGACCGGATCGGCTGCTTCCTCGAGCTGCACGTCGAGCAGGGCCGCGACCTGGTCGACCGCGACGAGGTGGTCGGCCTGGCCACGGAGATCTGGCCGCACGGGCGCTACCGCTTCGACTTCACCGGCGACGCCAACCATGCCGGCACGACGCGGATGGAGGACCGGCACGACCCGATGCTCAGCTTCGCGATGACCGCGCTGGCCGCGAGCAAGCAGGCCCGGCTCTCCGGCCAGCGCGCGACCTTCGGACGTGTCGACGTCGCACCCAACGGCACCAACGCGATCCCCTCCCGGGTCACTGCCTGGCTGGACGCCCGCTGCGAGACCGACGAGTCGCTGATGCGGCTCGTCGCGGAGATCAAGCGCCAGGGCACCGAGCGCGCCGGTCGCGACGGCACCCGACTCGAGGTGACCTCGGAGTCCGTCTCCGGAGCCGTCTCGTTCGACCCGGTGCTCACGGCCTCCCTGCATGCCGGGCTCTCCGACCGCTGGGGCGACGTACCCGTGATCCCGACGATGGCCGGCCACGACGCCGGCATCCTCGCCGCGGCCGGCGTACCCACCGCGATGATGTTCGTCCGCAACCCGACCGGCGTCTCGCACTCGCCGGAGGAGTTCGCCGTCGATGGCCGACTGCCTCGCCGGTGTCGACGCCCTCGCCGACGCGATCGAGGGGCTGGTCTCGTGAGGCTGCACCTCGAGCACGCCCTGCTGACGACGGAGTCCACTCCGACGTACTCCTCGAGATCGAGGACGGGCCGGATCAATTCGGTCGGGGCTGGCGGGCAATTCTGGGCTGGCGGGCGAAGCATCGCCCGCCAGCGGCAGTTTCCCCGGGCGCCCGGGGAAACCGCACGACCGACTCCCCGGCCTCACCCTCCCCGGCCTCGCCAACTGCCACAGCCACGCGTTCCACCGGGCACTCCGGGGGCACACCCAGACCGAGCGCGGGTCGTTCTGGACCTGGCGGGAGCAGATGTACGCCGTGGCGGCCGAGCTCACGCCGGACTCCTACTTCGAGCTCGCCCGCGACACCTACGCCGAGATGCGGGCCACCGGGATCACGGCGGTCGGGGAGTTCCACTACCTGCACCACCAGCCGGACGGGACGCCGTACGACGACCCCAACGAGATGGGCAAGGCGCTGCTCGCCGCCGCCGACGAGGCGGGCATCCGGATCCGGCTGCTCGACACCTGCTACCTCGCCTCCGGGTTCGGCCGTCAGCCCGAGGGGGTGCAGGTCCGCTACTCCGACGGGCACGCGGAGCGGTGGGCCGAGCGCGTCGCGGCGTTCGACGACCCCCGCGTCGGGATGGCCATCCACTCGGTCCGCGCCGTCCCTCGCGCGCAGATCCCGATCGTCGTCGAGGCGGCGCAGGGCAAGCCGCTGCACGTGCACCTGTCCGAGCAGGTGGCGGAGAACGAGGCCTGCGTCTATGCGACCGGCATGACCCCGACCGAGCTGCTCGCGGAGGCCGGCGCCCTCGGGCCGCTGACCAGCGCCGTGCACGCCACCCACCTCAGCGACGGTGACATCCGCCTGCTCGGGCAGAGCCGCACCAACGTCTGCTTCTGCCCGACCACCGAGCGCGACCTCGCCGACGGCATCGGGCCCGCGGTCCGGTTGCGCAACGCCGGCGCCACCCTCACGCTGGGCTCCGACAGCCATGCGGTGATCGACCTGTTCGAGGAGATGCGCGCGGTGGAGATGCACGAACGGCTGGCGACCCAGAAGCGCGGTCACTGGTCCGCTCGCGAGCTGCTCGCCGCTGCGACGTACGACGGGCACCGCTCGCTCGGCTTCGACGACGCGGGCCGGATCGCCGAGGGGCAGCGCGCCGACCTCGTCACCGTCGACCTCGAGACCATCCGCACCCGCGGGACCGGCGCCACCCCGGAGACGCTCGTCTTCGCGGCCACCGGCGCGGACGTGGTCGCGTGACGACGCTGCTGCTGACCGGCATCGCCGAGCTGGTCACCAACGACCCCACCCACGACGGCACCCCCCACGGGATCCTCGAGGACGCCGCCGTGGTCGTCGACGGCCACCGGATCGCCTGGGTCGGCCGTCGGACCGATGCCCCGGCCGCGGACGCGGCCCGCGACCTCGGCGGTCGCGCGGTCATCCCCGGCTTCGTCGACTCCCACTCCCACCTCGTCTTCGCCGGCGACCGCGCCCCCGAGTTCGCCGCCCGGATGGCGGGGGAGAGCTACGCCGCCGGCGGGATCCGTACGACGGTCGCAGCGACCCGAGCCGCCACCGACGAGCAGCTCGCCGCCAACGTGGCCCGCCTCGTCGCGGAGATGCGCCGGCAGGGCACCACCACCGTCGAGATCAAGAGCGGCTACGGACTCAGCACCCTCGACGAGGCCCGCGGCCTCGCGATCGCGCAGCAGTACACCGACGAGACCACCTTCCTCGGCGCCCACGTCGTCCCGCCGGAGTACGCCGACGACCCGGCCGGCTACGTCGACCTCGTCACCGGGCGCGATGCTCGAGGCGGCCGCGCCGCTACGCGAAGTGGATCGACGTCTTCTGCGAGACCGGTGCCTTCGACGCCGACCAGGCCAGGACGATCCTGGCCGCAGGTCACGCGAAGGGGCTCGCCGGTCGGTTGCACGCCAACCAGCTCGGTCCCGGTCCCGGCGTACGCCTGGCCTGCGAGCTCGGCCTCGCCGCGGTCGACCACTGCACCTTCCTCGACGACGCGGACGTCAGCGCCCTCGCCGACTCCGGCACGGTGGCGACGCTGCTGCCCGGCGTCGAGTTCAGCACCCGGTCGCCGTACCCCGACGCCCGCGCGCTGCGTCGACGCCGGCGTCACCGTGGCGCTGGCCAGCGACTGCAACCCCGGGTCCTGCTACACCTCGTCGATGCCGCTGTGCGTCGCGCTGGCCGTCCGCGAGATGCGGATGACTCCGGCCGAGGCCGTCTGGTCGGCCACCGCCGGCGGCGCGAAGGCCCTCGCCCGCGACGACGTCGGGGTGCTCGCCCCCGGCAAGCGGGCCCACCTCACCGTGCTCGAGGCGCCGTCGTACCTCCACCTCGCCTACCGCCCCGGTGTCCCCCTGGTGGCCGAGGTCCTCGCCTGAGCTGCGCTCGTGTCATACGAATAGTGGCCTCGAGGCATCAATTCGTACGACGCAACGGACAGTCGAGAGGTCGCAGCCGATGAGTTCCGGCGGAGGCCCGGGTCTGACGACACGAACAGCTTCACGCGGCGCCGAGCGGCCCCGCGTCAGAGAGGATCCGTCATGACCGAGCTCAGCAGCATCACCAGCCACACCGTCGGCACGGGTACGTCGACCGTCACCTATGACATCCGCGGCGACCTCGCTGCCGCCACTGCGGACCGCCCGGTGCTGATGATCGTCGGCTCGCCGATGGACGCGAGCGGCTTCGGCACCCTTGCCAGCCACTTCACCGACCGACCCGTCGTCACCTACGACCCGCGCGGTGCCGGGCGCAACCCCACCGACACCACGCCGATCTCCGCCGAGGAGCACGCCGACGACCTGCACCGGGTGATCCAGGACCTGGCCGTCGGACCGGTCGACCTGTTCGCCAGCAGCGGCGGTGCGGTCAACGCGCTCGCGCTCGTCGCGGCCCACCCCGAGGACCTGCGACGGGTCGTGGCGCACGAGCCGCCGCTCGCCGCGCTGCTTCCCGACCGTGACGCGGTCCTCGCCGTCGCCCGCGACATGCACGCGACCTACGAGAGCCAGGGCGCCGGTCCCGCGATGGCGAAGTTCATCCCGTTCGTCATGTACGACGGCCAGGTCACCGACGCCTACCTCGACCAGCCCCCGGCCGACCCGGCCATGTTCGGGATGTCCAGCGAGGACGACGGCACCCGTACCGACCCGCTGATGCGCAACATGACGGGCTGCCTGGGCTACCAGCCCGACCTCGCGGCGCTGGCCGCGTTCGGCGACGGGCTGGTGCTGGCCGTCGGCGCGGAGTCCGGGCAGCAGATGGCCGCGCGCGGAGGACGCTCGGTCGCCGAGGCGCTCGGGCGAGAGGCGACCGTGTTCCCCAGCAACCACGGCGGCTTCCTCGGTGGCGAGCACGGCCAGACCGGCGACCCCGTCGGGTTCGCCGCGGCGCTGCACACCGCGCTGGACTGAGTTCAGCCCGACGCGGCCCGGACCAGCGCGTCGAACAGCCGCTGGTCGCGGCCGATCTCCGGGTGCCACTGCACGGCGAGGCAGAACCGCTCGCCGGGCGTCTCCATCGCCTCGAGCGTCCCGTCCTCGGCATGGGCCACGGCGTCGAAGCCCGGGTGCGAGCGCACCGACTGGTGGTGGTGGCAGTGCACGGTCGTCCCCGGACCGAGGATCGAGCGCAGCACGGACGACTCCGCGGTCGACACCTCGACCTCGCCGAAGACGTCGCCGCCCGGACTGTGCTCCTCGTGCCCGACCAGGTCGGGCGTGTGCTGGTCGAGTGTTCCGCCGGCCGCGACCGCCATCACCTGCATCCCCCGGCACACCCCGAGCGTCGGCAGGTTGGCGGCCGCGGCCGATGTCAGTAGCGCGAGCTCCCACGCATCGCGATCGGGCCTCCACGAGGCGGTCCGCGGGTGCGGCTCCTCGCCGTACTGCTGCGGGTCGACGTCCGCGCCACCGCTGACCACCAGCCCGTCGATGCGGGCGATCACCGAGGCCGCGGCGTCGGGGTCGTCGGTGGCCGGCGGCAGCAGCACGGGTACGCCGCCCGCGCGCACGATCGCGTCGGCGTACATCACCGGCAGCAGGTCGGCGGGCTGGTCCCACACGCCCCACGTCGCTCGCTCGCGGTACGTCGTGAGCCCGATCAGCGGTCGCATCTCAGAGCGGCGTCACGTAGGCGCCCGAGATGCCGCCGTCGACCAGGAACGTGCTCGCGGTGATGAAGCTCGACTCGTCGGAGGCGAGGAACAGCACGGCGTTGGCCATCTCCTCGGGCTCGGCGAACCGCCCCATCGGCACGTGCACCAGCCGCCGGGCCGCACGCTCGGCGTCCTTGGCGAACAGCTCCTTGAGCAGCGGCGTGTTCACCGGTCCCGGGCACAGCGCGTTCACCCGGATCCCGTCGCGGGCGAACTGCACGCCGAGCTCGCGGCTCATCGACAGCACGCCGCCCTTGGACGCGGAGTAGGAGATCTGGCTGGTGGCCGCACCCATCACCGCGACGAACGACGCGGTGTTGATGATCGAGCCGGACTTCTGCTCGAGCATGTAGGGCAGCGCCGCCTTGCAGCACAGGTAGACGCTGGTCAGGTTCACCTCCTGCACCCGCCGCCACGCCTCGAGCTCGGTGTCCAGGATCGAGTCGTCGTCGGGCGGGGAGATGCCGGCGTTGTTGAAGGCGATGTCGACCGAGCCCCAGGTGTCCTTGGCCTTCGCGAAGAGCGCGTCGACCTCCTCCTTGCTGGTCACGTCGACGTGCGCGTACGCCGCGATCTCGTCGCCGCCGAGCTGCCCGACGAGCTCGTGCCCGCGCTGGTCGTCGATGTCGCCGATGACGACGCGCGCGCCCTCCTCGACGAACCGGTTCACCGTCGCCAGCCCGATCCCCGAGCACCCCCCGGTGACCACCGCGACCTTGCCGTCCAGACGTCCTGCCATGTGGTGAGTCCTTTCATCTCGGTGGTTGAGGAGCGAGCGCCAGCGAGCGTCTCGAAACCACCAGTTGTCCTGGTCGTGCTGGTCAGTGGGCGATGAACACGTTCTTCTCCTCGGTGAACGCGTTGGGGGCGTCCGGACCGAGCTCGCGGCCCAGCCCCGACTGCTTGTAGCCCCCGAACGGCGTCCAGTAGCGCACCGCCGAGTGGCTGTTCACGCTGAGGTTGCCGGACTCCACACCACGCGCGACGCGCAGCGCCCGGCCCAGGTCGTTGGTGAAGATCGAGCCGGACAGCCCGTACTCGGTGTCGTTGGCCAGCGAGACCGCCTCCTCCTCGCTGTCGAACGGCATCACCGCGACGACCGGCCCGAACACCTCCTCGCGCCACACGGCCTCGCTCGTGCTCTTCGACTCGACGACGGTCGGCGGCAGCCAGAACCCGTCGCCGTCGGGGCGCGAGCCGGTGAACGCGACGTCGGCGCCGTCGATGTAGCGCTGCACGGAGTCGCGCTGCGCGGCCGAGACCATCGGGCCCATCTCGCTGTCGTCCTGGCCGGGGTCGATCACCTTGAGGGCCTGGACGGACTGCTGGAGCCCACTCACGAACTCGTCGTACGCCGAACGCTCGACGAGGATCCGCGACCGTGCGCAGCAGTCCTGGCCGGCGTTGTCGAAGACGGCGTACGGCGCACTCGCCGCTGCCGCTGCGACATCGGCGTCGGCGAAGACGATGTTGGCGCTCTTGCCGCCGAGCTCGAGGGTCACCCGCTTCACCTGCTCGGCGCAGCCCGCCATGATCTGCTTGCCCACCTCGGTCGACCCGGTGAAGCAGACCTTGCGCACCGACGGGTGCGTCACGAAGCGCTGGCCGACCACCGATCCCTTGCCCGGGTACGACGGTCAGCACCCCCTCGGGGAGGCCCGGCCTCGAGGGCGAGCTCACCGATCCGGATCGCGGTCAGCGGCGTGATCTCGGCCGGCTTGAGCACGACCGTGTTGCCTGCGGCGAGGGCCGGCGCGAAGCCCCAGCCGGCGATCGGCATCGGGAAGTTCCAGGGGACGATGATGCCCACCACGCCGAGGGGTTCGTGGAAGGTGATGTCCACGCCGCCGGGCACCGGGATCTGCTTGCCGAACAGGCGCTCGGGGGCCGCCGAGTAGTAGTTCAGGCAGTCGCGGACGTTGCCCGCTTCCCAACGGGCGTTGCCGATCGTGTGCCCGGCGTTGGCCACCTCGAGCCGGGCGAGCTCCTCGATGTGGTCGTCGACGACGGCGGCGAACGCGCGCAGCATCCGGGCGCGCTCGCCGGGTGCCACGTCACGCCAGCCGGGGAAGGCCTCCTGTGCGCGGTCGATCGCCGCGTCGGTCTCCTCCAGGCTGGCCGATCCGACCTCGGCGATCTGCTCGGTGGTGACAGGGTTGATGACGGCAGTCGTCAAGGTTCACATCCTCTCGAAGGTGCGGGCGAGCTCCCAGTCGGTGACAGCGGCGTCGAAGGCCGCGAGCTCGACGTCGGCCATGTTGACGTAGTGGTCCACGACGTCGTCACCCAGGGCTGCCCGGGCGATGTCCGACGCCGCGAACGCCTCGCGCGCGGCCCGCAACGTGTGCGGCACGTGCGGCTTGTCCGAGGCGTAGGCGTTGCCGACCAGCTCGTCCTCGAGCTCCAGCTCGTTCTCGATCCCGTGCAGCCCGCCGGCGAGCATCGCGGCGAGCGCCAGGTAGGGGTTCACGTCGCCGCCGGGCAGCCGGTTCTCCATCCGTCCCGAGGCGCCGTGCCCGACCAGGCGTACGGCGCAGGTGCGGTTGTCGGTGCCCCAGGCGACGGCCGTCGGCGCGAACGAGGCGGAGGCGAATCGCTTGTAGGAGTTGATGTTCGGGGCGTAGAGCAGGGTGAAGTCCGTCATCGTCGCGAGCACGCCGGCGACGAACTGGTCGTAGAGCGGCGAGCGCTCGGCGCCCTCGCCGAAGACGATGCTGCCGTCGGCACCGCGCAGCGACAGGTGGATGTGGCAGGAGTTGCCCTCGCGCTCGTCGTACTTCGCCATGAACGTGATCGCCTGGCCGTGCTGGGAGGCGATCTCCTTGGCCGAGGTCTTGTAGACCGCGTGGTTGTCGGCGGTCACGAGCGCCTCGGCGTAGAGGAAGCCGATCTCGTGCTGGCCGAAGTTGCACTCGCCCTTGGCGCCCTCGACGTCGAGGCCGGCGGCGTACATGTGGTTGCGGATGTCGCGCAGCAGCGGCTCCACGCGCGAGGTGCCGATGAGGGAGTAGTCGATGTTGTACTGGTTGACCGGGGTCAGCTCGCGCCAGCGCCGGTCGTGCGCGTCCTCGTAGGTGTTGTTGAACGCGATGAACTCCAGCTCGGTGCCGGCGAGCGCCACCATGTCCTTGGCGGCGACCCGCTCGAGCTGGTGCTTCAGGATCGTGCGGGGCGACTGCACCACCGGCGCGTGGTCGAGCCAGACGAGGTCGCACTGCACCATCGCGGTCGCGGGCAGGTGGGGGAGCAGCCGGAGGGTGTCCCAGTCGGGGACGAACTCCATGTCGCCGTAGCCCCGCTCCCACGAGGAGATCGAGTAGCCGGCCACCGTGTTCATGTCGATGTCGACGGCCAGCAGGTAGTTGCAGCCCTCGGTGCCGTGCTCGAGCGCGAAGTCGAGGAAGTAGCGGCCGTGCAGCCGCTTGCCCTGCAGCCGGCCCTGCATGTCGGTGAAGGCGAGCACCACGGTGTCGACCTCGCCGGACTCGATCATCGAGCGCAGCCGGTCGAGGGTGAGGTAGCGGTCGTTGGGTGTGCTCATCGTGCTCTCCCGTAGCTGGTTGTCGGTCATCCGAGCAGTCCTCGCAGCAGCGCCGCGGTGTCGTCGCAGTGCTCCTGCATCACCTGGTGCGCGCGGTCCTCCCGGCCGGCCAGGATCGCCGCGACGATCCGGGCGTGCTGGGTGTCGGAGTGGGCGATGTTCGCCTCCAGGACCGGGATCGCGCTGAGCATCTCGTGCATCGTCGACTGCACCGACGTGACCGCCTCGATCAGGCGCGAGGAACCGGTCAGCGCCGCGATGGTGAGGTGGAAGCGCGAGTCGGCCTGGCGGTGCACGGCCGGGCCGCTCGCCGTGGCCACCGCCTCGTGCGCGGCCTCGAGCCGCTCCACCTGCGCCTCGCCGAGCTGGCGAGCTGGCGGCCATGCCGGCGCCGCCGGGCTCCACGATCCGGCGGAAGTCGAGCATGTCCGCCCAGTCCGCGCGGCGTGAGGGCGTACGCCGGGACGCGGCTCGGGCCGACGGGGTGGCCGGCCGCATCGTCACCACGGTGCCGCCGCCACGACCCCGTGTGGTCTGTACCAGTCCCGCCTGACGCAACGCAGCCATGGCCTCGCGCAACGTCGCGCGGGACACTGCGAGACGTCCGGCCAGATCACGCTCCGACGGCAGCACGGACCCTCGGGGGTAGACGCCCAGACGGATGAGCGTCGCCAGCTGCTCGACGCAGGCCTCGAACGCGTGGTGTCCCCGTACCGGGCGCAGCACCGCCTCGGGCAGCGCAGGGTCGGGTGCGGGGATCACGTCAAACAGTGTTCGAGCCTCGTGTCGCGAGTGTCAATGGTCTGGACTCAAACCTTTTACATCCAGGCTATGGACGAGGTCGAGATCCCGGGTCTACCTTGCTCGAAACGAGCCGAGTCTTTCCCAGGAGGCTGCACATGGCGACGACCGGACGACCGAACATCTCTCCGACGACGAGAAGCATCTCGCGAAGCTCGGCTACTAAGCAGGAACTCAACCGCAGCTGGTCGGGCTTCTCCAACTTCGCCATCTCGTTCTCGATCATCTCGATCCTCGCCGGTTGCTTCACCAACTTCGGTGCCAGGGCTTCAACAACGGCGGCCCGATCTCGATCTCGTGGTCGTGGCCGATCCTCGGCGTCTTCATCCTGATCATCGGCTTCACCATGTCCGAGCTGGTCTCGGCGTACCCGACCTCGGGTGGCATCTACTGGTGGGCCTCCAAGCTGGGCGGCCCCGCGGCCGGCTTCTTCACCGGCTGGCTGAACCTGATCGGCCTGGTCGCCGTCACCGCCGGTGTCGCCTACGGCGTGCGCGACGTTCATCGACCTGACGATCAGCACCTTCTCGACGTCGTACGCCGACGGCTACAGCCTGACGCGGGTGTTCCTCATCTTCCTGGTCGATCCTCGTGCTGGCCGCCGTGCTGAACATCTTCAGCAGCCACCTGATGGCCGTCATGAACAACGTCTCGGTGTGGTGGCACGTCGTCGGCGCGACCGCGATCGTGTCCTGATCCTGATCCTCGTGCCCGACCAGCACCAGTCCTTCAGCTACGTGTTCACCGAGCGCTTCAACAACTCCGGGCTTCAGCGACGGTGCCACCAACAACTTCGGCTTCTGGTTCGCGATCGTGCCGTTCGGCTTCCTGCTGACGCAGTACACGATCACCGGGTTCGACGCCTCGGCCCACCTGTCCGAGGAGACCGCGGCCGCGTCGAAGGCTGCGGCCAAGGGCATCTGGCGCTCGATCTTCTACTCGGTGGTCGGTGGCTACATCCTGCTGCTCTGCGTGCGTGTTCGCCATCCCCAACAAGGACGGCAGCCCGACAACGCCGGCGTCGGCGGCGGAGGCGTCGCGTACATCTTCGTCCAGTCGATGGGCCACAACTGGGCCACTTCTCGTGCTGTTCATCTCGGCCTCGGCCAGTTCTTCTGTGCCACGTCGTGCATGACCTCCGCGTCCCGGATGACCTTCGCGTTCAGCCGTGACGGCGCGATCCCCGGCTCGGAGACCCTGAAGAAGCTCAACGCCGCCACAAGGTCCCGGCCAACTCGGTCATCTTCGTGCGCCATCGCGCGGCCATCGTGACGCTTCCCGCGCTGATCAAGTCAACATCGGTACGGACGCGACCCCTGATCATCCCGGTCGCCTTCTACGCCGTGACCTCCATCGCGGTGATCGGGCTCTACCTGGCGTTCGCCATCCCGATCTGGCTGCGCTGGCGCATGGGCGACGCGTTCGAGCCCGGCTCCTGGAACAACGGCAAGAAGTACAAGTGGATGAACCTCATCGCCGTGATCGAGATCGTCGTGGTCTCGCATCTACCTGATGCTGCCGTTCGTGCCCGGCGCGCGTGCCGTTCAGCAACGACTTCGCTGGAAGTTCGTCAACTACGCGCCGATCGCTGACCATCGGTGCGCTGATCATCCTGGCCATCTGGTGGAACGTCTCGGCCAAGAACTGGTTCACCGGTCCCAAGCACACCATCGACGACGCCGTCGTCCAGGCCTTCGACGAAGGCTGACGCGCACCCGCCTCGAGTCACAACCGCGTCACAGCCCCGGCCCGGACCTCGTCGTGAGGCCGGGCCGGTGGCAGGATGTCCGCACGACCCCCGTCTCAACATCTGGAAGGACACGCATGCGCAAGACCCCTCGGGTGATCGCCACCCTGATCGTCGCCTCGATGGCCCTGGCGGGCTGTGGCTCCAACTCCCTCGACAGCGGTAGCGACAAGAAGGGCAGTGACGTCAAGACCTCGGTCGACAAGGCCGCGGCTGCGCTCGTGCCGCAGGAGATCAAGGACAAGGGCACCCTGACCATCGGCACCGACGCCAGCTACGCCCCGAGCGAGTTCTTCGCCGGCGACGGCAAGACCATCGAAGGCTTCGACATCGACCTGTTCACCGCGGTGGCCAAGAAGCTCGGCCTGAAGGTGAAGTTCCAGAACGCGAACTTCGACTCGATCATCACCGGCGTCCAGGGCAAGAAGTACGACCTCGGCATCTCCAGCTTCACGGTCAACGCCGACCGGATGAAGCAGGTCAACATGGTCAGCTACTTCAACGCCGGGACCCAGTGGGCCACGGCCGCGGGCAACCCGAAGAAGGTCGACCCCGCCAAGCCGTGCGGCATCACGGTGGCCGTGCAGAAGGCGACGGTGCAGCAGGAGGAAGACCTCCCGCCGAAGCAGAAGGCCTGCCAGGCGGCCGGCAAGCCGCTGAAGGTGCTCGTCTACACGGCCCAGGACCAGGCCACCGCCGCAGTCGTCTCCGGCAAGGCCGACGCCATGCTGGCGGACTCGCCGGTCGTGGCGTACGCCGTCAAGAAGTCGTCGGGCAAGCTCGACGCCGCCGGCGACATCTACGACTCCGCCCCCTACGGCTACGTCGTGCCCAAGGCCGACACCGACCTCGCCAACGCGATCGTGGCGGGCCTGAAGTCGCTCGACACCGACGGCACCTATGCGAAGGTGCTGAGCGACTGGGGCGTCGACCAGGGCGCGATCCACGACTTCACCGTCAACCCGGCGGTCTGATCCCGAGCGACTGACGGAGTCCACATGAGTTCTGCTCCCGCCCCCGAGGCCACCGGTCCGACTCCGCCCTCGGGGGCGCAGGCAGAACGTCCCGGCACCATCGACGCGGTGCCGGTGCGGCACCCGTGGCGCTGGGTCACGATTGCCGTGATCCTGGCGCTGATCTTCCTGCTGGTCCGTCTGCTGCTCACCAACGACGCCTTCAACTGGTCCTTCGTGTGGCAGGCGATGGTCCAGTCGCCGGTGCTCAACGGGCTGATGCTGGGCACCCTGCTCGGCACGGTCGGCGCGATGGTCATCGGCATCACCTTCGGCATCGCGCTGGCCGTCATGCGCCTCTCCGACAACCCGGTGCTCTCCGGTGTCGCGTGGATCTACACGTGGTTCTTCCGCGCCATCCCCCGGCTCGTGCTGCTCACGATCATGGGCGCCCTCGGGGTGCTCTTCCCCGACGGACTGAACCTGATCCCGTTCGGCAACGACATCGCGCACCTGTTCGGCGCCGACCACCTGGGGTTCGCCACCATCGACGCCAACCGGGTCTTCGTCGGCGTCCTGGGCGGCATCATCGGCCTCGGTCTCTCCGAGGCGGCCTACATGGCCGAGATCGCCCGCGCCGGCATCCTCTCGGTGGATCCCGGCCAGCGCGAGGCGGCCTCTGCCCTGGGCATGAGCAACGGCAAGGCGATGCGCCGCATCGTGCTCCCGCAGGCCATGCGCGTCATCGTCCCGCCGACCGGCAACGAGACCATCGCGATGACCAAGGACACCTCGCTCCTCATCGCCATCCCGGTGACCACCGAGCTGTTCTTCCAGCTGAGCTCGATCGGTTCACGCACCTACCAGACCTTCCCGGTGCTGGTGGCGGCCGTGATCTGGTACCTCATCGTGTGCTCGTGCTGATGGTGGTGCAGTCGCGTCTGGAGGCCTACTTCGGCCGCGGCTTCGGCACCAACACGCGACACCCGGACGAGGGCTTCCGCACGCGGATGCTGCTCGATGCTCGGCGGGCAGTGAGTGAGCGACGAACGCCATGCCCCTCGTGCACGCCGTCAACGTGCACAAGTCCTTCTACGGCGTCGAGGTGCTCAAGGGCATCGACATCGACGTCGCCGCCGGCGAGGTGATCTGCCTGCTCGGACCTTCCGGCTCCGGCAAGACGACCTTCCTGCGCTGCATCAACCAGCTCGAGACGATCCAGGGTGGCCGCATCTGGATCGACGGCGAGCTGGCCGGCTACGAGGAGAAGAACGGTCGGCTGCACCGGCTCAACGACAAGCGGATCGCCGCCCAGCGGCGCGAGATCGGCATGGTCTTCCAGCGGTTCAACCTGTTCCCGCACAAGACCGCGCTGGCCAACATCATGGAGGCGCCGGTCCACGTCGCCAGCACCGGCAAGGCGGAGGCCGAGAGGCGTGGCCGCGAGCTCCTCGAGCGCGTGGGCCTCGGCGAGCGCTGCGACGCCTACCCGGCCCAGCTCTCCGGGGGCCAGCAGCAGCGGGTCGCCATCGCCCGTGCGCTGGCCATGGATCCCAAGCTGATGCTGTTCGACGAGCCCACCTCGGCACTCGACCCGGAGCTCGTCGGGGAGGTCCTCGCCGTCATGCGCGAGCTCGCCGACGCCGGCATGACCATGATCGTGGTCACCCACGAGATGGGCTTCGCGCGCGAGGTCGCGGACCGGGTGGTGTTCATGGACGGGGGAGTCGTGGTGGAGCAGGGCCCACCGCAGGAGGTCATCAACAACCCGCAGCACGAGCGCACCCAGGCCTTCCTGTCCCGCATCAAGGAGGAGACCGAGGAGCACGCGGCAGCGCTCCGGGAGCGCGTCGAGGCCGAAGAGATCTGACGCGAGATCTGACGGGAGGATCTGAGCGGGCCACCCTGCTCTGGCGTCCACCGATTCGATTGGGCAAGATCGGGAACCACAGGCGTACGGCGCGACGGTGCGCCCACCCACCACGAGGAGGCACCAGATGACCAACGACGAGCCCCTGAGCGACGACGAGCTGGACACCACGGCAGGCGGTTCCGAGGCCGTGCCGGGCGGCGACGCCGACGGCACTGACGGCGACGGCACCGACGGGACCGACGGCGACGCGTCGGACAGCGACGGCACCGACGGCGGCGACGCCGACGGCACCGACGGCACCGACGGCGACGGCACCGACGGCGGCGACGCCGACGGGACCGACGGCACCGACGGAGACGGCACCGACGGCGACTCGACCGACAGCACGGACGGCGACGCGAGCGACGGGTGACCGATGCCCTCGAGCTGCTGAGCGGGGACGCCCAGACCTTCGTCGAGAAGATCTGGGCGTCCCACGTCCACCTGCACCAGACCGACCCTGCTGACCTGGTCGGTCTGCTCTCCTTCGACGACGTCGACGAGCTGCTCACGTCGACGGCGATCCGCACGCCCGCCGTCCGGCTGGCGCAGGACGGGTCGGTGCTGGCGCAGTCGCGCTACACGCGCAGTGGCGCCACCCTGGCCGGCCAGCCCCTGACCGGTCTGGTGGACGCCCGCAAGGTGATCGACCTGTTCGAGGGCGGCGCGACCGTCGTACTCCAGGGACTGCACCGCTACTGGCCCCCGCTGACCCGGCTGGTCGCCGAGCTCGAGCTCGCGCTCGGCCACCCCTGCCAGGCCAACGCCTACCTGACCCCGCCCGGCTCGCAGGGCTTCGCCGTGCACAGCGACAGCCACGACGTCTTCGTCTTCCAGACCCACGGCGCCAAGCTGTGGGAGGTCCACCCGGCTCCCGGCGAGAGCGCCGAGGTGCGCGAGGTGCTGCTCGAGCCGGGGCTGAGCATGTACCTGCCGACCGGCACCCCGCACGCCGCGCGCGCCCAGGACACCGTCTCGCTGCACGTGACCATCGGCATCAACCAGGTCACCTGGCGCACCCTGCTCGACCGGGCCGTGAGCCGGGCCATGGAGCAGGTCGAGGCCGATGCCCACCTGCCGGCCGGCTACCTCGAGGACCCCGACGCGCTCGCCGCCGGGCTCGACGAACGCCTGCAGACGCTGCGCGACGCGCTGGCCGACACCGACGTCGCCCGCGTGGCCGACGAGCAGACCCGGTCCTTCCTGGAGAAGCGCAACGGGCACCTGCGCGGCTCGCTGGTCGACCGGATGGACCTCGACGCGGTCGCCGGCGACACCGCGCTGCGCCGCCGGCCCGGCAAGCCCTGCGTGCTGCGTCCCGACGGCGACCGGCTGCACCTGCTGCTCGGCGACCGTCGGATGACGGTGCCGGCGCGCATCACCGACGCCGTCGAACGTGTCCGCACCCTCGCGGTGTTCACCCCCGACGACCTCGGCCTGGACACCGAGTCCGGCCTGGTCCTGTGTCGCCGGCTGATCCGCGAGGGACTGCTCGAGGTCGTCCGCTGACCCCGTCGGCGCGTGCCGCCGCTCGTGGTGGCGACTTCCGCTGCTCGGCCGCCTCCGAGCAGCGGCAGGACGACCTCGCCGGCACCGCCACCCACGTCACCGCGTTCCTGCTGGTCGAGCACCACGGTCCCTGGGGCACCAGCGCGCCGCGGGACAGCCGGTTGCCCCAGGCGGTCCGCTCGCACCTGGCGACGCACAAGAACATCAAGGTGCTGCTGGCACGCCGGCACCACCGGGCCCACCGCGGGCCCGACTTCCGCGTCTTCCTCTGCTTCCCGGCGCGGCGGCTGCTGTTCACCTCGACCTTCACCGACCCCGAGGAGCTGACCCGGCTCGACCTCGACGCCGTCTCGCGCGGCGAGGCGCCGGACTGGGCGCGCGATGGAAGGGCCGCTGTTCGGCGTGTGCACCCACGGCCGCCACGACGCGTGCTGCGCCGAGCGCGGTCGTCCGGTCGCGTCCGCGCTGACGGCGAGCCACCCGGCGGAGACCTGGGAGATCTCGCACATGGGCGGTGACCGGTTCGCGGCCAACATGGTGGTGCTGCCCGAGGGGCTCTACTACGGCCGGATGGAGCCCGAGTCGGCGAGCGAGGTCGCCTGGCTGCACGAGGCGGGTCGTCTCGACGTCGGGCGGCTGCGCGGGCGCTCGTCGTACCCCATGCACGTGCAGTACGCCGAGATCGCGCTGCGCCGCCAGCTGGAGGAGGACCGCCTCGACGCCGTACGACTGGTGCGCCGGCAGGGCTGGACCTCCGTCTTCGCCCATCGCGACGACACCGGCTCCCGCGAGTGGGCCGTGACGGTCAGCCGGCGTACGCAGGGAGAGGGGCAGCTCACCTGCGGCCTGGAGCGCCTTAGTCCCGTTCCGGTGCACGACGTGGTCTCCATCGAGCAGATCTGAGGCACCTGAGGTCTCCGTCTAAGGCAATGGCCGATGTCCGGTCGTCGTCTTAGCACTGGAATCGAGTCATCGATCCAGTCAAGGAGATGAGCACCATGTACAGCCCCCTCAACGAGGACTACATGTTCCAGGAGATGAAGAACCGGACGGAAGCCCTGCTCCGTCCCGTCACCGTGAGGACATCGCCGCACGCGCCGGACGCCGTTGGTGGCGCCGCGCGACGCACCGTGCGGGATGATGACCGATGTGCGGATGGACCGGAGCAGGACCGAGAGCCTCGTCGGCCGTGACGGCGAGCTCGAGGTCCTGCTCCGCTCTGCCACCGGGACCGAGCACACCCGGATGCTTCTCCTCTCGGGCGACGCAGGCGTCGGCAAGACCCGCCTGCTGACCGAGGCGCTCGACCGCCTCACCGCCGACGGCTGGCGCACCCTCGTCGGCCACTGTCTCGACTTCGGCGAGACCTCCATGCCCTACCTCCCCTTCGCGGAGATGCTCGCCCAGGTGGGCGAGGTCGCCCCCGAGCTCGTCGAGCAGGACCTCCACCCCGCCCTGGCCCGGCTGCGCCACCGCGCGCCGGCCGACGAGCCCTCCGAGGGCCTCGACCGCGCCGAGGTGTTCGAGGCGATGTACGTCCTCGTCGAGGACCTCGCCGCCCTCGGACCCGTCGTCCTCGTCATCGAGGACGCCCACTGGGCCGACGCCAGCACGCGCGACCTGATCAGCTTCCTGCTCTCCCGCCGCCTCCAGGGCCGCTGCCTGATCGTGGTGACCTTCCGCTCCGACGAGATGCACCGGCGCCACCCGCTGCGCCAGCGCGTGGCCGAGTGGGTCCGCCTCCCCGGGGTCGAGCGGGTGCAGCTCGACCCGCTCCCGGCCGGCGCCGTGCGCGGCCTGGTCGAGCAGATGATCGGCAGCCAGGGCAAGTCCCTCGGCGAGCAGTACGACGACGACATCGAACGCATCGTGCAGCGTGCGCAGGGCAACGCCTTCTACGTCGAGGAGCTGGTCAGCGCCTTCCTCGGCGGCGGCTGGAGCCTCCCCGAGGACCTCGCCGACCTCCTCCTCGTGCGGCTCGACCGGCTCGACGAGTCCGCCCGCGACGTGGTCCGCGTGGCCTCGGCCGCCGGCCAGCGGGTGCCCCACGACCTGCTCGCCCGCGTCGCGCCCGGTCACCGAGGACGAGCTCGAGGTGGCGCTGCGCACCGCCATCGACGCCAACGTGCTCGTCCGCACCGGCACCTCCGAGTACGCCTTCCGGCACGCCCTGCTCGGCGAGGCGGTCTACGACGACCTGCTGCCCGGCGAGCGGATGCGCCTGCACACGGCGTACGCCGAGGCGGTGCGTGAGCTCCACGGCAGCCGCCAGTCGGCCAACCTGGCCCGGCACGCCCTCGCCTCCCACGACCTGCCCACCGCCCTCCAGGCCAGCGTCGAGGCCGGCGACCAGGCGCTGGCCAGCGGCGGACCCGACGAGGCCGCCAAGCACTACACGACCGCGCTGGAGATCTACGCCCGCGCCGCCCGCCACCTCGACGACCCGCCCGACGAGGCCGAGCTGGTGGCCCGCACGGTCGACGCGCTGTGCAGCTCCGGGCGGCCCGAGACCGCGCTCGCGCTGATCGACTCCCACCTCGGCCGGCTCCCCGCCGACGCGCCGCCGCTCTCCCGCGCCCGGCTGCTGCTCGCCCGCGTCGAGGCGCTGCGCTCCACCGAGACCGACGCCCAGCCGAGCCTGGTCAGCGGCGAGGCGCTCGAGCTCGTCGGCCCCGAACCCACCCACCTGCGCGCGCGGATCCTCGCGATGCACGCCCAGGCGCTGATCTGGGACGGCCGCTTCGACGAGGCCCGGCACGAGGCCGACGAGGCGATCGAGCTGGCCGACCAGCTGGGGCTGCCGCGACTCGCCGCCGACGTCGGCGTGACGCTGACCTGGCTCAGCCAGCACCTCGACCTCGGGGAGAAGAGCCGGGCCGAGCTGAAGCGGATCATCGCCGAGGCGCAGGCGCGCGGCGACGTGCTCAGCGAGATGCGCGGCTACCAGCGCTGCGGCGGTCTCGAGTACGACTACGGCGAGCTCGCCGCAGCCCAGGCCAACTTCCTCGAGGCCGCCCGGCTGGCCCGCGAGATCGGCCGGCCGTGGACCATCCAGGGCATCGCCGGCCGGATGCAGGCCGCGGTGATGGCCTACATGCGCGGCGAGTGGGAGGAAGCCCTCGGCGATCGCCGACTACAGCAACGAGGACCCGCCGCCGACCCCGCGCGCGATGCTCGACGCCGTCGCCCTCGCGGTGGCCGCCGGGCGCGGAGACGTCACCGCGCTGGGCCGGTTCTCCGGGCTGCGCGAGCGCTGGCACCGCGAGGGCCTGGTCGCCGTGGTGGGTGGCGGTGCCGCGATCGAGCTGCAGTCCCTCCGCGACGGAGCCGCGGCCGCCGTGGCGACGTACGACGACCTCTGCTGCGTGCTCGACCCCTCTCTGGGGCGAGAGCTTCGGCGCTCGGCTCCGGCTGGCGACCCTGGCCCTCTCGGCGCTCGCCGACGAGGCGCCCCGCACCTCGACCGCCGCGCGCGACGAGGTGCGCGCGACCGCCGCGAGGCTGGTCGGCGACGCCGACCGGGTGCTGGCCGTGCGCATCGAGGACGAGCGACCGTTCGCCATCGAGGGCCGCGCCTGGGAGGCCCGGCTGCGCGCCGAGGAGCTCCGGCTCGAGTGGCTGCTCGGTGGACAGGTCGACCTCGACGACCTCGTCAGCCGCTGGCGGCAGCGCCGTGGAGCTGTTCGCGGACCTCGGTCACGTCTACGAGGAGGCCCGCGCACGCACCCACCTCGCCCTCGTCCTGCGGGCCGCCGGTGACGGTGAAGGCAGCCAGGAGCAGTCCGGCGCCGCCCGCACGGTCGCCTCCCGCCTCCGCGCCAAGCCGCTGCTCGAGCTGCTCGGCTCCACGCTGCGTGCCGGTGCCGCCGACGCGGGCGCCCTGACTCCTCGCGAGCGGGAGATCCTCGCGCTGGTCGCGGCCGGGCGCAGCAACGGCGAGATCGGCAAGCAGCTGTTCATCTCCGCCAAGACCGTGAGCGTGCACGTCTCCAACGTGATGGCCAAGCTCGGCGCCGGCAGCCGCACCGAGGCGAGCGCGCTTGCCCGCCGTGCCGGGCTCATCGACTGAGACGCTCGCCCTCGCTGCCGAGCCCGGTCGCGCGGCATACTCTGCGTATGTCGACCGAGACCGTGACCGCGCGCCGCTTCGCGAAGATGCGGCCCGTCCCGCTGGTGGACGCCCCTCCCGTCGACCGGGCCGAGCTGCCCCCGGGCCCGCGGCTGCACGGCCTGCTGCAGAGCATCGGGCTGCTGCGCTTCCGGCACCACTTCGTGCCCTACCTGAGGCGGAAGTACGGCGACGTCTTCTCGATCAAGATCCTGCCGGAGGGCCGCCACCTCGTCGTGTTCAACCGGCCCGAGCACGTCAAGGAGATCTTCTCCGGCGACCCCGAGGTCTTCCACGCCGGCAAGGGCAACGCCATCCTCGGGCCGGTCATGGGGGAGCACTCGCTGCTGCTCGTCGACTCGGCGCAGCACAAGCGCGCCCGCAAGCTGCTGATGCCTGCCTTCAACGGCCACGCGCTGCGCGGCTACGAGGACCTCGTCACCGGCCTCGCCAAGACCGAGGTCGGCCGCTGGCACGAGGGCGAGGCGTTCGCGTCGCTGGAGCGGATGAACGCGCTCACCCTCGAGGTCATCCTCCAGGTGGTCTTCGGGGTCACCGACGAGGACCGGCTCGGTGAGCTGCGGCCGCTGGTCAACAAGACCGTGAACATCCCGCCGCTGGTGTTCCTCGGGCTGGGGGTTCCCGAAGCTGCAGAAGTACGGCCCCTGGCGACGCACCATCGAGAACCAGGTCGAGCTCGACCGGGTGATGTTCCGCGTGATCGGCGAGCGACGTGAGGCGACCGACCTGGCCGACCGGACCGACGTACTCTCCCGGCTGCTGCTCGTCCAGGACGAGAACGGCGTCGGGCCTGACCGACGAGGAGCTGCGCGACCAGCTGGTCACCCTGCTGCTCGCCGGGCACGAGACCACGGCGACCGCGCTCGCGTGGACCCTGCACGAGCTCGGCAAGGACCCGGCCCAGGAGCGGAAGGCCCGTGACGCTGCGTCGGCCGGCAACTCGGAGTACCTCGAGGCGGTGCTCAAGGAGTCGATGCGGCTGCACCCGGTGATCCCGATGGTGGTGCGCCACCTGATGGCGCCGGCCACGGTCGGCGGTGTCGACCTGCCTCGCGGCGCCAACGTGGCGGCGTCGATCATCCTCGCCCACGAGTCGGAGGAGAGCCATCCCGACCACGCCCGGTTCCGGCCGGAGCGGTTCCTCGAGGGCGAGGTCGCGATCAACACCTGGATCCCGTTCGGGGGCGGCGTACGACGCTGCATCGGCGCCGGCTTCTCGCTGATGGAGGGCGTCGCCGTGCTGCGCGAGGTGCTCACGACGTACGACGTGGAGCTGCCGCCGGGCACGACCGAGGTCGCCAAGGTCCGCAACATCACCAGCGTCCCGCGCCACGGTGCGCGCATCGTCGTACGCCGACGCGCGGGCGCCTGATCGCCCGCTCACGCTACGGCGGACGCAGACCTGACGGGAGCGCCGGTCGGGGGAGGGCCAGGCGCCACCCGTCAGGCGATCCGGGGTGCCCCTGCGTCGGCACGTCTCCAGTCTGCCCCGATCCGGGCACGCGGTGCGGGCCGTCTAGACGGGTCGCCGGATGTGCAAAGAACTCTTTGCAAAGGAATCTTTGCACTCTAGGGTGTGCGACATGAGCAGCTCCCCGCACGTGGTCGGCCCGCCGGCCCTCAAGGGCCTGGCCCACCCCCTGCGCCTGAGGCTGCTCGCCGAGCTCAACGCCCGTGGCTCGGCCACCGCCAGCCAGCTCGGCACCGCCCTCGGGGAGTCGAGCGGTTCGACGAGCTATCACCTGCGCCAGCTGCACCGCCACGGGTTCGTCGAGGAGGACGTCGAGCAGGGCACCGGCCGCGAGCGGGTCTGGATCCCGCGCCGGGGCGGCTGGGACCTGCCGGCCCTCGACCTGGCGGCCGACCCCGCGAACGCCGCCGCGGTCGACCTGGTCGTGCAGGCGCAGCTGCAGAGCGACCAGCAGCGGATGCTCGACGTGATGGCCCGCGCCGACTCCTGGCCGCGCGAGTGGCGTGACGCCGCCGTACGCCGCGGCACCTTCGTCTCCCTCGACCCCGAGCAGGTCGCTGCGCTGCACGCCGAGCTCGACGAGGTGATCGACCGCTACCGCGACACCGAGCCGGGCACCGGCGCGCGACGCGTCTCGGTGGTCTACCACCTGCTCCCGACCGAGCACGAGGTCGACGGTTGAGCACGCAGACCGAGGTCAGGCCGCGGCTGGGCGCGTCGTTCTGGCGGCTGTTCACCTCCAGCAGCACCTCCAACCTCTCCGACGGGATCATGCAGGCGGCGCTGCCCCTGCTCGCGGCGACGCTCACCCGCAACCCGGTGGCCGTCTCGGCGATGGGGTCGCTGGCGTTCCTGCCCTGGCTGCTCTTCGCCCTGCCGGCGGGCACGCTCGTCGACCGGGTGAACCGGCGTACGGCGATGGCGGTGGCCAACGTCGCGCGGGCCGCGCTGCTCGCCGTGCTGGCCGTGTCGGTGGCATCCGGCAACGCGTCCCTGCCGATCCTCTACGCCGTGGCGTTCCTGCTCGGCTGTGCCGAGACCGTCTACGACAGCGCCGCCCGCGCGATGCTCTCGGGGGTCGTGACCCGGTCCCAGCTCGAGCGCGGCAACAGCCTGCTCACCACGTCCGAGAGCGTCGGCAACATCTTCCTCGGCGCGCCCATCGGCGCCTGGCTGTTCGCGGTCGCGGCGTCGCTCCCGCTGTGGGCGAACAGCGGCGCCTACCTCTGTGCGGCGTTCCTCGCGCTCACGGTGGCGGGGAGCTTCGCCGTGGACCGCTCGAGCGGGTCGTCCATGCGCGAGGACATGGGCGAGGGTCTGCGCTGGCTGGCCCACCACCGCCTGCTCCGGGAGCTGATGGCGACCAGCTTCTTCGGCGCGGCGATCCACTCCATGACGCAGGGCATCATCGTGCTCTACGCCCTGCAGAACCTCGGCCTCGACGTACGCGGCTTCGGCCTGGCCATCGCGCTCGCCGGGGTCGGCGCCGTGATCGGGGCGATGCTCTCGCCGAGGGTCACCCGGCTGGTGGGGCGCACCAACGCGATGGGCGCCACCCAGACCCTCTCCGCGATCGCCCTGCTGCTGATGGCGTTCTGGCAGCACCCGTTGGGCGGACCGTTGCTGTACGCCGTCTCGGCCGGCGCGATCTCGATGTTCAACGTGCAGATCATGTCGCTGCGCCAGGCGCTCGTCCCCGAGCACCTCTTCGGCCGCGTGCAGGGGGCCTACCGCACCGTGATCTGGGGCGGGATCCCCGTCGGCATGTTCGCCGGCGGTGTGCTCGGCGGCTGGCTCGGCCTGCCCGCGGTCTTCGTGGTCTCGGGACTCGGCGGCATCGTCGTCGGCACGATCACCTGGGTGGTCCTGCACTCCCACCGACACGAGATGGCCCGCGCGTTCGAGGAGGAGTGAGCCGTTCCGCTGACCGGAATCCGGGATGGTCGCCGGTCTCCACCCCGTGTCTAGAGTCGGATCATGACGACCGATGGAGCACGCCTGCTGGACGGGGCCGACTGGGCCGGGAACATCTTTGTCGAGGGGACCTGGCGCCCCGGGTCCGCGGGTGACGCACCGATCGTCGAGCCCGCCACCGGCGAGGAGCTCGGCCGCACCGGACGGGCCGGGGTCGACGACGTCGCGACGGCAGCGACCTCGGCGGCGAGCGCGCAGCAGGAGTGGGCGGCGCTGCCGCACCCCGCGCGCGCCGCGGTGCTGCGCAAGGCCGGCGACCTGTTCGGGCAGTACGCCGACGAGCTGGCCGAGTGGAACGTGCGCGAGGTCGGGGCCATCCGCGGGATGGCCGGGTTCGCCCTGCACGTGGCGGCCGAGGAGTGCTACGCCGCCTCGGGTCTGCCGAGCGCCTCGCTCGGCGAGCTGATCCCCAGTGAGGAGCCGCGACTGTCGATGGCCAAGCGGCTGCCGGTCGGCGTCGTCGGTGTCATCTCGCCGTTCAACGTGCCGCTGATCCTGAGCATCCGGTCGGTGGCGCCGGCCCTCGCGCTCGGCAACGCCGTGCTGCTCAAGCCCGATCCCGCGGACCGTGATGACCGGCGGCGTGAACATCGTCCGCGTCTTCGAGGAGGCCGGTCTGCCGGCCGGCGTACTCCAGCTGGTGCCCGGGGGCGCCGACGTCGGCGAGGCGATCGTGACCGACCCGCACGTGCGGGTCATCTCCTTCACCGGGTCCACGGCAGCCGGTCGGGCGGTCGGCGAGCTGGCCGGCCGGCACCTCAAGCGGGCCCACCTCGAGCTGGGCGGGAACTCCGCGATGCTCGTGCTCGACGACGCCGACGTGGAGAAGGCGGTCAACCTCGCGGCGTGGGGGTCGTTCTTCCACCAGGGCCAGATCTGCATGACCACCGGCCGCCACCTCGTGGCCGCGCGCATCTACGACGACTTCGTCGAGGCGCTCGCCGAGAAGGCCTCCCACCTCCCGGTCGGCAATCCCGCGACCGAGGAGGTCGCCCTCGGCCCGGTGATCGACGAGGGCCAGCGCGACAAGATCCACGGCCTGGTCACGGCGAGCGACCGATGCCGGCGCCAAGGCGGCCAGCGGTGCGTCGTACGACGGGCTGTTCTACCGGCCGACCGTGCTCGCCGAGGTCACCGCCGAGCACCCCGCCTTCACCGACGAGATCTTCGGACCGGTCGCGCCGGTGACCCGCGTCAGCAGCGAGGACGAGGCCGTCGAGCTCGCCCGCGCGAGCGAGTACGGCCTCTCGCTCGGCATCATCACCTCCGACGTGATGCACGGGCTGGCGCTGGCCGACCGGATCCCGACCGGCATCGTGCACATCAACGACCAGACCGTGAACGACGAGGCGAACGCCCCCTTCGGTGGGCTGGCGGCCTCCGGCACCGGCTCCCGCTTCGGCGGTCCGTCGGCCAACATCGAGGCCTTCACCGAGACCCGCTGGATCACCGCCCGCGCCGAACCTCCGCAGTTCCCCTTCTGACCCTGATCCCGGATAGTTCGGTACCGTTTTGCAGCCTCCAGGTCACCGCTCACGACCGGCCATTTCGGTCCGGACTACCCGGGTCGACGAGCCCGGACCCCTAGGCTCGCGCCGTGTGGCGAGTCCTGGGGTGGGTGCTGTTCGTGGTGCTGTGGTTCGCCCTCGGACCGTGGGTGCTGGTCGTCGGGGTGCTCGCCCTGCTCGTCCCGGCCGTACGACGGGCCGCCCGGCCGCGTCACCCCGGGTGGACCGCCGGTGCACTCGTCGCGGTGGCAGTGCTGGTCACCGCCGTCGTGATCGTGCTGCCCGACGGCCGGCTGCCGATCCCGCCCGGACCCGGAGCACTGGTCACGCCGTCCTTCACCGGAAAGGCGGCCACCCCGCACCCCGTCGCGATGGAGGTGCCGCAGCATCCCGGGCTCGCCCCCAACGGCCGCAGCTCGATGCACGACGACGGCTGGGCGAGCGACGCCTACGCCGGACCCGGGCCGCTCGGGCGAGACCCGGAGGTCGACACGGCCTGGTACGGCCTCGAGGAGTGCGCCACCCTCGCCTTCGACAGCCACGAACGCATCGTCGCGCTGTGCGGTGACCTGCGCGGCCCGACCCTGCACGTGCTCGACAAGGACATGCGCCCGCTCGCGACGCAGGAGCTGCCCGATCGCCCGCACGTCAAGGGCAAGCACGCCTGGGAGAACCTGTGCGCCGGCGCCTACTTCTACCTCGACGCGAAGGACCACGCGGTGGTGGCCACCACCGACGGACGCATCCTCGAGTTCGCAACCTCCACCTCGACGGGCAAGGCACAGCTGAAGCAGGAGCGCGCCTTCGACGTCTCCGCCGAGCTGCCCGGCGGCGACTGCCTGGTGGCGCTGATGCCGGACTGGGCGGGCCGGATCTGGTTCGTCACCCAGGGCGGGCGGGTCGGGACGGTCGACCCCGCGACGAGCGACGTGCACGTGACCGAGCTCGGCGAAGGGGTCTTCAACTCGCTCGCCGTCGACAGAGTCCGGCGTCTACGTCGTCACGGACACGGCGCTCTACAAGATGGCGGCGGACCGGTCGGGCGCGCCTCGAGTCGCACTGGCGGGCGGCGTACGACCGGGGTGCGGAGCAGAAGCCCGGCCAGCTCTCCCGCGGCAGCGGCACCACCCCGACCGTGCTCCCGGGCGGCCGGGTGGCGATCACCGACAACGCCGAGCCACAGATGCACGTCTCCTTCTACGACACCGCCTCCGGGCGGATGATCTGCCAGGCCGGGGTGTTCGGCCGCGACACCAGCGCCACCGAGAACTCGCTCGTCTCGGTCGGTGACGGCGTCATCGTCGAGAACAACTACGGCTACTCGGGCCCGCAGAGCACCCTGCTCGGGCGGGCCACCACGCCCGGCATCGCACGCGTCGACCTCGACGGGCGCCGGTGCCGGGTCGCGTGGACCAGCGACGAGATCGCACCGACCTCGGTGCCGAAGGTGTCCCTCGCGAACGGCCTGCTCTACGCCTACACCAAGCGACCGACCTGGTGGGGCGTCGCGGCGTGGTACCTCACCGCGGTCGACGTACGCACCGGCCACACCGCCTTCAGCGTCCGCACCGGCCTCGGCACCCTGATGAACAACCACTACGCCGCCGTCACGCTCGCCCCCGACGCCTCGGCCTACATCGCCACCCTCGGCGGGATGGTGCGGGTCAGGGACTCAGGAACCGGATAGTCCAGAACGTTCGGCCGCTTTCGGCGTACGACGGAGCGGCAATTCGTTCCGGACTATCCGGAACCTCAGAACGCCGCCCGCACCTCGTCCTCGGTGAGCCCGTAGTCGGCGAGGTCGTAGGAGTGCTTGGGGCGGCGGCCGCCCTGGCGCGACTCGGCGTCGAGCTTGGTCACCGCCTCGTCCACGGCAGGAGTCCACTCGAGACCGAAGGACTCGTAGATGCCCTTGGTGGTCGCGACCGGGTCGCTGACGAACTCCCGGTAGTCGATGTCGACGAACTGCTCCGGGGCGTACGCCGCACGCTCGCGCTCGAACCGCGCCACCGCCTTGCTCAGCATGTCGAGCTGGGTGCGCCCGATCGTGTCGCCGACGAACGTGGTCGACCAGCCCTTGGTCGCCTCGGCCGACAGCGAGCACGCCGACGCGATCGCGACCACCGGCTCGCGGTGGGTGTAGACGATCAGCGCGTCGGGGTAGACCGACATGATCGCGTCGAGCCCGACGAGGTGCGACGGGTTCTTCAGCACCCACTGCTTCTCCGGGTCGTTCAGCCCGATCAGCTGCAGGTTGGCCTTGTGCCGCGCGTAGGCGTCGGTCCAGTCCTGCTGCTCGAGCCAGGCGGAGTACTCCGGGACGTAGGCCAGCGACTCGTAGCCGATCGACTTGCCCGACTGGCGCAGGATCCGCCAGCACTCCTCGACCGACGAGGCATCCATGAAGTGGATGCCCATGAACTCCGGGTTGTCGATGTGGTGCTCGGAGAACGCGGCGTTCAGCGCGCCGAAGATCGGGTTCTCGTCCCACGTCTCGCGCGGCGGTCGCGGCTGCGGCACCTCGGTCAGCCACAGCTCGAGCCCCTGGTGGGCCGGGTCGGCGTTGAGCAGCCGGTGCAGCGCGGTGGTCCCGGTGCGCGGCAGGCCGCAGACGAAGATCGGTCGCTCGATCGGCACCTCGGCGTACGACGGGTGCTCCTTGAAGCCGTGCTCGGAGAGCAACCGCCCGACCAGCGCGCTCTTGATGAACGTGCGCTGCATGTAGTTGCCCTCGGGGGTGAGCCCGCCGTTCTTCGCGAGGTCCTCGCAGAGCAGGCGCAGGCCCTCCTCGTGCTCGGTGCCGCCGAAGTCCTCGAGGCCGGTCGTGCGACGGCGGCCGCCCGGATGTCCTCGAAGGAACCGAGATCGGGTCTAGTACGAACCGCCACGGACGCCTCCTCTCGCCGAGAAGCAGCCTCGCCCCACCACGGCCGGTGATCGAGCCCAGTCGAGATCAGTAGCCATGGAACTCGCCACAGCTGACGTCGAGGGTGATGCCGCTGATCGCCGAGGCGAGGTCGGAGGCCAGGAAGAGGGTCGCGCGGGCGACCTCCTCGGGGGTGGCCAGCCGCTTGAGGTCGGTCAGGTCGGCGGTCTCGCGGTAGATGTCGTCGTGGGTGACGCCGCGCTCCTGCGCCATCCAGTCGAAGTAGGCCTTGTTGACGTCCTCGTAGATCCAGCTCGGCGCCACCGAGTTGACCCGGATGCCGCGCGGGCCGAGCTCGGTCGCCAACGACGACGCGATGTGCACCAGCGTGCCCTTGGTCATCTTGTAGCCGGCGAACTCCGGCTGCGACTGCCGCAGCACCGCCGAGTTGACCATGATGATCGAGCCCCCAGGCTTGTCGGGCGACTCGGCGAGCGCGTCGGCGAACAGGGTCGAGAGCCGCAGCGGCGCGAACGCGTTGGTCTCCAGCGAGCTGCGCAGGGCGTCGTGCTTGATGCTGGTCAACGGCTCCATCGGCGGGATCGCGAAGGCGTTGTTGAGCAGGCAGTCGACGCGGCCGTACTCCTCGAGGGTGGCCTTGACGAGGTTCTCGCAGGCCTCCTCGTCGTTGATGTCGGTGGGTACGACGAGCGCCCGGCGGCCGTACGACCGGACCACCTCGGCCATCTTGTCGAGCCGCTTCTGGGTCCGCGAGACCAGCACGAGGTCGGCGCCGAGCTTGGCCGCCTCCTCGCCGAGCGAGCGCCCGAGCCCGGGGCCGACGCCCGACAGGACGACGACCTTTCCCTCCAGCAGCTGCGGTGAAGCGTTCACGAGATCATCCTTCGGGCGATGCCGACCTGGCGGTCGGCGATGCGGGCGGTGTACTCCTCGGCGGAGATCTGGTTCTCCGCGAAGTGGGGGAGTCGCTCGGCCAGCGAGTCGAACGGCACGACCTCGACCTCGGGGCCGTCGGCGGCGTCCAGCGAACGCGAGAGTCGCTGCCAGCGCAGCATCATCACGCCCTGCGGGTGGCCGCAGGTCTCCAGCCAGTTGGCGATGCCGGGGTTGCGCTCGCTGACGACGTAGCGCAGCTTCCCGTCGGGGTCGGCGTGCGACTGCGACCGGGTCAGCGAGGTCTGGTGGTGCTCGTAGTCGGTGGAGATGTACCACCGCGAGCCGATCTGGATCGCCTGGTAGTCGCAGTCGCAGACCGGCACCGTCACGATCATCGCCTCGTCCTCGGTCAGCGAGTAGTGGCCGATCGAGGAGAACTGCGAGGCGAGCCCGCCCGGCGTCGACTGCGGCACGGTGAGGGTGTTCACCGGCTCCTTGTAGGTGAACCACTCCGGGAACGCGAACCAGGTGTTGATCCGGCCGACGAGCATCTTCGCGGCCACGCCGTACCTCTTGGCGACGCGCTCGGGGGTGAGTGCGGCGCGCGGCTGGCCGGCGGTGTCGAGGCGCTGGATCCGGATGGTGCCGCGGTCCTCGGCGTTCCAGTCGTCGTAGACCTCGCGGATGATCAGCGTGGAGCCCTTCTTCAGCCCGAGCTCCGGGCCGAAGCGCCACTCGAAGCTGCCGTCGTCGGCGATGTCGAGCTCGCGGTCGTCGAACGCCGCGACCGTGCCCGGCGCACCCTCCGAGGAGTAGGTGCCGTCCATCACCTGGAAGGAGAGGTCGGCGGTGCTGCCGCGCACGCCGGAGACGACGTAGGACCCGCCGGCGTCGAGGTAGGCGTTGAAGTAGACGGCGTCGGGGTTGTCGAGTCCCTGCCGCGCGTACTGGTGCGTGGGGTTGATCAGCACCGGGTGCTCGAGGTCGTAGTCGAAGGCCATCTGCAGCGACGACCGGATGCTGCCGGCGAGGTAGTCGAAGCCCTCGGCCAGGTCCTGCTCGGAGACCTCGAACGGCGGGTTGGCGACCAGCTTCTCGGCCTCGGCGACCGCCTCCCGGAACGACGCCGTGTAGTCGGCTGTCACAGGCTCACCTTGCTGATGATCGAGTCGGCGTACTTGTTCAGGTGCTCGATCTTGGTCTCGAGGGGCTCGGTGTCGGGGCCCTTGATGTAGGGCACCCGGAAGCCGACGATGCAGTCGGTCACGCCCTTGTCCTCGAGCCGCTTGATGCCGTCGAGGTCGTAGGCGTCGTAGGAGATGACGTGCACCTCGAAGTCGTCGCGGGTGTCGCCCTCCTCCTTGCGGATCTCGGCGAGCCGCGTCGAGCAGCCGGTCGAGCTCCTCGCCGTCACCGCCGGCGTGCATCCACCCGTCCCCCTTGCGTACGGCGCGCCGCAGGGCGGCGTCCGCGTGGCCACCGACGAGCAGCGGCACCTTCTCGGTCGGCGCGGGCGTCTGCTTCAGCGGCGGGAACGAGTAGAAGTCGCCGTCGTAGCCGAAGAACTCTCCCGAGGTCAGCCCGCGCAGGATGTCCATGCACTCGTCCATCCGCTTGCCGCGCTTCTCCCACGGCACGCCGAGCACCTGGAAGTCCTCGGGCCACGGCGACAGCCCGACGCCGAGCCCGAGGCGGTTGTTGCTCAGGTAGGCGACCGAGCTCACCTGCTTGGCGACCAGCACCGGCGGACGCACCGGCAGCTTGAGCACGAACGGCGTGAACCGCAGCGTGCTCGTGACCGCGGCCAGGTGGGTGCACAGGATCATCGTCTCGATGAACTCCTTGCCCTCGAGGAACTCCCGCTCGCCGGTGTCGGTGTAGGGGTACGTCGAGTCGGACTCCTCGGGGTAGATCAGGGAGTCCGCCACGGTCATCGAGGTGTAGCCCGCCGCCTCCGCTGCCTGGGCGAGCGGGGCGTAGAAGTGGGCGTCGGTCATCGCCTCGGCGTAGGTGAAACGCATGTCGAGAGACTAGAACACGTTACAGTTTTCTGCCAGAGTGAGCGCGTGGACCTCGACCAGATCTCCGACCGCCTCGAGATCGAGGCGCTGCTCATCCGCTACACCCGCGCCATCGACACCGGCGAGTGGGACCGGCTCGACGAGGTGTTCACCCCCGACGCCGAGATCGACTACACGGCCACGGGTGGCATCGCCGCGTCGTACCCCGAGGTGAAGGCCTGGCTGGCCGAGATGCTGCCGATCTTCCCCAAGCGGATGCACTCGCTCGCCCAGGTCGACAGCCAGGTCGACGGCGACACGGCCACCGTCGCGGCGTACTTCCACAACCCGATGCTGCTGCCCCAGCGCGACGGCAGCGAGACCGTCGTCGAGTTCGGCGGCATCTACCACCACGACCTCGTGCGTACGCCGGACGGCTGGCGCTCCCGACGGCTCCTCGAGGAGCTCGTCTGGAAGCGCGGCATGTGAGCACGGCCTGATGGACACAGAAGCCGGAAGGTCTCGACGGCGAGTTCGCCCGCCGGGTGATCAAGGTGATGGCCCGCGTCAACGTGGCCGTCTACAAGCTGACCCGCGGCCGGATCGGCGGGACCTGGCGGGTCGGAGCCGGCTGGAAGGACCCCGTCCCGATCTGCCTGGTCGAGCACCGCGGTCGTCGTACCGGCAAGCTGCGCACCACCCCGCTCGTCTACCTGCGCGACCAGGACCGGGTCGTCGTGGTCGCCTCGCAGGCCGGTCGGCCACAGCACCCGTTGTGGTTCCGCAACCTGGAGGCCGACCCCGACGTCACCGTGCAGATCAGGGGCGACCGGCGACCGATGCGGGCACGGACCGCCGGCAGCTCCGAGCGTGCCGAGCTGTGGCCCCGGCTGGTCGATCTCTACCGCGACTACGACTCCTACCAGTCGTGGACCGATCGCGAGATCCCCGTCGTGATTCTCGAGCCACGCGGCTGAGCGGAGCTCCGCCGGCGCCGGAATGTTCCCGGTTTCCACGCTGGGCGCGGTCACGATTCGGCAACGGGGCGCATGGTTGCTTGACCAGCGGCGGCCCTTGGATCGAGGTTTGGTCAGATCGCCAGACCGAGGCGGTCTCCTAGCAGCACCTGACCTGTGACCCGGGGAGGCGATCGACCTGAGCACTCTTGATGCGCCGAACCCGACCGAGGACTTCGCCAGCGCCCTGGTGGCCGAGGGTGGCCAGGAGATCCAGGGCCGGTCGCTGGGCCAGATCGCCTGGCGTCGGCTGCGCAAGGACAAGGTCGCGCTGGCCGGCGGCGTCTTCATCGTCTTCCTGATCGTGGTCGCGATCTTCGCGCCGCTCATCACCCACATCACCGGCGGGCCGCCGAACGAGTACCACTCCGACCTGGTCGACCCGGCGCTCGGTCCCTACGGCACCTTCGGCGGGATCAGCTGGCAGCACCCGATGGGCGTCGAGCCGATCACCGGCCGCGACATCTTCAGCCGGGTCCTCTACGGCGCCCGCATCTCGTTGCTGATCGCGCTCCTCGCCACCGCGCTCTCCGTGGTCATCGGCACGGTCGTCGGCATCACGTCGGGCTTCTTCGGTGGCTGGGTCGACGCGATCCTCAGCCGGGTCATGGACATGTTCCTGGCCTTCCCGGTGCTGGTCTTCGCGATCGCGCTGGCCGGCGTCTTCCCGGACAAGGCGTTCGGGCTCTCCGGCACGCCGCTGAAGCTGACCCTGCTGATCTTCGTGATCGGCTTCTTCAGCTGGCCCTACATCGGCCGCATCGTGCGCGGGCAGACGATCTCCCTGCGCGAACGCGAGTACGTCGAGGCCGCCCGCAGCCTGGGTGCCAAGCGGCCCTACATCCTGCGCACCGAGATCCTGCCGAACCTGATGGCGCCGATCCTGGTGTACGCCACGCTCATCATCCCCACCAACATCCTGTTCGAGGCGGCGCTGTCGTTCCTCGGTGTCGGCCTTCCGCCGCCGACCGCGACCTGGGGCGGGATGCTCTCCGACGCGGTCATCTACTACACGTTGCCGCACTTCATGTTCTGGCCCGGCCTGGCGATCTTCGCCACGGTGATGGCCTTCAATCTCTTCGGGGACGGCCTGCGCGATGCGTTCGACCCCCGGAGCAACCGGTGACTCCACCGGTGTCAGTGCCTGGCCTGGGCTCACCAGGGCGGTCGAGAAGGAAGGTAAATCAAGATGCGCAGCACGCGTAAGAGAGCAGTGGTGGCGTTGATCGCCGTCGCCGCGCTGGGGCTTGCCGCCGCCTGCGGGACGAGCAAGAGCTCCGACAACGGCGGTAGCTCCGAGCCCAAGCTGGACAACAAGGCCCTCGACTCGGTGGTGAACCCCAGCGACGCCAAGGGTGGCACCCTGAAGATGGGCCTCGGCGGCGCCTGGGGCGACAGCTTCGACCCCGGTGACACCTACTACGGCTACTCCTGGGACCTCGGCCGCAACTACTGGCGCACGCTGGTGATGAACAAGCCGGCCCCGGGCAAGCAGGGTCTCGAGCTGGTCCCGGACATCGCCACCGACCTCGGCAAGTCCTCCGACGGCGGCAAGACCTGGACCTACACGATCCAGAGCGGCCTGAAGTTCGAGGACGGCTCACCGATCACGTCCAAGGACATCGCCTACGCCGTGTCGCGCACCGTCGACCGCGCCGTGCTCAAGCAGGGTCCGAGCTACTTCGCCGACCTGCTGAACTGGCCCGCCAGCTACAAGGGCCCCTACAAGAGCCCGAAGAACGCCGACATCTCCTCGGCGATCGAGACGCCCAACGACACGACGATCATCTTCCACCTCAAGGCGCCGTTCGCGGAGTTCGACAACCTCGCGTCGCTGCCGATGACCGCTCCGGTCCCGGCGGCCAAGGACACCGGGGCGAAGTACACCACGCACCCGGTCTCCTCGGGCCCGTACATGTGGAAGGGCAACGTCGACGTCGCCACCGGCGGCACGCTGGTGCGCAACCCCAACTGGGACGCCTCGACCGACCCCAACCGCAAGGCGCTCCCGGACCAGATCGACGTCAAGCTGGGCCTGCAGGCCGACGACCTGGACAACCAGATCATCAGCGGTGACCAGGACGTCGACATCGCCGGCACCGGCGTGCAGCCGGCCGCCCTGCCGAAGGTGCTGCAGTCCAAGGAGCTCTCGGCTCGCGCGGACAACCCGGTCATCGCGCGTGAGTGGTACACGCAGATCATCGGCACCGTGAAGCCGCTGGACAACGTCGACTGCCGCAAGGCCGTCATCTACGCGATGAGTCCGACGTCCTACCAGAACGCCTACGGCGGCAAGTTCGCCGGCGGCGAGATCGCGACGACCGTGCTGCCTCCGGCGATCCCGGGCTACAAGGACACCGACGAGTACGGCCTGAAGGCCAACCCGAACGGCCAGGAGTCCAAGGCCAAGGACGCGCTGAAGAAGTGCGGCCAGCCCAACGGCTTCTCGACCACCATCGGCTACCGCTCCTCGCGCGACAAGGAGAAGAAGGTCGCCGAGGCCTTCCAGCAGTCGCTGGGCAAGGTCGGCATCAAGATCAACATCAAGCCGATGCCCGACGACACCTACACCTCCGAGCTGTGCGGCAAGCCGTCGTACCTCGTGGACAACAAGGTGGGCCTCTGCGTCTACGGCTGGGGTGCGGACTGGAACACCGGGTACGGCTACCTGGCCCAGATCGTCGACAGCAGGACGATCAACCCCGAGGGCGGTTCGCCGAACTTCGCGATCCGCGTCCCCGAGGTCGACAAGCTGGTCGACCAGCTCGCGGTGGAGCCCGATACCGCCAAGCGCGCTGAGATCTCCACCCAGATCGACCAGCTGGTCATGCAGAACGCCTACGTCTACCCGGGCATCTACGCCAAGGCCGTGCTGCTCCGCGGGAAGAACCTGACCAACGTGTTCATCAACGATGCGTTCGGTTACTACGACTACACCGCCCTGGGCCTGAAGCAGTAGTCGAACCATCCCGCTCCAACCACACCGAAGGTAGGTGAAGGCGCGGGTGGCCGGTCCCTCCGGACGATCCAGGAGGGGCCGGCCACCCAGCCGGTGTCTTGGTCAGCTACATCATCCGCCGCCTGCTCGCGGCGATCGGGGTCGTGATCGTGATCAGCATGATCACGTTCGCGATCTTCTACCTGATCCCGAAGCTGGCGGGGGCCACCCCGGAGTCGATGGCGGCCCGCTACGTCGGGAAGTCCCCGAACCCGGGCCAGCTGAAGGCCGCCGCCGAGTCGCTCGGCTTCAACGACCCCGTGCCGGTGCAGTACTGGCACTGGCTGCACGGCCTGGTGGCCGGGCGCGACGTCAACAACGGCACCAGCATCGACCACTGCCCGGCGCCGTGCCTCGGCTACTCCTTCAGGACCAACCAGCCGGTCCTTCCCATGATCCAGAAGCGCTTCCCCGTCACCCTGTCGCTGGCCGTCGGTGCGGCCATCATCTGGGTGCTGATGGGGGTCACCATCGGCGTGATCTCGGCGCTCAAGCGCGGCAGTGTCTTCGACCGGTTCGCCATGACGCTGGCCCTCGCCGGTGTCTCGCTCCCCATCTTCTGGACCGGCCTGGTCTCGCTGGCCTTCTTCAGCTACAACCTCGGCTGGACACCACCCGGGGCGTCGTACACACCGCTGACCGAGAATCCACTGAAGTGGGCCCATGCCCTGTTGTTGCCGTGGATCACGCTTGCGCTGCTGTTCTCGGCGCAATACGCACGACTAACGAGAGCAGGCATGCTCGAGACCATGAGTGAGGACTACATCCGCACGGCCCGGGCCAAGGGCCTGCCGGAGAAGACCGTCGTCGTCAAGCACGGCCTGCGTTCGGCGCTGACCCCGATCCTGACGATCTTCGGCCTCGACTTCGGGCTGCTCATCGGCGGCGCCGTGCTGACCGAGACCGTGTTCGGCCTGCCGGGCCTCGGCCAGCTCGCCATCCAGTCCACCTTGAACAACGACCTCCCGCCCGTGCTCGCCGTCGTGCTGATCACGGCCATCTTCGTGGCGCTGTGCAACCTGATCGTGGACCTGCTCTACGCCGTCATCGACCCGAGGGTGCGGACCCGATGAACCACCCCACGAACTCGCGAGCCCGGCTCGCTGCGCTCGCTACCGACCCGACTCCGCGGGGACCCCGATGACCGCCACGACCTCCGAGCAGCAGCACCCCTCGTCGCCCGCGGGCGGCGCCTTCCTCGACGTACGCGACCTGAAGGTGCACTTCACCACCGACGACGGCGTGGTCAAGTCGGTCGACGGCCTCTCCTTCCACCTCGAGCGCGGCAAGACGCTCGGCATCGTGGGGGAGTCGGGCTCCGGCAAGTCCGTGACCAGCATGTCGATCATGGGCCTGCACGGGAAGAGCGCCCAGATCAGCGGCTCCATCCGGCTCGACGGCGAGGAGCTCGTCGGCGCCTCGGAGGAGAAGGTGCGCCGCCTGCGCGGCAAGAAGATGGCGATGATCTTCCAGGACCCGCTGTCCTCGATGCACCCCTTCTACACGGTGGGCAACCAGATCATCGAGGCCTACCGGATCCACAACGACGTCTCGAAGAAGGCGGCCCGGGTGCACGCGATCGAGATGCTCGACCGCGTCGGCATCCCGGAGCCCTCGCAGCGTGTCGACGCCTACCCGCACCAGTTCTCCGGCGGCATGCGGCAGCGCGCGATGATCGCGATGTCGCTCTCCTGCGACCCCGACCTGCTCATCGCCGACGAGCCGACCACCGCGCTCGACGTCACGGTGCAGGCGCAGATCCTCGACCTGATGCGTGACCTGCAGAAGGAGTTCAACTCCGCGGTCGTCATCATCACCCACGACCTCGGCGTCGTCGCCGAGCTGGCCGACGACATCCTGGTGATGTACGCCGGCCGGTCGGTCGAGTACGGCACCGCCAGCCAGCTCTTCAACGAGCCGGAACACCCCTATGCCTGGGGCCTCCTGGGCTCGATGCCGCGCTTCGACAAGCCGCCCACCGAGCGGCTGCTGCCGATCAAGGGCGTCCCGCCGAGCCTGATCAACGTCCCGGCGGGGTGTCCGTTCAACCCGCGCTGCGACTTCCAGGAGCGGGTCGGCTCGCCGTGCCTGCACGACCGGCCCGAGCTGCTCGACAACGGCAGCGGCCACCGCGTGGCCTGCCACATCCCGTCCGCCGAGCGCCGCAACATCTGGGCGCAGGAGATCACCCCGAGGCTGCAGTGACGACTCCCAGCACCGAGAGCACCGCCCCGCGCCACGCGGCCGACGAAGAGCCGCTCCTCAAGGTCGAGGGCCTGGTCAAGCACTTCCCGATCGGCGGCGGCTTCCTGTCGAAGTCGACCAGCGCCGTACAGGCCGTCGACGGCGTGGACTTCGACGTACGCCGTGGCGAGACCTTCTCGATCGTCGGTGAGTCCGGCTGCGGGAAGAGCACCACCGCCCGGCTGGTCACCCGCCTGCTGGAGCCGACGGCCGGCCGGATCACCTTCGACGGCTCGGACATCTCCCACCTGTCCGACGCGAAGATGCGCCCGATGCGCCGCGACATCCAGATGATCTTCCAGGACCCGTACTCCTCGCTGAACCCTCGGCACACGGTCGGCAAGATCGTCGGCGCCCCCTTCGTGCTCCAGGGCGTCGATCCCGAGGGTGGCCGCCGGAAGGCGGTGCAGGAGCTCCTCAAGACCGTGGGCCTGAACCCGGAGCACTACAACCGCTACCCCCACGAGTTCTCCGGCGGCCAGCGCCAGCGCATCGGCATCGCCCGCACGCTCGCGCTCAAGCCGAAGCTGATCGTGGCCGACGAGCCCGTGTCCGCGCTGGACGTGTCCATCCAGGCCCAGGTGGTCAACCTGCTCGAGGACCTCCAGGAAGAGCTCGACCTGACCTACGTGATGATCGCGCACGACCTCTCCGTCGTACGCCACGTCTCGGACCGGGTCGCGGTGATGTACCTCGGCAAGATCGTCGAGATCGGCGACCGCGACGACCTCTACGACCGCCCCCGCCACCCCTACACGGTCGCGATGCTCTCCGCCGTCCCCGTGCCGGACACCTCGCGCCGCGAGAACCGCGAACGCATCCGCCTCGTCGGCGACGTCCCCAGCCCGATCAACCCGCCCTCCGGCTGCCGCTTCCACACCCGCTGCTGGAAGGCGCAGGACATCTGCCGCACCGACGAGCCCCCGCTGCTCCAGATCACCTCCGGCCCCGCCGCCACCACCGCCGGCCACACCGTCGCGTGCCACTTCCCCGTCGAGCCGGGTGAGTTCGCCGCGAAGGTGTGACGGGTCCGCCTGCCGGCGACCGTTGCGCTTCGGTCTCACCGACAGCGGTCGGTACGCGTCACCCGCCGTGCGCTGGGTACATTCGGACCGACCAACCCGCGACATTTCCGGCCCGACACCACGAAAGACACGTGATGGACGACGACCTGAGCGACGAGGAGCGGTCGGACCAGGTGCGCAACGTGCTGTTCAAGGCACTCGGCGTGCTGGTCGTGATCGGCGTCCTGATCTTCCTCGGTACGACGATCATGGTGCACGCCCTCGGCCTGAACGACGACTCCTCCGCCGGCCCCGTCGGTGGCCAGCCGGCCGCGCCGCCCAAGGCGTTGCCCTCGACGGCGCTGCCGGTCCCGGAGACAGTCCGACGAGCCCAGCGACGAGCCCTCGCGCCTCCGACGCAGCGTCCCCCAACGCCGGCAAGCGCGGAGACATCGAGCTGAGCATCTCGCCGATCATGGCCAAGCCGATGGATCGGGTGAACCTCACCGGCACCTACAAGGGCGCCGACAACGTCCAGCTCGAGGTGCAGCGCTTCGAGAACGGCACGTGGAGCAACTTCGGCGTGCAGGCCAACGTCAGCGTGGGGACCTTCGCGACCTACATCATGACCGGCCGCACCGGCGAGAACCGGTTCCGCGTCTTCGACCCGCAGACCCAGAAGGGCAGCAACGTCATCCTGGTGACGATCGACTGAGCGGCCGTCGGTTTCACAACACGTGTTGTGAAACTGGCGCTGTCGCGATACAAAGCTTCGTTCGCAAAGCCCCAGCTTCGTACGCGACGTCCTGCGCGGCTCAGCTCGGGATGTAGTCGAACTCGTCCGGGTTCGGGCCGGTGCGGCCGTCCTCGCCGCGGTCGAGCGCGGTGATCGAGTCCATCGCCTGGTCGTCGAGCTCGAAGTCGAACAGGGCGGCGTTCTCCGCCATCCGCTCCGGGGTCGAGGACTTCGGGAAGACGATGTCGCCGCGCTGGAGGTGCCAGCGCAGGGTCACCTGGGCCGGCGTACGCCCCACGTGCTCGGCGATCTTGACGATGGCCGGGTCGTCGAGGACGCCACCCTGGGCGATCGGCGACCAGGACTCGACGAGGATGCCGGCGTCGCGGCTGGCGGCGCGGGCGACCTCGTTGGTGAAGTACGGGTGCACCTCGATCTGGTTGACCGCGGGCACCACGTCGGTCTCGGCGGCGAGCCGCTCGAGGTGGGCGGGCTGGAAGTTGGAGACGCCGATGGAGCGGGCGCGGCCGTCCTCCTTGAACTCGGTGAGGGTCTTCCAGGTGGAGACGAAGTCGCCGTCGTACTGCGTGGGCAGCGGCCAGTGGATCAGGAACAGGTCGACCTGGTCGAGGCCGAGGTCGGCCAGCGTCTGCTCGAAGGCCTTGCGGGCCACGTCGGGCTCGTGGAAGCCGTTGTTGAGCTTGCTGGTGATGAACAGCTCGTCGCGCGGGATCCCGGAGGCGCGGATCGCCTCGCCCACGCCCTTCTCGTTGCCGTACATCTCGGCGGTGTCGATGTGCCGGTAGCCGGCCTCGAGGGCCTGTCCGGTGATCCGTGCCGTGTCCTCCGGCGGGACCTGGAAGACACCGAAGCCGAGCTGCGGGATGGTGTGGCCGTCGTTCAGGGTCAGGTTCGGAATCTGGGTCATACCAATTGCCTACACCTCGGGCGGCCGAACTATTCCCGCTCAGGCGGCCTGACGCTCGAGAACGGGTCCCGTCGCCTCCGGCGCCGGGGGTACGACGGCCCGCTGGCTGGACCTGCTGGCCGAACCGCTGTCCGACGAGCACCCCACCGAGCACCAGCACCATGCCGAGCGCCTGGACCGGCCCGAACACCTCGTGGGCGAACGCGACCCCCAGCAGGGTCCCGACGGCCGGGTTGACCAGCCCGATGATCGACACCGAACCCGCCGACATCAACCGGAGCCCGCGGAACCAGCACACGTAGGCCAGCCCGGTGCCGACCCCGGCGATCCACAGGAACCCGAGCGCGGCAGGGGCGTCGATCGCCGGCGGTGCACCTTCGACGATGAGGGCCACCGGCAGCAGGGCGAGCCCACCGACCACCAGCTGCCAGGAGACCAGCGTGAGCAGGTCGACCGGCGCCTTCCAGCGCTTGATCAGCACGAACCCGAGCGCGCTGACCAGCACCGACCCGAAGGCTCCGACGAGTCCGAGCGTGTCCACGTGGCCGGGGTTGCGCAGCACGAGCAAGCGTCACGCCGACCAGCCCGACGAGTGCGGCGGCGACGCGGACCACGCCGGCCCGCTCGCCGATCACCAGCCAGGCGATGGCCATCACGGCGAGGGGCGAGCTGGCCTGGAGGGTGGCGGCCAGGCCGCCGGGGAGGTGGTAGGCGGCCAGGAAGATGAGCGGGAAGAACATCCCGATGTTGCACAGCCCGAGCACGATCGCCTTCCACCACCAGTCGCCGTGGGGGAGCCGGCGGCGGTAGGCCAGCAGCACGAGGCCGACCGGCAGGGCGCGGACCGTGGCCGCGAACAGCGGACGGTCGGGCGGCAGGAACTGCTCGGTGACGATGTACGTCGAGCCCCAGGCGATCGGGGCCACCGCGGTGACGAAGGGTGTCGACCAGTGGTTGTCTTCCATGGAAGACATTTTAGTTTCCAAGGAAGGTAATATCAAGCCCATGGCTGACACCGATTCCGAGGAGCACGACGCGGTCGACCGGATCCTGGCCCAGTGGGCGCGCGAACGCCCCGAGCTGGACACCGGCCCGATGAGCGTGATCGGCCGGCTGCACCGGGTCGCGGACCTCCTCGAGGCCGGGCTCCGTCCCGTGTTCGCCGAGGTCGGGCTCGGCAACGGCGACTTCGACGTGCTCGCCAGCCTGCGTCGTGCGGGTGAGCCGTTCCGGCTCACGGCGGGCGAGCTCTCCGCCAGCACGCTGGTGACCTCGGGCGCGGTCAGCAAGCGGCTCGACCGGCTCGAGGCGAAGGGGTCTGGTCAAGCGATCGGTCAGCGCCAACGACGCCCGCGGTCGCGTGATCCAGCTGACCGCCAAGGGGCGGCGGCTGACCGACGAGCTCGTCGTACGCCACTGGGACAACGAGGACCGGCTGCTGGCCGCGCTCGACCCGGACGAGCGGGTGCAGCTCGCCGGGCTGCTGCGCAAGCTGCTGCTCGACGTCGAGGGCCCGGCCGCCGGGCCGGTCGACGCCGCGCTAGGCCCCGATGATGTTCGGGTCGCGCCAGGTGCGCTCGAACGGGAGGCGCCACAGGTGCGGCGCGATCAGCTGGTGGATCCGGTTGGGACCCCAGGACCCCTGCGTGTAGGGCCGCACGACGGGCGGGTTCTCGAGCAGCGGGGCGGAGAGCTCCCACAGCCGCTCGATGCCGTCGGCGGAGGTGAACAGGGTGCGGTCACCGCGGGCGGCGTCGTAGATCAGCCGTTCGTAGGCCTCGAGCACGGCACCGGCCCAGCCGGTCTCGTGCATCGCGAACTGCATCGACAGCTTGTCCAGCCGCATGCCGGGTCCGGGGCGCTTGCCGTAGAACGACAGCGACATCTTCGACTGGTCGGCGAGGTCGAAGGTGAGGTGGTCGGGCCCGTTGTCCCCGACGCCGCTGCCCGGCGGGAACATCGATCGCGGCGGCTCCCGGAAGGCGATCGAGATGATCCGCGCCCCCTCGGCCATCCGCTTGCCGGTGCGCAGGTAGAACGGGACGCCGGCCCAGCGCCAGTTGTCGACGTAGCACTTCAGCGCGATGAACGTCTCGGTCTCGGAGTCGTGGGCCACGCCCTCGATGTCGCGGTAGCCGATGTACTGGCCGCGCACCACGTCGTGCGGCTCGATCGGCAGCATCGAGCGGAAGACCTTGTTCTTCTCCTCGCTGATCGCCCGCGGCTCGAGGGCGGTCGGCGGCTCCATCGCGGTGAACGCCAGCACCTGGAACAGGTGGGTGACCACCATGTCGCGGTAGGCGCCGGTGGCCTCGTAGAAGTTGGCCCGCTGGGCCAGCCCCAGCTCCTCGGGCACGTCGATCTGCACGTGGCTGATGTGGTTGCGGTGCCAGATCGGCTCGAAGAGGCCGTTGGCGAACCGGAAGGCCAGGATGTTCTGCGCCGCCTCCTTGCCCAGGAAGTGGTCGATCCGGAAGATCTGCTCCTCGTCGAAGACCTGGTGCAGCTCGCCGTTCAGCTTCTGGGCCGAGGCCAGGTCGGTGCCGAAGGGCTTCTCCATGATGATCCGGCTGTGCTCGACCAGCCCCGCGTCGCGGAGCATGTGCACCACCGGGAGGGCCGCCTTCGGCGGGACGCTGAGGTAGTGCAGCCGGCGGATCTCGTCGGTGCCGAACTCGGCCTCGGCCTCGGCGACCGTGCTGCGCAACGCCTCGACGCCGCCCGCGCCGGGCGCCCAGCGCAGCCGCTTGGAGAACTCGTCCCAGCCCTCGGGGTCGGGCCCCTCGCCGCCGTACTCCGCGATCGCCCGTGCGGGCGAACTCGACGAACGAGTCGCGGTCGTGCTCGTCCAGCGAGGTGCCGACGACCTGCACCTCGTTGAGCAGCCCGGACTGGAAGAGGTGCAGCAGTCCGGGGAGGAGCTTGCGCTGGGCGAGGTCACCGGTCGCACCGAAGAGGACGACGGTCGTGGGGGTCGGCATGGGTCCAGACTGCCCGTGTGCGGCACCCCTGACCAGACCCCGCGCAGGGAGGCGGGTGAGCGTCGGGTGTCAGTGGTGTCCTGTCGCGCCGCCGGCCTCGGAGCGGCGTACCTCCTGCTGGAGCTCGGCGCGACCGCAGAGCAGGTCGCGACCCATCGTCGAGTGCAGCGACGCAGCGGCCCGTAGGGCGAACGGCAGGGTCAGCAGCGCGAAGACCCCGATCGCGCTGATCACCAGGATGTCGGCGCGCTCACTGGCGCCGAACCCCATCAGCGAGGCCAGCGTGTGCGGGTCCGAGCCGCGGGGAACGGCCTGCTCCCAGATGCCGTACGTCGTACCGCCGATCGCCGCCGCCCACCAGGCCACGGCGATGGCCCAGGCGACGGTCGCGGTGAACACCGCGACGACGGTCCAGGCGACGTCGAGCCAGGACTGCGGGTCCCGGGCCGGTGCCGTCACCCGTCGCAACGCCGACTCCCCGGTCTGAGAGGACAGGTACGTCGGGTGGGCCATCGGCGTGCCGAGCAGACGCCCCAACCGCCGGCGCTCGACGAAGGCGAACCCACGCGCGGTGAACAGGCCCAGGGCCAGGATCGGCAGGCCGACGAGGAGGACGGCGAGTCCGATGCCGAGCGAGACCAGCACCGCCACCAGGACGACCGCGAGGACGGACAGGGGCAGGCTGGTCAGGGTGTAGGCGCTGTCGCGACCGAGTCGTCGCCACCAGGCCGGGCCGCTCGCAGCCGGCCCGATCCCTCCCCGCGCCGGAGACCGTCGTCGGAGCTGTCGATGAGCGGCGTCGTCGTCGGAGATGCCACTGGTGAGGTGTCGATGTCCATGGCTCCACGGTCGCGGCTCGGGCGGTCCGGCGGCGAGGGTGCCAGCACCCCAAAGAGGGGTAGGAATTTTTCCCTCGGCCGGGAATCAGTGACGGGTCCCCTTCGTTGTCACGTGTGAGCGAAGTTGAGTTGATCTGACTCAACTTGTTTGACACAGTCACAGACACTCAACGACGATGCGTTGCGGTCCGGGAGGACCCCAGCAGACGTATCCCACACGGAGGTAACACAACATGGCACGAGCGGTCGGAATCGACCTCGGAACGACGAACTCCGTCGTCTCCGTCCTCGAGGGTGGGGAACCCACCGTCATCGCCAACGCAGAAGGCGCCCGCACGACCCCGTCGGTGGTGGCCTTCGCCAAGTCCGGCGAGGTCCTCGTCGGTGAGGTCGCCAAGCGGCAGGCCGTCACCAACGTCGACCGCACCATCCGGTCGGTCAAGCGCCACATGGGCACCGACTGGACGACGAAGATCGACGACAAGACCTTCACGCCCCAGCAGATCAGCGCCTTCGTGCTGCAGAAGCTCAAGCGCGACGCGGAGTCCTACCTCGGCGAGACGGTCACCGACGCGGTGATCACCGTCCCGGCGTACTTCTCCGACGCGCAGCGCCAGGCCACCAAGGAGGCCGGCGAGATCGCGGGCCTCAACGTGAGCCGCATCGTCAACGAGCCGACCGCGGCCGCGCTCGCCTACGGCCTCGACAAGGGTGAGTCCGACCAGACCATCCTCGTCTTCGACCTCGGTGGCGGCACCTTCGACGTGTCCCTGCTCGAGATCGGCGAGGGCGTCGTCGAGGTGAAGGCCACCAGCGGTGACAACCACCTCGGTGGCGACGACTGGGACTCCAAGGTCGTCGACTGGATGGTCAAGAAGTTCCAGGGCAACAACGGGGTCGACCTGAGCAAGGACAAGATCGCGCTGCAGCGCCTCCAGGAGGCCGCGGAGAAGGCGAAGATCGAGCTGTCCTCCTCCAGCGAGACCACGATCCACCTGCCCTACATCACCCACGGTGAGTCCGGCCCGCTGCACTTCGAGGAGAAGCTGACCCGCAGCGAGTTCCAGAAGCTCACCTCCGACCTGCTCGACCGCACCAAGGCGCCGTTCCAGCAGGTGCTCAAGGACGGCGGCGTGGCCATCTCCGCGATCGACCACGTGGTCCTCGTCGGCGGCTCCACCCGGATGCCGGCCGTGACCGACCTGGTCAAGCAGCTGCTCGGCGGCAAGGAGCCCAACAAGGGCGTCAACCCCGACGAGGTCGTCGCCATCGGCGCGGCGCTGCAGGCGGGTGTCCTCAAGGGCGAGGTCAAGGACGTGCTGCTGCTCGACGTGACCCCGCTGAGCCTGGGCATCGAGACCAAGGGCGGCGTGATGACCAACCTGATCGAGCGCAACACCACGATCCCGACCAAGCGTTCGGAGATCTTCACCACCGCGGACGACAACCAGCCGTCGGTGGAGATCAAGGTCGCCCAGGGCGAGCGCCAGATGTGGGCGCAGAACCAGCCGCTCGGCAACTTCGAGCTCACCGGTCTGCCCCCGGCTCCCCGTGGCGTGCCGAAGATCGAGGTCACCTTCGACATCGACGCCAACGGCATCGTGCACGTGTCCGCCAAGGACCAGGGCACCGGCAAGGAGCAGTCGATGACGATCTCCGGTGGCAGCGCGCTGGGCAAGGACGAGATCGACCGGATGGTCAAGGACGCCGAGCAGTACGCCGAGGAGGACGCCAAGCGTCGCGAGGCCGTCGAGGCCCGCAACCAGGCCGACTCGCTCGTCTACTCGACCGAGAAGTTCCTCTCCGAGAACGACGAGAAGCTGCCCGAGGACGTGAAGACCGAGGTCCGCACGGACGTCGACGAGCTGAAGAAGCTGCTCGAGGACGAGAACACCGACAAGGACACGTTCAACGCGGCCATCACCAAGCTGGGCGAGTCCAGCCAGAAGATGGGGGCGGCCATGTACGCCGCCAGCGAGGCCGAGAACGCCGCCAGCGCCGGTGAGTCGGGCGAGGCGACCAGCGAGGGTGACGACGACGTCGTCGACGCCGAGATCGTGGACGAGGACACCCCGGCCGACGGGGAGTCCAAGTGACCTCTGAGGACAAGCAACCCGGACGCAGCATCGGCTGGGCAGGGAAATCCTGCCCAGCCGGGCCGCCGGCCCGGGGGCGAGCCCGAGGACCACACGCCGGCGCACAGCTTCGGTGACGCGGCCGGCGAGATGGCCAACGAGACCGAGGTCGAGGGGTCGGACCAGGCCGCCAGCGACGAGCTGACCCTGGCGCAGACCGCCCTGGCCGAGCGGACGCTCGACCTGCAGCGGTTGCAGGCCGAGTTCCTCAACTACAAGAGGCGCGTCGACCGCGACCGCGAGCTGGTCAAGCAGAACGCCGTCTTCGCGGTGCTCAGCGGCCTGCTGCCGGTGCTCGACGACATCGACCGGGCGCGCGAGCACGGCGAGCTCGAGGGCGGCTTCAAGGCCGTCGCCGACTCGCTGGAGCGCACGGTCACGGCGCTGGGGCTGACCAAGTTCGGCGCCAAGGGCGACGAGTTCGACCCCAACGTCCACGAGGCGCTGATGCACGGCCACTCACCGGACGTGACCACCACGACGCGTCGACGTCGTGGCCCACGCCGGCTACCGGATCGGTGACCGCGTGGTGCGTGCGGCGAAGGTGACCGTGCTGGATCCTGAGCAGCAGGCACCGGAGACGGCCGCGGGAGAGCCCGCGGCCCCGCAGCAGGACGAACAGCAGTAACCATCGGACGAGCGACCGGACGGGAGGAGGGGTGAGCCGATGAGCAACGCAGACTGGGCCAACAAGGACTTCTACAAGGTCCTCGGCGTGGCCAAGGACGCCGACCAGGCGGCCATCAAGAAGGCCTACCGCAAGCTGGCGCGCGAGAACCACCCCGACTCCAAGCCGGGCGACAAGGCCGCGGAGGAGCGCTTCAAGCAGATCGCCGAGGCCTACGACGTGCTGGGCGACGCCGCCAAGCGCAAGGAGTACGACGACATGCGCTCGATGTTCGCGGGCGCAGGCGGCGGTGGCTTCCCCGGTGGCTTCCCGGGCGGCTTCGGCCAGGGCGGCGGCAGCACCGGCGGTGGCTTCGACCTCTCCGACCTGTTCGGTGACGTGTTCAACCGCGGCGGAGGCGGAGGCGGTGGCTTCGGCCGCACCCGGGCGCCCCGCGCCGCCCGCGGGGCCGACGTCGAGGCCGAGGCGACCATCCCGTTCGACGGGTCGATCGAGGGCACCACGATCAGCCTCCGGCTGAGCTCCGACGCCCCCTGCCCGACCTGCTCGGGCACGGGCGGCAAGCCCGGCACCAAGCCGCACATCTGCCCCACGTGCGAGGGCGCCGGCGTCGTGGTCAGCTCGGTGGGCGGCGGCTTCTCGATGAACGAGACCTGCCCGGAGTGCCACGGCCGCCAGCTGGTCTACGACGAGGCCTGCCCGACCTGCCACGGCAGCGGCCGGGGCCTGTCCAGCCGAGCCGTGTCCGCGCGCATCCCCGCGGGCGTGAAGGACGGCCAGAAGATCCGGCTCAAGGGCAAGGGTGCCGCCGGCGAGAACGGCGGCCCGGCGGGAGACCTGCTCGTGACCGTGCACGTGAAGCCCCACAAGATCTTCGGACGCAAGGGCGACAACCTGACGCTCGAGGCGCCGGTGACCTTCGACGAGGCCGCCCTCGGCGCCGAGATCAAGGTGCCCACGCTCGGCGGCCCTCCGGTCACGCTCCGCATCCCGGCGGGCACCCCCAACGGGCGGGTGTTCCGGGTCCGTGGCCGCGGAGCGTCCGCGCAAGGACGGCACCAAGGGCGACCTGCTGGTGACCGTCGACGTGCAGGTGCCCGACGCGCTCGATGAGGCCACCAGGGCGGCCGTCACGGCGTACCGTGACGCACGGAGCGGCGCCGACCCGCGCGCCGCACTGTTCCAGGGTGGTGCGTGATGGCCGGTCCTCGCGACGGCGGCACGGGTCGTGGGTCCCGGGTTCCCGGCCCCACCGTTCCGGTCTACGTGATCAGCGTGGCCGCCGAGCTCACCGGCCTGCACCCGCAGACGCTGCGCCAGTACGACCGCGTCGGCCTGGTCTCGCCGGGACGCACCGGCGGCGGTGGCCGGCGCTACTCCCTGCGCGACATCGAGCTGCTGCGCGAGATCGCCGAGCTGACGGCCACGGGCATCGGCCTGGAGGGCGTACGCCGCATCCTCGAGCTGGAGAACCAGGTCACCGCACTGCGCAGCCGCAACCGCGAGCTGCGCACCCGCGTCACCGAGCTGCAGAGCGCTCTCGAGTCCACCCTCAACGCCCTGCAGGAGCGCCGCCCCAACCTGCCGGTGCTGCGCCAGACCGGGCCGGTCAGCCCGTTCCGCGACCCGCGCTGACGGGCGTGCTCGTGCACACTCTCAGTGACCCGCAGGACGCCCAGCCGTTAGTGTCAGCGACGGTCCACTGGACCGTGCGCTGGCCCGGAGGACGGTGAGAGATGCTGCTGGAGATCGACTGGTTCTTCCAGCACGTCGACTGGTGGCACGTCCTCTCCATCCCCGTCTTCACCGGCGTCGTCGGCTGGCTGATCAACTGGACCGGCCTGGTGATGCTGTTCTCGCCGGTGCGCTTCCACGGCATCAAGATCCCGGGCATGCGCCAGCTCTCGCGGGTGCTGCCGCGCAAGATCCAGGAGGTGCCCGGCTTCCTGCAGGGCGGCATCGGCTGGCAGGGGATCGTCCCGGCGCGCGCGGCCAAGATGGGCAGCATCGCGGTGGACAAGGCGATCGCCAAGCTGGGTACGCCGAAGGAGTTCTACCAGCAGCTCGAGCCCGACCAGATCGCCGAGCACATCGTGCAGGTCTTCGAGCCCGAGCTGCCCGGCGATGGTCGAGGAGATCATCCGGCGCGAGCACCCGAACCTGTGGCGTGACCTCCCCGCCCGCGGCACAGGCCGCCGTCATCGCGCGGGTCCAGGCCCAGCTGCCGGGCGTCGTGCACACGGTGACCGACGAGATCGGCGAGCACATCGACCAGCTGCTCGACCCGAAGATCATGGTGATCAACCACTTCCAGAGCAACCCCGCGCTGGTGGTGCGCATCTTCCGCGACTTCGGCCAGAAGGAGCTGAACCTGATGGTCGCCTTCGGGTTCGTCTTCGGCTTCGTGCTGGGGATCCCGGTGGCGATCGTCGACCACTGGTTCGGGCAGTGGTGGCTGCTCCCCGTGCTCGGCGTGATCGTCGGCTGGACGACCAACGCCCTGGGCATGTGGCTGATCTTCGAGCCGCCGGAGGAGCACCGGATCCTCGGCATCAAGGTGCACGGGCTGTTCCTGCGCCGGCAGGACGAGGCCGCCGAGGTCTACGCCCAGATCATCGCCGACGACGTGATCACCCTGGAGAACATCGGCGACTTCCTGCTCGACGGCCCGCGCGGTGACCGCACCCGCCAGATGCTCGCCGAGGCGATGAAGCCCGCGATCGACAACGCCGCCGGCCCGGTGCGTGGTGCCGTCCGGATCGCCGTCGGCAGCCGCCGCTTCGACAACATCCGCGACGCCGTCGCCGTCGAGGCCGTCGACCGCACCATCGAGCCGTTCAAGGACCCCGAGTTCAGCCGTCGCCAGGCCGAGAAGATCTACGCCCTGATCGCCCAGCGCACCAAGGAGCTGCCCCCGCGCGACTTCGTGGAGATGATGCGCTCCGCGATCAAGGAGGACGAGTGGATGCTCTACGCCCACGGGGCGATCATGGGCTTCGCGGGAGGATTGCTCCACCTGGCCATCTTCGGAGTGGGAGGAGCCACATTGAGCGAGCCACACGACCCGTCACGGCGTACGCCGGCCCTGTGGGACGAGGCCGCCGAGGCGCTCCCCGGCATGACCCGGATCGCCGCCCGGGCCTGGATGCGCTCGGCGGCCTGGGCCGTGGGCTCCGGTGTGCGCTCGAGCCGACTGCTCGCACGCTCGCTGACCAACCCCGCCGTGGCGGGCGAGCTCGTCCAGGAGGTCGCCCGTGACGTGGCCGAGGCCTCGCGCGCCGTCAACGACGTGGCCCGCGCGGTGTCCGCCGGCGTGCCCATCACGAGGGCGCTGCTCGACGCGACGGTCTCGCTCTCGTCCGTGGTCCTGGCCGACGCGACGCCGCGGAGCGCCGAGGCCGAGGAGAGGTCACTGCGCGAGCGCGGCGAGGACCTGCTGCATCGCTCGCGGGACGTGTGGAGCGAGGAGGGCGAGACCCACCCGGCGTACGCCCGCATGCTCGACGAGCTCGCGCCCGACGAGGCCCGGATCCTGCTCCTGCTGCTGCGCGGCGGACCACAGCCCTCGGTCGACGTCCGCACGGGCGGGCCGGTCGGCCTGATCAGCTCCTCGCTGGTGGCGCCGGGGATGTCGATGATCGGAGCCCGGGCCGGGTGCCGCTACCTCGACGAGGTGCCGGCCTACCTGAACAACCTGTTCCGGCTCGGCCTGATCTGGTTCTCCCGCGAGCAGCTGGAGGACCCGATGGAGTACCAGGTCGTCGAGGCCCAGCCCGACGTGCTGGAGGCGATGCACTCGGTGCGCTTCCCCAAGGTGGTACGCCGCTCGATCCACCTGACGCCGTTCGGGGCCGGGTTCTGCCGGGCCTGCCTGGTCGATCCCGGAGGAGACCGAGCAGCTGCCGGCGCACCAGATCCCCGAGGAGTAGGCACCCGGCCGATCGCGACTCGCGGGACAGCGGTACGCCCACCGGAACCTGGGCGGTGGTGCCGGTGGGCGTGACGCTGGACATGCGGAGTGGGCCGGTGGCCCGAGCGCCTCAGCTCAGAGGATGGCCTTGTTCAGGATGGCCTTGTTGAGGATCGCCTTGTTCAGGATCGCCTTGTTGAGGATGGCCTTGTTCAGGATCGCCTTCTGGGTCGGCGCCTTGGCGCTCGCTGCCGTGGCGGCCGGGGCGGCGACGCCGAAGGACAGGGCGGCGATCAGGAGAGCGGCGAAGAGGGTCTTGACCCGGATGCGGATCCTGCTCATTTGTGACTCCTAGGTGGTGTTGGAGGGGTGCGTCCGTTCTATCCGGCGTGCGTCGGTAAGGGCGATGGCTATAACGGGTCATCTATTTCGCCCGAGTCCGAAATATCAGGACAGAGTTGAGTGAAGCGCGGCTCAACTACGTCGCTGGTGGGCTAGACGGATCTGGCTCAGACTTGACGGGCGGCCGGGAGAGTGAGTGTGAATATTGAGCCCTGTGGGTCACGTGGGGCATATGTGACACTTCCGCCCTGCGCCTCGGCCAGGGCCCGCACCACGAAGAGGCCTAGACCGGTGCCGCGCGCGCGGCTCCCGGGAGCCCGCGAGTACTCCTGGAACAGCCGCGGGCGGAAGGACTCGGGGACGCCCGGGCCCGCTGTCGTGGACGGCGATGCTCACGTGCGACCCGGCGGCGTCGACGCGCACCTCGAAGGGTGGGTCGCCGTACTTGCGGGCGTTGCTGAGCAGGTTGCCCAGCATCTGCTGGAGCCGGATCGGGTCGGTGACGACCATCGGCCGGCCGTCGTTGACCACGGTGAGGTCGAAGGTGTCGTCGATGACCGAGCGCACGATGTCGGCGGGGTCGACGTGCTCGAGCTGGACCGCGAGCATGCCGTGCTGTGCCTGGCCGGCGGCGAGGAGGTCGGCGGTGATGTTGTCGAGCAGGCGCGTCTGCCGGCCGATGGCGGTGAGCATCCGGGAGCGCTCGGCCTCGGTGAGCTCGTGCCCGTGGATGACGAGGGTCTCCGCGACACCCATCAGCACGCCGACCGGGTTGCGGATCTCGTGTGCCGCGGTGGCGATGGCCCGACGCAGCAGCTCGGCCTCGTCGCCGCTCTGGGTCTGCAGGTAGACGATCTGGTCCGCGCCGCTGTGCCGGACCGTGACCATCACGCGGCGTGCCGGCTCGCCGAGGTCGAGCAGCGCGGAGGCGTTGTTCTCGGGGTCGTCGGCCAGGTGGGCGGCCAGGACCGGTGCCACGCCGGCGAGGTCGGTGTCGGGGGCGGAGAGGTCGCCGAGGAGCCGGCCCGCCTCGCGGTTGGCCCGGATCACGCTGCCCCGGCGTACCTGCAGGAACCCGAAGGGCGCGAGCTCGAGGTGGTCGAGCATGGCCGGCCGCTCGGCCGGCTCGGTGACCGTCGTCGTCGTTGCGGCTGGCGGACACCTTGGCCACGAGCGTGCGCAGCTGGGCGAGCAGCTTGCTGAGCGGCTGGCCCTTCTGGATGTAGCCGTCGGCGCCGCCGGCGAGTGCCTTGGTGGTCATCTCCGAGGCGCCGAAGCCGGAGAGCATCACCACGATGGCGTCGGGACAGGCGCTGCGCACGAGCGGCAGCGCCTCGAGCCCGTCCATCACCGGCATGGCGATGTCGAGGAGCACGAGGTCGGGTTCGTAGGCGGCCGCCGAGTCGATGGCCTGGCGGCCGTTCTCGGCGTGGGCGACGACCTCGAACTCGCCGGTGCGCTCCAGCGCCATCGTGATCAGGTCACGCAGGTCAGGGGTGTCGTCGACGACGAGCACCCGCATCGGTTCGGGGTTGAGCTCGGCTCCGCTCACGCGTCCTCACCCGTCTCGGGGACGTCGGGTTGCCCTTCGACCAGCGCGGGGGAGGAGCGGAGTGGGCGCTTGCCGAGGTGCCCGCGGTCGTCGCCGAGCAGCTCGGTGATCATCTTGCTGGCCGAGGAGATGCTGCTGTCCAGGGCGTCCATGCCGCGCTTGCGCTCGCCGAGGTCGAGGGCCATCCGGGCGACGACCATGCCCTGGAGCACGGCGTCGTTGAGCTCGAGGGCCCGCTGCTCGCGCTCGACCTGGTCCTTGAACAGCTGGGGACTCGCGCTGTCGCCGCCGAAGCCGCCCCGCAGGCTCCAGTAGTAGACCGCCACGACGGCACCGACGAGGTCCCAGATGGCCAGTCCCGGGCCCCACGCCTTGCGCATCGCCAGTCCCTGCTCGAGGTCGACGCCGGTGTAGGGCATCAGCATGTGCACGAAGTGGGCGCCGTGGTGGACCGCGCAGGTCAGGAAGATGGCGGCGGTGGCCGCCCCGAGGGCGTTCGTCGTCAGCTGGCGGCTCGCCACGAGCGGCCGCGCGATCGCGTAGCAGATCATGAAGTAGGCAATCGAGATCACGGCGTTGCAGGCCGCCCCCAGCATCCACCACACAGCGGTTCTCCTTCGTCAGTCGTTCAATGCACCGAGACCGTCAGGGTCAGCACGAGCAGGGCGACTCCGGACAGGGCCGCCCAGGCCCAGGCCGCGGGTCCGAGGTCGCCCATCGCCAGCGCTCGACCTTCCTTGGGACGTCGCAGTCCGACCGCGCAGGTCGCCACGATGACCAGCTCCCAGACAGCGCACGCGATGTCCCAGCCGCCGACGGGCTCGCGTCCGAGACCGAGCGGCAGGCCGGCCGTGCGCGAGACCGTCCAGAGGGCGACCAGCCCGAGGCTGCCGACGATGCCGGCCAGGAGCAGGCGGCTGCTCGTCGCGTCGAGGAACACCAGGACGGCCCAGGCCGCCTGCGCGAGGGTGACCACGAGGAAGAAGAGGCCGACGAACCATGCCTCCTCGAGGTGGTGCGGGAAGACGGCGGCGTGGGCACCGGCAGCGGCGACGCTGCTGCCGACCGCCAGGCCTCGCCAGGTCGACGAGTCCCTGGCTGCCCGGCGCGGGGTGTGCAGCATCGCCTGGTCGGCGGTGGTGAGCTGGCCGCCCAGGACGGAGGCGCGCAGCTCGGCGACGCGCTGCTCGTGCTCGGAGGCACTCGCCGGCGCGCGGTACGTCGTACGCCGGGAGGAGCGCGTGGCCGCCTGCACCTGGGGGAACAGCAGGTACAGGACACCCGCCAGTCCGAGGACCAGGAGCAGAAGGTGGAAGCCGTGGGCGAGCAGCCCGAGCATCGACGACTCCCCTCCTCTGGACGTGCGCGGATCAGTGCGCACAGTCGCGACAGAACTGACTCTAGGAGGGTTCGGGCCCGCGTGCTGGGCCGACAGGCCAGAGGATGTGTGGTGGTCTACGGGCGGAGCGGGTGGCGGAGCGCACGAAATTTCGTCAAAGTTGAGGGGAATGGACTCAACTTTGGCCCCGTTGGGGTAGACAGAACCAGCACATCACCAGCCACCTCCGGACCTCTCGAGGAGAACCACGTGGACGCATCGAAGCTCACCTCGCGCAGCGTCGAGGTGATCAACGCTGCCGGCACTCTCGCCGTCACCGAGGGCAACCCCCAGATCGAGCCCGTGCACCTCGCCGTCGCGCTGCTGCGCCAGGAGCGGGGCATCACCCCCTCGCTGCTCGCCAAGGCGGGCGTCGACGTCGCCGTCGGTGAGCCGGGTGCTCGACCAGGCGCTGTGGAACCAGCCCAAGGCCTCCGGCTCGACCGTCTCCACCCCCGCCGCGTCAGGGGCCCTGACGCGGGTGCTGGCCAAGTCGCTCGACCTGATGAAGGACATGGGCGACGACTACGTCGCCACCGAGCACCTGCTGCTCGCCCTGGCCGTGGTCGACAGCCCGGTGAAGACGCTGCTCACCGAGGTCGGTGCCGACGAGGACGCCCTGCGCCAGGCGGTCACGGCCGTGCGCGGGAACCGGAAGGTGACCAGCCAGGACGCCGAGGCGACCTACGAGGCGCTGGAGAAGTACGCCGTCGACCTGACCGCGCGTGCCGAGGAGGGCAAGCTCGACCCGGTGATCGGCCGCGACGCGGAGATCCGCCGCGTCGTCCAGGTGCTCTCGCGTCGTACCAAGAACAACCCGGTGCTGATCGGCGAGCCCGGCGTCGGCAAGACCGCCGTCGTCGAGGGGCTCGCCCAGCGCGTGGTGGCCGGCGACGTCCCCGACTCCCTCAAGGGTCGTCGCGTGCTCAGCCTCGACCTGGCCGCGATGGTCGCCGGCGCGAAGTACCGCGGCGAGTTCGAGGAGCGGCTCAAGGCCGTGCTCGAGGAGATCAAGGAGTCGGCCGGCCAGATCATCACCTTCATCGACGAGCTGCACACGGTCGTGGGTGCGGGCGCCGGCGGCGACTCCTCGATGGACGCCGGCAACATGCTCAAGCCGATGCTGGCGCGCGGCGAGCTGCACCTGATCGGTGCGACGACGCTCGACGAGTACCGCGAGCGCATCGAGAAGGACCCCGCTCTGGAGCGTCGTTTCCAGCAGGTCTTCGTGGGCGAGCCGAGTGTCGAGGACACCGTGGCGATCCTGCGCGGGCTGCAGGAGAAGTACGAGGCGCACCACGGCGTGAAGATCACCGACGCCGCGCTCGTGGCCGCGGCGATGCTCTCCGACCGCTACATCACCGGTCGCCAGCTGCCCGACAAGGCCATCGACCTCATCGACGAGTCGGCCTCGCGGCTGCGGATGGAGATCGAGAGCTCGCCCGTCGAGATCGACCAGCTCCGCCGTGGCGTCGACCGGATGAAGATGGAGGAGCTCGCGCTCCAGCGCGAGACCGACGACGCGTCCAGGGACCGGCTCGAGCGGCTGCGCTCCGACCTCGCCGACAAGGAGGAGGAGCTGCGCGGGCTCGAGGTCCGGTGGGAGCGCGAGAAGGCCGCGCTCGAGGGCTCCGGCGCGCTGCGCAAGGAGATCGACCACCTCCGCGTCGACGCCGAGCGCAAGCTCCGCGAGGGCGACCTCGAGGGCGCCTCGCGCATCAACTACGAGACGATCCCGGCCCTGGAGTCCCGGATCGCGCAGGCCGAGTCCGCGGAGCACACCGACGAGCGGATGGTCAGCGACGAGGTCGGCCCGGAGGAGATCGCCGAGGTCGTCGAGGCCTGGACCGGCATCCCGACCGGTCGGCTGCTCGAGGGCGAGACCGCCAAGCTGCTCCAGATGGAGGAGATCATCGGGCGGCGCCTGGTCGGCCAGCGGGCTGCGGTGAGCACCGTCTCCGACGCCGTACGACGCAGCCGGGCCGGCATCTCCGACCCCAACCGGCCCACCGGGTCGTTCCTGTTCCTCGGTCCGACCGGTGTCGGCAAGACCGAGCTGGCCAGGTCGCTCGCCGACTTCCTCTTCGACGACGAGCGCGCGATGGTGCGCATCGACATGAGCGAGTACTCCGAGAAGCACTCGGTCTCGCGGCTCGTCGGTGCCCCTCCGGGCTACGTGGGGTACGACGAGGGTGGTCAGCTGACCGAGGCGATCCGTCGCCGTCCGTACTCGGTGGTGCTGCTCGACGAGGTCGAGAAGGCACACCCCGAGGTCTTCGACATCCTGCTGCAGGTGCTCGACGACGGGCGGCTGACCGACGGCCAGGGACGCACCGTCGACTTCCGCAACACGCTGCTGGTCCTGACCAGCAACCTCGGGTCGACCTTCCTGGTCGACCCGCTGCTCGACGAGGACAAGAAGCGCGAGTCGGTGCTGGCGGTGGTGCGGCAGGCGTTCAAGCCGGAGTTCCTCAACCGCCTCGACGAGATCGTGATGTTCGAGGCGCTCGGCAAGGAGGAGCTCGCGCACATCGTCGACCTCCAGCTCGCGGCCTTCGACAAGCGGCTGGCCCCGCGCCGGATCACCGTCACGGTGACCGAGGCGGCCCGCCAGTGGCTGACCGACAACGGCTACGACCCGGCGTACGGCGCCCGGCCGCTGCGCAGGCTCGTGCAGACCGCCATCGGCGACCCGCTCGCGCGGATGCTGATCGGTGGCGAGGTCACCGACGGCCAGTCGGTCGCGGTCGACCACGTCGAGGGTGAGGACGAGCTGCGGCTGACCGTGGTGTGACCTCCGCTAGGTGACCTTGCTTGAATGAGGCCCATGAGTGACAGCGGATCCGCGCGCCCGCGCCAGCTGACCCTGGCCGGGTGGTTCGTGGTCGCCGCGTCCGTGATGCTCGTGATCACGGTCTACAGCTCCATCGCGAGCCTCAACACCGTCGAGACCCGTGACCGGGTCACCGACTGGCTCTCGACACCGACGGGGCAGGACCTCGGCCTCAGCGTGAGCGACGCCCTCTCCGGGCTGCGCGTCGCGCTGATGGTGACCGGGCTCTGCGCGGCCGCGTCGGCGGTGCTCGGGTTCTTCGTGCTGCAGCGCCACCGCGGTGCCCGCATCGCGCTCAGCGTCATCGTCGTGCCGATCCTGCTCGCCAACCTGGTGACCGCACCCCTGACCGGCGGCCTGCTCGGCGCCCTGATCGCGGCCGCGACCGTCATCATGTGGACCGGTCCGGCGCGTGACTGGTTCGCCGGTCGACCGGTGCGTCAGCCACCCGTGTCCCCGCCCAGGGAGGAGCGCCGGCCGCCGGAGCCGACCCCGCCGCCCGCCCAGCCACCGGTGCGCCTCCGACCGGTCGACCTGTCCACGCAACGCCCCTCCGACGCGCCCGCGGCCACCTCGGGGTTCGGCGAACGCCCGGCCCAGCAGACGGTGACCCTGCCGCCCCAGCAGCAGTGGGCGCCGCCGACCGGTCCGCCGGTCGCCTACCAGCAGCCGGCCGTGACCTTCGCGGTCCCGACGTCCGGTGAAGGTGGCCTGCGTGTTCACCTGGGTGTTCTCGGGCCTGGTCGCGCTGGTGTACGTCGCGCTGCTGTTCGTGCTCGTCGTGGCGAAGAACGACATCGTCGACTACGTCACCGGCCTCCCGGAGTGGCAGCAGTCGAGCATCTCGCTCGGACATGCTGATGCCGGTGCTCTGGCTGGGGTCGCTGCTGTTCCTCGCCTGGTCGGTGGGCGCGCTGGTGCTGGCCTGGTTCACCTGGCGTCGGCACAACTGGGCGCGCTACCTGCTGGTCGTCGAGCGCCGGCGTCTCGCTGCTGGCCTCGGCCTTCGCGTTCCCGGTCTCGCTGCTGCACATCGTCGCGTGCATCGCCACGATCGCCTGCCTGTTCACCGCCCGGTCGCGCGCCTGGTTCGCCATGCCCACGCACGGCTACTGGCCGCCCCAGGGTCCGCCCCAGGGACCGCCCCAGGGTCCGCCCCAGGGTCCGCCACCAGGGTCCCACCGCAGCGGACCGCCCTCACCGCCCGCCGCCGCCCCCGTCGGACCGCCGCCCGTCGGGACCGCCGCCGGACCAGCAGGGCAAGCCGCCGGTCTGGTGATCCCGGCGGTCCGAGCCGTGCTCAGGCCCGCAGGTCGGCGTCACCGCAGCCGCCGCATCCCTTCCTCCAGCACGTCCTGCTCCTTGCAGAACGCCCAGCGGATCAGGTGGCGACCCTCGGCCGAGCCGTCCTCGTAGAACACCTGGTTGGGGATGGCGACCACCTTGGCCCGCTCGGCCATCGCGGCGCAGAACGCCGTCCCGTCGGCGTGGCCCCAGCGAGGACACGTCGGTGGTGACGAAGTAGGTGCCCTGCGGCACGTGGACCTCGAGCCCCAGCGCGTCGAGGGCCCCGCAGAGGTAGTCGCGCTTCTTCTGCAGGTCCTCGCGGAGCTGCTCGTGGAACGCCGCCTCGTGGTCGAGCGCCTGCGCGATGGCGGGCTGGAAGGGTGCGCCCGACGAGTACGACAGCCAGTTCTTCGCGCCCTCGACGGCCGCGACGAGGTCGGCGGGACCGGTGGCCCAGCCGATCTTCCAGCCGGTGAACGAGAACGTCTTGCCCGAGCTCGAGATGGTCACGGTCCGCTCGAACATCCCCGGCAGCGTCGCCAACGGCACGTGCTCGTGGTCGTCGAAGGTGAGGTGCTCGTAGACCTCGTCGGTCACCACGACCAGGTCGTGGCGGCGGGCCACGTCGGCGACGGCGTCGAGCTCGGCGCGGTCGAAGACGTGCCCGGTCGGGTTGTGCGGGGTGTTCACCAGCAGGAGCTTGGTCCGGTCGGTGACGGCCGCCTCGAGCTCGTCGGTGTCGAGCCGGTAGTCCGGTGCGCGCAGGGTCACGGGCCGTCGTACGCCGCCCGCGAACTGGATCATCGCGCGATAGCTGTCGTAGTAGGGCTCGCACACCACGACCTCGTCGCCGGGGTCGACCAGCCCGAGCAGGGCACCGGCGATCGCCTCGGTCGCTCCCGTCGTCACCACGACGTTCTCGGGCGCGAGGTCGAGGCCGTAGTGGCGCTGCTGGTGGCGGATGATCGCGTCGACCAGCTCGGGGGCTCCGTGGCCGGGCGGGTACTGGTTGCGGCCGGACCGCATCGCGTCGTACACCGCCTCCACGACCGTGTCCGGGCCGCTCAGGTCGGGGAAGCCCTGCCCGAGGTTGACCGACCCGGTGCGTACGGCGAGGGCCGACATCTCCGCGAAGATCGTGCTGCCGACACCGTCGAGCCGACGGGCTGCCCTGCTGCGCTCAGTCACGCCACGAACCTAACCCCGCCAGACGACAGGGCGGGCCTCGGTCACAATGGCCCCCATGGTCACGCGACGGGGGAGCGACGGATGGCAGCGCGCGCGCGTCGCCTTCTGGTCGGGCATCACCCTGATCGTCGCGGGGGCGCTGGTCCTGGGGTACGTCGGCTGGCAGTTCTGGGGCACGACCTGGGTGTCCAAGCGGGAGCAGCGCAAGATCACCACCTCGCTGCAGAAGCAGTGGACCGAGGGTGGCGCCAGGCTGCAGCCGAAGTACGTCCCGAAGGGCAAGGCGTCGGCGCTGATCCGGATCCCGAAGTTCGGCAAGAAGTACGTCGTGCCGGTGCTCGAGGGCGTCAGCCCCGACGTCCTCGCCAAGGGCTACGGGCACTTCACGAAGTCCGCCGACCCGGGCGAGGTCGGGAACTACGCGCTGGCCGCGCACCGGGTGACCCACGGCGAGCCGCTGCGCCGGATGCCCGAGCTGCGACCCGGTGACGAGGTCGTGGTCGAGACCGTGGACACCACCTTCACCTACCGGCTCGACACCGATCCGCGGAAGCTGGTGGTCCCGTTCACCGGCACCTGGGTGCTCGACCCGCTGCCGAAGAACCCCGACGGTGGCCCGCAGCCCGCGCAGCGGCAGGGGCAGCGACTGATCACGCTGACCACCTGCTCGGAGATCTTCCACACCGACAACCGGATGATCGCCTTCGGGCACCTCGTGAAGGCCACCCCCAAGGCCTCCGGATAGCCTCACGCGCATGGTTGCTGACCACGATCTCGCACGCGACGTCGACGCCTGCTGCCGCCTGACCGGGGAGTTCACCCTCCGGTCCGGTCAGGTGGCGTCGGAGTACTTCGACAAGTACCTCTTCGAGGCCGATCCCGCGCTGCTCGCGCGCGTCGTGGAGCAGATGATCGAGCTGGTCCCCGACGGCACCGAGCTGCTCGGTGGGCTCGAGCTCGGCGGCGTGCCGATCGCGACCGTGCTCAGCGCCCGCACCGGGCTGCCCGGCCTGTTCGTGCGGAAGAAGGCCAAGGAGTACGGCACCTGCAAGCTCGCCGAGGGCCCGGACGTGGCCGGTCGCCGGGTCACCCTGGTCGAGGACGTGATCACGACCGGTGGCGCCGTACGCGACGCGACCCGGGCCCTGCGCGAGGCCGGAGCGGTCGTCGAGCACGTCGTGTGCGCGATCGACCGCAGCCCGGAGGGTGAGAACCCGCTCGCGGACGTGGGTCTCGAGGTGCGCCCGGTGCTCACCAAGGCCCAGCTCGACGCGGCCCGCGCCGGCCAGGGCTAGCGGACGCCGCTAGGGCGTCCGGGTCTCCTTGCGGACCTCGGGCGTGGCTTCCGGAGCGACCTCCGCGCCTCGCTGCCTCGGGGGTGCGGTGCCGGTTGCGGCGGTGCTTGCGCCACTCGTAGACGACCGGGATGACCGAGAAGGCCAGGATCACCAGGATGGCCTTGTCGATGTTCTCGCCCAGGCTCGGGAACGCGCTTCCCAGGAAGTAGCCGAGCAGCGTGATGCTCAGCACCCACGCGACCGCACCGACCAGGCTCCACATGAAGAACCGGCGCCGGCGCATCCGGGTGACCCCGGCGACCACGGTGATGTAGGTGCGCACGAACGGGACGAAGCGCCCGATCACGAGGGCCTTGTTGCCGTGCTGGTCGAAGAACTCGGCGGTCTTCTCGAAGTACTTGCGCTTGATGAACCGGCCCTCGCGCTCGTAGATCGGTGGCCCGAGGGCTCGACCTATCTCGTAGCCGAGCACGTTGCCGGCGAACGCTGCCAGTGAGAGCAGGACCAGGGCCAGGGGCAGGTCGGTGACCGAGGGGCCGGGCACGATGTTGTCGCGCGAGGAGACGAACAGCCCGACCGCGAACAGCAGCGTGTCGCCGGGCAGGACAGGGAAGAACAGACCGCACTCGATGAGCACGATCGCCAGGCACACCCAGAGGAACCAGGGTCCGAACTGGTCCAGCAGCCAGTTGGGATCCATCCAGGTGATCCCGAACAGCAAGGGGTTGGTCACCCCCCGAGAGTATCGGTCTCCACCTGACCAGAACCTGTCCAGCCCTACCCTCGTGGCTGTGAGTGCAGAGGAGCCGCGGGCGCCGTACGACCCGATGCCGCACGGGCCCGCGGAAGTCGGGGTCGGGCCGTGGGAGGGACCGCTGCCGACGGGGGAGATGTACGACGAGCAGCTGCTCGTCGAGGGCGACCGGCGCAACGTGGTCGACCGGTACCGCTACTGGTCGATGGAGGCGATCGTGGCCGACCTCGACACCCGGCGCCACGACTTCCACGTGGCCATCGAGAACTGGCAGCACGACTTCAACATCGGCACGATCGTGCGCTCCGCGAACGCCTTCCTCGCGCGTGAGGTGCACATCGTCGGCCGCAAGCGGTGGAACCGGCGCGGGGCGATGGTGACCGACCGCTACCAGCACGTGCGGCACCACGACGACGTCGAGTCGCTGGCGGCGTACCTCCACGGCGCAGGGGGTGACGCTGATGGGCATCGACAACCTGCCGGGCTCGGAGCACCTGGAGACCTGGGCGATGCCGCGGTCGGTCTGCTTCCTGTTCGGCCAGGAGGGGCCGGGGCTCTCCGAGGACGCACGCGAGCGGTGCGACGGCACCTTCTCCATCGCGCAGTTCGGCTCGACCCGGTCGATCAACGCCTCGGCCGCGGCGGCGATCGCGATGCACACCTGGATCGCCCGCCACGCCGACCTGGGCGAGGCCTGGCGCGGCTAGGCGCTACGGCGTCGGGGAGGCCGAGGGCGACGCCATCGGGCTCAGGCACCGGATGAAGTGGTCGCCGGCGGCCCACCCCTGCTGGCTGGGCGGCTGCCAGAAGCCGCCGAAGGACCCGACGAGCTGGCGGCAGCGGGCGCGGGCGACCGGGGTGTAGGTGGCGGGGTCGGGGTAGGCCTTGAGGACGGCCCGGTAGACCGCCCTGCACCCGGAAGGCGTGCGGCTTCGAGCAGGAGATGTCCACGCCGGCGTCGGTCTGGCAGATGCGCACCTGCTCCGGCACCCCCTGGGCGAGCATCGGCTTGCTCGTGGGGAGCGGGACCAGCTTGTCGCGCGCTGCGCGCGACCACGTCGCAGCGCAGCCAGCGGGCGCCGCGCTCGAGCTGCGACTGGCTCGGGGTGAACAGCGTCCAGGTGAGGATCGAGGTGGCCCGGTCGGCCAGGGTGCCGCCGACGGTGCGCTGGTAGGCCGGCTGGCAGAACTTCCGGCCGAGCTTGCGCCGCTGGGCCACGGGGGTCGCCGGGGTCACCGGCTTGGGCAGGTAGGTGACGAAGACGACCAGGCTGGTGTGCTTGCCCTTGCAGCTGACCTTCTTGCTGGTGTCGACCGAGGCCACCGAGTCGGCCGCGCTCATCTGGTGGCAGTCGCCGGCCTTCGCTGCGCCGTACCCGGGGTCCGGCGCGGGCTCGCTGTCGGCGCTGCTGCTCGCCGGGCTTCCCGGCTTCGGCTCGGGCTTCTTCGTGTCGTCCTTGCCTCCACACCCGCTGAGCAGCAGGGCGAGCACCACCCCGAGGACGGCCAGGAAGGTCCAGTGGCGATGAGCTGGCATCAGGCTCCGTGGTGCGTACGACGCGGCAGGGTCGGCGTGATCCTCCCATGATCGGCGTGGTCCCTCGTGGACGTGGTCATCTAGGGTTGGCGGCATGCCGATCGCCACTCCCGAGAAGTACGCCGAGATGCTCGATGCCGCGAAGTCGAAGTCGTTCGCGTTCCCGGCGATCAACGTGTCCTCCTCGCAGACGCTGAACGCCGCGCTCGCGGGCTTCGCCGAGGCCGGCAGCGACGGGATCATCCAGGTCTCGACGGGCGGTGCGGAGTACCTCTCCGGGCCGACCATCAAGGACATGGTCACCGGCTCGGTCGCGTTCGCGGCGTACGCCGCCGAGGTGGCGAAGAAGTACCCGATCAACGTCGCGCTGCACACCGACCACTGCCCCAAGGACAAGCTCGACGGGTTCGTCCGGCCGCTGCTCGAGATCTCCGCTCGAGCGAGTGCGCGGCGGCCAGGACCCGCTGTTCCAGTCGCACATGTGGGACGGGTCCGCCGTACCCCTCGAGGAGAACCTGCAGATCGCGGTGGAGCTGCTCGAGAAGGCAGCCGAGGCGAAGATCGTGCTCGAGGTCGAGATCGGGGTCGTCGGCGGCGAGGAGGACGGCGTCGAGGGCGGCGGGGGCGAGCAGCTCTACAGCACCACCGACGACGCGCTGGCCACCGTCGAGGCGCTCGGCACCGGGGAGAACGGCCGCTACCTGACCGCGCTCACCTTCGGCAACGTGCACGGCGTCTACAAGCCCGGCAACGTCAAGCTGCGCCCCGAGATCCTCAAGAAGGCGCAGGACGCCGTCGTCGAGAAGCTCGGCCTCGAGGCCGGCTCCAAGCCGTTCGACCTGGTCTTCCACGGTGGCTCCGGCTCCACGGCCGAGGAGATCGCGGCGGCGGTGGAGTACGGCGTGATCAAGATGAACGTCGACACCGACACCCAGTACGCCTTCACCCGTCCGGTCGCCGGGCACATGTTCGAGCAACTACGACGGCGTGCTCAAGATCGACGGCGAGGTCGGCAACAAGAAGGTCTACGACCCGCGTGCGTGGGGCAAGGCCGCCGAGGCCGGCATGGCGACCCGCGTCGTCGAGGCCTGCGCCAACCTGAGCAGCACCGGCCACTCGATCGGCTGACGTGCGGCGCCTTGAGCGCGCTGTAACGCGGAGTTATTGACGCTGAACAAGGTGCACACCGCGCACTCAGCGACCAGAACACCGCGTTACAGCCGGGCTGGGCCAACTGTCCACAGGGCCGCCCCTGGATGAGGCATTCTCCACAGGCCGGCAGTACGACGCTGGCGTGCGTGAGGGCGCGGAGTCCAACGGTGCGTGCCATGCGACCCCATCTCCGTGCCCTGGCCGCGACGTCAGAACGGCCTCGTGACGCGACGCCAAGCCATCGATGCCGGGTATACCGAGCGTGAGCTGAGGACGCTGACCGCTGTTCACGGCCCCTGGGTCGTCGTCCGCCGCGGGGTGTACGCCGAACGCGAGCTGTGGGACTCGCTGAACGGGTACGACGACCACGCGCGCCTGCGCGACCTCGCCGCCCACCTGACCGCGATGGCGACCGACCACCTGATGAGCCATGACTCGGCCGCGCGTGCGCTCGGGCATCCCGATGCTCCGCCCGTGCACGAGCTCAGCCACCTCACGCGCTACGGAGTCGGTGGCAGCCGAACCGAGCGCGGAGTGAAGCACCACCTGACGCGGTTGACCCTGCTCGGAACCCGCGAAGTCGACGGCATGCCGTCACCGGTCCGGCGCGGACAGCCGTCGATCTGGCCCGCGAGCACGGCCTACGAGACCGGCGTCGTTCGCCTGCGACCGGTTCCTGCACGACGGCGGGGATGCGGGCCGATCTGCGGGCGGTGTTCGGTACCATGTGGTGCTGGCCGGGATCGACGCGGGTACGGGCCGCGATCGCCTTGCCGACGGGGTGCCGAGACGCCGGGGGAGTCGTTGCTCAGGCTGCTCCTCATCGAGCTCGGCATCGGCGCGCCCGACACCCAGTTCCCGGTCCGGATCGGCCACCGGGTTGCCTGGGCCGACGTGCGCGTCGGGTGTCACGCTCTTCGAGTTCGACGGCCGCCTGAAGTTTCGCCGCATGGACCAGGGAGGTGTCGCCGACTCGACCCGTCGACGAGATCCTGTGGGAGGAGCGCAAGCGCGAGCGGGCGGTCTGCGCCGAGGGTCTGGGGATGTCTCGCGTGATCTGGGATGAGTTGTTCGGCAGCCAGCGGGACCGGCTCAAGCAAGCGGACTGCTCTCGGGAGTACGACGTCACGCTGCGCCCGTTTCGGTGAGGTGCTCCCACCCCATCTGGTCGAGTCCGCCGCCCGGCTGAGGGCCGAGCGCTCGGCTCGTCGTACTCGCCACGGCTGAGCCGCCCGCCCCTGTAACGCGGTGTTCTCGGTCGCTGAGTGCGTCGTACGCCGCATGTTCAGTGGCAATAACTCCGCGTTACATGGGCTCCGTCGCGGGCTCGCCGCGCTGGCCCCGCTCGGCGCAGCCGCCGACGCCTGTCGCGGCGCGCTCCTGGTGGACCGGCCGCGCGAACGAGATCGCGGCGAGGAAGCCCGAGGACCAGGGCGGCGGCCGGGAGCAGCATGGCCTGCGACATCGCGTCGCTGAACGGCTGGAACACCTGGGCGGGCAGGTTGCCGCCGCCGGCCTCGCTGGGCGAGAAGCTGCAGGCCCTGCGCAGCGAGCCGCGAGTCCATCAGCACGGCGATCGCGGCCGAGCCGAGCACGGCACCGACCTGTCGCGTCGCGTTGTAGACGCCCGCGCCGGCACCGGCCTGGCGCATCGGCAGGTTGCGCGTCGCCGTCGCCGAGGTGGGCGCCCAGATGAACGCGTTGCCGATGCCGAGCAGCGCCATCGGCAGCAGGATCTCCCAGGTCGCCGAGTCGGGCGTCATCACCTCGGAGAGCCAGACCAGCGACACGAAGGCGCTGGCGAAGCCGAAGCCGGTGATCAGGCGCGGGTGCACCGAGTCGGTGAGCTTGCCGACCCAGGGGGCGAGCACGATCGACATGATCGCCATCGGCACGAGCAGCAGCGCCGACCTGGTCGGCGAGAGCCCGCGGACCAGCTGGGCGTAGAGCATCAGCGGGAAGGCCAGCGCGGTGATCGCGAAGCCCATCACCGAGATGGCCACGTTGGCCAGGCTGAAGTTGCGGTCGCGGAAGAGCGAGAGCGGCACCAGCGGCTCGTTGCGGTTGTGGGCCTGCCACCAGATGAAGATCGCGAACATCACCAGCCCGCCGACGATGAGCGCCGGCACCGTGATGATCCCGTTGATGGTGCCCCAGTCGTACTGGTGGCCCTCCTGGATCCCGAAGACGAGCATGAACATGCCGACGCCGGACAGGGCGACCCCGATCCAGTCGAACTTGTGGGAGTGGGTGGGCAGCCTGGGCACGAGTCGCCAGGCCAGCGCGAAGCCGACGATGCCGACGGGCACGTTGATGAAGAAGATCCACTCCCAGCCGAAGGCGTCGACGAGCACGCCGCCGAGGATCGGGCCGACGAGGGTGGCGACCCCGGCGGTGGCACCCCACAGCGCCATCGCCTGGCCGCGCCGCTCGGAGGGGAAGATGCGGGTGATGATCGCCATCGTCTGGGGTGTGATCATCGCGGCGCCGAGGCCCTGGAAGACCCGGGCGATGATCAGCCCCTCGATCGTGCCGGTCAGCCCGCAGGCCAGCGACGAGATGGTGAAGACGGTCAGCCCGAGCAGGTAGAGGTTCTTCGGCCCGAACCGGTCACCGAGGCGACCGGTGATCAGCACCGGCACGGCGTACGCCAGCAGGTAGGCGCTGGTCACCCAGACCACGGAGTTCACGTCGGCGTGGAGGTCGGCGATGATCGCGGGCGTCGCGACCGAGACGATCGTGGTGTCGACCAGGATCATGAAGAACCCGATGCACAGGGCGTAGAGCGCGGGCCACGGGTTCACGTCGGGGATGCCTGAGTCGGCAGGCGCCTGCGGGCGCGCAGAAGTGTCGGCCATGTCGGTAGCCAACACCCGAGGACCGACAGTTCATCCCGGCCGTCATCCAGGCTGGACGACCTCGACCCCAGCGGCGCGGAGCTCGGCGACACCTCGCTCGGGCGCGTGGGCGTCGGTGAGCACGGCGGTGATCGCCTCGAGCGGCACCACCTCGAACGCGGAGGCGGCCCCGATCTTCTCGCCGCTGCCGAGCACGTAGGTCTCACCCGCGCGCTGGGTCCAGGCGCGCTTGATCGCGGCCTCGTCCGCGTCGCCGGTCGTCAGCCCTGCCGTGGGGTGGATGCCGGTCACGCCGAGGAAGAACACGTCGGCGCTGATCCGCCCGATCGCCTCGTGCGCCGCGGCACCGGCGGCCACCACGGAGTGCTTGAAGAGCCGTCCGCCGACGATGATCACCTCGACAGTCGGGTGGGTGGCCAGCTCCACCGCGATGGTCGGGCTGTGCGTGACCACGGTGGCCCGGAGGTCGGGGGGCAGGTGCCGGACGAGCTGCTGGGCCGTCGTACCCCCGTCGACCACCACCGTCTGGCCCGGCCGGACCAGACCCGCGGCGAGACGACCGACCTCGACCTTCGCGTCCTGCCGGATGCCGGTGCGGACGGTGAAGTCGGCGACCGCCGGCGAGGCGGGGAGCGCCCCGCCGTGCACCCGGTGGAGACGGCCGTCCGCGGCCAGCTCGCGCAGGTCGCGGCGGATGGTGTCCTCGGAGAGCTCGAGCTCGGCGGCGAGCTCCTTGGCCACCACGCGTCCCTCGGTGCGCAGGGTGGCGAGGATCAGGTCCTTGCGCTGGGCAGCGAGCACGGCGTCACCTTACATCTGCACGTTTCTTCTTGTCTTTGCACGTTTCTGCACGTTACTGTACCGGCATGACCTCACCACTGATGATCCTGATCGCCGGCCCCTACCGCTCCGGCACCGGCGACGACCCCGACCTCCTCGACGCGAACCTGCGTGCCCTCGAGGAGGCCGCCTGGCCGGTCTTCCGAGCCGGCCACGTGCCGATGATCGGGGAGTGGGTCGCCCTGCCGGTGATGCGCGGCGCCGGTTCCACCGGTGTCGGTGATGCCGTCTCCGAGCAGGTCCTGTACCCGACCGCCGAGCGGCTGCTGCAGCACTGCGACGCCGTCCTCCGCCTGCCCGGCGCGAGCACGGGCGCGGACCAGGACGTGCGGATCGCCCGCGAGCGCGGCCTGCCTGTCTACGAGCGCATCGAGGACGTCCCGGGGTACGCCGCCCCCGTGCTCGAGCAGGCCTGAGGGGTGCGTGCGACGATCGGCGCATGACTGACTCGCCCCTCGGCCGCGACCTGATGGCCGGCCCGCCCCCGACGCTGCTGCCCGCCGACCCGGCCGCCGACGAGCTGGGTGCCGGCGACGACCCGCACGACGTCGTACGACGCCACCCCGAGTCGCCGCTCGCCTGGGCCACCCTCGCCGAAGCCGCGCTGGCCGACGGGGACGTCGACGACGTGACGGCGTACGCCTATGCGCGCGTCGGCTACCACCGCAGCCTCGACCTGCTGCGCCGCAACGGCTGGAAGGGCCACGGCCCGGTGCCGTGGGAGCACGAGCCCAACCGCGGGTTCCTGCGCGCCCTGGCTGCCCTGACCGAGGCCGCCGGTCGCATCGGCGAGGACCACGAGCGCGACCGGTGCGAGCAGTTCCTGCGCGACTCCAGCCCCGAGGCGTTCGAGGCGCTGCGCTGATCCGGCTGAGTGGTCTCGGCTGGGTGGTCTCGACTGATCGCTCGCTGGCGCTCGCTGCTCGACCACCAGGATCGCTCGACCACTGCTGGTGCCGGGGATGAGACGGGAGTCACATGCGGTCTAGAGTCGGGTGCCATGTCACACACTCGCTCGGGCGGGGCCGCTGACGGCGCGCCACCGACCAACAAGGGTCTACTCGTCCTCGCCGGCGTTCTGCTGGCCATCCCGATCGTGGCGCTGTGCTGGGTCAGTACCTATGCCCGCGAGACGCCCAAGCTCGGTGGGGTCCCGTTCTTCTTCTGGTACCAGTTCCTCTGGGTGTTCATCACCGCCGCGCTCACCTACACCGCCCACCGCCTCGTGCTGGCCGCACGCAAACCCGGAGCCGGTACGACGGGCCACGCGCCCGGCGCTGACGGGGAGGACGAGCGATGAGCCCCTTGCTCGTGCCCATGGCAGCGGGTGGCGTCGACGGGGTCGCGCTCCTCGTGCTGATCGTGCTCTTCGCCGTCGTCACCGTGCTCGGCTTCATGGCGTCGCGGTTCAAGCGGGGCGACAACCTCGACTCGCTCGACGAGTGGGGGCTGGGCGGTCGCAAGTTCGGCACCTGGATCACCTGGTTCCTGCTGGGCGGTGACCTCTACACGGCGTACACGTTCATCGCCGTGCCGGCCGCGATGTTCGCCACCGGCTCGGTGGCCGGCTTCTTCGCGGTGCCCTACACGATCATCCTCTACCCGATCATCTTCATCTTCATGGCGCGGCTGTGGTCGGTCAGCCACCGCCACGGCTACGTGACGACCGCCGACTTCGTCCGCGGACGCTACGACTCCCGGGTGCTCTCGCTCGCGGTCGCGGTGACCGGGTTCATCGCGACGATGCCCTACATCGCCCTGCAGCTGGTCGGCATCGAGGCAGTCCTCGAGGTCGTCGGGCTCGGGGGCAGCGACAACTGGCTGGCCAAGGACCTGCCACTGCTGGTCGCGTTCGTGCTGCTGGCGGCGTACACCTACACCTCGGGGCTGCGTGCGCCGGCCGTGATCGCGTTCGTGAAGGACGCGCTGATCTACCTGGTGATCATCGTCGCGATCGTCTACCTGCCCCACAAGTTCGGCGGCTGGGGGCACATCTTCGACGCCGCCCAGGCCAAGATGAGCTCCACCAACCCGGCGACCGGCAAGCCGACCGGGTCGTTCATCCCGGGGGCAGGCTCGGCGACCGTGCCCGGCTACTGGGCCTACGCCACCCTGGCGCTCGGCTCGGCGATGGCGCTGTTCATGTACCCGCACTCCGTCACGGCGACGCTGTCCTCGGAGAGCCGGAAGACGATCCGGCGCAACTCCGCGATCCTGCCGGCCTACTCCTTCGTCCTGGGACTCCTGGCCCTGCTCGGCTGGGTCGCCATCGCCGCGGGCACCAAGCCCGTGGGTGCGGACGGCAAGCCCAACCCGCAGCTGGTGATCCCGCAGCTCTTCGAGGACTCCTTCCCGAGCTGGTTCGCCGGCGTCGCCTTCGCCGCGGTCGCGATCGGGGCACTGGTGCCGGCGGCGATCATGTCGATCGCCGCGGCGAACACGTTCACGCGCAACATCTACAAGGAGTGGATCAAACCGAACGCCACCGTTGCGGAAGAGGCCAAGGTCTCCAAGCTCGCCTCACTGGCGGTCAAGGCGTTCGCGCTGCTCTTCGTGCTGACGCTCGACAACCAGAACGCGATCAACTTCCAGCTGCTCGGCGGCATCTGGATCCTGCAGACGTTCCCGGCCATCGTGTTCAGCCTCTACACGCGGTGGTTCCACCGCTACGCGCTGCTCGCCGGCTGGGCGGTCGGCATGATCTACGGCACCGTCGCGGCGTACCAGGTGGCCAGTCCGGTGACCAAGCACTTCGGTGGCTCGCTGAAGACGATCCCGTCGATCGAGCAGATGGGCTACATCGCGGTGACGGCGTTCGTGCTGAACGTGGCCGTCGCGGTGGTGCTGTCGGCGGTGCTGCGGACGATGAAGTTCTCCAACGGCGCCGACGAGACCACGACTCCCGACTACTTCGCCGATGCCGGCGACCCTCGGGTGGAGAAGGACAAGGCGGCGCGGGTGGTCAACGAGGCCGACCCGACGTCGGCGTGAGCGCGCTGGGTGGTCTCGACTGATCGCTCGCTGGCGCTCGCTGCTCGACCGGCCTCTGGTTGCCGCGACCACCTATGCAGGGACGATCATCGCGTAGGCCCCGGGCTCCAGGTGCCAGGAGCGGCGGCGCTCGGGGCCGCTGATCTCGCCGTCCGCGGAGAGGAAGAAGTCCTCGCCGGAGATGGTGACCTGCTCGTGCGCGCAGGGAGATCACGTCGTCGCGCTCGGCGTGGTCGGCCTCGGCGCAGGTGCCAGGCGTAGCCGAAGCGCTCGAAGGGGCCGGTGGCGAACGACACCATCACGTCGAGCCGGCCGTCGGCCGGGTCCGCGTCGGGCGTGAGCTCGGTGCCGCCGCCGACGCTGGTGCCGTTGCCGACCGCGACCATCAAGATGTGCTTGTCCATGTCGGAGACGACCTCGCCGTCGGCCTCGATCCGCAGCCGGACGAACGGCGGCTTGATCGAGGACAGTGCCGCCCCGATCGGGTAGCCGAGGATCCCGAAGCCGTAGGGCCCGAGCCGCTCCTTCCACCGTGCTCCACGGCGGCTGGCCTGGGCGCTGGCGCCGGCGTGCACGCTGTTGACCACGACCCCGCCGAGCTCGTCGACGATGAGGTCCATCCGCCGCGGCTTCCCGGCGAGCAGCGCGGCGGCCGCCTCCGCCGGGTCCAGCGGGATGTCGAGGGCGCGGGCGAAGTCGTTGCCGGTGCCCGAGCGGGATCAGGCCCAGGGTGCGTTCCGCGAGCTCGTGACGGCGGTGCAGGGCGCTGACCACGGCGTGCAGGCTCCCGTCGCCGCCGGCCACCACGATCGAGCGGCAGCCGGCGCGGTGCAGCACGCCGTCGAGCTCGCCCGGGTTGGTCGTGGTGGCGACCTCGACGTCCGCGTCCTCGCGCAGCACGCCGAGCGCGACCTCGAGGGCGTCGTGCTGGGCACCGCCGGCGTCGGCGTTGGTGATGAGGAGCAGCGGATCCACGCCGACACCCTAGAGGCGGCTGGGGAGGGGCTTCGCCGGATGGAGGTCGAGGCACTGTCCTTGGTAGCGTGTGGTCGCAAGAGCCCGGTGCTGTTGCACCCGGGCTCTCGTCATGGGGGCGCGGGACGTCCGGAATCCATCCGTTGGAGGGCCAGCACAATGCCCGGAATCGTCGTGCTCGGAGCCCAGTGGGGCGACGAGGGCAAGGGCAAGGCGACCGACCTGCTCACCACCGAGGACGCCATCGACTTCTGCGTCCGCACGAGCGGCGGCCACAACGCCGGCCACACGATCGTGGTGGACGGCCAGAAGTTCGCCACCCACCTGCTGCCGAGCGGGATCCTCACCCCCGACTGCACCTCGGTGATCGGCAACGGGGTCGTGGTCTCGCCCGAGGCGCTGTTCCGCGAGCTCGACGCGATGGTCGAGCGCAAGGTGCCGATGGGTCAGCTCGTGGTCAGCTCGAACGCGCACGTGATCGCGTCGTACCACTCGATCATCGACAAGGTCACCGAGCGCTTCCTCGGCAAGAACAAGATCGGTACGACGGGCCGCGGCATCGGGCCGGCGTACGCCGACAAGATCAACCGGGTCGGCATCCGGATCGCCGACATCTTCGACGAGGCGATCCTGCGCGAGAAGGTCGAGGCGGCGCTCGAGGTCAAGAACCACCTGCTGACCAAGGTCTACAACCGGCGGGCCATCTCCGTCGACGAGGTCGTCGAGGACCTGCGCGGGTACGCCGAGCGGCTGCAGCCGATGGTCGCGGACACCTCGCTGCTGCTCAACCGTGCGCTCGACGACGACAAGACGGTGCTCTTCGAGGGTGCCCAGGCGACGATGCTCGACGTCGACCACGGCACCTACCCGTTCGTGACGAGCAGCAACCCGGTCTCCGGCGGCGTCTGCGTCGGCGCCGGTGTCGGACCGACCCGGATCGACCGGATCATCGGCGTCATCAAGGCCTACACGACCCGCGTCGGCTCGGGACCGTTCCCGACCGAGCTGTTCGACGACGACGGCGAGAAGCTCTGGCGCATCGGCGGCGAGGTCGGCGTCTCGACCGGTCGCGACCGGCGCTGTGGCTGGTACGACGCCGTGGTCGCCCGCTACTCCGCACGCGTCAACGGGCTCACCGAGCTGTTCATGACCAAGCTCGACGTGCTCTCCAGCTGGGAGCGGGTGCCGGTGTGCGTGGCGTACGACGTCGACGGGGTCCGTCACGACGAGATGCCGATGACGCAGACCGAGTTCCACCAGGCGACGCCGATCTACGAGTACCTCGACGGCTGGGGCGAGGACATCTCCGGCTGTCGTGCGTTCGACGACCTGCCGAAGAACGCCCAGCGCTACGTGCGCGAGCTCGAGGGCATGTCCGGCGTACCTTTCTGGGCCGTCGGTGTCGGCCCGGGCCGCGACCAGACCGTCGTGGTCAGCTGACGCACCGGTCGCACGTCCCAAACTGAGACCGCGCTCGGCCGCGGTGTCCCGGACGATGTCGGAGGAGTCGGTCCGCCTCCGGTCTCGAATCCGTAGGGAGTGTTCTGTCATGTTCGAACGCGCGAAAGCCGCCACCCCGCTCGCCCTGGTCATCGCCGTACTGGCGTTCCTGTGGGTCGAGATCAGCCTCAACTTCACCTTCCACTGGGTGACGTCGGGCGACCTGGGCAACGGGCTCAGCCTGCCGGCCAGCTTCCACCTGATCGTCCCCGCGGCCTTCGTCACCTGGGGGTTCTTCTTCGCGGCCGGCGCCGACAACGCGGCCCTGACGAAGGTGGTCGTGGCCGTCGGATCGTCGACACCGATCGGGTGGGTGTGGGCGGACTCGCTGGCCTCGCTGCTGTGCGGCTGCCTGCTGGGCCTGGTGTCGGTCAAGCTCGCCGGCCTGTTCACGCGGACCCCGGAGAAGCAGGGCGTCGACGCGGCCTAGCTCCTGGTGCTGAGGGAGACGAACAGGTCGGCCACCACCTCGGCGAGCGCGTCCGGCTCGAGCTCGACGTCGCCGGAGAGCCACGCGGCGACCAGCTCCGCCAGTCCGCCGATGAAGAAGATGCCCTGCACCCGGGCACGGTCCGGGTCCCAGGCGCGGTCGCCGTACAACCCGGCCGCCTCGTGCGCGGCGATCTCGGCGAAGCTGACGACCAGCTCCTTGCGGCGCTGACGCAGCGCCGCGATCGTGCGCGCGTGCATCACCGCGACCACTGCGCGGTCGCGGTGGGCGGCCGCCCAGTGGGCGAAGTCGCGGGTCATCGCCAGCACCCGCTCCTCGGTGCTGCCCTGCGTGTCCTGGAGGACCCGGATGGCGTTGCCCGAGATCTCGTCGCTGACGCGCTCGAGGGCGGCGACGAGCGCGGCGTCGCGGTTGGCGAAGCTCTCGTAGAAGTAGCGCTCGGTGAGCCCGGCCTCCTGGCAGATCGCGGTCATGGTGGCGCGTTCCCCCTGGCCGGCCAGCACGGTGATGGCGGCCTCGACCAGCCGGGTGTGCCGGTCCTCGGTGCGCTCCTGGGCCGAGCGACCCCCATAGCTGCGCTCCACTGAACTCATGGACGGCATCTTGACGCCCACTCCCGCTTCGCACAAACTGACAGGAGTTCCTGTCAGACTGGTCGTGGGGAAGCGGAGGGGCATGGCGGAGACCGCGCGCCCCGCGCCGTACCGACGCGGCGGCGCCCCGTTCCTGGGTGCGACCCTGTCCTACATCCGGGACCCGCTGCGGCTGATGCGCGAGCAGTACGACGCCTGCGGCCCGGTCTCCGAGCTCGAGTTCATCGGCGGCCGCTCGACGGTGCTGCTCGGTCCCGACGCGTGCGCCGCCGCCCTGCAGAACAAGGACAAGGCGTTCGCCAACGGGCCCGGCTGGGGCGAGATCGTCGGACCGTTCTTCCACCGCGGCCTGATGCTGCTCGACTTCGAGGAGCACCACCGGCACCGGATGCTGATGCAGCAGGCGTTCACCCGGCCACGGCTCGAGTCCTACGCCGCGGCGCTCGGTCCGGCGATCGCGACCGGGCTGGACGCCTGGGAACCGCGGCCGGACTTCCGGGTCTATCCCGCCCTGAAGTCGCTGACCCTCGACCTGGCCACCCAGGTGTTCATGGGTGGTGCCGAGCTGGCGTCCCCGACGAGCTCGACCAGGTCAACCGGGCGTTCGTCGCCTGCGTGCAGGCGGCCACCGGGTTCGTACGCCGCCCGCTGCCCGGCACCCGCTGGGGACGGGCGATGCGGGGACGCCGCTTGCTCGAGGACTTCTTCGGCCGGCACCTCGCAGCCAAGCGTGACGGGGGCGGCGACGACCTGTTCTCCGTGCTCGTCTCCCTGCGCGACGACGAGGGGGAGGGGCTCTCCGACAGCGACGTCGTCAACCACATGATCTTCCTGCTGATGGCCGCCCACGACACCTCGACGATCACCGTCACCACGATGATGCGGCAGCTCGGTGCGCACCCGAAGTGGCGGGAGCGGCTGCGCGACGAGGCGGCCCATCTCTCCGACAGCCCGTCGCTCGACGAGCTCGACGCGCTGGAGTCCTTCGACCTGGTGATGAAGGAGTGCCTGCGGCTGGTGCCACCCGTCCCCGTGCGTGGCGCGGCGTTCGGTCAAGGAGACCGAGGTGCTCGGCGTACGCATCCCCGCCGACCAGTCGGTCGCGGTGATGCTCCACCTCGGCCACCACATGGCGGAGTACTGGCCGCAGCCCGAGGTCTTCGACCCGATGCGGTTCGCCAGCCACCGGCGCGAGGACAAGGTGCACCGGCACGCGTGGGAGCCCTTCGGTGGGGGCGTGCACAAGTGCCTGGGGATGGCGTTCGCCGGGTCCGAGGTCAAGCTGATCGTGCACCAGCTGCTCCGCCGTTTTGACTGGACGGTGGACGCGGCGTACCGAGACCGGCTGAACTACCACTCACTCCCGTTCCCCTCGGACGGCCAGCCGGTCGCCCTCCGTCGTCTCGAAAGGACAACGCACACATGAGCAAGCGCGACATCTCCGGACTCACCGTCGTGATCACCGGTGCAGCCCGCGGGATCGGTGAGGCGACGGCCGAGCTGCTGGCCTCGCAGGGAGCCACGGTCGCCCTCGGCGACCTCGACGAGACCCTGGTCAAGCAGGTCGCCGAGCGCGTGGGCCGGGGAGCTGTCGGTGCCCGGCTCGACGTCACCGACGCGGAGTCGTGGCGGGCCTTCCTCGCCGAGGTCGGAGAGGTCGGGCCGATCGACGTACTCGTGAACAACGCCGGGATCATGCCGCTCGGCTCGGTGCTGAAGGAGCCCGACGCCGTGACGAAGGCGATCATCGACGTGAACGTGCACGGTCTGATCAACGGCACCAAGGCAGTCGCGCCGGGCATGGTCGAGCGCGGCCGAGGTGCGATCGTCAACGTCGCCTCGGCGGTCGGACGGGTCGCGGTGGCCGACGGAGCCACCTACTCGGCCTCCAAGTTCGCCGCGGTCGGCTTCAGCGAGGCGACCCGCGCCGAGCTCAAGCCGCACGGCATCGACGTGTCCGTCGTCCTGCCGACGATCGTGCAGACCGAGCTCTCCGCCGGCGTGCCGGCCGCCAAGGGCGTCAAGTCCGTCACGGCCCAGGACGTCGCCGAGGTGATCGCGACGGCGATCCGTACCGGCCTCCCCGAGCTGTGGGTGCCCCGCTGGGTCCTCGGCATGACCAAGGCGACCGGCGTACTGCCCCGGTGGCTGCAGGAGAAGATTGCCGGTGCCTTCGGCGCCGACCGGGTCCTGGCCGACCGCGACGAGTCGCAGCGGACGGCCTACGAGGCGAGGGTGCGGCCGCCGGCCAGCTGACCGCACTCGTCGGCCGCATCGACCCCCGTTACAGTCAGCCACCGTGAAGGTCCTCGTCATCGGCACCGGCGGCCGTGAGCACGCGCTCGCGCTGTCCCTCTCCCGCGACCCGTCCGTCGAGGAGGTCCACGCCGCACCCGGCAACCCCGGCATCGCGGCCATCGCCACCCTGCACGACGTCGACCAGCTCGACGGCGACTCGGTGGCCACCCTCGCCGAGAAGATCGGCGCCGACCTCGTCGTCATCGGACCCGAGGCTCCCCTCGTCCTGCGCCGCTGCCCTGCAGAACAAGGACAAGGCGTTCGCCAACGGGCCCGGCTGGGGCGAGATCGTCGGCCCGTTCTTCCACCGCGGCCTGATGCTGCTCGACTTCGAGGAGCACCACCGGCACCGGATGCTGATGCAGCAGGCGTTCACCCGACCAAGGCTCGAGTCCTACACAGCGGCGCTCGGCCCGGCGATCGCGACCGGCCTCGACGCCTGGGAACCGCGTCCGGACTTCCGGGTCTATCCCGCCCTGAAGTCGCTCACCCTCGACCTGGCCACCCAGGTGTTCATGGGTGGTGCCGAGCTGGCGTCGCCCGACGAGCTCGAGCAGGTGAACCGCGCGTTCGTCGCCTGCGTGCAGGCGGCCACGGGGTTCGTACGCCGCCCGCTGCCCGGCACCCGCTGGGGACGGGCGATGCGCGGACGCCACTTGCTCGAGGACTTCTTCGGCCGGCACCTCGCAGCCAAGCGTGACGGGGGCGGCGACGACCTGTTCTCCGTGCTCGTCTCCCTGCGCGACGACGAGGGGGAGGGGCTCTCCGACAGCGACGTCGTCAACCACATGATCTTCCTGCTGATGGCCGCCCACGACACCTCGACGATCACCGTCACCACGATGATGCGGCAGCTCGGCGCGCACCCGAGGTGGCGAGAGCGGCTGCGCGACGAGGCGGCCCATCTCTCCGACAGCCCGACGCTCGACGAGCTCGACGCGCTGGAGTCCTTCGACCTGGTGATGAAGGAGTGCCTGCGCCTCGTGCCGCCCGTCCCCGTGGTGGCGCGGCGCTCGGTCAAGGAGACCGAGGTGCTCGGCGTACGCATCCCCGCCGACCAGCCGGTCGCGGTGATGCTCCACCTCAGCCACCACATGTCGGAGTACTGGCCGCAGCCCGAGGTCTTCGACCCGATGCGGTTCGCCAGCCACCGGCGCGAGGACAAGGTGCACCGGCACGCGTGGGAGCCGTTCGGTGGGGGCGTGCACAAGTGCCTCGGGATGGCCTTCGCCGGGTCGGAGGTCAAGCTGATCGTGCACCAGCTGCTCCGCCGTTTTGACTGGACAGTGGACGCGGCGTACCGAGACCGGCTGAACTACCACTCACTCCCGTTCCCCTCGGACGGCCAACCGGTCGCCCTCCGTCGTCTCGAAAGGACAACGCACACATGAGCAAGCGCGACATCTCCGGACTCACCGTCGTGATCACCGGTGCCGCCCGCGGGATCGGAGAGGCCACCGCCGAGCTGCTGGCCTCGCAGGGAGCCACCGTCGCGCTCGGCGACCTCGACGAGATCCTGGTCAAGCAGGTCGCGGAGCGGGTGGGGCGGGGAGCGGTCGGTGCCCGGCTCGACGTCACCGACGCGGAGTCGTGGCGGTCCTTCCTCGCCGAGGTCGGGGAGGTCGGGCCGATCGACGTACTCGTGAACAATGCCGGGATCATGCCGCTCGGCTCGGTGCTCAAGGAGCCCGACGCCGTGACGAAGGCGATCATCGACGTGAACGTGCACGGGCTGATCAACGGCACCAAGGCGGTCGCGCCGGGCATGGTCGAGCGCGGCCGGGGCGCGATCGTCAACGTCGCCTCGGCGGTGGGCCGGGTCGCGGTGGCCGACGGAGCCACCTACTCGGCCTCCAAGTTCGCCGCCGTCGGCTTCAGCGAGGCGACCCGCGCCGAGCTCAAGCCGCACGGCATCGACGTGTCCGTCGTGCTGCCGACGATCGTGCAGACCGAGCTCTCCGCCGGCGTACCCGCCGCCAAGGGCGTCAAGTCCGTCACGGCCCAGGACGTCGCCGAGGTGATCGCGACGGCGATCCGTACCGGCCTCCCCGAGCTGTGGGTGCCGCGCTGGGTCCTCGGCATGACCAAGGCGACCGGCGTACTGCCCCGGTGGCTGCAGGAGAAGATCGCCGGCGCCTTCGGTGCCGACCGGGTCCTCGCCGACCGCGACGAGTCGAAGCGGACGGCCTACGAGGCGCGGGTGCGGCCGCCCGCCAGCTGACCGCACTCATCGCCCGCATCGACCCCCGTTACAGTCAGCCAGCGTGAAGGTCCTCGTCATCGGCACCGGCGGCCGTGAGCACGCGCTCGCGCTGTCCCTCTCCCGCGACCCGTCCGTCGAGGAGGTCCACGCCGCACCCGGCAACCCCGGCATCGCGGCCGTCGCCACCCTGCACGAGGTCGACCAGCTCGACGGCGACTCGGTGGCCACCCTCGCCGAGAAGATCGGCGCCGACCTCGTCGTCATCGGGCCCGAGGCTCCCCTCGTCGCCGGGGTCGCCGACGCCGTCCGCGAACGCGGCATCAGCTGCTTCGGCCCCTCGCAGGAGGCCGCCGAGCTCGAGGGGTCGAAGGCGTTCGCCAAGGACGTGATGGCCGCAGCCGGAGTGCCCACCGCGATGGCGCACGTCTGCACGACACCCGACGAGGTGGCGGCCGCGCTGGACGCGTTCGGCCCGCCGTACGTCGTCAAGGACGACGGCCTCGCCGCCGGCAAGGGCGTCGTGGTGACCGACGACCGCGAGGAAGCCGCAGCCCACGCGGCGCAGTGCTTGGGTGCGCGGGTGGTGATCGAGGAGTTCCTCGACGGCCCCGAGGTCTCGCTGTTCGCGATCACCGACGGCTCGACGGTCTACCCGCTCCAGCCGGCCCAGGACTTCAAGCGCATCTTCGACGGCGACCAGGGACCGAACACCGGCGGCATGGGCGCCTACACCCCGCTCCCGTGGGCTCCGGACGACCTCGTCCCCGAGGTCCTCGAGCGCGTGCTCCAGCCGACCGTCGACGAGATGGCCCGCCGCGGCGCCACCTTCGCCGGGCTGCTCTACGCCGGCCTCGCGCTCACCTCGCGCGGCGTCCGCGTGGTCGAGTTCAACGCCCGCTTCGGTGACCCCGAGACCCAGCCGCTGCTCGCCCTGCTCGACTCACCCCTCGCCGCCCTGCTGCTGGCCGCGGCCGAGGGCCGCCTGCACGAGGTCGACCCGCCCCGGTGGAAGCCGGGCGCGGCCGTCGCGGTGGTGATGGCCAGCGCGGGCTACCCGGAGTCCTCGAGCAAGGGCGACGTCATCACCGGCACCGAGTCGGTGGCCCAGGCCGACGTCATCCACGCAGGGACCGCTCGGCAGGACGGCGACCTGGTGACCGCCGGTGGTCGCGTGCTCGCGGTCACTGCGGTCGGAGCCGACGTTGCCGATGCCCGGGCCCATGCCTACGACGGCCTCGCCTCGATCAGCTTCGACGGCGCCCAGTGGCGCACCGACATCGCCGCCGACGTCTGACCCTCCGTAGTGCTCGTAGTCGAGTCCACTGCGAGCGCCAGCTACGTAGCACTCAGTCGAGACCGCTGCCGACTGTACGGCTGCCGGCCCTAGCCTCGAGCGGATGCTGATGAGTCTCGGAGGCTGTCGCGACTCTGGCTCCGCTCAGCTGCGCGACCGAGGCCACTGGTGGCTCGCAGCGGGTCTGGCCGGAGCGAGCCGATGCAGCGCGATCTGCGCTGCTCTACGACGATGCGGCACAGTCCGTGCAGCTCGCGCGAACGACCGACGATCTCCTGAGCGCCAGCAGTCGTCGAGCAGCTGCGTCCACTGCGCGGGTTCATCTCCCGACTGTCACGACTCGACCCCGCTCGCTGCTCGACCACCTGGTGGTTCCAGCGGTTGCGGGGCGCTCGAGCAGCGCGGCTGGGGATCGGTGTCGCCCTGGAGCACGAGTCGGGCGATCAGCTCGCAGATCCACGCGCGACGTACGGCTGCGGTCGTCGCCACGGTGGTCTCGACTTCGCTCGCTCCGCTCGCTGCTCGACCACCTGGTGGTTCCGGCGGTTGCGGGGCGCGAGCAGCGCTCGAGCACCTGAGCACCCGTAGTCGGTCGAGCCGAGCGTCAGCGAGCGATCAGTCGAGACCACTGCGCCGACGTACGGCTCGGTCCACTGGCGCGCCGCTGCGGTCTGCTCGCTCCTCGACCACCTGGTGGTTCCGGCGGTTGTGGAACGGAGCAGGTGCCCATCGGTGCGCGGGACCTGAGAAGATTGCCGGGTGACCGTCCCCAACGTCCTCGCCACCCGGTACGCCGGGGCGGACCTCGCCGAGATCTGGTCGCCGGAGCACAAGATCGTGCTCGAGCGGCGGCTCTGGATCGCCGTGCTCACGGCGCAGAAGGACCTCGGCGTCGACGTGCCCGACGGGGTGATCGAGGACTACGAAGCAGTCGTCGAGAAGGTCGACCTGGCGAGCATCGCCGCCCGTGAGCGGGTGACGCGGCACGACGTGAAGGCGCGCATCGAGGAGTTCTGCGCGCTCGCCGGCCACGAGCACATCCACAAGGGGATGACCTCGCGCGACCTCACCGAGAACGTCGAGCAGCTGCAGATCCGCTCCTCGCTGGTGCTGCTGCGCACGCGGGTGGTCGCGACCCTGGCCAGGCTCGCCCGGCTCGCGACCGAGCACGAGTCGCTCGTGATGGCCGGCCGGTCGCACAACGTCGCGGCCCAGGCGACCACGCTCGGCAAGCGGTTCGCGACCGTGGCCGACGAGATGCTGGTGGCGCTCGACCGGCTCGACGACCTGCTCGCGCGCTACCCGCTGCGCGGCATCAAGGGGCCCGATGGGCACCTCCCAGGACATGCTCGACCTGCTCGACGGGTCGACCGCGTCGCTCGGTGAGCTCGAGGAGCGGGTGGCGCGCCACCTCGGCTTCGAGCGGGTGCTCACCAGCGTCGGGCAGGTCTACCCGCGCTCGCTCGACTTCGACGTCGTCTCCGCGCTCGTCCAGCTGGTGGCCGGGCCGTCGAACCTCGCCACGACCATCCGGCTGATGGCCGGCATCGAGCTGGTCACCGAGGGCTTCAAGGAGGGCCAGGTCGGGTCCTCGGCGATGCCGCACAAGATGAACACCCGCTCCTGCGAGCGGGTCAACGGGCTCGCCGTCGTGCTGCGCGGCCAGCTCTCGATGGTCGGCGAGCTCGCCGGTGACCAGTGGAACGAGGGCGACGTCTCCTGCTCCGTCGTACGCCGCGTGGCGCTGCCCGACGCCTTCTTCGCCGCGGACGGCCTGTTCCAGACCTTCCTCACCGTGCTCGACGAGTTCGGGGTCTTCCCCGCGGTCGTGCAGCGCGAGCTCGACCGCTACCTGCCGTTCCTGACCACCACCAAGGTGCTGATGGCCGCGGTCCGCAACGGCGTCGGGCGCGAGGCGGCGCACGAGGCGATCAAGGAGCAGGCGGTCGCGGTGGCGCTCGAGATGCGCCAGGGCCTGGCCGAGAACGACCTCTTCCGGCGTCTCGGCGCCGACCCGAGACTGGGCCTCTCCGAGCAGCAGATCGCGGCCCTGGTGGCGGATCCGATCGAGTTCACCGGCGCCGCGCGCGACCAGGTCGCTGCCGTCGTACGACGGGTCGAGGAGGTCGTGGCTGCCGATCCGGAGGCCGCGAGCTACCGTCCCGGCGCGATCCTCTGAGGCCACCCGTCCACTGTCCGAAAAGTGAGTCTATGGGGCTTGTGACCGGACTGCCTGTCGCTTAGCGTCGGTGACGCACGAGCCTCAGTCGGTGTTCCGAATTCTGCCCGGCGCACCAGGCCAGGGACCGCCCCCTTCCGGATCGGGGGTGGTCCCTGTCGGCTTGTCCCTGTTGGCTGTCTGGGCCATGGGGCACACATCGCGGTCGACGTCGTCGTGACCGGACGCGTCCAGGGCGTCTTCTTCCGCGCCTCGATGCGCGAGCAGGCCGAGCGGCTCGGCGTGACGCGGCTGGGTGAGCAACGAGCCCGACGGGTCCGTGCACGCCCATCTCGAGGGTCCCGCCGAGGCTGTGCAGCGGCCTCGTCGCGTGGTGCGCGGACGGGCCCGCCGAGCGCCCGTGTCGACGACGTCCGGACGACCGAGGGCGAGCTGACCGGGGCGCGATCTTTCGGGTCCGGCTAGTCCGAATCCCAATTGTCCGGTTTATATACATTAGTCCGAAGTGGACGTACGCTGTCTCATACGTTGGACCATCGGGGTCCAACGATGAGGGGAGGGAACCCATCATCATGAGCTTCAAGAACCGTGGAATCCGTGGAGCGCTCGTGGCCGTCGCCGTGGCCATCGCCGTCGTCTCCATTCCGGCCGGTGGCGGCGCCGCCGACGCCAAGGCTCCGACGAACAAGGCGATCCTGAACCACGCCATCCTGAACAAGGCCATCCTCGACAAGGCGATCCTGGACAAGGCGATCCTCTGACCTGACGCTCGCTCCCCGAGGGGTGTGCCGGCGACTGCCGGCGCACCCCTCGCTGTTTCCGGGACCACGGCGTTCAGGACCCGTCGCGCCGTTTGTAGGGTGTCGCCGTGCACAACATCCCCGACGCCCCGACCATCGAGGGCGCCACGCACCTCCACTCCGGCAAGGTGCGAGACCTCTACCGTCTCGACGACGGCCACCTGCTGATGGTGGCCAGCGACCGCATCTCGGCGTACGACTTCGTGCTGGACACGACCATCCCGGACAAGGGCGAGATCCTCACCCGGATGTCGCTGTGGTGGTTCGACCAGCTCGCCGACCTGGTGCCCAACCACGTGGTCTCCACCGACGTGCCCGACGGCGTCCGCGGTCGCGCGGTGGTGTGCGAGGAGCTCGCGATGTATCCCGTCGAGTGCGTGGCCCGGGGCTACCTGACCGGCTCGGGCCTCCTCGACTACCAGTCGACCGGCGAGGTCTGCGGCATCCCGCTGCCGCGCGGGCTGGTCGACGGCAGCAGGCTGCCGGCGCCGATCTTCACGCCCGCGACCAAGGCCGCGATCGGCGACCACGACGAGAACGTCTCCTACGACGCGGTGGTCAGCGACATCGGCGCCGAGGCCGCGGCCCGGCTGCGCGACCTGACCCTGGAGGTCTACGCCCGGGCCGACGGCCTGGCGCGCGAGCGCGGCATCATCCTGGCCGACACGAAGTTCGAGTTCGGCACCCGACTGCGAGGCGACGCTGCCGGCGAGGTCGTCCTCGGCGACGAGGTGCTGACCCCGGACTCGAGCCGCTACTGGCCCGCCGACGAGTGGCAGCCGGGCCGCACCCAGCAGTCCTACGACAAGCAGATCGTGCGCAACTGGCTCACCTCGCCCGAGAGCGGCTGGGACCGCGCCTCGGGCGACCGCCCGCCGGCGCTGCCGCCGGAGATCGTCGAGCGGACCCGCTCGCGCTACGTCGAGGCCTTCGAGCTGCTGACGGGGGAGACGTTCTGAGGTCGTCGCGCACGCGCACCACCACCCTGAGGTACGGCGTGCCGGTCCACGACGCCTTCGACCTATCTCGCCGACCCGCGCAACCGGCCCGAGTGGCAGTCGTCGCTGCGTAGCGTCGAGCTGATCGACGAGGGCGCACCCACGGATCGGCTTCCGCTGGCGCGACCACACCGCGGCGCGGGTCGTGCCGGAGATGGAGATCACCGAGCTCGAGACCGACGTCCTCTGGGCCGAGTCCGGTCGCTGGCGCGCGATCGAGGCCGACCTCACGCTGCGGTTCGCTCCGCACCGGGGCGGGTGCAGCGTCGACGCCGAGTTCGTGGTGCGTGGCGAGGGCTTCCTGCGACCGGTCGGCTGGGTGGCGAGCGGGGCCGGCCTGTTCGCCGTACGTTCCGACCTGCGGCGAGCCGGCCGCATCCTCGAGTCGCGGGCCAGGCCCTGACGGGCCGTCGATAGACTGCAGCCGCCTGCATCCCCACTAGAGAGTTGGTGGCCTCCCGTGGCCCGTGTCGTCGTCGACGTCATGCCCAAGCCCGAGATCCTCGACCCCCAGGGCAAGGCCGTCCAGGGTGCGCTGCCCCGCCTCGGCTTCACCGGGGTCAGCGAGGTCCGCCAGGGCAAGCGCTTCGAGATCGAGCTGGACGGCGAGGCCACCGACGAGCGGCTGGCCCAGGTCCGCGAGATGGCCGAGACGCTGCTCTCCAACCCGGTGATCGAGGACTACGCCGTTCGGGTGGTCTCGTGAAGGTCGGGGTCGTCACCTTCCCCGGTTCGCTCGACGACGTCGACGCGCGTCGCGCCGTGGCCCTCGGCGGGGCGGAGGCCGTCGCGCTCTGGCACGGCGACCACGACCTCAAGGGAGTCGATGCCGTCGTGCTCCCCGGCGGGTTCTCCTACGGCGACTACCTGCGCTGCGGCGCGATCGCCCGCTTCGCGCCGGTGATGACCGAGGTCGTCGCCGCGGCCCGCGGCGGGATGCCCGTGCTCGGCGTCTGCAACGGCTTCCAGATCCTCTGCGAGTCACACCTGCTGCCCGGCGCGCTGATCCGCAACGACCACCGCAAGTTCGGCTGCCTCGACCAGCGGATCGCGATCGAGAACAACGCGACGGCCTGGACCTCGGCGTACGCCGCCGGCCAGGAGCTCACCATCGTGCTGAAGAACGGCGAGGGTTCCTACGTCGCCGACCAGCACACCCTCGACCAGCTCGAGGGCGAGGGCCGCGTGGTCGCCCGCTACGTCGGTGACAACCCCAACGGCTCGCAGCGCGCCATCGCCGGCGTCACCAACGAGGCCGGCAACGTGGTCGGGCTGATGCCGCACCCCGAGCACGCCGTCGAGGACCTGTGCGGTCCCGGCACCGACGGGCTGGGGTTCTTCACCAGCGTCGTCGCGGCCCTCCAAGCCGCCTGACGACGCTGGTCCCCCTTACTAGGTGGTCGAGCGCCAGCGAGCGATCAGTCGAGACCACCGAGATCGATAGCCGGGTCAGGTGCGGCCGCGCTCGAGTGCCGCCCAGGTCGCCGCGGTGACGGTGCCCGTCACCGGGAGGCCGACCGCACGCTGGTAGGCCTTCACCGCGGTCGCCGTCGCGGGCCGGTAGGTGCCGGACACCGCGAGCCCGCTGGCCAGCGCGGCGTTCATGGCCCGCTGCACGCGCACCGCGTCGGCGTTCGTCATCCCGACCCGCAGCAGGGTGCGGCTGTTGCCGTGGGTGACGAGTGCCGTCCAGACCGGACGGGTGATCGACCGCCTTCTTGGCGAACCCGATGCTGCCCTGGAAGGAGTACAGCGCGGCCGTGGTCTGGCTGTTCCACGTGCCGGTGACCTCGTACTTGTACAGGTGCTGCTGCTTGAGCAGGCACTGGAGCGGTACGACGTACTGCGCGGGCGCCTTCGGTGTTGTAGGTCGGGTAGTCCCGGCGGGTGATCGTCGCCGGGGTGCAGCGCGCGTCGCTGAGTCGAGCTGCCGGTGTACTTCGGCGCCGCGGGTGCCGGAGCGGGAGTCGGCTTCGGCGCCGGAGCGCTCGCGCCGGGGATCTTCGGGGTCCGCAGGTTGAGGTAGTTGCGGTCGATGTTGATCCGTACGCCGCCGTACGTCTCGTTGTGCCCGCCCTGGTACTGCTTCATCCGGCCGTAGGGCAGCCACCCGTCACTGCGGATGTACGACGAGCTGGTGTTGGCCTTGCCGTTCCAGTCCGCGATCCAGACCTGGTCGGGCATGGTCAGCGGGCTGTTCGGGGCGACTCGGTGGTCGTCCATCATCCTGATGCCCGACGCGGCGCTCGAGTAGTAGCCGGACGCGTAGCCGAGGTCGTGCAGCTGGCGGGTCCAGGCGGTGAGGTACCACAGCGCCGAGTTGCGTGCAGGTCGTGCTCGCGCGGATGTTGAAGGCCTCGAGGTCGTAGAACAGCGTGCTGCCCCGGACGATGCCCAGGCGCTGCGCGGTGGTCGACGGCCTTGCGGGCCTCGGCCCGGCCCTGGCTGCGCGCGGCGTAGTAGGTGTTCGCGGCGGTCGGGATGATCGTGGGGTCGATGTTCTTGCCGTAGCGCGGGTAGCGCGTCGAGCAGGCCGCCTGCGGCCCGAGCGTGATCGGCATCAGGTGCCAGCCGGCGGCGAGCTGGTTCTTCACCCAGGTCGGGGTCAGGTTCGCCTGCGTGCGGCAGGCGCGGGAGTTGCCGGAGATGTAGATGCCCGCGGCCCGGAACGGCGACTTCTTGATCCAGGTCGACATCGCGGACTGGCTCGGGGCGTCGCACTGGTCGAAGCCGTAGCCGGTGAAGTTGCCCGGGGTGACCGGGTTGGCGGCGTACGCCGGCGCGCTGGGCAGGGCGCCGAGCAGGGTCGCGACCAGGCCGGTTGCCAGCGGCGGCGGACAGGGCTCGGGGAAGCATCGGAATCTCCAGGAATGTCGGGAAATGACGATGACTCTAACCCCACTATTCACACCAGTAACAGGGAAGAAATGAATTACAAAGTGTAATTCAATGACCGCGAGAAATGGATAGTCCGATGCATTCGGCCCCGGTGGGCCGCCCCGGAGGGTCCGGACGCATCGGAGTACCCGCCCCCAAGTAGGTTGATCCCGTGCCCGAGACCAGCGCCCCCACGAGCACCGCTCCCGCCCCCACGGCCCACCTCGACACCGTCGCCGTCGCCGCCACCGACCCCGACCACGAGCAGCCGTGGGCCGAGCTGGGCCTGAAGGCCGACGAGTACGCCCGCATCCGCGAGATCCTCGGGCCGCCGGCCGACCAGCTCGGAGCTGGCGATGTACTCCGTGATGTGGAGCGAGCACTGCTCCTACAAGTCCAGCAAGGTGCACCTCAAGCAGTTCTCGCGAGATCCCCCAGGAGACGCCGGGCCGGGCAAGATGCTCGCCGGCATCGGCGAGAACGCCGGCGTCATCGACATCGGGCAGGGCTACGCCGTCACCTTCAAGGTCGAGAGCCACAACCACCCGTCGTACGTCGAGCCCTACCAGGGTGCGGCCACCGGGGTCGGCGGCATCGTCCGCGACATCCTCGCCATGGGCGCTCGCCCGGTCGCGGTGATGGACCCGCTGCGCTTCGGCCCGCTCGACGCTCCGGACACCCACCGGGTGCTGCCCGGGATCGTCGCCGGGCGTCGGCGGCTACGGCAACTGCCTGGGCCTGCCGAACATCGGCGGCGAGGCGGTCTTCGACGCGACCTACCTCGGCAACCCGCTCGTCAACGCGCTCTGCGTCGGCGTGCTCCGCCACGAGGACCTCCACCTCGCCAAGGCGAGCGGCGTCGGCAACCAGGTGATCCTCTACGGCGCGAAGACCGGCGGCGACGGCATCGGCGGGGTCAGCGTGCTCGCCTCCGAGACCTTCGACTCGACCGGCCCGGCGAAGCGGCCGAGCGTCCAGGTCGGCGACCCGTTCATGGAGAAGCTGCTCATCGAGTGCACCCTCGAGCTGTTCGCGGCCGGCATCGTCGCCGGCATCCAGGACCTCGGTGGCGCCGGCCTCTCCTGCGCGACCAGCGAGCTGGCCAGCGCGGGCGACGGCGGCATGCACGTCGAGCTCGACCGGGTCCCGCTGCGCGACTCCTCGCTCGCGCCCGAGGAGATCCTGATGAGCGAGAGCCAGGAGCGGATGATGGCCGTCGTCGAGCCCGGCGACGTCGCGGCGTTCCTCGCCATCTGCGAGAAGTGGGACGTCGACGCCACCGTCGTCGGCGAGGTGACCGACGGCGACCGCCTGCAGATCGACTGGCACGGCGAGCGGGTCGTCGACGTGCCGCCCCGGTCGGTGGCCCACGACGGTCCGACGTACCAGCGCCCGTTCGCCCGCCCCGACTCCCAGGACGTCCTGCAGGCCGACGGCGCCGAGACCCTCCCGCGGCCCGCGTCCGGCGACGAGCTGCGCGACACCCTGCTGCGGCTCGTCGCCAGCCCCAACCTGTGCGACAAGTCCTGGATCACCGACCAGTACGACCGCTACGTGCAGGGCAACACCGTCCTCGCGCAGCCGAGCGACAGCGGCATGATCCGCGTCGACGACGGCACCAACCTCGGCGTGGCGGTCTCGACCGACTGCAACGGCCGGTTCGCCCTGCTCGACCCGTACGCCGGCGCGCAGCTCGCGCTCGCCGAGTCCTACCGCAACGTCTCGACCGGCGGCGCCACCCCGATGGCGATCAGCGACTGCCTCAACTTCGGCTCGCCCGAGGACCCCGCGGTGATGTGGCAGTTCGCCGAGGCCTGCCGTGGCCTGAAGGACGCCTGCCTCGAGCTCGGCATCCCGGTCACCGGCGGCAACGTCAGCCTCTACAACCAGACCGGCGAGACCGCGATCCTGCCGACGCCGGTGGTCGCCGTGCTGGGCGTCATCGAGGACGTCACCCGACGTACGCCGACCGGCTTCCCGGCGGCCGGTCACCAGGTGCTGCTGCTCGGCGAGACCCGCGAGGAGCTGTCCGGGTCCGAGTGGGCGCACGTCGTCCACGGCCACCTCGGGGGTACGCCGCCCCGGGTGGACCTCGCTGCCGAGCGGGCGCTGAGCGAGCTGCTCGTCGAGGCGACCGGGGTGCTGTCCTCGGCCCACGACCTCTCCGACGGCGGCCTCGCGCAGGCCCTGGCCGAGTCGTGCCTCCGCAACGGCGTCGGTGTCCGGGTCGAGCTCGGTGACTGCCGGGCGACCCCTTCCTCGGCCTGTTCAGCGAGTCGGCCGGCCGGGTGCTGGTCACGGTGGACGGTCCCGACGACGAGGAGCGGCTCTTCGACCTGGCCGCCGAGCACGGCGTACCGATCACCTCGCTCGGCCAGACCCGCGGCGACGCCCTGTCGGTGACCGGCCTGTTCGACGTACCCCTCGACGAGCTGCGCACCGCCTGGACCGCGACGCTTCCTGCCGCTTTGGCCTAGCCCTCACTGTCCCTCACACGTCTCGGGTGAGGCACGTCGCCCGTCGGGCTGAGCATGATGCGCCGGGAGGCACTCATGACGACGGGTCCACAAGAGAGCATCGAGGCGGAATCCGGGAGTCGCCGGCTGATGCTGCTGCTGGCGGCAGCCATGTTCGTGCTGGTGGTCGACACCTCCTTGATGAACGTGTCGATCTCCGCCGTCATCACCGACCTGGACACGACCGCCAGCGGCGTCCAGTCCGCGATCGCGCTCGAGGCGCTGGTCTCGGCGGCGTTCATCCTGATCAACAGCAAGGTCGGCGACCTGATCGGCCGCAAGCGCGCCTACGTCCTCGGCCTGCTGGCCTACGCCATCGGGGCGTTGGCCATGACGCTGGCCCAGAGCCTCACGGCGATCATCATCTTCTGGGCGATCATCGGCGGGCTCGGGGCCTCGCTGCTCCTGCCGGCGATGCAGTCGCTGATCCACGGCAACTTCGCGGGCGCCGCGCAGAAGCAGGCCTATGCGCTGGTCGGCGCGGCCGCGGCCATCGCGGCCGCGATCGGCCCGCTGCTGGGCGGGTTCGTCACGACCTACCTGTCGTGGCGGGTCGGCTTCGGGCTCGAGGTGCTCATCATCGCGATCGTGCTCAGCCAGATCGGACTGGTGAAGGACGTGCCCTACACCGGCTCTCGCCAGGTCGACGTGGTCGGAGCGTTCCTCTCCGTGATCGGCATGGGCGGCGTCGTGCTCGGGATCCTGGTGTGGCAGGAGGGCGGTCGAGTACGTCGGCCTGCTGATGGCGCTCGGGGCCGTGGCGCTGGTGCTGCTCGCCCGGTGGCTGATCCGGCAGAAGCGCGAGCAGAAGGTGACGCTGCTCGACCCGGACCTGTTCCGGCACCCGAACTTCACGGCCGGCGTGACGGGCCAGATGATGCAGCAGGTCGCCCTGGGCGGCGCGATGATCGCGCTGCCGCTGTTCCTCCAGATGACGCTCGAGTACGACGCACTGGAGGCCGGTCTGTCGCTGGCACCCCTGTCGCTGACCATGTTCGCCGCGGCCCTGGTGGCCGGTCGGAGAGCCGGTGGCCGCCGTCCGGCCGCGATCATCCGGATGGGCTTCCTGCTGGTCAGCATCGGGATCGCGGTGATCATCCCGTTCGTGCCCCGGGTGGACAGCGGCTGGTACCTCGTGATCCCGCTCGCCGTCACGGGCTGCGGCCTGGGCCTGCTGGTCTCGCAGCTGAACAACTACACGCTCGCACCCGTCGAGGAGGAGCGGGTCAGCGAGGCCGCGGGCGTGAACTCGGCCGCCGGCTCCTTCGGGCTCTCCTTCGGCCTCGCGATGGCCGGTGGCCTGATGCTGGCTGCCCTGTCGTTCAGCTTCACCCAGATGACCCAGGACAGCCAGGTCATCCCGGCGGCCGAGCAGGAGCAGATCGCCAACGCCCTCGAGCACGACGCCGAGGTGATGAGCAACACCCAGCTCGACAAGAAGATCACCGGCCAGCCCGCAGCCGTGGAGGCCGAGGTGCTGGCGATCAACAACGACGCCCGCAACCGCTCGCTGCAGATCGCCCTGCTGGTGCCTCTGCTCGCCGGCCTGATCGGGCTCGGCAACTCCTTCCGGATGCTGCGCCTGCCCGACCAGAAGCCGGCGGCACCCCTCGAGGGGATGGACTTCGGCTGACTGTCCCACCGGGCGGATAGCCTGCGACGGTGCCTCGCCTCCAGCCCCAGGACCCGGCTGCGGTCGCCGAGGCGATCGCCCGCGACGAGCGCACCAAGGCCGACCTCAAGCTGCTGACCAAGCACTTCCTGGGGGTGCTCAGCGAGCAGGCTCCCGGCAAGTCGGTCGAGGTCCGGGTGCCGCCGTACGCCGCTGCGCAGGTCGTCGCCGGCGTCCGCCACACCAGGGGTACGCCGCCCGCGGTGATCGAGCTCGACGCCCCCACCTGGATCGCCCTCGCGACCGGTGAGATGACCTGGCAGCAGGCCGTCGACGCGGGCCGCGTCCGGGCCTCCGGTGAGCGCGCCGACCTGACCCCCTACCTGCCGCTCACGTCGTGAGCCGCTGACTCCAAAGGGCGCGTCGGGCGACCCCGGCCTGGTACGCGCCGCGCTGCGCGCGACCTGGCGGCGTTCTCCTCAGTCGACGTGGCACCACCACGCCTTCCTTCGTCGGCCTTGCCATGCCACGCGCTTCGCGACGCTCCCGACGGCCGGGGCCTTCCGACCCGCCCTTAGGTTGGACCCATGGACATCGACGAGCTGCGCGCGCGGGTGACCGCGGAGCTGCCCCGCATCCGGCAGGACCTCGAGGACCTCGTCCGCATCGAGTCGGTCAGCGCCGACCCGGCCCGCGCCGCCGAGGTGCAGCGCAGCGCCGAGGCCGTGGCCGCGCTCTTCAGCGCCGAGGGGTTCGAGGACGTGCAGGTCGTCAGCGCCCGCGACGACGGCCGGGCGCCCGGCCGTGATCGCCCGCAAGCCCGCGCCCGACGGGAAGCCGACGGTGCTGCTCTACGCCCACCACGACGTGCAGCCGGAGAACGACCACGCCGAGTGGGACTCGCCCCCGTTCGAGCCGACCGAGCGCGACGGCCGCCTCTACGGCCGGGGAGCGGCCGACGACAAGGCCGGGATCGTCGCCCACCTCGGCGCCGTCCGCGCGCTCGGCGACGACCTCGGCGTCGGGGTGACGATGTTCATCGAGGGCGAGGAGGAGGTCGGCAGCGACACCCTCGCCGACCTGCTCGCGGAGCACCGCGAGGCCCTGGCCGCCGACGTGATCGTGATCGCCGACAGCGGCAACTGGGACATCGGCGTACCCGCCCTCACCACCAGCCTCCGCGGCCTGGTCCGCGTCGACGTGGGCGTCCGGACGCTGACCCACGCCGTGCACTCCGGCATGTGGGGCGGCCTGGTGCCCGACGCGCTGATGACGCTCACCCGCCTGCTCACCACGTTGTACGACGAGGACGGCTCGGTCGCCGTCGCCGGACTGCACGCCGGCAAGGCGGCCGACGTCGACTACCCCGCCGACCGGCTCCGGGCCGAGTCCGGCATCGCCCCGGGCGTGGAGTTCATCGGCCACGGCTCGGTGGTCGAGCGGCTCTGGACCCAGCCCTCGCTGACCATCACCGGCCTCGACGCACCCAAGGTCGACGGGGCCAGCAACACCCTGACCGCCACCGCGCGCGCCAAGCTCTCGCTGCGGATCGCGCCGGGCGACACCACCGCAGCACGCCCTCGACTGCCTGCGCGCCCACCTCGAGCAGCACGTGCCGTTCGGCGCCGAGCTCAGCTTCGACGTCGTCGACACCGGCGAGGCCACCCAGATCGACGCCACCGGTCCGGCGTACGACGCAGCCCGGAAGGCCTTCACCGACGCCTGGGACGGCGTCGAGCCGATCGACATGGGAGTCGGCGGGTCGATCCCGTTCATCGCCGAGTTCCTGGAGAGCTTCCCCGAGGCCAGCGTGCTGGTCACCGGCGTCGAGGATCCCGACACCCGGGCCCACGGCGCCAACGAGGGGCTGCACCTCGCGGAGTTCGAACGCGTCTGCCTCGCCGAGGCCTTCCTCCTGTCCAACCTCGCGGGCTGAGCAGGTACGCCGACCATGCCGCTCTCCACGGACGAGGTCCTCGAGCTGATGCAGTCCGTCGCGGCCGAGGTGATCACGCCACGGTTCCGGTCGCTCTCGGCGTCGCAGATCGACGAGAAGCGGCCGGGCGACCTCGTCACCGTGGCCGACCACGAGGCCGAGGAGCTGATCACCAAGGCGCTGCTCGAGGCCTACCCCGACGCGGTCGTGCTCGGCGAGGAGGCCTACGCCACCGCGCCCGAGCTGATGGAGCAGTTCCGTGCGGCCGACCACGGCTTCACCGTCGACCCGGTCGACGGCACCAAGAACTTCGTCAACGGGTCGAAGGACCACGCCGTGATGATCGCCGAGGTCATCGACGGCGAGACCGTGCGCGGCTGGATCTGGCAGCCCGAGCACGAGATGGCCTGGGTCGCCGAGCACGGTGGCGGCGTACGACGCAACGGTGAGGTGGTCCGTCGCGAGCCCGCCGGTGACCAGCCGCAGGGAGCCACCTCGATCTGGTCGCGACGCGGTCGCCAGCCGGTCGGCCTGCCGAAGCTCATCGGCACCTGGGTCTGCTGCGGCGTCGACTACCCGAAGCTGATCGAGGGCGAGGCCGACTACGTCCTCTACGGCCACACCAACCCGTGGGACCACCTGCCGGGCACGCTGATGGTGCGCGAGGCAGGAGGGGCGTCCTCGCACCGCGACGGCACCCCCTACACGGCACGGTCGGGCGCCGCCGGGCTGGTCGTCGCCGCCGATCCGGTCACCCTGGAGCGCGCCCGCGAGGCCTGCGCCGACCTCTGGCCGCGCTGACGCAGCCGGGACCCCGACAAATCTGGACGTCTCAGGTGGTTTCGGGTTCAACGTCGTCCGGGTAACGTCTCGGGTGACGGCGGCCAACTCACGGGAGCGGGTGATCCGGCGTCAGGGGAGGGGGGCTCGGGAGCCTCCCGGGCCGCAGCACATCGAGAGGACGCTGCGTGACCCTCACTTCGTCGACCCCGGACGCCACCGACCTCCCGAACCAGCCCCGCAAGCGCTCCGGCGTCAGTCGCCGCGGCTTCCTCGGCTACGTCATGGGCGCCTCCACCCTCGTCGTCGCCGTCGACCTGGCAGCCTCGGCCCCCGCCTTTGCCGCCGTGCCGTCCCCGCTCGCAGATCGCGGAGGCCTACGACCTCGAGGACGCTGCAGACCGACGCCGCCCGCCCGACCGCGCAGCTGATCACCATCACCGTCAACAAGGACGGCACCGCCTCGTTCGAGATCCCGCGGATGGAGGTCGGCCAGGGCATCACCACCTCGACCGCGATGATCATCGCCGAGGAGCTCGACCTGCCGGTCGAGAAGGTGCACGTCACCCTCGCCCCGGCCCGTCCCGAGCTGATGCTCAACCAGCTCACCGGCGGTTCCAACACCACCGTCTCGACGTACACCCCGATCCGGGTCGCCGCGGCCATCGCCAAGGGCGCGCTGCTCGACGCCGCCGCGATCGAGCTCGGCTCGGCCGTGGCGCTGCTGAAGTCCAAGGACGGCGTCATCACCGCCCCCGACGGCTCCTCGGCGACGTACGGCGAGCTCGCCGAGAAGGCCGCCTCGCCGACCACGAGAAGGTCGACGTCCAGCTCAAGGCCGAAGTCCTCGTTCGCGTGATCGGCACGCCGGTCAGACCGCGTCGACGCGCACGACATCGTGACCGGGCAAGAAGAAGTTCGCGATGGACCTCGAGGTGCCCGACGCGACTGCCGACCATGGTGTGCCGGCCGCCCACGCTGAACGGCACGCCGAAGACGCTGCGAACGAGGCCGCCGTCCTCGCGATGCCCGGCGTCACCGACGTGGCCCTGATCGACGACCGGCATCGCCGTGCGGGCCGCAGACCTTCGGCCAGTGCATCGACGCGATCCGCGCGATGGACGTCGACTGGAACCCGGGCACCGTCGAGGGCGAGTCCGACGACACCATCCTCGCCAAGGTGCGCAAGGCCGAGCTGCCGCTCGCCGTACCCAAGGTGCCCGTGCTCGCCAAGACGGTCGAGTCCGACGTTCACCTTCATGTTCCGCAGCAGTGCCGCGCTCGAGCCCTACGCCGCCGTCGCGGACGTGCGCGCCGACCACGCCACCGTGTGGGCCGGGCTGAAGGTCGCCGATCGTCGCCCAGATGGACATCGCCCAGGCGATCGGGCTGCCCAAGGAGAAGGTGACCGTCAACGTCGATCACCGGTGGCGGCTCGTTCGGCCACAAGCTCTTCCCCGACCACGCCGTCGAGGCGGCCCGGGCTCCAAGGCGATCGGCAAGCCGGTCCGGCTGATGTGGCACCGCGCCGACGAGCCGCGCCAGGGCCGGGTGCACCCGATGTGCACCTCGCGGATCCGGGCGACCCACCTCGCCGGCCAGGTGCTCAGCTTCGAGCAGCGGCACACCAGCGTCGCGACCGACTTCAGCCACGGGCTTCGGCGAGATGATCACCGCGATGGGCGGGCGGCTGCCCGGCGGTCTGGGCAACCTCGACCTACGCCGAGGTGATCTTCAACCTGACCCAGGAGCTGCCCTACAACTTCGGCGCGGTCACCCAGGTGATCAACGAGACCGAGCGCCGGTTCAACACCGGCAGCATGCGCAACATCTACTCACCCGACGTACGCGTGGCCAACGAGCTGGTCATCGACCAGCTCGCCCGGGCGATGGGCAAGGACCCGCTCGCGTTCCGGCTGGAGTTCCTCAAGGACGCAGCGCGTGAAGGCGGTGCTGCGCAAGGCCGCCGAGGTCGGCGACTGGGGCAAGACGATGGCCCCCGGCACGGCCCAGGGCATCGCGCTCCACAAGGAGTACAAGGGCGCGACCGCCTGCGTCGTCGAGATCGACTGCCGGCCCGAGACGGTCAACCGCAAGGTCCGCGACGGCGTCACCGGGCCGCGGGTCACCCGGGCGCACGTTCGCCGTCGACGCCGGCCTGGTGATCAACCCGACCGGGCTGAAGGCGCAGATGATGGGCGGCTTCTCCGACGGGATGGCGCTCACCCTGACCAGCAGCGTGCACCTGCGCGACGGCCACTTCCTCGAGGCGAGCTGGGACAACTACTTCTACACGCGGCAGTGGAACATCCCGCACGAGTTCGAGGCCGTGATCGTCGACTCGGGCTCCGACCAGCCCGGCGGTGCCGGCGAGGCGGGGGTGGCGGCCTCGGCGCCGCGCGGTCGCCTGTGCGTTCGCCCGGGCCACCGGCAAGCTGCCGACGAAGTTCCCGATCAACCACGACGACCCGCTGGCCTTCGAGGTCAAGAGCTTCGTGCCGCCTGTCCCCGAGTCGCCCACCGACGGCCTGAGCCACACCTACTGAGGATCTGACATGCCAAAGCACACCTTCATCCTCAACGGGAAGTCGACGACCGTCGACGTGGACGACGACGTCCGCCTGCTCTGGGTCATCCGCGACATCGTCGGGCTCACCGGCCCGAAGTACGGCTGCGGCATCAACGTCTGCAAGGCCTGTACGTCGCACCTGAACGGCAAGGCCTTCAACCCCTGCTCGGTGCGCGTGGCCGACATCAAGGAGTCCGACGAGGTCACCACCATCGAGGGCCTCGCCGACACCGCCGACGGTGACCTGCACCCGATGCAGCAGGCGTGGCTGGAGTACGACGTGGCCCAGTGCGGCTACTGCCAGCCCGGCCAGATCATGGCCGCCGTGGCCACGGTCAGGAAGGCCCGAGCCGAAGGACACGAGGTCAGCGACGCCGATCTCGACGAGATCCGCAACGTGTGCCGGTGCGGCACCTACTCGCGGATCCGCGAAGCCATCAAGGCGGGCGCCCAGGACATGTGAGGCCGGGGGCGGGTGACCACCAGGGCAACCGGGGGGACCCTGGTCGGACCCGCCCCCGACTCACAGCTGCGACACCCGCGGACGGCGGTCCGCGGCCCCTTCGTCGGCACGTACACTCGGGCCCGTGGCCAGCCCAAATTTCCCGGGCTCGCCGTCGTGGAGACGGCCGCCTGACGCATGACCTCGACCCCCAGGACCGCGGACCCCAGGACGCGTGCGGCGTGTTCGGTGTCTGGGCCCCCGGCGAAGACGTCGCCAAGCTCACCTACTTCGGCCTCTACGCCCTCCAGCACCGCGGCCAGGAGTCGGCCGGCATCTCGGTCAGCAACGGCCGCCAGATCCTCGTCTACAAGGACATGGGCCTGGTCTCCCAGGTCTTCGACGAGTCCACGCTCGAGGCCCTCAAGGGTCACCTCGCGGTGGGCCACTCGCGCTACTCCACGACCGGGGCCAGCACCTGGCACAACGCCCAGCCGACGTTCCGGCCCACGGCCGACGGCTCGATCGCGCTGGCCCACAACGGCAACCTGACCAACACCCGCGACCTCCAGCAGATGGTCGCCGACCTGCCGGTGGACACCGAGCTCGACTTCGGTGCCCGCAAGCTCGAGACCAGCACCAACGACACCTCCCTGGTGACCGCGCTCCTGGCGGTCCACCCGGACACCTCGCTCGAGGAGCGCGCGGTCGAGCTGCTCCCGAAGCTGCAGGGCGCCTACTCCTTCGTCTGGATGGACGAGTCCACGCTGTACGCCGCCCGCGACCCCCAGGGCATCCGGCCGCTCGTGCTCGGTCGCCTCGAGCGCGGCTGGGTGGTGGCGAGCGAGACCGCGGCCCTCGACATCGTCGGTGCGTCGTACATCCGCGAGATCGAGCCCGGCGAGATGATCGCCGTCGACGAGCAGGGCCTGCGCAGCCGCACCTTCGCCAAGCCCGAGCCCAAGGGCTGCCTCTTCGAGTTCGTCTACCTCGCCCGGCCCGACACCCTCATCTCCGGCCAGCGCATCCACAGCGTGCGCGTGGAGATCGGCCGCCGGCTGGCCAAGGACTTCCCGGCCGACGCCGACCTGGTCATCCCCGTGCCCGAGTCCGGCACCCCCGCCGCCATCGGGTACGCCGAGGCCAGCGGCATCCCCTACGGCACCGGCCTGGTGAAGAACTCCTACGTCGGGCGCACCTTCATCCAGCCCAGCCAGACGATCCGCCAGCTCGGCATCCGGCTCAAGCTGAACCCGCTTGCGCGACGTGATCGAGGGCAAGCGGCTCGTCGTGGTCGACGACTCGATCGTGCGCGGCAACACCCAGCGCGCCCTGGTCCGGATGCTGCGCGAGGCCGGCGCCCGCGAGGTGCACGTCCGCATCTCCAGCCCGCCGGTGAAGTGGCCCTGCTTCTACGGCATCGACTTCGCCACCCGCGCCGAGCTGATCGCCAACGGCCTGTCCACCGACGAGATCTGCTCCTCGATCGGCGCCGACTCCCTGGCCTACATCTCCCTCGAGCAGCTCATCGAGGCGACCTCCGTGCCCGCCGACAGCCTGTGCCGCGCCTGCTTCGACGGCGTCTACCCGGTCAAGCTGCCCGAGCCGGAGTTCCTCGGCAAGCACCTGCTGGAGATGGCGCCGCTGATCGAGGCCGAGGGCCTGGCGACCTCGCTCGCCGGTGGTGGCGCCGTCGACGCGCTCGACCGCCCATGAGCCAGCCCAGCTCCGGAGCGACGTACGAGTCGGCCGGCGTCTCCATCGAGGCCGGCGACAAGGCCGTCGAGCTGATGCGCGTCTGGGTCGACAAGGCCCGGCGTCCCGAGATGGTCGGCGGCATCGGAGGCTTCGCCGGACTCTTCGACGCCAGTGCGCTCAAGGCCTACGACCGACCGCTGCTCGCCAGCTCGGCCGACGGCGTGGGCACCAAGGTGGCCATCGCCCAGGCGCTCGACAAGCACGACACCATCGGGTTCGACCTCGTCGGCATGCTGGTCGACGACCTCGTCGTCTGTGGTGCCGAGCCGCTCTTCCTGACCGACTACATCGCCACCGGCCGCGTCGTACCCGAGCGGATCGCGGCGATCGTCAAGGGCATCGCCGAGGCGTGCGTCGCCGCCGGCTGCGCGCTCGTGGGCGGCGAGACCGCCGAGCACCCGGGGCTGCTGGAGCCCGACGAGTACGACGTCGCCGGCTCCACCACCGGCGTGGTCGAGGCCAGCCAGCTCCTCGGCCCGGGTCGGGTCCGCCCCGGTGACGTCGTGGTCGCGATGGCCTCGAGCGGCCTGCACTCCAACGGCTACTCCCTGGTGCGCCACGTGCTCTGCTCGTCAGCAAGGGGAGCAGGCGCCGCCTCGACGAGCACGTCGACGACCTCGGCCGCACGCTGGGCGAGGAGCTGCTCGAGCCGACCCGCATCTACGCCAAGGCCTGCCTCGAGCTGGCCAAGCACACCGAGACGCACGCGATGTCCCACATCACCGGCGGCGGCCTGGCCGCGAACCTCGAGCGGGTGCTGCCGGTGGAGCTCACCGCCTCGATCGACCGGTCCAGCTGGTCGCTGCCGCCCGTCTTCAGCCTCGTCGCCGAGACCGGTGGGGTGGCCCGCGAGGACCTCGAGAGGACCCTGAACTGCGGTGTCGGCATGGTCTCGCTGACCGCGGCCGAGGACGCCGACCGGGCGGTCGCGCTGCTCGCCGGCCTCGGCGTCGACGCCTGGGTGGCGGGGACGGTGACGGAGGCCACGGCCGGTGACGGCGGGCGGGTCACGCTGCACGGCGACCACGCCTAGCACGCCCGGGGGATCGGGACGGATCCGGCACAGGATTCGGTCCTGCTCAGTTGGCGGGCCGACGTGCGGGAATCACCACTCGCCAGTTAGGGTTGACCCACGAACAGTTAACTCAGACCGGCAGGCCAAGCGCTGCCGGCCAAACGCGAGGGGGCCACCCATGGGGCGCGGCCGTGCAAAGGCGAAGCAGACCAAGGTTGCTCGCGATCTGAAGTACCGCACTCACGAGACGGACTTCGCATCGCTGGCCCAGGAGCTGCACGGAGACGAGTCGACCCAGGCCGAGCCGGCCAAGGAAGTCGACGACTCTGACGAGTACGACAAGTGGTCGGACTACTCCGACTCCTCCTCACGCGACTGACCCCAGTCGCGACCGGCTGACTGACCCGGCCCCCAGCGGGCCGTGCCTCAGGGCAGCCAGATCCCGCGGTCGCCGTCGGCGCGCGCCGCGTCGGCCATGCGCTGCTCGGCGATCCGGTCGGCGGCCACCGCGGGCGGGACGCCCTCGGCTGCGGCGAGCGCGAACACCTCGCGCGTGGTGTCCAGGATCAGGGTCGCGCGGCTGCGGGCGCGCTCGAAGTCGAAGCCGTGCAGCTCGTCGGCGACCTGGATCAGCCCGCCGGCGTTCACCACGTAGTCGGGCGCGTAGAGGATGCCGGCGTCGGCCAGCTGCTTCTCCACGCCGGGGTGGGCGAGCTGGTTGTTCGCGGCCCCGCACACGACCCTGGCCTGCAGCGTCGCCACGACCTCGTCGGTGAGGGCGTCGCCGAGCGCGCAGGGCGAGTAGACGTCGATCGGCTCGGCGACCAGCGCGTCGGTGTCGGCCACGGCCCGGACCTCGGGGTGGGCCTCCAGGATCCGCGCGACGGCCGGCGCGTAGACGTCGGAGATGACGACCTGGGCGCCGTCCTCGAGCAGGTGCTCGACCAGGTGGTGGCCCACCTTGCCGACACCGGCGACGCCGACGGTCCGCCCGGCGAGCGTGGGTGCGCCCCAGGTGGCCTCCGCGGCGGCGCGCATGCCCTGGAAGACGCCGTACGCCGTGAGCACCGAGCTGTCCCCGGCGCCGCCCTGGGCGACCGTGCGACCGGTCACGAAGCGGCTCTCCTCGGCGATGACGTCCATGTCCTCGGAGTAGGTGCCGACGTCGCAGGCGGTGTAGTAGCGCCCGTTCAGGGACTGCACGAAGCGCCCGTAGGCGTGCAGCAGGGCGGGGGTCTTGTCGGTCAGCGGGTCACCGATGATGACCGCCTTGCCGCCGCCGAGGTCGAGTCCGGCCATCGCGGCCTTGTAGGACATCCCGCGGGAGAGGTTCAGCACGTCACGCAGGGCGTCGGCGTCGCTGCGGTAGGCGTGGAACCGGGTGCCACCGAGGGCCGGGCCGCGTGCGGTGGAGTGGATCGCGATGTAGGCGCGGAGTCCGCTGCGCTCGTCGGAGCAGGCGACGACCTGCTCGTGGCCGTCGAGATCGTCGAACAAGGGGTACTGCTCTGGGGCCACGGTGGTGGACCTTTCTGTTTTGTCGCACTTGGGGTGATTGCACGACTTTGTCGTCCTGGCAAGGGTGGACCTGGACTGGTCTAGACTACAACGCCCGTTTTACGGCCGTTTTCAAGAATCCGGACATATCAGGTTTCGGCCTCACAAGCCCGGTGGCACACTTCTGGAAGAGCAAAGAGCTCCGAGTCACAGCATCACTTAAGGGGAGCGCCGTGGTAACGCGACCGACCGAAACAGAATCACTCCTCACGCCCGCTGAGGTAGCCGCCATGTTCCGTGTGGACCCCAAGACGGTCACGCGCTGGGCCAAGGCCGGCAAGCTGTCCGCCATCCGCACTCTCGGTGGCCACCGACGCTACCGCGAGTCCGAAGTCAAGGAACTCCTGGGCGACGTCATCCCCGCCCAGCGCAGCGCCCGAGACTGACACGACTGGGGCGTCGCACCCCCTCGGCGACGACCCGAGTCCTGCACGACCCGCAAGGCCCTCCGTCATTGCGGCGGAGGGTCTTGAACGTTCTCCGGCCTGCGTTCACCGCGGGGAGACGGGACCCTCAGGCGCACCATGGCGCCCCGCTCCGGCAGCGAAGCGGGTGGCGCCCGCCAGTGCGTCTGCCTGCAACGACACGAGGCCGTGGGCGAGCTCGGCGCCCAGGGCCTCCTGCTCGCCCAGGCCCCACTGCCCCAGCACGCTGAGCCGGTCCTGCCGGGCACAGGTCTGGGGGAACGCAGCGATGTCCGCGGCGAGGCGCTGGGCCACGGCCAGCGCCTCGCCCGGTTCGCTGAGCCTGTTCACCAGCCCCATCTCGTAGGCCTCCGGGCCGGGGACCGCCCGCCCGGTGAGCACGAGGTCCATCGCGCGCGACTCGCCGATCAGGCGGGGCAGGCGCACGGTGCCGCCGTCGATCAGCGGCACGCCCCAGCGGCGGCAGAAGACGCCCAGGACGGCGTCGCGCGAGGCCACCCGCAGGTCCGCCCAGATGGCCAGCTCCAGGCCGCCGGCGACGGCGTACCCCTCGATCGCGGCCACCACCGGCTTGGAGAGCCGCATCCGGCTCGGGCCCATCGGGCCGTCCCCGTCGGCCTCGACCCGGTTGCCGCGTCCCTCACCGACCGCCTTGAGGTCCGCCCCGGCGCAGAAGTGCCCACCGGCGCCGGTGAGCACGGCCACGGAGGCGCTCTCGTCGGCGTCGAAGGCCCGGAAGGCCTCGGCCAGCGCCTCGGCGGTGGGCCGGTCGACGGCGTTGCGCGCCTCGGGCCGGTCGATGGTGACGGTCGTGACGGGTCCGTCCTTGTCCACGCGCACGCTCATCGGGGTGGTGCTCATGGCGCTCAGGGTAGGACTCGCGCGCCATGCGCGACACTGGTGCGGTGAGCACGCGAGGCTGAGTCAGGCAGTTCCCTGTCGCTGTGGTCGAACGACTCGTTCCTGAGCATCGCCTCGGAAGGCTCGGTGCTCTCGATCGGCAGCGTCTGGTCGTGTGCCTCGGTCGGCAGCGTGTGCTCGTTCGGGTCGCTGTTCTCGATCGGGTCGTTCCTGGGCGTGGCCTCGGTGCTGTCCTCCACCTCGAGCGGCTCCGCGCTCTCGCACCTGTCGGTGGGCGGGATCCTCGCCGAGCACGCGCGGACCGAGGACCGGGCGATCGGAGTCTCGACGGCGCTGGCGGCGGATCGCCCTGGTCGGCGCCGGACGAGCGATCCGGCGCCGACTCGGGAGTCTGAGGGGCGCTCTAGGCGGCGCGGTTGCGCCGGTCCCAGAGGCGGATGGTGCTGCGGCGAGCCGGCACCGGGGTGAGGACCTCGGTCTCCTCGCTGCCCCGGGCGGCGAGCTCCTGCTCGTGCTGGGTGATGAGCTGCCCGATGAGCTGCTCCGCGGCAGCCCGGCCGTCGGCGATGTGCCGGGCGGTGCTGGAGAAGTCGGTCATCCGGATGTCGAGGTCGGGCGTGCGCAGCCGGTGCACCGCGACGCCGGGACCCAGGTCGGGTTCGGGTCGTACCCGGGTCGCCACCCCGAGACTGGCGACCAGGACATCGATGGGCGTACGACCGCGCGGCAGCCGCGACGGGACGCTGGCGTCGAGGACGAACACCCGGGTGGGGGCGAAGTCCGCGGCACCGCTGATGGGAACGAGGTCGGCGACGCCGCCGTCGACGTGCAGGCCGGGGTGGCCGCAGCTGGCCGGGCAGCTCGACCGGCGGGAAGACCGCCGGGACCGCGGCAGAAGCGAGCAGGAGCTGCGCGAGGTTGCCGTGGCGGTGGTAGGCCGCGGTGTCACCGGTCAGGGGAGTGGTGACCACCCGGACCGGGGTCGGCAGGTCCTCGAGGTTCTCGGCGGGCAGCCAGTCGTCGATCAGGCGGGTCAGCGCTGCCGGGGAGAACAGGTAGGGGCGCTGACGGAGCAGGTGGCCCATCCGGGAGAGGGTGCCACCGGGGAAGATGTCGCGGCTGCTCAGCTGCATCCAGCGGGCACGCAGCTCGCGGACGCGGGCACGGTCGGGACGGATGCCCATGAAGGCCGCGTTGAGCGCTCCGACCGAGGTGCCGACGAGCGCGTCGGGAACGATGCCGTGCTCGAGCAGCACTTCCAGCATGCCGACCTGGACGGCGCCACGGTTCGCGCCACCGGACAGCACGAACACGTCGCGATGCGGCTCCCGAGAAGTTGACTTGAGATCCATTGCGCCCTCCCGCGCTAGGGAAGCCCTCTTCTGTCCTCGATGGTGCTCCTCAAATGTCCGGTTTGCAGCGAAATGGAAATAAACGCCCCATGAAGGTCTCGAAAACCCTCGGGGTAGCGTGACCCGGTGCTCGAACCCGTGGTGCTCGTCGGCATGTCGGCCCGCGAGGTGCAGGCCCGTGACCAGCTCGACGCGTGGGCCGCCGAGCACGACGCGACGGTCGCCTTCCTCCAGCTCGGTGACCCGTCCCTGTCGCGCGAGCTGACCCGGTTGGCCGACCTCGGGGCCGAGCGCATCGTGGTCGTCGGGGTGAGCCTGGGCAGCCTCGCTCCGGCGGTGTCCTGGCTGCGCCGGATCGCGGCGTACTGGTGGCGTGAGCGGGCCGGGCAGCGGCCCGAGGTGGTGGTCGGTACGTCGCTGGCCGAGGACGCCGCCGAGGTCCGCGCGCTGGTGGGCCTCACCCGTCCGCTGACCGGGTCCGAGGCCGGACTGACCTCGGCCGCGTGGGAGGACGTCACCGAGCACCGCCACCAGGTGCTGATCTGCCGGGGTCCGCGGTGCACCGCGCTCGGCTCCGACCGCACCGCCGAGGCGCTGATCATCGAGCTGATGCGCCAGGGCCAGGGCGACGACGACGTGCTGATCACGCACACCGGCTGCCAGTTCCCGTGCAACCAGGCGCCGGTGGTCAGCGTGCAGCCCGACGACGTCTGGTACGGCGGCGTCGACCCCGACGTGGCCCGCCGGATCGCCAGGGAGCACCTCGTCGAGGGAACCCCGGTCGAGACTCACCGGCTCCCGCGCACGCGCCGTCATCTAGGCTGACCGGACACGTCTCGTGGGACAGGAACCCGGTGCGAAGCTCATCCGGGGCGGTTCCGCCACTGTGACGCCGGGTTCTCGCGGGACCGGGCGCAGCCAGACACTGGCCACGGGACCTCCACCGACGAGGGGCGAGAACCCCCAGGGAGAACCATGAAGATCGCACTGCTCTCCACCTCCGACACCGACCTGCTCTCCGCGCGCGCGTCGGGCGCCGACTACGTCTGGGCCAACCCGGCGCGCCCCTCCCACGAGGGCGATGGCCGCGACCCTGGAGGGCTGCGACCTCGTGGTCGGGCGGATCCTCGGCTCGCCGCAGGACCTGTGCTCGGGCTTCGAGCGGATCCGCGAGACCGGCATGCCGATGGTGATGCTCGGTGGTGAGCAGCAGCCCAACGCCGAGCTGATGGAGATGTCCTCGGTGCCGATCGGGGTGGCCGCCGAGGCGCACCGCTACCTGGCCGAGGGCGGGCCGGCGAACCTCGCCCAGCTGCACGCCTTCCTCTCCGACACCGTGCTGCTCACCGGTGAGGGCTTCGAGCCGCCGGCCGAGATCCCGGCGTGGGGGTGGCTGGAGCGCCCGTCTTCGGTGGTCTCGAGCGAGCGAGCGCCACGCGAGCGTCTCGAACACCACGAGTCGGCGTGCTGTTCTACCGGGCGCACCACGCGAGCGGGAACACCGACTTCGCGCACGCGCTGGCCGATGCGATCGACGCGACCGGCGAGGCCGTCGGGCTGCCGATCTTCTCCTCGTCGCTGCGGTCCGCGCCCGACGACCTGTACGACGCGCTGGGCACCCTGGACGCCCTGATCGTGACCGTGCTCGCCGCGGGCGGGAGCCAGCCGGCGACCGCCTCTGCGGGGGGCGAGGACGAGGCCTGGGACGTGGAGCGGATGGCCGCGCTCGACATCCCGGTGCTGCAGGGGCTGTGCCTGACCAGCAGCCGTGAGGAGTGGGAGGCCTCCGACGAAGGCGTGACGCCGCTCGACTCGGCCACCCAGATCGCCATCCCCGAGTTCGACGGGCGCATCATCACCGCGCCGTTCTCGTTCAAGGAGATCGACGAGGACGGGCTGCCGCGCTACGTCGCCGACCCCGAGCGGTGCGCCCGGGTCGCCGGGATCGCGACCAAGCACGCCCGGCTGCGGCACCTGCCGACGAGCGAGCGCAAGATCGCGCTGATGCTGTCGGCCTACCCGACCAAGCACTCGCGCGTCGGCAACGCCGTCGGCCTGGACACCCCGGTCTCGACGGTCCGGCTGCTGCGCCGGATGCGCGACGAGGGCTACGACCTCGGCGAGCCCGGTGCGATCCCGGGCCTCGACCTCGACGACGACACCGAGGCGGGCGACGCGCTGATCCACGCGCTGATCGCCGCCGGTGGCCAGGACGAGGAGTGGCTGACCAGCGCCCAGCTCACCGACGCGCACGTGCGCATCCCGGTGGCCGACTACCAGCGCTGGACGTCGACGCTTCCGGCCGGGCTGATGGATGCCGTCACCGAGGCCTGGGGGCCGGCGCCCGGGAAGCTGTTCGTCAACGACCAGGACGAGATCGTGCTGGCCACGATCACGGCCGGCAACGTCGTACTCCTGATCCAGCCGCCGCGCGGGTTCGGCGAGAACCCGGTCGCGATCTACCACGACCCCGACCTGGCGCCGTCGCACCACTACCTGGCGGCGTACCGCTGGCTGGGCTCTGCTGTTGGGGAGGGGGGCTTCGGCGCCGACGCCGTCGTGCACCTCGGCAAGCACGGGTCGATGGAGTGGCTGCCCGGCAAGAACGCGGCGCTGTCGGCGTCCTGCGCGGCCGACGCCGCGATCGGCAACCTGCCGCTGGTCTACCCGTTCCTGGTCAACGACCCGGGCGAGGGCGCGCAGGCCAAGCGCCGCGCACACGCCACCATCGTCGACCACCTGATCCCGCCGATGGCGCGGGCGGAGTCGTACGGCGACATCGCCCGCCTCGAGCAGCTGCTCGACGAGCACGCCAACATCGCGGCGATGGACCCGGCCAAGCTGCCGGCGATCCGTGGCGAGATCTGGCAGCTGATGCACGCCGCCGAGATGCACCGCGACCTCGGGCTCGACGAGCGCCCCGACGACGAGGAGTTCGACGACTTCATCCTGCACGTCGACGGGTGGCTCTGCGAGATCAAGGACGCGCAGATCCGCGACGGCCTGCACGTGCTCGGCCAGGCGCCGGACGGCGAGGCCCGGGTCAACCTGGTGCTCGCGATCCTGCGTGCTGCCCAGGTCTGGGGCGGCCAGTCGGCGGCGGTGCCGGGCCTGCGCGCGGCGCTCGGCCTCAAGGAGAACGCCGAGGCCACCGACGCCGTCGACCGGATCGAGGCCGAGGCGCGGGCGCTGGTGGAGCAGATGGAGGCCGCCGGCTGGTCCCCGGACGCGGCCGCCACCGCTGCACGCCGAGCCCGAGGTGCAGCGGGTGCTGCACTTCGCCGCGACCCAGGTGGTGCCGCGGCTGGCGCACACCACCGACGAGCTCGACGCCGTGCTGCACGCGCTCGACGGTGGCTTCATCCCGGCCGGGCCGTCGGGCTCGCCGCTGCGCGGGCTGGTCAACGTGCTGCCGACCGGCCGCAACTTCTACACCGTCGACCCGCGTGCCGTTCCCTCGCGGCTGGCGTGGGACACCGGCGTCGCGATGGCCGAGTCGCTGGTGCAGCGCTACCTCGACGAGACCGGGTCCTACCCCGAGTCGGTGGGGCTCAGTGTCTGGGGCACCAGCGCGATGCGCACGTCCGGTGACGACATCGCCGAGGTGCTCGCGCTGATGGGCGTCCGACCGACCTGGGACGAGGCCTCGCGTCGGGTGAGCGACCTGCACGTCGTACCGCTGGAGGAGCTGGACCGTCCGCGCATCGACGTGACCGTGCGGATCTCCGGCTTCTTCCGCGACGCGTTCCCGCACGTCGTGGCGATGCTCGACGACGCCGTACAGCTGGTGGCCGCGCTCGACGAGCCGCTCGACCAGAACTACGTGCGGGCGCACGCGCAGGCCGACCTCGCCGAGCACGGCGACGAGCGGCGGGCGACCACGCGCATCTTCGGCTCCAAGCCCGGGTCGTACGGCGCCGGCATCCTGCAGCTCGTCGAGTCGGGCAGCTGGCGCGACGACAACGACCTCGCCGAGGTCTACACGAGCTGGGGCGGCTTCGCCTACGGGCGTGGGCTCGAGGGGGCGCCGGCGGCCGACGACATGCGTGCCAACTACCGCCGGATCAAGGTCGCGGCCAAGAACATCGACACCCGCGAGCACGACATCGCCGACTCCGACGACTACTTCCAGTACCACGGCGGCATGGTCGCCACCGTGCGCGCGCTGACCGGCGCCGACCCGAAGGCGTACGTCGGCGACTCGACCACGCCCGACGCCGTCCGCACCCGCACGCTGCAGGAGGAGACCAACCGCGTCTTCCGCGCGCGGGTCGTCAACCCGCGCTGGATCGGCGCGATGCAGCGGCACGGCTACAAGGGCGCCTTCGAGCTGGCCGCGACCGTCGACTACCTGTTCGGCTTCGACGCGACGGCCGGCGTGGTGCACGACTGGATGTACGACGCGCTCGCCAAGGAGTACGTCCTCGACGAGACCAACCAGGAGTTCATGCGGAAGTCGAACCCGTGGGCGCTGCGCGGCATCGTCGAGAAGCTGCACGAGGCGGCCGACCGCGGGCTCTGGGAGGAGCCCGACCCGGAGGTCGTCGCGGCGATGCAGCAGGTCTACCTCGAGCTGGAGGGTGACCTGGAGGACCGCGGGTGAAGCTGCGCATCCTCGGTGTGGGGATGGGACCGCAGCACGTGACGCCCGAGGTCGCGGAGGCGCTGCGCTCGGTCGACTACGTGCTGGCCGCGCAGAAGTCCTCGCAGGACGGGCTGCTCGAGGCACGACGCGAGATCTGCCGCCTGCACGGAGACGTGCCGCTGGTCGCCGTACCCGACCGGAGCGCGACCGTGATGCCCCGCGCGACTACCCGCGGGCCGTCGCGGACTGGCACGAGGCGCGGGTGGCGGCGTACGAGCAGGTGCTCCTCGACCGGCCCGGCGACGTGGCGTTCCTGGTGTGGGGCGACCCCTCGCTCTACGACTCGACCATCCGGATCGTCGAGTCGATCCGGGTGCGGGGCCGGGTGCCGATCGAGTACGACGTGCTCCCCGGCATCAGCGCCGTACAGCTGCTCGCCGCGCGCCACCGGATCGTGCTGCACGAGGTCGGTCGGCCGCTGCACGTCACCACCGGTCGCCAGCTGGGGTTGGCGCTCGAGCAGGGGCAGGACAACATCGTGGTCATGCTCAACCGGACGCTCGACCTCGACGGGCTCGGGGACTGGCAGATCTGGTGGGGCGCCAACCTCGGTACGCCGGACGAGGCGCTCGTCGCCGGTCGGGTCGACGACGTCCTCGCCGACATCGACGCGGCCCGGGTGCGGGTGAAGGAAGCGGCCGGCTGGGTGATGGACATCTACCTGCTCAGGCGGACGCGCGTGACGCGCGCGCTGCTCGTCGCCGGCACCACCTCCGACGCGGGCAAGAGCATCGTCACCACCGGGCTGTGCCGTGCGTTCGCCCGTCGCGGGCTGAAGGTCGCGCCGTTCAAGTCGCAGAACATGTCCAACAACTCGATGGTGTGCACGGGCCCCGACGGCGCCGGCGCGGAGATCGGCCGGGCGCAGTGGATCCAGGCGATCGCGGCGGGTGCCGAGCCCGAGGCCGCGATGAACCCGGTGCTGCTCAAGCCCGGCAGCGACCGGCGCAGCCACGTCGTCGTGATGGGTCGCCCCGCGGGTGAGGTCGACGCGCGCGACTTCGTCGACGGTCGGCGCCGGCTGGCGCGGGCGGCGTACGACGCCTTCGACGACCTGGCCTGCGCGCTACGAGGTGGTCGTCGCGGAGGGCGCCGGGAGTCCCGCCGAGATCAACCTGCGGGAGAGCGACTACGTGAACATGGGGCTGGCCCGGCACGCCGACATCCCGACCGTCGTCGTCGGCGACATCGACCGCGGCGGGGTCTTCGCCGCCATGTTCGGCACGCGTCGCGCTGCTCTCGCCGGCGGACCAGGCGCTGATCGCGGGCTTCGTGGTCAACAAGTTCCGCGGCGATGCCTCGCTGCTCGCGCCGGGGCTGCGCGAGCTGTCCGCGCTCACCGGGCGCCGGGTGTTCGGCGTCGCTGCCGTGGGACCCGTCGCTGTGGCTGGACTCCGAGGACGCGCTGGAGCTCGAGGGACGCCGGTCCGGCGGCGGCGCACGCAAGGTGGCGGTGGTCCGGTTCCCGCGGATCAGCAACTTCACCGACGTGGACGCGCTCGGCCTCGAGCCCGACCTCGACGTGGTCTTCGTCTCCGACCCGCGCGCGCTCGTCCGACGCCGACCTCGTCGTGCTGCCCGGGACGCGGGCGACCATCGCCGACCTGCGTGGATGCGCGCGCGGGGTCTGGACCGGGCCGTCCTCGAGCACGCCGCCGCCGGTCGCCCGGTGCTGGGGATCTGCGGTGGCTGCCAGATGCTCGGCCGCGCGATCGCCGACCGCGACGGCATCGAGGGCCGGCCGGGGACGCAGGTCGAGGGGCTCGGGCTGCTCGACCTCGACACCACCTTCCGCGGCGAGAAGGTGCTGCGCGTGCACCGGGCCGGCGGGCTACGAGATCCACCACGGCCGCGTGGTCGGGTCGACGAGTCGGCGGGCGCCGTACGCGGGACGATGGTGCACGGCAGCCTGGAGGACGACGGGATCCGCGGCGCTCTACCTCGGCGGACGCGCTCGGCGTGGAGTCGCAAGGCGTCGCTTCCCCGAGGCGCGGGAGCGCCGGCTCGACCGGCTGGCCGAGCTCGTCGAGGAGCACCTCGACGTGGAGGCGCTGCTCGACCTCGCCAGCCACGGTGCCCCGCGCGCGCTGCCGGTGCTGCCGCCGGGAGCGGACCGGTGAAGGTGCTGATCCTCGGCGGCACCGCGGAGGCCCGCGCGCTCGCCGCCGCCCTCGACGACCGCGGCATCGACGTGCTCTCGTCGCTGGCCGGCCGGGTGGCCCGGCCGCGGCTGCCGGTCGGCGAGGTGCGGATCGGCGGCTTCGGCGGCGTCGCCGGGCTGCGGGCCTGCGCCCTCGGCTTCGACGCGGTCGTCGACGCCACCCACCCGTTCTCGCGCACGCATCTCGGCCAACGCGGCCGCCGCGTGCCAGGACCTGCCGTTGCTGCGGCTGGCCCGGCCGGGATGGTCCGGCGCGCCGTCGTGGACCTGGGTCGACTCGCACGAGGAGGCGGCCGCACGGCCGCGCGCGCTCGGGCAGCGGCCGTTCCTCACCGTCGGACGCCAGGAGCTCGGCCGCTTCGTCACGGCGCTCGGCGACACGCCCGGTGCTGGCGCGGGTGGTCGACCAGCCCGAGCTCGAGGTGCCCCCGGCGTGGACGCTGCTGCTCGAGCCGCGGTCCCTACGCTGCTCGACGACGAGCTCGCCCTGATGCAGCGCGCACGACGTCGACGTGCTGGTCACCAAGGACTCCGGCGGCACGCACACCCAGGCCAAGCTCGAGGCGGCCGCGGAGCTCGGCATCCCCGTGGTCGTCGTACGCCGTCCGCCGGCGCCGGACGGGCGTCGAGACCGTCAGCGACGTGGCCGCGGCTGTCGACTGGGTGGAGGGTCTGTCGATGAAGGTGCTCGTGACGGGTGGGGTGCGGTCGGGCAAGTCCCGGCACGCGGAGTCGTTGCTGGCCGCCCACCCGGACGTCACCTACGTCGCCCCCGGACCGACGACTGCCGAGGACCCCGACCCCGACTGGGCCGCCCGCATCGCCGCCCACCAGGCCCGCCGCCCGGCCGGCTGGACGACCCTGGAGTCGCGCGACCTGGCGGCCGCGCTGGCCACGCCCGGCCCGGTCCTCGTCGACTGCCTGGGCACCTGGCTCACCGCCCTGCTCGACGCGGCCTCGGCCTGGGAGTCGCCGGCCGCCGACGTGCAGGACGCTCGTCGACAGCGCCCTGGCGCCCGCCGCCGCCGCGCTGGCGGCGCGCCGCGGGTCCGGTCGTCCTGGTCACCAACGAGGTCGGCCTCGGCGTCGTCCCCGAGCACCGCTCCGGCCGCCTGTTCCGCGACCTGCTCGGGCACGGTCAACCAGCGGCTCGCCGCCGAGTGCGACGAGGTGCACCTGGTCGTGGCCGGGCGGGTGCTCAGGCTCTGACGCCTGGACGCTCCGTAGACTGGGTCCACGTGGACACGGTACTACGGAGCGCTCGCCGAGCGAGCGCCCTCGACCGCCGGCCACCAGCACGGCCACCACCGCGGCAGCGACGTCGACCCGGCGGGCCAGGTCGACGGCGCGCTGGATGTCGCGCGGCTCGGCCGGGCGGCCGGAGCCGAGGACGGCGCGGTGCTCGGTGCGGTCGCCGTAGGTGTTCTCGCCGCCGAGCCGGATGCCCAGCGCGCCGGCGAAGGAGGCCTCGACCGGGCCCGCGTTGGGCGAGGGGTGCGCGGAGGCATCGCGCGCCCACGTGGCGAAGGCGTCGCGCGGGGAGGGGCCGAGCAGGGCCGCGAGCACGGCGGTGAGGCGCGCGCCGGGGAGGTTGAGCACGTCGTCGAGCCGGGCGGAGGCCCAGCCGAACTCGAGGTAGCGCGAGCTGCGGTGGCCGACCATGGCGTCGAGGGTGTTCGCCGCGCGGTAGGCGAGCAGTCCGGGGACGCCGGCGAGGGCGCCGAGGACGAGCGGCGCGACGACGGCGTCGGAGGTGTTCTCGGCGACCGACTCGACGACCGCGCGGGCGATCTCGCCCTCGTCGAGCGGGCGGTGTCGCGGCCGACGAGGTGGGTGAGCCGCTGTCGCGCCTCCGGGAGGTGGCCCGAGGCGAGCAGGCTGCGACACGGCCAGGGCCTCACGTTCGAGGGACGCGCCGCCGAGGACGGCCCAGGTGGCCAGGGCGGTGGCGAGCAGCGGGCGCCGGCGCTCGAGGACGACACCGGCGACGGCAGCACCCCCGACGAGGCTGGCGGTGTAGGCGACGCCGCGGCTCCGGGTGGGCGCGTACGCCGACCTTCTCCAGCATTCCGGCGAGCCGGCCGAAGCCGGCGACCGGGTGGAACTGCGCGGGGTCCGGTACGACGCGGTCGGCGACGAACCCCAGCGACGAGGCCGAGCGCGCGGCTCATGGCCGTGCTCACGTCAGGACCATCATGTGAGCCAGCAGCAGCGTCGCGAGGGAGAGCTCGATGGCGGCGCCGTACACGTCACCGGTGACTCCGTTGAACCGGCGCACTGCGCGGCGTACGAGCAGGACCACGACGAGGCCGGCGAGGACGACAGCGACCAGTCCGCGCCAGGCGGCGAAGCCCACCCAGCCTGCGACCAGGGCGACCACGACGGCGGCGAGCACCCAGGACACCAGCGCCGCGAGCGGCGGGACCGTGCCGGAGTGCGGCTGGCCGAGGCCGTCGGCGCGCGCGGCGGGGACGCCGCGCACGCAGGTGATGGTCAGCGCGACCCGGGAGGCGCAGACGAGCACGCCGGCCAGCACGGCGCCGCGCCACGTCGAGAACAGCGAGGCGAGCGAGGCGGCCTGGATCCCGGCCACCACGACGGTGGCGATGACGCCGGCCGGGCCGGAGGTGCCGGACTTCATCACGGCCAGCGAGCGCTCGGCGTCGTACGACGCCGTGAGGCCGTCCGCGGTGTCGGACAGCCCGTCCCAGTGGATCGCGCGACTGCCCGCCGCGAGCGCGCCGACCGCGAGGATGCCGACGGCGAGCAGGTTCAGGCCGGCGCGTTCACCGACCCAGCCGATGAGTCCGACCAGGATCCCGAGGGGCAGCACCGCGACGGGAGCCAGCAGCATGGCCCGTCCCGCCGTGTGCGGCGTCGACCGTCCGGGGAGCCGCGACGGGGATCGCCGTGAGCGTCCCGACAGCGAGGCGCCAGGCGTCACGCATCCGGCATGAGGTCGGCGAGCAGCGCGACGTCGCGCAGCACGCTGATCGCGCTGCGGACGACGGGTACGGCGGCGACCGCACCGCTGCCCTCGCCCAGGCGCATCCCGAGGTCGAGGATCGGCTCGAGGCCGAGCTTGTCGAGGGCCAGTGACTGGGCCGGCTCGGTGGAGCGGTGTCCGGCGGCGAACCACGCGGCAGCACCGGGCGCGATCCGGTCGGCGGTGAGCGCGCACGCGACCGAGATGACCCCGTCGAGCAGCACCGGCACGCCGGCCTCGGCTGCGGCGACGAGGTAGCCGGTCGCGGCAGCGAGGTCGGCGCTGCCGAGCGCGGTGAGGCACTCGACCGGGTCGGCGGTGCGGTCGCCCGCACGCGCCAGCGCCTGGTCGATGACCGACTCCTTGTGCAGGAGGGCGGCCTCGTCGATGCCGGTGCCGCGACCGGTGACCTCGCGGGCCGGCAGCCCGAGCCCGGCCGCGATCAGCGCGGCGGCGGGCGTGGTGTTGCCGATGCCCATGTCACCGCCGAGCAGCAGCTGCGCGCCGGCAGCGATCTCCTCGAGCGCGACCTGACGACCGACCTCGAGCGCTTGCGCGGTCTCCTCGGCGGTCAGCGCGTCCTCGAGGTGGATGGCCCCGCTGCCCCGTCGTACCTTGTGCGCGCGTACGTCGTCGGGCACGTCGCTCAGGTCCTCGTCGACGCCGATGTCCAGCACCCGCACGTGCACGTCGTGTGCGGAGGCCAGGGCGTTGACACCTGCCAGGCCGGCGACGAAGGTGCGCACCATCGCGCCCGTGATCGCCGGTGGGTACGCCGAGACGCCGTGGGCCGCGACGCCGTGGTCGCCGGCGAAGATCACCAGCCGCACGTTGGTCAGCTGGCTCCGGCGGAACCGTGCCCTGCGCGCCTGCGATCCACACGGCGAGGTCGCCGAGCCGACCGAGCGCTCCGGCCGGAGTGGCCAGTCCGTCGAGACGCTCCTGGGCCAGGGCCGTGGCCTCGGGGCTGGGCGGCTGCACCGCGCTCACAGGCTGGCAGCCAGCGCGCGACGGGCGGCGACGCTCTGCTCGCGGTTGTAGAGGCGGCCGACGAGACCGGACAGGACCACGCCGAGGACCCCCCACATGGTCGCGCTGGTGATCAGCGAGGCCCGGCGGAAGTACCACAACGTGTCGGCCGGGAAGTCGCCCACCTCGTTCACGGTCGGCATCAGCGCACCGGCGACGACCATGACGACGACGTAGGCCCCGACGCCGGCGAGGAGACCGGTGTAGGTGCCGTGGCTGTCGCGCACGCGGAGCGCCAGCATCGTGCAGAGCACGGCCGCGACGACCGAGATCAGCATGAAGAGGAAGTATTCCGTCGTACGTGACCCGATGGTGTCGGCGTTGCCGACGGAGGGCGGGTTGGCGGGGTACTTCAGGAACGGCACCAGGATGATCGCCACCCAGCCCAGGAACGCGACCAGGGCGGTCGACTGGCCAGGGGACAGGGCGCCGATGCGGCCCACGACCCCGGCAGCGACCAGGGCGATGATGCCGCCCAGGGCGAGGCCGATGGAGAGGGTCCCGGTCAGCAGGCCCCAGGTCCGCTGGTTGTGGCGGGAGACGACGGTGCCGCCCTCGTCGTGGTGGTGCCCCGCCTCGGCTCCGGCGTCACCGGAGTGCTCGTGCGTGGCAGGTGCGTCCACGTGGGACTCCTCGTAGTTGATCGCCGTCTGGATCTGTGGTTCGGCGACGAAGTAGCCGACCGCGAAGGCGGCGATGCCGGCGAACAGGCCGGCGAGGAGGCCACGGACCAGGAAAGCCCGGGCAGTCATCGGGTGCTCAGTGGCAGGGGTAGCCGAGGAGGTGGCGTCCGTCGTGGACCCACTCGTGGATGGCGTTGCCCGACGGGATCGAGAAGGCGCCCTGGTCGGCGCTGATGAAGAAGATCACCAGAGTCGCGAGAAGGCCGAAGAAGAGCGCCCACGGGGCGAGCTCGGCGAGCGGGATCGAGGGGACCTCGACGGTGGGTGCTGCTGCTGTCGTCTGCGACATGTGTCCTCCTCAGGGATTCGTGCGTCCCTGCTTGTCCGGTTGAAGTGCGGACCTTTGGGTCTGACTTCACCGCTCCTCGTCGGAGGCGGTGTCACAGTAGCGCGACTGTGCCGGAGTCCCACCGGCTTCCTCGTGCCCGCGCGGTCAGCCTAGGGCATCCGGGGGCCCGGCGGACAGGGTGTCTAGCCACGACTTCGCGGCGGTCAACAGTCGCTGTGTCTGCTCGCCCGGCCGCACCGCGATGCGGACCCAGGACCCGTCCAGGCCCGGGAAGGTGTCGGCCCGGCGTACGGCGATCCCGGCGGTGCGCAGGGCGGCATGGCCACCCTCCCCGAGGTGGGCCAGCACGAAGGACGTGCTCGACGGGACGAAGGGGACCCCGAGTCCGTCCAGGCCCTCGGTCAGCTCGGAGCGCCAGCCCGCGATCGCCGCTGCCCGGCGCTCCGACTCGGCTCGCGCTGCGTCCGAGGCGCACGCGCGGATCGCTGCCGCGGCGGTCGTCGAAACCGACCACGGGGACTGCCCCCGGCGCAGGTCGGCGATCACGTCGGCGGGTCCGACGGCGTACCCGGCGCGGACACCCGGGATCGACCAGTGCTTGGTCAGGCTGCGGATCACCAGGAACCCGGGTGTGCCGATGACGGTCTCGGCCTCGCCGGGGACGGTGTCCATGAACGCCTCGTCGACGACCACGAGTCGTCCGGGACGCGCGAGCCGGCGAAGCGTGTCGGCGGGGTGGAGGACGCCGGTGGGGTTGGTCGGGTTGCCGAGCACGACGAGGTCGGCGTCGTCCGGGACGGCCGTGGGATCCAGGGCGAACGGCCGTGCCAGCACCACCTCGGTGACGCCGTGCCCGGCCTGCTCGAGCGCGGCGTGGGGCTCGGTGAACTGCGGGTGCACCACCACCGGCCGTCGCCACGGTCGGGCCCGGGCGAGCAGGGTGAACGCCTCGGCGGCCCCGGCGGTGGCGAGCACCTCCTCGCGGGGTCGCCCGTGACGCCCGGCGATGGCCGCCTCGGCGGCGTCAGCGGAGGGGTAGTCACCGACGGCATCGAGGCTGTCGCGCAGGGTCTGCTCGAGCCAGAGGGGTCGGGGTCCGGGGTAGACGTTCACCGCGAAGTCGAGCAGTCCCGCGTCGCGCACCTCGACGTCCCCGTGGTGCCGCAGCGGATCAGTCAAGGTAGGTGGTCGAGCAGTGAGCGCCAGCGAGCGGTCGTCGAGACCACCGATCGCGTGGTGGTCTCGACGATCACTCGCTTCGCTCGCTCTCGACCACCTGAGAAGGCGTGCACCGCATCCGCGAACCGCTGGGCCAGCTGGGGATGGCCGGCCCAGTGCACGTGGAGGTACGACGCATGCAGGGTCGGGCCGGCGAAGCCCACCCGCACGTCGTCGATCGACCAGGCCGGGACGTCCCCCGCGCTGGGCTCGACGTGGGTGCGGTGGAACTCGTGGCCCGTGACCGTCTCGCCCTCGCGGGTCAGCAGCGAGTCGGCGGGCGCGGTCACCGACGGGTAGGAGAGCGTCAACCGCGGGGTCATCCGTGCCGCCGCGGGCAACGCGCCGACCATCACGGAGTCGTCGACCGACCGGCACAGGTAGAGCAGCCCGGCGCACTCCGCCACGGTCGGGACGCCTGCCTCGATGGCGGCCTGCAGCTCGGCGCGCAGGGGCGCGTTGTCGCTGAGGCCCGGAGCGTGCACCTCGGGGAAGCCACCGCCGAGGTAGATGCCCGAGGTGCCCTCCGGCAGCGAGGTGTCGACCAGCGGGTCGAAGGTCTCGACCCGGCAGCCCGCCGCGCGGAGCAGCTCCTCGGTCTCGGTGTAGCGGAAGGTGAAGGCGCGTCCGCCGGCCATCGCGACGACGGGCCGGACGGCATCGGTGGTTGAGGAGGGCCGCCAGGCCCGTCTCGAAACCACAACTTCACGTTCCGGGTCCCACGGCTCGCCCTCGAGATCGGGCGCGGTCGACGCCAGCTTCAGCACGGCCTCCAGGTCGATCGCCTCGGCGACCAGGTCGGCCAGGGCGTCGAGCGCGTGCGCGGCCTCGCCACGTTCGGCGGCCGGCACCAGGCCGAGGTGGCGGGAGGGTGCGCTGACGGCCTGGTCGCGTCCGAGCGTGCCGAGGATGGGCAGGCTGATCGAGTCGGCGACCTCGGCAGCGTGCCTCGGAGAGCCTGCCTTGTTGAGGATGACGCCCGCGATCTCGACGTCCGGCGAGAAGGTCGCCATGCCGTGCACGACCGCCCCGACCGATCGGGAGGCGCGGGAGATGTCGACGACGAGCACGACCGGCGTCCTCGTCAGGGTCGCGACGTGGGCGGTCGAGGCGTAGCCCTGGGTGCCGATGCGTCCGTCGTACAGGCCCATCACGCCCTCGACGATCGCGACGTCGGCGCCGCGGGCGCCGTGCAGCAGCAGCGGGACGATGCGGTCCTCGCCGACCAGGTGCGGGTCGAGGTTGCGTCCGGGGCGCCCGCAGGCCAGGGCGTGGTAACCGGGGTCGATGTAGTCGGGGCCGACCTTGTGACCGCTGACGACGTGACCGGCGCGGGTGAGCGCGGCCATCAGCCCGGTCGCGATCGTCGTCTTGCCCTGCCCGGTGGCCGGGGCAGCGATGACGAGGCGCGGCAGGTTGGTCATGGGGAGGGGGCTACCACTCGATGCCCCGCTGGCCCTTCTGGCCGGCGTCCATGGGGTGCTTCACCTTGGTCATCTCGGTGACCAGGTCGGCGACCTCGAGCAGCCGTGGGTCGGCGTTGCGGCCGGTGATGACGACGTACTGGCGCCCCGGTCGGTCGCGCAGGGTCTCGACCACCTCGTCGACGTCGACCCAGCCCCACTTCATCGGGTAGGTGAACTCGTCGAGGACGTAGAGGTCGTGCGTCTCCTCGGCCAGCCGTCGCTTGATCTCGGCCCAGCCCTCGGCGGCTTCGGCTTCGTGGTCCGCCTCGTCGCCGGCCTTGCGCGACCACGACCAGCCGGCACCCATCTTGTGCCACTCGACGGGACCGCCCTCGCCGGTCTCCTCGTGCAGCTCACCGAGCCGCTCCAGCACGGTCTGCTCGCCGATGCGCCACTTGGCGGACTTCACGAACTGGAAGACGCCGACGTTCCAGCCCTGGTTCCAGCTGCGGATGGCGAGTCCGAACGCCGCCGTCGACTTCCCCTTGCCGTCGCCGGTGTGCACCATCAGCAGCGGTTGGTTGCGGCGTTGGCGGGTGGTGAGGCCGTCGTCGGGTACGACGAGTGGTTGTCCCTTGGGCATGTCAGCGATTTCCGTACTTGTCGTGGTGGATGGCCTCGCTCAGCGGGCGTTTCTGCCGCCAGCCGTGCCGCTCGAGGTCGGGGACCTGCTCGAGGTGGGTGACCGGACCGACGCACAGCCACGCGATCGGACGGACCCGCTCGGGGATGCCGAGCAGGTCGCGCAGGAACTCCTCGCGGTAGAAGGACACCCAGCCGACCCCGAGGCCCTCGGCGGTCGCGGCGAGCCAGAGGTTCTGGATCGCCAGCACCGCGGAGTAGAGGCCCGCGTCGTCGATGGCGTGCCGGCCGAGCACCTGGGTGCCGCCGCGGTCGGGGTCGTAGGTGACGACAACACCGAGAGCTGACTCGAGGATGCCCTCGACCTTGATGCGTCCGAAGGTCCGCTGGCGCTCCTCCGGCAGGGACGCGGCGTACGACGCCCGCTCGGTCGCGACGTGCTCCTGGAACCGCTCCCGGGTGGCGCTGTCACGGACGAGCACGAAGTCCCACGGCTGGCTGTGTCCGACGCTGGGAGCGGAGTGGGCCGCCTGCAGGATCCGGTCGAGTGCGTCGGGGTCGAGCGGGTCGCTGCTGAACTCGGCGCGTACGTCGCGGCGGCGGGCGATGACGTCGTAGAGGTCGGCGCTCAGGGTCGGTTTTTCGGGGTCCCCGGCGAAACGGGAGCGAAGCGAGTGTTTCGTTGGGGTGAGTTCATGCGACGCGCTCGTGGACGGCACCGGTGAGGGCGGTGGCGCTGACCTCGGTGACCGGCACGTGCTCCGCGTGCAGGTGGCGGGCGAGCTCGCTGGCCAGGCCCATCCGGAACGAACCGGACTCGCAGTCGACGACCAGGGCGGCGATGTCGCGTCGGGCCAGGTGGTCGGCGGCGAGACGCGAGCGGCGTACGGCGTCGGGGCCGGAGGTCGCCCGACCGTCGGTGACGAGGACCAGCAGGGGACGACGGCGGGGGTCGCGGACCCGCTCGACCTCGAGCACGCGGGCGGACTCGAGCAGGCCCTCGGCCAGCGGCGTACGGCCGCCGGCGGGGAGCTCTCCCAGGCGGGCCGCGGCGATCTCCACGGAGTGGGTGGGCGGCAGCACGAGGTCGGCGCGGTCGCCGCGGAAGGTGACCAGGCCGACCTTGTCGCGGCGCTGGTAGGCGTCGAGGAGCAGCGACAGGATGGCGGTCTTGACCTGCTCCATCCGCTTGCGGGCGGCCATCGAGCCGGAGGCGTCGACGCAGAACAGGATCAGGTTGGCCTCGTGGCCCTCGCGCGTCGCGACCCGGAGGTCGTCGCCGCGGAACCGCATCGGGCCGCTACGACGGCCGCGCTCGTACTGGTGCGCGGCGGCCGCCCGGAGCGTCTCGGTGAGGTCGATGGAGCCGGTGCCGTCGAGCGGCCGGTGCGCGCCCACGCGGCGGCCCCACTCGGTGATCGCCCGGCTGCGCTTCCCGGCAGCACCGCTGCCCGTGCCGCGGACCGTGAACAGCCTGGTGCGGTAGGGATCGCTCGCCCCGACGGTCGTCGACTGGTCGCTGCCCTCCTGGAGGGCGCCCGGCGTCGGCTGCTCCTGCGGTGCGTCATACGAATCGTGGTCTCGAGGCCCCGATTCGGATGACGCATCGTCGGGGGTCTCGCCGGCAGAGGGGTCCGGGCCGTCGGTGTCCTCGAGCGGCTGGTCGCCCGGGTCGTCGCCCGGATCGTCGCTGGGCGGTGGGTCGGTGGGCTCCGGGGGCTCGGGCTCGTCGTCGCCGAGGATCTGGTCGAGCAGGTCCTCGTCGAGACCGGGGGCGTCGAACGGGTTGCGGCGGCGCCGGTGGGGGAGCGCGAGGCGGGCGGCGGCGCGGATGTCGGCCGTGGTCACCTCGGCACGGTCGTTCCAGGCCGCGTGGGCCATCGCCGCTCGCGCGGTGACGATGTCGGCGCGCATGCCGTCGACCTCGAACGCAGCACAGACCTCGGCGATCTTGAGCAGGGCGGCGTCGGTCAGGCGCACCTTCCCGACGAGCGACTGCGCCGCGAGGATGCGCTCGGTGAGCAGCTTCTCCGGCTCGGCGTACTCCGCTGCGAAGGCGTCCGGGTCGTTGTCGTAGGCCATCCGGCGGCGTACGACCTCGACGCGCAGTGCCGGCTCGCGGGGAGCGGCCACCTCGACGGTCAGGCCGAACCGGTCGAGCAGCTGCGGGCGGAGCTCGCCCTCCTCGGGGTTCATGGTGCCGACGAGGACGAAGCGTGCGGCGTGCTCGACCGAGACACCGTCGCGCTCGACCGTCGAGCGACCCATGGCGGCGGCGTCGAGGAGCAGGTCGACGAGGTGGTCGTGGAGCAGGTTCACCTCGTCGACGTACAGGATCCCGCGGTGCGCACGGGCGAGCAGGCCGGGCTCGTACTCCGTGCGGCCCTCGGACAAAGCCCGCTCCAGGTGCAGCGACCCGAGCACGCGGTCCTCGGTGGCGCCGACGGGCAGCTCGACGAGCCGCACCGAACGGGTCTCGGTCGCGGCGTCGGACTCGAAGGGGCCGTCGGGCGAGAGCGGCGCGGACTCGCGCGGGTCGGTGGAGAAGCGGTCGCCGGCGATCACCTCGATGGGCGGGAGTACGGCGGCCAGGGCGCGCACGATCGTCGACTTCGCGGTGCCCTTCTCGCCGCGCACGAGCACGCCGCCGACCTCGGGGGAGATCGTCGTGAGCACAAGGGCGAGCGCCATGTCGTCGGATCCGACGACGGCACTGAAGGGAAACTGCTGTGGCATGGAGGCTCCCGCTCGTCACCAGCTAATACGGCGGCGCGAGGCCGGTCTTCGGACTTCCGTGACTCCCGATCGTCACGGTCACCGCAGCGGGCCTGTGCCGGAGTTTCACCGGCTTCCCGATTCTCCCCTCACGGGGCACCTCGTGCCTGTCGTCAGTCACGATAGCGTCAACCGTCGTGGCCCAGACCATGGGTGAGTCCCTTCCCTCGTCCCTGCTCGTCGTCGGCATCGGTGCCGATGGCTGGAGCGGGCTGTCCGAGCTCGCCCGCGAGCGGATCGGCGCCGCCGAGGTACTGGTCGCCGGCTCCCGCGTGCAGGCGCTGGTCCCCGAGGTCTCCGGCCAGGTGCGCGAGGACCTCCCGTCCCCGCTGCGTGCCGGGCTGCGCGAGCTGATGGCGTCGTACGCCGGTCGGAGCGTGGCCGTCGTCGCGAGCGGCGACCCGATGGTCTCGGGCATCGGCAGCACGCTGGTCGACCTGTTCGGGGCCGAGGCCGTCGAGGTCCTGCCGGCGCGTCTCCTCGGTGGCCCTCGCCCGGGCACGGATGCGCTGGTCGGCGGAGTCGAGCCAGGTGGTCTCGCTGGTCGCGCGCGACCCGCACCTGTGCTGCGCCAGCTCGCTCCGAGCCATCACGTCCTGGTGCTGTCCTCCGACGAGACCACCCCCGCGTTCGTGGCCGCGCTGCTGACGTCCTACGGCTACGGCGCCTCGCGCGTCGTCGTGCTCGGTGACCTCGGGTCTGCCGAGGAGTCGCGCACCGAGGGGACAGCGGCCACCTGGTCGGCCGAGTCGCCGCGGCTGAACGTGATCGCGCTCGACCTCGAGGACCGGTCATCGGGTCCTGGGCCGCCGGCCTGCCCGACGACGACTTCGGCAACGACGGCCAGCTGACCAAGCGCGACCTCCGGGCCGGTGCGCTCGCGCGGCTCGCTCCCCAGCCCGGTCAGCTGCTCGGGACGTCGGCGCGGGGGCCGGCTCCGTCGGCATCGAGTGGATGCGCGCGCACCCGCGGTGCCGGCGATCGCGATCGAGTCCGACACCGACCGCGCCACCCAGATCGGCTTCAACGCCGTCACCTCGGCGTCCCGCACCTCGCGGTCGTGCACGGCCGCGCACCCGCCGAGCTCGCCGACCTGCCCGCCCCGGACGCGATCTTCGTCGGCGGCGGTGCGACCGAGCCCGGGCTGCTCGACACCTGCCTGAAGGCTGCGGCCCGGTGGTCGGCTGGTCGTCCACGGCGTCACGCTCGAGACCGAGACCCTGCTGGCCACGCCGTACGCCGAGCACGGCGGCGAGCTCACCCGCCTCTCGGTCGAGCACGCAGCACCCATCGGCTCGCTTCACCGGCTGGACGCCCGCCCGTGCCGTGACCCAGTGGGCCTGGACACGGACGGCCCATGACGGTCCACTTCGTCGGCGCCGGACCGGCGCGGCCGACCTGCTCACCCTCCGCGCGGCCGCGCTGCTCTCTGCCGCCGAGGTCGTGCTCTATCCCGGGACCTACCTCGACGAGGGATTCCTTGTCGACGTCAGCCCGGGACGCCGAGCTCGTCGACACCCAGGACCTCGACCTCGACCAGATCATGGCCCGCCTCATCGGGGCTTCCCAGGAGGGGTTCGAGGTGGTGCGGCTGGTCTCGGGCGACCGTTGGTCTACTCCGCACTCACCGAGCAGACCCACCGGCTCGACCCAGGCCGGAGTCGAGTGGGACGTGACACCCGGCGTCCCGGCGTACGCCGCTGCGGCTGCGCTCGTCGGTCGCGAGCTGACCATCCCGCTGGTGGCCCAGTCCGTCGTACTCACCCGGGCGCAGGCGCGCTCCACCGCGATGCCGGCGGGCGAGGAGCTGGCCAACTTCGCGAGAGACCGGCGCCACGCTCGTCGTACACCTGGCCATCACGCGGACCCGCGAGCTGATGGACGAGCTCGCCGGCCACTACGAAGCCCACTGCCCGGTGGTCGTCGTACACCGCGCCAGCCAGCCCGGGCAGCTCGTCCTCCGCGGCACCGT